>CAVSAK010000005.1:42500-46183 GCA_963725965.1 uncultured Actinomycetes bacterium | reverse complement strand
CCGAGCGGTGGAGGACTACACGAGCAAGTACAAGGGCGAGCAGGTCGAGGTCGCACTCTTCGGCGGCGACTACCAGGAAGGCGTGCTCACCGCGTACTGCTACGTCGACGAGGTCGCGCACATCGAGCTGAACGGGCACATCCTCGTTCCCCTCCAGAACATCGCGTCGCTCCACTGCTCGAGCCGCTGCGACGCACCGCAGAACGAAGACTGGCCGCCGCGCGGCCTGCTCGAGGACGACGGGCAGGAAGACGGCGGCGAAGAGCGCTAGAGGTTTGATGTAGGCGTGCTCGTCGCTGCCGGCAACATCGTCAAGGCCTGGCTGCTCGTGCTCGTCCTCGTAGGCATCTTCGCCCTCGTCGGCTGGCTGCTCGACGGCGTGCGGGGGCTCTCGATCTTCGTCTTCTGCGCCCTGCTCGTGGCCGCCGGCGCGTACTGGACGTTCGACCGCGTCGCGCTCGGGATGATCGGCGCGCGCGAGCTGCCCGTCGGCGAGGCGCCGCTTCTCCACTCGACGGTCGAGCGCCTTGCGTCACGGGCCGGGATCGTCAAGCCTCGCCTCTACCTCATCCCCGACGGGCTGCCGATCGCCGCGGCGACCGGGCGCGGCCTGAGCAGCTCCGCCGTCGTCGTGAGCACGGGCTGCGTCGCCGCCTGCACGCCCGCAGAGCTCGAGGGCGTGCTAGCCCACGAAATCGCCCATGTGCGACTCCACGACATCCAGGTGCAGACTGCGGCGGCGGTCGCGGCCGCCGTGACGCTCGAGACGAGTCGGATCGGGGGCTGGTTCGAGCGGTCCCTGCTTTTTGTCCTCGCGCCGGTGGCGGCGGCCTGCGTCCATCTGCTCGTCTCTCCGAAGCGGGAGTTCGCCGCCGATCGGTTCGCAGCGAAGCTCTGCGACTCGCCACACGGCCTCGCCGACGCGCTACTGCGCCTGGAGCAGGCGTCCGAGCTCGTCGGGTTCGAGGGCAGCCCGGCCACGGAGCCGTTGTTCACCATCAACCCGTTCGCCGAGGAGTGGCCGGCACGGTTGTTCGTCACACACCCTCCGGTTGCGGAACGGGTGCGACGGCTGAAGGAGCTGGATCCCACCCGGCCCGAGGAGGCGCACAGCGAGGCCGCGGCCTGATCTGGACCACGAAAAAGAGCCGCTCTCGCGACCCTTTTTCAGTAAGCAAATCGGCGGCGACCTACTCTCCCGGGAGGTTGCCCTCCGAGTACCATCGGCCCTGGCAGGCTTAACTTCTCTGTTCGGAATGGGAAGAGGTGTCTCCCTACCGGTATGACCGCCGAACTGTCAAGGCGCCCGCTCCAACGCGGCACCCTCAAAACTCCATAGCGACTCGACCGGCGTTCAAATCAAGACCTCGGGCAATTAGTACGGGTCCGCTGAACGCATTGCTGCGATTACACGTCCCGCCTATCAAGGTCGTAGTCTTCGACCGCCCTTACTCCCTCGAGGGGATGGGAGCTCTCATCTCGAGGTGGGCTTCCCGCTTAGATGCTTTCAGCGGTTATCCCATCCAGACGTGGCTAATCAGCAGCGCCGTTGGCACGACGACTGATACACCAGAGGTCTGTTCGTCTCGGTCCTCTCGTACTAGAGACGACTCCTCTCAAAGCTCCAGCGCCCATGGTGGATAGGGACCGAACTGTCTCACGACGTTCTGAACCCAGCTCGCGTACCGCTTTAATGGGCGAACAGCCCAACCCTTGGGACCTGCTTCAGCCCCAGGATGCGACGAGCCGACATCGAGGTGCCAAACCCTTCCGTCGATGTGGACTCTTGGGAAGGATAAGCCTGTTATCCCCGGAGTACCTTTTATCCGTTGACCGACGGCACGTCCACCAGTTACCGCCGGATCACTAAGGCCCGCTTTCGCGCCTGCTCGACCTGTCTGTCTCGCAGTCAAGCTCCCTTATGCCTTTGCACTCTACGCACGATTTCCAACCGTGCTGAGGGAACCTTTGCGCGCCTCCGTTACATTTTGGGAGGCGACCGCCCCAGTCAAACTACCCACCTGACGCTGTTCCCGCCCCGGATCACGGCAGCGGGTTAGAAGCCCAGAACACGAAGGGTGGTATCCCAAGATTGGCTCCACGAGGACTGGCGTCCCCGCTTCACAGCCTCCCACCTATCCTGGACAACGAATCCCGAACTCCAACGTCAAACTGTAGTAAAGGTTCACGGGGTCTTTCCGTCCAACCACGGGTATTCGGCATCTTCACCGAAACTACAATTTCACCGGATCCCTCGTTGAGACAGCGCCCAAGTCGTTACTCCATTCGTGCAGGTCGGAACTTACCCGACAAGGAATTTCGCTACCTTAGGACGGTTATAGTTACCGCCGCCGTTTACCGGGGCTTGGATTCAAGGCTTCGCCCGAAAGCTAACCTCTCCTCGTGACCTTCCGGCACCGGGCAGGAGTCAGCCCCTATACGTCGTCTTGCGACTTCGCAGAGACCTGTGTTTTTGGTAAACAGTCGCTTGGGCCGTTTCACTGCGGCCCCCTCGAGCTAAGCCCGTAAAGAGCTTCACTCTACCGGGGCGTCCCTTCTCCCGAAGTTACGGGACCATTTTGCCGAGTTCCTTAACGAGGGTTCTTCCGATCGCCTTGGTATTCTCTACCTGCCCACCTGTGTCGGTTTTGGTACGGGCACGTCCAACCTCCCTAGAGGATTTTCTCGGAGGCATGGTTTCAGGCACTTCGGCCCCATAGGGCCTCGGCATCCCGTCTCAGGCTTCACGGCCGGCGGATTTTCCTACCAGCCACCCTACGCGGTTACCCCAGGTCGACCAACGCCTGGGTTGCCCTAACCTACCCCGTCCCCCCATCGGTGATAGCGGTTGGGAACGTGGTACAGGAATATCAACCTGTTATCCATCGCCTACGCCTGTCGGCCTCGGCTTAGGTCCCGACTAACCCTGAGTAGATTAGCTTTACTCAGGAACCCTTGGGCATTCGGCGGGCGAGTTTCTCACTCGCCTTTCGTTACTCATGCCAGCATTCTCACTTCCCAGCGCTCCACGGCAGGCTTACGCCGCCGCTTCTCCGCCCTGGGAACGCTCCCCTACCACTCCACGCAAAGCGTGAAGTCCGTGGCTTCGGTTCCATGCTTGAGCCCCGTTACATTGTCCGCGCCCGACCACTTGACCAGTGAGCTGTTACGCACTCTTTGAATGGTGGCTGCTTCTAAGCCAACATCCTGGTTGTCTGTGCAATCGGACATCGTTTCCCACTTAGCATGGAATTAGGGACCTTAGCCGACGGTCCGGGCTGTTTCCCTTTTGAGCACGAAGCTTATCCCCCGCACTCTGACTGCCGCGCTCTGGAATAACGGCATTCGGAGTTTGCCTGACTTCAGTAAGCTGGTAGGCCCCCTAGGCCAAACAGTGCTCTACAACCGTTATTGAACGCGCGACGCTATACCTAAATATATTTCGGGGAGAACCAGATATCTCTGAGTTTGATTAGCCTTTCACTCCGACCCACAGCTCATCCCCGCCGTTTTCAACCGACGTGGGTTCGGTCCTCCACGGGGTCTTACCCCCGCTTCAACCTGGCCATGGGTAGATCACTCAGTTTCGGGTCTAGCTCCCACGACTGAATCGCCCTGTTCAGACTCGCTTTCGCTACGGCTCCGTTTCCTTAACCTTGCCGTGGAAGACTAACTCGCTGGCT
>CAVSAK010000005.1:0-40000 GCA_963725965.1 uncultured Actinomycetes bacterium | reverse complement strand
AAGGATGGAGACAGGTTTCGTTCTCAACCACATCCACGAGGGATGTGGCCTCGACGTAAACGCACGCTGTTGAGTTTTCAAGGACCGAGCCTTCGGGACGGCATGAAAAAGGCCTCGACTCGCGCCAGAGGCCTCGGGACTTGCTGGACTTCCTCTTGCGGGGAATCCTCCTGAGGCTCTCCGTTTTCGCTCGCTTGCAGGGACTTTTTCAAACCGCCCTCTCGGGCAGCCGGGGAAGTGTAGCAAGCTAAAACTGTGCGTCAAGTGGCTTCGTTGAGCCGAACGAAGCGCCGCTTGCCGGCCTGGAGGATCGCCCCCGCCAGCCGTGCCCGCGGGAGGTCGAGCTCGCTCACCGGATCGCCGTCGAGCTTCACCCCGCCCTGGCCGATCAGCCGGCGCGCCTCGCTCGTCGAGAAGTGGAAGGCGTCGGCGAGAAGAGCCGGCAAGTGGACCGGATCGCCGTCCGGCAGAGGTGCTCCGAAACGTCCTCTGGGACCTCGCGCCTACGAACGGTGCGGTCGAAGTACTCCTCGGCGGCTCGGGCAGCCTCCTCACCGTGCGACCGCGCGACGATCCAGCGCGCAAGCTCCAGCTTCGCCTGCATCGGGTCGCCCGCGGGCACCGGCTGCTCGGCGACGAGCGTCCACCACTCCTCGAGCTGCGAGTCGGGGATCCGCATCGTCCGCCCGAACATCTCCTCGGGCGCTGCCGTGAGCGGGACGTTGTTGCCGACCGACGAGCTCATCTTCTCGCCGTCCCACGAGACGAGGAGCGGCGTCGTCAGCACGACCTGCGGCTCGAGCCCGTACGCCTCCATCACCTCACGGCCCGCGAGCAGGTTGTAGAGCTGGTCGGTGCCGCCGAGCTCGACGTCGGCCTCGATCGCGACCGAGTCGTAGGCCTGCATGAGCGGGTAGAGCAGCTCCGAGACCGAGATCGGCTCGCCGGCGCGGTAGCGCTTCTCGAAGTCGTCGCGCTCGAGCATCCGCGCCACCGTCACGATGCGGCCGAGCCTGACGACGTCGGCGTAGGAGAGCTTCGAGAGCCATTCGCCGTTGTACCGCACCTCGAGCAGCTCGGGGTCGTCGCGCAGGATCACCTTGGCCTGCTCGAGATACCGCTGCGCGTTCGCGTCGATCTCCTCGTCGGAGAGGATCGGGCGCTCGCTCGAACGGCCCGACGGGTCGCCGATCCGCGTCGTGTAGTCGCCGACGATGAAGACGGCCTTGTGGCCCTCGTCCTGGAAGGCACGCATCCGCTGCAGCGGGATGCCGCGGCCGACGTGGATGTCGGGTGACGTGACGTCGATCCCGAGCTTCACGCGCAACGGCCGGCCGAGCGAGAGCTTCTTCTCCAACCCGCCCTCGGGCAGGACGTCGACGGCGTTGCGTGTCAGCTCTGCGAGGCCCATGGGCTGATCCTAGAAGCGTCGCGAGAGGAACGGCGAGCCGGCGAGGCCGTAGCGCCACCGCTGCTCGACCGCCCGCGTGATCCCGATCCTCGGCCCGACGACGAGCTGCGGCTCGGACTCGCGTGCCACGAGCTCGAACGGCGGCTCGTCGAGCGCCAGCCCGTCGCAGGCGCGTGTGATGCCGAGTGCCTGGCAGAGCTTGCCGGGCCCGAGCAGAGCGCGCGAGCCGCCTCGAGACCGCGCCGCTCGCGCATTGCCGCGAGCCCGCGGGTCGGCTCGAGCGCCCGCACGAGCGCCGCCTCTGCGCGACCGTCGGGCGCGCAGACGAGATTCAGGCACCAGTGGATCCCGTACGAGCGGTAGACGTAGGCATGGCCGGGCGGGCCGAACATGGACGCCGTTCGCGCGGTCGGGCCGCCGAAGCCGTGGCTCGCCGGGTCGTCCTGGTCGTACGCCTCGACCTCGACGATCGTCCCGCCGACTCCGTCGACGAGCAGCGTGGCCCCGATCAGCTCGGGCGCCACCTCGTGCACCGAGCGCGCGAAGAACTCGCGCGTCAGCCGTTCCCCCGCCACCCGCGTGCTTAGAACAGCTGCTCGGCCTCGGCCGGCTTCGCCGTCTTCTCGAGCACCCGCCGCGCGCGACGTCCCAGGTCGCGAACGTCGAACGAGCCCTCGTCGACCGCCTTGGCCACCCGCTCGGCGAGGTCGAGCGCGTCGTCGTAGGTCGCGCTCGCGACGGCCACGTCCTGCCCCATATCGTGGAGGATCGTGCGCTCGGTGCGGCCGGCGAGGATCGGCTCGGCGATGCCGTCGATCCAGACGCGCGTGCGGCTGCCGCCGCCGCGCTCGTCTCCGGTGATCGGCTCGAGCGCGTAGATCCGGTCCGCACGCGCCCACTTGCCGAAGCCGAGGAAGACCATCCGCGTCGCGCCGTCCGTCACGGTCGGATCATCTCACGGGCGCGCTGCTACTCGAAGAACGTGTCATCGCCGGAGTACGGCGGCGAGCACATGCAGAGGATGGTCAACTCGCTCGTGCCGTCGTTCTCCAGCGTGTGCCACGCGCCCGGCGAGATGAGGATCGCGTCTCCGGGACGAACCCTGCGTGTCTCGCCGTCCACCTCCAGCGAGCCGGAGCCTTTCGTCACGAGATAGATCTCCTCGGTTCGCTCGTGGTAATGGCGCTGCGTCGCCTGACTCGGCTCGAGCGTGGCCTCGGCCAGGCTCTGCACGGATGTGTGGTGCAGCTCCCGGATGGTCGACCCGTCCTTCGTCGTGAACGGCTCGGAGCGCTCGATGTTCTGCAGGTTCACAGCGCCGAGGAGAGAACCTCGACCACGCGCTCCTGCGCTGCGGACTCGATCCCCGTGAAGAACGGGAGCGCAAGCGAGCGCGAGCTGACGTCCTCGGCGACCGGGCAGAGCCCCTCCTCGAAGCCGAACCGCTCCCGCATGTACGGCTGCAGGTGGATCGAGGGGAGGTAGCGGTTGTAGCCGATCCCCTCGCGCTCGAAGACGGATATCGCGCGCTCGCGCGCCGCCGAGTCCGGGAAGAGGACGACGTACACGAACCAGGACCGGCGGTGAGCTTCGTCGTCCTCGCAGGGCAATTCGACGACGTCCACGACCTGCGAGGAGCTCGTGATAGCGCTTCGCGGCGTGTTCGCGGAGCGCCAGTATCTCGTCGAGCCGTTCGAGCTGACCGATCCCGAGAGCCGCAGCGATGTCGCTCAACCGGTAGTTGAACCCGAGCCGGACATGCTCGAGCCAGCCGCCCGGCTCCGGCCGCCCCTGGTTGCGCAGCGAGCGGATCAGGTGCCATTCCTCCTCGGAGTGCGTGACCACCACGCCGCCCTCGCCGGTCGTGATCTGCTTGTTCGGATAGAAGGCAAACACGGACGAGATGCCGTGGGAGCCGAGCGGCCTGCCGCGATACTCGGCGCCGAGCGCCTCACACGAGTCGTCGATCAGCGCGAGCCCGTGACGGTCGGCGATCGCGCGCAGCTCGTCGAGCTCGCCCGGGTACCCGTAGATGTCGACGCCGACGATCGCCTTCGTCCGCTCGGTGACCGCTGCCTCGACCGCGGCGGGATCGAGGTTCAACGTGCGCGGATCGATGTCCGCGAAGACCGGGATCCCGCCCTCGTACATGAAGCAGTTGGCCGACGCCGCGAACGAGTACGGGGACGTGATCACCTCGTCGCCCGGGTCGATGCCGGCGCTGATGCAGAGCAGATGCAGCCCCGTCGTGCCGGAGGAGACGGCCGCCGCGTAGGGTGCGCCGACTCGCTCGGCGACGAGCTCCTCGAAGCGGTCGATCGTCGGCCCGAGCGAGAGCCGCCCCGAGCGAAGCACCTCGAGGACGAGCTCCTCCTCCCGCTCGCCGACGTACGGCCCCGAGAGCGGGACCGACTGCACTTCCTGTCTCACGCCGTGGCTGGACGCTGTCGCCGGTGCGCGAACTCGAGCCACTGGCTCCAGCGCTCGCTGCGCCCGTGCACGGTGTCGAGGTACGCCTGTTGGATCTCCTGGGTGACGGGGCCGGGCGGGCCGATCACCTGGTCGTCGATCTCTCGGATCGGCGTCACCTCGGCGGCCGTTCCGACCATGAAGACCTCGTCCGCGAGATAGAGATCGGTGCGGATGATCGGCTTCTCGACGACACGGTGGCCGAGATCCTGCGCGATCTGGATCACGGAGTCGCGCGTGATCCCGACGAGGATCGAGGCCGAGAGATCAGGCGTGTAGATGACGCCGTCGCGGACGGCGAAGATGCTCTCGCCCGAGCCGTCGGCGACATTGCCCTCGGCGGTGAGGAGAATCGCCTCGTCGTAGCCGGCGCGGTTCGCCTCCCCGACGGCGAGCATCGAGTTCACGTAGACGCCGGTGGCCTTCGCCACGTGCGGGATGACGTTCGGGCCGACCCGCTGCCAGCTCGAGACCTTCGCGCGGATTCCGTTCCGCTGGCCGTCCTCGCCGAGGTACGCGCCCCACGGCCACGACATGATCGCGACGTCGATCGGGTTCCCCACGGCCGAGACGCCGAGCTCGCCGTAGCCGACGAACGCGATCGGCCGGAGGTAGCACGACGGCAGCTCGTTCGCGGCGACGACGTCCCAGGTCGCCGTGCGCAGCTCTTCGACCGAGTACGGGAGCTCCAGATAGAGGAGCTGCGCCGAGCGCTGCAGCCGCTCGAGGTGGTCGGTGAGGCGGAAGACGGAAGTGCCGCGCTCGGTCTCGTAGGCGCGAATCCCCTCGAAGACGCCCGAGCCGTAGTGCAGCCCGTGCGTGCCGATGTGGACGGTCGCGTCGGCCCAGTCGACCAGCTCGCCGTTCATCCAGATCTTCTTCGTCTCAAGCATCTACGGCTCGTCCCTTCGGTCGAGGTGCTGGCACGACGAATCGTACCCGGATGTCTTGAACATTCTCTAAGTCAGGTCGGCTCGTACGGGCCTGCGTGAGCCGGACGAGGTCGAGCGGCGCGAGCCCGGCCATGTGGCGCTCGGAGCCGGCACCGATCCAGACGCGGTCGTGCGCGAGGAGCTCCTCCGCCATCAGAACCTGCGAGATGCCGGGCGCCGGGAACGGCGCGACGCCTCCCGGCTCGAAGCCCGTGGCCGCGACGACCTCGTCCGGCCGGGCGACACGCGCGGCCCTGCCTCCGACCGCGACGGCCACCTTCGTCTCGTCGGCCCGCCGGTCGCCGGGAATGAGCGCGAGCACGGGCGGCCGTCCGCGATGAAGACCAGGGACTTCACGATCTGCGTGCGAGAGGCGCCGACGGCCTTCGCGGCCGCGCCGGCGGTGGGCGTCCCCTCCGGAAACTCCTCGACCCGGGCGTCCACTCCCGCCCGCTGCAGCACCTCGGCGACGCGTGCGACGGGCTCGGGCCAGCGCTCCATGGCGGGACCGTATCCCGGCCGCGCGCAGTCGGCCGTTGTCCATTCGGAGACGAAGAGTCGAAGGGAGACGACGTGAACGAGCAAGAGCGACGCGCGACCACCGAAGCACTCTTCCGGGACGTGAACGAGCGAATAGCCGAGAGTGCGGAGCACTTCGACGAGCGCGCCCGGAGAGCGGCTTCGTCTGCGAGTGCTCCGACCCGAATTGCACGCATCGGGTCTCGCGAGCCTGAGCGAGTACGAAGAGGTGCGGCCGAGCCCACTACGTTCCTCGTCGCCCCAGGGCACGAGGAAGATGACATCGAGCTCGTGATCGCCGATCAGGGACGCTTCCGGGTCGTCGAGAAGATCCGAGCCGCAATGCGGAAGACGGTCGTGCGGCTCGACCGGCGTCCGGCCGGCCGAAGGCTAGTCCGCGACGGGACCGAGCTCGAGCACGCGGGCGTCGTCGAAGCCCTCGCCCCGTAGGCGCTCGACGAGCTCCGCCGACGGCGCCGAGTCGACCGTGAGCGCCATGAGCGCCTTGCCGCTCACGCGGGCTGCGCGAGACGGTCATGCCGGCGATGTTGATGCCTGCCTCGCCGAACAGAGTCCCGACCCGGCCGATCACTCCGGGCACGTCGTCGTAGTGACAGAGCACGAAGAGCGGCGCGAGCTCCAGCTCGATCTCGAAGCCGAGGATGTTGACGAGCCACGGCCGGTGGTCGCTGCCGATCGTCGTCCCGGCGACTCGGACGCGGGATCCCGCGCCGCGCAGCTCGACCCGGACGAGATTCGTGTAGTCGCGGGCGGAATGAGACCGCTCCTCCCGCACCTCGATCCCGCGCTCGGCCGCGATCAGCGGCGCGTTGACGTAGTTGACCGGCCGGTCGGCGCGGCCCTGGAAGGCGCCGTTGAGCGCCGCCACGGTCAGGAGGCGCGCGTCGTAGTCCGCGAGGGCGCCGTAGACGGTGATCGCGATCTCCTCGGCGGAGCCGTCCGAGAGCTCCATCGCGATTCGGCCGAGCCTCGACGCCAGCGGCACGTACGGGCCGAGCACCTCGAGGTCGTCGGCACCGATCACCGGGATGTTGACGGCGTTCGAGACGAGGCCGCCGTCGAGCGCGGCGGCGACCTGCTCGGCGACGATGAGACCCGCACGGTCCTGCGCCTCCCCGGTCGAGGCTGCGAGGTGCGGCGTGACGACGACGTTGTCGAGCTCGAGCAGCGGGCCGGAGTACGGCTCCTCGACGAACACGTCGAGCGCCGCGCCGGCGACCCGGCCCGAGCGCAGCGCCGCGAGCAGCGCGTCCTCGTCGAGGAGCGGCCCGCGAGCGGCGTTCACGATCCGCACGCCGGGCCGCATCGCGTCGAACGCAGCGGCGCCGACCGAGCCGCGCGTCTCCGCCGTCAGCGGCAGGTGCAGCGTGACGAAGTCGGCCGCCGCGTAGACGTCCTCCGGCGTCTCGACGCGCTCGGCTCCGAGCTCGCGGAAGCGCTCGGCAGCGACGTACGGGTCGTAGGCGACGACGCGCATCCCGAGACCGAGCGCGCGGCGTGCCACCTGCTGTCCGATCCGGCCGAAGCCGAGTACGCCGAGCGTCTTGCCGGCGAGCTCGATTCCGCCGTACGCGCTGCGCTCCCAGCGGCCCTGCTTGAGCGCGGCGTGCGCCTGCGGGATGTTGCGGGCGAGCGCGACGAGGAGGCCGATCGTGTGCTCGGCGGCGGAGACGACCGTGGACTCCGGCGCGTTCGCCACGATGATCCCGCGCCGCGTCGCCGCGTCGACGTCGACGTTGTCGACGCCCACGCCCGCGCGCCCGATCACCTTCAACCGCTCGGCGCGCTCGATCAGGTCGGCGGTCAGCTTGGTCGCGGAGCGGACGACGATCGCGTCGTAGCCGCCGATGATCTCCTCGAGCGCGCTCTCGGCGTCGACGTCCACGTCGAAGCGGGAACGGAGGAGATCGACTCCCGCCTCCGAGATCTCCTCGCGAACGAGGACGCGTGGCGTCACGTGCGCGACGGCTCGAGCTGAAGGCCTCGAGCGCCGCCGTGACGGCGACGCCGCGCTCGACGTCGGCGCCGAGATCCGCGAGCACGAGCTCGACCGCCGCGATCTGCGTCGTGATGTCGAAGACGTCGAACCAGCCGATGTGGCCGAGGCGGAAGATCTTCCCCTTCAGCTCGCCCTGGCCGTTCGCGATCGTGATCCCGAAGCGGTCGCGGAGGCGCGTCATCACGTCGTCCGCGTCGATGCCCGCGGGAGCGCGAACCGCGGTCACGACGGCGCTCCGGTCCTCGTCCGGGGAGAAGAGCTCGAGCCCGAGCGCCTTCACGCCCGCGCGCGCCGCCCGGCCGAGCCGGACGTGGCGGTCGAACGCAGCCTCCAGCCCCTCCTCGAGCAGAAGCGCGAGCGCGACGTCGAGACCGGCGACGAGCGAGACGGGCAGCGTGAACGGCGCGTCGAGCGTCTCCTGTGCCTTCCGCGTCCGCTCCCAGTCGAAGTAGAAGCGAGGCGACGAGCCGGTCGCGGCGAGCGCCGCCTCGGAGACGGCGGCGAGGCCGAGTCCGGGCGGGGTCATGAGCGCCTTCTGCGAGCCGGAGACGACGACGTCGAGGCCCCAGGCGTCGGTCTCGCACGGGACGGCGCCGAGGCTCGAGACCGCGTCGACGACGACGAGCGCTCCCGTCTCCTTCGCCGCGGCCGCGAGCGCCTGCACGTCGGCGACGACCCCGGTCGAGGTCTCGGACTGCACGACCCAGACCGCCTTCGCCTCCTGCTCGCCCAGGCGCGCGCGGAGGTCGTCCGCGTCGGGCGTCTCGCCCCAGGCGTAGCGGAGCACGTCGACGTCGGCCCCGAACGCGGTCGTCATGGCGACCCAGCGCTCGCCGAAGCTCCCGGCCGAGACCACGAGATGCCGCTCGCCGGGCGAGACGAGGTTCGCCACCGCCGACTCGAAGGCGCCGGTGCCGGAGGCACCGAAGAGGAGCACGTCGTTCTCCGTCCGGCAGACCTCGCGCAGGCGGGTGAGCACGCGCTCGTAGACGGGCAGGAAATCCGGGCTGCGGTGGTGGATCACGGGCGCGCCGACGGCGGCCAGCACCTCGGGCGGCACCGGCGTCGGCCCCGGCGTGAACAGGTACCGCTTCGTCGCCACGCTCGAGCCGTAGCGTTCTACTCTGCCGGACATGGAAGCGCTCGTCGCCTTCGCCGCGGCCCTCCTCACGTTCCGGCTCGCGGGCCTGCTGGCCGGTCGGTACCGGAGCAGTGGGCGGCCGGAGCTTCTCGCCTGGGCGGCCGGGCTCGGCGCCTACGCGGTCGCCGCCGCCGCGATCGCGTGGGGCGAGGCTGCGGGCTGGGACGACCGCGCGTTCCGCGTCTACTACGCGGCCGGGGCGCTACTGACCGCGCCGCTGCTCGGCGCGGGCTCCCTTCTCCTCGCCGGCCGGCGCCGCGCCGCGCCGGTGGCGCTCGTCTACGTCGGCCTCGCGGTCGGCATCGCGCTCGCGGTGCCGGTGCACGGCGCCTTCGCCGCACACGGCATCCCGGCGGCGCAGGACCACCTCGCCTTCCTCCCGGCGCGGCTGCTCGCGATCGTCGCCAACATCGTCGGGACGCTCGCGGTCGTCGTCGTCGCGCTGCGCTCCTTCCGGCGCCGACCGCTCGGCAACGGGCTGATCATCGCGGGGATCGCAGCGGCGGCGCTCGGGCAGCGGCCTCGCCGGGTTGGGCGCCGCCGGAAGTGCGATCGGGATCGCGGTCGGGGCGGTGCTGCTTTACGCAGGATTCGTCGTCCCTGCGCACATTCATCGACTTTTCGGCCCAAAATAGCCCCTCGCTGAGTCACAAGCGTTGCCTTACCAACGCACAAACGTGACGCCTGCAGCTACCCTCGGCACAACGATCGCATAAGCCGCGCCGAGCGGTGCTCGCTTCAGGGCGTATCCCGCCCGTTCGGCCTCCGACTTGCAATCGACCTGGGGAGGAAACGTATTGCGGCGCTCCATCCTGGCCTGCGGGCTCCTGCTCGCGTTCGCAGGCATGGCCACTGCGGCAGCGGCCGCCACGGCCTCGAACAACGACAACCAGGGCACCAGACCTCCACCACGACCACCACTGCGACGGCCGCCACGACCACGACGGCCGGCGCGGCTGACTCCGCGAGTGCGACCGCGCGCTGGGAACGGCGGCAGGCAGCGGCTTCGCTACGCCACATCCACCGCTTCCGCGCGGACACGCGGCACTGGCTGACGGTCATGCGCGGACGCCCGCCGGCAGCGCGTCGCGTTCGCTCGCGGCCGCCCGCTCGCTCGCGCGGCTCCAGCAGCTCGCACGGCGCTGGCAGCATCGCGCGCATCGACGCTGGTGGCATGCGAAGCACCCACCCGAGCTGCGGGGGTGGCTCTGCATCCACCACTACGAGGGCAGCTGGGCGGACTCGGGCAGTCCGTACTGGGGCGGCCTCCAGATGGACCTCTCGTTCCAGCAGGCGTACGGCGGCTGGCTCCTGCACCACAAGGGCACGGCGGATCACTGGAGCCCGCTCGAGCAGATCTGGGTCGCGCGTGCGTGCCTCGCACGCACGGGGCTTCTCGCCGTGGCCGAATACCGCGCACTGACTGCGGTCTGTACGTAGAGCCGCCTTTTCTGGCTCAACCATGCAGTCTGACGGCCCGCTGACAGCGGGCCGTCGTCAATTTGGTGTCATTTAGACTTGACAATGACATCAAGTTGATGTCATAGTGCGGCCATGCAGATCGACGGAACCATCCAGGCGCTCCGAGAGGACCTCCTCCGCGTCGCGGCACTCGGCGACGAGTCGACGTCACGCGCGGCGGAGCTCCTCTCGGTTGCGATCGAGTCGTCCCTCGCCAGGAGGATCCAGGACGTCCTCAGCGAGGCGGCGCTCGAGCTCAACGACCAGCTCGAGTCCTCGCACGTCGAGTTGCGCGTCTCAGGCCACGACCTCCAGCTCCTGCTCGTCCGTGAGGACGGCACCGTGCCGGAGCAGGCCGACGAGGCGTTCTCGGCCCGCATCACGCTCCGGCTCCCCGAGAGCCTGAAGCAGCGCGTCGAGTCCGCCGCGGCACGCGAAAGCGCATCCGTCAACACATGGCTCGTGCAGGCGCTGCAGCGGGCGGTCGAGTCCCGCCGCTCCTCGTCGCACGGAAGCCGCAACCGCCTCACCGGCTACGGCCGCAACTGAAAGGAGAAAGAGCATGTTCACCGACTACAACGACGTCCTCAAGTTCCACAACCGGCCCATCAGCCCGGACCGGCGCCAGGCCCCGCGCGACAGCGAAATCCGCCTCCGCGTCAAGCGGCTGACCCGCGTGTACCTCTGAGATGCTCGACCGCACCTTCCACACTCCACTGCCTCTCGAGCTCGAAGTCGGGATTCCCTCCGGCGACATCGAGATCGAGACCACCGAGGGCGAGGAGTCGAACATCACCGTCGACGGCGACGACCGCCTGCTCGAGGAGGTCGAGATCCGCCAGGACGGCAACCGCATCACTGTCGCGTTCCGCGGCAAGGCGAAGTTCGGCTTCTCGCTCTCTCCGCTCTCGCTCGTCTTCAGCAACGACCTGCGCGTGCGGGCAAGCCTCCCGCACGGCGCGGGAGTCAAGGTCAAGACCGCGTCGGCGGACACGAGGCTCGACGGGCACTTCGGGCCGCTCGGGATCAACTCCGTCTCCGGCGATGTCCGCCTGCGCGGCGAGGTCGCCGGCGACGCGAACCTCAAGACGGTCAGCGGCGACGCCGAGCTCGACCGCGTCGATGGCGACCTGTCCGCGCACACCGTTTCGGGCGACCTCCGCATCGGGCCTGTCGCAGGCTCGGTGGACACGAAGACAGTGTCGGGCGACATTCGAGTCCAGTCAGTCGCCGCAGGCGACGTCCGCTTCACGAGCGTCTCCGGCGACATCGAGATCGGCATCGCCCAGGGCTCGGCCCTCGACGTCGACGCCGGCTCGACCTCCGGCGATCTCTCCTCGGAGGTTCCGCTCGCCAGCGAGCCAGTCGCGGGCGAAGGCGAAACGGCTCGGACCGTCGTCCTCCGCGGTCGCACCGTGAGCGGCGACGTCAAGGTCTTCCGCGCAGGCTGATGCGCCACCTGCTCGCCGATCGCGACACGCGGCTGCTGCTCTACGGCCAGACGCTGTCGGCGTTCGGCGACTGGGCGATGCTGATCGTCCTCGCGGTCTGGATGAAGTCACTGACCGGATCGAGCGCGCTCGCCGGCCTGACGTTCTTCGTCTTCGCCGCCGGCGCGCTCCTGGCGCCGCTCGGCGGGCTCCTCGCCGACCGGGTACGGCGACGACCGCTGATGATCGTCGCCGACTGCGTGCTCGGGGCGTTCGTGCTCGTGCTCCTCTTCGTCCACGACCGCAGCGACGCGTGGCTGATCTACGCGGTCGCGTTCGCGTACGGGGCGCTCGGAACCGTCTTCTTCCCGGCCCGTGCCGCGCTGCTCAAGGTCATGCTCCCGGAGGAGCTGCTCGCGGAGGCGAACGGCGCGCTCACGGCCACGCGGGAGGGCCTGCGGATCATCGCGCCGCTCGCAGGCGCCGGGCTGTACACCGTGCTCGGCGGCGGTGCGGTCGCGGTGCTCGATTCCGCCACCTTCGCAGCGTCCGCCTTCTTCCTCTTGCGCATGCGCGTGCACGAGGAGAAGCCGGCGCCGGCGAGCACCACTTCGCCCGCGAGGTGACGGCCGGGCTCCGCCACGTCTGGGAGACGCTGCCGTTGCGCCAGGTCGTGGGCGGCATCGCCGTCGCGCTGCTCGTCGTCGGCTTCGCCGAGACGCTGATCTTCTCGGTCATCGCCGCGCTCGGCAAGCCACCGTCCTTCTTCGGCGTCTTCGCCACGATCCAGGGAGTCGGCTCGATCGCCGGCGGCGTGACCGCGGCTGCGGTCTTGCGCCGGCTCGGCGAGGTGCGGCTGGTCGGCGTCGGGCTCGCCCTGTTCGCCTTCGCCGATCTCTGCCTGATCGTGCCCTCGCTCGCCATCGTGCTCGTCGCCGGCCCGATCGCCGGCATCGGCGTCGCCTGGGCGATCGTCGGCTTCTCGACGGCACTGCAGACGCGCACGCCGCTCGTGATCCAGGGCCGCGTCTCCGCGGCCGCAGACCTCACGCTCTCGGTCGCGCAGGCGACCTCGATCGCGACCGGCGCGCTGCTCTCGACGGTCGTCGACTACCGGATCCTCTTCGCGGTCATGGCATTGGTGGTCCTGGCCAGCGCTGGCTACCTCCTAACGCGACGGGAGCCGACATTCGCGCCTGCGACGATGGAGGCGTGACCGAGCTCGTCCCGCTGCGGCGCAACCGAGACTTCCTCCTCTACCAGAGCGGCGGCTTGCTCTCGACCTTCGGATCGGGAATCTCCGGGATCGCCTACCCGCTGCTGACGCTCGCGCTGACCGGCTCGGCGGCGAAGACCGGATATGTCGGGGCCGTCGAGTTCCTACCGCTCGTGATCCTGAGCGCACCGGCCGGGGTGGCGGCCGACCGCTTCGACCGCAGGCGCCTGATGATCGCGTCGGATGCAGCCGGGGCGGCCGCCCTTGCGGTGCTGGGCACGACGGTGCTGACGGGACACGCGACCTTCTGGCTGGTCGTCGTCGTCGCCTTCGTGGACACGAGCGCGGCGGTGCTCTACCGCTCGGGCTCGAGCGGGGCCGTGAAAGCGGTCGTCCCGACACCACAGCTCGCCGACGCGTCGAGCGTGACGATGGCGCGCATGTCGACGGTGCGCCTCGTCGCGCCACCGGTCGGCGGCCTGCTCTGGGACCTCTCGCGCGGCCTGCCGTTTCTCGTCGACGCCGTCTCGTACGCGTTCTCGACTGCCGCCCTGCTGCTGATGCGGACACCGTTCCAGGAGGAGCGTGTTCCCGGCGCGCGCACGCCGTTCCGCGAGGGGCTCGCCTACTTCTGGGGCATTCCGTTCCTGCGCACGACCACCGGCATGATCGCCGCCAGCAACCTCGTCGCAGTCGGCGCGCCGATCGCGCTCATCATCCTCGCCCACCGGCAAGGGATCTCGGGCTTCGCGATCGGCCTCTTCGTCGCGACTCAGGGTGTTGCGCTCCTGCTGGGTTCGACCCTGTCCCCGCTGCTGCGGCGGCGCTTCCCGATGCGCGCGATTCTGCTCTCGGAGTTCTGGATGGCGCTCGTCTACGTCGCCTTCATCGTCTACCCGAACGTCTACGTGCTCGCCGTGTGCGTCTCGTTGCACGCGTTCTGGTTCCCGAACACCGACTCGGCGATCCAGGCGTACTCGTACATGCTCATCCCCGATCGCCTGCTCGGGCGGGCCATGGCCGCCGCGACCACGCTGCGAGCTGCGTCGGCGCCGCTCGGCCCGCTCGTGGCCGGGCTCCTGCTCGCTCACACCTCGCCGCAGGTCGCGATCGCCGTGCTCGCCGCGCCGGTCGTCGTCGCTGCAGTGATCGGGACGTTCAGCGCCTCGATCCGCGAACCTGCCTAGCCTTGCTGAAGCTTCTCCCGCAGCAGCTGGTTGACGACCTTCGGGTCGGCTTTCCCCTGCGTCTCGCGCATCACCTGGCCGACGAGGAAGCCGAGCACGCCCTCCTTGCCTCCGCGGTACGTCTCCACCTGGTCTGGATGTGCCGCGAGGACCGCGTCGATCACGGGCGCGAGCGCCTCCTCGTCGCCGAGCGTCGTCCGGCTGAGGTAGTCGTCCGCGTCGATCGGGCCACCGGCCGCGGCCGCGAACGCCTCGTCGAGTGCCTCGCGCGTGACGTTCGCCTGCACGATCTGCGCGAGCGCTCCGGCGTTCTCCGGCAGGAAGTCGTCGCGGTTCATGGCGATCGCGGCAGCCGTCTTCAGCTCGATGCCCTTGGCCGCGAGCGCCTGGGCCTTCCACTCGTTGCCCGTCGCGACCAGCTCGGTCGCGGAGGCGAGGCCGAGCACGCCCGCGAGCTGCTCGATCCGTGTGACGGGCAGCTCCGGTACCTGTCCGCGCAGCCGCTCGACGAGCTCCGCCGGCGGCTCGACCGGGACGAGGTCGGGCTCGGGGAAGTAGCGGTAGTCGTCGGCCTCCTCCTTCGAGCGGTGCACCGTGAGGCGGTCCGTGTCGGGGTCGTAGTCGTAGGTCGACTGGGCGACCTCCTCCCCGGCCTCGTGCGCCGCGACCTGCTGCCGGAACGCGGCCTCGATGGCGCGCCCGATGAACCGGAAGGAATTCATGTTCTTGATCTCCCAACGCGGCCGGAACCCTTCCTCGCCCGGCCGCCGCACCGAGACGTTGACGTCCGCGCGGAGCGTGCCCTTCTCCATGTCTGCGTCCGAGATTTCGAGCTCGCGGATCGTCTGCCGCAGAAGGCGGAGGTAGGACATCGCCTCGTCGGCCGAGCGGAGGTCGGGAGCGCTCACGATCTCGAGAAGCGGCGTGCCGCCACGGTTGAAGTCGACGAGGCTGTAGTCGGCGCCTACGGAGCGGCCGGTCGCGCCGCCGGCGTGCACGGTCTTCGCCGCGTCCTCCTCGAGGTGGGCGCGGACGATGCCGATCTCGCGCCCGTCCGGGACCTCGAATCGACCGGGGCCGCAGAGCGGAGCCTCGTACTGGCTGATCTGGTAGCCCTTCGGGAGGTCGGGATAGAAGTAGTTCTTACGCGCGAAGACGGCGCGCTCGGCGATCTCGCAGTCAAGGGCGAGCCCCAGCAGGATCGTCATCTCGATCGCGCGGGCGTTCGGTACGGGCAGCGCGCCGGGATGCGCCAGGCAGACGGGACAGGTGTGCGTGTTCTCGGCCGCGCCGTAGGAGAGCTCGCAGCGGCAGAACATCTTGGTGCGCGTCTTGAGGTGCGCGTGCACCTCCAGCCCGCAAACCAGCTCCCACTCACTCGCGGCCATCGAGCTTCTCCTTGGCTTCGCGCAGCGCTTCCTCGACGTCCTCGCGCACCTGCACCATCGCGACCCGGTGCTCGAGCGGGCCGTGCGTCTCGATCAGCCAGAGCTCGCGCTCGCCTGCCTCGAGCTGGAGCTTCACGTCGCCGACGAGGACGGAGCGCGAGCCGTCGAGTACCCGCGGGTGCTCGCCGAAGATCCGTTCGACGGCGAGCACGAACTCCGCGGCGGGGTCTTCGAAGCGGTAGGTCACCGGAGACGCTCCGGCACCGGGTCGAAGCCGATCGCCTGCTCGAGCGCGTGGCCGATGCGGAAGAGCGTGTTCTCGGCGAACTGCGGCCCGATCAACTGGAGCCCGACCGGCAATCCCTCCGAGAGGCCGCACGGGACGTTGAGCCCCGGGAGGCCGGCCATGCAGGACGGGATCGTGAGCAGGTCGCAGAGGTACATCGCGAGCGGGTCGGCAGTGCGCGCGCCGAGCGGGAAGGCGACGCACGGCGAGGTCGGCGACACGAGCGCGTCGAACGTCTCGAACAGGGCGTCGTGCTCGCGCTTGATCACCGTCCGCACCTTCTGCGCCTGGCCGTAGTAGGCGTCGTAGTAGCCGGCCGAGAGCGCGTACGTCCCGACCATGATCCGCCGCTTCGGCTCGTCGCCGAAGCCCTCCTCGCGCGTGCGCTCGTACATCTCGAGGCGCTCGTCCGCGGCGGCGCGGTAGCCGTAGCGCACGCCGTCGTAGCGGGCGAGGTTGGAGGACGCCTCCGCCGGGGCGATCAGGTAGTAGCACGCCATCCCGTACTCGACGGAGAGTGGCAGCGAGCACTCCCCCACCTCGGCGCCGAGCTCCTCGAGCTTCGCGATCGCAGCCCGCACCGCCGCCGCGACGCCCGGCTCGATGCCCTCTGCCTCATTCAGCTCCTTCGGGACGCCGATCCGCAGGCCGCGCACGTCCTGCGCCTCGGGCAGCTCGACGGGTTGCGGCAGCTCCACCGTCGTCGTGTCGCATTCGTCGCGACCCGCGATGATCGAGTAGAGGAACGCGCAATCGCGGACGGTGCGCGCGACCGGGCCGACCTGGTCGAGGCTCGACGCGAAGGCGACGATGCCGTAGCGCGAGACGGTTCCGTACGTCGGGCGGAGGCCGACGTTGCCGCACAGCGCCGACGGCTGCTTGATCGAGCCGCCGGTGTCGGAGCCGAGCGCCCACGGCGCGAGGCCCGCGCTGACCGCGGCGGCCGAGCCGCCGCCGGAGCCGCCCGGCACGCGCGAGGGATCCCAGGGGTTGTGCGACGGGCCGAACGCGGAGTTCTCGGTCGAGGAGCCCATCGCGAACTCGTCGGTGTTCGTCTTGCCGAGGATGCGGAGCCCCTGCGCCTTGAGGCGCTGTACAACGGTCGAGTCGTAAACGGGGAGATAGCCCTCGAGGATCCTCGACCCCGCCGTCGTCGGGATCCCCTTCGTCCCGATCACGTCCTTGAGCGCGATCGGCAGACCGTCTCCTCCCGGGTCGTCGCAGAGGTGGAGGTAGCAGTGGAGCTCGGGGTCGCGCTCGTCGATCGCGGCCCGGTAGGCGGCGAAGAGCTCGGCGCCCGAGATATCGCGGGCGTCGACGAGACGCCAGGCCTCCTCGGCGGTGAGCCGGAGCGTGTCGATCATGCGGTGCCTCCCGGCGGCACCTTGAAGAAGTCGCCCTCGCGCTGGGGGGCGTTCGCGAGCGCCTCCTCGGCCGTCAGGCACGGCCGCGGCTCGTCGGCCTCCCAGACGTTGACGACGTCGAGCGGGTGCGAGGTCGGCGGCACGTCGGAGAGGTCGAGCTCGGAGACCTTCGATACGGCGGCGAGGATGTCGTTGAGCTGCCCCTCGAGCCGCTCGATCTCGTCCTCGCGCAGCTCGAGCCGCGCCAGGTGCGCGACGTGCAGAAGCTGTTCCCGGTCTATGGCCACTCGATCGATCCTCCCAAAAAGAAGAGGGCCCCTGCCGGGGCCCTCTCAACTTCGATCCGACAGGTTCTCTCTAGCTACATCGCCTGGACGTTGGCCGCCTGCGCGCCCTTGTCGCCCTGAACGACTTCGAACTCCACGCGCTGGCCTTCGGTCAGCGACTTGTAGCCGTCCCCCGCGATTGCCGAGAAGTGGACGAAGACGTCGTCGCCGCCTTCGCGCTCGATGAAGCCGTAGCCCTTCTCGTTCGAGAACCACTTTACGGTGCCCTCAGCCAAGCCCTTCCTCCTTGCAAACAAGCGACGGCCCGGGCACCGAGCCGCCGACCGATGATGAAACAGGCCGGAGTCTAGCTCAGTTTTCTGGCGTTGCAACGGAGACGGGCCGGCGCAATCGCGCTGCCGTAACGGCGTTCTGGAGGACCATGGCGATCGTCATCGGCCCCACGCCGCCGGGTACCGGCGTCATGTAGGCCGCCTCGTCCATCGCGCTCGGGTCGACGTCGCCGAGCACCTTGCGGCTCGACTCGTCGCGGTTCATCCCGACGTCGATCACCGTCGAGCCCGCCCTGACCATGTCGGCCGAGATGAGGTGCGTGCGCCCGACGGCGGCGACGAGGACGTCGGCGTCGAGCGTGTGCCTCTGGAGATCCTGAGTGCGCGAGTGGCAGATCGTCACGGTCGCGTTGCGCTGGAGGAGGAGATGCGCCATCGGCTTCCCTACGATGGCCGAACGGCCGACGACCACGGCACGCGCCCCTTCGAGTGGGATCTCGTACTCGTCGAGCATCCGCATGATCCCGAGCGGCGTGCCCGGGACGAGCGTCGGCCGGCCGAGGTAGAGCCGGCCCGCGTTGACCGGATGAATGCCGTCGACGTCCTTCGCGGGAGCGATCGCATCGATCACACGGTTCTCGTCGATGTGGTCCGGAAGCGGGAGCTGAACGAGGAGCCCGTCGACGCCGTCGTCGGCATTGAGCTCGGCGATCGTCGCGAGAAGGTCCTCCTCCGACGTGTCGGCGGGGAGCTTGAGGTCGCGCGCCTCCATCCCGGCCTGCGTCGCCGCTTTCTGCTTCAGGTCGATGTAGATGTGCGAAGCGGGATCGTCGCCAACGAGGACCGTTGCGAGCCCGACCTGGCCGAGCTCCGCGACTAACGCGGCGACCTCTTCGCGCACCTTCGCGCCGAGCGCCTTGCCGTCGATGAGCGTTGCTGACACTAGGCGAGGTTATAGCCTCCGACCGATGCGCCTTTCCCGCAAGAACGACCCGGCTGCCGTACGGTCGCGCCAGCAAGAGCTCGGGCTACCCGAGGTCGATCTCGAGCCGTACGCGAAGGCGGCCGAGTCGGTGACGGGCCTCATCTCGATCCCGGTGTCGGTCGCGCAACTGAACGTCTCGCTCGGCGAGTACGAGCTGTCGGAGGACGGCGAGGTCGTCGAGACCGGCCGGGCCGACGAGGAGGTCGTCGTCCCCCTCGCGCACACGGAGGGCGGGCTCACCGCGTCGGTCCAGCGCGGCGCGAAGGCGATCGCGGAGTCGGGCGGTGCCAGAACGTACGTGATAGCCGACAGGATAACCAGAGCATCCTGCTTTGTCTGCAATAGCGCGGGCGACGCACTCACGCTCGCGGACTGGGTCGAGCAGCGGGTGCCGGCGATGCGCGAGTTCCTCCGCGAGGCCGACTCGCCCGAGCTGTCCAGGTACGCCGTCCTGCGCGAGGCGAAGACGCATGTCGTCGGCCCGATGTGCCACGTCCTCTGGCGATTCACGACCGGAGACGCGTTCGGCGCGAACATGATGACCCGGAACGCCTACGCGCTGAACATGGCTTACGTCCTGCCGCAGGCACCCGTGCCGATCGAGCGGACGATCCTCGAGGCGAACATGGGCGGCGACAAAAAGCCGTCCTTCGAGTACTTTCAGCAGGGCCACGGCAAGACGGTGATCGCCGAGACGACGCTGACCGAGGCGGCGATCCAGCGGGTGCTGCGGACGACTCTCACCGACCTCGAAGAGCTCGCCTGGGCCGGCACCCACGGCGCGGTCGCGTCGGGAATGCAGTCGGTGGCGTTCACGCCCGCCTCGGCGATCGCGGCAGTCTTCGCGGCGACGGGCCAGGATCTCGGGCTCGTCGGCACGAGCTCGATGGCGCACGGGACGGAACAGCGCGTGGACGGCGTCCTCCACGCGTCGATCCGCTTCCCCGGGATCGAGGTCGGGACGGTCGGGGGCGGCACGACGCTGCCCGGTCCCAAGCGCTGGCTCGAGCTGATGGGCTGCGCAGGTCCCGGCAAGGTCTATCGCCTCGCGCAGCTCGTCGCGGTGACTGCGCTCGCGCTCGAGATCAGCGCTTCTGCAGCGATGGCGACGGCGGGCAGCGAGAACTTCTTCCGCGCGCACTTCGAGCGCGGCGGACTGCGCTAGACCTCAGTCGGTCGGACCGGCACCTTCCCGGAGCTGGCGGTCGTACTCGACCTGGTCGTAACGGCCCTGCGACGATGAGATGAGCCCCTCGGCGCCGAGCGTCCACTCCTCGGCGCCCGAGATGCGAACCGACTTTCCCGTTTCGGCGCTCGCGCCTGTGAACGTCCACCGGTACTCGACGACGTCGTCGTCCCGCACCGCCACGCCGTCCAGAAAGACCTCGATATCCGGGAAGGCGGCGATGAACCCATCGGCGACCTCGGCGATCCCTGCCGGCTCGCCACCATTGATCGCGATCGTCCCGCCCGGGACGTAGTGGCTGGCGACGCGCCCCGGATCGCGGCTGCACCAGGCCTCCGTGTAATCGCGAGCGAGTTGCTCGATCTGTCCTCGGTCCTGCGCCATCGCCGCCGTGCGACCCTAGCCCATCTGCTGGTTGTGAACGGTGAAAGCAGTCTCCTGGGAGGCGTGGGGAACCCTCGTCGATGCCCACGCTCATGGTCGGCATCAGCGTCTCGTTGCGGAAGCGTTTATCTCACGCGGACCATCTCTCGCACCCTCGATCGGGGATCCGGCAGCGCGCCGACCGCTGCCGATGCTCTCTCCGGTGGCGGGTGTCGCCGTCTGGCGGGGAAAGTTCGGCGTCGCCCAGGCCGAGCGACTGCTTTGGCGCGCCGGCTTCGGGCCGCGACCCGGCGAGGCGCAGAAGCTCGCTCGACTCGGGCTCGAAGGCGCCGTCCACAAGCTGACGCATCCGGGCCGCGAGCACCTCGTCGGGCACCGGCCGCACGACGAGAAGGGCCGGCCGCTCGCACCCTTCGACGCGTGGGGCCACGACCACGTCTGGTGGCTCGACCGGATGGTGCGAACCTCGCGCCCGCTCGTCGAGCGGATGACGCTGATCTGGCACGACTGGTTCGCGACCTCGAACAGCGGCGTCGGCTCGCAGCGGCTGATGCTGAACCAGAACCAGCTCTTCCGCCACCGAGGCCTCGGTTCGTTCCACGAGCTGCTGCTCGATGTGACGAAGGACCCGGCGATGCTGCTCTGGCTGAACGGAAGCGACAACTCGAAGGACTCGCCGAACGAGAACTACGCGCGCGAGATGATGGAGCTCTTCACGCTCGGCGCCGACCGCGGCTACACCGAGAGCGACGTTCGCCAGCAGGCGCGCGCGCTCACCGGCTTCCGGAACAGCTGGAGCCAGAACGCGGGCCCGGTCAACTTCCGCTACGACCCGCAGTACCACGATCCGGGCGAGAAGACGATCTTCCACCACCACGGCCGGTTCACGCTGGAAGGACTCCTGCCGCCTCTGCGTCACACATCCGGACCACGCCGTCGTTCTTCGTCCAGAAGCTCTGGAGCTACTTCGTCCCGGAGACGCCCGACCACGCCACGCAGCGAGCGCTCGAGCGGCTCTACAAGTCCTCGAAGTACGAGGTGCGGCCGGTCGTCGCCGCGATCCTGCGCCACCCTGCGCTCTACAACGGCCCCCGGCTGGTGAAGCCGCCGGTCGTCTACAACGCCGGTCTGCTGCGCCGGATCCGGCGCGGGATCGACACCACCGCCTGGACGTGGCTCGACTCGATGGCAGGGCAGCAGCTCTTCTACCCGCCCAACGTCGCCGGCTGGGACGACACGCGCTGGCTCGACACGGCGACCTGGCGTGGACGCTGGTGGATCGCCCAGTACGTGCTCGACCGCCAGGCGCTCGACCCCGGACACGCCCGCCAGCCCTACGACGCGAAGAAGCTCCTCGACCACGCCTGCCGGTTCTGGCACAACCCGCCGCTCGGCCGCGACACGCGCCATGCGCTCCACACGTTCGCGCACCGGGCGCTCGGCGACGCCAAGGGCGCTTCCTGGAAGCGCGAGCAGTACCCGGTGATGGTCCAGAACGCGCTCCGCCAGCTGATCGCCGTCTCGCCGGAGCTGCAGGCCGCATGACGAGACCGCTGCAACCACTGCGACGGGCTCTCGCGCTCGCGGCTCCTGCATCGCGCACTGGCGGAGGCCGGCCGCGGACTCCCGGCGA
The DNA here is from genome assembly GCA_963725965.1 of uncultured Actinomycetes bacterium. Lineage (GTDB taxonomy): Bacteria > Actinomycetota > Thermoleophilia > Gaiellales > Gaiellaceae > Palsa-739. The sequence continues at coordinate 18,429 of CAVSAK010000005.1, read as the reverse complement.
TCGAGCCCGGAATGCCGCTACCGGCCGGGACGGGACTCACCCGACGCCGCTTCCTCGCCAGGAGCCTCGGCGCCGCGGTCGCCGTGTACGGCGGCTCGCGGCTCGGGCTCGGCGCATTCGAGGAGGGGATCGCCGCTGCAGCTTCCGGGCCTGCCGCGCCGATTCTGGTCTCCATCTTCCTCGAGGGCGGTGCCGACGGCCTTTCCGTCCTGTCACCGCAGGGCGACCCGCTCTACAAGAAGCTCCGGCCGCAGCTCGCACTCGCCGGCGGAACCGCAGCTCGCCGAGGACGACCGCCTCTACTGGCATCCGGCGCTCGGCGGGCTCCAGCAGCTCTACTCCGAGAAGAAGGTGACGGTGCTGCCGGCCGTCGGCTACACACACGCCGACCAGTCGCACTTCACCTCCCGCCACTACTGGGAGGTCGGGGCGACGGAGGCCTCGCTTCGGACGGGCTGGCTCGGACGGTACCTCGACCGGGTCGGGAAGAAGGACAACCCGCTCCAGGGACTCTCGCTCGACGACACGCTCGCCCCTGCCCTCGCGACCGGCAAGGTTCCCGTCGCGTCGATCTCGGGCCCCGACCAATACGACTTCTACAGCAAGCGAGTCTGGGGCGAGGTCGAGCAGCGGATGCTCGAGGCGATCGGTCTCATGGGCCACCAGCCCGCGGACGCCGGGCTGCGGACCGCCGGCAACGTCGCGGCGCAGGTGGACCGCCTGCGCCGGCAGCTGATCCCCTTCCAGTCGTCGAACGGGATCTCGAGCCCGGTGCCGTATCCGCAGTCGGACGACCCGTTCCCGCAGAGGCTCGCAGGACTGGCCGCCATGCTGGCCGCCGGCCTGCCGCTCCACTGCGTCGCGCTGACGGCGCCGGGCGAGTACGACACGCATGCCGACGAGCCGACCGCCCTGACCCAGGGACTGCAGCTGACCTCGGACTCGCTGCTCGCGTTCCAGCGCGACCTCGAGGCGCGCGGCCTTGCCAACCGGGTTCTCGTGCACATCTGGTCGGAGTTCGGGCGTCGCGCCGCCGAGAACGGCGACAGCGGCACCGATCACGGCGCGGCCGGCGTCGGCTTCCTCCTCGGAACACGCGTCGCCGGGAAGATGGTCGGCGAGTTCCCCGGCCTGCAGAAAGGGCTGGACAGCGACGGCAACGTCTCGGCCACCTCGGACTTCCGAGGCGTCTACGCGGCCCTGCTCGAGCAGTGGTTCGGGGTCGACGCCGCCGCCGTGATCCCGCAGAGCCGCCTCCTTCTCCCGGCCGAAGCTCGTCGCATGATCCTCGCTCGCGCAGGCGCAGCACCCGCCCGCGCGCGTCCAGGTGGTCGCGCAGGAGTTCCGCTACACCCTCTCCCGCACCAAGGTGAGGGCCGGCCGCGTGATCGTCGAGCTCGTCAACCGCGGCCAGGACACGCACGACCTCGACATGCGCCGCATCGGCGGCACGCACATCTTCCGGTTCCCGAGCGTCCAGCCGGGCCAGGTCGTCGACCGCGAGCTGAAGCTCGTGCCTGGCCGGTACCTGCTCTGGTGCGCGATCGCGGACCACCGCGAGCGCGGCATGCACGCGACTCTGCGCGTCGTCCGCCGGAAGCCACCCGGATGACCCGGGTCAGCCGGCGGGGATGCGGACGTCGGAAACGTCGAGGCCGAGCGAGTTCGCCAGTCTTACGCCGTGATTGAGCTCCTCGCGTAGCCGCTCGCGGTCACGCGCCTCCATCAGCGACCCGATCACCTCGCGCACCTTCGGCCGCCAGAGGACGTGGTTCGCGAAGATCGGCAACATCGTGTTCGCAGCGTCCACGAGCCGCGTCGCGCACCTTCTTTCCCGCCGACTGCAGCAGCACGCGCTCGTACGCCATCCCGGCCCCGTGGTGGATGCCGTCGTCGACCGCGAGCCGATTGCAGAGATCCTCGAGCACCGTCCCGCGCGACGAGCGGGCGATCAGCCGGAACCGCGGGATGATCAGGCGCTCGAAGAAGACCTGCATCAGGAAGACCTTCTCCTCGAGCAGATCAGCCTCGAGAAACATGTGGGCGAGCTCGTCGAGGTACGGGTCGCGCTCTCCCTCCCCGCCCACCTGACCGATCAGCCGCAGCCACGCCTCGGTGTGGCGCGACTCGTCCTGCACCATCGTCGAGTAGTAGAGGCGCGCCTCCGGGTCGGGCGCCGCCGCGAGCAGCTGCGACGCCATCTCGCAGGCGAAGACGTCCGCCTGGAGCTGCTGCATGATCACCGACCGCCAGATGTCGCGGCGCCTCGCCTGGCGCTCGGGAGATCCCTTGCCCTCGGGCACGAACGGCATCTCGCCCCACGGGACGTCGTCGACCTGCCACTCCTGGTGCTTCGCGAGGTGGTAGAAGCGGAGGACGCCGGCGTATTCGGCGCGGGACTCGGGCTCCGCGGGAACGGCCTCGGCACTCATGCGCCGGACCTTATCCTCAGGCGCGTGATCGCACTCGTCTTCAGCTACGAGGTGCGCGACGCGCCGGAGTTCGAGCGTGTCTACGGGCCAAACGGCGAGTGGGCCGAGTTCTTCCGGCAGGGCCGCGGCTACATCGGCACCGAGCTCCTGCGCGATGTCGAGGCGCCGAGCCGCTACCTCGTCGTCGATCGCTGGGAGTCGGCCGACGCCTATAACGCCTTCATCGCCGAGCATCGCGAGGAGTACATGGAGCGCGTCGACGCGACGCGCTTCCACTACGACAGCGAGCTCCGCCTCGGCACGTTCGAGTCCATCTTCGACTGACGCCGCGCATTCCGTAAGCAAGGACGCCGCCGACCTCGCATTGCGAGGCGCCTGCCGCTTGAATGCGCCGCATCGCGTGGAGATAATCCAGGCGCCGATGTCTGTCGAGGAACGCGTGGGCACCGCCGAAGAGATCCTTGCCGCCCGCGAGCGCTACGTCGCGCGCGGCGTGTCGACGCCCACACTCGTGGTCAGCCGTGCCGAGGGAGCCCGGGTCTGGGACGTAGACGGCCGCGAGTTCCTCGACTTCGCCGGCGGGATCGCCTGCCAAAACCTCGGGCACGGCCCGTCCGCAGTGGTGGCTGCGATCCACGAGCAGGTCGACCGGTACCTCCACCAGTGCTTCATGGTCGGGACGTACGAGCCGTACGTCGCGCTCTGCAGGCGGCTCGACGAGCTGTGGCCGGGCGATGCCGACACCAAGTCGATCCTCGTCAACTCGGGCGCCGAGGCGATCGAGAACGCCGTGAAAATCGCGCGCGCGGCGACCGGCCGCGCGGGCGTCGTGGTCTTCGACCGCGCCTTCCACGGGCGCACGATGCTCACGATGGCCATGACCGCGAAGCTCGTCTACAAACAGGGCTTCGGGCCGCTCGCGTCCGACGTCCATCGCGCTCCCGCGCCGTACGCGTTCCGCGGCGTCTCGACCGAAGACGCGCTGGCCGGGCTCGAGCTCCTCTTCCGCCAGGACGTCGATCCGAAGTCGGTCGCGTGCATCGTGCTCGAGCCGGTGCAGGGCGAGGGCGGATTCATCCCGATGCCGGCCGGGTTCGTGCAAGCGTTGCGGCGGATCTGCGACGAGCACGGAATCGTCTATGTCGACGACGAGGTCCAGGCCGGCTGCGGCCGGACCGGCACGCTCTGGGCTATCGAGCAACTGGGCATTGAGCCCGACCTGCTCGTCTCTGGGAAGACGCTCGGCGGCGGCCTGCCGCTCGCCGCGGTGACCGGGCGGGCGGAGCTCATGGACGCCGTTCACGCGGGCGGTCTGGGCGGCACGTTCGGTGGAAACCCCGTCGCCTGCGCAGCAGCGCTCGCTGTCCTCGACCAGTTGACCGCGGCGGGTTTCACCGAGCATGCCGTACACGTCGGGTCGGTGCTGCGTTCTCGCCTGGAGGAGATCGCGTCCCGGCGGCCGCTCGTCGGCGAAGTACGGGGGCTCGGCCCGATGCTCGCGCTTGAGCTGCGCGAGCCGACGCCCGACGCAGCGAAGGCGACGACCGCGGCCGCGTTCGAGAAGGGGCTGCTCCTCCTCTCGTGCGGCCTCGACGGGAACGTGATCCGGCTCCTCCCGCCGCTGACCGCAACGGACGAGGAGCTCGAGCGCGGCCTTTCCCTGCTGGAGGAGGCACTTGGCGACGCTGGCATCGGCAGCGCCTGAGACGGAGGCGACGGCGGAGGCTCCCGCCGTTCGCCTGAACGGCATCCGCCGCGTCTACGGCGACGTTGTCGCGGTCGCCGGAATCGACCTCGACATCGGCGCCGGCGAGTTCTTCACGATGCTCGGCCCGTCCGGCTCGGGCAAGACGACGACGTTGCGGGTGATCGCGGGCTTCGAGCGGCCCGACGCGGGGCGCGTCGAGCTCCAGGGAGTCGACGTGACCCGCGTCGCGCCCGCACAACGGGCGGTCAACACCGTCTTCCAGGACTACGCGCTCTTCCCGCACATGACCGTCGTGGAGAACGTCGAGTACGGGCTCCGCGTCAAGGGCATCTCTCGCCGCGACCGCCGCGCGCGCGCCGAAGCGATGCTCGAGAAGGTTCGCCTACCGGGCCTCGGCGATCGGAAGCCCGTGCAGCTCTCGGGCGGCCAGCGCCAGCGGGTGGCACTCGCGCGCGCGATCGTGAACGGCCCGCCGGTCCTCCTCCTCGACGAGCCGCTCGGCGCGCTCGACCTGAAGCTGCGCCAGGAGATGCAGATCTTCCTCAAGGCGCTGCAGCGCGACCTCGGCATCACCTTCGTCTACGTCACGCACGACCAGGAGGAGGCGCTGACGATGAGCGACCGGCTCGCCGTCTTCAACGAAGGGCGGATCGAGCAGGTCGGCTCGCCGGCGGACGTCTACGAGCACCCCCAGACGGAGTTCGTCGCCGGCTTCGTCGGCGTCTCCAACGTGCTCGTGCGCGAGGGCCGGCACTTCACCATCCGGCCGGAGAAGATTCGGATGAGCGACGAGGGCGACGGCGAGGCGGGGACGGTGCGCGAGGTCGTCTACCTCGGCATGGTCACGCGCTACGTCGTCGACCTCGATTCGGGCGGCGTGCTGGTCGTCGTCCGGCAGAACCTCGAGACGTCCTCGCAGGACGCTCTCTCGGAGCAAGGGAAGCGGGTCGGCCTCTCGTGGCGGCCGGAGCACACGTATGAGATCGAGAAGGAGGGCACGTGAGGAGGATTCGCAAGAGAAACGTCTTTGCCATCGGCGTGGTGGCTGCAATCGCCACCGCGTTCGCCGTGACCGCGGCGACCGTCCAGGCCGGGAGCGGCGTGCCGACGTCGATCGGCAAGGGCGAGGGCCGGCTCAACGTGATCGAGTGGGCCGCGCTACACCGACAAGTCGTTCGCCAACAAGTTCCAGAAGCAGACGGGCTGCATCATCCACCGCAAGGACGCCGGCTCCTCGCAGGAGATGTTCGGGCTCATGCACGCCCACGGCGGCGGAGGAGGCGGCCAGTACGACCTCGTCTCGGCTTCGGGCGACGCGAGCCTGCGGCTCATCTACGCGCACGACGTCAAGCCGATCAACATCAAGCTGATCCCGAGCTGGAAGCAGTTCCTGCCGCAGTTCAAGTCCCCGCCGCACAACACGGTCAACGGGGTCCACTACGGCGTCTCGGTGCAGTGGGGACCGAACACCTTCATCTACAACACCAAGAAGGTGAAGCCGGCTCCGAAGAACTGGAACCTGCTCTACAGCAAGAAGTACGCCGGGCACATCACGATCCCGAACAACCCGATCCAGATCGCCGACGCGGCGCTCTACCTCGAGCACACGAAGCCGAGCCTCGGGATCAAGGATCCCTACGAGCTGACGCAGGCGCAGCTCTCACGCGACCGTGAAGCTGCTCAAGCAGCAGAAGCCGAACCTGAAGCGGTTCTGGAACTACCCCGCCGACGAGGACAGCTCGTTCAAGAACGGCGACGTGTGGCTCGGAGCGGGCTGGCCGTACCAGACGCTGCAGCTCAAGGCCAACAAGATCCCGGTCAAAGAGATCGTGCCGGTGCCGACGACTGGGTGGGCCGACACGTGGATGCTCGCGAGCAAGGCGCCGCATCCCAACTGCGCCTACAAGTGGATGAAGTACGTCACCACGCCCAAGGTGGAGGCGAAGCAGGCGCTCGTCTTCGGCGAGACCCCGGTCAACCCGAAGGCGTGCCCGTACATGAACAAGATCCGAAGGGTTCGTGCACGGGCTACCACCTGAACGAACCGAAGTCGTACTACAGCAAGATCAAGTTCTGGAAGACGCCGATTCCCCAGTGCGGCTGGACGAAGAAACAGACCTGCATGGACTACAACGCCTGGGTACAGGCCTGGGCGCAGGTAACGGGGTGACGCTTGGCGGCTGACGCCGGCGCACTCGAAGCGGGCCCGCCGATTCGGCGGGCCCGCTTGCGGCTCTCGGGGTTTCTCTGGCGGCGGCCCTGGCTGAGAGCGGTCGCACTGCTGACGCCGCCGCTCGCGGCGTTCCTCGTCGTCTACATCGGCTCTCTCGGCGTCCTCTTCGTCTCGTCGCTCTGGACCTCGAACTCGTTCACGTCCGAGATCGAGCACACGTGGACGTTCGCCAACTACCGGACGATCTTCTCGACCGCCAACCCGTATCTCCACGTCGCGGGCTTCACGCTCAAGATGGCCGCCGCGGCGACCGTGACGGACGCGATCCTCGCCTTCCCGCTCGCCTTCTTCATGGCGCGGGTGGCGAGCAAGCGGACGCGGGCCGTGCTCTTCGTGATGGTGCTGCTGCCGCTCTGGTCGAGCTACCTCGTCCGCCTCTATGCGTGGCAGACCATCCTTGCCCACGACGGCGCCATCAACTGGGCGCTCAACGGGCTCGGCCTGCCGGACCAGAACCTCGCCTACACGAACACGGCGATGTGGATCGTCTACTCGTACGTCTGGCTGCCGTTCATGGTGCTGCCCATCTACGCGGCGCTCGAGCGGATCCCGGAGTCGTACCTCGAGGCCTCCGCCGATCTCGGCGCGCGCGGCTGGCGCACGTTCCGCTCCGTGATCCTGCCGCTCGCGCTGCCGGGAGTCGTCGCCGGCTCGATCTTCACGTTCGCGCTGACGCTCGGCGACTACATCACTCCGCTGCTCGTCGGCGGCACGAGCTCGCAGATGATCGGGAACTACGTCTACGACAACTTCGCGACAAACCTCCCGTTCGCCGCCGCCTTCACCGTGATCCCGCTGACGATCATGGGCGTCTATCTGCTGATCGCACGTCGCCTGGGAGCGTTCGAGGCGCTGTGACCACCCGCGGCACCCGCATCTCGCTCGTGATCTGGTCTGCGCTCGTGATCGCCTTCCTCTGGATCCCGATCGTGATCATCGCCCTCTATGCGTTCAACGGCTCGACCCTGCAGGGCTGGCCGATCTCGAACTGGACGCTCCACTGGTTCAGCGTCGCCTGGCACAGCGACGCGCGCGGCGCGTTCGTCCTCTCCGTCAAGGTCGGTGCGATCACGACGGTGATCGCGCTCGTGCTCGGGACGATGGCCGCGGCCGCCGTGGCCCGCTACCGCTTCTTCGGCCGCGAGGCGGTGTCGTTCCTCCTCGTCCTGCCGCTCGCGCTGCCCGGGATCATCACCGGAATGGCGCTGACCTCGTTCTTCTCCTTCGCCGGGATCACCGTCTCGATGTGGACGATCGTGATCGGCCACGCGACCTTCTGCGTCGTCGTCGTCTACAACAACGTCGTCGCCCGGCTGCGGCGTAGCTCGAACTCCCTCATAGAGGCGTCGCAGGATCTCGGCGCGGACGGCTGGCAGACGTTCCGCTTCGTCCTCTGGCCGGTGCTCTCGACCGCACTCGTCGCGGGCGGCCTGCTCGCCTTCGCGCTCTCGTTCGACGAGGTGATCGTGACGACGTTCACCGCGGGGCTACAGCAAACGCTTCCGATCTTCATCCTCGACAACATCAGGCAGGGCCAGCAGCTGCCGGTGATCAACGTCGTCGCCTTCTTCGTGATCGTCGTCACCGTGATCCCGGTCGCGCTCGCCCAGCGCGTGATGCGCGACACCGGCGTGATCCGTCGGGGAGCGGCACCGGTAACGGAGGCAGTCGAGGCAGTGACGGCGGCCTGACTAGGGCGAGTGGAGGCTGCCGACGGCCCGTAGGAGGTCGAGCCAGACCCGCTCGAACCGTGCCTCGCAGCCTCCGTGGACGAGGTACGTGTGACCGCCGTACCGGATGTAGCGGCCGGCGATGTCCGGCAGTGCTCCCGGGCATCTGCGGCTCGCGAGGTCGGCGCGCTCGATCTCGACCCTGAGCTGCCGTACCCGCGCCGGTGAGATCTGCCGGCGAGGAGTCGTATACAAGCCGCTTGCTCGGACGCTCCCGTTCGGCTGGATCGAGACGCGGTACGGGACGATGTTCCCGCCGGTGATGCCGAACACCATGGGCGTCTGGGCGGCCGCGGTCGAGCCGCACGCGGCGAGCGAGGCGGCGATCGATGCAAGCACAACGACCCTGCTCACGCGGCGAGGCTAACGCTCCCACGCGGAGGCGGACTCGCTCGAGTCCGCCTGTCGCCGCAGTGTCTAGGTTTGGGCCGGTCGTGTTGCGCCTGTGGGGCGGTGTGCACGAACTCGGTGCCCGTCTCTGCACGAAATCGTGGTCGACCTGTGCGCCTCGCGCCCTGGCAGGAGGGCCAGTCTCGGCGTCACCGACCGTTGTGGCTCGTTCGAGGGACAGCCGGCGGCCGAACCAGAGGGGCTGACCCAGACGTACTGGGGCATCCCGGACGTCCTGGGGACGACCAGGGCCGGGTTGCGACCTATCTCGAGGGAGAGGTCAGGAAGTCGCTTGCGCGGCGACGCAGGGCGCGTTGTCTAGCCGACGCCCGGCACGCAGGGGGCGACTCCGCGCCGGGGACGTGCCCTTCCTGACCTCTCCACCTGCGGCTTCGCCGCCGCGAGACCTACGAGCCTTTTGCGTACTCGTCCGCCGTTCGCGAGTCGAACTCGTACCCGACCACCGCTTCTTCCCCGACGACCCACGCATCGTGTCCCGGCTCGATCACGTACGCCTGCCCCGGTCCAATGTCCTTCGCGCTGCCGTCGGTATGGGCCACGTGCAACGTGCCCGACATGATCACGCCGACGTGGTGCGCCTGGCAGCTGTCAGTGCCGGCGACCGGCTTGATGCATTCGGACCAGCGCCAGCCCGGCTCCAGGGCCATGCGGGCGGCGCTCGCCCCGCCCATCCGGACGATGTCGATCTTCGTCTTGTCGGGCGCCCGCGTCTCGTCGGGCGTTGAGAAGTCACGCACTTCCAAGCCGGCCATCGAACCCTCCTCGTTCGTCGATACTCCCGCCGCGATCCTAAACCGGAGCTCGCGCCACGCCAACCTCTGTCCGCTTTCGTCGTCTCAGCCGATGAGGCTACGCTCCGGGCAAGGGTCGCTTCTCGAAGGAGGCCGCTTGGCAATCCAGACGCACGCCGAGGCGCACGAGGTCGCGTGCCGGCTTGCTCGACAACATCGAGACGGTCGTGCACGGGAAGCGCGAGCAGATCACGCTCGTCGTCGCGGCCCTCGTCTGCGGAGGCCACGTGCTGCTCGAGGACGTGCCGGGCACCGCGAAGACGGTGCTCGCCCGGGCGATCGCGCAGTCGATCGAGGGCGCCGTCGCCTCCCGGATCCAGTGCACGCCCGACCTGCAGCCGACCGACGTCACCGGCCTCTCGATCTTCAACCAGCGCGAGCGGGACTTCGAGTTCAGGCCGGGACCGGTGTTCGCGAACGTCGTCCTCGTGGACGAGATCAACCGCGCGATGCCGAAGACGCAGTCCGCCCTGCTCGAGGCGATGGCCGAGCAGCAGGTGACCGTGGACGGAGTCACCCGCCCGCTTCCCCGACCCGTTCCTCGTCATCGCGACCCAGAACCCGATCGAGTACGAGGGCACGTTCCCGCTGCCCGAGGCGCAGCTCGACCGCTTCTTCGTCCGCACGACGCTCGGCTATCCGGACGTCGGAGGACGAGAACCGAATCGTCGACGAGCAGCTCGGCGGACACCCGCTGCTGAGCGGCTGCGAGCCGAGCGTCGACGTCGCCGACATCGCGACGATGAGCGCCGCCGTGCGCGAGGTCTTCGTGCACGACGCGGTCGCGCGCTGGATCGTCGAGCTCGTGCGGGCCACCCGCCGGCTGGAGATGGTCGCCATCGGCAGCTCCGTGCGCGGCTCGCTCGCCCTCAACCGCGCGGCGCGCGCCTGGGCGATGCTGAACGGCCGCCGGTACGTGACCCCGGAGGACGTCGAGCGGTTGTTCATCCCCGTGCTGATGCACCGCCTGCTCTTCCGGCCGAGCTTCCTGGCCGAGATCCGGGACCGCGGCTGGGAAGCGGCTGCGATCGACGTCCAGCAGCGCTGCCTCGAGCAGGCGCCGAAGCCGGGCTTCGACATCGACCTCGACGTCCCCGCCGCGGCGGTGTAGCGCCTTGCCCGCCGCGCGGGTCGTGTACTAGCGATGGCGGCCGGCGTCTTCCCGCTCATCCCGCGCCGGCGCGTGATCGGCCTCGCCTTCGGCGGCGTCCGCAGCGTCCGTCGCGGCACCGGCTCCGACGTCGCCGGCTCGCGCCAGTACGTGCCCGGAGACAACCTCGCCTGGATCGACTGGGCGGCGTCCGCGCGGCTCTCCGCCGTTCGCGACACCGACGAGTTCATCGTCCACGAGTTCTTCGCCGACGAGGCTCCGCACGTCGTGATGGTCGCCGACCGGCGGGCCTCGATGGGGATCCGGGCCTCGCCGCTGCGGCGCCTCGACAAGCCCGAGGCTCTGCTCGCAGAGCCTGCGCCTGATCGACGAGAGCGCGCGCGTCGACCCGCAGCCTCACCGGCTACCTCGACCATGCCGACGGGGAGACGTACCTGGCGCGCCGCCGCGGAGCGAGCGCTACGCGCCCGCAGGCGCACTCGAAGGACGGCCGTTCGACGCGCCGGCCGACACCGTCTCGCGCGGCCTCGAGCACCTCGCACGAGCACCGGCGCGAGCTGCCGACGCAGACCTTCGTGTTCGTCCTCTCGGACTTCCTCGTCCCGCCGGACGAGGACGCCTGGCGGCGGGCGCTCGAGCACCGCTGGGAGCTCGTGCCGGTGGTCGTCCAGGATCCGGTGTGGGAGCGGTCGTTCCCCGACGTGGGCGCCTCGACGGTGCCGTACGCCGACCCGGACTCCGGTGGCGTCGTGCCGGTCTACCTGACTCGCGCCGAGGCCGATCGGCTTGCGCGACGAGCACGAGGCGCGCGCATGCGGAGCTCACGCGCGTGTTCCGCTCGCTCGGGGCCGAGCCGGTCATGGATCGACTCGCACGAGCCCGGGCGCGATCCTCGGCGCGTTCCTGCGCTGGGCCGACCTGCGGATGATGGTGCGGGGAGCGCTCGTATGAGGCGCGCCGCCGTCATCGTCGCCGCCGCCGTGCTCGTCGCGCTCGCGGCCGCCGCCTCGGCGAGCGCGGCGGGCATCGCGTCCCGACGGTCCACGGCGGCTCGGTGCTCGGCCAGGAGCCTGCCGCTGAAGGTGTACGCCTCCGTCGATCCCGCCGGTGCACCTCTTCGGCGACCCGATCACCGCCCGGGTCGCGGTCGTCGCGGACCGGAAGTGGGTCGCCCCCGCGAACGTGCACGTCATCGTCCACTTCGCACCCGTACCAGTCCGGCCGGGCCGCCGACCGTGGTCCGAGCCAGCAACGGGCGCCTCCTGCAGATCACCTGGACGTGGCAGCTCCGCTGCCTCACCGCGCAAGTGCCTCCCGGTGACGAAGACGAGCGACCTCGCCCACATCTTCCAGTTCCGCCCCGCGCACATCGAGTACGTGTCGCCGACCGGCCAGGTCCGGTACGCGCTCAACGCGCGCTTCCAGCGGATCGCGGTCCTCTCCGAGCTGAGCCCCTCCGTGGTCGACCGCGATCCAGAACCGACACGGCTCCACTGGTAGTACCAGCTCACCCCCCTGCCCGCGCCCGCATTACCGGGTGTCGCCGAACCTCCTCTTCTGGCTCGCGCTCGCGCTCGCGGGCTTGCTCGGCGCGACGGGCCTGACGCTCGCCTCCCGCTGGGCGCTCGCAGTTCCGCCCGGTCCGGGCTGCGCAGGGGACGCGCTCGGGTCGTCGTCGCTCGAGCGGGCGCTCACGCTCTTCTTCTGGGCGCGGGCGCACGACGACGAGACCCTGCAGCGCAAGGCGCTCGAGCGCGTCGCCGACGAGCTCCCGTTCGACGTCCACGACCTCTCCGAGACCGCTCGCGCCCTCGCCTGGTCGCCCGAGACGCCGGAGGAGGAGGAGGTCCAGGAGATCTCCGAGCGCGCCGGGATCCACCGCCGCAACGGGGAGCCGGAGCAGTGAGAGGGACGACGCTCATGCGCCGCGGCGCGACCCGGCTCGGCGACCTGACCCAGCTCACGGCTCCCGCCCAGCGCACGACCGCTCGTCCGCGTCGGCCTTGCGCTCGCCCTGGCGGCCACGCTCGCCGGCGCGATGCTCCTCGCGCGCTCCGCCGGCAGCGGGCGCGCGGCGGTGCTGCCCGTCGGCGCGAAGACGGGCGTCATCGTCCTCGACATGTCCGCGAGCGTTGCCGGCCCGCCCTTCGAGCGCGTCGGAACCGTCGTGCGCGGCCTCGTCGCTGCGAACCAGGCGATGGGGCTCGTCATGTTCTCCGACATCGCCTACGAGCTGCTGCCGCCGAACTCCCCGCCGAGCGCACTGCAGCAGTTCCTGCGCTTCTTCGCTCCGAAGAGCGTGACCAAGGGCGCGCCGGTCTTCGGGGCACAGCCCGTGGAGCCAGTTCAGCGGCGGAACGAGGATCTCGACCGGTCTCGTCGTCGGCGCGGAGGCGCTCCACCGCGCGGACATAACGCACGGTTCGCTCGTGCTGATGAGCGACCTCAACGACTCGCAGAACGACCGCGACCCGCTGGTCGCCGAGGCCACGGCGTTGCGGGAGGCGCACATCCCGGTCCGGATCATCCCGGTCAACGCCGCCCCGCAGGACGTCCGGCTCTTCGCGGGCCTCTTCGGCCAGGGCTCGTTCGTCGGGCCACAGGCGTTCAAGCAGACGTCGAAGCGCCGGGTCGAGCCGATCGCGGCCGCTTCGCCCTGGGCCCTGCTCGCGGTCGGCGTCATCCTCGTCGGGCTACTCGCCGCGAACGAGCGCCTCAACTCCCGTCTCGATCCGGAGTCGGACACATGAGGCGCCTGCGCCGCGCGCTCCCGCTCGTCGCCGCAGCCGTCCTGCTCGGCCTGGCAGCAGCTCTCGCGCTGTTCGCGTCGGACATCCGGGCCTGGCAGGGCGCCGTGACGAACAGCGACTTGCGCTTCCGGGCCCAGCGCTCGCACATCGGGCTCTGGCGCACTCCGACGGTCCTCCCGGGCGACCCCGCGCGCTCTGCGCTCGGCCTCGGCGACGCCCTCTCGTATCGGCGGGCGGTGCAGCTCTTCTGGCTGAGCATCGCGGGTGCGAGCACGGGCGGCCAGGCCGACCTGGCCGCGACACGGGCTGACGCCCAGTCGCGGCTGCAGAGGCTCATGACGACGGCGGCCACCGCTCAGGAGCGCTCGGCCGCGGCGAACATGCTCGGCGTCATGACGGTCACCGCCCCGGCGAGCAGCCCGACGCAAAAGTCCGAGATCTCGTTCGCCACGCACTACTTCAAGCAGGCCGTGATCGACGATCCGACGAACAACGACGCGAAGCTCAACCTCGAGCTCCTGCTGCGAATCAAGCATCCGGGCAAGAACCGCCTCGACCAGGACGCCCGCGGCGGCTTCGGCTTCGGCGGCGCCAACGGCGTCGGCGTCGTCGGCGGCGGTCTCTGATGGGCTTTCAGTTCCTGACTCCGATCGACGCGGTGTTCGCGCTCGCTGCGGCGGTCCCGCTTGCGGCCCTATGGCTGGCGCAGACCCGGATGGAACGCATCCGCCGCCTCTTCTCGCTGGCGTCGCCTCGCCGGCGCGAGCTCGTGGGCGTGCTCGTGGCACTGGTCCTGCTGCCGGTACTCGTCGGCGTCGCGGCCGCCCAGCCGGTCGTCATCCGGCACCAGTTACTCGGACAGCGGTTGGACGTGCAGGCGTTCTTCGTCTTCGACACCTCGACCTCGATGGGCGCGCGGACCGGGCCTCAAGGACTGAGCCGACTGGAGCGCGCGAAGCGAGAGGCCGAGGACGTGATTCCGAAGCTCGGCGACATCCCGGTGGGCCTGGCGACGATGACCGACCGTGTCCTCCCCGACGTGATGCCCACGACGAGCCTCGTGCTCATCCGCCGCACGCTCGCGCAGTCCGTCGCGATCAACCAACCGCCGCCGAGCCAGTTCTACAAGGGGCGCGCGACGCGCTTCTCGGCCCTCTTCCCGCTCTCGAACTACAACTTCTACAGCCCGGGTGTGCAACACCGCATCCTCGTCGTCTTCACCGACGGCGAGGCGACGCCTCTGCATGGGTCGATCATCTTCTTGCTGGCCCGCGCCATGACGGTGGAGCCGCTCTTCGTGCACGTGTGGGCGCCGACCGAGCGGCTCTACAGGCACGGACGGGTCGACCCCAAGTACACGCCCGACCCGACCAGCGCAACCGCGCTGAGACGTTTTGCCACCGCTGCTCACGGACGCGTCTTCGGAGAGGACGACGTCCGCGCGCTCGCCCAGACGATCCGTGCGGAAGCCGGCAGCTCGCCGGTCGAGACGAAGATCCTCGGCTACGCGCGGATCCCGCTCGCGCAGTGGTTCCTCCTGGCCGGAGTCATCCCGCTCGGCTTCCTGATCTACCGCAGGAACGTCTAGCCGAGCGGCGGGGCGTCGAGAAGGCGCCTACCGGAGTCGAACCGGTGTACTGGGTTTTGCAGACCCATGCCTAACCACTCGGCCAAGGCGCCGCGCGGCGGTCATCGTATCGGCGCCACCTGCGCGGGCTCGAGCACCTCGTCGAGGAAGTCGGTGGCCCGCTCGAACACGTCGACGCGGTTCGCGAGCTTCTCCACCATGTGCCCCTCGTCCTCGTAGATCACGAGCTCGCAGCGAACGCCTCGCCGGACGAGCTCGCGCGTGGATCGCCTCCGACTCGCTCACCGGCACGCGCGGGTCGTTGCGGCCGTGCTCGATGAAGAGCGGCGCCTTGATCGCGTCGAGCCGGCTCCACGGGGACAAGCGCTCGAGCAGCTCGGGGTCACTCAGCGGACCGTACTCCCGCTCGCGGGCGGCGCGGCGCCACACCGACGTGTTCTCGAGGAAGGTGCGGAGGTTCGAGATGCCGACGAACTCGATCCCGGCCGCCCACAGCTCCGGCTGGAACGCGAGCGCGGCCAGCACCATGTAGCCGCCGTACGACCGCCCGTAGACGACCGCGCGCGAGCCGTCGATCTCGGGCCGCGCCGAGAGCCACTCGTGCAAGGACGCGAGATCGGCAACCGAGTCGAGCCGCTTCTCGACGTCGTCGAGGTGCTCGAACCGCTTTCCGTAGCCCGTCGAGCCGCGCACGTTGGGAGCCGCCACGGCATAGCCGCGGGCGACGAGGTACTGGGTCAGCGCGCCGAACCCCGACGAGTACCACGGCCGCCACTGGCTCTCGGGGCCGCCGTGCACCGTCACCACGACCGGAAACGGCCCGTCGCCCTCCGGCAGGAAGAGGAACACGGGAATGGACTCGCCGTCGAAGCTCTCGAAGCGGTGCAGCTCGGGGTCGACGCCGTCCTCGACGCTCGCCGAGGTCGGTGAGCTTCAGGGCCTCGCCGGAGCCGAAATCGTGGATCCGGACCTGGTGCGGCTCGGTCGTTGTCGAGAACCCGAACGCGACGCGGGTGCCGTCCGGCGAGAAGACGAAGTGCTCAGCGACCCCGTCCGCCGGCAGGGGGAGGCCGTCGATCCGCGAGTAGCCGTCCTCGTTCGCCTCCACGAGCAGCTGCCGTCCTTCCTCGTCGCCGAAGCAGGACGAGTCCCAGCTCGACTCGTGGACGGTCTCCCACACACCTCTGGCGACGTCGTAGCGGGAAATGGCGAACGTATCGCGTCCCTCGTTCGTTGCGACGTAGAGGAATGTGCCGTCGGCCGACCAGACGGGAGTGAGGTACTCGGCCGCACCGTCGTGCGGAGTGATGTGGACGATCTCGCCGCTCTCGGTTCCGAGCAGGAACAGGTTCGAGTCGCCGCTCAGCTCACCGAGCTGCTCGGCGACGACCCAGCGGCCGTCCGGGGAGATCTCGCCGGGAGCGCACCAGCCGCCGAGCTCGAAGTTCCGCTCCCGTCCGTCGTTCAGCCGGCGGACGACGACGTCGAAGTCGAGGCCGTTGCGACGGTTGGTCGAGTAGGCGAGCAGCGTGCCGTCGCGCGAGGCGTGCGGCGAGGAGTGGATGTAGCGCGGATCCACAACCAAGGGCTCGCCGTCGAGATAGAGCTGCGTCCGCTCGTTTCCGCCCTCGTCGATCTCGAGCAGCAGGCGGTCGTCCGGGAGCAGTTGCCCGTCGACCGGCTCGGCATAGTTCGTCAGCTGCTCGAGCTCGCCACCGTCAAGCGTCAATCGATAGAGCTGGCGCGTGCCGGAGAGGTCGGAGGCCACGAGCAGCCAGGAGCCGTCGCTCGACCACGACAGCGGGTAGGCCTGCCGCAGCTCGAGCAGCGTCCGCAGATCCGCCACTCGCTGAGGCTATCCGCCGCGGCTCAGCCGGCGACGGCAAGCTCGGGGATGATCTCGTCGCCGAACGCCTGCAGCGTCTCCTCCTGACCGTGGGTCATGAGGTAGATGTTGAACTGGTCGACGCCGATCGACTCGAGCTCCTGCAACTTCGCCTTGGTCTGCTCCACGTTCCCGAGGACGCAGAAGCGGTCGCAGATCTCGTCGGTGACGAACTCGCCGTGCTTCGCACCGACTCGCGAGTGCTCGTTGTAGTCGTAGAACTTGCGTGCCTGGACGAAGAAGCCGCCGCCTTGTTCTTTCAGAGGTGTGCGGGCCAGACGCAAGATCTCACAGTTGAGTAACCTGATCTTAAGCGAGAACTACAGAGACGCAACGGGTCCCTGGACGTCAAAACACGACAAGATGCGACAAATTATGCCATTTCAGACTCAAATCGCCGGATTTCAACGGAAAATGCGACGTCTGAGTATGGAATTGGGAGGAAAAGTCCGAGGAAATGTAGGTATGTGTTTACTTAGGTAACAGAAAAGCACTTAGGTTTGGGCTCGACCTTTGCTCGCGTGGGCTAAGATTCGAAAAGATTCTTCCCTAACTTGCACAGTTAACTTCCCCCTCCAGCCGAGCTGTCCATTTTTTGGCAAAAGTGTGGGTACTAACGCGATCTCAGGATCGGGGGCACAATGATTGAGGCTGCACGGCGGCGTACCGACAGACGATTGGATGGTTGGAAGGCGGTCGCCGATTACAGGTCGGAGCTCACGGACGGTCCAACGCTGGCATTTAGGGCACGGCCTGCCAGTCCGCCGAATCGGTGCGGACTTGGGTTCGATTTTTGCCTATCCCGATGAGCTCGATGGATGGTTGCGAGCACGTAATCCGATAAAAAATGCGTCTCTGCAGCCCACACGTCCAGTACTTGTCCCAAAATTCAATATCACTACCATGCCTTTCCCTTCTCAACCGAGTTCTGCTTCACCGGCAGATGGCTGCGTCGAGAATCGCCGCTCTTCGGATTTAGTGGCGCAAGGCTACGCGCTCTGGAGACATGCTTCACCGTCGAACCTCGGCATCATTTCGCGGATTTTCCGCGAAGCAATCGATCTGGACCCGTTCAATTCGAGCGCATTTGCCGGGCTGGCGATGGTACTCATCGTTCAGGGGGGCCTGGGCAGCGTTAGTTCCAGCCTTGCCTTCCCTTCCGCCGCCAAAGCATTGCAACGTGCAGAGGAAATTAACCCGCACCAAACCCATTCAAAGTTGGCTCGGGCTTGGCTCAAGATGTTGCAGGAGCGCGACTGGTATGGCGCGGAGCTCGCTTTTGGTGAGGCGCTGACGCTTCCTGATGGCTGCGGAGAAGCTCAGGTTGGCCTGGCATTGCTGAATATTGCGGAAGGAGATTTGCCAGAGGCCTCAGATCTTCTTCTGGAAGCTGCGCGGCAGAATCCCTTGAGCGCGCTGACACTTCCGTTTCTCTGCTGGTGCACGTATCTGGCAGGCGAATACTCAGAATCGCTTGCTTTAAATTCGGAAGCGCGGGCATGTGGACACTCTGGAGTGATGCTGGATGTCCTGGAAGGGCTTGCGTCCCTGCCACAGATGAACTTTGAGAAAAGTATTCCACGATTGGAGCACCTATCCTCAGAATCTCCACACAATCATGATCTCAAAGGCGTTCTCGGCTACGCATATGGCGCTAGTGGCCGCATCCCCAAAGCGCACAAGATTCTTGACGAACTCTTTGAAACTCGGAATCTTGTAAGAAAGAATTGTGCCTTTGCAGTCGGACTCGTCTTCATAGGCGTCGGTGACATGCAGAGTGCGGCGAAATG
>CAVSAK010000004.1:0-713328 GCA_963725965.1 uncultured Actinomycetes bacterium | reverse complement strand
TGAGCCTGGTCCGGGGCCTGCAAGGGCGCGCACAGCTGCAAGATCACGGCGAACGGCAACGTCACCGTGAACGCGAGGTTCGTCCTCGAGCCGTGTGTCGTCCCGAACGTCGGACGCAAGACCCTGAAGGACGGAGCTCTCCTTGAAGAAGGCGTTCTGCTCGCTGGGCAAGGTCACGACCGGCGCGTCGTCGACCGTGACGAAGGGGCTCGTCGTCTCCCAGAACCCCAAGCACGCCAACGGGTGAAGCAGAGTACGAGGGTCAACCTCGTCGTGAGCACGGGCTAGCCGCCCGGGCACGTCAAACCGACAGCGGCGGAAGTCCCTAATCCATTGCTATGGAGGCGGAACGCTGCCAGGATGCTGGGATGCCCGCGTGCCGTGCGTGCGGCCAGGACAACCCCGAGATCGCCCGTTTCTGCCTCGCGTGCGGTGCTCCGCTCGAGGGGGATGCCCCGCGCCGCGAGGAGCGGCGGATCGTCAGCGTGGTCTTCGTCGACCTCGTGGGCTTCACGTCGCGCTCCGAACGGCTCGACCCGGAGGACGTGCGCGCGATCCTCACCCCGTATCACGGGACGGTGCGCGACGAGCTCGAGTCCTTCGGCGGCGTGGTGGAGAAGTTCGTGGGCGACGCAGTCATGGCCGTCTTCGGCGCGCCGACTGCCCACGGCGACGACCCCGAGCGGGCCGTTCGCGCGGCGCTGGCGATCCGCGAGGCGGTGGCGGCGCTCAACCGCGCGCAGCCCGAGCTGGAGCTCCGGATCCGCGGTGCCGTGAACACCGGCGAGGCGGTCGTGACGCTCTCGGCCCGGCCGGCGCTCGGCGAGGCGATGGTCGCCGGCGACGTCGTCAACACAGCCTCGCGCCTGCAGCAGCACGCGCCGGTCGGGGAGATCGTCGTCGGCGAGGAGACGTACCGGGCGACGCGTGACGCGATCGAGTACGAGCCGGCCGATGCAGTGACGGCGAAAGGGAAGGCGGCGCCGATCGCCGCCTGGCGCGCGGTCGAAGCCGCGTCGGCGGCCGGCGAGCGTGACCTCTCGAGCACGCCGTTCGTCGGCCGCGGCCGGGAGGTCGACCTCCTCGCTGCCACCTGGGAGCGCGTCGAGCTCGAGCGCCGCCCACACCTCGTCACGGTCCTCGGCCCGCCGGGAGTCGGTAAGTCGAGGCTCGCGGCGGAGTTCACCGAGAACATCGCGGCGCGCGACGTTCGCGTCGTCCGCGGCCGCTGCCTGCCGTATCGCGAGCGCAGCGCGTATGGGGCGTTCGCGATGCAGGTGAAGGATCTCGCCGAGATCTACGACAGCGACGGTCTCGACGTGGCCGTCGGCAAGCTGCGCGCCTCGGTCACGCGGCTCGTCGGGCCGGAGCAGGCCGAGACGGTTGCCGGGCATCTCGCGATCCTGCTCGGTTTCGAGACCCATGCGACGACGCCGGATCGCGACAGCCTCTTCCAGTCCGTCCGTGTCTTCATCGAAGCCGTGGCCCGCGACCAGGGGACGGCGCTCGTCTTCGAGGACATCCACTGGGCGGATCCCGTGCTGCTCGACCTGATCGAGCTCCTCGCCGCGCACCTCCACGACCTGCCGGTGCTGCTTCTGACCCTCGCACGGCCGGAGCTGCTCGACGTCCGGCCCGCCTGGGGCGGCGGCCTGCTCGCCTATCACGCGCTCCCCGTCGAGCCGCTCGACGGCAGTGATGCTGCGGAGCTCGCGCTCCATCTTCTCGGCGCCGACGCGAAGGCGGCCGAGGTTGCGGAGGCAGCGGAGGGCAACCCGCTCTTCATCGAGCAACTCGCCGCGGTGTTGAGCGAGCTCGGCCCGGACCAGGCGGACACCCTGCCGACGAACATCCGCGGCCTGGTGGCGGCACGCCTCGACGCCCTTCCGTTCGAGGAGCGGGACGTCATCCTCGACGGCTCGATCGTCGGCCGGATCTTCTGGAGGGGCGCGCTCGAGCGGATCGCACGCAACCCCGACTCCCTCGGGGACGCTCTTGCCGCACTGGAGCGTCGCGACCTCATCCGCCGCGACGCCGTCTCGCGGATCGAGGGAGATCACCAGTGGTCGTTCAAGCACGTCCTGATCCGCGACGTCGCATACGACCTCCAGCCGCGGGCGCGCCGGCGCGAGGGCCACCGCCACGTCGCCGAGTTCATCGAGGAGTCGACGCCCGAGGTCGGCGAGGCCGGTGCGGCGCTCGCGCGGCATTGGCGCGGGGCCGGCGAGCTCGAGCATGCGGCTCAGCACTTCGTCGCGGCGGCGGAGGAGGCCGAGCGCGGCTGGGCGAAGGAGTACGCCGTGACGCTGTACAAGGAGGCACTCGACATGACTCCGGCCGAGGACGTCGGGCGTGTCCGGTTCCTTCGCCAGCGGCTCGCGGTCGCGCAGCAGACGTATCTGCACGTGGACGACGCCCGCCTGCTCGGACTCGGTAGCGGCGAGCCCTAGACGGGCGGAAAGTCGGCGGGGGTCACGTCGCCCGCTATCTCGACGAGCGCATCGATCTTGTGCCTGCCGAGCTTGCTCCCGTGCTGCCGGACAGTTTCCTCATCCGGCGCTTCGTAGACGCAGTACGTACGCACTAGTCCGTCATCGTCGACGACCACGTGGCTGTGCTCCCACGTGATCTCCGGGAAGTCGCCCTCGGTGAGCGCACGGGAGCGCCGTCCGACATCCGGCATCTGGTCCTCGCCGACCTCGAAGCTGCGGATGATCATGTAGCGCGGCATTCCGACGAGTCTAACGCCCGGCATCCGTTCGCAAAAGGGCACGGAGTTTTGATCGGTATACGTCCATATCGGCGTGCTTCCAGTCGGCGTGGGTCTGATGCGCCCACGGCTTGTACAGCTCCTTGTGGTAGGGGCTCCGCAGACTCTCGTTGTGGCCGATCACGTTGCGAGTCCTGATGCCGAAGCGGTCGGCGAGCCAGGCCGTGAGCTCGAGCGACGAGCGCATCTGTCTGCGGTCGTGGAGGATCTCGGCGTCCGATGTTCCGACGTGCTCGATCCCGATCGCGACGTAGTTGAGGCCGACCGTGTGCCGGCACATGACGTTCAGGCGCACGAGCTGGTAGATCGTCCCGTCGTGCCCGACGATGAAGTGCGCGCACGTGCCCGGCAGCTCGCCGAGCTCGGGATCGGGCGTGTCGGCGGCGAAGGTGTTCCACGCCCCGGAGAAGCTGTTGCTGCCGGTGTAGTGCTCGACAATCACCTTCGGGTGGAGGCGCCACGAGTGGATGCCGTAGTGCTTCTCGGCGTACGCGGCCATCTCGGCTTTCCGCTGCGGCCCGTACGGGATCGGCTTCCAGACGATGTGCGGCTTCGGCGCTATGGCGAGCGAGATCGAGAGGGCGAGGGCTGCGAGCACGGCTCAGCAGGCTAGCGCGCGGCGTAGGGTTCGGGTATGGACCGGCCGGCACCCCTGACCGTCCGCGAGATCTCGGCCGAGCTCCGCTGTTCCGAGGACGAGGTCCGCGTTCTGATCCGCGAGGGAGAGCTGCAAACAGTGGCTTGCGGGATCCGGCCCGGCCTCGTTCCACGCCACGAGCTCGACGATTACCTCCGCCGGCACCGCAGTCAGCTCGGCGACGAGAGCTAGCGCACCCCGAGCCGGTAGATCCGCTCGCCCACCGGCTCGGCGTCGAATCGCTCGAGGAACTCGTTCGCATAGGGCCTTCCCGGCTCGGCGAGCAGCACCTCGCCGCCGAGGCTCGGGAGAAGCTCGGTGAGCTGCTCCGCGTTCCGCGCCTCGTAGAGCAGGTCTGCGCCGAGGACGAGATCCCACGGCGCGGCGCGGAGCAGCGGTTCGGGCTCGCTCCAGCGCACCCGCGCGACGCGAAGAAAGACGCCGTTGCGTTCGGCGTTCTGCTGCAAGAGCTCGATCGCGTCCTCTGCCCAATCCGTGGCGAGCACGTCGGCGCCGCGAATCGCGGCGGCGAGTGCGGGCAGCCCGAGGCCGCAGCCGAGCTCGAGCACCCGCAGCCCGGCCGGCTCACGCGCCGCGACATGGCGCGCGAGCGCGAGCCCGCTCGGCCAGAGCTCGGCCCAGTACGGCAGAAACTCCTCCTCGTCGAACGCCGCCTCGTCGATCAGCTCCTCCGGGCTCGGCGGCCGGAGGATCTCGAGGCGCAGGTCAGGCGCAAGCTCGACCACCTCTTCGACGAGCGTGCTCGTCAGAGCGCCGCGAAGAGATCGACCCCGACTCCGTCCGGGTCGGCGAGCTGCGCGTAGCGATGGCCCCAGAAGGCGTCCCATGGCTCCTTCTCGCCGTGGAAGCCGGCCCCGACGACCCGCGCATAGAACTCGTCCACCTCGGCCGGGTTCGCACAGGCGAACGCGAGCGCGAGCTGGTTGCCGGTCTCCCGACTCCAATCCGGCCGGAAGCTGCGAATCACGTCCTCGGTGTCGACCATCAGACGGAGCCCGTTCGGCATCGTCGCCTCGACATGGTCGTCGCCCTCGCCGAACTCGATCCCGAGCAGCTCGTAGAAGGCGCGAGTACGGCTGAGGTCGGAGGAGACGATCCCGATCGCGTCGAGCTGCGGCACAGCCCGGACGCTAACGGTTAGCGTCGAGGCCATGCGCCGCAGGAAGCTTGGCTCGAGCGATCTGGTGGTGTCCGAGATATCGCTCGGCTCCTGGTTGACCTACGGCGGCGGCGTCGGACGCGAAAGGGCCGAGGCCTGTGTCGCCAAGGCGTTCGAGGTCGGAATCGACTTCATCGACACCGCGAACGTCTACTCGCGAGGCCAGGCCGAGGAGTTTCTCGGCGAGGTCCTCGCCGACCGGCCGCGCGACTCGTACATCCTCGCAACCAAGCTCTACTGGAACATGCCCGACGGCGGCTTCGGCCTGTCCCGCGACCAGGTCTTCACGCAGCTTGACGCCTCGCTGCACCGGCTGCGCACCGACTACGTCGACCTGTACCAGTGCCACCGCTACGACTGGGACACGCCGCTGGAGGAGACCATGGAGGCGCTGACCGAGGTCGTCCGGCAGGGCAAGGCGCGCTATCTCGGCTTCAGCGAATGGCCCGAGGAGAAGATCCGCGAGGCGCAGGCGATGGAGGGCGTCGAGCATTTCGTCTCGAGCCAGCCGCAGTATTCGATGCTCTGGCGTGGGCCGGAGCGTGACGTTTTTCCGGCCTCCCGCGAGCTCGGCATCTCGCAGATCGTGTGGTCTCCGCTCGCGCAGGGCGTCCTGACAGGGAAGTACAAGCCTGGCGAGCCGCTGCCCGAGGGGACGCGCGCGACCTCCGAGTCGATGGGCGGCTTCATGCGGCGCAAGCTCGACCAGCAGCTCCTGGAGCGTGTACAGCAGCTGCGCCCGATCGCCGACGGGCTCGGCCTCTCGATGGCTCAGCTCGCGCTCGCGTGGGTGCTGAGAGAGGAGAACGTCGCGTCGGCGATCATCGGCGCGACCAGGCCCGAGCAGGTCGAGGACAACGCCGGCGCTTCGGGCGTCGAGCTCGATGCCCAGACGCTCGCCGAGATCGACGAGATCCTCGGCGACAGCGTGGCCTGGGAACTGCCCGACTCTGCTCGCTAGTCCGTGCTCGTCAGTCCGTGCCGTCGCCGTTCCGCGAGACAAGGACCGAGTCCGCGAGTCCGTAGTCGACCGCCTCGTCGGGCTCGAGGAACCGGTCGCGGTCGATGTCGCGCTCGACCTGCTCGACCTCGCGCCCTGAGTGAAGCGCGATCACCTCCGCATAGCGGCGGGTGAGCGAGAGGATCTCGCGCGCGGCGATCTGGATGTCGGCCGGTGTCCCGCGAAAGCCACCGGAGCCCTGGTGGATCATCACCTTCGAGTTCGGCAGGACGAACCGCTTGCCCGCAGCACCGCCCGCGAGCAGCAGGGCGCCCATCGACATGGCCATCCCGACGCAGTACGTCTGCACGTCCGGCTTCACGAACTGCATTGCGTCGTACATCGCCATTCCCGCGTAGACGTCGCCGCCGGGCGAGTTGATGTACATGCGGATGTCCGTGTCGGGATCCTCCGCCTCGAGGAAGAGGAGCTGCGCGACGACAAGGTTCGCCGCAGACGACTCGACCTCGGTACCGAGAAAGACAATGCGCTCGCGCAGGAGCCGCGAGAAGATGTCGAACGAGCGCTCGAAGCGGCCGTCCGACTCGACCACCATGGGTACGAGGTGGTTCGATACGCTACTCATCGGTTGCACATTAATACGCAACTAGGAGGTTGCGCAAATGGAAGTCGAGCGAGAGATCGTCGTACCGGAGGAGCCCGACGAGGTCTGGGAGTCGCTCACCGATCCCGAGCGGCTCGAGGAGTGGTTCGCGTCCGAGGTCGAGCTCGACGCGCGTCCCGGAGGCGAGGGAGTCTTCCGCTGGGGCGACGGCGACGAGCGGCGAGCGGTCGTCCGCGAGCTCGATGAAGCGGAGCGGCTCGTCCTCGACTGGGACGACGGCGGGAGCGTCGCGATCGAGCTCGAGCCCGTGGTCGACGGGACTGTGGTTCGTGTCGTAGAGACGTCGCCGGAGTTTGCCCCGGCCTTCGAGTTGCGCGCGTTTGCGTGGACGGCGCTCGCGGCGGCGTAGACCGCGTCTTCGCCGCACTCGGCGACGCCGGTCGCCGCTCGCTCGTCGAGGCGGTCGCGACGCGCGGCACGGCAACCGCAACCGAGCTGGCGGCGGAGCGTCCGGTGACGCGGCAAGCCGTCGCGAAACAGCTCTCGACTCTCGAGGACGCAGGCCTGCTGCAGGCGACGCGCTCCGGTCGGGAAACGCGTTATTCGGTCACGCCGGCGCCTCTCGAGGACGCAGTCGAATGGATGGTGTCGGTCGGTGCCGCGTGGGACGAACGGCTAGCTGCTCTCCGTCACAGTCTCGCGAGGAAGACGTAACGCCTCCCACACGGTGTCAGACACCGTGACGTGGGTGTTACGGGAAGAGCCGCTCGATTCGCCAGCCGCCCGACGGATCGCGCTCGTAGCGAAAGCGGTCATGGAGCCGGTCGTGGCGGTGCTGCCAGAACTCCCACGCCACCGGCACGAGCAGGAATCCACCCCAGGTCGGAGGTCGCGGGACAGGGCCGCCGCCGAGGTCGCGCTCCACCTCGGCGAGCCGTGCCTCGAGCTCCGCGCGTGACCCGAGCGGTTCGCTCTGGCTCGAGGCCAGTGCGCCGAGCTGCGCGCCGCGCGGTCGTGTCGCAAAGTACGCGTCAGACCGCTCCGCGGAGACCCGCTCGACCCCTCCCTCCACCCGCACCTGGCGCCCGAGCGGCGACCAGTGGAAGAGCAGCGCCGCCTGCGGGTTCGCCTCGAGCTCGCGTCCCTTGCGCGAGGTGTAGTGCGAGTAGAAGACGAGACCGCGGTCGTCGACTTCCTTCAGCAGCACCATCCGCACCGAGGGCGCTGCGTCGGGAGTCGCCGTCGCGACCGCCATCGCCTCCGGCACCTCGAGGGCGACGGCCGCTTCGGCGAACCAGCCGCGGAACTGATCGAGTGGATCGGAGGCGAGATCACTGCGCCGGAGCTCGGCCTCCGCTGGCTCTACCTCCTTTGGCACGCTCAGAGCTTCGCCCGCAGCTCGGCCGGACGCAGGATCTTCGCCCCGAGCTCGCCGTCGGTGGGCACGAGCTCCCGCACGACGCGGAGGACGACCTCTGCCTCGTCACTGAGCGGGCTGAGGATCTTGTTCCCCTTGAGCAGGGCCTTTCCGCGCGGTCCGGTGTGGACGGCGAGGTCACGCTCCGCGTACCCCCGTTCACGGAGAAGGGCGTTCGCCTGCTCGATCGCGTCCATCGCGCGTGTTCTAACGGAAGAGATCCGTCTCGGGTGGGATGACGAGGTCGGCGGCTCGGCTGTCGCCGCGGACGTCGAGGCCGCGGACGATCGCCACCGGAACGCGGTCGAGCTTGCCGAACACGAGCTGTGCCGCTCCGGCGATCTCGTCGGCGACGGCGATCCGCGTCGCATGCAACTCGTAGCCGTTCGGGTCGTGTTCGCCCATGAGGTCGCGGATGACCTCGACGCCGGCGGCGCCGATCGCGACGTCCGTCGTAGCCGCCCGCCAGGGTCGGCCGAAGGAGTCGGTGACGATGACGCCGACGTCGGCCCCGGTCTGCTCGCGGAGCTCCTCCCTCAACCGCGCCGCCGAGGCGTCCGGGTCGGGCGGGAGCAGGACGACCGTCTCCGGCTCGGGCGCATTCGAGGCATCGACCCCCGCCGAACCGGCGACGAAGCCGTGGCGGGTGCGGGCGATGATGAGCGGCGGCCGCACCCGCACGAGCTCTGCGGCCTCGTCGAGGATGACCTGGACCCGCCGCGCATCGGCCTCGTCGCCGGCGAGCTCGCGTGCCTGCTCCGACGGCTCGACCTCGGCGAGCGCGACGACACAGCCCTCGACCTTCGAGACGGCCTTCTGCGCGACGACGACCACGTCCGCGTCGGCGAGCTCCGCACGCTCGGCGATGAGCGCTGCAAGATCGTCACCCTGTGTGAGCTCCGGGAGCCCCTCCACCGGAGTAACGGAGAAGCCGCTCACCGGTCGGGAAGACCCGTGATGTGGACGCCGGCGTGGCCCTTGTAGCGCTTGTTGAGGTTGACGATCACCGCGGTCATCGTCTCGAGGGCGCGCGCGCTCGCCAGCGGGCCGGCGTCGAGGGCGCGGCCGGCGACGAGCTTGGCCGCCAGCTCGAGCGCGAGCGCCTTCGCTTCGGTGTCATCTCCGCAGACGAAGACGTCCTCGTCGAGACGGCCGTGCGCGAGCTTGCCGGCGGCGAGCGAGTGCAGGCCGGCGACGACCGGGGCTTCCAGAAGGTCCTGCGCGCGCTCTGCGAGCGATCGCGACTCGGCGTAGGGATACACGCCGCCCGGGGTGAAGTGCAGCTCGCTGGCCACGCTGAGCAGAGGCGTCAGACCAAGACCTTCGCCCAGCGACGCTGCGGTCTCGAGCGTGGCCTCCGCCTTCGTCGCGAGCACGACGAGGTCGACGCCGTAAACCGCCTCCTCGTTCGCGGCACCCCCGAACGCACCGACGTCGCGGCCCTTCTCCTCCGCCCGATCGGGATCCCGCGAACCGATCACGACCTCGTCGCCCGCCCTGACGAGCAGGCGCGCCACCGCGAGGCCGAAGTCGCCGGTGCCTCCTACGATGGCGACCCTCACGCCGGCACGGCTCCTTGATCTTCTGGCCAGGCGCCGGCGGCTTTGCCGACGGCGCTTCCAGCCTTGAGCGCGACTTCTGCCAGACGACGACGCGCGTCGCTGTCGCTCATCAGCGTGCGAGTCACGATCGGCCGGACGTCGCCGAGACCGTCGAGGTCTTCGGCGTCGGCCTCGTCCACGACGAGCGCGTCGATCAGGCCCGGATAGCAGCTCGCAACATGCCGCGGCGACGTCCCGCCCGCGAGCCGCCGCAACATGCGATCGGCCGGCCCCTTGACGGCGCGGCCGCCGATGAGCGGGCTCACGGCGACACAGCGCACGCTGCGGTGCCTGAGCGCGGCGCGCAGCTGGTGCACCGCGAGAATCGGGCCGATCGAGACGTACGGGTTGCTCGGTGCGAACAGGATGAGATCCGCAGCTTCGAGTGCCTCGAGCACGCCCGGCGCGGGCCAGGCCGTTTTTCCTCCCTCGAAGCGAACGGCGTCGACCTCGTCCCGGTGGCCGCGGGCGACGAACCACTCCTGGAACGGGAAGGTTCCCGCCGGCGTCTCGAGCCACGTCCGCAACGGGTCGTCGGTCGCAGGCAGCAGCCGCGCGCCGACCCCGAGCCGCTGCGCAAGCCGCGCGGTCACGGCCGAGAGAGGCTCCCCCGCCCGCAGCGCTTGCGTCCGTACGAGGTGAAGCCCGAGGTCGAGGTCGCCGAGCGCAAACCAGTTCTCGCCGCCGAGCGCGCCGACCGTCTCGAGCGCGTGCCACGTCTCGTCGCTGCGGCCCCAGCCGCGCCGTTCGTCGGCGAGACCGGCCAGCGCGTAGAGGATCGAGTCGAGGTCGGGTGACACGTGGAGACCGAGCACGTCGACGTCATCGCCGACGTTGCCGATCACGCTCGTTGCGGCCGCGCCGACGACGTCGACGACCCCGCGGACGAAGCGCGCTCCGCCGACGCCTCCGGAGAGGACCACGACGTTCAGGCGACGCTCCTCTCGAGCTCCAGGAGACACGCCTGCGTACGAGGGCCGGCGCGCAACTGGAGCCGCGTGAGATCGTTCATCGTGTCCACGTCGTCCGCGAGGTTGGGCGCGACCACGGACACGGCCTCGAGTCCGAGCGACGCGGCGTGCGCGCGGAAGCGGTCGGAGCTACCCGGCCCGTAGAGCGGTGCGAAAGCATCGGCGGACGGAAGGCTGAGCGCGTTCGTCGTCCCGTCGAGCGCCTCGACGAGCGCGACGCATCCCGCCGGAGTCGCAGCGAGGAGCGTGCGGAGATCGTGCGGCACGACGCACGGGAGGTCGGCGTTGACGACGAGGATGCCGCCCGGCTCGACGCCTTCGAGACCCCCCTGCACCGCTGCGCCCTGCCCGCCTCCGGGGTCGGCGACGGCTTCGGCTCCGGCCTCAGCGGCCGCGAGGGCCGCCTCCTCGTCGGGCGTCACAACCCGTGTGCTGCCGACGAGGACGCACGCGGCGAGCACGTCGCAGAACATCGCGTGTGCGAGCGCGCCGCGGATACGAGCTGAGGAATGGAGGCGCGTCTTGCCCTCCGCACCCGCGAACGGGATCACGACGGTCGGCATGGGGAGACACTAGATACTCCGACAGTGGCCATCGCGGCGACGCAGAGGTTCCCGGGTCCGGCCTGGGACGAGCTGCCGGACCTGACACTGCTCGAGACCTGGCCGCCCGTCGAGCCGCTCCCCGGCGTCGATGTCCTGCTCGAAGCCGTCGTCGCGGTGACGGCGGACGAGCTACCGCTCCTGCCCGACCTCCGACTCGTCGCGAACTACGGCGTCGGCTACGACAACGTCGACGTCGCTGCCTGCCGGGCGCGCGGGATCGCCGTCACGAACACGCCGGGCGTTCTGGACGCGGCGGTCGCCGACCTGACGCTCGCGCTGATCCTGGCCTGCCGGCGCCTGGTCGTCGCGTCGGATCGCTTCGTGCGAGAACGCCGCTGGCAGCGCGGGTGGGCCCGCCCCGAGCTGCTCGGTCACGACCTCGCCGGCTCGGTACTCGGCATCGTCGGCCTGGGCCGGATCGGCCGGCAGGTCGCGAAGCGCGCGGAGGCGTTCGGAATGCGCGTGGTCGTCGATCGCCACAGCGGTGGGGTACCGCTCGACGAGCTGCTCCGCACGGCGGACGTCGTCTCGCTCCATGTGCCGCTGACGCCCGAGACGCACGGCCTGCTCTCGCGGGAACGGCTCGCGCTGATGCACGACGGTGCGACGCTCGTCAACACCGCGCGCGGAGCGATCGTCGACGAGGACGCGCTCGTGGACGAGCTCGTGTCGGGCCGGATCTCGGCCGGCCTGGACGTCTTCGCCGACGAGCCACACGTGCCGGAGCGCCTGCTCGACCTGCCGAACGTCGTCCTGACACCGCACGTCGCGAGCGCAACCGTCGAGACGCGGGCAGCGATGACGCGCGTCCTCGTCGACAACGTGCTCGCCTTCGTCCGCGGCGAGGCTCTCCTCAACGAGGTTCTGGCCTAGAGCGAGCCCGGGCGGCCGGCCGCGACCCAGTCGCGCACGTCGAACCAGTGGCTCGAGCGCAGGGCCTCGGCCACGCCGGGGTCCGTGTGCTCGGCCCAGAAGACGTGACGCTCGAGGTCACAGCAGATGGCGACCTCCGACAGCTGGGTGTCAGCGACGTGCATCAGCGCGTCCGCCGGGAGCTTCGCCTCGGCCACGGTGTAGTGCTTGAACTGGAGCTCGGGGGCGAGCTCCATCAGCTCCGGCCAGTCGGGACAGGTGCGTGAACTCACGCAGCTGACGGTACCGACAGCGTCCGGTGCACAATCGCCGCCAACGTGCGCACAAAAGCCGGGTCGGCGTTCGGCATCTCGATTCGCTCGAGCTCCATGCCCAGCTCGGCGGCCTTCTCCTGCGCCTCGACGTCGAGATCCCAGCGGATCTCGAGGTGGTCGGAGACGAACCCGACGGGACACACGAGGACGTGCTCGACACCCTGCCGATCCAGCGACTCGAGGTGGTCGAGGATGTCCGGCCCGAGCCACGGCTCGCCGGTCGGCGACTCGCTCTGGAACGAGAAGCTCCACTCCCCGAGGCCCGCCGCCTCGGCGACGAGCCGCGACGTCTCGAGAAGCTGGTCGCGATACGGGTCGCCGGCGGCGAGGATCCGCGCCGGCAAAGAGTGGGCGGTGAAGACGACGTGCGCTTCGGTGCCGCGGACGCGGTTGGCAAGCAGCCCGACGAAACCGGGCTCCTCGTGCCAGCTGTCCACGAAGCGCAGCTCTGCGCGGCCGACGAGCGCACCCTCGAGCTGCTCCCGGTAGCCGGCGATCGACAGAGCCGAGTAGTGCGGCGCGAGCACGAGCCCGACCACCTGCTCGGCCCCTTTGGACACCGCTGAGTCGGCCGCGTCCGCGATCCGCGGCGTCCAGTGCTTCATCCCGGTGAACACGGGAAGGCCGAGCTCGGTCTCGAGCGCTGCGCGGGTCTGCTCGGTGATCGCGTTGAGCGGCGAGGAATCCTCGATCCCGAGCCGCCGATAACGCTCGACGAGGTGGGAGAGGTGCTCGGGCGCGATCGGCCGACCGCCGCGGATGTCGGCGTAGTACGCAGGGACGTCCGAGAGCCGCTCCGGCGAGCCGTACGCCATGAGGACGACGGCGCTCTTCATTCCGCCCAAGCGTAGTTTCGGACGAGCTCCGCAATTCGCGTGAGCGCGTCTGCGTCGGTCTGAGGAAGGACGCCGTGCCCGAGGTTGAAGACGTGGCCGGCTCGACCGCCGGCCCTGCGCAGCACGTCGTATGCCGCGGCCTCTACCCGCTCCCACGGCCCCAGCAGCGCCGCGGGCTCGAGATTCCCCTGAACCGCCCGCTCGTCCCCGACGACCACCCACGCCGCGTCGAGCGGAATGCGCCAGTCGACGCCGATTGCGGTGCCGCCGGCTGAGGCCATCTCCGCGAGCAGCTGCGTCGTCGTGCCGGTGCCGAAATGGATCGTCGGCACGCCCGCCGCGTCGAGCACGCGCGCGGAGTAGGGAGCAACGAACTCGCGGTAGTCGGAGACCGAGAGGACGCCGACCCAGGAGTCGAAGAGCTGGATAGCGTCCGCGCCCGCAGCGGCCTGCGCCGCGACATACCGGGCGAACTGCTCGGTCAGCTTCTCCATCAGCGCGTGCCAGACCGCGGGCTCGCGGTACATGAGCGTCTTCGTGCGGACGAAGTCGCGGCTCGGCCGGCCTTCGACGAGATAGCCCGCGACGGTGAAGGGGCCGCCGCAGAAGCCGATCAGAGCGCGCTCCGGCGCGAGCTGACTGCGCACGATTCGCACCGCCTCGAGGATCGGGGCCGCCCACTCCTCGGCCTCCGCCACTCGCAGCCGTTCGACCGCGGCGGCCGAGTCGATCCGCTCCTCCACCACGGGCCCGACGCCCTCGACGAGCTCCACGTCCACACCCATGCCGAGAACGGGCGACATGATGTCCGCGAAGAGGATCGCGGCATCCACTCCATGTCGGCGCACCGGCTGCAGCGTCACCTCTGCGCACAGCTCCGGAGTCCCCGCGATCTCGAAGAAGCCGTGCCGCTCGCGCAGCGCCCGGTACTCGGGGAGCGAGCGGCCAGCCTGGCGCATGAACCAGACGGGGGTGCGCTCGGCCGGCTCGCGGCGCAGCGTGCGGACGAGGAGAGGCTCCGT
Organism: uncultured Actinomycetes bacterium; assembly: GCA_963725965.1. Classification (GTDB taxonomy): domain Bacteria; phylum Actinomycetota; class Thermoleophilia; order Gaiellales; family Gaiellaceae; genus Palsa-739. Next base: position 699,537 of record CAVSAK010000004.1, on the reverse strand, counting down.
GCTCAGACGCCGACGGGCTCGCGACCCTGCTGTTGCAGGAGCCGCGAGAGCCCTTCCTCGAGCGTGACCTCGGGCTCCCAGCCGAGCAACTGCTGCGCCCGGGTGATGTCGGGCTTGCGCTGCATCGGGTCGTCGATCCGGAGCGCCTCGAAGACGATCTCGCTCGACGCGCCGGTGATCCGCTTGACGATCTCCGCCAGCTCGAGCAGCGTGCGCTCGTCCGGGTTGCCGATGTTGACCGGCAGATGCTCTCGGCTCTCCGCGAGGAGGACGATGCCCCGGATGAGGTCGTCGACGTAGCAGAAGCTCCGCGTCTGCGACCCGTCGCCGAACACCGTGAGCGGCTCCTCGGCGAGCGCCTGGCGAACGAAGTTCGAGACCGCACGGCCGTCGTTGGGCCGCATCCGAGGGCCGTACGTGTTGAAGATCCGCACGATCGCGGTGTCGACACCCTGCTGCCCGTGGTAGGCCATCGTCAGCGCCTCGGCGTACCGCTTCGCCTCGTCGTAGACGCCGCGCGGACCGATCGGATTCACGTGCCCCCAGTACGTCTCGGGCTGCGGGTGCACCTGCGGGTCGCCGTAGACCTCGCTCGTGGAGGCGATCAGGATGCGCGCCCGCTTGAACTTCGCGAGGCCGAGCGCGTGGTGTGTTCCGTAGGAGCCGACCTTGAGCGACTGCAGCGGCATCCGGAGGTAGTCGTCGGGGCTCGCAAGCGCGGCGAAGTGGAAGACGAAGTCGATCGGCTCGTCGACGTAGATCGGCTCCGAGACGTCGTGTGGGACGAACGTGAACGCGTCACTATGGATGTGCTCGATGTTCGCGAGGGAGCCGCTGACGAGGTTGTCGACGCAGATGACCCGCTGGCCGCGGTCGAGCAGGTAGTCGCAGAGGTGCGAGCCGAGGAAGCCGGCTCCCCCGGTCACGAGTGACGTGGCCACGCCGCGATGCTAGCTGTGGCCAGTGACGGCGGCGTACACCGCGAGGAGCGCCTCGACCTCCGCCTCACGGGAGAAGTTCTGGACGGCGTAGGCGCGGGCCGCCGCGCCGAGCCGGGCCCGCAGCCCGGCGTCGGCGAGCAACTCCTCGAGCGCCTGCTGGAGGGCCGTGACGTCGAGTGCGGGCACGAGAACGCCGTTGACGCCGTCCTCGATCGCCTCGAGCAGGCCGCCGACCGCCGAGGCGACGACGGGCCGGCCGTGCGCCATCGCCTCGCGCGCGACGAGGCCGTAGCCCTCGCGCCGGGAGGGAACGGCGACGACCGCCGCGCGGTCGTAGTAGCCGCCGAGCTCGCGCGGTGGGGACCGGGCCGACCACACCCTGCACCTGCGAGGCGAGGTGGCCGGAGCCCGCGACGACGAGCGGCAGATCGCGCGCGGCGGCAGCGAGCTCGAGCACTCCCTTCTCCTCCGAGAGCCTCCCCACGAAGAGGATGTGCGGCGGCTCCTCGGGCGGAACGACTTCGGGTGGGATCGGGACGCCGGTCGGCACGACGCGCACGTCGCGCGCTCCGAGGGCGCGTGCGTCCGCCGCAAGGGCCTGTGACCCCGCGACGACCACGGCTGCACGGCTGAGGATCGGACGCGCGAGCCGGGGGAAGCGGAGGCCGAGCACGAGATCCGTTCCGTGCACCTGGAGCACGTACGGCTTGCCGAGCGTGGCTGCGACCGCGCCGGCGCCGAGCCAGTGCGCGTGGACGAGATCGGCGTCGCGAGCCGCGCGTGCGGCCGTCCGCCGGAACGAGGCGAGCAGGGACGGCACGAACACGCGCCCGCCAGGGCCGGTGGAGCACGTTCGCGGGAATCCCGGGCGGGCGGGCGAGACCGTGGTGGCGAAAGTCCGCCGGCGAGACGACCTGCACCGCGAGCCCGCGCGCACGAAGCGCCTCGACCGTCGCGGCGATGAAGCCGCCCGAGATGTCGTCCTCGTCCTGCGGATACGAGGTCGTCAGGACGAGAACGCGGATCGCGTCACCGCTCAGGTGAGCGTTCCAGCGCGTCCTCGACCTCGAGCTCGTTCCCCTTCTCGTCAAGCGTGAGCTCCATCCGCCGTACGCGCAGGAGGACGCGCTCGATCAGCCGCCGGTTCACGCTCAGCAGGTCGCCGAGGATCCCGATCGCCGCCACCTGGAACGCCGCCATGGCGAGCACACCGCCGAGGATGAGCGACTGAATGTGTCCCGCGGAGCCGTTCTCGACGAAGTAGAAGAGGAAACGCACGAAGATCACGACCGCGGCGACGAAGGCGAGTGCGGCGAGGAAGAAGAACGTCCGCAGCGGCGCGTAGGTCGCATAGGCGCGCGCGACCTGCGTCCCACTGCGCACCAGATACTCGGAAGTCGAGGAGAAGAGCCTCGACCGGCGGACGGCCGGATTCGTCCTGACGGGCGCCGAGCCGACGGCGAGCCCGCTGCGGCCGGCCTGGATCAGCGACTCGAGCGTGTACGTGAACCGCCCCAGCACGTTGATCCGCAGCGCCGCCTCGCGCGTGTACGCGCGGAAGCCGCTCGTCGTGTCGGGCACGTCCGTGCGCGAGGCGGCGCGCACGGCGGCGCTGCCAACCCGCTGCAGGATGCGCTTCCCCCGGCTGAACTCCTCGACTCCCGCGCCGTGCCGCTCTCCGACCACGATGTCGGTACCGCCGCCGAGGATCGGCAGCACGAGCTGGGCGATGTCGGCCGCGACGTACTGGTTGTCCGCGTCGACGGTGACGATCACGTCGGCGCCGGCCCGGAGAGCCGCGTCGATCCCGGCGCCGAAGGCCTCGGCGAGCCCGCGACGGTGCGGGAAGCGGACGACTCGGGTGGCGCCGTGCTCGAAGGCGACTGCTGCGGTGCCGTCGCTCGACCCGTCGTCGACCACGATCGTCTCGATCTCGTCGAACCCCGGCACCTCGGCCGGCAGGTCCGCGAGCACCTGCGGCAGCGTCTCAGCCTCGTCGAGTGCGGGGATGACGACCACCAGCTTCATCCCGGCGGCCACTATAGATCAGTCCCGAAGCAGCGCTGCGCCCCGGTCCCAGAAGAGCGCCGCGAGCGCGCCGAGGATGAGGCCGATCAAGGCGCCGATGACGACCGTGTTGCGCCGGCTGCGCGCCGTGACCTGGTGCGAGGCGGCAGGGACGAGGACCTTCGGCGACTCGACGTTCGTCGCAAGTAGGAGGAGCTGCGAGTTGGTCGTCCTGTCGAGCTGGTCGGTCCGAAGGTTCTGTCTGGACGATCAGCTTGTCTGTGTCGGCGAGATGCTCGGGTTCGCCAGCGCAGCCTCGATCGTCTTGATGTCCTCGTTGTCGAAGGCGATGTGTGCCCGAGGTTCTTGATCTTGGCCGCGGGATACGTCCCGAGCTTCTTCACGACCGCGGCGGCGAGTCCGTTCGCCGCGCACGCAGCGACCTTGCCCTTCTTCGACTGGACGCTGACCTTGACGAGCGGACTGACCTGCGCCGCCGTCCCTGCCTTCGTCGAGGCGTTTGTGGCGACCGTCTGCGTCGAGATCCCCTTCTTGAAGAGCGACGCGTTCTTCAGGTGACAGAGGTTCGCGACCGTGTTGGCCACGGACTGCGCGTTGATGACCTGCCCGACAGCCGAGGGGTTCGTCTGCGGCGTGATCACCGCATTGCCGCCGGTGGGCGACAGCGGCTGGCCGAGATAGACCGTCGCGCTCGCCGAATAGACCTGCGAGCCGCCGAGCGACACGAGGTAGCCGATGACCGCGCCGGCGACCAGACCGGCCGCAAGCAGCCACCACCGGACACCCAGCAACTTGACGTAGCGGGCGAAGTCGACTTCCTGCTCGGCCTCCGGGTCGGGGCCGCGCGAAGGCGGAACAGGCGCAGTCACGAGGGGCGACGATAGCCGACGCACATGAAGGCGCTCTTAGGAAGCGGCTCAGCGGCTGCGCCGACGCCTCGGCTCGACCGCGTAGATGCGGGAGAACCCGTTGAAGAGCAGCCGCATCCCGTTCCCCGAGACCGGGACGTACTGCCCGTGGGGGAAGGTCACGAGGCGGCGCCCGGTGTGGAGGTTCACGCCGATGATGCGGTGCGAGAAGCTGCCCACGTAGGCGACGCCGTCCACGATCACGGCGGCTCCCGAGATCGCGCCGCCGGTCGCGATGCGCCACAGGACGCGGCCGCTCCCGGCCGAGACCCCGTAGAACACGCCGTTGTACGAGCCGAAGCAGACGACCCCGTCGGCGACGGCACCCGACGCGTAGACGTACGCACCCGTCGTGACGTGCCAGAGAGACCGGCCGCTCGTGGAGAACGCCCAGAACGAGTACGCGACGGACGGGACGAACACCTTGCCGCCCGCGACCGCCGGCGTCCCGTAGATCTTCCCGTTCACGCGGCCGACCCAGCGAGTCGCACCGGTCGCCGGCGACAGCGCCCAGAGCCGGCCGTTGTAGTCGCCGATGAACAGCCGGCCACCGGAGATCGCCGCGCTCGAGGTGATCTTCGCGCCGAGGTAGCGCTTCCACCGCAGCCGGTGCGTGCGTAGGTCGAGCGCGTACATCTCTCCGACCGCGTCGCCGAAGTAGTCGATCCCGTTCACGACGACCGGCGACGACTCGATCGCCGAGCCGCCGTCCCAACTCCACAGCAGCCGACCGTTCGAGCGGTCGAGGACGTACACCCGGCCGCTCATGGTGTGGTAGACGATCTCGTCCCCGAAGACGGCCGGCGAGGACGCCATGCGCGGTGTGCCCGGCGTTCTGTGCACCCAGTCGAACTTGCCGGAGCGCATCGAGATCGCATGGATCGTCGAGCCTGCGTTCCCGATGTACGCGACCCCGTCTTCGACGACGGCCGGGAACTCGATCAGGCGGTCGAGCCCGCGGCTCCAGACCACGTGGAACGGCGGGCGCAGCCGAATCTGCGTCGGCGCCTGGGTCCGCGCCTCCGTCGCGCCGTAGAGCGGCCACTGCAGGGCCGGCTGGTAGATGCGGACGGTCTGCCTGCGGCTCCTGCGGAAGTTGACCGGCAAGGCGGACGGGCGAGTAGCCGCGTGCCGCGACCGAGACCTCGTGCCGCCCTCGCGGTGCCGTGATGACCGTCACGCCGTGCCGGTTGGTCAGCCCGGTCTCGCCTGCGAGGCGCACACGCGCTCCAGGCACGCGGTCGCGCAGGTCGCCGTTGAGGATCGTGACGACGAGCTTCGCCGCCCCGCCGGCGGCGTGTTGCGTCGTCTTCGGCGGCGGCTTCGGGTGTGTGACGGGTGCCGTGGTGACCTGGGGGTGTCCGCTCCCCCCGCAGCCGGCGACGAGCGCGACGAGCGCAGCTGCGACGACAGCCCGGCGGATCAGGCGTGCTCCCCGACCGCGAGCTCGCGGTAGCCGGTCAGCCACAACGGAGCGCCGTCGATGTCGCGCAGGATCACGTTGTCCTCGGGGAAGTGCGGCACGGTCTCGCCGATCTCGTCGAGGCGTCCGAGCGTCGCGAGCACCTGAGCCTCGGCCATGTTCGCGCCGCCGGCGGCGAGGGCCGAGGTCGCCGCGACGTGGCGGACGTTGATCTCCGTGACCTTGAGCGCGCCGGTGCGGTCCTCGCGCAGGTCGACCGTGAGCAGGCCGTGCGCCCGCTCGCCGGTGAGGCCGCCGACGAAGCGCACGGCCTGCTCGGCAAGGGCGCGCGCCCGCTCGTCGTTGAGCAGGCGGCCGCGGTTGATGTTCCCGGTCACACCCGAAGGGGCGAGGTGTCCCATGAAGTACTCGAGCCGCTCGTAGCACCCGGCCTTGAGCAGCTCGTCGTCGTGGAAGAGGAGCGTGCACGCGATGTTCCGCCCCGGCAGGTGCTCGGCGACCATGAAGCTCGAGATGCCGGGGTTGAGGTACGCCCAGGCGTACGCCTCCTCCGGCTCGGTCACCTGGATCGACCCGATCCCGCTCGAGGACGCCTCGGAGTAGTCGCGAAGCCAGACCGGGCCGCCGTCGAGGTCGAGCTCCCGGCGCTCGAGCAGCTCCTCGCGGGTCGCGATGCGGTAACGCGGCACAAGCCCCGTCTCGCGCAGGGCCTCGTACAGCTTGCCCTTGCTGATAGCGATCTCCACGAGACCGGGAGGCGGCAGGAGCGTCGGCACCGGGAACTCGCGGCCGCTCCAGAACAGGATCTCCGCCTCGGGCCCGACGAGCGCGGCGTCGATCTCCTCCTTTGCGCAGATCTCCGCCAGCAGCTCGGCGTAGCCGGGGTCGCCCGGCTGGGACACGCGGTAGACGCGATCGTAGAGACCCTCGTAGAACCCATACCAGTTGCCGCCGCGATCGGCGCCCACGAGGGTCGCACCCGAGAACGCTTGGCTCGCGCGTAGCGAGCGGGCGATGGCTCTCGGCGTGACGCCGCACGCGCCCGTGACGAGGATGTTCAGCGGCGGCACAGGCTCCGAGGATAGCCCCGGCTTGTTACGACGTCGTATGCCAGCCGCCGCTGTCGCCCTTGTACGTGCCGCGGAAGAGCGCGAGCGGCGTCCGCGCGAGGATGCGTAGGTCAAGAGCGGGCGTGCGGTGCTCGACGTACCAGACGTCGAGCTCGATCCGGTCTGCCCAGGGAAGCGCGGCGCGGCCGTTGACCTGCGCCCAGCCGGTGATGCCGGGCTTCACGTCGAGCCGGTGGCGCTGCCGGTCGTCGTACTGCTCGACCTGGTACCGGAGCGTCGGCCGCGGCCCGATCACGCTCATCTCGCCGCGGACGACGTTCCAGAGCTGGGGCAGCTCGTCGAGCGACAGTTTCCGTAGCAGCCGGCCGGTGCGCGTGATGCGCGAGTCGCCTTGGTCGACCGAAAGGCCCGCTCCCATCGTCTCGGCGCCCACGACCATCGTCCGCAGCTTGAGCAGCTCGAAGTCGATGCCGTCCCGGCCGACGCGCATCTGCCGGTAGAGCACCGGGCCGCCGTCCTCGAGCTTCGTCGCCAGGGCGGCGAGCGCGAGGATCGGCGAGGCGAGCACGAGCGTCGAGCCCGCGATCGCGACGTCTGCCGCGCGGTTCAGGCGAGCTCCTCTCGCTGCGGCGCCCAGGTCGCAGGCACCCCGCGCCGGAGGTAGTTCCAGAGCGCCACCACCGTCGCCCACGTGATGAGCACGTAGTAACGCGGGAGCCCCACGCCGGCGAGCGCGGCGGCGAGCACGCCGAGCTGGAGCCCGAGCGCGACCGCGTAGATCACGCCGTGCCCGAGCAGGGCGATCGAGCTTCCGAGCAGGATCAGGTGGAGAAGCCCGCTCGCATAGCGGAGATGCCGGTGCGAGACGAGCGCGACGAGGTAGCCGGGCGGCTGGCCGCGCAGCATCTTCCCGCGCAGGACGATGAGCCACGAGTGCTCGAACATCCGCACCTTCCGCCGGTACTCGCTCTCGTTCGTCGGCGTGGGCCGCTCGAAGGCGAGCGCCTCCGGCTCGTAGACCGCGCGCCGGCCGCGCTGCACCATGCGATACGGGAGCGAGAGGTCGTGTCCGAATCGCGGATCGACCTCGACGTAATCCGACCTCCGGAGCGCGTAGATCGCGCCGTTGCCGGCCGTGATCGAGCCGAGCCGCGACTCGCCGTCGCGCGTGACGAGCTCGTAGCGCCAGTAGACGCCCTCCTTGTTCGAGCCGTCCGGCGCCTCGAGCCGAAGCCGCCCGCATACGTACGCGACGCCCGGGTCGGCGATGTTGCGGACGAGCTTGCGCAGCGCATCGGGAGCCCAGGTCGCGTTCGCATCGGAGAACGCCACGACCTCGGCCTCTGTCGCACGCACCGCCGCATCCTGGGCGGCGACCTTGCCGCCACGCGGATTCCGGATCACGCGTGCGCCGGCCGCCTGCGCGAGCTCCTCGGTCCGGTCGGTCGAGGCATCGGAGGTGACGACGAGCTCGAGCAGCTCGGGCGGATAGTCCAGGGCGCGGAGGTTCTCGAGCCGCCGCTCGATCGCGCTCTCCTCGTTGTAGGCGGTCACGATCACCGCCACCGTCGGGAGGTAGGCGTCGTCGAGCGCGACCCGCCGTGAGTGGACGCGCGACGCGAGAGCGACGGTCAGGGGATAGAGCGCGTGCGTCCAGGCGAGCGCGGCAAGCGAGCCCCAGAAGAGGACGACGGCCGCGATCACGGCCGCAACGCTAGCGGCGGAGTCTGCTGCTCAGTTGCGCTGGGCTAATTGCCCCAGGGCCCGTAGCGGAGCTTGGGCGAGGGCCGCGTGAGCGAGAACGCAAGCGACGAGCCGGAGCCGGATGCCGTTGCGCGCAGCCAGTCCTTCTTCGTGGCCGCGAGCTTCAGGTTCGCCCTGAAGATGCCGGAGCTGTTCGAGCGGACCTTCGCCACGGTGCTCCAGCGGCCACTCGTCCCATGCCGGCGCTGGATCGTGATGACGCGCTTGTCGCTCGTGGCGTCGCGACCCCAGACACTGACGGTTCCGCGTCCGAGATACGCGACGAACGGGAAGCGGAACGCGGTCAGTCCCGGCTTCGCCGTCGCGTCGTCCAGCGACGACGAGTGGCGGTAGAGGCCACTCTGGTACTGGCTGCTGCCGCCCCGGTCCTGCAGGCCGAACCACGTCACCAGCGAGACCCCTGAGCGCCACATCTGGTAGAAGGCCTCGGCCGTCCAGCGGGCGACCAGCGCGGTGGGCGCTGCGCGGTGGCGCGGCGGGCTCGTGTCCCAGCTGAACTCCGTGACCCAGAACTTGACCGGGTGCGACGAGACCACGCGATGCAGCCGGACGCCCGCCTGCAGCAGCGCGCGCATCTTCGGGAGGTCGCCCAGCGAGATGTCGTCCGGCTTACTCGCGTGTCCGAATGGCCCGTTGAACGTGTACGGGTGGTGCGACCAGACATCGAAGTGCACCGTCGCGCTGCAGGTCTTGTGCGGGTGCGCCCCCTTCGAGAGGCAGAGGACCGAGCGCATGAAGGCGAGCGGATGAACGGAGTTCCACTTCTGCTTCCTGCTCTTCGGATGCCCGAACGGATCGAGGTTGCCTGCGACGACGACGTCTGTCGAGTCGACGGCGTGCACCGCGTCGGCAACGGCATTGACCATGCCGCGATACGTGGTCGCGCTGACGGGGCTCAGGTAGAGGCTGACGTTGGGCTCGTTCCAGACCTCGAAGTAGCGGACGACACCGCCCAGGTCACTCCCGTCGAAGTGCGTCGCGATCGCCTGCGCAAACTCTCCTAGCGCAGGGACCTTGGGCGTTCCCGCGTTGACGCCCTGCGGCTTCTTCGCGTAGGCCCAGTGCGGAACGCTTTGCAGGTCCAGGATCGGGGTCAAGCCCGCGTTCTCGGCTGCCGCCACGGCTGCGTCGAGACCGCCCCACGAGTAGCCCGGAGACGTCGGGTCGGTTGGGACGAAGCCTTCGGGACGGGTGGACGGCGCAATCGAGGCCCAGTTCGCCGGGAGCCGCACGAAGCTCGCACCCGCGGATGCCGACTTCGTGAACGCGTCCGGATGCTGGCTGTTGAACAGCCACGGGTCGTCGAGCGCCGTCACAAGCGGCCCTGTCCCAGCAGTCGAGTACGTCCGGACCTGAGCCGCGGCGTGCGTCCGATGCTGCACGCCCGCAAGACTCGCGGAGGTCGTCAGAGCAGCGACACAGAGGATCGCAACCGCAGAGATTGCAAAACGCAAGGAGACTCGCACCGCGCCCACCGTACAAGCGATCCCTCGAGGTCGGGCGGTACTTTTCTGAATCCTTACGACCTCGCCGGCGCGGGGGTCATACCTAGTTCCCCCAGGGACCAATGTGCGGGTCTTTGGGGCGGGTGAGAGAGAACGCGAGCGAGTTCCCGGATCCGGCAGAGACGGCCCGCAGCCAGTATTTCTTCGTCGCCTTCAGCTTCAGCTTCGCGAGGAAGATGCCGTTCGTGTTCGACTGGATCTGCGCGACGGAGCGCCATCCTCCGCTTCTGCCATGTCGGAGTTGGATCGTCACGACCTGCTGGTCGCTTGTCGCGTCGCGACCCCAGACGCTGACGGTCTTCTTCTGCAGGTAGGCGACGAACGGGAAACGGAAGGCGGTCAAGCCCGGCTTCGGTTGCGCGTTCTCGAGTGACTCGGCGTGGTAGTAGAGACCGCTCTGGTATTGGCTCGGGCTCGGATAGTCCTCGAGCAGGAACCAGGTCACGAGGGATACGCCCGACAGCCACATCTGGTGCAGCGACTCCGCCGTCCAGCGAGCGGCGAGGCCCAGGGAGGCTGCATGTTTGCGCGGCGGGTTCGTGTCCCAGCCGAACTCCGTCACCCAGAACTGAACCGGTTGCGCGGAGACAACCTGATGGAGCCTCACCCCCGCCGTGAGCAGCGCCCGCATCCTCGGGAGGTCGCCGAGCTCGACGTCGTCGGGCTTGTTCGCCTTACCGAAAGGCCCGCCGAAGGTGTACGGGTGGTGCGACCACACGTCGAAGTGGACCGGGTCGTGGCAGGTCGCGTGCGGATGTGGTCCCTTCGAGAGGCAGAGCAGCGAGCGCATGAAGGCGAGCGGTGCGACCGAGTACCACTGCTGCTTCTTCGTCTTCGGGTGGCCGAACGGGTCGAGCCCACCGGCGACGACCAGACTCGACGGATCGGCCGTATGGACTGCCGTGGCGACCGCGTTGACCATCGCCCGATATGTGCTCGGCGTGACCGGGTTGAGGTCGAGGCTGTTGTTCGGCTCGTTCCAGACCTGGAAGACGTGCTCCGCAGGGACTCCCGACGTGGAGCCGTCGTAGTGCGTCGCGAGGGCCGTCGCGAAGTTGCCGAGGTCGGACACGTTCGGCGTGCCCGCATTGATGCTCAGTGGGAGCTTCGTGTAAGCCCACTGGGGCGTTGCGACGATGTCGAGGATCGGCGTCAAGCCCGACGAACCGGCCGCGATGACGGCCGAATCGACCCCACGCCAGTCGTAGCCGGCCGACGTCGGGTCGGTTGCGAGGAACCCGGATGGACGCGTAGCCGGGGCAATCGACCGCCACGGCACCTCGAGCCGCACGTAGCTGGCCCCGGCCGCCTTGGCCATCGTGAACGCCGTTGCCTGCTGCGGGCTCTCGAAGGTGTGGTCGAAGAAGGCGGTCCGCAGCGGGATCGTCGCGCGCGTCGCGATCACATGTTGTGCGCTCGTCTTCGCGGCCGCCGCCGCCGTCGCGAGCACCACGGCGAGCACGCAGGTGAGCGAGCCCACGGCGAACGCCGTGCTCGACCGCCTGACGCCCACGTGTACCCGCTTGCCCTCAGAGACCCGCAGCCGCACCGCGGGCAATGCTAGCCCAGCTTCCGGCCGACGCTAGAAGGCACCCCGCCGGCCGAACACGGCCGGGAGCGTCATCAGCACGATCCGGATGTCGCGCGCGAGCGACAGGTTCTCGACGTACTCGCGCTCCACGGCGAGTCGCTCCTCGAACGTCAGCTCGCCACGGCCGTAGACCTGCATCGGACCGGTGATCCCGGGCTTGACCTGGAGCCGGAACTGGTGCTCCGGCGCGTAGCGCTCGACGAGATCGAGCTGCTCCGGCCGCGGGCCGACGAAGGACATCTCGCCCCGCAACACATTCACCAGCTGCGGCAACTCGTCGATGCTCGTCCGCCGGAGCAGGCGCCCGACCCGCGTCACGCGCGGATCGGCCTTGAGCTTGAACATCGGCGCGTCGAGCTGCTCGAAGGGGACGAGCTCGGGGAGCATCGCCTCCGCGTCGCGGACCATCGTCCTGAACTTGAGCATCTGGAACGGGCGCCCTCGCTCGCCACCGCGCGTCTGGCGGAAGAAGATCGGCCGGCCGGAGTCGAGCAGGATGGCGAGACCGACCAGGAGGAAGACCGGTGACAGGAGAACGAGGCCGATCACCGCAACCGCGACGTCGAACACGCGCTTGAGCCCGACCGTCGCGCGGGAGATGTCCCAGGTGTTGTAGTCGAGGAGCGGAAGGTCGGCGATGTGCGTGAGATGCGTCGCCGTCCCGAACATGCCGCGTGTCGGCGGGATGACGGTCAGCTTCACCCGGCGCACACGGCAGAAGGGCAGAAGCGTCTCGAGCAGATCCTCGCTGAGCTCGCTACAGGCGATCACGATCCGGTCGACCTGGCCGAGCTCGTCGAGGCTCTCGCGGAGCGCGGAGCAGCTCTCGATCCGGCCGGCGATCTCCGCGTGGATGTCCGGGAAGAGCTGGAGCTTGCGCACGACTGCCTCGGCGAGCGGGCCGTCGCCGACGATGAGCACGCGTTGCGCCGGGGTGATGCGCCGCCAGAGGGCCCGCATGCCGGCGCGGAAGCTGAAGCCCAGACCGAGCACGGTCGCCCAGACGAGCAGACGGTCGTCGGAGCTCAGGTCGAGCGCGGGAAACGGTACGAGCAGCAGCGTCAGGAGGGCGGTGCTGCTCAACGTCCAGACGAGGAGCCAGGGGAGCTCGTCGACGGTCAGGTGGCGCAGCGTGCGGTGGTCGCGGTCGTACAGACCGGCGAGCTTCGCCGTGACGATCCAGATCGGCGCGGAGAGGACGAGCAGCAGCGCGCCAGAGACGCCGCTTCCCCAGAGCCCGACGAAGACCGCCGCCGCGGAGACCGCGAGCACGTCAGCCATGGCAAGCATCCGCCGCAGGAGCGGCTCGGCGCCGTACTCCGCCGAGAGGCGCTCGGCGGCGAGGCCTTCCCGCGAGCTGCCGGTACGGGCTGCGGGGACGATGTCGAGCTCACTCAAATCGGCGGCCTCCAGTAGGGCTGGCGCAGGACACGCCTTAATCGGTGCAGACACGGTAGCTTCGGTTTGCGACGGTCGCCACTCACGAGCCTGCGACTGCGTGCAAGTTCGGGTTCAGGCGGCGCGCCTCCTGCAAATCGCGCACCGCCCGGCGGCCGTTGCCGGCCCGGGCCTCGATGCGCGCGGCCGTCAGCCAGAGCCGGTAGTCCTGCCTGGAGCGGCTGATTGCCTCGTCCAGATACTGCGCGGCCGCGTCGAAGTTGCCCTCGGCCTCAGACACGAGACCGAGCTGGAGATACGGGCTGGCTGCCCACGGCTCGATGGCCTTGGCCGCGAGGGCCTCCGACCGCGCTCTGGTGGCGTCCTTTGCGTCGAACGCAGCCTGGCTGTTCCGCAGGTGCGTGCCCGCAGCAAGGACGACGAACTGGGGGATTATCGCCGCCACGGCGAGCAGCGCGATCGCCGGTCGCAGGATGCCCGAACGGCCCCAAGCGCTCGCGCGTGTGGAGGGAAGAGCCCCGAGTGCGAAGCCGAGCATCCCGACACCGACGACCGCTATACCCGCGAGCTGCCAAACCCAGTCGTACGCGGCGGCGACGAAGAAGGCGATGCCGCACGCGGCGGCACCGGCGACCGCCACGCTCTCGAGCTCGAAGGCGGAGCGAATCGCGCCGGCAACGGCGACGATGACGAATGCAGCGACCAGCAGGAGGCCGACGATCCCGAGCTCCCCGAGCGCTTCGAGGTAGAGGGAGTGGGCGAACTCGCTGAAGACGGTCAGCGAGCCATGCTGCAGCCACCAGGCCTCCCAGGATCCCGCGCCGCCGCCGCTCAGCGGGTGGGCCCGGAACTGCGAGACGGCGGCCCCCCAGAACTGCCACCGCCCGCTGCCCGAGGTGTTGAGCAGGTGGTCGAGCGTGTCTTGCGAGCTGCCGGTCGGCGGCGTGCTCTTGAACGCATCGAACTTCGCGATCGGGTGTGCCGCGACGATCGCGGCGACGACGAGGACCACGAGCGCCGCCGCAGTCGCCTGCCCAACACGTCGCGACGGTGTTGGGAGCCGCTTCCCGAGCTCCACGAGCCCGGTCCACACGAGAGCCGTGACGACGCACGCGATCCCGATTCCGAGCGCGGCGTGGTGGCCTTGCTGGACGCCGACCGCGGTGTCCACGTCGCCGTTGACGAGGGACTTCTTCGGTACGAGCACGGCGACGGCGACGACGCCGGCTCCTGCAGCTACGCCGACTGCTGCAAGCGCCGGCCAGCGTCTCGGCGTGAGCAACAGGAACGCGACGATTCCGACAGCGGCCGCGGCGAAGGCGCCGCGCGACGACGTGAGGTACATGACTGCGGCGAGGATCGGCAAGGGAAGCGCCGCGAGAGCCCCCGCCAGGCGCGAACGCCGCGCAGCCATGATCGAGAGCAGAAGCGGATAGGCCAGCGCGATCTCGATCCCGAGCCCGTTCCAGTAGCCGAGCGGGAAGCTGAGGCGGTTCTTGAGCGCCGGAATGAGCGTCGCCCCGGGCTGCAGGCCGAACGTGCTCGGGAAGCACCGGCTGACGAGGGCGACGACGGCAATGCCGACGATGCCGAGCGCCACGCCGCCCACGAGGACCGGGACCGGCACGAACCGGGCGACCACCACCGCAATCGCGAGCACTGCGACGTAGAGCGCCACCTGGTTGAACTGCGCGAACGCCCGTTCGGCGTCGGAAGCCCAGTTGGTCGAGATCAGAATCCAGATCGCGAAGGCCGCGAGCAGGCCGACGGCCGCAACCGCCAGCCGGTCGATGCCCGCCAGCGCCGACGCGACGCCAATCGCTGCACCCGCGCCCAGCAGCCACCAGGCGGCAATGCCTGCGTACGCCCGCGTCGTCGGTGCGAACCCGCCGTTCGCGTAGGAAAGCGCGAAAACGGTGGCTGCGACCGCGATTCCGGCGGCTGCGTTGCGCAGGAGCAGACTTTGCGCTCCGTTTACGCTAGTCCGCATCACGGCCCGCTACAGTAACGGGCGTGTTCGGGGGGCTGAACCGGCTTCTCGTCGCCGCCCTTGTGGCAGGCGCATTCTTCGTGGCCCCGTCCGCCGCACTTGCAAGCGGCTGCGGGGACGGAGGGACTTCGGCCGTGAACGTCTACCGCGACTGCCTGCCGAACGGCGGCGGCGGCGGCGGAAGCTCCGCGAAGCATGGATCCGGCGGCCAGAAGAGTGGGGGCTCGTCAACGACTCCCATCTCGAGCAAGACCGCGAAGGTCATCAAGCACGCGGGAAAGGACAGCAGGGCGTTGGCCGCGCTGGTCAAGAGCAGCAGCCCCACGGGCCTCCAACAGTCGAGTCCTACGGAGTCCGGGACCAACCCCAGCGCGGTCGGCTCGGCCTTCGACCTCGGCTCGGGGCCGACAGCGCTGCTCATCGCGCTGGCGGGCACCGCGGTGCTTCTGCTCGGTGCCACGGGCGTGCGAGGCTGGCGCCGCTCACACCGCGCCTGAGCGCCCGGATCTGACTTGGCCGCGCCGCCGGCACCGGACGTCTCCGTGATCGTGCCGACGTACGAAGGACGGCACCATCTCGAGCAGCTGCTTCCCTCCCTTCACGAGCAGACGCTTCCCCACGACGTGATCGTCGTCGACAACGGGTCGACGGACGGAACACACGAGTACCTGCAACAGCATTGGCCGCGGGTCCGCGTTGTCTCGTTCCCGGACAATCGCGGCTTCGGCAAGGCGGCAAACGCGGGCGTCGCCGCTGCTGGCTCGCAGACCATCGTCCTGCTCAACAACGACACCGTGTGCACGCCGACCTTCCTCGAGCGACTCGTGGCGGCACTCGATCCCCGGGATGGCGTCGTGATGGCGTCGCCGATTCTCGTGCGGCGCGGCAACGAGGACCGGATCGACACGGCGGGAATCGTCGTCGACCGGACGCTGCACGGGTTCAACCACCTGTACGGCGAGCCGGTGGAGGTGCTGAGGGGAGCGGTCTTCGACCCCCTCGCCCCGTGCGGCGGCGCCGCAGCGTTCGATCGGGCGGCGTTTCTCGATGTCGGCGGCTTCGACCCGGCGTTCTTCGCGTACCTCGAAGACGTCGACCTGGGGATCCGCTGTGTGGCTCGAGGCTGGAGGTGCCGGTTGGCGCCGACGGCGCTCGGGATCCACGCCCATTCCGGAACCCTCGGCGAGGGCTCGCCCGCGAAGAACCGGTTGACCGCGTGGGGACGCGGCTACATCGCCGGGAAGTACCGCCTCCACACGCGGCCGCACCTCTTCCTCTGGGCCACCGTCGGCGAAGGAGTCATGGCGACGGGAAAAGCGATCGTCGATCGCGACCTCTCGAGCACGAAGGCCTTCTTTGGCGGCTTTCGCGCCGGGCTGCGAGCTCCACGTGAACCGTTCCCGCATCTCCCGGCCGGGCCTGCCACCCTCTCACCGTTCGACGGCTTCCGCCGTCGGCTCACGCGCCGCTTCAAGCTCGGGACAGGCGAATCCGCGCTATACAGAAGCGCGTGACGAACCCTCCCGACGCATACGTGGCCCGCACTACCAGGGGTCGCCGTGGTGCGGCGCTCACCGTGCCGCGATCGGCTGCGCGTTACGCCCTCCTCGCGCTGACGATCGGCTGCATCGTCGCGCTCGCCGTGCTCAAGGCCGGAGGCGCCGGGTCTCACGTGACGTCAGATGTGCTGGGCGGGGTCCTCGCCGTCGCGTTCATCGCGCTTACGCTGCTCGACTTCCGCCTGAGCGTCGCGGTCACGATCTTCGAACTGGTCCTCGGCGGCGCCGGCGGCCACTGGATCGACTACGGCAGCGCGTCGGGCCGGATCTTCCTCATCACCGTCGTGACCCTGCGCGCAGCGTGGCTCACGATCGTCGACTGGAGGCGAGGGCTGCATCCCGTGCTCGGCCGTTACGGAGCGCACGCGCTCGCGCTAGCGATCCTCATACCCGCGATCTGGATCCCGCTCGGTCTCGTCGACGGCAACGGCGCTCACAACGCGGTCTCCGACGGCAACGGGTACCTGTTCTTCGCGTTCGTCCTCGTGGTCGTGACACTGTTCAGAAGAGGAGAAGGCGGCTGGCTCCGGCGGGTCTTCTTCGCGGCGTGCGCGACGAGCGCGGCAGCCTATTTCGGCCTGATCGTCCTGACGGCCGCTGGAGCGGTGAGCCTCGGCAGCATCCGGGAGTGGCTGAGCGTTCGCCTCGCGATGGGCGGCGTCATCGGGTACATGCCGAACGGCGACTTCAGGCTGTTCACCGCGGGCAGCCTGTTTTTGGTCGTCGGACTCGTACTGACCGCCCAACGACTGCTCGTCCGACCGCGGGACCTCCTTCTGTGGCTACTCGCTGCCATCCTGACCGTCGATCTCATCGCCACCTACACCCGCGGGCTGTGGCTCAGCGCCTTGGTCGCCGTGATTCTCGTTCTCGCCTTCGAAGGGCGCAGCGCCAGACAGCTCGGATTCGCCGTGGCGATCCCGACCGTTCTCTTCGGCCTCGCGCTCGCGGTGGCCCCGCTCTCCGGCTTCTCGCTCTACGGGTACGTCTTCAACCGCGCCGCGACGATCACCACGTCCGGCGGAACGGGCCTGAAGCACCGGGTGAGGAATCCCGGCTTCGAGAGGTCCCTTCACAACTGGGAGGTAAACCGTGCAGGCGGACGGGCGCTGCATGTTCGCGGGACGACATCGTCGGCGCGCTCGGGGAAGCGCAGCCTCGAGCTATTGAATTCGAAGCCGAACCAGGACGCCTATGCCTTCCAGAACCTCGCCGTGAAGCCGAAGACGACCTATGGCGTGAGCGTCTGGGTGAACGCCGGAGCCCTTCGTCTCCCAGCGAGCGGCGGCAGGGGCCTCCTCGTCTGGGACGCCCAGGATGGAGTCCTGTACACGGTGCCGCTGACACACAGCACGAACGGCTGGAGGCGTCTGTCGTTCACCTTCCCGACGCGGACGCATGCCGGAGTCATCCAGCTCAGGCTCTACGCGCCCGAGGGCCGAGTGCTCTGGGACGACGTCCAACTCGGTGCCCGGGGCCGGGCCACGGCGAGCTCGCGCGCAACCGGAGCCCCACTCCAGGTGACCGCAGTCCCGGAGAGCTCAGCGACGCAGACCATGGCCATTCAGTCGACGACCGGAGGCGGAGGTGACGTCGCGGGCGAAGCGTCGAACGCCTACAAGGTCGCCGAGGCCAAGGCACTCTGGGCGTACATCAAGAAACGCCCGCTCTACGGCTACGGCTTCGGGAAGGTCGTGAGCGACTTCTCCACGGGCTACTCGTACGAGCTTTCGTATCTCGATCTCACGCTCAAAGCCGGATTGATCGGGCTGCTGCTCTTCCTGTCCTTCCCGCTCAGACTGGTCGCCGATGGGTGGCGCCTACGTCGGAGTGAGACCTATGAGACTTGCGAGCGCGCACGACAGATCGGTGCCGCCGGAGTCGTCGTCGGCGTCGTGGCGGGGATCCTCGTCGCCGGCGCGACGAACCCGTTCCTCTTCGCGGCCTTCGGCCTCGTGTCGATCCTCGTCATGGTCGCGTGGCTCGAAGAGGCGCGAGCGTCGGGCGCAGAGCGCTCGCGAACCTCACCCGAGTCGCCCTAGCTACCTCGTTCGGCGACCACGATGTCCTGCCATCCGACCCCGCCGGATCGGCCCGACCAGACTCCGTATCGAACCTTGGCGATCCGCAAGCCGCTGCGCTCGAGCTCTTCCCGTACGTCCGCCTCCTCATACGCAACGGCAGCTTCGGGAATGCGCTGATTGTCGGTCCAGTACCCGGGGCGGCTGAAACGGAAAGTCAGTGAACCTGGGGCGTCCTGCAGACTCCTCCTTGCCTCGCTGTTGAGGAGGAAGAACGTCGCGAAACAGCGCCCCGAGGGGCGCAGAACGCGGGCGATCTCCGAGATGTAGTTGTCGCGATCCGCAGGGAGGAGGTGAGTGAAGACCGAGGTCAGGAGCACGAAGTCGAACGATTCATCCTCGAATGGAAACCGGTATTCGCTGGCCGAAAAACGGCCCACCGGGTTGTAGTGCCGGTTGTAGACGTCGGCCACCTGAAAGTGGAAGTTCGGATACCGCGGAGTGATCGCCTGCTGACACCACCGGATGCCACGGCGCACGACGTCGATCCCTTCGTACCGGCCCTGTAGCCAACCGGTGAGCCCGATTGCGCCTCTGCCCACGCCGCTGCCGACGTCGAGAACGTCCTCATCGGGGCTAAGACCAGCCAGACTGACGAAGAGCTCCCGCAACTCGTCTCCGGCGGTTCGAAAGTCACCGCTCCCGACGAACCCCAGGCGGCGAGGGGGAGTCAGCGGATCTCGTCGGCGAACGACGCCATCGCGAGCGTCGAGGACAACCGCGCGTACGAATGCCGTCGGCCGCACGAGGCGGATGTACTCGAGTTCGCTGCGCAGCTTCCTCGCTATCGTTGCCACGGCGGTAACAGCTCTAAGAGCTTCTGTCCGAGGTTCTCGTATTCGTACGCGTCGAGATCGAAGCCGGGGTGTGGCTGGTACGTAGCGCCCGTCCACCTGGTCAAGTACGTCTGGAGAGCGGCGGCCAGGGACTCGGGATCGTCGCCTTCGGCGACGGTGTGCTCGCCTGCAGTGCCCAGCAGTTCGGCGGCGACTCCGTCGCGCTCGGTCACGGCGAAGATCGGCTTCTGCGCCGCGAGGTATTCGTAGACCTTCGCAGTCGTTGCACCGGCGCCCCCCGGAATGAGCAAGAGACCGTCGGCGGCCTGCTGGAGGCCGAGTGCGCGTTCGCGCGGCAGCAACCCCAGCACTCGCACGAAGTTGCCCAGCTCGCCTCGCGTCAGCACCTCGCGCTCGTTGTCGCTGATCGGTCCGGCGACCACGAGCTCGAAACGGGTCGCAAACGACGGGTCCCTGGCTGCGAGGAGTGCGAGCGCATCGAGGAACGTCTGCGCGTCCCTGCCTCGATTGACCACTGGCTGCTCGCCGACGTCGATCGCGAGCAGCCCGGTGTAGACGAGCGAGAAGCGGATCGGGTCGAGAGTTGCTTTCTCGTCTGGCGCCTCGGCGAGGACGGCTCGGTCGAACCCGTTGGCAATCGTGAATGCTCGCACTCCGTGACGCCGCTCGACATCGGCAGTGATCGCGTCGTTCACGGTCGTCACGATGGTCGAGCGGCGCGCGACCTGCCGCTCGAGCGCGCGGTCGATCACGCGGAGCGGCACGGG
Organism: uncultured Actinomycetes bacterium; assembly: GCA_963725965.1. GTDB lineage: Bacteria > Actinomycetota > Thermoleophilia > Gaiellales > Gaiellaceae > Palsa-739. The sequence continues at coordinate 679,715 of CAVSAK010000004.1, read as the reverse complement.
GTGGCGCACATCCCTCAACCAGTCGTCCCGATAGTCGGCCACCCAGCGAATCCCGACGGCGCTCGCCGCAAGTCCCAACAGATGGGAGGACTCCGGGCCCGACGTCGTGACGATGACATCCGGGCGGTCACTCCGGATCAACCTGAAGAGCTGCACGAGAGCTTGTGGGAGCCACGAGACGGCGGTCGGATCCGGAACGATGTAGTTGGCCCACCGGCGGGGCTTGGCGCGAGCCTCGAGAGGCCCGTCTCGGTAGCCGACGAGGGTCTGGTACTGCGTACGGAATCGTGTGCGCAGATCGCCCGCTCTGACGATCCGTTGCGCGTCGTCATTGTCGTACGAGCCCGAGATCATGCTCGTCAGCACGGTTGTGCGGATGCCTGCGGACTCGAATGCGCGTCGAAGCCCGGCAGGTCTGTGGGCAGACACCGCATTGCACGGCGGGTACAGGTACGCGACCAGCAGGATGTGGCGGATCGAGCCGTCGCCCGGCAAGCCGCGCACGATAGTCGGGCGTGTCGGCCGTCGTTCGCACGGGCCTGGGCGTCGCAGAGGGCCGATACCCTTGCGCAGTGGTCGCCCAACGAGGTTTGGCGAGGCACTCGTCGGGCGTCTTCCTCACGAACGTCCTCGCGGCGGGCGCTCTGCTGGGGACCACGGTGCTGACCGCTCGGGCGTTCGGCCCATCAGGGCGCGGAGAGCTCAGCCTTGCGCTCCAGTTCGTGACGCTCGCGGCCACGCTCGGCAGCCTGAGCCTCACTGCGGCGGCCGCGTATCAGTCGGCTCGGGCGGAGTGGTCGAAGCCGGTCGCCTTCGGCAGCTCGACGCTGCTCGGTCTGCTGCTCGGCCTGGTCATCGTCGCCGGCTGCCTCTGCGTGATCCTGCTGGGGGACGTGACGTTCAGGGGGCTGCCAAAAGGTGACCTGGCACTGGTGACGCTCGCGCTGCCGTTTCTGCTCGCCATCGCAAACATCCAGTCGGTCTACCAGGGGTTCAGAAGCTTCAAGGAGTACAACAGGATCACGCTGGCTCAGGCGGTGCTGCCGCTGCCGCTGATCGGGATCGCGATAGCACTCGGCGGCGGCGTATCCGCCGCGATTCTCGCGACGGTCGCCGCCGCGGTGCTGCTCTTCGTCGTCGTGCTGGTCAATGTGTGGCGGTCGATCGGCATTGCCTGGCGGATGAAGCTCCCGAACGTTCGCGCGCTGTTCTCGTACGGCCTGCGCGTGCATCCGGCGAACGTCCTCGGCTACCTCGGGTACAGGCTCGACGTCTTCCTCGTCGACGGCTACAAGGGCGCCGCCGCCGTCGGCCTGTACGGAGCCGGCGTCGTGATCGCCGAAGGCCTCTGGATGCCGTCGCAGGCGGTCAGTACGGCGCTCTTTCCAACCATCGCCGCGGAGAAGAGCGAGTCGGCGCGGCGCGCTATAACGCCGTTCGTCACGCGCAGCACGCTCTGGCTGACGGCGATTCTCGGCGGGATCCTCGTCCTCGTAGCAGGCCCCGCGGTCGAGTTGCTCTACTCCAGCCGCTTCAGTGCCTCCGCCGCCGTCGTGCGGATCCTCGTTCCCGGAGTCGTCCTCTTCTCCGCCGCTCGCGTGCTGGGCAACGACCTCGCAGCCAGGGGGCGGCCCCTCGTGAACTCCGTGATCGCCGGCGCGAGCGTCATCTGCAACATCGCGTTGAACGTCGTGCTGATTCCCCGCTTCGGGATCAACGGCGCAGCATGGGCGAGCACAGCGTCGTATTCGGTCCTCTTCGCCACCACGCTCGTCGTGTACCGCCGGGTCACCGGAGTTCGGCTACGCGCGATCTTCGTACCCGCCCGTGGGGACGGCGCCGCATATCTCGGTCTGGTCCGTCGGGCGCTCGCGTCCACCGGGCGGCGAATAGCCGTCGCGGATACCGTCGATCAGCCATGAAAGACGCCGGTTCTTGGAGCCCGAGCAAGTTCGTCTATCGGCGCGGCAAGCTGGTCGCGTCCCGCGACACGAACGAGGTGGCGGTCGGCTCCCGGTTGATGGTCGACCTGGTCGCGCGTTGCTACGACGCGAACCTGGGCGGGCACGCGAAAGGTCGACTCGTGGACCTCGGTTGCGGCACCGTGCCCCTGTATCGGGCGTATGCCGATCTCGTGACCGACGTCACGTGCGTCGACATCGGCGGCACGCCGCACGCGAGGCATCTGGACGTCGAGCACGACCTCAACGAGCCTCTGCCGTTCACCGACCGCTCGTTCGACACGATCGTCCTCTCGGACGTGCTCGAGCACATTGCTCGACCCGAGCTGCTCTGGGCCGAGATGGCGAGGATTCTCGCGCCGGGAGGCGAGCTCCTCATGAACGTCCCTTTCTACTACTGGATCCACGCCGGTCCCTACGACTTCTACCGGTACACGGAATTCGCCCTGCGTAGGTTCGTGGAGTCCGCGGGGTTGGAGCTGGTCCAGCTCGACGTGATCGGAGGTGCTCCGGAGGCGCTCGCCGACATCGTCGCCAAGAACTTCGCGCAGGTCCCAGTCGTCGGCCATCCCGTTGCGGTGGCCGTCCAATGGTTCGCGGAGGCCGCAGCAGGCACACGGCTGGGCGGCAAGGTCTCGCGTGTGACCGGCGCGACCTTCCCGTTCGGGTACTTCCTCATCGCCCGCAAGTCCGCCTGAGCTCATGAGGACGCCTCTCGAGAAACTGTCTCACGCGCTCGCGCTACGTCGTGAAGGCCTCAGCTTCTCGTCGCAGTTCGCGCGCCGGCTCGGCCTGAGTGTGAGACCGCGTTTCTGCGGGGTCTTGCTGGATGCCCCGGATGCGACGACCGCGTGGACGGTGGCATGGCAGATCGCAATCGGCGACTATCGCTGGCCCGGCCTCACCCCCGAGCCCGGCTGGCGCGTCGTCGACGTGGGCGCCAACATCGGCGCCTTCTCGCTCTGGGCGGAGCGACTCGGAGCGCACGTCATCGCCGTCGAGCCGGAGCCGAAAACGTACTCGTCGCTCGTCACGAACGTCGCCGGGCGACGGGTCTCGCCGCGGCAGGCGGCGCTGGTGGGCGAGCCGGCGCCTGCTGTGCGGCTCTATCTGAGCGGCGTGAGATCGACGAGACACACGCTGCTCGCCAAGGAGATCGAGTCGGGAGCGCCGTTGCGTGAGTTCATCGACGTCCCGACGGTGACCCTCGCCGATGTCGTCGGTCAGGGCTGCGACCTCTTGAAGCTGGACTGCGAAGGGGCCGAGTTCGAGGCTCTGCTGCACGCAGACGACGAGACGCTACGACGGGCTCAGAGGCTCGTCGTCGAGTACCACCGGATCGGAGGCGAGCCGGAGGAGATCGTCGACCGTCTGAAGGCTGCTGGCCTGGACGTGAATGTCCTCTGGGACAGTGAGGCCGTCGGAGCGATCGGCGCGCTCCTACCGTCGCCGTAGCGACGCCTCATAGATTCCGCTCAGCTGCTCGCCCACCACCTCCAGGCTGTAGCGATCGCGTGCCGCCTCGCCGATGGCTCGACGGTCGAAGGCTTCGAGGTGCTCGAGCATGTACTCGAGCGCATCGGCCAGCGCGGACGGGTCGTCGGGCGGCACGAGCCTTCCTCGTTCGTCGTCCACGAGCTCGGGAATGCCGCCCACTGTCGTCGAGACGACCGGCAGTCCTGAGGCGAGCGCCTCGACGATGACACAGGGCAGGTTGTCGAAGCGGCTCGGCAGGACGAAGAGATCGGCCTCGCGCATCATCTGCGCGATCACCGGCTTCGGCTGGGAGCCGTGGAAGGTCACCTGGTCTCGGAGGCCGAGCTCGGCCGCAGACTTCTCGTACGGCACGCGCTCGGGGCCGTCTCCGACCACGTCGAGCCGCCACTCGTCGCTGCGCTCGCGAAGGCGAGTGAGCGCTTGGAGCAGCGTCGGGAAGCCCTTGTGCTGCGAGGGCTCGAGATTGCCGACGAAGAGCAGGCTGCGTCCCGCCGTCTTCCCGCCGTTCCCCGTTCGGCGGGAAGAAGAGCGACGTATCGACGACGTTCGGGACGACCTCGAACGGCACGTCGATGCCGTAACTCCGGATCGCCTCCTGCAGATGCCGCGAGACCGGGAGCGCTCGTGCGGTGCGGTTGTACGCGTACCGAGCTTTCCGCACCTCGAGGCTGCTCAGCGTCCTGCGGGGGAAACCGGTGAACTGCTCGGTGAGCACGAACGGGATGCCGCTCCGGCCCGCCACGACTGCGGCAGGCACACCGGCTCCGTACACGTGCGCGTGGATGACATCGGGCCGGAAGCCGTTCTCGGCGAGGCGGCGGAACGCGCCGCTCGCGCTCCACAGGTAGAGCGCGTATGACGTTCCCGGGACGGGAGACTGACGGTGGAAGACGTGGTGCGCCTCGATCCCCTCCGAGAGGGACGGATCGAGCTCCTTTTCCATCGTCCAGAGGCCACCATCGTTGCGTTCCGAACGCGCCCCCGCCAGGTGCAGGACGACCACGGAATGCCCCGCCGCGCGGGCGGCCTTTGCGTGCTCGCGCACGAATACGCCGCCGTACGTGAGATCCCGCGTCGGATACCAGCTGGTGAGGAAGAGGACGTTCAGGATCGATCCCCGACCGGGTCGACGCTTCGGAGGCGGCCGGTCCGCCTGCTCACGAACAGACGCCCCTTGCGCGCGAAATCGCGCACGCTGCTGCGACGGAGGTGAGGCATCGCCTCGCGGAACCGACGCTGCTTGAGCAACTCCACGGCGAGCGTGGTGTTGCTCCTCGCGAGTGCCCGTGCGATCCGTCCCTGAGCTTCCTCGGGAAAGTCGTACGTCGTCGAGAAGTACTGCAACGCCACCTGAAAGCGCTCGACCATCTCGACGGCCTCCGACGAGACGCTCGGATGGCCGCGGTAGTAGAGCGCGAGCGGCTCGTCGAGATAATCGAACCGTGTGCCCCGGATCGCGAGCTTCAGCCAAAGGCCGTAGTCCACGTGCCCCGGGGTCGGAAGCCCGGCTTCGAACCCGCCGACGCTCTGCAGCAGCTCCCGCGAGGCCATCACGTCGGTGGGGATGATGAACGCCTGGTCGAGCCAGTCGTCGATCAGCGGCGACAGAATCTCGCCGTGACGGGGGCGGGCCAGGGTGCTGTAGCGCACCCGGGGAACGTCGTCGCGGACGAGGTAAGAGTCCGTGTAGCTGAGGGACGATCCCAGCTTCTGCGTGAACGCAATCTGCTGGGCAAGCTTGTCGGGTAACCACTCGTCGTCGGCGTCGACAAATGCAACGAGGTCGCTCCGAGACTCTTCGAGCCCGCGGTTCCGTGCCACCGCTTCGCCACCGTGGGATCCGCGGACGTACCGCACGCTGCTGAAGCTCCGCGCGACGTCGGCGGTTCCGTCGGTCGAGCCGTCGTCGATGACAAGGATCTCGAAGTCGCGGAACGTCTGTCCCTCGACCGACCGGATCGCGCGCGCCAGGAACGCCTCCGCGTTGTACGCCGGGATGATGACGCTGACGGCTGGCATCGAACGCCGACTGCTACGCCGCGCCGGCGACGTCGAACCTCTGGCGCGCGCGGGCGGCGGCGGAGGCCGTTGCGGAAGCGAGGAACTTGAGCGCGATCCCGCCGTAAACGAGCGCGTTGAACGGCGCACTCCGTTCCGTGGCCAGGTGGGCGCGGTAGTAGCGGAACATCCCGTAATGGAACGCGTAGTTGACGCGCAGCCGCCGGTGATGCCCGCTCGTTCCGGCCTTGATGTGGACTGCCTCGACCGACGGCTCGTACCAGGTCGTCCAGCCTGCACGAGCGGCGCGATAGCAGAGATCGAGGTCTTCCATGTACATCCAGTAGCCCTCGTCGAAGAGCCCGATCTCGTCGAGCATCGCGCGCCGCATCAGCATGAAGGCACCGTTGACGGCGTCGACCGGACCCTCGCCGACGTCGGGCGCCCGGTAGGCCGCGAGCGACGCGGGCGCGTGCTCCGAGCGGCCGACGCGCAGGAAGTGGCCGAGCGCCGAGGCGGGTGTCGGGAACGACCGCCGGGCCGCATGGTCGAATGTCCCGTCCTCCTGCACGAGCCGGCAGCCGGCGATCCCAATTCGCTCGTTGGCCTCCATCAGGCGGAGAAGCGTGTCGAGCGTCCCCTGGCAGAGCCGCGTGTCGGGGTTCAGGACGAGCACATACTCCGCCGTCGTCTCCCGCAGGACGAGGTTGTTCGCCTTGCTGAAGCCGACGTTCTCGTCGAGCGCGATCAACCTCACGTCCGGGAACTCGCGGCGGACGACGTCGGCCGTGCCGTCGCCGGAGGCGTTGTCGACCACGGTGATCCTCAGTCCGCCGGCAGGCGCGTGCTCCCGCAACGACTCGAGACACTCACGGACCATCGGGCCACAGCGGTACGAGACGATCACTACCTCCAGCACGGCGTTCCACGGTAGCGCGTCGATCTACGAGGAGAGCCGCTCGAGGCAGTCTCTGAGCCCCTCGCGCCAGTGCGGTAGGCGAGGTGCGTCCGCGTGTTCGCTGCGCAGCACGGAGTACGGCGGCCGGGGCGCCGGCCGGCCCAGCTCTGACGTCGTGATCCGGCGGACGCGGCAGTCGAGTCCCGACTCCTCGAAGATGGCCTCTGCGAGCTCGGCCCACGTGCACTCGCCGTCTGCCGCAAGGTGCCACACGCCACGCGGCCGGTCGAGCAGCTCGCGCACCGCCGGCCCGAGGTGCCCGACGTAGGTCGGGCAGCCGCGCTGGTCGTCGACCACCGCCACCTCGTCACGCTCGGCCCCGAGCCGCAGCATCGTACGGACGAAGTTCGTGCTCGTCCAGCCGAAGAGCCACGACGTCCGCACGATCCAGGCGTCTTCACCAGCGGCGGCCTCGGCCTGGAGCTTTGTACGAGCGTAGACCGACAGCGGGTGCGGTGCGTCCGATTCAAGGTACGGCTCGCTCTTGCGTCCGTCGAAGACGTAGTCGGTCGAGAACAGCACGAGCGGCGTGCCGAGCTCGACGGCGTGCTGCGTCCCGCCAACGTTGACCGCGGCGGCCTCCTGCGGGTTCTCCTCGGCGCCGTCGACGTCCGTCCAGGCCGCCGCGTGGAGCACGACGTCGGCCGCGGGAAGAGCCGGCGGCGGAGGGAACGTGACGTCCCAGTCCGCCCGCGTCAGGGGAATGACGTTCGTGTCGGCGAATGTCTCGCGCAGTGCGGCTCCGAGCTGGCCGTCGGCGCCGGTGAGGAGCACCCCACGCGTCAGGTCCACGCGCTCTCGCGCACCGGCGCCCGCTCCTTCAGCGGCTCCCACCAGTCGCGGTTCACGCGATACCACTCGACGGTGGCGCCCAGACCTTCCTCGAAGGAGATCGCCGGCTCCCAGCCGAGCTCGCGCCGCAGCTTCGACGAGTCGAGCAGGTAGCGGCGGTCGTGACCGGGGCGATCCGGGACGATCGTCTTCAGCGACTCCGGCTTCCCCGTGAGCTCGAGCACGAGGTCGGCGATCTCCTCGATCGAGCGCTCGACGCCGGAGCCGACGTTGTACGTCTCCCCCACCTCGCCGCGCTCGAGCACGACGTCGATCGCGCGACAGTGGTCGTCGACGTGCAGCCACTCGCGCCGGTTCTGCGTCGACGCGTAGAGCGGCAGCTCACGGTCGTCGAACGCGTTGGTGAGAAAGAGCGGGATCACCTTCTCCGGGAACTGGCGAGGCCCGTAGTTGTTTGCGCAGTTCGTGATCGTGACCGGCAGCTCGAAGGTGTGGAAGTACGCGCGGACGGCGTGGTCGGCGGCCGCCTTCGACGCGTTGTACGGCGTGCGCGGCCGGTACGGCGACTCTTCCGTGAACGCCTCGTCGGAGTCGAGCGAGAGGTCCCCGTAGACCTCGCAGGTCGAGACATGGTGGAAGCGGGCGAGGTTCTGGCGCCGGGCCGCCTCCAGCAACGTCTGCGTGCCCAGCGCGTTCGTGCGGAAGAAGCGCGAAGGATCGAGCACGGCAAGGCTGTTGTGCGACTCCGCGGCGAAGTTGACGATCGTGTCGATCTCCTCCTCCGCGAGGACTCGCTCCACGAGATCGAGGTCGCCGATGTCGCCCTCGACCAGCCGGACGCTCAGGCCGTCGAGGTTGCGCGGGTCGCCGGCGTACGTCAACAGGTCGAGCCCGACGACGTGATCGTCCGGATGCCGCTCGACCCAGTAACGAACGAAGTTCGAGCCGATGAAGCCGGCCGCCCCCGTGACGAGAAGCCTCACGCCTGCACCTCGGATACGTCGGCGTCGCGGGCCGAGAGGACCGGCGCATCCGTGCTCCAGAGATGCCGGACGCGCGGATCGTTCCAGCTGAGGCCGTGCTCGTCCGGATCGGCGGCGTCGTACTCCTCCGTGACGAGGTACGCGAAGAGGGCGTCGGTGAGCGCCTCGTAGCCATGGGCGTGGATCCCCGGCACGTAGATCGCGACGGGGTTGTCGTCGCCGATGTCCTCCGAGAACGACTCGCCCGTCGTCAGGTCGAGAACGACGACGCGCACCGTTCCAGCGAGGCAGACGAAGAGGTCGTCCTGGCCGCGCTCGTGGTAGTGGAGCCCGCGGATGACGCCCTGCCGCGAGCGCGAGAGGTTCACCTGCCGGATGGGCTTCGGCAGGGCGCTCGCTCGCGCGAGCTCGGAGAACCAGCCGCGCTCGTCGTCGAACCGCTGCAAGGGAATGCGCCGGAGCCCCTCGATCATCGGGCGAGCCTCCCGCGCACGAAGTCGTTCACCTCGTAGTACGCCTCGATCGACTCGCCGGCGTCACCCCAGAAACCCTCGACGACGTCCGCCTCCATCTCGCCCCGCTCGACGTACCAGTTGTTCACGTCGGTGATCTCGAGCTCGCCGCGACCAGAGGCTTCGAGCGTCGGCAGCATCTCCCAGACCTGCTCGTCGTAGAAGTAGACGCCCGTGACGGCGTAGCGGCTCGGCGGCTCGGCGGGCTTCTCGACGATGCCGAGGATCCGGCTGCCGTTGAGCTGCGCGACGCCCAGGTGGTGCAGGTGCTCGTCGTCGGCGACATGCGTGAGAACGACGCGCGCGCCGCGCTCCTGGACCGCAAACCGCTCGACGGTCGGACGCAGGGAGTGCTCGAAGATGTTGTCGGCCAGCAGCACGCAGCAGCGGTCGCCGCCGACGAACCGCTCCGCGAGCCCAAGCGCCTCGGCTATTCCGCCCGCCTTGTCCTGGTAGGCGTAGAAGAGGCGGTCGATCCCGTACTCGTGCCCGTTGCCCAGGAGCCGGAAGAACTCGCCGGCGTGCGTGCCGCCGGTGACGAGCATCTGCTCGGTGAACCCGGCCTCGACGAGCGCCTCGACTGCGTACGTCACCATCGGCCGGTCGTACAACGGCAGCAGGTGCTTGTTCGTGATGTTCGTGAGAGGTGCGAGCCGACTGCCCGTACCGCCGGCGAGGATGACGGCCTTCATGCGCGGCGATGCTAGCGGCGGTGGGGGAAGAAGGCGCTAACCCGGCTCTCCGCGCGCCCTCCCGGCGAAGACGACGGGCAGCGCGAGCACGAAGGCGAGGAACGCGTAGAAGTAATAGAACTGCATCGTGAGGTAGAAGAAGTTGGCGGCGATCGTCCCGACGAGGGCCGCCGTCATCCCGTAGGCGAGCGGCCGCACGTGCGGGCCTTCCGGGTCGCCGAGGCGGTCGAGCAGACGTCCCAGCCGGCGCGCTGCGAGGAGTCGCAGGAAGACGTAGCGGAGAAAGACGATCCAGAGGATCAGGCCGAGCAGACCCGACTCGACGACGACCGCTACCCAGTAGGAGTGGGCGCCGAAGTTCGACTTCCCGGTGACGAACTCGTAGTAGACGGAGAAGTTGTTGTTGCCGAGGCCGAGCAACGGGTGCATTCGCAGGATCTGGCCGATGAAGTCGTAGACGGCGAAGTGCGCGTTCGCCGAGCTCCCCTGCGTCGAGACCCGCTCGCGCAACAGCACCGAGAAGAAGTGCTTGTGCGTGTAGAGCACGCCGAGCACGATCACCGCCAGCGCACCCAGCGGGACGAGGAACTGCCGCGTGCGGAAGAAGCGCCGGTACGGGAAGACGAGCACGAGCGCGCCGACGATGAGCCCGACTCCGCCGCTGCGCGAGAGCGTCGCGAAGTCGACGAGCAGGAGGAACGCGAGCGTGACGGCGAGCGGGAGCTTGAGCCGGTGCCGCCGCGGCAGACGCAGGTAGAGCGGCGTCAGCATGAGCAGCGGGATCACGAGCATGACGCCGAAGTGATTCGGGTCGCCGGTGAGCGCGTTGACGCGGTAGATGTTCTGGCCGCCGATGGCGCCGAAGATGTTGATCTTGCTCGCGCCGCCCGTCAGCGGTGAGAGGACGAGATTGTCGAGGTTGTGGCCGGCGAGCGCGGAGGCGAGCTCGAGGACGCCGTAGACGGCGTTCGCCACGAAGCCGACCGTGAACCAGCCGAGCGCGCGCCAGAAGAAGCGCTCCCCGCGCTGTGCGAGGTAGCCGACCGCGGCGACCATGAAGGCCCAGTGGATGACGAACTTCGTCATCCCCTTTGCGAACTGCGTCAGCCCTTGCTGCGTCTCGATGTTCCAGTAGCCGGCGAGGTAGACGAGCGCGAAGGCGGCAAAGAAGCCGAGCACGATCGCGCTCGTCCGCGGTAGCGGGCGTCGTTCGGTCGCGACGTACGCGATCAGGAACAGGATCGTGGCGATGTCGTTGATCCCGATCTGGCCGGCGAAGCTCCAGTGCACCTTCTCGAAGGTCGCGACGAAGAGCGAGGCGAAAAAGAGCCCGGTCACGATTCGCTCCTGTGTGCGCGGCACGGCCGCGACGCGAACGGCCGTGAGGGTGGCGGCGCTCACGCGACGCTCCTCAGCACGTCGGCGAGCTCCTCGACACGGTCGCCGCGCGAGAGTCGCTTGCGCCACTCGTCCGAGAGTGGCGCGCCGTCGAGGCTTCCCGCCTGCCACTGCCGGTGCAGGTCGAGCAGCGCCTCGCGCAAAGCGTCGACGTCGTCGGGCGGAACGACGATCCCCGCCCCCGTGTCCCGGACGAGCTGCGCGGCCGCACCGTCGGGCGGGACGGCGGCGAGGATCGGCCGCTCGGCAGCGAGGTACTCGAAGATCTTCCCCGTCAGAACGCCCTTGCCGCGGCCGCCGGACTCCGGGACCAGCAGGAGCAGCGCCTCCGAGTCGCGTTGCAGTTCGAGCGAGCGGCGGCGGGAGACGTCGCCGAGCAGCTTGATCCGGTCGCCGAGGCCGAGGGACTCCGCGAACTCGCGATCGGCGGCGCGGAACTCGCCGGCGAAGCGGGCGACGACGTCGTCGAGCCCCGAGTCCGCGAGCGCGCGCAGGAACGGCTTCGGGTCGCGCTTGCCGTGGAAGTGGCCCGTGTGCGTGATCCGCAGGCGATTGCTCGCGTGGTGCTCCAGACCCGCGAAGTCGTCGAAGTCGCATCCGTTCGCGATCGTGACGACCTTCGCCTTCGGCTCGAGCGCGCGCATCTCCTCGGCGATGGCGTCGGACGCCGCGACGATCGCGTCCGCCTGCGACGCGACCAGCCGCCCCACGCCGCCGACGGATTTCTCCTTCAGCCGGGCGAGCTGCGACTCGTAGCCGCGGCGATGGGGATGCGAGGTGAGCGGGTCGCGGAGGTCGGCGACCCAGGCGGCGCCGGTCGTCCGCTTCACGGCGGCGCCGAGGAGGTGCAGCGACGGCGGCGGCGACGTGGTGAGCACCACGTCGATCCCCTCGCGCCGCACGAGCCGGATCGCGAACGGCAGCGCGACCGTGCTCCAGGGGACGTTCTCGTCGGGGACGAGCAGCCGGCGTCCGAAGAGCGCTGCCTGCGTACCGAGGCGCGCGACCCCCTGCTTGGCGCTGAGCTCCTCCGACGGACGCGCGGCGCGCGGCCCGACGTAGCGCACGCGGTGGATCCACGCCTGGGTCGGCAGCTCGAGCTCGGCGTCGTCCAGGTCCGTACCGGGCACGTCCGGCGCGAGCACGTGCGTCTCGATCCCGAGCGCGGGCAGGTGCGACGCGAACTTCAGCGGCCGCTGGATTCCTCCACCGCCGCCCGGAGGGAAGTGGCGGGTGACGAGGAGGAGCTTCACGGCTGCAACGGTAGTCCGAGCTTGAAGACGAGGAAGCGACTGTCGGCATAGACCGGCCGCCGGCCGAGCGCCTCGATCGCGCGCCACTGCTTCGGCTCGTCGCGCCGCAGGACGAGCCAGTCGGCGTGCCAGGCGCGCGGCACCGCGAGGCTCGGATTCGCGAAGAACTCCAGCACCGCGTGCCTGCGCGCGGCGAGCCGGTTCGGCTTGGTGTTCCCTGCGTGCGTCGGGGGCACGGCCACGGCATACACCGGCGCGAAGGCCACAGCGCGATAACTCGTCTCGAGGTCGCCGAAGACGACCGAGCGCGCGGGCACCTTCTGCTGGAGGAACCGGATTAGTCCAGGCGTCAGCGCATGGCCGTCCACCGTCTGGCTTGCGGTCCAGTTCGAGAATCCGTGCACCGCAACCGGTAGCACGAAGAGGAGTGCCGCGAGCGCCACAGTCGTCCCGCGCTGCAGGACGAGCCTCGGGAACGGATCGCGACGCAGCCAGGCGACGGCCGTTCCGAGCACGATCGCCGCGATGCCGCCGTAGAGGCCGATCCAGACAGGCCACGCCGGCTGGTGTTGAGCGGCCTGGAGTCCGAAGTCGCCCGGGTAGGCGAGCTGCAGCCAGATCCCGCCGGCGAGCGCGAGGGCAAGCGCGAGGATCCGGGAGAGGCCGGCGATCACGGCGATGCCGCCCGCGAGGGCGAGCGCGAACGGGATGAAGACCGCCGCCCGCCGAGACTGCGAGAGCGAGACGACGTTCGAGAAGTGCGGGAAGAGGAGGGGCGAGAGGTCGAGCGCGAGGATGACCACCGTCCCGCCGAGCACGAGGGCGCTCCAGCGCCGCCGCCGTGCGAAGAAGGCGAGCGGCGTCAGCACGAGCGCCGCAATCGGGACCGCGCCCAGCCGGTCGACGCGCGCCGGGGCGAGGTTGTAGCGCGTGAGCGAGTGGATGACGAGGTCGGGCCTGTAGTGGTGGAGGCTCTGCCTGAGCCCCTTCGAGCCAAGGTGGAGCGCGACCGACTGCTCCACGACCGGGCGGAGCCAGACGTAGGCGAGTCCCATCGGCAGGCCGACGGCGACGAGCGCCGCGATCCCGCTGCGGAGGTCGGCCCCGCGCGTGAGGAGCAGTCTCACGGCGACGAAGGCGACCAGCGGGATGGCGATGAACAGCGCATACGTCGGGTGAATGAGCGCGAGATCCGCGGATCCTGCGGCGAGCGTGACCGCGACCGGCCACGAGGGCCTGCGCACGAACAGGAAGAAGAGCGCGACGACGGCGGGCAGGAACAGCTGGGTCGCGGCCTGTCCCGGCTGCCATAGGTCTGGGTAGATCCCTCCGTGCCCCTGCGCCAGGACCCTGAGCCCGACCTGCCCCAGCACGACGGCCGCGGCAAGGCCCGTCGAGCGGAAGACCGCCCACCCCATCTCGTACGCGAGCACGAGGGCGAGCGGAACCAGCAGGCTCGGCTCGTGGAGCGCGACGCTCGTGGGGTCGACGCCGGCGAGGCGGGCGACGACGGCCATGCAGCCGTGCCAGAGCGGAAAGGCGTAGCCCGGGTGGAGTCCGCCGTGAGCGAACTCGCCGACGTCGTGCAGAGAGAGCGAGCCGAGGGCGTCGAGCTTGCGGATCCGGCCGAGGTGCATGAAGGCGTCGCCGGTGAGGACGTCGTGGATCGCCCAGAGGGCCGCGCCGAAGATCAGCCCGGCGATGCCGACGACGAGGCGACCCAGCCGCATCCGCGGCGCCAGGAACTCCCCGGGGACGACCGGGCGGACGACGAGAACCGCCAGCGCCACAGCACCGACGGCAAGCGCGAAGCCAATCGTGAGGTCGAGCGACGCGCCGAGCGTGAATGCGAGCGCGAGCCCGCCGCCGACGAGCGCGACCGACCAGGAGAGCGCCGCCGCCAGCGTCCGCTGCCCGAGGCACCGCGCCACGAGCCACCCGGGCATGAGGAGGACGAAGGTCGCCGCTGCGAGTCGCACCCAGAGGCCGAAGCCGGTTTCCGGCAGGAGCCACGCGATCCCGAGCAACGCCGCCCCGCTCGCCGGGGCGACGAGCAGCCTGAGGTCGAGCCGCTCCCTCATCGAGCCGCTTTCGGCTCGGCGCGGTTCACTCCCTCCCAGGCGACGATCGCGGCGCCCGGCAGCGCCGCCGCGATGGTGACGACGAAGAAGAGGAACCCGGTCGAGAAGGCCTGATCAGCCGAGACGCCGAGGCCTCCGAGGAAGCTGACGAAGAACGACTCCCGCACGGCGAGCCCGTTGATCGTGAACGGGACGAGCATGACGAGGAAGAGCAGCGGGCCCATCACGTAGTACGGGCGGGGCGAGAGATCGACGCCGACAGCCTTCCCGGTGCTCCAGATCGCGATCACCCGCACGGCCTGCACGACGAGCGTCAGCGCGAACATGCCGACGAGCAGCGGGACCTGCCCGCGGAACGAGTGAATCGCCAGGTACGCGGCCCGCAGCGGCGCCTCGAGGCGCAACCGGCGCAGGAGCGGCTGGAAGAACCGAAGTACTGGGTGCAGCCGGGTCGAGAAGAGCACGAAGCCGCCGGCAATCGTGAGCACGACGAAGGCGAGCTCGAGCCAGATGTAGCCGCCGACCGGGTAGCGACCGACTGCGAGCGCGAAGCCGACGGCCGCGAGGACGAGGGTCGCGGCGCCGCCGAGCACGCGCTCGAGCAGCACGGTTCCGGCGGCCGGCCCGCTCTGGCCGGGATGCTTGCGCGAGGTCTCGTAGATCCGGGAGGCGTCTCCGCCGAGCGAGGTCGGAAGCACCTGCGCGGCGGCGAAGGAGACGAACAGCGTCCGGGCGCACCAGCCGAACCGCTCGTGCACACCGCGCGCCGCCAGCAGGATGCGCCAGCGCCACGCGAGCGGAAAGACCGCGGCGATCCAGATGGCGCACGAGAGAAGCCACCAGCCGTAGCTCGCGTGCGCGAGCACGTGCAGCGTCTGGCGCACGTTGATCTGCCAGAGGATGTACGCGACCGCGAGGCCGGTGACGACGAGGACGGCGGCGCGACGCACCGTGCGTCCTCGAGAGACGCGCAACTTCACCCGACCGCGAGTCTAGTGGGCGGCCCAGAAGTACCATCGCGCCGTGCGCATGACCACGATCCTCGTCACCGCCTGCGGCGCGCCGGGAGCGGCCCGGCTGCTGCGGGCCCTGCGCGAGAACGGCGAGCGGGTGGTGCGCCTCGTCGGCGTGGACATGGGCGAACGCGCGGTCGGCCGGCACCTCTGCGACGCGTTCCATCTCGTCCCGCCCGGCGCGGATCCGACCTTCCCCGACGCACTGCTCGCGCTCGTGGAGCAGGAGAGCGTCGACGTCGTCCTGCCGGAGTCGTCGCACGACCTGCACCACCTAGCGCCGAGGCGCGGCGAGTTCCCGGTGCCCGTCATGATCTGCGGCCCCGAGGCGGAGCGGCGCTCGAACGACAAGGCCGAGACGTTCGAGGCCATGCACCGCATCGGCGTCGGCGCGCCCGACTTCCGCCGCGTCACGGGCGCGGCCGGCGTCGAGGCCGCGGCCCGCGAGCTCGGCTACCCCGACCGGCCGGTCTGCTTCAAGCCGGTCTTCTCCTCGGGCTCGCGTGGGTTCCGCGTGCTCGACCCGAGCGTCGACCGCACGCACCAGCTCCTCAACGAGCGCCCAGGCGCGCTGGCGATGCGGCTCGAGGAGGCGGTCGAGCTGCTGCCGGAGGACGGTCTCGACCTGCTCGTCATGGAGTTCCTCACCGACCCGGAGCGGACGGTCGACGGCATCGCCGACGGCAGCCGCATCGTCCTCCAGGCGACGCGGACGCGCGAGTCGGTGCGCTGCGGCCTCGGCATGTACTTCGTCACGCTCGACGCGCCGGAGCTGGTGGCGGCGTCCGAGCGCGTCGTAGCCGAGTTCGGGCTCGAGTGGTTCTTCAGCATCCAGTTCATGGGCGAGAAGGTGATCGAGATCAACCCGCGCATCTCGACGATGATGATCCAGGAGGACTTCAACCTCCCCTGGCTCGCGGTCAAGCGGGCACTCGGCGAGGTCTCCGACGACGAGCTTCGCGCGGTGCAAGGCCGCGTCAGGCCCGGGCACACCGTGCTTCGTTTCTTCGATCAGGTGGAATTCGACCCGTGATGGATTGGAAGTCTTTGGAGGAGACGCTGGCCGCGGCGTGCGAGGACAACCCCGAACCGGAAACCGCGGAGCGGGCAGTGTGGGCCGCGGAGCTCGTGGCGTCGACGGCAGGCGAGCCGCCGGACGACCTCGCGCCGGAGGATCGCGAGTGGGCCGAGATGCACGGCATCCCGCCGAGCGACCTCCTCGACCTCGCCTGCCGCTCGATGAAGTGCGTTGCCGCGCTCTCGGACGAGTGGCACGACCGGCTGAACGACCTCCGCTACCGCCTGGGCGACGTCGCGGCGGCGTAGGGTCGTTCGGAATGGGCGACAGGCTTCGTTCCTTGTGGGATTTCGACGACCTCGACGCGACCGAGGGTCGTTTTCGGACGCAGCTCGAGCTCGAGACGTCGGACTCCGGTCGCGCCGAGGTGTTGACGCAGCTCGCGCGGGTCGAGGGTCTGCGCGGTCGGTTCGACGAGTGCGACGCGCTGCTCGACACCGCCGAGGCGCTCGGCGGCGCGGAGGCGCGGGTGCTGCTCGAGCGCGGTCGGCGGGAACGTTCAGCCGGCGAATCGGGGGCCGGTCTGGCGCAGTTCGAGCAGGCGTTCGAGCGGGCTCAGGCCGCTGGGGAGACCGTGATCGCTGTCGATGCGGCGCACATGCTCGCGATCGTCGACGACGGTGAGGCCTGGACGGCACGCGCGGTCGAGATCGCTTCCGATTCGGATGATCCGGGGGTTCGCTACTGGCTCGGCCCGCTCTACAACAATCTGGGCTGGTCGCGATACGAGGGGGGCGACGCCGCGGGTGCACTCGAGGCGTTCGAGCTCGCGCTCGCAGCGCGTGAGCGTGACGACGCACACCCCTACGAGCGCGAGATCGCCCGGTATGCGGTTGGCAAGGCGCTTCGTGCAGTCGGTCGTGCCGCCGAAGCAGCCGCAGCGCTCGAAGAGTGCGTCGCCTGGGCCGCCGGGGCGGGTGTGGCAGACGACTACTTCCACGAAGAGCTGGCCGAGGACTACGCCGCACTCGGCCGCGACGCCGAAGCGCGAGACCACGCGCGCCGCGCGCTCGAACTCGTCCCCGACGACGACTCCTCGCGCGTCAGCCGTCTCCGCGAGCTCGCGGACGTCTAGCGGTCAGAGCTCCAGTTCGAAGAAGAGGACGCCTTTGATCGGGTTGTCGTTGTAGCGCTCGATCGACCGGAAGCCGAGCGAGAGGTAGAGCGCCCGCGCCGCGTCCATCCTCGGCAGCGTGTCGAGCCGCAGCGTCCGATAGCCGAGCTCGCGCGCACGCACGATCGACGCCTCCACGAGGGCGCGACCCAGGCCGGAGCTGCGCGCCGACGGACGGACGTAGAGCCGCTTCATCTCGCAGGCGGCGTCCGGCAGCTGCTTCAGCGCGACGCAGCCCGCGGCCTCGCCGTCGAGCCGGGCCATGAGCAGCGCCTCGTACCCGCCGGGGAGGGCGGCGAGCTCGGCCTCGATGTCGGTGAACCAGCCCTCCGGCCCGAGCCAGGCGAAGTACTCGCGGAAGAGCTCGCGCAGGGTGTCGGCGTCGTCCGCGCCCGCGTCGGAGATCAGCGCAGCGCCCGCAGGGCCTCCACGTCGTCGGCGCTCGGCTCCCACGCGCCCGAGGCGACGTTCGCGCGCACCTGCTCGGGCTTCGTGGCGCCGGCGATGACCGAGGTCACGGCGGGCATCGCGAGCAGGCCGCCGACCGCGACGTCGAGCAGCGAGATCCCGCGCTCGTCCGCGTAGCGCTGCAGCGCCTCGGCCCGGTCCCATTGCTCGGCGGGGATCTCGCGGCCGGCAAGCCGACCCTCGGTCGCTTCCTCCCCGCGCCGGTACTTCCCGGTGAGGAGACCGCTCGCGAGCGGGAAGTACGGCAGGAAGCCGATCCCGAGCTTCTCGCAGACCGGCAGCACCTCGTCCTCGACCTCGCGCCTGACGAACGAGTACTGGTTCTGCGCCGAGACGAAGCGGTGGAAGCCCGCGCCCCGCGAGACCTCCTCCGCGGCCTCGATCTGCTCGGCGGAGAAGTTCGAGGAGCCGATCCAGCGCACCTTGCCGTCGGCGACGAGATCGTTGAGCGCGCCGAGGGTCTCTTCGATCGGCGTCAGCGGATCGGGCTGGTGCATCTGGTAGACGTCGATCACGTCGGTACGGAGGCGGCGGAGCGAACCCTCGACCGCCCACTGGATGTAATCCGGATTGCCGCGCCGCTCCTCGGGCCGCGCGTCCATCTCGCTGCCGAACTTGGTGGCGATCTCGACCTGGTCGCGGCGACCCTCGAGCGCACGCCCGATGTACTCCTCGCTGGTTCCCTGGCCGTAGATGTCGGCCGTGTCGAAGAGTGTCACGCCGACGTCGAGCGCGGCGTCGATCACGGCGAGCGTCTGCTCGTAGTCGCAGCGGCGACCGAAGTTGTTCGTGCCGAGGCCGACGACCGAGACCTCCGGACCGCCGTCCCCGAGGGTGCGTGCGCGCATGAGCCCGACGCTAACCGACCGCGGCCGGGTTGAGCGGCACCACTACGATTGCCCGCCGTGGAGGAGCACCAGCTCGTCTTCCTCGCCGGCCTGCACCGGAGCGGCACGACGCTGCTCGCGCGGCTGCTCGCCGCGCACCCCGAGGTCAGCGGCTTCTCGGGGACGGGCGTACCGGCGGACGAGGGTCAGCATCTCCAGAGTGTCTATCCCGCGGCGAAGGACTACGGCGGGCCGGGCCGCTTCGGCTTCGCCCCGCAATCCCACCTGACCGAGGTCTCGCCGCTCGTCTCGGAGCAGAGCGGGCGGACACTCTTCGAGGAGTGGTCGCCTTACTGGGATCTCTCGCGTCCGCTGTTGCTCGAGAAGTCGCCGCCGAACCTGCTCAAGACACGCTTCCTGCAGGCGCTCTACCCGGGCTCGGCGTTCGTCGTCATCGTCCGGCACCCGATTCCCGTCTCGGTCCCGACCGCGAAGTGGCGCGGCACCCGCCGCTACGACCGGCTCCTCGAGCACTGGCTCCGATGTCATGCGCTGTTCGAGGCCGACCGCGAGCACCTCGACCGGGTGCACGTGCTCACCTACGAGCAGCTCGTCGCCGACCCAGGAGGCGTGCTGCGCGGCATCTTCGAGTTCCTCGAGGTCGAGCCGATCCCGCCGAGCGAGCCGGTCGAGGGAGGAGCAAACGAGAAGTACTTCCGGCAGTGGCAGGAGCTCAAACGCGACGTGCGGATGCGCGCCTACCTCGACCTCGTCTCGCTCTGGTACGAGCGCCGCGTGCGGCGGTACGGCTACAGCCTGCTCTCCCCCGAAACGGCCCACCACCCTCTAGATCACGTCGATGATCGGGTAGCGCACATCGACGTCGAGGCACGCTGACGCGAAGAGCGCGGTGCCGACGTCGCCCGTGAACAGCGAGTAGCGCCGCCGGCCGTTCACGCCGGCGAGCCTCCGCGCCTGGGCCAGCGCGTGGACGGCGAAGCGACGGGAGCGCTCGAGCCAGCGCTCGTCTCCGGTTCGCGCGAACGCCTCGAGCAGCGCGAACCCGTTGCCCGAGGTCCCGTGGCAAAGACCGTGGCCTCTCTCGTCCCCGTGGGCGCCCGCCTGCCAGACGAGCTCGGCGCCGGCGAGCACGAGATCCTCGTCGAGATACTCCCAGGAACCCGCGAGGACGCCCGGCGCACCGGTGCAGAACTGAAGGCAGATCCGGCCGTCTCGCGGACGTGCGAGTTGCGGGCGCGGCGTGCCGGGCCAGTTGGCAAGCCCGTCGGCGCGAACCGCGTGCCGCGCGAGAACTGCTGCGGTCTCGGCGGCGAGAGCGTCGTCGGGCTGGAAGCGGAGCAGGGCGAGCGTGTTCCCGGCGGCGCCGTGCATCGTGGTGAAGCCGCGGTAGTCGTCGTCCTGCCGCCAGAGCCCATCCTCTCCGCGCCGGGCGCGGAGCGCGACGGCAGTCTCTCGAGCCGCCTCGGTCCAACGCTCCTCCCCGGTCCACTCGCGCATCGCCAGGGCCGCGAGCAGCGTTCCGGGCATTCCCCACGAGACGTCGTCGGTCCGGTTGGCGACGTTCTCTCGGACGAGCCGCTGGAGATCGTCCGCGAGCGCAGGATCGGAGCCGAGCTGGAAGGCCACGAGCAAAGGCCCTGTCTCGCCGCAGAGAAGGGAGGCGGCGTGGTAGTGCTCATCCGCCGCGAAGTCGGGGGCCGCGCGCTTCAGCTCGAGCGTTCGCAACGCGGCGGCGGCGAGGTCGAGCGACGTCTCGGCGTGGCCACGTCGCCGCAGCGTTTCGAGCGACCAGATCACACCGGCGGCACCGGCGTAGAGGCTCTGCAGCGGCAGCGGCTGTTCCCGCGCGTCCCACTCGTGCGCGGGCCAGAGCGCTTCCTGATCGAACGCCGCATCGGCGTCGAAGACGATCTCGGCGATCGCGTCCTCGACGCGCGCCGGCTCCCAGGGCACGTCGATCAGGGACTCGAACTCCATGGGCTCGTAGAGAGCTCGTGTGACCATCGGTTCCTCCTAGTCGATCCAGGTATGAGCGGCCGACGCAAAGCAGCCTCGGCAGCGAGAGTCCCCGGCGCGCTCGGGCGCCGAGGGCATGAGGACGGATCAACTAGGCCGGGTACGCCACGGTGGCGAGTCTAGCGAGACGGATCGGCGGTAAGCGGCTCCGGCAGCGGACGCGCATGGACGACGACGAGCGTCTTGGTCGGGCGCGTGAGCGCGACGTAGAGCTCGCGCAGGCCACGGTCTCCGTCATCTGCAACCGCCGCCGGCTCGACGACGACGACGTGGTCGAACTCGAGGCCCTTCGCCTGCCGCGGAGTGAGGATGGGGAACGGGAAGGAGTCTTCGACCGAAAACGAGCGAGGCACGATGACGGCGAGGAGGCCGTCGAGATCCTCCAACGCAACTGCTTCGCGAAGAGCCGCCTCCAGTACTTCTTCCTCCGCGACGCGGACGAGGCGCGGCGGGTCGCCGCCCTTGCGATACGCGAGTGGCGGCTCGACCTCGGGCGCAATCCGGTCGAGCAGCGGCAGCGCGAAGTCCATGATCTCGGCCGGAACGCGGTACGCGTGCCGCAGCTCCTCGATCTCCATCTCGGCCTCGTCCGGCAGATAGGGCTCCAGCTCCTGCCAGCGCCGGTAGACGACGGGTCCGGTCGCCTGCGCGACGTCCCCGAGGATCGTGAGCGACCCGTCGACCGCCCGACGCGAGATCGCGAGCAGCTGCATCGGCGAGAGATCCTGCGCCTCGTCGACGATCACGTGCCCGTACGACCGCGGCGCGCCGGCGAGGAGCGCCCGCGCCTCGTCGACCAGCGGCACGTCCTGGTCGCTCCAGCGGAGATCGGACCTGCGGCGCGGCCGGTCGCGCAGAAGGAGCTTCCGCTCGTCGTCCTCGAGCACGCCGGCGGAGGCGGCCTCCAGCGCGGCCGGCGAGGTGAGGAGTCGCGAGACGAGCTTCTCGGGCTGCGGCAGCGGCAGGACGCGGTCGAGCCAGCGCGTGAGGAAGCCGCCGCGCCGCAGCGCGCCCTCGAGCTCGTCGAAGCTCCGCAGCGCACGCGGGCCGAGCAGCTCCCCGTAGCGCTCGTAGAAGCGGCGGAGCACGGCCATCCGGAAGCGGTCGCGCGCCAGGCCGAGCGGGTCGCCCGCTTCCAGAGCGTCCTCGAGCAGCGCCGCGACGTCCCGCTCCCGCACCCGCACGTAGACGCCGTCGACGAGGGTGACGAGCTCCTCCGGCGCCGGCACGACGGCGATCTCCACCGCGCGCGCCACGACCTCGCGCAGCCGCGGGTCGCCCTTCAGGCGCGCCACTTCGGGCTCCTCTTCGCGCATTGCCTCGATTCCGTCGACCAGCTCGGTGACGGCCCGCTGCTCGACCGCTTCCTCGCCGAGCGTCGGCAGGACATGCGAGACGTAGTCCATGAACGTGGAATTCGGCCCCACCACGAGCACCCGCCGCAGTCGCTCGCGGTGCGTGTAGAGGAGCCACGAGGCGCGATGGAGGCCGACGGCCGTCTTCCCGGTGCCCGGCCCGCCCTGCACGACGAGCGCGCCCTCGGGCTCGGCCGTGATCAATCGGTACTGGTCGGACTGGATGGTGGCGACGATGTCGCGCATCCGTACGTCGCGACGGCGCTCGAGCTCCTCGAGCAGGAAGTCGGAGACGCTGGCGCCCTCGACCGCGCTGCCGTCGAGCGCCTCGTCGGAGATGTCGGTGAGGCGCCGGCCCTCGGCGCGGAAGCGACGTCGCTGCTGGACGCCGTGCGGCTGCTGCGGTGTGGCCGTGTAGAAGGGCCGCGCGGCGGGCGCCTGCCAATTGACGACGAGAGACTCGTGCTGGTCGTCGTGCACCCAGCGGCGGCCGACGTAGAGCGGGCGCGGCGTACCGTCGAGCGTCAAGCGACCGAAGACGAGGCCGCGCTCGGCGTCCTCGAAGGTGCGCATGCGCCGCTTGGCCCACGCCTCCATGTTCAGCGCGGCCCATTCGGTGGCCATCGCCTCCTGGGTCCGTGCGACCGTCGACCGCATGCGGTCGAGCTGGTCGTAGGCGTTGTCGACGTACGCCTGCTCGGCTTCGAGTTCGGGGTGCGTCACCGAGCGATGAGCCTAGCGCGGACCACCGCGAGGTCGACTCGGACGCCGGAGGCCTCCGCCACGAACCCTGCCTCGCGCAGCCAGGCGAGCTGATCCTCGACCGTGTCAGGCGTGTCCATCACCCAGTCGATGTAGATCGGCCCCTCTTCCCCAGTCGGCGGGACGACGACGTCGCCGAGGACGAAGTGGCCGCCCGGGCTCAGGACGCGGGCGATGCCCGAGAACAGCCCCCGCTTCCCCGCGCCGTCGAGGTGGTGCACCGCCAGCGCCGAGACGACGAGGTCGAACGGCCCGGCAGGAAGCTCGTCCTCGAGCCGTTGCACCCGCAGGTCTGCGTCCGGGAGGCGTTCGCGTGCCCGCGCGAGCATCGCTTCGCTCGAGTCGATCCCGATCCAGTCGGCTTCGGGATGCTGCGACAGCACGCGCAGCGCGGTCTCGCCGGTGCCGGTGCCGAGCTCGAGCACGTGCGCGGCCCGGACGTCCACGGTCGACGCCGCGACAGCCTCCTGCAGATCCTCATAGCCGGGGATCTCGTCGGCCATCTCTGCGAGATACGTCTCCGGGTCCCACTCCCACTCACTCACTACCGCATCGTAGGATCGAGGGCACGATGAAACTCGGTCTCAGCCTCGGCTATGCGCCTCCCGGGACGAACCCGGCCGACCTGTTCCCGCTCGTCGAGGAGGCGGAGCGGCTGGGCTTCGACTCGGTCTGGGTCGCCGAGGCCTGGGGTACCGACGCGGTCAGCGTCCTCGGCTGGCTCGCGGCAAAGACAGAGCGGATCAAGCTCGGCTCCGCGATCATGCAGATCCCGGGCCGCACTCCCGCCAACACGGCGATGACGGCGGCGACCCTCGATCTTCTCTCCGGCGGCCGCTTCCTGCTCGGGCTCGGCACGTCGGGCCCGCAGGTGGTCGAGGGCTGGCATGGGCAGCCCTGGGGGAAGCCGCTCGGGAAGACGCGCGAGTACGTCGAGATCGTGCGCGCGGCGCTCAGGCGGGATGTCGTCGAGCACGACGGCGAGCACTACGGGATCCCGTACGACGGGCCCGGCGCGACCGGCCTCGGCAAGCCGCTGAAGCTGATGATCCGCCCGCTGCGCGCCGAGATCCCGATCTACCTCGCGGCGCTCGGGCCGAAGAACGTCGCGCTTGCAGCCGAGATCGCGGACGGCTGGCTCCCGATCTTCGTCACGCCGGAGCGTTTCGACGACGCCTTCGGGCCGAGCCTCGCCGCCGCCCCGGCGGGCTTCGAGATTGCGGCGACGGCGAGCGTCCTCGTCGGGGACGACGTGGCCGCGCTCCGCGACACGCTTCGCCCGCACGTCGCTCTCTACGTCGGCGGCATGGGCGCGAAGGGCCGCAACTTCTACAACTCGCTCGTCCGCCGCTACGGCTGGGAGGCCGAGGCGGAGCGGATCCAGGAGCTCTACCTGTCGGGCAAGCAGCGGGAGGCGATCGCCGCCGTGCCGGACGAGCTCGTCGACGCCGTCTCGCTGGTGGGGCCGAAGGAGCGGATCGCAGAGCGGCTCAAGGCGTGGCGCGAGACGCCGGTCACGACTCTCGTGCTCGGCACAACGCAGCCCGAGGCGCTGCAGACGCTCGCCGAGCTGGTTCTCTAGGGTTCGGCCGCGATGGCTCCGCCCGTGATCGTCCTCGGCGTCGGCCGCTCCGGCACGACGCTGCTGCGCGTGATGCTCGACCGCAACAGCGAGATCGCCATCCCTTACGAGTCGTTCTTCGTCACGCCCCTCGCCCACCGGCACGGCAGCCGACCGAACCTCGACGACTTCCTCGACGACCTCGGGCGCTTCTACCAGCTGTACGAGTGGGGAATCTCTGCGGACGACGTTCGTCCGCGGCTGCGCGAGGGGATGACGACGGGCCAGGCGATCGCCGCCGTCTTCGAGGTGTACGCAGAGCACGAGGGGAAGCCGCGTTGGGGGGACAAGACGCCGCTCTACATGCAGCATCTGCCGCTGCTCGAGCGGCTCTTCCCGGACGCGGTCTGGGTCCATCTGGTTCGCGACGGCCGCGACGCGGCGCTCTCGTTCCTCTCGCTCCCGGAGGGCTTCTCGGGGAAGACCTGGGCGCTTCCGCGCACCGCCGCCCGGTTCGCAGCGCGGTGGCGCACGGAGATCCTCGCCGCCCGGCGGCTCGGCACGCACGTGGGCGGCCGCTACCTCGAACTCCGCTACGAGGATCTCGTCACCGAGCCGGAGCGCGAGCTGCGCCGCGTCTGCGAGCACGCATCGCTGCCGTGGGAGCCGGGGATGCTCGATTACGCAGGTACCTCGGATGTGGCCTCGATGCCCGAGCACAGGAACCTCGCGCAGCCGCCGACTCCGGGCCTCCGCGACTGGCGCAGCCAGATGAGCCGCGAGAACGCGCTCGCCTTCGAGGAAGTCGCGGGCGACGTCCTGCGGAGCGGGCGCTACGAGCTGCTCGAGCCCGGCGCGAGCTACCCCAGCGTGCGCGGACGGCGCGAGCTCGCTCGCTTCGCAGCGCTCAGCCGGAGCTGGAACCTGACCGCAGCCGCGTATCAGCGGTCACCCCTGTGGCGGCGCTCGCATCCCGTGCTCGGCTGAGTTTCGCCGCTAGCAGGGGCCGGGCTGCGGCTGGCCGCCGGGGCCGTCCTCGTGCTCGTCTCCCGACTGCAGGCAGTACGACGTCGGGCCGGCGGCGGCGAGCACGACTCCGGAGCCGGCGGGGAGCGTCGCGCCCACGTACGTCTGATTCTGGTCGAAGTACGCCAGCAACGCCGGTGCGACTTGCCCGAAGTCCGCGCCGGCCCCGACCGACTGAGCCTGCGAGATGGCCTGCCGGTCGGAAGCAGACGGACTGTTCGACTTCGCGTCCTGCGAGTACAGGTACAGGCTGACCAAGACGACGAGGAGAAGGGCCGGGATTCCCAGGAAGCGAACCATTCAAAGGATATCGGCGGCGTGGAGCCGCAGCTCAAGCCACGACGCGGTACACCTGGAAGACCTCGGCGTACTCGCGGTTCACGTTCACGCCGTGCATCCGCGCGAGGTTCCGGACGTACTCGGCGTTCGCGTACCGCCGGTGGTGCTGCGACGCGTACTTCTCGAGCGCCGCGACCTTGAGGTCGACATGCCGCTGCTCGAGCGCGGCGTACCACTGGTACTCGAAGTCGAAGTTGTTCCACGGGATCTCGTAGCCGAGGATCGTCGTGCGCTTGAAGGCGCGCAGTCCCTCCTCGGCGATGGTGCGATGATCCTGGTGGACGTCGTGGAGGCTCGGCTGAAAGACGACGTCCGGCTCCCACTCCTCCCACCGAGCGACGAGCAGCTCGAGGATGTCCTGCCGCCGCTCGGGGAACGTGCGGACGTCGAAGTCGTGCACCGTCAGCGACTCCGCGGGGATCCCGAGCTCGGCAGTCGCCTCGGCGACCTCGCGCGCGAGCGTGTCGGGCGGGAAGCCCGGCGGCAGCGAGCGGGTCGCGATCGAGAAGGCGACGTAGCGGACGTCGCAGCCGGCCTCGACGAGGCGCGCCATCGTCCCACCGCACCCGAACTCGCCGTCGTCGGTGTGCGGCGCCAGGACGAGCGCCTTCCGCCATTGCTCCATCATCCCGCGATCATCTCAGGCACGGGCTCCTCGGTCTCCACCGGTTGCCAGTCGCGAGCGCGTACGCGCACCGGCGAGACGAGCCCGATCAGGCCCAGCAGCAACCACGTCGTCGGATCCTCGAAGAAGTCGTTGTAGGCGAGGGAGTGGACGAAGATGGCGAGGAATCCCAGCCCGGCCGCGAGGGCCACCAGCCCGTACGTGCGGTGGTCGATCCGCCGGTAGGCGGCGAGGAGCACCGCCCCCACCAGCCAGAAGTAGAGGAGGAAGCCCGGCGCGCCCTCCTCCGCGGCAACCGTGACCGGAGTGTTGTGCGACGCGCTCTTTCGCGGCGTCTTCTTCGTTCGCTTCGCATACGCGCGCTCGAACCCGCCGAGCCCGACCCCCTTCTCTGGGTGTGCCTTGGCGAGCCGGATGCCGACCGCGATCAGGCTCGCCCGTCCGCCCGTGGCCTTGTTGAGACCGGACGTCGTGTGATGGCTGAGCGCGTGCATCAAGTGCGGCTGCGCGACGGCGATCCCGGCCGCGACGACGAGGACGGCTGCGAGCGCAAGGAGCGACTTCCAGCGCCAGACGATCGCGGTAAGAGCGAACACGGCCACGAGCAGCGCCGCAAAGCTCGACTGCGAGAAGGAGATGAGGAGCCCCGCCCACACGACGGCCATGAACGCGAGTGCGCACAAGCCGAGGCGCCGTGACACCCGGCCGCGGACGACCAGCACCGCGGTCGCGATCAATGCAATGACGAGGAAGCGCCCGTAGATGGAGGGGTCGAAGAAGACCGAGTTGACGCGGAAGATCGCCTGGGTGACGTTGATCTGCTGCAGCTTCGCGTTCTCGAAGATCGTGCGGGTCTTGTACTGGTAAAAGCCGACAAGGGCGAATATGAGCGCCATCGCTGCGAGCTCCCCGTAGAGGATCCGGACCCGCGACATACGCCAGGGGAGCCGCGCGATCGAGACGGCGAGGATCGTGAACGGCACGTAGAACGCGAGCATGTCGATCGCGGCCGTGTGCACGTCGACGCTCCACTCGATGGAGAACCCGATCCAGACGAGGTAGAGCGCGAGCGGCCACGACGCGATCCCGAGCTCGCGCGTCCGGTCGTCACCGTCGACGAGCTCCCAGAGGAGAAGCCCGGCGGCACCGAGTGCGACGGCGTAGAGCGGCACGAGCAGCTGGTGACCGAGGAAGCCCACGCGCAAGGGGACGAAGGCGAGCGTGGCGTAGGCGACGAGCCAGGGCTCGCGCCGGAAAAGCCAGGCGAGGAGCGGGCCGAGCACGATCGCTCCGACGATCGCCGCGGCGAGCTCCGCCGCGCTGGCGTGCGCCAGCGACGCGCACAGCAGGATCGTCCCTACGCCCGCGTACCCGAGACCCGCGATCCGGTTCCGACGCGTTCGCGCGAGGAGCACGACTGCGAGCCCGATGCAGGCGATCGGTGCCCCGAGCTCCGAGAGCCCGATCATCCGTGCACCTGCACGACTGCGGTGGTCGCGTGTCCGTTCTCGGTCACGACGAGCCGGTACGTGCCTGGCGTCGTCGGCGCGCGCAGGTGGAGGGCCTTCCCGCGCTGCGAGCCGCGCCGCTGGCCGAGCCGCCACGTGTAGCGCTTGGCCGCCGTCTTGACGTGCACGGTGAATCGACGCCCGCCGCGGACTTTTAGCTGTTCCGGGGAAAGCTGGACGTAGCGGACGACCACCGGCACGTCCGCGCGCTTCGCGGCTGGAGTCTCATTCCCGGCCCGGTCCCGTGCACCGATCGAGAGGACATACCGGCCTGCCGGCAGCGACCTGCCTCCGAGCGTTCCAGCCCACTTGACCTTGTCGTGCTTCCGCGTCACATGACTGACGGTGATCCTGTGGTCGCCGAGGTAGACGATCGCATGCGCCGATTCGCTGAACACGTAGCGGATCGCGACCGTGCGACCCGGTCCGGGGAACAGGACGGGCCTCCGCTTCACGGCCGTCGCCGAAATGACCTCGGGCGGCTTCGCGTCGAGGATGATGTTGTTGGTGAAGTTGTACTTGTGGCGCGGCAGCTGGACCGACGGGTGGTAGATGCCGTCCGGCGCCACGCTGCCGGTATCCGTACGGCCGTCCCAGACGAACAGCTTCTCGGTCTTGGCCTGGACGTGGACGCGAGAGGCGATCGTCCTGACCGTGTGGTCGGAGGAGTCCAGGATGGTCACCGTTACAGGGCCCGAGTGGCGGAGCTTGACCCGGAGCACGGCCGTGCTCGTCGAGCAGTTACACCTCGGCCCAATCAGGACGTGCCCTCTCGAGACTTCGCGACCTCGGAGCTCCGACACGAGCGCAGCGGAGAGTGGGCTCTTGATCAGCTTCAGGTGCTCGGTGATCGCAAAGGCGGCAGCCGTGGCCACCAGCAGGCCCAGGAGCGTGACCGTCGTGAGAACCCGCCGCAAAGCCGCCCGATTCTACGGGCCTCTCGTTAACGAAGTTGAAGAGAGGTCTTACGCGTCAGGCCTGCTCGACCGTCGTGCCGGCGGCGCGCGCCTCGTGGTCGGCGCGCGACTCCTTCATCATCACGTTCACCGTGTAGATCGTCAGGACGACGAGGGTCAGGAGGAGGCCGCCGCCGAGGACCCAGTTCGCCTCGGGCACGTTGAGGAGCTTGAGGCCGCTGATGATGAGGATCCCCGCGAGCCCGCCGCGAATGGTCATGTCCGGGACCGTCAGCGTGTAACGGCTCGAGATGAGGATCCCCGGCACCGAGCCGAGCAGGAGCCATGCGGTCGCGTGCAGGTCGACGTCGCCGATGACGAGGTGCCCGACCCCCGCGACCCAGAGGAGAGCGGCGGCGTGGAAGATGTCCGTCCCGACGATTCGCGACATCGTGAGCGGATACACGAGCACCATCATCAGCCCGAAGTACGTGCCGCTGCCGACCGAGGTGATGCCGACGACGAAGCCGAAGACCGCGCCGGTGCCAAGCGCGATCAGTTTGTCGCGGCGGCTCATGATGAACGGCGCCTCGCTCGGCTGCACGCCCCGTTTCACGAACGACTTGGCGAGGAAGCCGGCGCCGCCGCCGATGAGCGCGATGCCGATCGCGTACCCGAGGATCGTCTCCGCGTTCGCGATCGAGTTCCTGAGCATGTACGAGACAACGACGCCGGCGAGCGCCAGCGGGCCCGATCCAAGGAACAGCCAGAACGCGAGGTGGCCGTGGACGGTGCTGAGCCGGCGATGCCGGATGGCGCCGAACGACTTGAAGATCGCGCCGTGGAAGATGTCGGTGCCTACGGCGTAGGTCGGCTTGAAGCCGAAGACGATGATCAAGATCGGCGTCATCAGCGAGCCGCCGCCGACTCCGGTGAGTCCGACGATCAGTCCGAGGCCGAGCCCTGTCAGCGTGAACTGCCAGGTCATGACGCGGAGAGCACCATCCCGGCGCCGACGGTCTCGTTCGTCGCCTCGTCGATGAGCACGAACGCGCCAGTCAGGCGGTTCTCCTCGTAAGGATCGACGAGCAGCGGCTCGGACAGCCGGAGCCGGACGACGCCGATCTCGTTCAGCTCGAGTCGCTCCGGCGCGGGGACGTCCTCGAGGGTGTGGACGTCGGCGCGCGAGACGAGCTCGTCGGCGATCGCCCTCACCGAGCGCGTCGTGGACTTCACCGCGAGCCGCGCCCGCGGCTCGAGCGGCCGCTCGCCCATCCAGCAGACACGCGCCTCGAGCTCGCGCGCGACCGTGGGGGGATCGTCCGGGTCGGCGAGCATGTCGCCGCGCGAGACGTCGAGGTCGTCGGAGAGCCGGATGGTCACGGACATCGGCGGGATCGCCGTCTCGAGCGGCCCGTCGATCGTCTCCACCGACTCGACTTGTGTCCGCAACCCGGCGGGCAGGACGACCACGTCGTCGCCGGCGCTCCAGACGCCGCCCGCGATCTGTCCGCCGTAACCACGGAAGTCGTGGTGCTCGCCGGACATCGGCCTGATCACCCACTGCACGGGGAAGCGCCGGCTGTCGAGGTCGCGGTCCGAAGCGATCTCCACGGTCTCGAGGTGGTCGAGCAGCACCGGGCCGTCGTACCACGGCATGTGCTCCGAGCCGTCGACGACGTTGTCGCCCTGCAAGGCGGAGATCGGGATCACGCACAGGTCGGGGAGACCGAGCTCCACAAGCTGCGCGGAGATCTCGTCGAAGCGCTCCTGCGACCAGTCGACGAGATCCATCTTGTTGACGGCGACGACGGCGTGCGGCACGCGCAGGATCGACAGGATGTACGCGTGGCGGCGGGTCTGCTCGACCACACCCTGGCGCGCGTCGACGAGCACGATCCCGAGCTCGGCCGTCGAGGCGCCGGTCACCATATTGCGCGTGTACTGGACATGTCCCGGCGCATCGGCGAGCTGGAAGCGGCGCCTCGGCGTGACGAAGGAGCGGTAGGCGACGTCGATCGTGATTCCCTGCTCGCGCTCGGCCCGCAGGCCGTCGGTCAGCAGTGCGAGATCGACGTATTCGTTCCCGCGTCGGCGCGAGACGTCCTCGATGTGCTCGAGTTGGTCGACGAAGATCTGCTTCGTGTCATAGAGCAGCCGGCCGATCAGCGTCGACTTGCCGTCGTCGACGGACCCGCACGTGACGAGGCGAAGGAGCTCGGTCGACTGCGCCACCTCAGAAGTAGCCAACGCGCTTCCTGTCCTCCATCGCCGCCTCGCTGAACCGGTCGTCGGCACGCGTCTCGCCGCGCTCGGTGACGCGAGTCGCCGCGATCTCCTCCACGACCTCTTCAATCGTCGCCGCATGCGACTCGACGCCGCCGGTGCACGTCATGTCGCCGACGGTGCGGAACCGAACCGATGTCGTGAATGGCTCCTCTCCCTCCATGCGCTCGACGTACGGCGAGACCGCGTACAGCATCCCGTCGCGGCGGAAGACCTCGCGCTCGTGCGCGAAGTAGATCGGCGGCAGCTCCAGCTGCTCGCGCGCGACGTACTGCCAGACATCGAGCTCGGTCCAGTTCGAGATCGGGAAGACGCGGACGTGCTCGCCCTTGCGGACTCGCGTGTTGTAGAGGTTCCAGAGCTCGGGCCGCTGCACGCGCGGGTTCCACTGGCCGAAGTCGTCGCGGAAGGAGAAGATCCGCTCCTTCGCCCGGCTCCGCTCCTCGTCGCGACGCGCACCGCCGATCGCCGCGTCGAAGCTGTGCTCCTCGATCGCGTCGAGCAGCGTCGTCGTCTGCAGCCGGTTGCGCGACGCGCGCGGCCCTGTCTCCTCGACGACGCGGCCCTTGTCGATCGACTCCTGCACCGACGCGACCACGAGACGCTCGCCGAGCTCTCCCACCCGGCGATCACGAAACTCGATCGCCTCCGCAAAGTTGTGCCCGGTATCGACGTGCATGATCGGGAACGGGAACTTGCCCGGGCTGAACGCCTTCTCGGCGAGCCGGAGCAGGACGATCGAGTCCTTGCCGCCCGAGAAGAGCAGCACCGGCCGCTCGAGCTCGGCCGCGACCTCGCGGAAGATGTGGACGGCCTCCGACTCGAGCTCGTCGAGGTGCGTGACCGTCGGGAGAGCACGAGACGTGCTCACGACTCCGACTCCAAGGGCTCGGTGATGAGGTTGAGCTCCTCGAGCCGGTCGATCACGGTGACGGCAGACTCCGAGGGCGTACGGTCGATGGTCTCGAGCCGCAACTCGGGCTTGAGCGGCTCCTCGTAGGGCGCCGAGACACCCGTGAAGTCCTCGATCTCGCCGGCGAACGCGGCGGCGTAGAGGCCCTTCGGATCGCGCCGCGCACACTCCTCGAGGGACGTTGCCACGAAGACCTCGACGAACGGCGCGTGCTTCTCGACGAGCGAGCGCGCGTGGCGCCGCATCTCCTCGTACGGCGAGATCGCCGAGACGATCACGACCGCTCCGGCGCGGGCGAGCCGTGAGGCGACCCACCCGATGCGGGCGATGTTCGTGTCGCGGTCCTCCTTCGAGAAGCCGAGGCCCTTCGACAGGTGGGTGCGGACGATGTCGCCGTCGAGGTGGTCGACGACGAAGCCGCGCCGCTCGAGCTCGGGCTCGACGACGTTCGCGATTGTCGTCTTGCCCGCGCCCGAAAGCCCTGTGAACCAGAGGACGAACCCGCTCATTTTCCCGCTCCGGCACTGGCAAAGCCGGTACCTCCGCTCTTTGCGGGCTCCGTCGAGCCTACGCCGGTGTGCAGCCCGCATTCCGTCCGCTCCGTTCCGGCCCACCGACCCTCGCGGCCTTTGCCAGGAATGGTGGAGTGCGTGTCGCCGATCGACTCGTAGCCCTGGTCGTGAAGCTTGTTGTACGGAAGCTCGCGCTCCTTGATGTACGCCCAGCAGTCCTCGTTCGTCCAGTCTGCGAGCGGGTTGGCCTTCCAGAGCTCGTGCTGCTCGTCCCACCCGAGTTTCGCGGCGTCCGCGCGCTGCGGTGACTGGTCGCGGCGGATGCCGGTGATCCAGGCGTCGAGGTCGAGCAGCGCCCGGTTGAGCGGCTCGATCTTGGCGATCGAGAGATACAGGTCCGGGTTCTTCTCCCAGAGGCCCTCCTCGACCGGATCGGGAGAGAACGTCAGGATCTTCGTGTCGTAGCGGCGCTCGACCTCCTGCCACAGCTCGTACGTCTCCGGGAAGAGGTAGTTCGTGTCGATCGCAAAGACCTGCGCTCTCGGATCGAGCCCGAACAGCATGTCGAGCAGGACGGACTCCTCCTTCTGGAACGAGCATGCGAGCGCGACGCGGCCGGAGAACTCCGCGAGCACATACTCGACGACCCGCTGCGCGGGCCACGACTCGACGTCAGCCGGCAGCTGCAGGTTCGCCACCGAGCAGAACCTCCTTCAGCGTGTCCCCGCGCAGGCCGAGGCGCAGCGTCTCGAGCGCGATCACCTCGTCGGGCGGGATGTTGCCGAGATTGACGTTCGAGCCGAAGTGCTTGATGAACCACGCCTGGCTCTCCTTCGTGGGCGCCTCCCAGATGAGGGAGTCGAAGGAGACGGAGTGCTCGATCTCGTCGACGAGGCCGGTGCGGAGCTCGCCGCTCGGGCGGTAGATGCCGGCGGTCCCGCCCTCGCGTCCCTCGGCGATGACGCGCCACGCGCCCGCCTCCAGCTCTTCCTGCATCCACTGCGCCCACAGGTAGGGCGCGATGTTGACCTCGGCGTCCTTCGAGCCGACCTCCGAGAGCACGGTGAAGTCGCGCGCGAAGTCGGCGATGAGCTCGAGCTTCCGGTCGCGCGGGATCTCGATCGTGCCGTCGGAGATCTCGACGTGCGAGAAGCGAAACTCGGTCAGCCACCCCTTGAAGTCGTCGATCTTGTCGCGCGCGTAGACCGCCTCGAAGAACGTGCCACCGCAGACGACGGGCGTCTCGAAGTGGCGGTAGAGCGCGATCTTCTTCTCGAGGTTGTTCGTGACGTAGCCGGTGCCCCAGCCGAGCTTGACGATGTCGACGAATGCGCCGGCGGTGTCGAACAGTCCTTCGATCTCCCGCAGGTTCAGGCCCTTGTCGATGACATGGGTGAGCCCCGTCTCGCGCGGCTTGTCCGGCCGCGCGGGGACTCCCAGGAATCCGTCTTGAAAGCCCGGCATCGCGCGGGATACTACCTAATCGGTGGAATAGCAATCCCTTATTTCATACGGGACTTGGCTGCTTTCGACACGCCCGGAAGAACCATCTTGATTGTCTGTTCTGACAACGCTAGCGTGACCTCGTCGCATCTGCCCACGAACGACAGGAGGTCACGATGTCCCTACGACGCGCAGCTTTGCTCGCGATGCTCCTCGCGGCCGTGGCCGCGATCCTCGGCCCGGCACGGGCCGCGGATGCCGACTCCGCCACACCCACGGCCCTTCCCCCCGACCAGGCGCAAGCCCTCGCAACGGCGCCGGCCGACGTTGCCGACGGCTCCTCGACCAGCGCGGTCGACGGCGTCACCGTGCTCGACGCGTCCGCGAGCTCCGATGCCCAGACTTCGATCGAGCCTGGCATCTCGCCAGAGGCCGCCGTCGGCCTCGTCCCTCTGATCGGGCCCGACTCCCCTGCGAGCTCCCCGACGAGGGCGTCGTGCTGGGCCAGCAACATGTGGCATCAATGGGGGACGTGGCCATACCAGCAGCGCGTCACCGACACGACGTACTGGTGCGCCATCTACAACAAGCACATCACCTACCGCACATCGACCACGACGGCGTCGGGCTTGCTCTGTGGGGTCCAGTGGCGCGCGGGCGCGCTGATCGCCGGCGGCATCGGCCGCGGCTTCACGTACTTCACGAACCGCGCGTCGGCAGCTTTCTCGTGTCAGACGATCATCCCGTGGATCACGCTCCACACCACACATCGCCTGGACGTGAAGCGCACCGATCGCGGTGTGACGACCCAGGTCGGGACCGGCTAGTAGACCTCGCGCATGAGCCGTTCGATCTCGTCCGGGCTCGCGGGCTTCGGGTTGGCGAGGTTCCCGCCTCGCTCGGCCGCGGCGACCGCGAGCCCGGGCAGGTCGGCCTCCGGCACGCCGAGCTCGCGCAGCCGCGTCGACCCCGCGAGCGCGGCCAGCGACTCGACGCGAGCGGCTGGATCGTCCGGAGCGCCGGCGGCCTCGCCGAAACGCGCAACGGCGTCGGGAGCCACGGCGGCGTTGAAGCGGAGGACCGGCGGCAGGCAGATCCCGTTGAGCGTCCCGTGCGGCAGCCCGTAGCGCCCGCCGATCGCTTGCGCCATCGCATGCGCGAGTCCGAGCATCGAGCCGGCGAGCGCGGCGCCACCGTGACAGGCGCCGCGGAGCAGCTCCGTTCGGGCCTCGAGATCCTGCGGAGCGGAGACGACGCGCGGCAGCCAGTCCGTGGTCAGCCTCGCGCCCTCCAGCGCGTGCTCGTCCGCGGCCGGGTTGTGTCCCTGCACGTAGAGCGCCTCGGCGCAGTGGGCGAGCGCGTTCATGGCCGTGCCCACGGTCGTTTCGGCCGGCAGCTCGAGGGTGAGCTCGGGCTCGTAGACGATCGCGGCCGGGTGCGCCCCGCCGCCGCCACCCTGCATCCTCCGCCCCGGATCGCGGACTCCGAAGTAGCTGGTCCACTCGGCGCCGGAGTAGGTCGTCGGCACGGAGACGAGCGGCAACCCGGTCGAGGCGGAGATGGCCTTCCCGAGGTCGATCGTGCTGCCGCCCCCGACGGCGAGCACGCCGTCGGCGTCCCGCGCCGCCTCGACCGCAGCCTGAATCCGATTGGATGGCACCTCGCGCCACCGTCCGGCCGGGGGCACGGAGAGCTCGAGAGAGTCCCACCGCGGGCCTGCCACGTAGACCGGGGAGACGACGCCCGCATCGGCACAGGCATCCGGGAGGGAGTCGAGCCCCCAGCGGACGATCACGCCAGCCGCTCGCGCGCGTAGGCGACGAACTCCTGCGCGACGCGCGTCTCGGCCCGGCCGGTCGCCCGCGCGAGCTGGACGTCGCGGGCCGGCTCCAGGCCCTGCACGCGCGCGACCGCCAGCGTTCCCACGGCCAGGTCTCCTTCGATCGCGATGCGCGAGATGAATGTGGCGCCGAAACCGCCGAGCACCGCGGCGCGGGCGGACTCCTGCAGCCCGAGCTCGAGCTTCACGTTCAGGTCGCGGAGCCGGACACCGAGCTCGCGGAGCTCGTCGTCGATCATCTGCCGGATCCCGGCTCCCTCCTGCATGAGCACGAGCGGCTCCGACTTCAGCTCCTCGAGCGTCAGGCTCTTGCCGGCGCGTTTGTGGTCGGCAGGCACGGCGAGGACGACCTCGTCGCGGTAGAGCGGCTCGAATGTGACGCCGCGCTGCCGGCTTGCGACGCCGACGACCCCGAGCTCGAGCTCGCGCCGCGCCACCTGCTCGACCACCGTGTGCGTGTCGGACACGGTCAGCGCGACCTGAACCTGAGGATGGAGGCCCTGGAACTCGCCCAGCAAGACCGGCAGGACGCCCCCGCCCGGTCCGGTGGAGGCCCCGATTTCGAGCCGTCCCTTGAGCTCGCCCTCTGCCTCGCCGAGATCCGCGAGCAGCTGTTGCTCCAGCGCGAGCAGCCGCTGCGCTCCACGGTAGAGCCGGAGGCCGGCCTCGGTCGGCTCGACCCTGCGACCGGAGCGGTCGAGCAGCCGCTGGCCGACGCGCTGCTCGAGCGACCGGATCTGCAGACTCACTGCGGGTTGGGTGACCCCGAGCTGGTCGGCAGCCTGCGAGAAGCTGCGGCGCTCGACGACCGCGCAGAAGGCCACCAGCTGCTTCGTGTCCATAAGCACATCTTATTGCTGCCGTTCGCGCGCACAGCACCGCCCCCCGCGGACTTACGATCGACCACGTGCCAGACTCGACGCGGATCGAGGACACGCTCGTCCGCGGCTATCGCCAGCTTGCGCTGGAGACGCCGGAGCGGCCGCGCGACATCGTCCTGCGGGCTCTCGACGTCCTCCTCTCCTCGCTGTTCCTGCTCCTCTCGCTGCCGATCTCGCTCG
Source organism: uncultured Actinomycetes bacterium (assembly GCA_963725965.1). Taxonomy (GTDB): domain Bacteria; phylum Actinomycetota; class Thermoleophilia; order Gaiellales; family Gaiellaceae; genus Palsa-739. The sequence goes on along the minus strand of CAVSAK010000004.1, from coordinate 642,926 downwards.
TGATCGCCGCGCTCGTGCTCGTCACGAGCGGGACGCCGATCCTCTACCGCGGCGAGCGCGTCGGTCGCGGCGCGCGCGTCTTCACCATGTACAAGTTCCGCACGCTGCGCCGCGGCGCCGAGAGGCGGCTCGGCCAATACCTCGGCGAGGAGCTCGTGCAGCACACGCAGGCCGAGTTCACCCCCGTCGGACGCTGGCTCAAGGCGACGCAGCTCGACGAGATCCCGCAGTTCGTCAACGTCCTACGCGGGGACATGAGCCTCGTCGGGCCTCGACCGATCCGTCCCGTCTTCTTCGAGGAGCTCGCGCACGAGCTGCCGTCGTACTGGCAGCGGCTCGTCGTCCGGCCCGGCCTGACGGGCTTCGCCCAGGTGCGACGCGGCTACGAGACGCCGATGAGCGAGAAGCTCGCCCACGACCTCGAGTGGATCGCCGACCGGTCCGTGCGCCTCTACCTCCGCACCGTCGTCGCCACCGGCTGGCGCGTGCTCAAGCAGTCGCTCGGAGGACTGCTTGGCCGCCACACCTAAGGTAGAGCCGTGTGCGGGATCTGCGGAATTGCGACGACGCGCGGCCTAGCGAACGTCGAGTCGCTGCGTGCCATGAGCGACTTGCTCGTCCACCGCGGCCCTGACAGCGCGGGCGAGCACGTCGACGGCGGGATCGCGCTGGCCGCGCGCCGGCTCTCGATCCTCGACCTTGCGCACGGCGACCAGCCGATCGCGAACGAGGACGGGAGCTGCGTCGTCGTCCAGAACGGCGAGATCTACAACTACCCGGAGCTACGACGCGAGCTCGTGCGCGCAGGACACGAGCTGCGGACACGCTGCGACACCGAAGCACTCGTCCATCTCTATGAGGATCACGGGCTTGGCTTCGCCGAGCGGCTGCGCGGGATGTTCGCGATCGCGATCTGGGACGCGCGGCGCGGACGGCTCGTGCTTGCACGCGACCGGTACGGGATCAAGCCCCTCTACTACCGGCACGTCGGCGACGAGCTGCGCTTCGCCTCGGAACTGCGCGCACTCCCTCGCGGCGAGGTCGATCTCGACGCTCTCGAGGCCTTCCTCGCCTTCAACTCGATCCCGGCGCCGTACTCGATCTTCCGCGAGGTGCGCAAGCTGCCGGCGGGGCACATCCTCGTCTGGGAGGACGGCGCGGTCACGCTCGAGCGCTACGCGCGACCCGGCCCGGCTGCCGCGGACGAACTGAGGACGGGCGACGAGGCGGAGCTCGTCGAGGAGCTACGCGCACGGATGCGCGACTCGGTGCGGGCGCATCTCCTCTCGGACGTGCCGGTCGGCGTCCTGCTCTCCGGCGGCGTCGACTCGGCGGCCCTCGCCGCGCTCGCGGCGCAGGAGACACCCGAACCGGTGCACACCTTCACGATCGGCTTCGCGGAGCGCAGCTTCGACGAGCGCGACGACGCGCGGCTAGTCGCCGAGCGGTATGGAACGGAGCACCACGAGCTTCTCGTCCGACCCGAGCCGGAGCTGCTCCTCCGCGCGCTCGCGGACGCGTTCGACGAGCCGTTCGCCGACTCGTCCGCACTGCCTACGTACCTCGTCTCGCAGCTTGCGGCCGCGCACGTCAAGGTTGCGCTCTCGGGCGAGGGCGGGGACGAGCTCTTCGGCGGCTACTACACATACTCCGCAGATCTCATGGCAGACCGCCTGGCGCCCCTCGCACGCGCCGCGCGGCCGCTCATCGAGGCGCTTCCGTCGTCGTCCCGCAAGGCGAGCCTCGACTACAGGGCGAAGCGATTCGTGCGCGCTGCGCACTTGCCGCCGCTCGAGCGGCATCACGGCTGGAAGGAGATCTTCTCGGCTGACGCGCGCAGCGAGCTGACCGGCCGCCGTGCCGCGTTCGACCCCGTCGACGTCTACCGCAGACGCTACGCAGAGACCGCGGGAGCGCCGCAGCTCGCACGCCTGCAGGACGTGGACTTCGGCGTCTATCTCGTCGACGATCTGCTCGTGAAGACCGACCGCGCTTCGATGGCGCACTCGCTCGAGGCGCGCGTCCCCTTTCTCGACCCGCTGGTGACGAACCTCGCCTTTGCGTTGCCGACGCGCCTCAAGGTGCGCGGTCTCGCCAAGAAGGTGTTGCTGCGCAAGGCGGTGGCGCCGCTCGTGCCGCGCGAGGTCGTGCACGGTCGCAAACGCGGCTTCTCGATTCCGGCTGCTGCGTGGCTGCGCGGCGAGCTCGAGCCGTTCGCGCGCGAGACGCTGTCGGCCGAGAACCTGCGGCGCCAGGGCTTCTTCCGCCCCGAGCCGGTGACGCGTCTGATCGACGAGCACGCCGCGGGACAGGAGGACTGGAGCCGCCAGCTGTGGGGGCTGCTCGCGTTCACGCTCTGGTACGAGCGGCACGTCGAGCAGGAGCCGCCCCGGCTGGAGTCGGCGCGGATGGAGGCTCTCGCAGCGTGAGAGTCTGGATCGACATCACCGCTCCTGCGCATGTACTGGTCTTCAGGCCGCTCATCGAGATCATGCGCGGCCGCGATGACGAGGTGGAGATCACCGCACGCGACTACGCGCAGACACTCCAACTGCTCGAGCTGCACGGGCTCGAGGCGGACGCGGTGATGGGACGCCACGCCGGCCGGTCGCGGCTGCAGAAGGCCCGCCAGATGACGCACCGGCTCGGCGAATTGCGGAAGTGGGCGCGCCCGCGCGAGTTCGACATCGCCCTCGCGCACGGGTCCCACGAGCTGACGATCTCGGCGCGCCGGCTCGGCATTCCGAGCTCCACGACGTTCGACTACGAGTTCGCGACGCTCCAACATCAGCTCGGTTGCCGGGCGGCGACCCGGGTCGTGGTGCCGGCCGCGATCCCTCCGGAGCGGCTTCGGCCCTATGGAGTGCGGCCGCCGAAGCTCGTCCAGTACCCCGGATTGAAGGAGGAGTACTACCTCGCCGACTTCGAGCCCGACCGGTCGCTGCTCGAGCGTTTCGGCGTCGACCCGGCGCGCGTGCTCGTCGTCCTGCGGCCACCGCCCGACGTGTCCCTCTACCACCGGCATTCCAACCCGCTCTTCCCGCAGACGCTCGAGCACCTCGGCCGGTCCGAGGACGTGCAGGCGTTCGTGCTCCCGAGGACGGAGGAGCAGCGCGAGTACGTGAAGGGGCTGGCGCTGCCGTCGGTGATCGTGCCGGAGGACGCCGTCGACGCACAGAGCCTGATCGCGCTCGCCGACCTCGTCGTCTCGGCGGGCGGAACGATGAACCGCGAGGCGGCCGCGCTCGGCGTGCCCGTCTACACGACGTACGGCGGGAGGCTGGGCGGCGTCGACGAGGAGCTGATCCGGGAGGGACGCCTCAAACCGCTCACCGATCCGCGGGCACTCGAGCTGACGAAGCGCGACCCTGCCTCGGCTCCTCGCGTGCGACGCGAGCCCGCCGAGATGCTCCGGTTGCTCTTGTCCGCCCTGGACGCCTGACTCGTCTACCCCGATAATTCGCGTCTCATGTCCGCGCGCTTGGCCGTCGCTGCGTTGTGCATCCTCGCCCTGGCCGGCTGCGGATCCGCCGCGTCGCTACCGGCTGCAGCACAAAAAGTCTGGCGCCCGCCGAAGAGCGTGCAAGCCCAGCGGATGCACGTGTCTGCGGGCTTCCGCCGACTCCGCCCAGGCACACGCGTGAGTGGCAGCTTCTCCGGCCGCCGCTTCTTCGCCAACCGCCGGGACGGCTTCGCGCTGGGCAACCTGACCGCGCGGGAGGGCGGCGCGATGTATCCGCTCGCAACGAGGAACGGCGGGAAGACGTGGCGCATCGCCGGGCCTCTCGTAAACGTGCCCGCGGCACAGGGCGGCGTAGACGTGGCTCAATCAGGCGCTTACAGCTCCCGCCTCTGGTTCATGTGTTGCGGACTGAACACGGTCGTCGACGTGACATCGGATGCGGGCAAGCGCTGGTGGCAGGCCTTCCTGCCGGGCGAGGTGGTCACCGTCGATGCGGGTAACCCGTCTTTCACCGGCCCTGGCGCGAACTTGATCGCCATCGTTCGGCCGCTCGATCCGCGCAGCCGCCATCACCTCTGGATCTACGTGTCGCGGAACGGTCGCCGCTGGACGTACGACCCCAGCCTGAAGTCGATCCACTGAGCTGATCAGGCGGCGAGATCGGCGATGCGCGCGAGAAGCTCGGGGCCGTAGCGCTCGAGCTTCGCGGGGCCGATTCCCGGGATCGCGGCGAGCTCGGCGATTGTCCGCGGTGTCTGCGCGGCGAGCTCGGCAAGCGTCCGGTCGTTGAAAACGACGTAAGCGGGCACCTCGTCGGCACGGGCTCGGGCGAGCCGCCATTCCTTCAGGGCCTGGACGGTCGGCGTCTGCTCGATCACCGGCTTCTCCCGCTTCGGACGCAGCGGAGCGGCGGCACGTACGCCGAGCTCGTCGAGGTAGCGGCTCGGCCGGCCTTCCCACGTGATGAGCAGGTGCTGCTTCGCTCGGGTCAGCCCCACGTAGAACAGCCGCCGTTCCTCGTCGACATCGCCGCGGCGGATCGGCAGCTCGCCCTCCTCGACGTGCGGCAGGAGGACGGCCTCCCACTCGAGCCCCTTCGCCCGGTGGAGCGTCAGGAGATGGACGCCGCGACCGGCGCTCTCGCCGAACCGCTCGTGCAGCGACTCGACGAAGCCGTCGACGTCTCCCCCGAACTCGTCGGCGAGTCGCACGAGCCGCGTCAGGTCGGCCTGCCGTGTCTGCTCGCGCTCCCCGAGCTTGTCCGGCACCTCGGCGAGCAACCCCTGGCGGACGGCGAGCTCGCGAACGATCTCCGCAGCCGGTCCCCGCAGGCTGCGCAGCGCCTTCAGGAGCTGCCGAGCGGCGTCGCGCGCGAGCAGCGACGCGCCCTGGAACGGGATCCCCGCGTCGTGGAACGCCTCCTCGAACTCGGTCGTCCGCGCGTTCGTCCGCACCAGCACCGCCACCTGCTCGAGCGGAACCCCGCCCTCGTGCAGCTCCCGGACGTGCGCGACCACGTCCAGGTCGAGTCCGGCGACCGGCTCGGGGCCTGCGGGCAGCGTCGGAGCGAGCGTTTTCGCCGAGCCGCCGAGTCCCGGCACGAGCCGGTTCGCGAGCTCGAGCACCTGCGGCGTCGAGCGATAGCTCCGCTCGAGCTTCACCACGTGGGCGTGCGGAAAGCGCTCCGGCAGCGCGAGCAGCCAGTTGGCGCTTGCGCCGGTGAAGCCGTAGATCGCCTGGTAGTCGTCGCCGACCGCGCAGAGGTCGTCGCGCCCGCCGAGCCAGAGATCGAGCAGCGACTGCTGGAGGAGGTTCACGTCCTGGTACTCGTCGACGGTGAAGGCACGCCACCGCTCGTGCACTGCCGCGCGAGCTTGGTCGTCCTCCTCGAGCAGCCGCACGGTTCGCTCGAGGAGGTCCTCGAAGTCGAGCAGTTCCTCCTCCGCCTTCCGCCGCTCGTACTCGCGGAAGACGCGGTGCGAGAGATCTGGCGGAATCGGGGGTTCGTGGTCGCCGAGCCCGTCGCGGTACGTCTCGGGCGTGAGCCGCCGGTTCTTCGCCCACTCGATCTCGGTCGCGAGGTCGCCGGCGGGACGGAAGCGGTATGCCCCCGGGAGCCCGTTGCCGATGCGGCGGAGGAGGATCGCCTTCGAGTTCAGGATCCGGCCCGGGTCTCCCTGGAAGTGACGGAGCAGCGAGAGCGCGGCCGAGTGGAAGGTCGAGGCGCGGACGCCCTCGACGCCGAGCGCGCGCAGACGTGCACTCAACTCGCCCGCGGCCTTGGTGGTGAAGGTCACCGCCACGATCTGCTGAGGCGGGAAGGCCGCGGTGGCGACCTGACACGCAATGCGGCGCGTGATCGTGGTCGTCTTGCCCGTGCCGGCCCCGGCGAGAATGCACAACGGTCCGCGCGTCGTCTCCGCGGCGGTGCGCTGCTCGAGGTTCAGGCCTTGCAGGATGCTTTCGGCGTCCAGGACGAGGACGCTATCGCCGCGACCGGCCGACCAGCGTGCCGGAAGGATCAGAGGTTCGTGTCGACGCGCGGTTCGATCTCGATCAGGTAGCTACCCGTGTCCGAGAGGTTGGGCAGCTCGACGCGCTGCGGCCTGTCGACGACGTTCCGGAGCTTGCCCACCACCTCGAGCGTGTCCCCCTCGTCGGCGAGGCGCTCCAACTCGGCGAGTTGTTCGGCAAGCCAGTCGGGATCGACCGGCGGCCGGCTGAGCCGCATGATCTTGGGATGCGCCGTCTCGCCGACCGCGTCGTCGTCGCTCCAGAGCTCCTCGTGGATCTTCTCCCCGGGCCGGGAGCCGACGAACGCGATCCGGACGTCCCGGGGGCCCGAGGTGGGATCGTCGGGAAGCCGGGCTTCCTTGCCCGAAAGGCGAATCATGTTCTGCGCGAGATCGACGATCCGCACCGGCTCGCCCATGTCGAGCACGAACACCTGGCCGCGGCCGCCGATCGCGCCCGCCTGCACGACGAGCGAGACGGCTTCGGGAATCGTCATGAAGTACCGCGTCATCTCCGGGTGCGTCACGGTCACGGGCCCGCCCCGCTCGATCTGCTTGCGGAAGATCGGGATCACGCTGCCGGACGAGTTGAGGACGTTGCCGAAGCGGACGGCGACGAAGCGGGTCGCCACGTCGCGCCGGTGCCCGAACGACTCGACGATCCATTCGCAGAGCGCCTTGGACTGTCCCATCACCGTCTTCGGGTTGACGGCCTTGTCCGTCGAGATGAAGACGAAGCGCTCGACGCCGAACTCGGCAGCAAGCTCGACGAGGATCCGTGTGCCGACGATGTTGTTGCGTACCGACTCGAGCGGATGCGTCTCGAGCATCGCGACGTGCTTGTACGCGGCCGCGTGGAACACCACCGTCGGCTGGTACTTCTCGAACACCTCCCGCCGCAGCGCCTTCCGGTCCTTGACGTCGATCAGCTTCGGCAACGCCGCGGTGAAGTCCCGCTCGGCGACGAGCTCGCGCTCGATCTCGAAGAGAGGTCCCTCGGCGTTGTCGACGAGGATCAGCCGTGACGGCCGGACCCGCGCGATCTGGCGGCAGAGCTCCGAGCCGATCGAACCGCCGGCGCCGGTGACGAGCACGGTGTGCCCCTCGAGGTACGCCGCGACCTCGTGGAAGTCGACGTCGACCTGCTCCCGGCCGAGCACGTCCTCCACCTGCACGGGACGGATCTGGCCGGCGAGGTTGAGGTCTCCCGCGATGAGCTCGTAGAGCCCCGGCAGCGTCTTCACCACGATCCGCAGCTCCTGAGCGTCCTCGAAGATCCGTCGACGAACCTCACCCGAGACAGACGGCATCGCGATCAGCACCTCGTCGGGCCGGTGCTCGCGCAGGATCCGTGGCAGCTCGTCGATCGAGCCGAGCACGCGGACGCCCATGATCCGCGTTTGCCGCTTGCGCGGATCGTCGTCGACGAACCCGATCGGCGTGTAGTTCAGCATCCGCGAGCGCTGCATCTCCTGCACGATCAGGCGCCCCGCGTCGCCGGCGCCGACGACGACGACCTCCTTGCCGCGGGCGACCATGGTCAGGCGGCCCGGACGCTCCATCGCCGTGCGTGCGAGGAGCCGCGAGCCCATGACGAGCGCCAGCGTGAGCAGGAGATCGGTGGCGGCGATCGACCGCGGCAGGCGGAAGCCGTGGACCGGCGCCGCAAGGTAGACGGTCAGGTCGGCCAGGACGCACGCCACGACGACGCCGCGGGCGGTTGCCCACATGTCCCGGATCGAGACGTAGCGCCACCAGCGGTTGTAGAAGCCGAAGGCGATGAAGACGATCAGCTTGATCCCGACAACGAGCAGGATCGTCCGGTTGAACAGCAGCGAGTACTTCGGAGGCAGCCCGTGATCGAAGCGGAGCTGGAAGGCGACCCACCAGCAGAACGCGACGATCGCCGCGTCCACGAGGAGCTGCCAGAGCCGGTGCGGCGAGAGAAGCTGGCGCATCAGACGCGAGTAGGGACGGCCGAGCGCACGACATCGACGACCCGCTCCTGCGCCCCCGCAGGGATCCCCGGCCACAGCGGCAGCGAGAAGTTCTCGGCACCGGCCTGCTCGGTCGCGGGCAGCGAGCCCGGCTCGTAGCCGAGGTAGCGCAGCGACGGCTGGAGGTGGAGCGGCGTCGTGTAGTACGTCGCCGACGCGATTCCCGCCTCGGCCAACGCCGTGCGGATCGTGTCGCGCTCGCGCGAGCGGCAGACGAAGAGGTGGTAGACGTGGTCCGGCTCGTCCTGCGGGAGCTCCACGAGCTCGCCGAGGCCGAGCTCTGCGTAGCGGGCTGCCGCGGTTCGGCGGGCCGCGTTCCAGCCGTCGAGCTCCGGCAGGAAGATGCGGAGGAAGGCGGCCTGCAGCTCGTCGAGGCGCGAGTTGTAGCCGACGAGGTCGAACGCCGACTTGTCGCGTGAGCCGTGGAACGAGAGCAGCTGGACGCGGTCCGCGAGCTCCTCGTCGTCGGTCGTCACGAGCCCGCCGTCGCCGAGGCAGAACAGGTTCTTCGTCGGATAGAAGCTGAAGGTCGAGATCGCGCCGTGCTGCGCGACGCCCGGCGCGCCGAAGGCCTGCGCGGCGTCCTCGAGCACCGGAAGACCGAGCTCGACCAGTGGCCGGACGTCCATCAGGCGGCCAAAGAGATGGACCGGGATGACGGCGCGCGTCCGCTCGGTCACCTTCGCTGCGGCGTCCTCGACGTCCAGGTTCAGCGTGACCGGGTCGATGTCCGCGAAGACCGGCGTCGCGCCACGCCGCACGACCGACTCCGCCGTCGCGTAGAACGTGAAGGCAGGACAGATCACCTCGTCGCCCGGCCCGACGCCGAGCGCGTCGAGCGCGAGTACGAGCGCGTCGGTTCCGTTGGCGACCCCGATCGCGCGCTTCACGCCGAGGTATGCGGCCGCCTCCTCCTGGAAGGTCCAGTAGTGCGGGCCGCGGATGAAGCCCTTGCCGTCGAGTACCTCGCGGAAAGCGGCCTCGAGCCGAGGTATCAGCGGCTCGTATTCGGCTCGGACGTCAACGAGAGGAATCGTCTGCACGCGGGGCAACTCTAGCCGCAGCTTTCCATCGATAGACCAGATACGCCAGCGCCACCACGATGCCTGCCACGATCGCGTACTCGACGTAGCGGAAGTCGTGCTCGAAGCTCTGGTAGCTCGAGCCGAGGCCGTATCCGATGCCGACGAAGGCGAACGACCAGACGGCCGACCCGACGAGGGCCAGGCCGAGGAACTGCGCGAGCGGCATCTCGAAGATCCCGGCCGGAATCGCCACGAACGAGCGGACGACCGGCAACATCGTCCCGATCAGCACACCGGGCCGGTTCCAGCGCCGGAACCACGCGTCTGCCCGGTCGAGTCTGGCGGGCGAGACGTGGAACCAGCGGCCGTGTCGCTCGAGCAACTCGCGGCCTCCGAAACGTCCGATCAGCCAGCCGACGAGACAGCCGAGGAGATAGCCGAGGGTCGCCGCCAGCGCGAGTGCGACATAGGCGCCTGCACCCGAGCCGACGTGGGCGCCGAAGACCGAGACGCCGTCGGCTCCCGCGAGCACGCCGGCCGCAACTGCGCCGCCGACGAGCGCAACGACCTCACTCCCCACGGGCAGAAGCGCGCCGAGCGCGAGCAGTCCGAAGACCGCGTAAACGCCGTGATGGGAGACCTGCGAGGTGAACGTCGCCGAGACGCTCGCGAGGAGCACCGCGCGGATACTAGTGCCGCTTGCGTGAGTGGAATGTGAACGGCGCCATGAGCGAGCTCTTCCCGACGGTGCTCGTCGCCTGCACGACCACCTGGTACCGCCCGCTCGGAGCGCGGCGCCCGCCGCTCCGGCCGCGCCAGGTCAGACGCCCGCGCCTGCCGTCTGCCGGCCCGAGCGGAGCGTGGCCACGGGCACGCCCGTCCGACGCTCGATCTGCACCACGACGGCGGCTGGGCGCGTCAGCTCGAACGTGGCCGTCGCCAGACCGCGACCGCTGCGGACGGCGAGCGACGAGAGCGTGTCGTCGAGCGAGAACGTTCGCGCTGCGGTCGTCGTGATCGTGCGGTCGTCGGTACCGGTGACGGTGAACGTCCAATCCCCCTCGGCCGCGGGCTTGCCGCCGTCGGAGCCGTTCCAGACGAACGTGTGCGGGCCCGGGGACGCCGCCCCATCCGCCAGCGTGATCCTGATGTTGCCGGGGCCGGTGAGCGTCGCGACGACGTGCGAGGGACGGACGACGCGGTAGGAGAGCGTCTCGGTGTCGCCCACGCTGTCGCCGTTCGGCGAGAGGACTGGAGTCGACGGCTGCGGCGCGTAGATCCCGTTGTAGGAGAGGACGAGCGCGTCGGACACCTTCGGCGCGGTGCCGGTCGAGGGCCGCGTGATCAGGCTGCCATCGAACGCCACTCCTGCGGCGGAGCCGGCGCCGAGCCCGAAAGCGGTCGTAGCTCCGAGGCGGGAGAGCTCCACCGCGAGCTCGTAGCTCGACATGCCGATGCTGTAAGCGGGGTTCGTCCCCTCGACGCCCACCAGGACGATGCGCCCGTCCGCGAGCTGACCGATCGCCCCGCGGGCCTGCCGGCCGTTCAGCTGCCGGGAGTTGAACGTCTCGCCGGCCTGGAAGATCGGCTTGCCCTTCCTCACGAGCAAGGGCCCGCCGCCGATCGCGCTCGCCATACCGCTCCAGTCCGGTGAGAGCGAGAGCACCGCCTCGACCTGCTGGCCGACCGGCGCTTCCGCCTTGAGCTGGGCCGTGGACTGTTTGCCGCGGGCGACGAGCACCGCGCCGCCGTGCGGAATCGGCGTCGACCCGGCGGTCGTGACCTGCGTCACCCTGCCGTCGAGCGGCTCGTCGAGGTGCGCCGGCGGAAACGACCCGATCACGGCCTCGACGACTCCCGACTCCTTCGGCGTGGTCGGACCGTACACCGGCGTGTAGAGCGTGAACTTCCCGTTGGGCGGCGAGTTCAGGAGCAGAGGGCGGCGCTGGCCGTTCCCCTGCCAGATTCCGGACGAGGACACGCGAGCGGCAGTCAACGTGCCGTCCGCGCCGATGCCGAGGCTCGAACGACCGACTGCCGGCGCGCTCTCGAGCACGTCGTCCTGCATGAGCATTCCGCTGGGCGCGCCGCTGGTGCTGTCGAAGTAGTCGCCGTCGATCGCCACGGTCGTCGCGTTGCCGGCGATCCTGCTGTCGAGGTGCGTGAGCGCCTCCCTTCCCCGCAGGAAGTTGTTCGAGAGCGCCGGGGCGAGCGAGTAGACGTTGCCGTCGGGCTTCGGCGCGGTGACGACGTCGAGGACGATCGGCCCGCGCGAGGTGAAGTCGACCTCGCGGGTGTACGTCACGCCGGGCATGAGGACCGACGTCGTGACGGATTCCTGACTCGAGCGCCGCGGGGAGCCCGTCGCCGCCGACGCGACCACGGAGACGACAGCAACCGCGAGCGCGACGGCGATGAAAAGCTTGCGCAGCACGACCCGCGGGTCAGAGTAGCGTTGCTCGCGTGGAGGCGCCCCTCGCGGAGGTCGACGACGGCTGGGACTTCAAGGTCCTGATCCTCGAGGACGAGTGGGTGGTGCGGTGGCCGCGCCACCGGCTCGCGGTCGAGGAGATCGAGAAGGAAGTCGAGCTTCTCCCCGCGCTCGCACCGCTGCTTCCCGTAGAGATTCCGCGCCTCGAATACGTGTCGCGGGAGCCGTGGCTCGTCGCCTACCGCCTCATCCGGGGTCAGCCGCTCGCGGACGAGGACCCCGACGGAGTGCGCACGTTCCTCGACGCCCTTCACGCCGCCGACGTCGAGCGCATCCCCGCGCCGCGACCCGATTGGGTCGACGCGTACGCCGAGCAGGCGGACGAGTTCCGGCGTGTCGTGCTGCCGTTGCTCGACCCCGACGAGCGACCCCGCGGCGAGGAGCTCCTCGCGCAGACAGAGACGCTGATCGGCTTCGAGCCCGCGCTCACGCATTCCGACCTCGGACCGACGCACCTGATCGTGCGCGAGGGCCGTCTGGCCGGGGTGATCGACTGGGGAGACGCCCGCGTCGGCGACCCGGCGATCGACTACGCCTGGCTCCTCAACGGCCCGTTTCCGGACTGGGAGGTGGACGAAGAACTGCGCCGCCGTGCGCTGATCTACCACCGGCTCGGGCCGTGGTACGAGGTCCACTACGGCGTCTTCACGTCGCAGCCCGAGTGGGTGCGGAGCGGCCTGGCGGGGGTCAGGTCCAGACTCTGACCATGCGCCTCGCGCTCCTCTCCGACCAGCACGGGAACTACGTCGCATTCCGTGCCGCGCTCGATGACGTCGAGCGCCTCGGCGTCGACCAGATCGTCTGCCTCGGCGACGTCGTGCAGGGCGGCACGCAGCCCGCGGAGACGCTCGACCTCCTCACGGCCCTCGGCTGCGAGACGGTGCTCGGCAACGCCGATGCGTTCCTGCTCGAGATCCCCGCCGCCTCGCCGGAGCCGATCAGCGAGCGGCAGCTGGAGGTACGCGACTGGACGCTGGCGCAGCTCAGCGCCTCACAGCTCGAGCAGATCCGCTCCTTCGCGGCGGTCGTGCGCCGCGAGCTGGAGGACGTGTCCCTGCTGCTCTTCCACGGGTCCCCTCGCTCCTATGACGACGTGCTGCTGCCCGAGCTGGGCGGCGAGGCGCTCGCGCCGTTCCTGGGTCAGGACGCCGCGCTGTTGGCGGGCGGTCACACGCACCTGCAGTGGACGCGCAGGATCGGCGACGCCCTCTACGTCAATCCCGGCAGCATCGGGATCTCCTACGACCGGCACGAGGATCCGCCCGTCCTGCGCGCGCTCGCCGAGTGGGCGCTCGTCACCGTGGCCGGCGGAGCGGTGGCGGTCGAGTTCCGCCAGGTGCCGTACGCGGTCGAGGACGTCGAGGCCGCGGCGAAGCGAAGCGGGCGACCGTACGCGGACGAGTGGGCGGCGCAGTGGAGCTCGGGCGCCTAGGACCAGACCTTGACGTCGCGGTAGAGCGTGTCCCGCTGCACGGCGGTCTTGCCGAGTGAACGGATCAGGTGGACGAGCTCCTCGGCGCTCGTGCGGTGCGTCGTGCCGGCCGCCGAGACGACGTTCTCCTCGATCATCACCGAGCCGAGGTCGTCGGCCCCGAAGCCGAGCGCGACCTGGCCGATCTTCTTCCCCTGTGTCACCCACGACGAGCCGATGTGCGGCAGGTTGTCGAGGTAGATGCGCGAGACGGCCTGCGTGAGCAGGTAGTCGAACGAGGTCGGCCGCGCCTCGACCGGCACGAGCGAGACGAGCCGGTTGCCGTCGTCCTGGAACGTCCACGAGAAGAAGGCGCGGAAGCCGCCCGTCTCGTCCTGCAGCTCGCGAATCCGCCGGAAGTGCTCGACCCGCTCCTCGAGGGTCTCGACGTGGCCGTACATCATCGTCGCCGTCGTCGAGATCCCGAGCCGGTGCGCCTCGCGCATCACGCCGAGCCACTCCTTCGTATTCACCTTCTTCGGCGCGATGATGTCGCGCACGCGGTCGACGAGGATCTCGGCGCCGCCGCCCGGGATCGAGTCGAGCCCCGCGTCGCGCAGCCGCGCCAGCGTCTCCGGCACGGTCAGCTTCGAGCGGCGCGCCGCGTGCACGATCTCCGACGGCGAGAGCGCGTGGAGGTGGATCCGGTACCGCGCCTTGATGGAGGAGAAGAGATCCTCGTAGTAGTCGACGCCGAGGTCGGGATGGTGGCCGCCCTGCATGAGCAGTCCGGTGCCGCCGAGCGCGAGCGTCTCCTCGATCTTCTTGAAGATGACCGGTTTCGGAAGGAGGTAGCCCTCGCGCTGGTCGCCCGGCCGACGGTAGAAGGCACAGAAGTCGCAGTCGGTGACGCAGACGTTCGTGTAGTTGAGGTTGCGGTCGATGATGAACGTGACGCGCTCCGGGTCGTGCAGCCGATTACGGATGTCGTTCGCCGCCCGGCCGACGGCGACGAGATCGCGGGAGCGCAGAAGCTGGACGGCGTCCTCGTCGGTGATCCGCTCGCCGGAGGTCGCGCGCTCGAGGATCTCGCCCAAAGACGTGCGCTCGGTGACGCTCATGCGACTGCCGCGCCGGCGGTCGTCTGGACGAAGCGGAGCTCGGGCACGGTCTCGAGCAGGCCGGCGTCGCGCGCGAGCTCGAGGAACGTGTAGAGGCCGGCACGCTCCCGCGGACCGAAGCGGTAGCGGAGCTTCTCGAAGTAGCGGGCGAGGAAGCCGGCGGGGTAGCCGTACCGCTCCGCCGCTTCGTACGCCAGTTGTTGCGGCTCGGCTCGAGCGAGCCGCACCGAGGAGACGAGCGCGTCCTCGAGCTCCGCGAGACCTTCGGCGAGCGGCTCGGGACACGCCCAGACCGCGAACACCATCGGCAGCCCTGTCCGCTCGAGCCACAGCCGGCCGAGGTCGTGATGGGGCGTCGGATCCTCGAACGCGGAGCGCAGAGCCGCGTCGCCGATGAGGAGCTTTGCCTCGGCCCCCCCGCCCTCGTAGGCCTCGAGCGGCGCCTGCTCTGCCTCCGGCAGCAGCACCTTGACCAGCGCGACCGAGGTCGCCGACTCGGGCGTCACCGCGACGGTGCGCACCTGTTCGAGCGGCTTGCGCGAGACGAGCTGGATCGAGTCGACCGCTCCCTCGGAAGCGACGCAGAGCCGGGGCAGCAGCCGAAGCGAGTCGGCATGCCGTGCGTACTCGATCGAGGAGATCGGAGCGGTGTCGAGCTCGCCTGCGACGAGCATCCGGTTCAGCTCGGTCGGGACGCCCTGCACCTCGTCGGCCTCGGCGTCGACGCGGTAGAAGACCGGCGCCATGTTGACGTACGAGATGCGGCCGAGCTTCACCACTGCGGCTCCATCGCCGCGAGAGCCGCGGCGCGGTCGGGGTAGGCCCGCACCTCGGCGACGACGCCCTCGCGCAGCACGAAGACCTGATGGCGCCCGTCGATCGGGAGATGCGGATCGACGACGAAGCGGTCGCCCTCGTCGCGCACGATCTCGGGATGAGGCTGGACGCCGTTCGCCTGAGCGTGCTCGAGCATCTCGAGCACTTCGGCGCGGTTGCGGCACAGCTGGCCGGGCCGGAGCCCTACCCACACGATGTCGGGAGCGAGCACCTCCTCGAACGCGGTGAGGTCGCCCTGCTCGATCGCTTCCCGCAAGCTCACCATCGGCGCAGCTCGTTGTAGAGGCTGTCGCGCTGCACCGGAGCCCGGCCGGCGTCGCGGACGAAACGGACGAGCTCCGCAACCTTCTGCTCGGTGCCCGCACTCGCACCCGCGGCCTGGAAGATCTTCTCTCGCACGACCGTCCCCTGGACGTCGTCGGCTCCGAAGTGGAGCGCAACCTGGGCCAGCGGGAGGCCCATCATGATCCAGTAGGCCTTCACGTGCGGGACGTTGTCGAGCAACAGGCGTGAGACGGCGATCACCTTCAGGTCGTCCGCGCCCGTCGTGAAGCGGAAGCCGCGGCGCTCGAAGACTGTGTTCTCCGGGTGGAACGCGAGCGGGATGAAGGAGAGGAAGCCGCCCGTGCGGTCCTGCTGGTCGCGCAGCCGCAACAGGTGGTCGACGCGCTCCTCGTAGGTCTCGACGTGTCCATAGAGCATCGTGCACTGGGTCGTGATCCCGAGCCGATGCGCAGTGTCGTGAACGTCGAACCAGTCGTCAGGGTGCTCCTTGCCCGGCGCGATGAGTGCGCGCACGCGATCGGCGAAGATCTCGGCGCCGCCTCCGGGCATCGAGTCGAGGCCCGCGTCCTTGAGCGCGCGCAGGACGTCCTCGTGCGAGCAGTCCTCGAGCCGCGAGATGTGGTGGATCTCGGAGGCCGTGTAGAACTTGAGGTGGACGTCCGGCAGCGCTTCCTTGAGCTTGCGGATCAGGCCCGCGTAGTACTCGAGGTCGACGTGCGGATTCTCGCCGTTGACGGTGTGGATCTCGGTGAAGCCGTGGATCTCGTGCTGCGCCACCGCGTCCTCGACGAACTCGTCGGCCGTCAGCGTGAACGCGTCCTCCTGCTTCCGGGTCTTCGCGAAGGCGCAGAACTTGCACTTCACGCGGCAGACGTTCGTCTGGTACAGGTTGATGTTCTGGACGAAGTAGACCTCGTCGCCCCCGCCGCGCTGCCGGCGCGCGAGGTCGGCGAGCTCGCCAAGCGCGAGCAGGTCGTCCGTCTCCATCAGCGCGACACCGTCGTCGAAGTCGAGCCGCTCTCCGGCGAGCACCTTCTCCCGGATCGGGGAAAGCGTGTCGAGGGTGTCCAGAACGGCCATGTGGCCTACCTTTCCCGATCGACGACTGCGTGCGTCAGGGCCTCGAGCTCGTCTCTGTGCAGCTCGCCGTCGAGCCGTGCCCTGGCCTGTCTAGCGTAGTCGAGGGCGACCTCACGGGCCTCGTCCAGGGCTCCGGTCGCGGCGATGCGCAGGAGCGCGCCGTCCATCGGCCCGCCGGCGAGGGCAGCCCGCACCACCGCATCTCGCTGCGACGCGAGCAGGAGCGGGAGGGTCGGAGTCCCGTCGCGGAGGTCGGTGCCGGCGATCTTGCCCGTCTCGATCGTGGCTCCCGAGCAGTCGAGGACGTCGTCCGCGATCTGGAATGCGATCCCGAGCGCCAGCCCGTACTCGCCGGAGCCGCCGCCGAGCCGGCACGCCGCCTCGAACAGCTTCCCCGTCTTGAGCGCGCAGCGCTCGAGGTACGCCTCGACCGTGGTGGCCGGGTCGCGCGTCTGCGTACGCTGCAGGGCTTCGCCGCGCGCGAGGCAGAGCGTCGCGTCGGCGAGGATGTCGACCGCGCGAGCATCTCCCGTTGCGCTGAGCTCGGAGAAGGCGCGCGCGAAGAGGTAGTCGCCGGTCGCGCGCGCGGCGCCCGGACCGTAGATCGACCACGCGGCGGCCTTGCCACGGCGGAAGTGCGCGCGGTCGATCAGGTCGTCGTGGACGAGCGTCGCCATGTGAACGAGCTCGACCGCGACGCCGGCCGCGAGGGCGGGCTCCGTCCCCGGCGGCGCAGAAAGGAAAACGAGCGCGGGCCGCAGCCGTTTTCCGCCCGCCGCGAGCGCCTCGTTGCCGACGGCAGCGACGAGCCCGGGATGCGTGGCGACGGTCCGCGCGAGCCGTTCCTCGAGCGCGTCCAGATAGCCGTCGAGCCCCGGCACTGCGCGCAGCTCGGCGAGCGAAGCGGTCACGAAGCGACCTCTCCTACGTGCAAGGCGACGATGCCGCCGGCGAAGAGCCGGAACCGGACGGCTTCGAAGCCGCAGGCGCCAAGCAGCTCTGCGAGCGCCTCCGGCCCCGGGAAGCGGCGCACGCTCGCGGGCAGGTACGTGTACGCGTCCCCACCCGGGAGCACGCGGCCGAGCAGCGGGACGATGCGGTCGAACCAGAGCCTGTAGAAGGGGGCGAGCCACCCACGCGGGGTCGTGATCTCGAGGATGCCCATCCGGCCGCCGGGCCGCAAGACGCGGCGCAGCTCCTTGAGCGCCGCCTCGAGGTCATCGACGTTGCGCACGCCGAAGCCGACGACTGCGGAGTCGAGGCTCGCATCCGCGAACGGGAGCGCGAGCACGTCTCCCTGCACCCACTCGAGGTCCGGTGCCTTGCGGCGGGCACGCTCGAGCATCCGCTCGGAGAAGTCGAGGCCGACGACGTCCCCTGCGCCCGCCTTGCGTGCGGCGACCGCGAGATCGCCCGTGCCGCAGCACGCGTCGAGCACGTAGTCGCCCGGCCGCACGGCCTCGCGCACGGTCGCCTTCCGCCAGCGCTGGTCGAGTCCGACGGTCATGACCCGGTTCATCGCGTCGTAGACCGGCGCGATGCGGTCGAACATGCGCTGGACGCCTTCGGCCGGGAGCCGGCCGGACTCCACGGTCATGACTGTCCCCACCGAGGCGTGAGGGCGTGGTCGAGCCCCAGCAGGTCGAGGGCGCGCGCAACGACGAAGTCCACGAGCTGATCGACTGACTCGGCGCCGTGGTAGAAGCCTGGCGCGAGGAAGAGGATCGTTGCCCCGGCCTCGCGCAGGGTGAGCATGTTGCGCAGGTGGATCGCCGAAAGGGGCGTCTCCCGCGGCATGAGCACGAGCCGGCGCTCTTCTTTGAGGGCGACGGACGCGGCCCGGTGGATGAGGTTCTGCATGGCGCCGGAAGCGATCGTTCCTACCGTGCCCATCGAGCAGGGACAGATCACGTACGCGTCCACCTTCGCGGAGCCGGAGGCGTACGGCGCGCTCCAGTCCTCGGGGTCGTAGACGCGCGCTGCGCCGTTCGCGTGCTCCAGGAGTCGCGCGAGCGTCTCGTCGCGCGGCAGCGTCGGATCGCCGAAGAGCTCGGTGGCGAGCACCTCGATCCCCGCTCGCGAAGCGCACACGCCGATCTCGCAGTCGGCGGCCGCGAGCGCCTCGAGCAGGCGAGACGCGTACGGCGCGCCGGAGGCTCCGGTCATCCCGAGGAAGACGTGCATTCCCCGGGGATTCTGGCGGTTAGTGGGTGCCCTTGGAAGCTTCGAGGAAGACGGCGAGCTGGTGCAAGCGCTTCTTGCCGAGCGGGAACGACGGCATCGGCGAGCCCGGGTTCACACAGGAGGGACATTTCAGGTGGCTGACCTGGAACCGGATGCCCAGGTGGTGCACTCCGATCGTCGTCAGATCGGGCGCGCCGAGGTTGGAGTCGCCGGCGCCGTCATAGGTGTGACACGCGGTACAGCCCGTGATCGCAAATAGCCGCGCACCCGCTCGGGCCTTCGGCGGCAGCTTCTCGTCCTTCATCCACCGCGACACTTCGTGGCCCACCCGAGGCTGCCGCACGACGACGATGCGGCCCTTGTGCGCCGACGTTCGGGAGCCCTGGAAGAAGCTGCTCCAGCCGCAGCCGGCCAGCGACGGGACCAGCACTGCGAGCAGGAAGAGCCTGCGCATCTCGCCGGACTTCTACGCCGCTACTGCTTGCCCTTGGAAGCTTCGAGGAAGACGGCCAGCTGGTGCAGGCGCTCCTCCCCGAGCGACGCAAAGGACGGCATCGGGGAGCCCGGCGTGACGGACGACGGATCTTTGAGGTGCTGAATCTGGGTGGCGATGCCGAGATTTCGGTTGGCGATGTCTGTCAAGTCAGGCGCGCCGAGGAGAGAGCCGCCCACACCGTCATAGGTGTGACAGGCCGTGCAGCCCGCGGTCGCGAAGAGTCTCACTCCGGGCCGTGCGTCCGGGGGCAGGTGCTCGTCCTTTATCCATTTGGGGATGCTCTGCTGGACTTCGGACGCGAGCGCCTCGTTCGCGGTCGCGCCCTTCCATGTCAGGACGCCCATGGAGACGATCGTGAGCACGGCGGCGACCATTGCGACCGGGCGCGCCGACGGGCGGCGCACGCGGCGAGTGTCGAGGAACGGCAACGCGAGGAGCAAGACGAGCGCGATCGTCGGCACGCCGATGGTGCCGAGGAAGACCGACTCCGGCCATTTGAAGATCCGGAGCAGATAGAAGAGGAAGTAGAAGTACCAGTCGGGGCGCGGCACGAAACTGGTCGTGCCCGGATCGGCAGGCGGATCGACCACCGGCCCGAGCAGTCCCTTGTGCGTCGGGTCGTGGCCCGGACCCCACGACGACCACTTCCAGATCACCGCGAGCCCGATGATCGTGAACACGACGACGAGGCTCATGATCGTGTCGTGGAACATCGCGTACGGGTAGAAGGGCTTCCCGCGCGCCTTGACGTCTGCCTTGTAGCGGGCGAACTCGGCGCGTTTCTCGTCGGTGAGCGACGGCTTCTCCTTCGGGATCGCAGCCACTACTCGCTGCCTCCCGGCTCAGCCTGCATCGCCTGCGCACCCGCCGGGCGCGGCACCGGCCGCGTCAGGCCCGGCCGCCGCCCGTCCGTCGCGGCCTCCTCGGGCTCGCCTCCGGCCGCGTCCTTCGACCACGGCGGCGAGGTGACGCCGAGGCGGATCACGAGGTAGAGATGGAGCGTGATGAGGGCGATGATCGCGCCCGGGATCACGAGCATGTGCAGCGAGTAGAAGCGGGTCAGCGTGTCGCCGCTGATCTCCTGTCCGCCTCGTAGGAACTGGGCTAACCATGGGCCCAAGAAGGGCGCCGTTCCGTTGAGGTTGATCCCGACGACCGTGGCCCAGTACGCGGTCTGGTCCCACGGCAGCAGGTAGCCCGTGAAGCCCTCCAGCATCCCCATCAGGAGGATGAGGACGCCGATGATCCAGTTCAATTCGCGCGGGTACTTGTACGCGCCGAACAGGAAGACGCGACCCATGTGCAGGAACATGAGGATGATGAAGACGCTCGCGCCCCAGCGGTGCATGCCGCGCACGAGCCAGCCCATCGTCAGGTTGTCGCTGATGTTGACGATCGACTCCCAGGCGACCGGCTGCCCCGTGCGCGGATCGGTCGCCGCCGACGGCACGTAGTACATCGCGAGGATCACGCCCGTGATCGCCTGCACGAGGAATGCGGTCAGCGCGGCGGAGCCGAGCGTCTGCATCCAGTTGATGTCAGACGGGACGTTGCGGAAAAGGAAGTACTTGATCCCGCCGACGAGGCCCGAACGCTCCTCGAGCCAGTCGATCGGATAGACGACGAGCTCCTCCACCGTCTGGCGGCGGAGCTCGGCCTTCGACGGTTTCCGTTTGTACGTCGTGGCCATCAGTGATGGGGCGGGTTGATGGGGTAGAACCACTGCTCCGGCCCGTCGATCTGCTCACCGGGGCCTGCGTACCCGTACTTGTAGATCTTGGCCTGCGCGCCGGTGCCCACCACATGGGACACCGAGTACACGCTGAGCAGAACGAGGCGGCCGTGGTTGATCTCGAACCCGTAACGGTCGAGTGCGTGCGGTGCCGGGCCGGCTGTGCGGTTCCCCTCGGGGTCGTACTGGCTGCCGTGGCACGGGCAACCGTAACCGGCGGGCACCACCGGATCGAGCGTGAGCGGCCCGTTAGCAGTTCGCTCCTTGATCGTCGGCTCGCCGAGGATCGCGCCGCTCGGGCCGTTCGCCTGAGTGGGACAACCAAGATGCACGCAGCGATTTGAGATGATCGTGAAGCTCGGCACCTGCTGCGACGGCTGCTCGGGGTTGGCGACCGCGCCGTTGTTGCGGACGAAGGCGGTGCGCCGGCTGACCTCGCCCTGGGCCGGGTCGACGATGAAGGTGGCGATGTACCACCGGTTGAGCACGAACCTCTCGATGGGGCCGAGGTCGACCTTGTGCTGCGTCTGGCCGAGGAAGGGGGGCAACACCGCGAAGCCAGCGACCGGCAACGTGATCAGCCCACCGATCGCGGCACCGAGGCCGAGCGTCGTCCCTTCGAGGAAGACGCTGCGGGTGACCCGGTTGTCGGGGGCGGCGACGACAGTGACGTCGTGCGGGTCGGCTTCCTGCAGCTCGCGCCGCTCGGGCTCGACGGCGACCGGCTGTTCGCGCAGCTCGCGGGTCGCGTCCCGCGCCCAGAGGAAGCCGAAGACGATGGCGATCACCGCGCCGATCGTCGAGATCAGCAACGGATCGATCACGAGCCCGACGAGGACGACGACGATTCCGATCGCGAAGCCGATCGGCCACAGCGTCGGCGACGGCAGATGCGTCTCCTCGGGGGCCGACTCGTGCTGGGTGTCGGGACTCGGCTGCTCCGGCTCCACCAAGTCGAAGTCTTATCGGAAACGCCTTCGCCGCGGAGGGAGAACTAACCGATGCCGTACTCGGTCCAGCGGCGCGTGACGAGCTCCTTGATCTCCGGAGTCATCTCGATCTCGTCGGGCCACGGTCGCGCGCCCTCCTCCGGCCACTTCGCCGTCGCGTCGATGCCGAGCTTGCCGCCGAAGAACTGGCGCTCCGGCGCGTGATCGAGATGGTCGAGCGGACCTTCGGAAAGGATGACGTCGCGCTTCGGATCGACGTTCGCGCCTGCGTAGAAGAGCACCTGCTCGTAGTCGTGCACGTCGACCTCCGCGTCGACGACGACGACGCATTTCGTGAGGCTCAGCATCCCGAGCCCCCAGAGCGCGTGCATCACCTTCGCCGCGTGGCCCGGAAACTGCTTGCGGATCGAGACGATGCAGCAGTTGTGGAAGGCGCCGGCGATCGGCAGGTCGTAGTCGACGATCTCCGGCAGGGTCGTGCGCACGGCCGGGAGGAAGATCCGTTCCGTCGCCTTGCCGAGCCACGCGTCCTCCTGCGGCGGCTTGCCCACCACGATCGAGGGATAGATCGCGTCGCGCCGCATCGTGATCGCGGTGACGTGGAAGATCGGGAACGGCTCGGCGGCGGTGTAGTAGCCGGTGTGATCGCCGAACGGCCCTTCAGAACCGACCTCGTCCTTCTCGATGTAGCCCTCGAGCACGATCTCGGCGTTGGCCGGAACCTCGACCCCGACGCTGATGCCCTTCACGAGCTCGACCGGCGCGACGCGGAGGAAGCCGGCCATCATGAACTCGTCGACGTGCTTCGGCAGCGGGGCGCTCGCCGAGTACGCCGTGATCGGGTCGAGGCCGAGCGCGACGGCGACCTCTATGCGGCCGTCGGTCGCGAGGTAGTCGGCGCGGCCGTCCTTGTGGATCTGCCAGTGCATGAAGGTCGTGTTCTTGTCGACGACCTGCATCCGGTACATGCCGACGTTGCGACCGCCGGTCTGTGGGTCGTGGGTGATGACGGCCGGAAGCGTGATGAACGGCGCCGGGTCGCCCGGCCAGCAGCGTTGGATGGGGAGGAGGCCGAGGTCGACGTCGTCGCCGCGGAGCACGATCTCCTGGCAGGCGCCCTTGCCGACCGTCTTCGGGCGGGAGTCGGCGACTGACTTGAGCTTGCGCAGCCCTCGAACCTTCTCGAGCAGCCCTTCGGGCGGCTGCATCTCGAGCACGTCGGCGACCCTCTGCGCGACATCGTCGAGCCTCTCGACCCCGAAGGCGAGACACATCCGCCGCTCGGTGCCGAACTGGTTGATCAGAAGAGGGTGCCCGGAGCCCTTGGGCTTCTCGAACAGGAGCGCCGGCCCGCCTGCCTTGACCGTGCGGTCGACGATCTCGGTGATCTCGAGGTCGGGATCGACCTCGGCGGAGACGCGGACGAGCTCGCCCTCGCGCTCGAGCAGCGAGATCCACTCGCGGAGATCCTTCACGGGCATGCTGCGAGTCTAGGGCGCCGAACTACTGCTCCCGGCGAGCGCGCCGCTGTTTCGCGACCCAATGGCTGAGCTCGCCCAGGGCGATCACGCCCACGAACACCAGGCCCGTGGCCAGCATCAGCAGGACGACCTTTCTCCCCTCCTGCGCCGCCGTCTCCTCGGCAAACAGCAAGTGAAGGCCCGCGGCGAGCACGCCGAGAATCTAACTCACTCGCCGACCACGAGGTCGGCGAAGCTCGCTGAGCTCTTGCCGAACTCCCACCAGCCGTGCACCTGCGGACGCACGAACGCCGTGCTGCGCCCGTACACGAGCGGGATCACGGCGGCGCGTTCGGCGACGGCGTAGCGGTCCGCCTCGTGGAAGCGCTCGAGGCGGCCGCGGTCGCTTCGCTCCTGCCGCGCAGCCTCGATCAGCTCGTCGAAGACCGGATCGGCGAAGCCGCCTTCGTTCGTCCGGCTCGTGGACTGGAAGAGAAGGCGGAGGTAGTACTCCGGATCGGGGTAGCCCGGCAGCCAGCCCGTGACCCGGATCGGCGCGGTCGCGACGCGGCCGCCGGCCTCCAAGGCCTCCTCCTCCCGCCACGACCACGAGCTGACCTTGACCTGCGCACCGAACACCTCGCGCCAGCTCCCCGCGATCGCCTCGAGAATGTCGTCCCAGGCCATCATCCCGGCGAGCTCGAGCTCGCCGTCGAAGCCCGACCTCGCCAGGCACTCGCGCGCCAGGTCGGGGTCGAAGCGAAGCGCGATGTCCGGCGTGTGACCCTGGAGCGCGGGCGGGACGACTCCCCCTGTCGCCACCACGAGGTTCGCAGGGCAGACCGCCGCGAGCGCGTCCCGGTCGACAGCGTGCGCGAGCGCACGCCTCAGCTCGAGGTTCCCGGCCACCGGGTGCGTGTGGTCGAAGCGGATGTACGCCGACCAGGCCGGCGAGCCAAGCACGGCGTCCTCGCGCAAGGCGCCCGGCATCAGGTCCGCGAGCCGCGGCGTGTAGCGGACGAGGATCAGATCCGTCTCGCCGCGCTCGTACTCGGGGAGCGCGTCGGCGATCGCCGTCCGGTAGAGCTCGACCTCCTCGACGTTGCCGGGGCGCTCGGAACGGCGCCGCAGGACAAGCCGCGCGTCGGTCCGCTCGGCCACCTCGAAGGCGCCGCTGACGACACGAGCCTCGGCGATGCCGTCGATCGCGTGCCGCGGCTGAGGGCCGCCGTCGGGCCGGTTCATCACGCTCATGAAGTAGGGCGCCGGGGCGCTGAGCCGGAACTCGACGGTCCGGTCGTCGAGCGCCCGCACGCCGACCGCGTCCCAGTCCGTGTTGCGACCGAGGTACGTGTCCTCGCCGTCTTCGAGCGCGAAGTAGATGGCGACCGACGAACCCGGGCTTTCGGGATCGAGGACGCGCTTGATCCCGAACTCGACGTCGTGGGCGGTGAGCGGCGTCCCATCCGACCATGTCAGCCCCTCGCGCAGGTGGAAGACATAGCGGAGGCCGTCGTCGGAGATCTCCCACCGCTCGGCGAGCGAGGGAACGATCGTCCGCTCGGGCCACGCCTCCACAAGCCGGTCGAAGAGCTGCATGCAGACCTGGATGTTCGGCCAGGCGATCGCGCTCTTCGGGTCGAGGTCGTTCGGGAGAAAGCTCGTCGCCACCCGGATCCGCTCGGTCGCGACGCGTGGCACGGGAGGCGTCCAGTGCCCGAAGGCGCGCCGGTAGGCCTCGTTCGCCTCTGCGAAGCGAAGCGAGGTGTGGAGCGCGAGCGCGAGCTTGAACAGGACGAGCGCGATCTCCTGCCGCTCGCCCCGCTGCTCGAGGAGCGGCAGTAGGTCGCGATAGTGCTCGATCGCCTCGTCGAGCGCGTACTCGAGGCGCGCTTTGTCGCCCGCTCGCAGGAGGTAGTCGGCGGCTTTCGCCTCGTCCTCCGCGCGGAGCCAGTGGTACGCGAGCAGGCCGAGAACCTCGCCCTCGCGGCCCGCGTACCGCGCCTCGAGCCACTCGGCGGCGCGCCGGTGAAGGCGAGTCCGCTGCTCGGCGAGGAGCGTGCGGTACGCGGTCTCCTGGATGAGCGCGTGGCGGAAGCGGTACTCCGGCTGGGGCCAGCGCCGGCTCTGCCCAAGCAGGCCGAGCCGCTGGAGCTCGTGCAGCGCGTCGCCGGCATCCTCATCGAGGACGCCTTCCAGCAGCGGCAGGGGAAAGGTGCGACCGAGCGCCGATGCGGCCGTGACGAGGTCGCGCGCCTGCGCGGAGAGCCGGTCGAGTCGCGCGAGGATCGCCTTCTCCACCGTCGGTGGCACCTCCACCTCGACGGCGTGGTCGAAGCGCCAGCCGTCCTCGGTTCGGACGAGGGCACCGACGTCTGCGAGCGAGCGGACGAGCTCCTCGAGGAAGAACGGATTCCCGTCTGCGGCCTCGAGCACACGACGCTCGAGCTCGGCCGGCAGTGTCGCCGGCGCGACGAGCGCGGCCAGAAGCTCGCCATCGGCATCTCCAAGGGGCCCAAGGTCGATCTCGCGCAGCAGGTGCGGAAACTCGCGGCTCGCGTGCTCGCGCAGCGCCCACGAGACGTGGTCTCGCTCCGGCCGCAGCGAGAGCACGAGCAGCACGGGAGCGTCCTCGGCGAGCGAGAGAAGCTGTTCGAGCAGCTGGACCGACGTCGGATCGGCCCAGTGGAGATCCTCGATCGAAACCACGAGCGGGGCGTCCTCCGCCAACCGCGCGAACAGCTGGCCGACGACCTCGAAGGTGCGCCACTGCAATGCCTCGGGAGAGAGCTCCGACGTGCGTGCAGCGGCCTCGTGCTCGAGCGTCACGTCGAGCAGCCCACCGAGATACGGGTAGAGCTCTGCCGCGCCGCCCCCGCCGAACAGCTGCTCGAGCCGCCGGCGTAGGCCAATACGGACGCGCAGCTCTGGCTCGTCCCCGCCGGCGCCGATCCACTCGCCGCGCAGGAGGTCACGGAACGGCCAGTAGGGCAGGGACTCGCCGTACGAGACGCAGCGGCCTTCGAGCCAGGACGTCGCGTCACGCTCTGCGAGCTCCCGCAGCTCGTTCAGGAGGCGGCTCTTGCCGATTCCGGCATCGCCGGCGACGACGAGGACACCACCGCGGCCGGCTCGCACCGCCTCGAGCGCCTCGCGGCCCTGGCCGAGCTCGCGAGAACGGCCGACGAACCGTGTCTCGACGCCGGGCAGCCCGCGTTGCGGCCGCCCCTCGGCCGCGATGCCGGTGACCGCCCACGCCGCGACCGGCTCGTCCTTCCCCTTGAGCTCGAGCTCCAGTCGCTCGCCCCACTCGAAGAGGCCGTCGACCGCATGATGCGTAGCGTCGTCGACGAGGATGGTTCCGGGCCGGGCCACGGACTGGAGCCGCGCCGCGACGTTGACCGTGTCGCCGAAGGCCGCGTATTCGACCCGCGAGCCGGAGCCGACCTCCCCCACCACCACCGCGCCGGTCGCCGCACCGACACGGACGCCGAAGCCCTCGGCGCCCCAACCGCGCCGCACCTCGTGCGAGTACTCCTCCATCTCCCCGACGATGCGGAGCGCGCAGCGGACGGCTCGCTCGGCGTCGTCCTCCCGGGTCGTCGGCGCGCCGAAGAAGGCGAGAACGCCGTCCCCCGCAAGGTCCTTGACATGGCCGCCGAGAGACTCGACCTCGCCGACGATCCGCGCAATCGCCTCGCCCACGACGAGCTTCACGTCCTCGGGATCGAGCCGCTCCGCAAGCGCCGTGGAGCCGACGACGTCGGCGAAGACAGCCGTCAGGACCTTCCGTTCCTCCCGCACGGCAGTGGTCATAGAGAGAGAAAAGCGAACGGGCGGGCCGGGATCAAGCCGGACGCCGCACGAAATGCTCGACGAGCGCCTCGTCGACCGCCTCGTCGCCGGCCGTCTCGCGGGCACTGCGATCGAGCAGCGCGGGGTCGGAGTGAAGTCGGAGCGCCGTCCTGGCGTCGTCCAGGGTGCCACGACCGAGGAGCGCCGCGGTCGCCGCCCAGAGCTGTCCGTCACCGTCCGCGTCTTCCGCCCTCAGCTGGCTGCAGAGCGAGATGAGCTCCGAGAGATCGGCGACGGCGGCGACGTCGTGCAGCGCCGAGATACGTCCGACGCCGTGCGCGTAGAGATAGTCGCCGAGCAGGAGCGCCGTGTCGTCGTCGGGCGGCGCGAACAGGCGCGACCGGCCGTAATGGACGAGGTAGCCCTCGTAGATCGTCTCCAGCCCCAGTGCGTAGCGAGCCTCCCCGAGCGGCGAGAAGACGGCGCTGAGGTCGCGCTCGGCCTCGGGGAGCAGGCAGTCGGCCCAGAGCGTGCTCTCGGCCGCCGCGTCGACTGCCATCGTCTCCCAGACGTCAGCGAGCAAAGCTCTCCACAGCACCCACCGTCCGCTCGATCTCGTCCTCCCCGTGCGCGATCGACGGGAACAACGCCTCGAACTGGGACGGCGGAACGAAGATGTCCTGCTCGAGCAGGTGGCGGAACAGCGCGCCGTAGCGCTCGGTGTCGCAGCGCTGCGCGTCCTCGAAGTTCCGCACCGGCTCATCTGCCTGGAAGAGCGTCAGGAGCGCGCCCACCCGCTGCACCCTGCCGAACGGAGCGAGGCCTTGCTCGAGCAGGGTCGCCTGCCGCTCGAGCTCCTCGTAGACGGCGCCGTCGCGCAACCGCCGCAGGACGGAGAGGCCCGCAGCGGTCGCGAGCGGGTTCCCGGCGAGGGTTCCCGCCTGGTAGACCGGACCGGCGGGGGCGAGCAGATCCATGATCTCGGCCCGCCCGCCGAACGCCGCGAGTGGCAGACCGCCGCCGACGATCTTGCCGAGCACCGTGACATCGGGAAGGACGCCGAAACGCTCCTGCGCTCCTCCCCGCGCGACGCGAAAGCCGGTGATCACCTCGTCGAAGACGAGCACCGCACCCGAGACGTCACACAGCCGACGGAGCGTCTCGAGATAGCCCGGCTCGGGCGGGACGACTCCCATGTTCGCCGCGACGGGCTCGACGATGATCGCGGCTAGCCCCTCGCCGTGCTTCATCACCGCCTCGGCCGCGGCGTCCGTGTCGTTGTACGGGACGACGATCGTGTCCGCGGCCGCGCCGGTGGGGACTCCAGGCGAGGCAGGGATGCCGAGCGTCGCGAGGCCCGAGCCCGCACTCGCGAGCAGCGCGTCGGCGTGGCCGTGGTAGCCGCCCGCCGTCTTGAGGATCCGGTCGCGCTTCGTGAAGGCGCGCGCGAGCCGCAGCGCGCTCATTGCAGCCTCGGTTCCCGACGAGACGAGCCGTACCTTCTCGACCGACGGCACCGCATCGACGATCTCGGCCGCGAGCTCGACCTCCGCCTCGGTCGCCGCGCCGAAGCTCGTGCCGCGCAGCGCCGCGTCGCGAACAACCTCGACCGTCACGGGGTCTGCGTGGCCGAAGAGGAGCGGTCCCCACGACATGACCCAGTCGAGCAGACGCCGGCCATCGGCGGTCTCGACGTAGGCACCCGAGCCCCGCTCGACGAACAGCGGCTCGTCGAGCCCGACGGCGCGCATCGCGCGCACGGGCGAGTTCACGCCGCCGGGGATCAGCTCGAGCGCGCGCCGGTAGAGCTGCGAGCGCTCGGTCAGAGCCACGCCGGCAGGTCTCGTGTCCAGTAGCTGACGATCAGGTCGGCACCGGCGCGCTTGATCGCGGTGAGCGATTCGAGCGCCGCGGCTCTCTCGTCGAGCCAGCCGGCAGTGGCGGCCGCCTTGACCATGGCGTATTCGCCGGAGACGTTGTACGCCGCGAGCGGCGCATCGAACGCCTCGCGGGCCGCGCGGATCACGTCGAGATACGGCAGCGCCGGCTTGATCATGATCGCGTCCGCTCCCTCGGCGAGGTCGATCTTGCATTCCCTTTCGGCCTCCCGGACGTTGGCCGGATCCATCTGGTAGCCGCGGCGGTCGCCGAACGCGGGCGCCGAGTCTGCCGCCTCGCGGAAGGGCCCGTAGAACGCGGAGGCGTACTTCGCCGAGTAGGCCAGGATCGGCGTCGTCTCGAGGCCGTGATCGTCGAGCGCCTCGCGGATCGCACCGACGCGGCCGTCCATCATGTCGCTCGGGGCCACGACGTCGGCGCCGGCTTCGGCGTGGCTGACGGCCGTGCGCGCGAGCAGCTCGAGGCTCCGGTCGTTGTCGACTTCGCCGTCGACGACGACGCCACAGTGGCCGTGCGACGTGTACTCGCAGAGACAGACGTCGGTGAGGAGGACGAGCTCCGGGAAGCGCGGCCTGAGCGCCCGCAGCGCGATCTGGACGATACCGTCCTCCTCCCAGGCGCCGGTCGCCTCTTCGTCCTTGACCTCGGGGACACCGAACAAGATGACGGCCCGAACGCCGCTCCCCGCCAACGTCTCCGCCTCGCGCAGCAGCCCCTCGACGTCGAAGCGCGCCATCCCCGGCAGCGCCTCGTTCGCGAGGGGCTCGGGCGCGACGAAGAGCGGCATCACGAACTGGTCGAGCGAGAGCCGGTGCTCGCGCACGAGCCCGCGCAGAGAAGCGGTGCGGCGGAAGCGCCGGAGCCGTGTGACCGGGAAGGAGCTCACCCCAGGATGGTACGCCGCTCGGCGCTCAGGACGCGCGCGCCGGCGGCGTCTCCGGCACGGCCTCGTCCTTGCCCTGGGGCTCGACGCCGATCTCGATGAGCTCGGGCTCGCCGGACGTCCACTTCTGGAACGTGACGCGCTCGGAGAAGAACTCCCAGGCAGCGCGCAGGGCAGCGAGCAGCGGCAGCGCGACGAGGATCCCGGGGAAGCCGTAGATCTCGCCGCCCGCAAGTAGCCCGAAGATCACTAGCAGCGGATGGAGGCGCAGCGTGTGTCCCATCACCTTCGGCACGATGACGTGACCCTCGAGCTGCTGGATGCCCAGGAAGAGAAGTGCGACCCAGAGCGCCGAGAGCGGGTGCTGAACGAGCGCGTACAAGACCGGTGGAATTGCGCCGAGCCACGGGCCGATATACGGGATCAGCTCGGTGAACGCCGCCCACGCGCCGAACGCGGCGGCGTATTTCTGACCGTTGGGCATCAACCCCACCACCCCGAAGATCCACAGCCCGACCCCGACGCTCACCCCGATGATCAGCGAGAGCAGGAACTGGCCCTTGACGTAGCTCGCGACCGCCTGCTCCATGCGCACGATCAACCCGCCGCGTCCCCACGGTGGGAAGCGTCGGTCTACAGCCTCGGTCAGCCGGTGCATGTCGAGCAGCATGTAGATCGAGACGACCACGACGAGAAAGGCGTCGAAGAGCAGCGTGACGACGGCGACTCCGGCTCCCTCAGCCCAGGCCAGCGCCCTCGTCGTGTACTTCTGGACGTCCTTCGTCCCGACCTGGTTGAGGAACCTCTGGCCCGAGTGCTCGACGTGGACGCTGCCCAGGCGGTGGCGGTCGAGCCAGCCCTGCAAGCGCCCAAGATCCTGCTCCGCCCCGGTCTTCGCCGGGTGTCCGGACTCGACCGTAAAGTAGTGATCCACCCGGTGGGAGGCGTTGCGCGTCTGCTGCACGACCACCGTGGCAAGAGCGAGGATCGCCAGTGCGACAACGGCTGCGAACGCGAGATAGACGAACGCGACCGCCGGCCCGCGAGGAAGGCGAGCGCGCCCCAGCGCGCGGACGAGCGGGTTGAGCAGCAAAGCGATGAGCAGCGCCACGAGGAAGAGGAAGAGGATGTGACGTACCGCTCCCGCAACCGTCCAGATGAGCAGCAGCACGATCGGCAGGAGCGCGAGCTGCGTCCAGCGCGGGATCTCGATCGTTACCGGCCGGGGCGGCGGCATGCGAGCGATGGTAACGCCGGTATCGGTGATGGCTGGAAGCGCGGCCGGCAAAGCCGGCCACGCCCGGCCCAAACCGCGGGGATCCAGGGGAATTTGGCCCTTGATATCTGGGACGAACCGCGTAGGTTCGATAAGGTGCCGCGCGACATGCCGTCCTCACGCCTCAATGGGAGGCGGCGGGTCGAACGCCACCGTGCGCGCGCCGCGCGTCGGGCGCGCCGGGTCGCCCTCCTCGTCCTGCTTGCAGCGGTCTTCCTCGTGGCGCTCGGCCTCACCGCGTTCGGCGGCACGCCGAGCCGAGTGTCGGCCATCATCCCGCGCCAGAGCCAGGCCACAGTCGCGCAGACTCGGCCTGCAACCGAGATCGTCGCGCTGCGCGGGCCGGTGCGCCTTCAGATCCCCATCTCCCAGAGCCGCCTGACCGCGATCGGCTATCACTCCGCCGGCGGCGGCGCCCTCTCCCTCGACCCGGTCGGCCACCAGGCGAACGAGGGGATCGTGCAGCGGATCGTGCACGGCATCTTCGGCGGCGGCGACGCCTCGCCGAAGTGGTACCAGCTTGCCGGCGGCGGCACATCCGCCCTCGACGTCGGCGCACCGATCGGCAGTGACGTCTACTCGCCGGTGGACGGTACGGTCGTCGCTATCCGGCCCTTCGTCGTCGAGGGCAAGAAGTACGGCTCCGAGATCGACATCCAGCCGCAGACGGCTCCCTCACTGGTCGTCGCAGTGACGCAGCTCGTCGCGGACCCCGCGCTCACGGTCGGCACCTCCGTCGTCAGCGGCGCGACGAAGCTCGGCCGGGTAGCGGACCTCGCGACCGTCGAGCGGCAAGCCCTCGCCCGCTATACGAACGACGCGGGGAACCACGTGACCGTCGAGGTCCGTGCCGCGCCCGTGCTCACGACCGGCTAGCGGGAAACAAGGCTTGAAGATCCTCTTCCTCGCGGACGTCTTCGGCGTCCCGGGACGCCGTGCCGTGGAGGAGCGGCTCCCCGCGCTGCGAGAGCGATACGACGCCGACCTCGCGATCGTCAACGGCGAGAACGCGGCCGACGGCGCCGGGATCACCGGAAAGCTCGCCGACAAGCTGCTCGCGGCCGGAGCCGACGTGGTCACGCTCGGCAACCACACCTACCGCCGTGGTGGGATCGCCGGCTACCTCGCCGCAAGCGAGCGCGTGATCCGGCCGGCGAACTCTGGTGCCGAGGCGCCGGGCCGCGGAATGGCTGTGGTCGAGGCACGCAACGGCGTCGCCGTCGCGGTGCTCAACCTCCTCGGCCAGCTCTTCCTCCCGACGCCGGTCTCGCCGTGGGAGATCGTCGACGAGCTCGTCGACGAGGCACGCGCCGCCGCACCTGTCGTCGTCGTCGACTTCCACGCGGAAGCGACGAGCGAGAAGGTCGCGCTCGCGACCTGGCTCGACGGCCGCGTCACCGCCGTCATCGGCACGCACACGCACGTCCAGACAAACGACGCGCGCATCCTCCCCGGCGGCACGGCGGCCCTGACCGACGCAGGGATGACGGGCCCGCACGATTCGGTGATCGGCGTCCGCTCCGAGCTCGCGATCGCCCGGATGCGGAGCCGCCTACCCGTCCGGTTCGAGCCGGCCGAAGGCGACGTGCGGCTGGAGGGCGCCCTCGTCACATGCACCGACGCGGGGCGTGCCGAGGCGATCGAGCTCGTCCGCATCCCGGCCTGAGACGCTCGCCCGGCATTCCTCCTGGCCCGAAGGGCCACGTCCCGGTGCCAGGCACCCAGACGTGGCTGTTCAGGACACGGGGCCCGGGACTGCGATCTCCCGGTCGCGGTACGGCTCGCCGGTTTGGGTCGCCGCCGGTCTCTCGGACTGTTGTGTGACCAGCTGCCGCAGCGGCACCGCCGGGGCGAGTAGGGCGACCGCGGCGAAGGGATAGAACCACGGGATGTACGTGTAGAGCCAGTACGTCACCACGAGCTCGAAGCCGGCGAGGAGCGCAGCGGTGAGCGCCGCGAGCTGCAGCGGCGACTTGTGACGCGGGAAGAAGGCGGCCGCGACCGCCCCGACGAGCAGCAGGATCTGCAGGACGCGCTGCAAGAGGTGGAGATCGGGAAGCCCGCGCGCGTGGTACTGCCGCCAGTCCCAGAGCGACCACGGTGCCGCGCGCCCGATCTGGAAGCCGACCGTGCGCGTCCAGAAGACGTGCGCCTCGTGGAACGCGTTCGGCTCCAGCAGGAGGATCGAGAAGGCCGCGAGCGTGGCGGCCACGAAGCCCCACGCGAAGCCTTTGCTCGGCTTCCGGCCAGGGTACGTCAGCCACATCGGCGCGACGAGCAGCGAGGCGAACTTCGTCCAGCCCGACAACGCCGCCAGGACCCCGCGCGCCACCGGTCTCGAGACGAGCCAGAACCCCCAGACGAGAAAGCACGGCATGATCGCGTCGTTCGTGTTCGAGTTCGAGACGTACTGGGTGAAGGGATACGCGGCCCAGGCGAACGCGAGAACCGCTCCGAGCCGCCGGCCGCCGAAGCGCACGCCGACGAGGTAGAGGCCGAGCAGCGTCAGGAGATCGAACGCGATCGCCGTGAAGTGCGCAGCCGGGAGGTCGTCCCACTTCCCGGTCCAGCCCAGGAGGGCATAGCCGGGGATGTACGACTCGTACGCGACCGGCCCGTAGGTGTCGCCCTCGGGATTGGCGCTCTCGCACCGCCCGTTCGTCTGGATCCAGTCGCGGATCTCGCCCGAGGAGTCCGCCGGTCCGCAGGCCTTCAGCGCCTTGCCGTTCGGAGCGGTCTTCTCGACTGGGAAGTTCCCCCACGGCGCGGTTCCGTGGACGATCCGCTCGGCGCCGATGACGCCCGAGTAGCCGACGTCGATGACGTTCGAGCGCTCGACGTTGAGCCCGACCCGGAAGCCGGCGAGGAAGATCGTCGCGCCGAGCAGCACCCAGACCGGCCAGCGCGGCGCACCCGGTGTGCCGCGGTTGCGGAGGCCGATCCACGTCGAGCGCAGAATTACCCAGACGAGCAGCGGATAGAACAGCGGCACCGCCGCAAAGACGTTGCCATGGTTGAAGAACCACAGCGACGCCGTCGGCGAGAGCAGAAACAGAAGGTCGAGGTTGCGGAGCGAGAACGGCCGCCGCCAGTCGCCGAGTCCCACGAGGAAGATGAGGCAGAACGCGCCCCAGATCCACGGGTTGTTGATCGCCGTGCCGCCGAACGCGCCCGGCGAGCCGCGCGCCATCCCCCACGCCACCTGTGGGCCGGTCCAGGCCTCGCTCACAACGCCGGTCGCGTCGACCACCGTCCCCTGCGCGATCTCGCCGGCGTTCCCCCACCAGACCTTGACCGTCCAGTCGCCGGTCTTCGCGTCGTACGAAGCCTCGTGACTGCGGCCGGAGTGCGGGTAGCGCGTGAGCCAGCCCGCCACCTTCGGGTCCCGCTCGAAGATCCGGAGCGCGCGCCCGTCGGTGAGGGAGCTGCGTCGGTGAGTGGGAACCAGCGGCGTCTGGACGAGGTGACCCTTCCCGTCGAACGTCGGCCCGGTCGACGTCGTGCTCGTGGACGCAAGAGCGGAAGAAGCGAAGAGGGCCGCCGCGAGCGCGGCTACCGCGAGGACGCCGAGGCTACGGCTTCGCACGGCGGAACGACCAGAGCTTGTTCCCGACGAAGTTGAGCGGTGTCACGACGACGATGGCAACGGCCTGCGCAACGAGTCTGCCGAGTCCTCCGTAGACGACAAGGAGATGGAGCACCGCGAGGTTCGCCCCGAGGGCGGCAAGCGAGACGACGAGGAAGCGCATCCCCTGAATGCCGACGTGACCACGGTACTCCCGGAAGGTCCAGAGCCTGTTCCACGTGTAGTTGCTCGTGACGGCGACGAGGAACGAGCAGGTCGCGGCGAGGAGATAGTGGAGCCCCGAGTGCAGCAGGGCGTCGTAGACCGCGAGGTTGATCAGGTAGCCGACGGCCCCGACGGCGCAGAACTTCCCGAGCTGCTGCCAGTTGCGCGCGGAGCGAAGCGACGCGAGCACACTGAGCCTCGAAGGCTTGGGCCGCGCGGGCTCGAGAGTGGCGGCCGGACGTTCCACGGTCGAACGCGAGGGTAGCGTCTCCTCAGCCACGGGCCGGGGAAACGTGCCCGGAGACGACGGTCGTGCCGACCGGCCGAACCTCACGAACGGCGGCGTCCTCCTGCAGGTCCGTTGCAGCGAAGACGAGGAAGCACCGGCTCTCATCGCCGCAGAGCATGACGAACCCGAGCGCGCGCCACTCCGCGGTGTCGAGCAACACGTCGATCGGCCGGCCGAAGTGGATCCCATGGAGCTGCACCGGGAGTTGCAGGAGCTCGGCGGCGGACCGCGACCCCATTTCCTCAATCGTTCCTCACCGATCGGCTGCCGCGGAAACTCGGCTACCTACCGACCCGCGACCAACGGGACGAAGCGGCAGGGGACAGTGCGTAGAACGGCGGGCCCTTCCGGCGTACGCACGACGACCTCGAGCCATTGCCCGTCCGAGCCGCCCACCGGGACGACGAGGCGACCGCGCGGCTCGAGCTGCTCGTACAGCGCCGGAGGCGCTTCGAGCGCGGCCGCGGCGACCGCGATCGCTGCGAACGGCGCGCTCTCGGGCACGCCGCGAGTGCCGTCGCCGACATGCAGCTGGACGCGATCCCCGTAGCCGGCCGCCGCGAGATTCGCGCGTGCGCGCTCCGCGAGCTCCGGGATCCGTTCGATGCTGTGCACCTCCGCAGCGAGCTCGGCGAGCACGGCGGCCTGGTAGCCGGAGCCCGTGCCGACGTCGAGCACGCGCTCCTTCCCCTGCAGCGCGAGCTGCTCGCAGATGAGCGCGGCCATGTACGGCTGCGAGATCGTCTGGCCCGCGCCGATCGGCAGCGCGGCGTCGGCGTACGCAGCCTCGCGGAGCTCGGGAGGGACGAACAGCTCGCGCGGCACCCGCGCCATTGCCGCGAGCACCCGTTCGTCCTCGATGTTGCGGCGGCGCAACTGCCGCCAGACCATCTGCGCCCGTTCGTCAGCCGACACCTGCGGGAGCCTCCATCGAGGCCGGGGGAGCCGCGCCGAAGTGCTCGATCACCGCTGGAGCCACGTCGGTGATCCGCCGCAGCTCCGCCTGGAGCCCGACCGTCACCAGCGGCACGAGCGAGTCGCCTGCGACGAGCGAGCCGTGGCTGCCGCCGCCCACGTGATGGCGACCGCCGAGGTCGGCGAGCTCCCAGCCCTCGGTCGCCGAGACGAGCAAGTCGCCCGCGTTCGGATTCGCGAGCGCCGAACACGCCCGCCACGCGGCGTCCGGATGCTCCAGCTTCTCGACAGGAACGTCGGCGCCGTCCCGTCGAGCGACGACCTCGTTCCCCTCGCGGCGAAGCGTGACATCGGCCGCTGGGAAGCCGTCCAGCCGCCGCGCGAGCCCGGCGGCATCGACGCGAGCATCGGGCCGGAGATACACCTGGCCCGCACGATTCGAGGCGGTGACGACGATCTCGTGGGCAACGTCCGCGAGGGGCTCCTCCAGCCGCGCCGCCCGCTCGACCCTGGTCTGGCCGTGATCGGACAGGAGGACGACGGCGTAGCGCTCGAGGAATTCGTCCGGCCCGCCGGCGGCCTCGAGGAGCGTGCCGATGGCAGCGTCGGCCTGCTCGAGCGCACGGTCGGCGGCAGCGCCGTCCGGTCCGTCCGCGTGCGAGGCGAAGTCGTAGCCGGAGAGGTAGAAGGCAAGGAAGTCGAAGCCGTCGCGCGTGACGAGCCAGCGGCCGACCGCGGCGGCGTAGGCGTCGACCGAGCCGGCCCGGCGGCTGCGAACGGCGAACGGCGCTCCCGTCCGGTCGGATTCGAAGAGGCCGTAGAAGAAGAAGCGTCTGGGCCCGAAGGCAGCGCGGTTGAAACCCGGGACCGTCGGCAGGTAGCGGTGGCGCCCGCGGTAGCACGTGATGTTCACGGCGCCCGCCACGAAGCCTGCGTCCTCGAGGGCCTCGTAGATCGTCGGCGCGTCGGCGGCGAGGTGGCGCGCGTTCATGTTGAAGATCGGGTCGAGCAGCCCTTGCGTGAGCCCGGCCGCGCGCACCGCCGCGAAGGAAGAGCCGTACTCCACGATCCGGTTCTCCCGCCGGTTCCACCAGACGAGCGACGGGATGTGGTGGACGCCCGGCCCGGCGCCGGTCGCGATCG
The DNA here is from genome assembly GCA_963725965.1 of uncultured Actinomycetes bacterium. GTDB lineage: Bacteria > Actinomycetota > Thermoleophilia > Gaiellales > Gaiellaceae > Palsa-739. The sequence goes on along the minus strand of CAVSAK010000004.1, from coordinate 605,891 downwards.
ACGAGAGGCAGACCGGCGTGAGCGAGGGGAAGACCGACGTCGCGAGCCGGTAGTCGCCGTGCTCGGCGAGGAAAGACAGCGCCGGCGCGCGGCCGCTCTCGACTGCGCGCTCGAATGCTGCGGGGGTCATCCCGTCCACGACGATCAGGACGAGCTTCTTCTGCATGCCGCAGACCTACTCGTCGCGGGCGAGAGTCCGCAAACCGGCGTATCGCTCGGGACGGGCACGCCTCAGCAGCGGCGCGAGAACCAGGAGCGCGACCGCGATCAAGTACCCGGCGGCGGGGATCCATGCGAGCACCGCGACAACGATCGCGGCGCCGGCGAGGAGCGCCGCCGTGCCCCCGCGTGTGCCGCCGCGCCTGAGCGCACCGCTCACGGTCTGCGTCGCACCGAGCGCTCCGGCGAGGGCGCCGGCGATTCCGGCGGCGCGGTCGCCCCAGCCGCCCGACTGCCAGCTCCCGATCGCGAAGCCGATGCCTGCACCCGCGGCTCCGGCGACCAGGATGACACCGATCCTCGATCCGCGGCTGCCGCTGCCGAACCCGGCGAGGAGGACGCCGACCGCGGCTCCAAGCCCCGCGCTCACTCCGATCCAATACCAGGAGCCCACGGGAGAACCGTAACCGCGCGGGCGGTTCGTCCGTTGTTCGCGCAGACCCCCGCTCAGGAGGCCCTGTGACCCGCGACGAAATCCCGCACCTCGTCTTCTTCACTTCTCACCGTTCCGGCCCGGCCCGGCGGATGGAGAGCCTGCTCGCCCACATCGCTCGCAAGGAACGCGGCCGCCTCCGTGTCAGCAAGGTCGACGTGGACGACCGGCCCGACCTCGCCGAGCGGTTCAGGGTGAAGCAGGTGCCGTCCCTCGCACTCGTGGTGGAGAGGCGCGTCGTCTCGCGGCTCGATGGGCGTGCGACCGCGCCGCGGATCGAATCGATGCTCGAGCCGTATCTCGGTGACCTGGAAGCCGCCGTCTAGCTCTCGAGCAGCGCGATCACGGCGAGACCGAACTCTGCGGCGCGCTTGCCGTCGATCACGCGGTGGTCGAACGTGATCGAGACGTTCCCCATCCGGCGGACGACCACCTCGCCGTCCCGCACGACCGGACGCTCCTCGATCCGGTGGATGCCGAGAATCGCTACTTCCGGATGGTTGATCAGCGGCGTCACGAAGAGGCCGGCCGCCTTGCCGGCGCTCGTGACGGTGAACGTGCCGCCGCGGAGCTCTTCGGGCTTCAGCGTGCCGGCGTTGGCGGCCTCCGCGAGGCGCCGCGCCTCGGCGTCGAGCTCGTCGAGCGAGAGACGGTCGGCTCCGTGGACGAGCGGGACGACGAGGCCCTGCTCGGTCTGCACGGCGATTCCGATGTCGTAGCGGTCGAGCAAGACGAGCTCGCCGTCCTCGACACGCGCATTCAGCTCGGGGAACTCCCGGAGCGACTCCGTGACGGCCTGGAGCACGAGCGGGACGAGCCGCTTCAGCGCGACGTCCGTGAAGTCGCACTCCTCGACCCAGGTCACGGCCGGGATCTCTCGGTGCGCGCGCGTCAGGTGCTCGAACATCTGCCGGCGGATCCCGTGCAACGCGACACGTGTCCCCTCGGGACGCGTCTCGGTATCAGATACCGAGACAGGTCCGGAAGAGGCGGCCGCGCGGACGTCCTCCTCCGTGATCCGACCCCGCCGGCCGGTACCTGAAACCCGCGCCAGGTCGACGCCTTGCTCTGCTGCGACCTTGCGCACAAGCGGCGTGGCGCGCACCTTCTCGCCGGGAGGCGAAGGCGGAGAAGCCGTCCGTTGCGGAGGTGTTTCGGTATCAGTTACCGGGACGCGTCCCGAACCGTCGCCGCCGATGACGACGAGGACGGTGCCGACCGGGACCACGTCGCCCTCGGGGACGAGGATCCGCGAGACGGTTCCGCTCGCCGGCGAGGGGATCTCGACCGTCGTCTTGTCGGTGGCGATCTCGACGAGCGGCTCGTCCTCGGCGACGTCCTGTCCCTCCTCGACGAGCCAGCGCGAGATTTCGCCTTCGGTCAGTCCTTCGCCGAGGTCCGGCAGCTTGAACTCGTAGGCCACGGAGGGCAGTTCTAGCGGATCGCGTCGTCTCGAAGGACGGCGTGCACGCCCTTCACCTGGTTGACGACCTGCGTGACTCGCAGGTCGACCGCAACGCTCGCGAGCGCGAGCGCCTCCGCGCGCGAGACCCCGAGCTCGCTATCCATCAGGTCGAGCATCGTCTCGGTCGCCTGCTCGGCGGCGGCGTCGAGATCCTCGTCGAAGCCAAAGGCGATCCAGGAGTCCGCGGTACGAGCGATCGGCGAGCGCAGCTGGCGATCGTCGAGGTCGAGCGTGAGCGTTGCGCGCTCGAGCGGGCACTCGATCGCGGTTCCCGAAACTTCGCCGTCGCCCTGCGCGCCGTGACCGTCGCCCGCCATCAGGAGCGCGCCGTCGACCGGAATCGGGAGATAGAGGGTCGTGCCGGCGACGAGCTCCTTGCAGTCGATGTTGCCGCCCCAGCGCCGCGGCGGAGTCGTGGAGTGCTCACCGGGATCCGGCGGGGGCATCCCGATCACGCCGAGGAACGGCGCCGAGCGGACTCGACGCTCACCGAGGAGCCACCAGTCGCCGTCGAGCCGCCAGACGAAGCCCTCGCCGTCCGCCCACGTCTCGCCCCACGGCCGCGGAGTCACCTCGTCCACGCGCACGACGAGCGTCTGCCCAGCTGCCGCGGCCCGCACCTCGAACGGCCCCTCGAGCGCGTGGCCCGCGCCCTCGGGACGGTCGGTGACGTTCACCGGATTCCACTTCCAGCCGGCGTTCCGCGACTGGAACGAGACCGATCCGCCGGGCTCGACCGTCTCGACCGGCTCGTAGTCGCGGGAGAACCAGCCCCTCATGCGCGCGGCTCCTGGATCCAGGCATCCGCAGGCGCGAGCAGAACGCGCAGGCCGATGCGTTCCCCGTCCTCGCCGCGGAACTCCCACAGCGAAACCGCCTGCTCGTCGCCCCGTAGCTCCGGCGCGACCTCGGCCGGGACGTAGCCTGCCTGGAGGCGCCGCTCGGCGTCCCAGACCGCGACCGCGTTCGGGTCGTGCTCGTTCTCGGGCTCCGGAACGAGCGCGAGGCGCCGACCCGGTGCGAACGCGTCGTCCTGTAGCGCGTCGGCGCGGTACGACGCGCCCGCGAGCTTCACCACTCGCACGCGCGGGTCCTCCCACTTGATGGGGTCACCGCTGGCAGCGTCGCGCAGCCAGTAGCCCGACTCGCCTCGCTCGAGCCAGATCCGGAGGCGCGCACCGCCGCCTTCGGCGGCGGAGTCTTCTCGCCGGGCGCCGGCGGCTTTGCCGGCGGCGCTTCCAGCATCGTCAGAACTCGAGGAGCTTCCGGGCGGCACGGACGACCCGCTCGACCGACGGCATGTAGCGATCCTCGATCTTCCAGTACGGATACGGAACGTCGAATCCCGTCACGCGCAGGACAGGCCCGTGGAGGTCGAGGATCGCCTTCTCCGCGAGGATCGCCGCGAGCTCGGCGCCGAAGCCCGCCGTCCGCGGCGCCTCCTGCACGACGACGACGCGCCCCGTCTTCGCCGCGGAAGCGAGGAGCGCGTCCTCGTCGAGCGGTCGGAGCGAGCGCAGGTCGAGGACCTCGACCGAGGCCTCGCCCTCGAGCGCTGCCGCCGCGCGCTCGCACACGGGCACCATCGCGCCGTAGGCGACGAGCGTCACGTCCGTCCCCTCACGTGCGAGCCGCGCCTGCCCGAGCGGCACGACGTGCTCACCATCGGGTACGTCCTGCTTCTCGCCGCGGTAGATGAGCTTCGGCTCGAGTACGACTACCGGATCAGGATCGCGGATCGCCGCAGCGAGCAGACCTTTTGCGTCCGCCGGGGTCGACGGGATCGCGACCTTCACGCCGGGTGTATGGACGTAGTACGCCTCGGGTGAGTCGTCGTGGAGCTCGGGCGCACGCACGCCGCCGCCGTACGGCATGCGGACGACGAGCGGAAACTCCATCTTCCCGCCGGTGCGCCAGCGGTAGCGGCCCACGTGGGTGATGAGCTGGTCGAGGCAGGGATACGAGAACGCGTCGTACTGCATCTCGCAGACAGGCTTCCAGCCCGCCATGCAGAGCCCGACGGCGCTGCCGAGGATCCCGGCCTCGGCGAGCGGGGTGTCGACGCAGCGGTCCTCGCCGAAGCGGTCGCGCAGCCCGGCGGTCGCGCGGAAGACGCCGCCGGCCCGCCCGACGTCCTCGCCCATCACCATCACGGTGTCGTCGCGGGCGAGCTCGACGTGGAGCGCGTCGTTCACGGCTTCTACGAGAAAGAGCTCAGCCATCCCAGCCCTCGCGGAGGTTCGGAGGTGCGAGGACGTAGGCGTTGTCGAAGACGAGCTCGGGATCGGCGTCCGGTTCTGCCTCGGCCGCGGCGATTCCCTGCCGCATCGTCTCGAGCGCCTCGTTCTTGATCTCCTCGGCGATCGTGTCGTCGAGCACACCGAGGCGCCGGAGATAGGCCTCGTAGCGGCCGACACACTCGTTGCGCTTCTCCTCCTCGACGCGGTCGAGGTCGATGTAGGCGCTCGGGTCGTCGGCCGTCGCGTGCGGCGCCGCGCGATACGAGAGGGCCTCGATGAACGTCGGCCCGCCGCCCCCGCGCGCCCGCTCGACCGCCTCACGCGTCGCCTCGTACACCGCGAGCACGTCGCCGCCGTCGACGCGCACGCCCGGCATCCCATAGCCGACGGCCTTGTCGGCCAGCGCCTCCGCGTGCGTCTGGGCCTCGAGCGGCGTCGAGATCGCCCACTGGTTGTTGTTGCAGAAGAGGATGAGCGGCGCCTGCATCACGGCCGCCAGGTTGGCGCCCTCGTGGAAGGAGCCCTCGCTCGTCGCGCCGTCGCCGAAGTAGGCGATCGCCACGGTCGAATTGCCCTTCAGCTTCTCTCCCCACGCGAGGCCGGCGGCGTGAGGAACGTGGGTCGCGATCGGCACGCAGATCGAGGCGACGCGGTAGTCGGCCGGGTTCCACCAGCCGGCCGGATGCCCCCGCCACCAGTGGAGGACGGTGCTCGCCGGCAGCCCGCGTAGGAGCCCGATCGCCGACTCGCGGTAGCTCGGGAAGATCCAGTCCTCCTCGGCGAGCGCGTGCACGGAACCGGCCTGCATCGCCTCGTGGTTCCAGAAGATCGCGTAGGTGCCGATCCGGCCCTGGCGGTGGTAGACGACCGAACGCTCGTCGTAGGTGCGCAGCAGGATCAGCGAGCGGTAGATCGCCAGAAGCTCGTCGCGGGCCGAGCCCGTCGACCTCGCGATCCTCGTCGATCACGCGCCGCAGCTCGTGCTCCTCTGACGCCACCCGGGCCACGCGCGAAAGCGTACTCGCGCGCCGTCTACTTGAACTTGAAGTCGGCCCGGTGCGTCGTCGCGTCGTTCATCTTCAGGATCAACGCGCGACAGGTGCCCGCCCAGCTCTTGTCCGTCTTCCAGATGTAGCTGTAACGGTTGCTGCCCGCGTCGTAGGTGAGGGAGCTACCTCCTGCCGTAACGGTCGAGTCGATCCCGTCCGCCGGTGCCGTCGAGTCACACGGGATCATCTGCGACTTCGGATAGCCGGACGCGAAGATGTTCAGCCCCAGGTTCCCGCCCAGGCTGAAGATGACCGGAATCGCGCTGCCCGCCTTGGCGACGTTGATCACAGGCTGGTTGTCGACAGGCGAGAAGAACCCATTGAACGGGTACTGGACGACGTAGTTGCGCTGCAGCGAGCCGATGACGTTCCCGTCGGCGTCGAGCGCCTGGACGACGAACGTGTGCACGCCGAACGTCGAGGTGTCGATCGGGCTGCCGTTCGGGACGGTGCCGATGCACCGAGCAGCTGCGGACCCGCACTGGTACGTGGCGTTGACCGACTGGCCCTGCGCGTAGGGACCGACGGGTGCGCGGAGCAGGATCTGGACGCCGCTCGGCGGGGCATTGCTGTTCGTGGAGGTGAAGTTCAGGCCCTTGTTCGCGCTGTAGCTCACGTTGACGCCGTCGGTCGCCTCGACGAACACCTCAGGATCGAGCGCGACTGGGATCGTCCCGGTCCAGAGCGTCGGGTCCTGCGGTGACTGCGATAGCTGGAGGTAGTGCCAGTGGCCGTCGTTGACGAGCGCGGCGACCTCGGCCACCTGGCCCGAGTCGCTGCTCACCCGAGCGGTGACCGTCGCGACTCCGCTCGTGTCAGACACGTTCACCTGGGAGATCAGCGGCGCGACCTGATCGGCGCTCTGGGAGTAGAAGACCTCGAAGGTGCCGCCGGTGAAGTGCCGCTGCACGCCGGCGTCGCCTGAGCCGGTGGGCCGGAATTGGTCGCTGACGTTGAGGTAGTCGCGTTCGTTCCCGAAGGCCAGCGAGTGCTCGAGCGTGAACGGGCTCGCCGGGAAGAAGATCGGCGAGACATTCGGTGCCGGCTCGTGCGCCTTCAGGTCGATCGTCGGGTAGCCGAGGATCGCGTTGGTGTTGGTCTCGGTGGAGGTGAGACTCTTGATCCAGACGCCGCGGCCCGGCTGCGACGAGGTCACCTGCTGGCTCGTGATGGGCATGTTCGGCCGGTAGAGGCCGAACTCCGACTGCGTCGTGTCACCCGCCGCGGGGAAGGTGACCGTCGCGCTCAGAGTGCCCGTGACCGGGTCGGTGGTGGTGGGCAGAGGTGTGAAGCTGGGGCTGCTGCCGGGGGTGCTGAAATGCCAGAACGGCAGGCCGTAGAAGGTCGTCTCCTCCATCACCTTCTCGTCGTAGACGTCGTAGGCGCCGGCCGTTGCGAAGTACTGCTGCAACGCGTTGACCCACTCCTCGCCGACGGAGCCGGAGTCGGAGTGGAGGTTCTTGGCGAAGAGCGCGAGCAGGCGCTCGGAGAGCGCGACCGAGGCGCTGTCGCCATAGCCGTAGCCGGTGTTCGCGATGTACATCGCCGCCTTGTCCTGCGCGTAGAGCTGTGGCCAGTCGAGGTACTTGTTCACCGGTGACGTCGCACTGCCCAGCGTGTCGGAGATGTTGAGCCCGCCGTGGCAGCCCATCGTGAAGAGGATGCGAGCGGCGAAGGCCGCGTTCGCCTGGCCGCTGTTGGCGAGATCGCCGGCCGCGGACTCGAGTTCGAACTGGTTGTAGTGAGCATCGAGCGACACTATCGAGGGCGGGTTGCTCGACCGGAGGGCGTTCGTCAGCACGTCGTTAGCGTTCCAGGGAGCGACGACCGCCGTCCACGTGATGTTGTGGTCGACCACGGGAATCCCGAGGCTGAGCGGCCAGACCGGCGCCGTGCTGCCCGAGGTGCCCGCGCCCTGTGCCTGGAACGTGAGGCCACTCGGATTCCCCGTGATCGGCTGGACGATGGCACCCGCCGCATAGGCGGTCGAAGCCTTCCAGTCGGCGCCCGGATTGTTGATCGCCGGAACATTTGAACGGAAGGTGTCGGGCGACGAGAGCCCCGTGAAGTTCGCCTTGAGGTTGTCGTTGACGGCCTTCGCCCCGTCGGCGAGGAAGTCGTAGCCGGTGACGAGCGCCGACGTCGGCTTGAGCGTCCCGACCCCGCTTTGCGGCGTGCCGGTGTACCCAGAGCTCAACAGATACCGGTTGATCTGGCCGGTGATGTCGCCCGGCGTCTCGACGAGGCGCGAAACCGAGATCTGCGGCAGGAGCAAGCTGCGGCCGAGCCAGGGGATGTTCGTGAAGGCGCCGTAGGCACCGTCGGTCAGGATCTGATTCTTCGCAGCCGAGGCGTACAGGGCGTTCCCCTTCGTCAGGCCGTTCGTCGTGAACGCGAGATCGTTCGCCTCGTTCTCCTCCGGCGAGAGCAGGACCGGATCCGGCGCGTCGGCCATCGGAGGCCCGGCCTCGTCGGAGCCCACGAGAACGATGTAGTGCAGGCTCGGGAGCCCGGTCGCCGAGTTGCGGTAGGACGCGACGACGTCGTTGATCGACCTGACGACGTTGTTGCGCGCGGTGGTATCGCAGGGGGTCGCGTCCCACGCGGAGTACGCGCTGCGAACGTTCGCGTCACCGTCGACGAAGAGCACCGTGCCGGCGACCTCGGAGCGTGCCGCAAGCGTATTGAGCGAGTTGAGCAGCGTGCTCACCGCCGAGCTCCCGTACATCGCGGTCAGCCGCTGCTTGTCGACGATGAAGAGCGTCTTCGTGGTGGTCGGGAGCGAGCCGGGGAGCGCGCCCGCCGGGTAGCTCGACGGCGGCGTGTTGCCGGGCCACGTCCTCGCCGGGCAGTTCGGCAGCGGCGGCGGCGGCGTCTCCTGCACCCGCAGCACGTAGGGCGACGTGCTGGTCGCCCCGTTGTAGCCGCTGACGCCTATCGTCGCGTAGCCGCTCTGGCCGGCCGTGATGATCCCAGCGTCCTCGTTGACACCGCCTCCGCGGTTGGCCGAGGTGCTCCCGACCGGTGTCGAGCCGACCGGTGTCGAGCCCACCGGCGTCGACCCCACCGGGACGTCCTGCAGCGTGTCGGGCGGCAGCGCCAGGCCGTTCGCCGAGAACCCGACCGCGGAGTCCTCGATCGGCGTCGAGCCGACCGGCGTCGAGCCGACGGGCGTCGTGAAGAACGACGACGCGGCCGGCGCGCTCATCGTCAGGTCGAGGTCGGCACCCGAGGGCACGTTGAGGAAGGCGGAGATCTTCGTACCCGTCGGCAGGCCGTCGAGCTTCACCTTGTAGAAGGCCTGCTGGCCGCTGAACCCAATGTGCCCGGCGACGAGCTTGTCCGGCTGGATCTCGGTCGCGCTCGACGGGTCGCTCGCCTCGGGGTTCTGGTGGACGGTCACCGGCGCGCCCGTCACGGAGATCGAGGCGGGTCCGGTCGCCGCGGTGACATGCGTCGAGAAGGTGCCGAGGGTGAGTCCGACCCAGGCCTTGAAAGTGAGCGTCACGGCCTCGAGGCTCGTGTCGCCCGCCGGGCAATCGACCGTCCACTGGTACTGGTTGTTCTTCGCCGCAGCCGCCGCGTCGCTACCGAGCACGGTCGGGTCGCCCGCCGGCTGCGCGGCGTTGTTGCCGACCGTGAACTGAGCCGAGCCGTTGACCGGGAAGAAGCCCTTCGGCAGGTGAGCGCTGATCACGTACTCCGGCGCGATCGAACAGTCGACGTCGTTGCCGATCGTGTAGGTGACCTGGGAGGGAGTCGCCGAATAGGGCTGGAGGCCCTGGATCGGCAGCTGTTCCCACGGGAAGCCGGCAGCGCCGATGATCGCGACGACGAGATCGTTGATCGTGATGTTGTTCAGGGCCATCGCGGCGGCGATGTCCGAGAAAGTCGCCGTGGACACAATCGCGTTCACCCTGTAGGCGTCGCCGAGCGTCTTCCCCGCGCAGTCGAAGCTCCCGCCGCAGTTGACGACCGGCGCCAACGGGTTGATGTCCGAGAGTGGGATGTTCGCGATCAGCGAGGCGTTGACGTCGGTCGAGCCCACCGGCGTCGAGCCGACGGGCGTGGAGCCGACGGGCGTCGAGCCCACCGGCGTCGAACCGACCGGCGCCGAGCCGAGCTGACCGGCGACGTCCATCTGGAGCACGGTGGTGCTCGGGCCTGCGTTCGTGCAGTCGCCACCATCGTTGGGGATCTCGCCGTTCGTGCCACACCAGGCGCCGAAGCCTCCCGGGAGAGCGGAGAGCGGCGTGTTGCCCATCAACAGCGTCGACCAGTGCACTGTCCGGAGCAGCGTCGTGCCGAGATCGACCTGGCTGATTGGCAGGGCCCTGAGGTGCTGCAACGATGTCTTGCCGTCGGAGCACTGCTCGGTGTTCGTCGTCAGATCCTGAAGCGTGAGCGAATTCAGCGGCTTGTTGAGCAGCGAGCCGCAGAGGATCTGATCCCAGGTGACGCCGTGAAGCTGGATCTGCGAGAGCAGCACCGACGAGAGAGCCGTCGAGCCCACGGGCGTGGAGCCCACGGGCAGGTCGAACAGGCCGGTGGAGCCGACCGGCGTCGAACCGACGGGCGTCGAGCCCACCGGCGTCGAACCCACAGGGGTCGAACCCACCGGCGTGGACCCGACCGGGGTCGATCCGACAGGTGTGGAGCCGACCGGCGTCGAACCGACGGGCGTCGAGCCGACCGGCGTAGAGTTCGTGGATCCCGCGAAGAACGAGAGCCAGGCATTCGGGATGGTGTTGAGCGGCACCTGGTCGATCCCGGCGCCGGCGTTCGACGGCGCCGCGTTCACGGTCAGGTTCGACAGCCCGGCGGAGAGGGCGGCGGCGTAGATGGCGATGTCTTGGCAGCCGACGCAGCCGTTGTTGTTCGCGGACTGGGTCCACGTGACCGTCAGGGTCTGGTCGTCGCTCTCAGCCTTGTAGTCGAGCGTGAAGACCGCGGGCAGGTTCTGGCTCGGCCCAGGGGAACTCGGGAGCGCGTGGATCGTCTGCGCGAAGTCGGGAGCGCTCCCGTCGGAGAGGTGAGCGGTCAGCGTCCCATCCGCATAGTGAGCAGACGTCCAGATCGTGAGCCTCCGCATCGACGTGTCCGCGGGGACCGTGAACGACAGACCTTGCCCGAGCGCGGGAACTGCGATGCCGCCAAGGGCGCCCGAGCCGGTGGCGTCCGGGGTCCCGTCCGTCCAGTCGAAGTTGAAGGGGAGCGTGCTGTCCGGGAAACCGCCGAAGCCGCGCGTGGGCGTGCCGTCCCCGTTGACGGTGCTCAGATCGCTGATCTGCCGCCCCCCGGTGGCCTTCGTCTCGCTCGGCGTCAGCGCCGACGGCGGCAGATTCCCGCCCGCGCTGTTGTTGCCCCAGAAGGCCCAGTCGGAGTCGCCGGCCGCGGTCAGGCCGACGGGCTTGACGACCGACTGGTCGCTGCTTCCCGACAGCTGGCCGCCGGCGCTGACCTGCGTGCCCCAGTTGGGGAACGAGTTCCGCGACGGCGAGCCGCCGTTGGTCAGCTGAACCTGATTCGTTCCGTCGGCGTTGGCCGTGAAGACATTGAACGCCTGGCCGCCGAGGTCGCGGACGAACGCGATCTTCGAACCGTCGGGCGACCAGGCAGGGTCGGCGTCGAAGATCGGCGCCTGCGTGAGGTTCTGCTGGTTCGTCCCGTCGGCGTTCATGAGGAAGACGGACTCGCCGCCTCCGCACGCCGGAGGTTCGTCCAATCCCCCGACATCGCAGCGATTGCTGACGAAGAGGATCTTCGAGCCGTCCGGCGACCAGTGCGGGTTCGTGTTCGCCCCATCTGTCGTGGCTGTCGTGAGCGGGCCGGTGACGACACCCGTCCCGACGGCCACCGTGTAGATCTCGTTCGTTCCGTTGGTGTCGTCGTTGTAGGCGATCTGCGAGCCGTCGGGGCTCCAGGACGAGCCGCCGACGTTTCCGTCGGTCGTCATGACCTGCGTCTGGCCCGAGCCGTCGGCGTTCATCACGAAGAGCTGGAAATTCCCAAATCGGTTGCTGTCGAAGGCGATCTTCGTGCCGTCCGGAGAGAAGGTCGGCTGCTGGTTCGAGCCCGCCAAGGTGAGCTGACGCGGATTGGTGCCGTCGCCGTTGATCGCCCAGATCTGGTCGGTGCCGCTGACGTCGCTCTGGTAAGCGACCGTGTGGCCGTTCGGCGAGATCGACGGCAGGGTGTCCGTCGCCGACGACGGGTCGTCCGTGAGCTGGACGACGTTCGACCCGTCGGGGTTCATCGTGAAGATCTGCGAGTTGCCGTTGCGGTTCGACTCGAACGCGATCGACTCCGGCCCCGACGCCCCCGCAGGAAAAGCGAGCACCACAAGCGCGCCGACGATCGGCACCAGGACCAGGAGTCCCCGCTTCAGGTTTGTCCATCGCCTCGCCCGGTCTGCCCGCGCGCGCTGACGCATGCCCTCCCCTTTTTTGCCGCAGACCGGCACCGCCCGGCCCTGCGCCGGAGCATGCGCCTCTTCTACTTTCTTGTCAATAGCGGCACAATCGGAGGCGTGGGGGTGCGGGAGAACGAAACGCTCGACGAAGCCGCCGGTGCGGCGGTGATCCCCTACCTCCCGCGCATCACGCTCGAGTGGCTACGCGACGCGCCGGCAGAGCGGCACCGCGCGCTCGCAGGGACGATGGCTTTTGTCGACGTCTCCGGATTCACGGCGATGTCGGAGCGTCTCGCGCCGAAGGGGCGACTCGGCGCGGAGGAAGTGACCGACGTGATGAGCGCCACGTTCGGCCGCCTCCTGGCCGTCGCCTACGAGCTCGGCGGCGGGCTCGTCAAGCTCGGCGGCGACGCGCTGCTGCTGTTCTTCGACGGCGACGCTCACGCCGCACGTGCCTGCGCGGCGGCTTGGGGCATGCGCGACTCGCTCGCCGCGCTTGGGCCGCTCCAGACCTCGGTCGGCCCGGTCGAGCTGAAGATGCACGTCGGGATCCACAGCGGCGACTTCGACTTCTTCCTCGTCGGCTCACGGCACCGCGAGCTGATCGTCGCCGGCCCCGATGCCGCCGTCACCGTCGAGATGGAGGACACGGCCGAAGCCGGCGAGATCGCCATAAGTGACGCGACCGCCGCGCAGCTCGAGCCCTCGTGCCTCGGTGACCGGAAGGGCTCAGGGACCCTTCTCTCGTCGCCGCCGTCCGTCGCGTTCACCGGCATCCCGCCCCTTCCGCACACGGCCGAGCTGGACGTGACCGGCTGCATTCCCGAGGCGTTGCGTGAACACCTCGCCGCCGAGCGTGTCGAGAGCGAGCATCGGCGCGCTGCCGTCGCGTTCGTCCGCTTCGGCGGCAGCGACCACGAGCTGGACACCGAGGCCGTCGAGGAGGTCGTCGAGGCGGTCGAAGAGGCCGCCGCTGCGCACGGCGTCTGCTTCCTGGAGAGCGACATCGACGGCGTCGGCGGACGGATCGTCCTCGTCGCCGGCGTGCCGACGACCGCAGGCGAGGACGAGGAACGCCTCCTCCGCACGGTGCGCGCCGCGGTCGACGCCGAGACGAAGCTGCCTCTCCACGTGGGCGTCGCCGCCGGCAACGTCTTCGCCGGCCGCATCGGGCCGCCGTATCGACAGGCGTTCACGATCCTCGGCGGCACGGCAGCCCTTGCCGCGCGCCTGATGGCAAAGGCGGACGCTCGCTCGATCTGGACGACGCCGGACCTTCTCGACCGGTCGCGCACGGCCTTCGCAACCGAGTCGGTCGGCGCGCTGGCGCTGAAGGGAAAGGCCGAGCCGGTCGAGGCGATCGCGGTCGGCGAAGTGGCGGGCACCCGCGAGCCGGCGACGCCGAGGAAGAGACTCCCGCTCGTCGACCGCCAGCGCGAGCTGCCCGTCCTCGACGCCGCCCTCGTGCCGGTGCGCATGGGCTTCGGCAGCTTCGTCGAGCTCATCGGAGACGCAGGCATCGGCAAGTCGCGGATCCTCGAGGAGCTCTGCGATCGGGCGGAGGGCCTCACACTCGTGAGCGCCGGGTGCGAGCAGTACGAGGCTACGACCCCGTACTTCCCCTTCCGGAAGCTCCTACGAGGTCTCCTCGATGTCGAGGTCGACGGCGACCCCGAGGCGAACACGGTCGCGCTCGCGGACCGGCTCGAGCGGATCGATCCGGAGCTCGTGCCGTGGACGCCGCTCGTCGCCGACGTCATCGACACGCCGGTGCATGCGACTCCGGAGGCGAACGACCTCCAGCCGGCGTTCCGACGCGCCCGCCTGCACGGAGTCGTCGAGACGGTGCTCGGCGAGCTGCTCGAACCGCCCACGCTCCTCCTCATGGAGGACGTGCACTGGATGGACGAGGCGTCGTCCGACCTGCTTCGCCACCTCGGCAGCCGCGTCGCGACGAAACCCTGGCTCGTGTGCTCCACGCGACGTCCGGGCGAGGCCGGTTTCCTCGCGGCAGCGGGGACTCCGCCGGTGCCGGCCATGTCCCTCCGCCTCGACCCGCTGCCCGAGGCAGACGCTCACGAGCTTGCGGTCGCGGCCGGCGCCGAAGGGCTGCCGCCCGAGGAGCTCGCGGCGATCACCGAGCGCGCCGGAGGCAACCCGCTCTTCGTGCAGGAGCTCGTCGCCGCCACGCGCGGCTCGGAACAGGGGCTCGAGGAGTTGCCGGAGAGCGTCGAAGGCGTGCTGACCAGCCGGATCGACGGCCTCGCCCCGGGCGACCGGGCGCTCCTGCGCTGGGCGTCTGTCCTCGGCGCCAGCTTCTCCAGCGAGCTGATCGGCCGCGTGCTCGAAGGCGACTCGGACGCCGCCCTCGACGCGGAGTCGTGGGATCGGCTGGGGGAGTTCGTCGAACGCGACCCGTACGTCGCCGGCACCTTCCACTTCCGCCACGCGCTGATCCGCGACGCGGCGTACGAGGGCCTTTCCTTCCGGCGCCGCCGCGAGCTGCACGCGCGTGTGGCGGACGTCCTCCGCGAGACGGCGACCGACGAAGCGGAGGCGGCCGAGACGCTCTCCCTGCACTTCTCGCTCGCGGAACGGCACGAGGAGACGTGGCGCTTCTCGTTGCTGGCCGCCGAGCGGGCGCGGGCGAAGTTCGCGAATGCGGACGCGTCCGAGCTCTTCCGGCGTGCGCTCGACGTCGCCGCGAACGTGCCGTCGCTCGCATCCGAGGAAGTCGGCCGCGTCTGGGAGAGCCTCGCCGACGTACTGGAGCTCGGCGGCGACTACGCCGGTGCTCGCCGGGCGTACGAGCAGGCTCGCGATCTCCTGCGCTCCGACCCCGACGCACTCGCAGGCCTCTCTCTCAAGGAGGGCCGGCTCCGAGAGAACGAAGGGCATTACGCCGAGGCCCTCGACTGGTACGAGCAGGGCCTCCGGTACGCCGACGAGCTCGACGGTTTCGCTCGCACGCTCAACCGGCTTCGTCTCTCGCTCGGCTATGCGGCTGCGCGGTTCCGTCAGGGCTCCTTCGAGGAATGCGTGGAGTGGGTCGAGCGGGTGATCGACGAGGCACGCACCGCCGGAGCGCTGCCGGAGCTCGCGCACGCCTATTACCTCGGCCACCTCGCGTACACGTCGCTCGGTAGCCCGAAGCGCCACCAGGTGCGCGAGCTCGCGCTGCCGATCTACGAGGAGCTCGGCGATCTGCTCGGCCAGGCGAACGCGCTCAACAACCTCGGAATCGACGCCTACTACGAGGGCCGCTGGGACGAGGCGCTCGAGTACTACGGCCGGAGCCGGGCCGCCCGCGACCGGATCGGCGACATCGTCGGGGCGGCGACGATCGCTAACAACATCGCGGAGATCCTCTCGGATCAGGGTCGGATCGAAGCGGCGGAGGCCGAGCTACACGAGGTCAGGACGATCTGCGAGGCGGCGGGCTCGCGCCTGATGACCGCGGTCGCGGACGCGAATCTCGGCCGCGCGGCGGCCCGCGCCGGCCGGGCGGACGAGGCGCAGGAGCTCCTGACCGCGGCTGCCGCGGCCCTGCGCGAGATCGACGCGGGCAGCTTCGTCGTCGAGGTGCAGGCGCGCCTCGCGGAAGCGGCGCTCTTCGCGGGCGACTTCGAGGGCGCGCTGGCGGGTGCCGACGAGGCCGAGGCGATCACCGGCACCTCCGCGCCGCCGGCGGTGCAGGCGCTGCTCCACCGCATTCGCGGGCAGGCTCTGCTTCTGCGCGGCGATGAGGAGGTCGCGGCACATGAGTTCGAGGAGAGCCTGCGCATCGCACGCGAGGGCGCGATGCTGTACGAGACCGCGCTGACGCTGCGAGCGAGGGCGAAGCACACCGGTTCCGAGGAGGACGCGCAGGAGGCGCAGCTAATCTTCCGCGAGCTCGACGTCGTCGACGTCCCCTGGCTTCCCTGGGCGACCTGATCTAGACCAGGACCGAGACGGCGTTCCGCTCAGCCTCGAACGTCGCCTGTTCGACGTCACCGATGTCCTCGCCGTCCACGTGGAGCGGCAGCGGCAGATCGCACGAGATCTCGATCCGGTCGAGGTCGTGTCCCAGGAGGAAACGCTCGCCGCGTGCACGGCCGCTGAGGACGCGAGCGACCGCGGACACAACAGAGGCCGGTGCCACCTCGACCGGCGCGACGAAGTCGAGCCCGCGCTCGAACGCAGCATCGGGCGCGACCGGCAGCGGCACAGGCCCGGCATAGGTGTAGGGGTTCCCGTTCGCCACGAACACCGCGGCCGCCCTGCCGAAGCCGCCGATCTCGAGCTGGGGCTCGAGGTGGCCGTGCCGGGCGGCGAATACGCGGACGACCGCCGCCGCGAACGCGGCATCCCCGGGCCGGCGACCGTCGTCGCGACGGCCGAGCTCGTCCACCCGGCGCACGACCTCCGCGTCGAGGCCGATACCGGCCGCGAACCCGAAGCGCCGTCCGTTGACGCGGCCGAGCGAGATCCGTCGCGTCCGGCCGGCCGACAGCGCATCTGCGACCTCTCTCGCGGCCTCGACCCCGTCGCGCGGCAGCCCGAGCGCGCGCGGAAGCACGCTCGTCCCGCCGCCCGGCAGGAAGCCGATCGGCAGGTCGCTCTCGAGCCCGTTCAGCGCCTCGTTGAAGCCGCCGTCGCCGGAGAAGACGACCACGGCCTCGGCGCCGCGCCGGCCGGCCTCGGCCACGAGCTCGGTCGCGTGGCCGGGACGCTGGGTCATGACGACGTCGAGCTCGCCGGCGCGTTCGAGTTCCTCCCGCACTCTCTCGAGCCGCTCACCGCTCACGCGAGTGGCGAACGGATTGACGACGAGCGTGACGTTCATCGGCTCGCGTAGCCCCGCATGCCGTCGAGCAGGAGCGCAGTGAAACGGTCGGCGAGCTCGTCCGTCTCTGGGCTGGAAGCGCCGTCGGCCAAGCCGCCGGCGCCCGGCCGAGAAGTTCCCGCCTTCGACGGCCGGGTCCGGGGCCGCAGCCAGGTGTAGGCCCAGTTCGCAGCCGAGAGCGCGAGCAGCGCGGCCGTCGCGTCGTCGAGATCCGTCCGCAGCTCGCCGAGCTCGCGGCCCTCCCGGAAGAGCGCCCGGAACCGCTCCTCGTAGCGGCGTCGCTCGGCGACGAACGCGTCCCGGCGCTCGCCTTCGAGGTAGCGCCACTCGCGGACGAACACCGTGGCGACGTCGAGCTGCTCGGCGACGACTCGGAGATGGGCGCGCAGGGCGGCGCGGATTCGCTCCACGACCGGCCCCTCGTCCGGGACCGTGTCGAGCGCCGCGTGGAACGCCACCGAGCCCTCGCGCGCGACCTCCCAGAGCAGGTCGGCCTTCGACTCGATGTGCGCGTAGAGCGAGCCCTTCTGGACGCCCATCGCCTCGGCGAGATCGCCGATCGACGTCCCGTGGTAGCCCTTCTCCGCGAACAGGCGGGCGGCGGTGCGGGTCAACTCGTTCCGGCGGCTGGACATCTACAATCGAGAGGCTAACGATCGTTCGGAAGGTGGTGCTGCGTGGCAGCGGTCGAGATTCCCCGGGATGAGCAGGCATTTCTCGAGTACGTCCAGTCCGGCGGCCAGGTGGAGACGGCCGACTGGATGCCGGAGGACTATCGGAAGAAGCTGATCAAGTTCATCGAGATGCACGGCAACTCCGAGCTCATGGGCGTCCTGCCCGAGCGCGAGTGGATCCTCCGTGCCCCGACGCTCCAGCGCAAGCTCGCGCTGACCGCGAAGGTGCAGGACGAGGTCGGGCACGCGCAGCTCATCTACCGCGTGGTCGAGGATCTCGGCAAGCCGCGCGAGCAGTGCCTCGCCGACCTCGTCGACGGCAAGGCGAAGTTCCACAACGTCTTCCATTACCCCACCGAGACCTGGGGCGACGTCGGCGTCATCGCGTGGCTCGTCGACGCGGCGGCGATCATCAGCCAGAAGGCGCTCCTCAAGTGCTCGTACGCGCCGTATGCGCGGATCATGAAGAAGATCTGCTGGGAGGAGTCGTTCCACATCCTTCACGGGCGCGACGTGATTCTCGCGATGGTGACGGGCACGCCCGAGCAGTTCGAGCTCGTGCAGGAGGCGCTCGACCGCTGGTGGGGTCCGTTGATGCAGTTCCACGGGAACCCCATCCCCGCCGACGAGGACCCGATGTACCTGTGGCGGATCAAGTCGCAGGGGAACGAGGAGGCGAGACAGCAGTTCCTCGACGGGTACGTCCCGCAGATCTGGGAGCTCGGGCTCACCGTGCCGGACCCGAAGCTGCGCAAGCGCGACGACGGCGTCTGGGAGTACAGCGAGCCCGACTGGGACGAGCTGATGCACGTCGTCACCGGCCACGGCCCCAAGACCGAGGAGCGGCTCGCGCTCCGACGGCATTTCCTCGAGCAGGAGCAGTGGGTGCGGGACGCGGTCCTCGCCGCATGAGCTCTCCGGGCTCGAGTCATCCGGTTTGGGAGGTCTTCCGCAAGGAGAAGCGCGGTGCCGCCTTCGAGCACGCAGGCTCGGTCGTCGCACCCGACGCGGACTTCGCCGAGGCCTGGGCGCGCGAGCAGTACGGCCGGCGCGGCGAGTCGGTCGCGCTCTGGCTGGTTCCGCGCGACGCGATCCGCGACGTCGAGGACTGGGCCGACGAGTTCGACCTCAAGTACCGGCGCGTCGACGGCTACTCGATCAAGGCACGCCTGAAGGAGGCGCGTGAACGAGCAGGAACTGCTGGGCCTGGCTGACGACGAGCTCGTCCTCGGCTGGCGCGACAGCGAGTGGACCGGCATCGCACCCATGCTCGAGGAGGACGTGGCCTTCTCCTCGATCGCGCAGAACGAGATCGGGCACGCGCGCGCCGCCTACTCGCTTCTGTCGGACGATCCGGATGCGCTCGCCTTCGACCGCGCCCTGGACGAATACCGCTGCGCGCCGCTGGTCGAGCTGCACGTGCTCGAGTGGGCGCACACGATCGCCCGCCGCTGGCTCTACGAGGTCGCCGACGAGATCCGGATCACGGCGTTGAAGGACGACCCGGATCCGGCGGTCGCGGGTCTCGCCGCCAAGATCGACCGCGAAGAGGCGTACCACCGAATGCACGCAGAGATGTGGCACGACCGGCTGCGCGGCGAGCAGCGCTTCCAGGCGGCGGTCGAGGAGTTGTGGCCCTACGCGCTCGGCGTCCTTCCGGCGGAGCTACGTGGGGAGCTCGTGCAGCGAGTCGGCCTTGACGCGGTCGAGGCGATCGACCGCGGCACGCACACCGACGAGCTTGCTCCGCTGTGGGAGGAGATGACGATGGTGCGGCGCTCGGCACCGGCCGGAGCTCAGTGGTAGCCGAAGCAGACGTCTGGGAGGCGCTGGAGGAGATCCCGGATCCGGAGATCCCTGTCGTCTCGCTCGTCGACCTCGGAGTCATCCGCTCGGTCGATGTCCACGAGGGACACGTCCGGATCGAGTTCACGCCGACCTTCCTGGGCTGCCCCGCGCTCGAGGTGATGAAGCGGGCAATGGAGGAGAAGGTCGCCGGGCTCGGCGCCGAGCCCGAGGTCGAGGTGATCTCGGACGACTCGTGGTCGACCGACCGGATCACCGCGGCCGGACGAGAGAAGCTGCGCGCGGCCGGCTTTGCACCGCCCGCGCCGCGCGACGCCTCGGCGCCGACGCTGGTCCAGCTGCAGGCGAACGTCTTCCGCTGTCCCTACTGCGGCTCGACCCGGACGCGCCTGGAGAACATCTTCGGCCCGACTCCGTGCCGCTCGCTGCGCTACTGCGAGAGCTGCCGTCAGCCGTTCGAGCAGTTCAAGACGATCTAGTCGGGCGCAAAAAGCGCGCGCACCAGCACAATTGCCGCGGCTACGCGTTTGGAGGCTGCGGCACCATGGGGTACTCTGCTCCGATTGGCCCCTAGTGCGGCGCGGATAGGCGGGTTTTCCAAAGACCAAGAGCGGAACCAAGGGGGACCACCGTGACTTCTCCCGGAAGATTTCTTGCCGCAGCGCTAGCCGTCTACGTCCTGGCGATCTCCGGCGGCATCGTCCTCTTCTTGGTCTTCAGGGATTCCCTGGAAGATCTGGCGCAGCAATTACGGTGGTGGGTGGCCGAGCGCCGCCGGCAGGCCCCCTCGCGGAGAGTTCCACGGCCGCGATTGCGGCTGCTGCTATGGGAGCCGATCGCTGTTCGCGTCGGAGTGGAGCGGCGGCTGCGGCGGCGATTGTCGCGCGCGCGCCCCACGACGACTGCTGCGACGCGGACGCCGGGTCGTAACCGCCTGGCGTGGGCAGTACCGGCAGTAGTCGCTGTCGTTGCCGCAATCGCCCTCGTGGCGACACATGACTTCGGATCGGGCAGCAGGAGCGGCGCAGGGGCATCCGCCAAGCTGCAGGCACTTCCCTGGAACGTGGACCAGTTGCTCCGGCCGCCCCCTGTGTCCTCGACGCGCACCGCGGTTGCGCACGCCGGTAGCGGCTCCCCGAACCGCGCTACGAGTCAGAGCGCGAGATCGGCGCCCCCGACGCAGCAAACGCCGTTGCAGCACACACCTGTAGTGCACACGACGGTCGTCTCGAACCTGCAGCCTGTGTCCGAGCACACGGCGCCGGCCGCCGGCAAGACATCCGCCGCCACGACGTCGCATGGCGGTGGTCTTACGCCGCTCCAGGCCCCCAAGGCAGCCCCGCCCCCGAGTCCGTTGAAGGCGCCCTAGCGATGGGCCGCTCCAGCACAGCCGGATTGGTCTGCCTCGCGTTTGTCCTGGTGTTCACCGCGACCGCGTCTGCGGCGACGCCAACCATCAGTTACACGATCGACGGGATCGCCGGCACCAACGGCTGGTACCGGGGAAGCTCCCACGGCGACAACGTCATCCTGCACTGGTCGGCGCCCGATGCGACCTCCAGCAATTGTCTGACGGCCATCACGGTTCCGGGGCCGACGGCCGGTACGAAGGAGACCTGCACGGCGATGAACGCTTCCGGCACCAGCACGGCGACTCTCGTGATCAAGATCGACGCGACGCCGCCGACCGGCCTCAGGCCAAGCTTCTCGCGCAAACCCGATTACCACGGCTGGTACAACCACCCCGTCGCCATCCGCTGGAGCGGAACCGACGCCACCTCCGGCATCGCCGGCTGCTCCTCGGTGACATACCACGGCCCGGACAGCGGAGCGGCGACGGCCAGCGGAACCTGCACCGACAAGGCAGGCAACAGGGCCACTGCACCAATTCATCTGGCCTATGACGCGACTCCGCCGGTGCTCGGCAACGTCTCGGAACAGAGCACCGCCGCCGCCGACGTCCTGGGCTGGACCTCGTCGAGCACGTCCGACCGCATCGTCATCCAGCGCAAGATCCGCGGCCACAAGGCCAGTACGACCGTCTTCGACGGGGTTGCCGACACTTTCGCCGACAAGACGATCCGGCCCGGCAACGAGTACCTCTATTCGGTGCGGTCGATCGACCAGGCCGGGAATGCCTCGAGTGTCACCTCCATCGCGGGTCCCCCGAAGATCCTGACGCTGCACAAGACTTCCTACGTTGTGCACGCGGCGGCGAATCCGATTCTCCGCTGGGGCCGCGTCCGCGGCGCCACCTACTACAACCTGCAGCTGTTCCGCGGCTCGAAACGCATCTTCTCGGCGTGGCCGACGATGCACCAGACCGGCATACCCGCGAGCTGGACCTGGTCCGGCCACCGCTTCCGGCTGACGCCGGGGCAGTATCGCTGGTACGTCTGGGCCGGCCTCGGCGCCCGCAAGCTCGCGCGCTATCGCCTGGCAGGAAGCGAGAGGTTCGTGGTGCCGCGCTGAGCGGTACGTGCGGCGCTCGTCCTTATCTGCGCCCACGCGCGAACAGACCTGCGCCGATCCTTCAAGACGATGTAGCCAGCCGCTCGGCGAACGCGGGGTCTTCGGCGCAAAGGCGTTCGACCTCGGTCCGCTCGACGGCGAGGACGACGCCGTGGGTCAGCGCACGAACGCGTGCGGTGCGCATCCCGTCGGCCGAGAGAAGCGCCCGCTCGCCGATCACCGAGCCCGGACCGAGCTCGCGCGTGCCCTCCGGCGCCTCCACCACGATGTGCCCGTCGAGCACGACGTAGAGCCCGGTGCCCGGCTTGCCGCGCTCGATCAGCACCTGGCCGACGCCGAACGACAGCGCCGAGCCCGCCGCCTTCAGCTTCTCGAGATCGTCCTCGTCCACGACGCCGAGTATCGCACTCGTCGCCCGCGGCAGGTAACAGTCCGGTGACGGGGGTGGAACCAGCCCGTTCACGCGGGTTAGGGTGCGCCGGGATGCCGACCGCAGCCGCAGACGACCTCGCCGGCGTTCCGCTGTTCGAAACGCTCGAGCCCGAGGACCAGAGGGCGATTGCGCCGTGGTTCGAGGTGCAGGACGTCAGCGCCGGCGTAAAGCTGACGGGCGAGGGCGCGGCGGGCTACTCGTTCTTCGTCCTCCTCGAAGGCACTGCCACCGTCACGATCAACGGGATCGAGGTACGGACGCTCCAGCCGGGCGACTTCTTCGGCGAGCTCGCGATCCTCGGCGAGGGACGGCGCACGGCAACCGTGACGACTGCCTTGCCGGCGAAGGTGCTCGTGCTCTTCGGTACCGAGTTCCGACAGCTCCAGCAGGAGTATCCGGAGCTCGCCGCGCAGATCGAATCGCAGCTCCGCGCGGCCTCGCAGGCCGCATAGCGTCAGAGCGTCCGGCTACGCTCACCAGCGTGGCCGTCGAGATCCTCTACTGCCCCGTCTGAAGCGGGTACGACCGACGGGCCGCGAGTCTCGCGGCCGAGCTGCAGGAACACGGCTACGACGCGACCGCCCGCGAGGGTGCCAAGAGCCAGTACGACGTGGTAGTGGACGGCGAGACGATCTTCTCGAAGCAGGAGCTCGGACGCTATCCCGAGGACGGCGAGGTGCTCGAGCTGCTCGGCTCCCGGTCCTAGGACCGATGTCCCATTGCGGCCCGGACCGGCGCCCGGGCAGCCTCGGTGGAGTCAAATTCGACTCGCCAGGAGGCCGAGATGTACAAGCTCACGCTCACCGGAATCGCCGTTCTCGCGCTCACGCTCGTCGCATTCGCCTCGACCGCCGCCGCGAAGGACGGCAGGGGCGGCCGCGGGGTCGTCAAGAGAGGACAGTGCTCGGCCGCGAGCCATTGGAAGCTCAAGGCCAAGGCGGACGACGGCAGACTCGAGAC
Organism: uncultured Actinomycetes bacterium; assembly: GCA_963725965.1. Lineage (GTDB taxonomy): Bacteria > Actinomycetota > Thermoleophilia > Gaiellales > Gaiellaceae > Palsa-739. The sequence goes on along the minus strand of CAVSAK010000004.1, from coordinate 582,900 downwards.
CGAGTTCGAGGTCGACCAGAACCGCGCGGGCAAGCGCTGGCGCGTGACGATCTCGAGGAACGGATCGAACGCCTTCCGCGGCATCAGGACGACGCAGGCTCCGAGCGGCTCGTTCGAGGTACGCCGCCTCCTCGCCGGTGGAGTCGGCAGCCGCATCGTCGCTACCGCGAAGTCGCTGAGCAGCGGCGAGACCTGCCGCGCGTCGCTCTCCGTCTGAGCTTCCTCCCCCACATGTGGCCGGAGACTCCCGTCTCCGGCCTCGGCGCGCCTGGAGCTAGGCCAGGTTATCCCTGGCCCAGAGCGCGGCCTGGGTTCGATCGGTCACGCCGATCCGCTGGAAGACGCGCGTGAGGTGCGTCTTCACGGTCTTCTCGCTGATCCCGAGCTCGCGCGCGATCACCTTGTTCGGCATGCCCTCCGCGACGCACCGAAGCACCTCGCGCTCGCGCTCGCTCAGCTCCGCACGCTCGCGAACCGCACGCGCGCCGAGAACGGCACGCGCCGCCTTCGGGTCGAGTGGCGACTCGCCGCGAGCCGCTGCACGAACGCCGGCGATCAGCTCCTCGGGCTCCGAGTCCTTGAGGAGGTACCCGATCGCGCCCGCGTCGAGCGCGGCGAGAATGCGCTCGCGGTCGGTGAGCGACGTCAGCACGACGACCTGCACCTCGTCGTTCTCCACGAGGATCGCGCGGGTCGCCTCGATCCCGTCGGCGTTCGGCATCGAGAGGTCCATGAGCACGACGTCCGGACTGGCCTCGGCCGCCAGAGCAATGGCTTCTGCGCCGTCGGCGGCTCCGCCGACCACCTCGATGTCGCCGGCGGTTGCGAGCAGTCGCTCGAGACCGGCGCGCACGAGACCGTGATCGTCCGCCAGCAGGACGCGGATCACCTCGCGACCTCGACAGTGACCCGCGTGCCGCCACCCGGGGAGGAGTCGACCACGAGCTCGCCGCCGGCATCGTGCGCAAGGTCTCCGAGCATGCGCAGGCCGAAGTGGCCGTCGCCTCCGACGGCCCTCGGGTCGAAGCCGCGCCCGTCGTCCTCGACGACGAGCTGCGCACCCGAGTCGGTCGCCGCGACCCGCACGCTCAGCGATTCGGCGCCCGCATGCTTGACGGCGTTCCGCACGGCCTCCTGCGCGATGCGGAAGAAGAGCGCCTCGGTCTCGGGCTCCAGCCGGAGCCCGGGATCGAGGTCCAGCGAGGTCTCGAGGCCGCGTCGGCCGGCCGCGCCCAGCAGGTCGGCCAGAGCAGCGGAGAGGCCTGCGCGATGCAGCTCGGGCGGATAGATCTCGACGAGCAGCGTGCGGAGCTGCCCGATCCCATGGCGGGTCTCGGCCGCCGCCGTGCGCAGGTCGCCGTCGTACGGCGCAGGCGCACCATCGGCCGCGGCGGCCAATGAGTAGGACACGGCCGCCAGATCCTGGACAACGCCGTCGTGAAGATCTCGCGCGATCCGCCGACGCTCGAGCTCCGACGCGTCGATCGCCCGCCTCAGTAGCCGCTCGCGCTCGTCCTGTCCGCGCTGGATCCGCTGCGCCAGCCACCACGCGAGCGGGAGCTGGATCAGCGCCAGCAGAACCAGCGCACCGATCATCACGGGCGCGAACTGCCGGAAGATCCGCGCCGCGCGGGCGGACACGAAGCTGGAGCGGTAGTAGGTCTCGTAGAGCAACGGCCGACCGCTCGGGGTGCGAATCGGCAGATAGACCTCGAGCAGCTTGCCCATGCCGCGCTCATAGCGGTTCTCGGGCTTAGCAAGGTCGCTCACCTCGGCCGTCACGCGTCCGTTCTCGAAGGCCGCTCGCTCCTCGCTACCGAGCGGGTATCGCTTGCCGATCAGAGCAGGCTCGTCCGAGTACACGATCCGCCCGTTCGAGTCCCAGATCTTGATGCGCGCAATGGCGTCGTCAGGGCGCGAGAGCACCCGCTCCTGGATGACGCGGTCGACCGCGGCGAGCGCGCTCGGCTTCCCGCGCAGAAGCCCGTCGCTGAGAACCGGCTCCACCGATCCCTGGGCCGCGATCCGGGTCTGATCCTTCGCGTCGCGGATCGCCTCGGCCTCGCCCGCACGGTGGAAGAGCCAGATGCCGACGACGCTGATCAGCGCGATGGTGGCGAGGCCGATCGCCACGTAGCGCGTCATCGCCTCCCGGACGGGGCTCGGCCCGCCCTCGCCCCTGCGCAGGCCCCTCATGCTGCGCGAAGTGTGCCTTCAGTTGATGCTCGGCCTCCTTGGCCCACACCAGAGACGCTGCGCTGAGGCAGCGCCGCGGTTGTTGTTTTTCCCGGCAAGCGGCGTAACCTCGGTGCCGTCAACCGACTGAGGATCGGGCAGGGGCGGTCCAGATGGGAGAACGTAGATGGCGATTCTTCGCAAGGCATCCCTGTGGACCGCAGCGCTGATGGTCGCGGCCTTCGCGGTCGGGATGGGCGCGGCTCCTGCGGTCGCCGGAGGCAATAACACGTGCTCCGGCACGCTGGATTCACCGGGAACGCTCGTCGGAACTGTCCACGGCAACCTGACGGTGAAGGGTGCCTGCGTCGTGGACGCAGGCCCCGCAGTCGTCACGGGCAACGTGAGGGTCTCGCCGGGCGCGGCCCTCGTGGCGCTGTTCGGAACCGGCGGCTCGAACCTCACCGTCGGCGGCAACTTCAAGGTCCAGAGCGGGGGAGCGGCGGCGATCGGCTGCAATCCCGACAGCAATCCGTGCGCGGACGACCCGAGCCTTACGAGCAGCGACTCGATCAAGGGGAACTTCATCGCATCGCAGGCTCTCGGAGTGGTCATCCACAACACGTCGATCGGCGGGAACTTCGAGCAGCACGGCGGCGGCGGCGGCTTCACCTGTGACACCTCGCCCGGCGTGTTCGGGCTGTTCCAGAGCCCCGTGTTCTCGGCGCTCGAGGACAGCACCGTCGGCGGCAACCTGAGCATCTCGAACGTCGCGTCGTGCTGGATGGGGACGGCCCGCGTGGATGTAGGCGGGAACGCGTCCTATATCGGCAACCAACTCGCGGATCCGGACGCGATCGAGATCGTCTTCAACACGATCCACGGCAACCTGAACTGCCGCGGCAACAGCATGACGTGGGACAGCGGCGACCTGAGCGACAACCTGTACCCACGGGCGCCCCAGCCGAACACGGTGTTCGGCAAGCGGAGCGGGCAGTGCGTGCTTGCAAGCCCTGCGACCGAGGGTGGCCCGTTCGGGCCCGGCCCGTTCTAGACCAAGCCACACACGCATCACGACGAGGAGCCCCGCCCCGCGCGGGGCTCCTCGTCAGCGTCCGCTGAACCGAGGCTCGCGCTTCTCGCCGAAGGCCACGACGCCCTCGCGGAAGTCCGCCGTCTGCGCCGCCTCGGCCTGAGCCTCGGCCTCGAGCTCGAGCTGCTCCTCGAGCGTCGAGGTCGATGCCTTGTCGTACAACCGCTTCGTCAGCGCAATTGACCGAGTCGGGGCCGCGGCCAGCGCCGCCGCTCGTTCCGCCACCTGCGCGGCGAACGAGTCGGCCTCGAACACCTCCGAGACGAGCCCCCAGGCATGAGCCTCCTCCGCGGTCAGCCTTCGGTTCGAGATCATCCACTCGAACGCGTGCGGCGTCCCGAGCAGCCGCTGGAGGAAGTACGTGCCGCCGGAGTCGGGAATCAGCCCGATCCCGACGAAGCCGGGGACGAAGAAGGCCGCGTCCGATGCGAGCCGAATGTCGCAGGCGGATGCGAGCGAGAGCCCGGCGCCCGCGCAGACGCCGTTCACCGCCGCGATGACCGGCTTCTCGAGCGACCGGATCGCCAGGACGTTGACGTGGTAGGTCGCGCGCAGCAGCGTCGGAATGTCGCCGGACTCGCCGAACGCTCCGAGGTCCTGCCCGGCCGAGAAGCCACGGCCGGCGCCGGTGATCACGACCGTGCGCACCGCCGGGTCGCGCGCCGCCTCCAGCGCCGCCTGCAGCTCTTCGTGGAGGCTGCGCGTGAACGCGTTGAGCTTGTCCGGCCGGTTGAGCGTGATCGTCTGGACGGCGCCCTCCCGAGCTACTTCCACCTCGGCCATCGCAGGGACCCTACTGCTGACGTACGCTCCAGAGCGTGGAGATCGAGCACCACGAGCGGGACGGTGTTCGCTGGCAAATCGCGCGTCGGCTCCCTGCGCCGGCCCTGCGGCCGCTGCTCGGCCAGGCGCTCGAAGGCTGGGCGTGGGAAGGCCAGGACGCGGCGAGCTTTCGAGAGCTGCCCTTCCCCGGGATCCCGCTCATCCTCAACCTGGCCGCGCCATGGCAAGTCGAAGGCGCGAACCTCGACAACTTCCTCGCCGGACTCCACACGAAGCCCACGGCAGTCGCGGGCGAGCGGGCGTTTTCTTGCCTGGAGCTGCGCCTGACGCCCCTCGGCGCGCGACGCCTGCTCGGCCGGCCGCTGCACGAGCTCGCAGACCGGTCGGTTCCGCTGGAGGAGCTGGTACCGGGGGCGGAGACGCTCGCGACGCGTCTGCGCGAGGCACCCGGCTGGGAGGCGCGCTTCGATCTCGTCGAGAACTTCCTCGGTCGCCGGCTGACGGACTCGCCTCCGCCGCCTCGCGAGCTGGAGTGGGCGTGGCGGCAGCTGGTGCGGAGCGGCGGCCGGGTGCGTATCCACTTGCTCGCGCTCGAGCTCGGTTGGAGTCCACGCCGCCTGATCGACCGCTTCCGCGACCACGTCGGCCTGCCGCCGAAGACCGCCGCCCAAGTGATCCGTTTTGACCGCGCCGTCACCGCTCTGCGCTCCGGGCGGCCTCGGATCGCGGAGGTGGCGGCCGCGTGCGGCTATGCGGACCAGGCCCACCTCGCGCGCGATGTCCGCGCATTCGGCGGGGTCACGCCCGGCCAACTGCTCGGCGGCAATTTCGTTCAAGACGCCGCCGAGGCAACGGCCTAGGCTCGCTCGGACATCGACGAGAGGAACACCATGAGCGAGCACCCGACGGTCTTCCCGACCATGTCCTACCGCGACCCGGAGGCGGCGATCGAGTTCCTCGAGCGTGCGTTCGGCGCCGAGCCGCACGCCGTCTACCGCGACGAGAGCGGACATGTCCGCCACGCCGAGCTGAGGCTGGGCAACGGGATGGTGATGCTCGGCCCGGCAGAGGCGGCCGGCGGAGGCGGCGTCTACGTCGTCGTCCCACAGCCGGACGAGCACTGCGCGCGGGCGCGCGAGGCCGGCGCCGAGATCGTGCGCGAGCCGAACGACACCGACTACGGCTCACGTGAGTACGGCGCCCGTGACCCCGAGGGGCTCGCGTGGCACTTCGGGACGTACCAGCCGTTCACGGTCCCGGCAGCCAGCGGGTGACGGCGACAGCTAGTCGAGCTCTACGAACTCGACCGTCGGCTGCGGGAAGCCGCGCTTGTACGCGTCCTTGCCGGTCGCCATGAACTCGTCGCTGCGGATCGCGCTCCGGAACGCCTGCTCATCGGCGAATTCCCACTCGGCGTAGTACGCGTGCGCCGCCTCGCCCATCGGCGCGCCCGTGACCCTGCCATGCCGGAAGACTCCGCCCGGCACCCGGGCGCACAGCTCGGCGTGCTCGACGTACGAATCTGCGTCCGGCTCGCTCTCATAGAGGACCGCAACCCTGTACATAGACTCCTCTCAGAAGGTGAGGTAAGGACGATAACCCGGTCGGGAGGAGGAGCGATGGCAGGCAAGGTCGTACATGTCGAGATCGGCGCCGCGGACGTCGACCGCGCGCAGGGATTCTGGAGTGGGGTGTTCGGCTGGGAGGTCGGCCCGCCGATGTCGCCCGAGATGGATTACCGGATGTTCCAGAGTGCGGAGGATCAGGGCGGTGCAATCCTCGCCTCGGACGAGCCGGGAAACATCACGGTCTACTTCGACACCGACGACATCGACGCTTCGCTCGCCAAGGTGACGGAGCTCGGAGGTCAGGCCGGCGACAAGACTCCCGTGCCGGGCCACGGTTGGTTCGCCGCCTGCCGCGACACCGAGGGGAACGCCTTCAGCCTCTGGCAGGGGGACGCAGCGGCCGCCAGCTAGCGGCGATCGAGGACGCGGAGCGCCTTGCCCTCGCTCCGCGGGACGGTTCCCGGCGGGACGACCTCCACCCGGGCGGTCAGACCCAATGCGTTCGCGAGCTGCTCGCGCACCGGGCCGGGGTCGACGGTCCCCTCCACGTGGACCGTCAGCTCGTCGAGATGGTCCGGACGCTCGACGACGAGTTGATAGTGCGGTTCGAGCTCCGGGATCGCGAGCAACGCACGCTCGATCTCGCTCGGGAAGACGTTGACGCCGCGGATGATCAGCATGTCGTCGGTTCGGCCGACGACCCGTGACATGCGTGCGAATGTGCGGCCGCACACGCAGGGCTCGCGGGTGAGCGAGGCGAGGTCGCCGGTGCGGTAGCGCAGGAGCGGCAGCGCCTGCTTCGTCAGCGTCGAGAAGACGAGCTCGCCGACCTCGCCGTCGGGCAGCGGCTCGCCCGACTGTGGATCGACGACCTCGACGAGGAAGTGGTCCTCGTTCACATGCGCGCCGTTCCGGCCTTCGCTGCACTCGGCGGAGACGCCGGGGCCCATCACCTCGGACAGGCCGTAGATGTCGACCGCGGTCAGCCCGAGCGCGCCCTCGACGGCCTCGCGCAGTCCCTCGGTCCACGGCTCGGCGCCGAAGACGCCTGCGCGGAGGCTGAGGCGCGCTGGCTCGCCGACGTGGTCCGCGATCGTCAGCGCATAGCTCGGCGTGCAGCAGAGGATCTCCGCGCCGAGATCCTCGAGCAGCTGCGCCTGGCGCGGCGTGTTCCCTCCCGACGCTGGCACGACGGTGCACCCGAGCCGCTCGGCGCCGTAGTGGAGGCCGAGGCCGCCGGTGAAGAGCCCGTAGCCGTAGGCGATATGGACGACCGTGCCCGGCCCGGCTCCGGCCGCCGCGAGCGCCCGCGCGCAACAGTCGGCCCAGGCCGCGAGGTCGCCACGCGTGTACGCGACGATCGTCGCCTTCCCGCGCGTGCCCGAAGAGGCGTGGATCCGAACGCACTCCTCGAGCGGCACCCGGAGCAGGCCGAATGGATACGCGTCGCGCAGCTCCGACTTGACCCGGAAGGGCTGCTCCGCCAACTCCTCGAGCTCGACCCCGAACCGTTCCCGCAGCCGCTCGCGCTGGAGCTGCTCGAGCTCCGGGCGGCGCAGCGTTTCGAGCTCGGGCTGGAAGATCGGCATCGCGCGGACTATTCTGTCTCTGCAAGCGCCAGTCGGATCAACCAGGAGGCGTCGTGCGCGCACCGTTCATTGCCATTCAGGAGGCCGGAATGACCACCTTGGAGGTATGGACGCGTGCTTCGCAGAACGCTCAATCTTGGGATCCTGGCGCATGTAGACGCCGGTAAGACAACTCTCACCGAACGGCTCCTGCACGCCGCCGGCGTGATCGACGAAATCGGCAGCGTCGACAAGGGGACGACGCAGACCGACTCGCTCGAGCTCGAACAGCGGCGCGGCATCACGATCAAGTCGGCCGTCGTCTCGTTCCCGATCGACGGTGTGACGGTGAACCTGATCGACACGCCCGGCCATCCGGACTTCATCGCCGAGGTCGAGCGGGTCCTGAGCGTGCTCGACGGCGCAGTGGTGGTCATCTCGGCGGTCGAAGGAGTCCAGCCACAGACGCGGATCCTGATGCGCGCGCTACAGAGGCTCGACGTGCCGACCCTGCTCTTCGTGAACAAGATCGACCGCGCGGGGGCGGATCCGGAGCGCGTGCTCGACGAGATCGAGCAGCGGCTGACGCCTGCGATCGTGCCGATGGGCTCGGCGGACGGGCTCGGCTCGCGCGCCGCTTCGTTCGTGGCGTTCGGACCGGCCGACGGCGAGCTCGTTCGACGCTCGCGGGAGGACGAGCTCCATCCCGTCTTCTTCGGCTCGGCGCTCACGGGCGCAGGCGCGGAGGAAGTGATGCGCGGGATCGCACAGCTGCTCCCGGCGCGCGTCGGCGACGGCGACGGCCCGCTCTCGGCCCGGGTCTTCAAGATCGAGCGCGGCCCGGACGGGGACCGCATCGCCTACACGCGTCTCTTCTCCGGAACCCTCAGAGTCCGCGACCGCTTCGACGCCGGCAGGGTCACCGCGCTCCGCGTCTTCGCGGACGGAGACGCCGTGCAGCGAGACGCAGTCGAGGCCGGCGAGATCGCGAAGCTCTGGGGCCTCGGCGAGATCCAGATCGGCGACTGGCTCGGCGAGTCGCAACCCGGCGTCGAGCACCACTTCGCACCGCCGACGTTCGAGGCGGTGGTCGAGCCCGCCGACCCCGCGGACGGCCGGCGGCTGCGCGTAGCGCTCGGCCAGCTGGCGGAGCAGGACCCGCTGATCGACGTCCGCCAGGACGACCTGCAGGCCGAGATCTCCGTCTCGCTCTACGGCGAGGTGCAGCGGGAGGTCATCGGCGCGACGCTCGCGGACGACTACGGCATTGCGGTCGAGTTCCGCGACACGACGACCATCTGCATCGAACGCCCTGCGGGGAGCGGCGAGGCAGTCGAGAACTTCAATACGCCGACGAACCCGTTCCACGCCGACCTGGGGCTTCACGTCGAGCCCGCGGCCCCGGGCTCTGGAGTCGAGGTGCGCGTATCGGGCGACGTCGACCCGCGCGACGCACCGCTCTACATCTTCAAGAACCTCGATGACTTCGCGAAACACATGGACGAGTACGTACGGGTCGCACTCGAGGAGGGCCTCCACGGCTGGCAGGTCACCGACTGCGTAGTCACGCTCACGAAGATCGGTTACAGCCTCGCCGACGGGCCGCCGTCGCGACGCGGCCCGATGCCCACCGCGCGCGACCTCAGGCGATTGACGCCGCTCGTACTCGTGCAGGCGCTCGAGCAGGGGGGCACCGTGGTCTGCGAGCCGGTGTTCCGGATCGCGGCCGAGGTCCCCACCCAGGCGATCGGGGCGGTGCTGGCCGCCATCGGCCGGCTCGGCGCCGCAGCGAGCACGCCGAGCGCGCAGGGAGAGCTCTCGGTGCTCGAGACGGCGCTCCCGGCAACGCGCGTGCAGGAGTTGCGACGCCGGCTCCCGGGGCTCACCGGCGGCGAGGGTGTGCTGGACGCCGAGTTCGCGGGCTATCAACGCGTGGCGGGCGACCCGCCGATCCGGAGGCGGTCGACGCCCGACCCGCGCAATCTGCCCCAATACCTCGCGCAGGTCGGGCGCTGACCGTCAGGCCGCCTCGGCGAGCGTCTCCTCCTCGATCACCGTCTCGGCGACGGGAACGGGCCGACGCGGGATGAAGGCGGCGGCGAGTGCGCCGAGCGCGACCACCGCTCCGCCGATCCAGACCGCCGTCGACGTCCCGTTCGTGAACGTCTCGGCCGTCCGATAGCCGCCCGCGTGGGCAAAGACCGAGGCGAGGACGGCGACACCGAACACGCCGCCGAGCTCGCGGATGGCGTTCGTCGCACCCGAGGCCTTGCCCTCGTGCTGCGGCGCGACCGAGCTGAGGACGACGTTCGCGACGGGGGCGAAGAAGAGCGCCATCCCGGTCCCGGAGACGATGAACGGCAGGACCAGGTGCGAGTAGGGCACGGTCGGCGACTGCAGCGCCGCGAGCCACATGAGCCCACCGGCCTGCAGCGCGAGCCCGACCGTCATGATCCGCTGGCCGCCGATCCGATCGGAGAGCGCACCCGCGATCGGCGCGACGAAGATCGGCATCGCCGTCCACGGCAGGATCCGCAGCCCGGCGGCGAGCGGAGTCATGTGCTGCACGGTCTGGAAGAACTGCGCGAGCAGGAAGATCGAGCCGAACATCCCGAAGAACATGAGGAACGAGGCCACGTTCGTGAGCGTGAACGTCCGGTCGCCGAAGAAGCGAAGCGGCAGCATCGGCGCAGGTGCCCGCCGCTCCCATGCGACGAACGCGGCCACGAGCGCGGCGCCCGCCAGGATCGGGAGCACGACGCCGAGGCTCGTCCAGCCGTGTGCGTTGCCGCGCACGAGGCCCCAGACGATGCCGAGCAAGCCCACGCTCACGAGGCCCAGGCCCGGCACGTCGAGCAAGGCGTCCGAGCCGCGCGTCTCCTCCAGTCGTGCGTACGCGAGCGGAGCGAGGACGAGGCCGATCGGGACGTTGAGCCAGAAGATCCAGTGCCAGGAGATGCCGTCGACGATCGCACCGCCGACGAGCGGGCCGAGTGCGATGGCGAGCCCGCCGATGCCTCCCCAGATGCCGAGCGCGAGCCCGCGGCGCTCTCGCGGCACGGCTGCCGAGAGGATGGTGAGCGTGAGCGGCGTGACGATCGCACCTCCGACACCCTGGACGGCACGCGCGATGTCGAGCGCGTTGGCGCTCGTCGAGAGCGCGGCCGCAGCCGACGCCCCGGTGAAGAGGAGAAGCCCGAGCACGAACATCCGCCGGCGGCCGAAGCGGTCGCCGAGCGCAGCGCCCGTGAGCAGGAGCACCGCGAAGGTGAGCGTGTAGGCGTTCACCGTCCATTCGAGCTGCGAGATGGACGCATCGAGGCTGTGGCGGATCACCGGCAGCGCCGTCGTGACGACGAGGTTGTCGAGGCTGACCATGAAGAGCGCGATCGACGTGATCGCCATCGTCCAGATCATCGACCGTTTTTGTGTGTGAGTCATCACTTCCTCCAGAGTGAAAAAAAGAGGTCTAGTGGTCCTTGCCGATGCCGGAGAGGATGTCCATCATCCACTGCTCCGGGTTCTCGTCGACGTGCATCGACGCGAGGACGTTGCAGAACATCCCAGTGGCGAAGAAGGCCCAGACGGTCGGCCAGTCGGACCCGGAGACGCGCCGCACGTAGGCGACCAAATCGCCGAAACCCGCCCGCACGACCTCGCGGACCTCGGGATCGTCGCAGGCGGCGTAGGACTGCATCTGCAGCCGGAGTCGCAGCCGATCCCCTTCCAGCTGCTGCTGATAGGCCTGGCCGATGGCTTCGAGCGCCGCCTTGCCGCGCTTGCCCTCGGCCGCCCGCTGGAAGAGCTCGAGCGTCTCGCGGAGACAACGGGCAACCGAAGCCTTGAAGAGCTCCTTCTTCGTTCCGAACAGGCGGAACAGGTACGGCTGGGAGATGCCGGCCCGCCGGGCGATGTCCTCCGTCGAGGCGCCCTCGAAGCCATGCTCTGCGAACTCGATCATGGCGGCGTCGAGGACGTCGTCGCGCCTGGCCGCCGCCGTCGATCTCGTGGCCGTCGTGCTCATGGCGAGTAACGTAAGTGACGACTCACAAGCTTGTCAAGCCCGCCGAAGCGAAAACTAGGGTTGGGTCGTGTCCGGGAGTGCGCTTGCGACGGGGCTGGCGGTGGCAGCGGGTCTCGCGGGCTCGATCCAGGTCGCGCTGATGTCGCGGCTCGGCGAGCGAATCGGGGTCCTGGAGGCGCTCGGATTCTCGACGGCGCTGACGGCGGCGATCGCGTTCGTGATCCTCGTCCTCGCTCGCCACAGCCTGGCCGGCTTCGACCGTGCCGTCCATCAGCCGTGGTGGATGCTGCTCGGCGGCGTGATGGGGCTGATCATCGTCCTCTCGATCACCTATGCCGGCCCGCGCATCGGTATCACGGCGACGGTCGGGATCTTGATCGCCGGCCAGCTCACGATGGGCGCGGCGATCGACCGCTGGGGCCTGTTCGGCTCGGACCGGATCGCGCTCCACTGGCCGCGCCTGCTGGGTATCGCATTGCTCGCGGCGGGGGCCGCGCTCTCGCTGAAGAAGTAGCTAGAGGCCGAACGGGTTGAAGGGCTTCGGACTCGTGGAGAAGAGCACGCCCTTCGTCTCGAGATAGAGGTCGAGCGTGTCGATCGAGAGCTCGCGCCCGAAGCCCGACTGCTTGTAGCCGCCGAACGGGATGCCGGGGAAGGCGGTGAACGGCATGTTGATCCCGACCATGCCCGACTTGACGGCGCGCGCCACGCGATGGCCGCGCGCCGGGTCGCCGGTCCAGACCGTGGCGAAGAGCCCGTACTGCACGTCGTTCGCGATTCGGATCGCGTCCTTCTCGTCCTCGAACGGAATCGCCACGACCACCGGGCCGAAGATCTCCTCCTGCGCGACGGTCATCGAGGTCTCGACTCCCGCGAGCACGGTCGGCGCGTAGAAGGCGCCCGCGCCGTCGCCGGGCTCGCCGCCGAGTACGACCTCGGCTCCCTCCCCGCGCCCCTTCTCGACGTAGCCGTGCACGCGGTCGCGGTGCGCGGTCGAGATCAGCGAGCCGACCTGTGTCTCGGCGTCGAGCGGGTCTCCGATCTTGAGTTGCTTCGCCGCGTCGGCGAAACGCGTCACGAAGTCGTCGTAGATCGAGGCCTCGACGAGCACGCGCGAGCGCGCCTCGCAACTCTGGCCGGCGGCGTAGTAGATCGACCAGACCGAGCTCGGAATCGCGTCGTCGAGGTTCGCGTCGGCGAAGACGATCGCCGGGCTCTTGCCGCCCAGCTCGAGCGTCAGGCGCTTGATCGGCTCGGAGCAGAGCCGCATGATCTCGCTCCCGGTGCGGGTGGAGCCCGTGAACGCGACCTTCTCGACGCCGGGATGCTTGACGAGATACGAGCCGGTGGTCGGGCCGTCCGCGGGGACGATGTTGATCGCGCCGGCCGGGAACCCGACCTCGGCCGCTAGCTCGGCGATCCGCAGCACGCTGAGCGGTGTCTGCGGGTCGGGCTTGAGGACGACGGCGCAACCGGCCGCAAGCGCCGGCGAGAGCTTCCACACGGACATGAGCAGCGGGTAGTTCCAGGGGACGATCTGCGCGCAGACTCCGACGGGCTCCTTGAGCGTGTAGCTGAGCAGCGAGCCACCGATCGGATTCGAGCGTCCGGCGATCGAGCCCACCACGGAGCCGAAGAAGCGGAAGTTCTCGACCGCACCCGCGACCTCGGCCTTGACCGAGGAGATCGCCTTGCCGACGTTGCGCGACTCGAGCTCCGCGAGCTCCTTGCGGTTCGCCACGATCGCGTCGGCGAGCGCTTGCAGGAGCCGCGCGCGTTCGTTCGGCGGCGTCTTACCCCACGGACCGTCGAGCGCGGCGCGGGCCGCCTCGACGGCGCGGTCGACGTCGGCCTCTCCGGCCATCGCTGCGCGGGCCAGCGGCTCGCCGGTCGCCGGCTCGTACAGGTCGCGGATCTCGCCGGATGCGGGCTCCACGACCTCGCCGCCGATGAACAGCCCGTACTCCTGACCCGCGGTCACGGCCATGAGCCGGAACTTAGCGGTTGCGCGGCCGGGTTCGCCACGCAGTAGGGTGCGGTAGATTTCGGATCCGAAACCGAGCGAGAGGAGACGAAGTGCCGAGCACAGTCCGTGTCGAGGCCGCGCGCATCCCCGACCGCAACCGTCTGCTCGAGGCGTTGCGGGACGAGGGACTCGACGCTGAGCCGGAAGACGAGGTCGGCATCGTCGTCCCCGCCGGCGAAAGCGGCGGCCTCCTCCTCCACCAGGTCGAGGGAATCGTCTTCAGCGTCGGCGCACCCTTCGTGCCGACGCAGCACGAGGGCGTGATCTACATCCGGCCGCCTGTCGGCTAACGGCCGTGCGCCACCACACCGGTCCTCTACAGCCTCGTCTCGGTGCCTGGCACCGGGACACGTGTCCGTTCGAGACAGTTAGCGGGAGCGCTCGAACAGCGCGGCCTGGCCCTGGCCGACGCCGACGCAGAGCGTCGCCAGGCCGTACCGGCCGCCGCGGCGGCGCAGCTCGTGCAGGAGCGAGACGACGAGCCGCGCGCCGCTCATCCCGAGCGGGTGACCGAGCGCGATCGCGCCGCCGTTGACGTTCACCTTCTCGGGGTCGAGGCCAAGCTCTCGGATCACCACGAGGCTCTGCGACGCAAACGCCTCGTTCAGCTCGACGAGGTCCACCTCGTCGAGCGAGACGCCGCTTCGTTCGAGCAGCTTGCGAACGGCCGGGATCGGGCCGATGCCCATCACGCGCGGGTCGACGCCGGCAACGGCGCTCCCGGCGAACGCGCCGAGCGGCTCGACGCCCAGCTCGCGCGCCTTCTCCTCCGACGCGATCACGAGCGCCGCCGCGCCGTCGTTGATCCCGGACGCGTTGCCGGCCGTGACCGTGCCGCCCTCGCGGAACGCCGGCTTGAGCGCGGCGAGCTTCTCCGCCGTGGTGTCGGGACGCGGATGCTCGTCGCGCGTGACGTCGCCGACCGGGACGAGCTCGTCGGCGAAGCGGCCTGCCTCGTCGGCGGCCGCCCAGCGCTGCTGCGACTGGAGCGCGAACGCGTCCTGATCCTCCCGCGTCACGCCCCACCGCTCGGCGACGTTCTCGCCGGTCTCGCCCATCGACTCGGGCGGGAACAACTCCTCGAGCTTCGGGTTCGTGAAGCGCCAGCCGAGCGTCGTGTCGTAGAGCGGACGGTCGCCACGCGCGAACGGCTTCTCGGCCTTCGGCGTGACGAACGGCGCGCGGCTCATCGACTCCTCGCCGCCCGCGACGAAGAGGTCGCCGTCGCCGGCGATCACGGCGTGGCAGGCTCCCACCACGGCGGCGAGCCCTGATGCGCAGAGACGGTTGACGGTCACGCCCGCCGCCGTCTCGGGGAGCCCGGCGAGCAACGCCGCCATCCGCGCGACGTTGCGATTGTCCTCACCCGCCTGGTTGGCGGCACCGAACCAGACGTCCTCGATCTGGTCCACGGGCACGCCGGCACGCGCGACCGCCTCACGGATCACGAGCGCGCCGAGATCGTCCGGACGCACGCCCGAGAGCGCGCCGCCGTAGCGGCCGATCGGGGTACGGACGGCGGAGAGGACGACGGCCCGACTCATCTGGACGAGTCTAGGCAGCGGCGGTAGCCCGACCGAGCAGGCGGTCGATCGCGACGAAGCCCTCGTCGCCGATGTCGACGCTGTGGTCGTTCACATAGAGCGCGATGTGCGCCGCGCAGACGTCGTCCGACATCTCCTTCGAGAGCGAGCGCACGTAGTCGCGGCTCGCCTCCGGGTTCGCGAACGCGTACTCGACCGACGCCCGGATCGCGGCCTCGGCTGCGCCGGAGACTCCTGGCTCGAGGTCGCCACGCGCGAAGATCCCGGCGAGCGGCACGGGCAGTCCGGTCTCAGCCTCCCACCACTCGCCGAGGTCGGCGACCGACACCAGCCCGTGCTCGGCGTACGTGAAGCGGCTCTCGTGGATGATCAGGCCCGCGTCCACCTCTCCCGTGACGACAGCGTCGAGGATCCCGTCGTAGCGAAGCGCGACAGCCTCGCCGAGCGCCGGTGCCGCCAGCCGGAGGAGCAGGAACGCGGTCGTCTCGCGCCCAGGCACGGCGATGCGGCCGGCCGCCGCCTCCTCCAGTGACTCCACTTCGCGCGCAACGACGAGCGGGCCGACTCCGCGACCGAGCGCGGCCCCGCTCCGCAGCAACCGGTATCGATCGCCGGCGGCCGAAGCTGCGCCGAAACTGAGCTTCGTGAGCTCGAGCTCGCCACCTGCCGCGCGCCGGTTCAGCTCCTCGATGTCGAGCAGTACCGGGTCGACCTCGAAGGGAGCGGGAACGAGCCCGTGCACGAGCGCGTGGAACGCGAACGCGTCGTTCGGGCACGGAGTGAAGCCGAAGGTGAGCTTCACGAGCGGCCGAAGAACCACTTCTCGAGCGGCTTGAGGAGCTCGTCGCGGGTGAAGGGCCGAACGCGCTCGCCGTGGCCGTCGCGCTCCGAGACGGTGAAGTCGTCCTCGAGCGTCTCGTTCGCTTCCTGAAGGCAGTCGCCCAGCTCGTAACCCTCGAAGACGTAGTCCTCGGGCCGGGGCTCTTTCTGTGAGCGCCGGTCGGGATTGACGGCCCGGCCGACGCACCAGACGCCGCCGTCCTTTCGCTCGATCCAGATGACGACCGTCTCGGGGTCGCCGTTCGAGTCGACGCCGTGGAGCACCCGCTCCGCGAACCGTCCGCGGTCGGTGGCCTGCTTCACTCCCTGACTATGACACCTCGTGGCCGACGCCCGCGGCCCGCGCGCGCTCCACGGCCGCGACCGCGATCGCCACGTCCCACGCGGCGAGCCCGTTGGACTTGAAGACGACGACGTCCTGGTCGGACTGGCGACCCGTCACCTCGCCTCCGACGACCTCTTGCAGCTCGTGCACCTCGAGCCAATCGAGGACGCCGGATTCGACGGGCTCGATCAGGTCGGCGGACTCGAGCTTCGCGTCGTCGAGCGAGTCGCAGCAGACGAAGGCCGCGCGTTCGAGGGCGACGTTGTCGAGCTCGCGACGGCGACCGTCGTTGGCTCCGACCGCGCAGACGAGCGCGCCCGGCTCGAGCCACTCGCCGCGCAGGACCGGATCCGGCGACGTTGTCGCGGTGACGACGACGTCGCAAGCGGCCGGATCCTGGTGGCTCTCTCCCGGCTCAGCGCCGTTTTCCTTGCAGAACGCGCGCAACCGTTCCTCCGTCCTGCAGTAGACGACGACGCGGTCGACCCGGGGGAGCGCGACGCGAATGCACGCGACCTGCGTCTCGGCTTGCCAGCCGCAGCCGATCATGCCGAGGCTGCTCGCGCTGCTCGACGCGAGGTACTTCGCCGCGACCCCGCTCGCCGCCCCGGTGCGCAGCTGGCCGAGCTTGTCCGCGTCGAGCACGGCGACGAGCTCCGGCGAGTCGGCGCGGAAGAGGAGGACGACGAAGCGTGCTCCGTCGCCAAAGCCGGCGTACACCTTCGCGCCGGCGTAGCCGAGCTCGAGGTCGGCGGCGGCCATGACCGCGAGGGCGCCGCCCTCGAGCCCGAGCCGGTAGCGCGGCCGGTTCTCGACGCCGCCCGACGACATCCGCTCGAAGCACGCCTCGATCGCCTCGACCGCGTTAGCCGGGGTGAGGAGGTCCGCCACGTTCTGCTCCGTGAGATAGAGGGGCACAGAACGATTCTGGAGCAACGACGCACGGCGTGGTCCCGGACACACGACGGCCGGCGTGATGCCGGCCGTCGTGTGAGAAGTCGTGTTGCGGTTGGAGGGCTACTTGATGGTGTAAGCGTACGGGAGCGCGGCCAGCTCGTTCGCTCCCTGCTGCCCGTACGGCGGGACGTTGGTGAGGAAGTCGTCCACGTAGAGGGTGCCGCTGTGCACCGATCCGGACGACCCGGACGGGGTGATCGTGACGTTGACCGTCGCCGACTGCCCCGGGTTGATCACGATCGGCGAGAAGGTCGTCGCCGGGTTCAGCGACGCCTCTTCGAGGTCGCCCGTGTCAGAGGTCACGTTGGAGTCGAACGCCTTGAAGGTGGCGCTCATCGACATGCTCACCGTGCCGGCAGGTGCACCGGCCGGATACGGCCCGATCTCGCTCGGGGTCGCGAACCAGAAGCCGTTCGTGAGGTTCCCGTCCGGCGATGTGTAGGACGCCGTCGCGGTCGTACCCGTGCTGCTGGGCAGGTCGGGGTCTCCCTGGTTGGGGCCGAAGTCGAACTGGACCGGCAGCGAGGCTGTCGCATTCACCGAGACGGACGACGCCTCGGTCGGCATGAACCACTGGGGCGAGCCAACCACGAGCGGCAGGGCGAGCCCGCTCGCCTGGGAGAACGGCGCCAGCGTGGCGCTCTGGAAGCTGTTGAGGCGCGGGTCGACGTAGAAGTCCTGCGCCTGCTTGCCGTTGTTGGTGATGGTGACCGGGATCGTCACAGGCTGGCCTGCGGCCAGCTGCGTGGTGACGTGGTTGGGTAGGCCGGGAGCCTTCACCTTGACGTTGTTGAACAGAATGCTGCCGGTGAACGGCTGGGAGATCTCGTTCCCGGCAACTGGTCCCGCGAAGTCGACGACCAGCGTCCAGGTCCCGGGGATGGGGTTGGCCGAGTACGACGTCAGCGACAGGGTCTGAGTGCCGTTGATGGTGTTCTGGCCGTAGCCGCCCACATTGCCGTTCGGGTCGATGAGATAGCCACCGACCGGATCACCCGCGTCGTTGGTGAGCGACACGTTTGCGGTGATGTCGTGCACGCCCTCGGGAACGCTGAACTCGTAGTACTCCTGCTGGCCTTCCTGGGGCGGCCGGCCGTTCCCACCTGTCAGCACGCCGCTGAACGAGCCGTTGCGGGGGACCATGCTGCGGAGCGTCACCGGAATCGACGTCGTGCCGCCGAGATTGGAGTTGAGCACGAGCGATGCCGCCTCGTCTCCGGGGCTGGCCGGGGCGTGGGTGTGGAACGTCACCGTCCCGGTCGCGCCGGGCGCCAATGACAGCGTGCTCGGCGTGACCGAGCCGAACGGGGCGAACTTCTGGGTCGCCACCCGCCACGGAACGGTGCCGTTGGTGCCGTTGTGTGCAGACGTGATGCTGAAGATCACGCCCGTCCACGTGCCGGCGGCCGGCTGGGTGACGTCGGCGTTGCCGAAGTTGCCCACGCCCTGCGGCAGGGAGTGCGCAGCGAACTTGCCGGTCGGGTCGATGAGGATCAGCCGGACGCGCTGGTTGTTCCCCTTGGCCGGGTTGCCGGGGTATGCGATCGAGGCGTTCAGCCGGTCCTGACCGGCCGGAACGTTGAACGTGAACGTCTGGTAGTTGTTCGGCAGCCCCTGGAAGTTTGTGAATTGCGGACTCGTCGAGTCGCTGAGCGTGACGCTGCCGGTCTGCACGTGCGTCTCCGCCCCGAACGTCCGGCCGCTCAGCTTCACCGTCTGGGCGTTCGCGCCGGTGTTCGTGACCGAGACGGGGAAGTTCTCGGGGTGACCCGGATGCGGCGCCACCGCGTTGAGCGAGGTGGCGGACGTCAGGAGCGTGTTCCCGGTCGCCGCCGGAGAACCGTCGCTCGTGTGGATCGACTCGGCCAACTGCACGGCCTTGTAGCTGTTCAGCAGCCCGGCGCCCTGCTCCTGCGCAGGGGCACCCAGATCGGTTGCGGTGCTGACCAGGATCTGCTTGACCAGCGCCGGCGTCGGCGTGGCCCCGTTGTGGGTCTGGCGGTAGGCCTGGATGACCAGCGCCGCGGCGCCGGCCACGAACGGCGACGACTCGCTGGTGCCGCCGGCCTCCTCGACGGGCGAGGACTGGCCCTTGAAGTTGACGCAGCCGGCGAAGACCGGGCTGGCGTCGCAGGACGCGTAGCTCAGGTCGCCGGGGGCGACGAGGCTGATCGTGCCGCCGGCCTCGTCGAAGCCGGAGGAGCTCAGCGAGCTGATGTTGTTGTTCAACCAGCCGGTGGTCGCGAAGTCACGCGCCGCGGCGTAGTTCTGCTGTGCGTAGAACCGGAAGTCGGTGCTCGCGCCGACCGAGATCAGCTTCGGGTCGGTCGACGGCGAGCCGATCGTGTTCGTCGATCCGGCGTCGCCGGAGGAAACCGCCACGGTCACTCCGGCCGCGACGGCCGCGTCGTCGAACTGGTCGATCGCGTCGAGCGAATTGACGTCCGGGAACGGGTTCGAGCCGAACGACTCGTTGATCACGTTGACGTGGTCGGTCTGCACGGCGTAGTTGATCGCCTGCAGGAAATTCGACGTCGTCGTGTCCTCGAACGTGCCGAACACGTCGAGGCCGACCAGGCTCGCACCCGGCGCAACGCCCTCGATGCGGATGTTGCACGCGGTCGGAGTCGGCTGGGCGCTGAAGCCGTTCACGTCGTACGTGTGCAGCCCCTGGCCCGCGATCGTGTTCGCGTCGAGGAACGCCTCGTCTCCGCTCGTCGGCTGACCCGGCCCGTCACCGGTGAAGTCCTGGTAGTCGACGAACGCCGACGTGTTGTTCGACCGGATGAAGTTGATGTTGTTCGGATCGATCCCGTCGGCGATCCAGGCCACCTTCACGCCCGCGCCGGTGATGCCCAGCGACCGGGCCGTGGGCTGGCTCGGATTGTCGGAATCGGTGTTCGTGAGCGAGAGCCCCTCGGGATCGAGCTGAGGGGTCGTCGCCGAGCACGCTCCCGGGATGTTGTTCGGCGTCAGATCCGCGGGACTCTCCCCCGTGATCTGGGCATGCGAACGGGTTCGAATCGTCGTAGCCGGGCCTGCCGACTGAGCCGCCGACACGGGATTCCCGAGGGAAGCCCGGATCATCACGTCGGGAATGACCTTTGCCACGGCCGGGTTGGCCTTGAGGAGCGACTTCTCGCCCTTCGAGACCGTGGCTGCGAAGGCGTTGACGAGCTTGAAGCTCTTGACGTGGGTCGCGTTGACCTGGTGCAGCTCCCTCATGAACGGCGCCTGCTTGGTCTTGATCGTCGCCGCACGAAGCGTGGCGGCGTGCGTCCCGGCGCGCGCCGGCTTCAGCTGGCTCCGCATGATCACGATCACGTGCTGATTCGCTTTGTGCGACAGCTGTCCGGCGAGCGCCGGTGTCAGCTTCAGCCCGACTTGCCGAGGCGAAGCGGATGCGGATGAGGCCAGCAACACGGCCCCCACCAGCACGGACGTCGCCACCACCAGCGCAGAGACGATCGAACGCCTCCGCGCGGGGCGCTTGGCCCTTGCGATACGAGGTCTCATCCCTCTCCCTCTCATTCGAATGCCCCTGTGATCCACGATCTGATCGAGACACGATGGGCATCGAACCCGCGGCGACCCTAACAAACCGGCCCGAGCTGAGACGAGAACTGCAACCAAGCCGTAACACGAGCAGGAACGGGTGGTCAGGTTCGATTGACACGAGCGGGCCATGGCGGCGCCCGGAAGCAGTCGGCACCCTTGCGTGGGGCGACGAGTCTTTGGCCGGACGGCGTGTGGGAGGGGCCGCAGGGGGCAGGGCCGTCGCCCCGACTAGATCATGGCCGCGAGCGCGCCACTGAAGTGGGGACACCGGCTTCATGCAGGCAAGAGCCGCCCGCTCGGGGAGTACCGAGGCCGCTGACTCCCGCCGAGACGGGGCCCCTAAGGGAAGTGGCCTCGGTCGAGCGGGCGAGCACCCAAGCTACGCCGCGACGACAAGCTCGCCCATGACGCATTTCTGTCAATCGCCCCGACTGCGAAAAAGTGCTGCGTCCGCGAGCGCGGCGCGACCTCAGCCGGTGATCGGCGGCGTGACCGCCCCGACGACCCCGATCTTCTTCGGGGGGCGCTTGGGACAGTCGAACGCCTTCCGGATCGAGACGCGCAGGACACCCCGGCGGCTGGGCGTCAACATGAACCGCGCCCGACCGGTCCGGCCCGTCGTCCGGAGGGCCGACACTCCCGATCCCCTGGCGAAGACCTGAACGCCCCGAACCGGACGTCGACCGAGGTGGACCCGGGCGAGTACAGGAACGGGCTTACCGACGATCGCCGTCCGATGTCCGACGCTGAGCGTGTAACAAGCGCGCGGAGGAATCAGCGGGGGCTTGGGTGTCACGAGCGTGTTGGTGACGATGCACGAGACGTGCTCGCCGGCGCTCAGGGTGAACGATCCGTCCGGCGCGCAATCGCCGCCGATGGTCGTCGTGAAGCGGCTCGTGACCCCGCTCACCGCCACCTCGCCGACCCGGTGGTCGCCGATCCCGATGACCACGGGCCCTGTGCTCTGGCCGCAGGCGAGGTGGAAGACATGCTCGTCGAGCTCGAGCTGGAAGCGGCCCTGGGTGCCGGCGGGCTTGCACTGCTTCTCGATCTCGACGGTCCCCGTCTCCTCGGGCAACGGCTCGGGCGGCGGCTCGCTCGTGCGGACGTTCGTGATCGTGCAGGTCGCCTGCTGGGCCGCGGCGAGCGCGACCGTTCCGTCGGGTGCGCAGGCGCCTCCGATCGTCGTCGTGTAGTCCTCCAGATTGGTCCCGGTTCCGGCCGACTCGCTGACGTGGTGCTGGCCGGGCGCGACGGCCACCGGTCCGAAGCTGTGGCCGCACGCTACGTCTCGCAGCGTCTGCCCGTCGATGGTGAGGTTGAAGCGGCCGCCGTCGTCGATCGGGACGCAGATCTTGGTCACGGTCAGCTCGGCGGGCACCGGATCCGTGCCCTTGCGGACATTCTGGATCAGGCACGTCGCGTCCTCGCCCGCCGCGAGCGTGATGGTTCCGTCGGACTCGCAGTCGCCGCCGACGTAGCGGGTGTAGTCGGTCAGGTGAGTGCCGTCGGCTCCTCGTTCGCGCACCACGTAGGTGCCGGGGGCCAGTTGCACTGTGCCGGTGGTGCCACCGCAGCCGACCGTGACCCGGTGCAGTGGGCGGCCGTCGATCGTGGCGATCAACAGTCGGAAGTGGCCGTCGTCGTCGGCCGGATTGCATCCCTTGTCGACACGGAGGGTCGCCGGCGGCGGAGTGGGCGGAATGCGGGTGTTCGTGAACGTGCAGCTCGCCGAATCGCCCGACGCGAGGGTGATCGAGCCGTTTGCGGCGCAGTCGCCCGAGATGACGGTCGTGTAGTCGGAGAGGCTCGTATCCTCGCCGCTCGCCTCGCGCACCGTGTAGGTCCCGGGTGCGAGGTCCACGGGTCCGGTCGACTCGCCGCAATTGAGGACGCCGACCGGTTGATCGTCGACGAGGATCTCGAAGTTCCCTGGGTCGTCCGCGGGGTCGCAGACCTTGTGCACCGTCAAGCTGGCAGGGGGAGGAGCCGCGTTACGGACGTTCGTGATCGTGCAGATCGCCGAGTCGTCCAAGGCGAGGGTGATCGAGCCGTCGGCTGCGCAGTCGCCGCCGATCGTCGACGTGTAGTCGCTGAGACTCGTGCCGGTCCCCGCGCTCTCGCTGACCGTGTGCGTACCGACAGTCGTCTCGAACGGACCCCTGCTCCCGCCGCAGGGGACGTCGGTGCCGTTCGGGACCGGGGATCCGTCGAGCAGCAGGTTGAAGAGGCCGGGATCGGTTACGGGGACACACAGCTTCGTCACCGTGAGCAGAGGCGGGGGAACCGTCATGACGAAGCACTCTGCGGTCGTATCCGTGTGCACGGCCGGCGAGTACTTGGCGATGTCGCTCGGCGTGTACTCGGCCCGGAAGCAGTACCGGCCGGGCTCGATGGGCCCCTGTCCCGGCTGGGGGAATGTGATCGTCGCCTGGCCGTTCGGGCCCCCGCCTACGGTGTTGACGACCTGCGGGCCGCCGACCGGCGTTCCGCCCTGGCTGCAAGCGGGCGGCGTACTTCCGGGCCCGCAGACGAAGAACTGAACCTGGCCGGTCACAAGGCCTGCCTCCGCCGTGCCGGTGAGCGTCGCGGTGTCGACCACGGTCTGGTCCGTCGTCACAGACGTCGGGGCGACCTGGGTCGTCAATCCCGGCGCCGCGGCGATTCCGCTGACGTTGATGGAGAGTTCTTGATTGCCGCCGGTGGCCAGGCGCATGTGGAACGAGGACCCACTCCCACCTCCGCTCTTGAACGTCTTGCCCTGGCCCCAGTCGAGGACGCTGGCGAGGTGCCCGCCCCAGGCAACGACGGCCGTGGGGCCGTTCGCGGTGTAGGTGATGTTGATCTGGCGCTCGATCGTGCCGGAATTGTCGGTGCCGATCGGCGTTGAAAAGCCGGGGTCATACGTGGCACCGCCGAGGGTGGCTCCCCAGGCCGAGAAGTGGTTGCCGGGTTGGGGGGGTGGATGGCTCCCGTTCGGGAACGTGGTGTGCGTGTCCATGGGGACCGCGAGCGTGCTGGGGGCGTTTCCGCAGGCATGCGGCCCGGCCGTGTCCCCGATGCCGCCGCACGGGACGACCTGCTGCGGGGGCGGTCCGGGCCAGTTCTCGCTGGCGTTGTACGTGCCCAGGTAGTCGTACGTGTGCAGCGACTTCTCGACTGCGTCGTAGCCGATCCCGAGGGTGTACGTCTGACCGGCGGCGAGGCCCGTGATCTCCACGCGGAACGGCACGAAATCGCCCTCCCGGTACAGCGAATTGTGCACCCTGAACAGGTTGAGGTTGCCTTTGACCCAGCCAGTGTTGCCTCCTTGGGTGACGCAGTCGCCGATCCCGCTCGACTCGTTGGCGCACTGACTGGGCGACGTGCCCACCCCGGCGCGGGGCTTTTTCGCCATTCCCTCCGGCGCCAGCCAGACCACCAGCGCCAGCGCCGCGAGGAGACAGCCCAACCACTTGCGCGCAGGACTGGAGGTTGGCGGCTTGGGGCTGGACGGCTCGGCAGGAGGTTCGATCATTGCTCCTTCTCCGTTCGTGCCGCAGCAGCAACGCAAGCGTGGCAAACGCGAATCGCCGGCGCGGTAGGCGCCTACCCTGCCAGAGGGTTGTTCACACCATAGAGCTACGCGATTTCGGCGCGAGCGGCCGCAACTGCTTCCAGCCGCGAGTGCACTCCGAGCGCCCGCAACAGGTGACGGACATGGTTCTTCACCGTGTCGGTGCTGAGGTGCAGCTCCTGCGCGATCTGCTTCGTCGATCGTCCCTGCTCGAGAAGGCGAAGTACCTCGACCTGGCGGGGTGTGAGATGCGCCGGTGGAGCCGTCTGCTCCTCCTCGTGGCCGGTCAACAGCCCGAACACCCCGACCACCCGGTCCCCACTCCCGAGCGGCACCGCGCTGATCTCCACGTCGATCCGGGTTCCCGCGGACGAAACAAGCACACCCGGGGCCTCAGTCGCGGAGGCGGTCCCGAGGACCTTGCGCGCGAAGAGCTCCCGTGCCCGCATCCGGTCCTCGGGCCCCACCACCGAGGTGAAGTGCCGGCCGCGTACGTCGCCGAGCAGCCGTTCTGCGGCGGGGTTCAGCCAGCGAACGATGCCGTCTGTGTCGAGGACGTAGCTCGGAACCGGGATACCGGCCAGAGCCTGCTCGACGTCACCGCCGAGCGACAGACCACCTGCGGCCGAGGGCACATCGAGAGTGTGACAAGCCCCGGACGCCCACGCCGAAGCGTGGGCATCGGGGCTTTACTCGAACCGCTAGTGGTTGACGTTCGCGCAGATGACGTACAGCGTCATGTCTGCGAGGTTCACCTTGTCGTTGACCTGCACGATCCAGCCGGAGTTGTCTTTCGGCTTGACCGTTGCGGGGCTGTTGTTCCAGTTCATGCGACCCGGGAAGGAGGCGATGACGCCGCTGCCGTCCGTGAGGGCCTGCGAGTTGAACCCGTCGTCGTGCTCCGACGTGAACCAGTAGCCGCCGCCGAGCGCGACCTTGCCGGCCGAGCAGGCGACCGTGGCGATCGCGCCGCCGCCGACGCCGACGTACCCCGGACCCATGTCCGAGTTGGCGTCGTCCTTCGAGTAACGCCAGGTGCGAACCTCGTACCCGCTAATACCGGTGTCGCCCTTGAGACCCTGCGGCCCTGCCGGCCCGGTGGCGCCCTTCGGACCCTGTGCGCCAGCGACGCCCTGCGGCCCCATGGCTCCCGTGTGGCCGTTCTTGCCCTGCAGCGCCTTGCGCGCGCGCTTCGACAGGTCAGAGCGCGAAACGGCGCCCTTCTTGATCTGGCTCGAGGAGGTGATGAGATAGTGGTGCTTGGCGGCAAATGCGCCGGAGGTGATCGCGAGCACTCCGAATACAGCCGCGATCACGACGATTCCTTTCTTCAAGGTCGTTCCTTTCGTGTTCCAGGCCGTTGGGCACGGAGAAGCGAAGAGCATCGTTCGGCCTGGCGTCTTGGCGCTGCTCTCGCCGTTCTTTCCGTTGACGACGGTATCCCCGTCCGCGCAAGACGGCTATGGCACGAAGTGACCGGCTCCCTACTCCTGGACCGCGCCTGCGCCACTCTCAGTCGAGGAAGGACCGCTCGATTCGCCTCCTGCGGGCGGTCCCTGCCGTCGGCGCTTCAACCACCATGCGACCCCACCGGCGCGATCACCCTCAGTGGATAATTCTCTTCTCGTCGGCTCGGCCGAGTCAGCGCCGACGCGTCCGGAGTTCGCCCGTCCTACTCCGCCCCGTCGTCTTCCTGCGCGCGCTCGAGCGTTGCGATACGACGCTTGACGCGAGCGATCTGTCGCTGAGTGCGCATGCGGCTCCAACTGAACGGTCGCGGCATGCCGAGCTGGCGGTAGAGCTCACGAAGCTCCCGATTTGCAGCGTCAAGCTCGGCGTTGGGCGGCGCGTCCACGGGTGCTTACTTTACGGGCGAGGACGAAGTGCGCCCGGCATGATTCGAACATGCGACCTCTGCCTCAGCAGGGTAGAAAAAGCGTGTTGCGGCTTCGGCCGGATCACGCACTTCGGGAAAGCGATTGAGGCCGCATAACGCGGCCTCAATCGCTAAGACCCGGTGCTTAGCCGGTGATGTTGCCGGGTGCGTTAGTTGGTCGTGAACTTCACGGCCGGAACGAGAGCGATTGTGTCGCCACCCGCAATCGCGGCCAGCCCACAGCTTGGACCGGCTGCGGTGTCGTACTGTGCATACTGAGGAACCAAGTTGCTGCAGGTAATCTCCCCGTTCGTTCCGCCCACCTGGTCGTTGTTTCCATCGATTGTCTTAGCGAACAAGAAGCCGGGGAACGTGTCGGCTCCTGCGCTTGGAACGCTTGACGACTCATAGGACAAGGCCACATTCAGCCCCGTGTCCAGAGTCGAATCGTCGTACCTGATCCCATAGATAACATCCTTTGGAAGCGCGACGCCTCCGAAGTCGAACGTCACGGTGAAGTACACCGGCCCGGTTCCGGCATTGGCGGGAGGCGTAACATCCACCGTCTTCGCCACGATCGGTGCCCCGGGTGTGAATCCATTGGCTGGTTCCGGCCCGAGGCTTGACGGGTAGATCGTCAGCGTCACAGGAAGCGAATCTGTTCCTGATCCCGGGAAGGTGGCCATCGACACAGTGGCGTGAACGAGCGATCCGCCACCGTTAGCCAGGGTGATGTCGGTGCCGAGCTCGTTCAATCCGGTTGCCGGAACGTACGCCTGTGACCAGACATAGTTGTCTGAGACGGTCATGCTGTCGTAAAGCACGTGGGGATCTACAGCAGGCGCACCGGCAGGGCCGGGTACGCCCTGAGCGCCAGTATCGCCCTTCGCGCCTGGAGCTCCCGCTGCACCGGTAGCGCCCTTCGCGCCCTTCGCACCCTGCTTGCCGACGATGCACGTCTTGTGCCCGTACTTGGAGTTCACGGAAAGGTCGAGGTGCGACGCCCCGCGATCGGTCTTATCGATGTACACGCAGAAGCGGGATGTCTGCTTCGCGGTCGCTCCTGCCAGCGCGCCCGAGGTGATGCCAAGCACCACCGCGAGAGCGGAGATGATGAACAACCCCTTCTTCATTGAACCCCCCTTTGGGTTCGTTGCTCTCCAGCCGGCATATATGCACACGGCGTGGTTGCAATCGACGTGTTGCCACGCCCATCCTTCTTCACATGGGACCTCGTCAGCCTCTCGATTGCCTCATCCCACCGGGGTGATGGCTGAACTAACGCGAACCGCCCGGCAACCGGCTGGATGCTGTGCAGGAACCCGCAGAAGGCGGGTTCCGAACTTCCGCCGCCCGCGAGGTATCGCGCGAGAACTACGAAAGTCGTGTGCCGACCGTGAGATTCCGCGCACGCGGCACTTCGGCTCCGCACGGCCTCTAAGAACGGCTTGGTTAAGCCATGCGCCCGGCAAGAATCGAACTTGCGACCTCTGCCTCCGCAGGGCAGCGCTCTATCCCCTGAGCTACGGGCGCTGGGGACAGCCAGTGTAGCGAGGCACTAGTCGCGGCCCAGCAACCGCGAGAGCAGACCTTGCCGGGCGGGACGCCCCGGCAGGTCAGCTGCGGCGACGCATTCCAGATGAGCGTGGCGACGGCGGCTCGTGTCCCCCTCCGGCGCGACGAGGACATGATCGCTCATCGCGTGCAGCTGGTAGCCGCAGAGGGGGCAGCGGTATGTCGCCGGCTTCATGCTCCGCACCGGCCGGATCGAGTACCACTCAGCCGGTTCGAGCCGCGAGCGCGAGCGGCGCGTCATCCGGCACCTCCGTCCGCACGTATGCGAGCGCGACGACCGAGCGGTCCGGGCGGCGTGCGGCGCTCGTGACCCGGCCGACCTCCCGCCCGTCGAGGAGGAGCGGCGCGTCGTACTCGGGCTGTTCGTCGAGCTCGAGGACGCGCAGCGCCCGGTTCGGATGGCCGCGGAAGTGCAGTCGCGCCACCGGCTCCTGCCCCGGGTAACAGCCCTTGGAGAATGAGACATGCGTGTGGTCGAGGCCTGCTTCCGCGGGGAGGATCCGGTCGTCGATCTCGCGTTCCCAGCGCGGTACGCCGGACTCGATCCGTTGGATCTCGAGTTCCTCCTCCGAGAGCGTCGGCTCGACCCCGGAGTCGAGCGCCTCCCTGGCGCCGGGCCAGTCCGTGGCGAAGCCGTCCGTGCCGCCGAAGACGAGCGCCGAGTCGTGCTCCTCCGGCTCGATCTCGCACTGGGCGCGCAGCCGCATCCGCACCAGGTGCGTGCGCACTGCTTCGCCCAGGCCGGGCTCGGTCAGGAGCAAGAAGTCGTCACTGCCCCGGCGCAGGACGACGAGAGGCGCAATCACGCGCGCCTTCGCGGTCAGGAGCAGCGCCGGACAGGCCTCGCCGGGCGAGAGGGCCTCGACGTCGTTCGAGACCATTCGCTGCAGGTAGTCGGCCGCGTCGGGACCCGCGACGCGGACGAAGTCCCGCTCTCTCGCAGCCACGTCCATGCCGTCTAGTGTGCCCGCCGATGACCCTCTTCCGCTCGAAAGCCGAGGACAAGGTGCGCGCCGCGGGCTACGACCCCGCGCGCCTGCCGCCCGGCCAGCATCTGACCGAGAAGTGGCCCGTGCTGCACGCCGGCGACGTCGCGCACGTCGAGCTCGCGACCTGGCAACTGCGGCTCTACGGCGAGGTCGAGGAGGAGATCACGCTCGACTACGAGCAGTTGCGTGCCCTGCCTGCGACCGAGATCACAACCGACATCCACTGCGTCACCCGCTGGAGCCGCTTCGACGCCGGCTTCCGCGGCGTCCAGTGGCGGGAGCTCGCCAGGCTCTGCCGGCCGAAGCCGTCCGCGCATTTCGCGATCGCGCACGCCGAGGCCGGCTATACCGAGAACGTCCCGCTCGCCGCACTCGAGGAGGAGAACTCGCTCGTGGCCTACGAAGCCGACGGCGAGCCGCTCCCCGAGGAGCACGGCGGCCCGGTGCGCCTTGTCGTCCCGTCCCGCTACTTCTGGAAGAGTGCGAAGTGGTTGAACGGGATCGAGCTGGTCCCGTCCGACCAGCCCGGCTTCTGGGAGCGCTACGGCTACCACAACGACGCCGATCCCTGGAAAGAGGAGAGGTACGGATTCTGATGGGCCAGATCCTCGTGCACGAGTTCACGACTCTCGACGGGGCGATCGATGAGCCGACCTGGACGGTCGACTTCGGCTTCGACCCGAAAATGGGCGAGGCGATCGGCGCGCTCACCGCCCGCTCGCGCGCGATCCTGCTCGGACGCACCACGTACGAGATGTTCGAGCCCGCGTGGTCGACTCGGACCGAGGACGACGATCCGGGAGCGCCGTTCTTCAACGACACGCCGAAGTACGTCGTCTCCTCGACGCTGACGGAGCCGACGTGGCGGAACTCGACGGTCCTGGGACCGTACGAGGTGGATGGGATCCGGGAACTCAAGGCAGCGGTCGACGGCGACATCTATGTCAGCGGCAGCGGGACGCTCGTCCGGGCGCTGCTAGCCGACGGCCTCGTCGACGAGCTGCACCTGTTCGTGTTCCCGCTCACGCGCGGGGAGGGACCTCGGCTCTTTCGGGAGCGCGCCGAGCCGCTGAGCCTCTCACTCACCGCGTGCGACGCATACGCGAACGGAGCGGTCCATCTTGGGTATGCGGCCTCCCCCCAAATGGGGTAAAGCCTGGGTGAGTCGCTGCCGATACGAACGGCGAACCACCTCCCCCTACGAGAAACGGCGCCCGCAAGGGCGCCGTTTCTCGTCTGGGGGCCGGCCGAGCCGGCCCCTCGCACCAAGCCGCGGAGCGGCTCGTTACATCATCCCGCCCATGTCCGGCATGCCGGCGCCGGCGCCCACGGGATTCTTCTCCGGGGCCTCGGCGACGACTGCCTCGGTGGTGAGGATGTTCTTCGCAATCGACGCCGCGTTCTGCAGCGCCGAGCGGGTGACCATGGTGGGGTCGCCGATCCCGCTCTTGAGCAGGTCCTCGACCTCGCCTGTCTCGACGTTCAGCCCGAAGCCCTTCTCGGCGCTCCGCACCTGCTGAACGACGACCGAGCCTTCGAGGCCCGCGTTGTACGAGAGCTGGCGAAGCGGCTCCTCGAGCGACTTGAAGATGATCTGAGCGCCGGTCTTCTCGTCACCCTCGAGCTTGCCGAGGATGTCCGGGCCGACCGCTTCTGCCGCGTTGATGAGCGCGACGCCGCCACCCGGCACCTGGCCCTCCTCGAGGGCCGCGCGGGCAGCCTGCAGCGCGTCCTCGACGCGGTGCTTCTTCTCCTTCATCTCCGTCTCGGTCGAAGCGCCGACCTTGACCACCGCGACGCCGCCGGACAGCTTCGCGAGCCGCTCCTGGAGCTTCTCGCGGTCGAAGTCCGAGTCGGTGTTCTCGATCTCCGACTTGAGCTGCTTGATCCGGCCCTTGATGGCGTCGGTCTCGCCGGCGCCGTCGATGATCGTCGTCGTGTCCTTGTCGACGACGACCCTGCGGGCGCGGCCGAGCTGAGTGAGCTTCGTGTTCTCGAGCTTGAGGCCCATCTCCTCGGTGATCACCTCGCCGCCGGTGAGGATCGCGATGTCCTCGAGCATCCGCTTGCGGCGATCGCCGAAGCCGGGCGCCTTGACGGCGACGGCCTGGAACGTGCCGCGGAGCTTGTTGACGACGATCGTGGCGAGCGACTCGCCCTCGACGTCCTCCGCGACGATCAGCAGCGGCTTGCCCGACTGGATGACCTGCTCGAGCACCGGCAGAAGGTCCTTGACCGCGCCGATCTTCGAGTTGGCGATGAGGATGTACGGATCCTCGAGCACCGCCTCCATCCGCTCGGGGTCGGTGATCATGTACGGCGAGAGGTAGCCCTTGTCGAACTGCATGCCCTCGGTGAACTCGAGCTCGAGTCCGAGAGTCTGGCCCTCCTCGACGTTGACCACGCCGTCCTTGCCGACCTTCTCGATCGCGTCGGCGATCACGTCGCCGATCTCCCGCTCGCGGGAGGAGACGGTCGCAATGCGTGCGATGTCCTCGCGGCCCGAGACGTCCTTCGACTGCGTCTTGAGGTTCTCGACGACGCCGTCGACCGCGGCCTCGATGCCACGCTTCAGGGCCATCGGGTTCGCGCCGGCCGCGACGTTCCTCATTCCCTCGCGGACGATCGCCTGGGCGAGAACCGTGGCCGTCGTCGTGCCGTCGCCGGCAACGTCGTTCGTCGCCGTGGCGACCTCGCGTACGAGCTGTGCGCCCTGGTTCTCGAAGACGTCCTCGACCTCGATCTCACGCGCGATCGTGACGCCGTCGTTCGTGATGGTGGGCGCGCCGAACTTCTTGTCGAGCACGACGTAGCGCCCCTTCGGGCCAAGGGTGACCTTGACCGCGTCGGCGAGGATGTTCACGCCGCGCTCGAGCGAGCGCCGCGCATCCTCGTTGAACTTCAGCTCTTTGTGAGCCATGTCTTCTTCTGACCTCCGTATCTCTCTAGGCGGTGGCGCCTGCCGGCTCACGATCGCCGGTGACCTTGGCGAGTACATCCGACTCGCGCAGGATCAGGTAGTCGTCGGTGCCGACCTTGATCTCGGTCCCGCCGTACTTGGAGAAGACGATCTCGTCGCCCTCCGCCAGGTCCATCGGGACGAACTTTCCGTTGTCGTCCCGGGAACCGGGACCCACTGCGAGGACGCGGCCGCGCTGCGGCTTCTCCTTCGCGGTGTCCGGAAGCACGATGCCGCTCACCGTCGACTCTTCCTCTTCGAGGACCTCGACGATGAGGCGGTCACCAAGCGGCTTCAGGTTCATGCATCGCCTCCTGACTGCTCTCAGTGACAGTTCCTGGCACTCTCCCCTCGAGAGTGCCGGGGTCATTGTACGGTCGGCACTCAGGTCGTGCAAGTGCCAACTGGTAGAACCGGACCGGTGGAGCGGGAGTTCTCGGCCGGAGGCGTGCTCGTGCGGACGATCCGCGGCCGGCCGATGCTGGCGGCGATCCGGCCGCGCGGCCGCGAGCGGATCTGGGCGCTGCCGAAGGGGCACATCGACGACGGCGAGTCGCCGGCCGAGACGGCGATGCGCGAGGTGCGCGAGGAGACCGGCGTCGAGGGACGGCTCGTCGAGAAGCTCGGCGACATCCGCTACGTCTACACCGCGTCGTGGGAGGGCGCGTCCGGCGGACGGATCTTCAAGGTCGTGAGCTTCTTCCTCCTGCGGGCGGGGCGTGGGCGAATCGGCGAGATCGACGAGACGATGCGGATCGAGGTGGCGGAAGCGCGCTGGTTGCCGCTCGACGAGGCGCCGCGACTGCTCTCCTACGACGGCGAACGCAAGATGGCCGCGAAGGCGTTGGAGAGAATCGGCGCGTGACGGTCGTCGGCGTCCTCCATCCCGGCGAGATGGGAGCCGCGGTCGCCGCCGTCCTGCGCGCGCGCGGCGAGACCGTGCTGTGGGCGTCGGCCGGCCGCGGCTCGGCGACGGCCGAGCGCGCGGAGCGGGCCGGGCTCGTGGACGTGGGTACCGTCGCCGAGCTGTGCCACCGCAGCGAGATCCTGTTCTCGGTCTGTCCCCCACATGCCGCGGTCGGGGTCGCCGAGGCGGCGAGCGACTTCGACGGCATCTACGTCGACGCAAATGCGATCGCGCCCGAGACCGCGCGAACGATCGCGAGCCTCCACGAACGGTTCGTCGACGGCGGCATCGTCGGGCCGCCGCCACTCGAGCCCGGCGCGACGCGGCTGTATCTCTCGGGTGGCGAGGCGGAGGCAGTCGCCGCGCTGTTCGGTGGCACAAACGTCGAAGCGCGGGTCATCTCCGACGAGCCCGGCGCGGCGTCGGCGCTGAAGGCGGCCTACGCCGGCTGGACGAAGGGCAGCGGTGCGCTGCTCCTGACCGTGCGCGAGCTGGCACGCGCCGAGGGAGTCGAGGATGCCCTGCTCGCGGAGTGGCGGCTCTCGATTCCCGAGCTCGAGGAGCGCCTCGGCGGCGCCGAGCTCTCCGCCCGCCGCAAAGGCTGGCGCTGGATCGGCGAGATGCAGGAGATCGCCCGCAGCATGGCCGCGCAGGATCTCCCGACCGGATTCCACGACGCAGCCGCCGAGGTCTTCCGCCGCACCGCCGAGGAGAAGTAGCGGCGGTGGGCGAGTTGCTTTCCGTCGCAGACTACGAGCGGCTCGCCGAGGAGCGGCTCGAGCCCGGTCGGTGGGCCTACCTCGCAGGCGGCTCGGCGGACGAGTGGACGTTGCGCGAGAACCGAGCCGCTTTCGCACGTTGGACGTTTCGGCCCCGCGTCCTCTGCGACGTCTCGGAGATCTCGACCGGGACGACCGTGCTCGGGCGACCCATCGAGCTCCCGGTGGTCGTCGCCCCCGTCGCCTACCAGAAGCTCTACGACCCCGACGGCGAGTGCGCCACCGCGCGCGCGGCCGTTGCGGCGGGAACCGGCATGGCCGTCTCGACGTTCTCGACGCGTTCGCACGAGGAGATCGCGACGGCCGCGCCCGGGGTGATGCAGTGGTGTCAGCTGTACGTCTTCCAGGACCGGGGCGCAACGCGCGAGCATCTCGCAGGCGCCGCAGCGGCGGGTTGCGGCGCGGTCGTCCTGACGGTCGATACGCCGCGCCTCGCGCAGCGGGAGCGCGATCTCCGCGTCGGTTTCGAGATCCCGTCGGACCTGCCGCTCCCGTACGCCCGCGGGACGATCGGGAACGCCCCGCAGAATCCCGCCGACCAGTTCGCGCTGCTCGATCCCTCGGTCTCGTGGCGCGACCTCGAGTGGATCGCGAGCGAAGGGCAGCTGCCCGTCGTCCTCAAGGGGATCGCCACCGCCGAGGACGCGCGACTCGCGGTAGAGCACGGCGCGGCCGCGGTCGTCGTCTCGAACCACGGCGGCCGCCAGCTCGACGGAGTCCCCGCGACGCTCGACTCGCTGCCGGAGGTCGTCGAGGCGGTTGCCGGCCGCGTCGAGGTCTACCTCGACGGCGGTATCCGCCGCGGCACCGACGTCGCGAAGGCGCTCGCGCTGGGAGCTCGCGCGGTGCTCGCGGGCCGCGCGCCGGTCTTCGGCCTCGCCGCGGCAGGCGAGGACGGCGTCCGGCACGTCCTCGAGCTATTGCGCGAGGAGCTGGCCCTGACGCTGTGCCTGCTCGGGTGCACCTCGCCGGAGGAACTGACCCGTGCGCACGTCCGACGCGTGACTGTGTAGCTGGCAGACTCCCCGCCACGATGTACGCCCTCAATTTCTACTCGCCGCTTGTCGCCGACCAGCTCCGGTCGGGACGAAAGTCGGCGACCATCCGGCTCGGCGACAAGTCGGGCAAGTACAAGAAGGGGATGGTCGTCCGCGTCCTCTGCGGTGTCCGCTTCAGCGCGCGCGAGCACGTCTTCGACGCGGTGATCGACAAGGTCGAGGTGAAGACGCTCGGGGAGTTGTCGCCGCGCGAGATCGAGCACGACAATCCCGAGATTCGCCGCACCGACGAGATGGCGAACTTCCTCGGCCAGCTCTACAACCGCGACGTGGGGACCGACGACCTCGTCACCTTCATCCGCTTCTCGCAGATCCTGACGGGCCCGGTCGTCCAGTCCTTCGAGGGCGACCTCTTCTAACCCTTCTAGCTCTGGTCGAAGCCGACCTGCGCGGTCATCTGGTCCTGCAGGTGGTCGGCGCCCGGCAGGGTCGCCACGGCCACCGCGGTACCGGCGACTAGTGTCACGGCGACGAGCCCGAGGCGAAGCCCCAGCCCCGGATATCGCGCACGCAGCGCGCCCGACATGCGCGCAAGCCGCGTAAGCACGTGGATCGAGGTCGACGCGAGCCAGACCACGAAGCTGGCCTTGTGTAGCCCGACCGCAGTCCCATGCGTCTCGTGTACCGCCAGGAGGTAGACGCCCGTGCCGAAGAGGACGATCGTCGACGCGACAACCACCGGCGCGACGACCACTCGCAACGGCAGCGCAGGCGGCCCGCGTCGCACGTACTCCTCGCTGCCGACGTAGTACCGCGCCATGCGCCAGCCCGTGCTGGCCATCTTCAGCGCGACGATCGGCAGGAGGAACATCCCGACGAACGCGTGCACCGTGAGCAGAGCGCGAAGGTTGAGCAGCGTCGCCCCCTCGACAGCGAGGAAAACGACGAGGAGGACTCCCGCGAGCGCGGTCAGCTGCTCGTTGCCGCCCGGATTTGGCTTCATCTCAGCGGTTCCAGGGCAGCGAGTCCCACGCTGCCGGACGGCCGTCTTCCCATTTCGGGAACGGCGCGTATGCCTCGCCGGGAGTGTCCGTCTCCTGCTCGACCCCTGCGCCGCGGCGAAGCGCGGTGTCGTCGCGCGCGTACAGGATCTCGCCGTCCTCGTCACGGAACCCGATGGTGACCATCACGCACGGCCCCTCGCCCGCACCGACGAAGGAGTGCGTGGTTCCGGGCGGACAGTGGAAGTAGTCCCAGCGACGCAACGGCCGCTCCTTACCCTCGACGATGAGCAGGCACTCGCCTTCCACGACGAGGAAGCCCTCCTGCTCGGACTCGCGGTGGTAGAGCGTCATCGGCTTTCCCGGCTCGAGCACGTGGACGCGGGCGCCGACCCGGGAGCCGTGCGGGACGAGCATCGTGCGGGCTCCAAACTTGTCGTTGACCCACCACTCGATGTCCGCGACGTTGCGAACGGACCAGTCAGGCACGGCGGATCCTCGACCCGAACAGCTCGTTCGGTCGCACGGGCTCACCGCACTCCTCGCAGTCGACCACGGCGATCGAGGAGAACGGCGCGCCGCACGCGCTGCACCGGCGCAGCAGCTCACTGCCGCACTGCGGGCAGGTGGTAGGCACCTCGGACTCGAACTCCTCGAACCAGCGGCGCGCCGCGCCGCAACCGAGACAGAATGCGACCCAGTCGCCGAGGACCTTCCGACGTTCCTGCCGCAGCCAATCCGCCGCTTTCGCCACGTCCTGACCATAGCCGTCCTCCTCCTGGCGATCGCGGGCTGTGGCGACGGCCCCAGCTACCACTCGACGCGGCGCGCCCGGCTCGTCCATTTCACGCTGGCCAGCCATATGACACACAGCGATCTACACGAGATCCTCGTCGTGCCACGGCGCCACGGCAACTGGCTGCTCGTTCTCCTTCACGGCTACCACGCAAGCCCGTCGCAGTTCCTCACCCAGTCGTTCTTCGACACGCTGGCCGCGCTCGGCACACGCGCTCCCGAGGTTCTATTGCTCGACGGCGGCGCGGACAATTACTGGCACAACCGCGCCGACGGACGATGGGGCTCGATGGTCCTGCGAGAGGCGATTCCGGCCGGGATCGCGCGCACGCACGCCAGGCGAGTCGCGATGGGCGGGATCTCGATGGGCGGCTACGGCGCGATCCTGCTCGGTTCGCGGGACCACCGTTTCTGCGCCGTCGGAGCGCAGTCGCCGGCGCTGTGGCTGAGTCCCGGCGAGACGGCGCCGGGAGCCTTCGACGACGCCGCGGACTACGAACGCAACGACGTCTTCAGGCTCCGTCCGCCCCATCCACTCTGGATCGACCTCGGCGCAAGCGATCCGTTCCGCAACGCGACGCTCGCCTACGCACGGAGAGCCGGCGTGCATGCCCATGTCAAACCGGGCGGCCACGACGCCAAGTTGTGGAACGCCTTCATGCCGAAGTTCCTACGCTTCTTCACAGGTGCCTGCGCCTGATCCGAAGATCGAGCTGCACGTCCACCTCGAGGGGACGGTGCGACCCGACACGCTGCGCGCGATCGCGAAGCGGAACGACTACGCGCTCCCCGACGACCTCGAGTCGCACTATCGGTTCCGCGACTTCGCCCACTTCATCGAGGTCTGGATCCTCACGACGAACGCGCTGCAGACCGTCGCCGACTTCCGTCAGGTGGTCGCCGACTACGCGGCCGAGGCCAAGTCGCACGGCGCCGTCTACCTCGAGGCCATCTTCAGTCCCGCCGAGCGCGTCGTGCGCGGAGCCGACTGGGACGAGATCTTCACCGGCTACTGCGACGGGGCGCAGGAGGCACGGGAGCTGCACGGCGTCGAGGTGCGGCTGACACCGGACATCTTTCGCGGAGCGACGTCCGAGCAGGCGGAGCAGGTCGTCCGCTACTCCGCGAAGTACGCCGACCGGGGCGTCGTCGCCGTAGGGCTCGGCGGCCTCGAAGCCCAATATCCGCCCGAGCCGTACAAAGGCGCCTTCGCGCTGGCCGGCTCGCTCGGCCTCGGCTCGGTTCCGCATGCCGGCGAGGCCGCAGGCCCGGCCTCGGTACGTGGCGCTCTCGACGCACTCGCCGCCGACCGGATCCGGCACGGTTTCCGCTCGGTCGAGGACTCGGGCCTCGTTACGGAGCTGGCCGGCCGCGGCATCGTCCTCGACGTCTGCCCGCTCTCCAACATCCGCACCGGCGTCGTGCACTCGCTCGAGGAGCATCCGCTGCCGCAGCTCGTCGCCGCCGGGGTGAGGTGCTCGATCTCGACCGACGACCCGGCGATGTTCGACACCGATCTCACGCGCGACTACGAAGCCGCAGCCACGCTCGGCGTCTCGCCGCGCGCGGCGTACGAGGCGGGCGTCGCCGGGGCCCTCTGCGACGACGAAACACGCGAG
The DNA here is from genome assembly GCA_963725965.1 of uncultured Actinomycetes bacterium. Taxonomy (GTDB): domain Bacteria; phylum Actinomycetota; class Thermoleophilia; order Gaiellales; family Gaiellaceae; genus Palsa-739. The sequence goes on along the minus strand of CAVSAK010000004.1, from coordinate 545,385 downwards.
CGTCTGCGGCAGGTGGCCGACTCCCACCAGTGGGATCGCTAGATTTCGCCGCGATGGCGATCGCGAGAGAGGCAGGGCCGGTCGGGTCGCTCCACGAGGTGCGCGAGGCAGGCCTCGACCGCGAGGATCTGCTCGGCGTCTACCGCAGCATGCTCATCACGCGCGGGGTCGAGGAGCGCGGCCACATCCTCTATCGCCAGGGCAAGATTCCCGGCTCCTTCTACACGGGCCGCGGCAACGAGGCTGCGTCCGTCGGCGTCGCGACCGCGATGAAGCCGGAGGACGTCGGAACGCCGCTCCATCGAGACATGGGCGTGCACATCGTGCGCGGCGTCGATCCCTGGCGGATCTTCGCGCAGTACATGGGCCGCCAGGACGGCCCGACGCACGGCCGCGACGGCAACGTGCACATGGCCGACTCGCAACTCGGGCTGATCGCGATGGTCAGCCACCTGCCGGCGATGCTCCCGGTCGCGACCGGCGCCGCCCTCGCGTTCCGGATCCGCGAGGAGCCGCGTGTCGCCGTCGGCTGGTTCGGCGAGGGAGCCTCGGCGCGCGGCGACGCGCACGAGTCGATGACCTTCGCCGGCACCCGCAAGCTTCCGGTCGTCTACGTCTGCGACAACAACCAGTTCGCGTACTCGACACCGTCCTACCTCGAGTTTGCGACCGAGCACGTCGCCGACCGCGCCGAGGCGTACGGCTTCGAGGGAGTCGTCGTCGACGGGACCGACGTCCTCGCCGTCTACCGCGAGGCGAAGCGCGCGATCGAGAAGGCACGCGCAGGCGGCGGCCCCACCCTCCTCGAATGTCTGACGCTGCGCATGGAGGGCCACGCCGTCCACGACGACGCGTTCTACGTCCCGAAGCCGATGCTCGAGCAGTGGGCCGCCTCGGACCCGATCGAGCGCTTCCGCACCTGGTTGCGCGACAACGCCGAGCTGACCGACGAGGAGGAGGGCGAGATCGAGAGCGGCGTCAAGCGGCTGCTCACGTCTGCGCTCGAGCGGGCCGAGGAGTCGCCGCAGCCGGACCCGGCCACCCTCACCCAGGGCGTGTACGCCTCGCCCGAGGACCTCGACACGCCGCACCACAAATAATGGCCGAGCTCACCTATCTCCAGGCGATCTCCGACGGGCTCCGCACCGAGATGCGCCGCGACAAGCGTGTCTTCCTCATCGGCGAGGACGTCGGCGTGTACGGCGGCGCCTTCAAGGTCTCGCTCGGCTTCCAGGAAGAGTTCGGCCCCTGGCGCGTGATCGACGCGCCGCTCGCGGAGACCGCAATCGTCGGCGGCTGCACCGGAGCGGCGATCATGGGCCTGCGCCCGGTCGCCGAGATGCAGTTCGCGGATTTCATCTCCTGCGGGTGGGACCAGCTTGTCACCGTCGCCGCCAAACAGCGCTGGCGCGCCGGCACACCTGTGCCGATGGTCGTGCGCCTGCCGTCCGGCGGCGGCTTCTCGGGCGGGCCTTTTCACTCCCAGAACCCGGAATCGTCGTTTGCACACATCCCGGGTCTCAAGTGCGTCTGCCCCGCCACACCGGAGGATGCGAAAGGCCTCCTGATCAGCGCGATCGAGGATCCGAACCCCGTCCTCTACTTCGAGCACAAGCACCTCTACCGGCGCATCAAGGGCGAGGTGCCGGAGGAGCGCTACACGACGCCGCTCGGCAAGGCCCGGATCCACCGGGAGGGCGACGACGTCTCGGTGATCACCTGGGGCGCGATGGTCTACACGGCCGACGAGGCCGCGCAGCAGCTGGATTCCGACGGCGTGTCGGTCGAGATCGTCGACCTGCGCACCGTGATGCCGTGGGACAAGGCCGCGGTGCTCGAGTCGGCGCGGAAGACGTCGAAGGTGCTCGTGCTGCACGAGGACACGCGCAGCGGGGGCTTCGGCGGCGAGATCGCGGCGACGATCGCCGAGGAGGCGTTCGAGGACCTCGACGCCCCCGTCAAGCGGCTCGCGGCACCCGACACACCCGTTCCGTTCTCGCCGACGCTCGAGAAGGCATTCATCCCGCAGGTCGACGACGTCGTCGGCGCCTTGCGCGGGCTCGCGGAGTACTAAAGGAGAGAGATGGCCACGGAGACCGCAGTCGACGTCGTGATGCCGCAGATGGGCGTGTCCGTCTCGGAGGGGACGATCACACGCTGGCTGAAGCAGGAAGGCGAGCACGTCGAGTCCGACGAGCCGCTGCTCGAGATCTCCACTGACAAGGTCGACACCGAGGTGCCGAGCCCGGCCTCCGGGACGCTGACCCAGATCCTCGTCCAGGAAGGCGAGACGGTCGACGTCGGCACGAAGCTCGGCCAGATCGGGGGCAGTGCCGCCGCGGAAGCTCCCGCTCCGGCGGCAGAGCCCGAGGCGCCTCCCGCAGAGGCGACGGCGGAGCCCGCAGCCGTGGCGCCCGCACCTCAAGCGCCCGAACCGGCCGTGGCTCCCACTCCTGCTCCCGGCGCGCCGGCGCCGACGGGCAACGGCAAGGCGTTCGTGTCCCCGGTCGTCGCGCGCATCGCCGGCGAGCACGGGATCGACCCGTCCCGGGTGCCCGGCACCGGCTCGGGCGGCCGCGTGACGAAGAAGGACATCCTCGCTTTCGTCGAGTCCGGCGGCGCCCAGCAGCAGGAAGCTGCTCCCGCGCCGGCGCCCGAGGCTCCTGCACCGGCACCACACGCACCTGCGCCGCCCGCGCCACCGGCCGAGGCTCCGGCCACTCCGCCGAAGCCGCTGACTCCGGCTCCGGTCGCGGCAGGCGAGACGCTGCCCGGCGAGACGGTCGAGCCCATCACGGCGATGCGGCGAGGCATCGCCGAGCACATGCGCCGCTCGCTCGACACGGCCGCTCACGTCACGAGCGCGATCGAGGTCGACTTCGCGCACATCGTCGCCGTGCGCGAGCAGCTGAAGAAGGAGTACCAGGCCGCGTACGGCGTCAACCCGACGTATCTCGCATTCGTCGCGAAGGCCTCGGTCGAGACGCTGCGCGACTACCCGTACATCAACGCCGAGATGCGCGGCGACTCGATCGTCACGCGCAACTTCGTCAACCTCGGCATCGCCGTCGAACTCGCGGAGGGCAAGGGCCTGATCGTCCCCGTGATCCGCAACGCCGAGGGACTGAACCTGCTCGGGCTGGCCAGGGGAATCGCCGAGATCGCCGCAAAGGCGCGGAACAAGCAGCTCGTGCCCGACGACGTCCAGGGCGGCACGTTCACGATCACCAACCCGGGCGGCTACGGCACCTTCCACGGCACGCCCGTCATCAACCAGCCGCAGTCGGCGATCCTCGGCACCTACGCACTCGTGAAACGACCGTGGGTCATCACCGACGAGAGCGGCAACGACGCGATCGCGATCAAGCCGATGATGAACATCACTCTCACGTACGACCACCGGCTCGTCGATGGCGCCCTCGCGGGCCGCTTCCTCCGCGACCTGCGCGAACGACTCGAGGGCTGGGAGGGCGAGGAGGGCTAGGCCGCGGCGGCCAGCACTCCGGCAAGCGGACGCGGAATCTTCTCGGGCGCCAGCGCGGCGACCAGCAGCGGCGGATAGCGCTTGTTGCGCCCGTCGGATGCCTGCACCCAGCGGCGGAGCTGCGCGTCGACCGGACGTCCCCTCCAGGCCGGCTGGTTCTGGAAGCTGCGGAACGTCTCGAGCTCGCCCTGCGCGGCGATCACCTCCTCCACGTCCGTCGGCCCGAGCGCGCGGATCAGCTCGTCCTCGAGGTCGGCGGTACAGACGTACGCGGCATCGCCGAGCACGCGACGGAAGTACCGCCGTTCGCCGGCGTCGCACAGGCCGACCACGCGCCGGCCGTCGTACCCCTCCGCGGCTCGCCGAATCGCCTGCGCACCACCGATCGGGACGATCTCGACTCCGGCCGCGGCGAGGTCCAGGCCGAGCTTCGCCGCAACCGCCTCGAGCGCGAGCCGATCGGTGATCCCCTCTACGAGAACCACGGACATGCCCGGAAGCTAGCCTGAGCGCGTGGCGACCGGCGGCTACCTCCTCCAGCTCGGCCGGGTGCCGTACGTCGAAGCCTGGGAGCTACAGCGCTCGCTCGCGGGTGCGGTCTCGCAGGGCTCGATCCCGGACACGATCGTCCTCCTCGAGCACCCGCCGGTCGTGACGCTCGGCCGCCGCACCGACGAGACCGCGGAGGTCCACGTCCCGGAGGGAGCCGCCGTCGAGGTGGTCGAGACCGACCGCGGCGGCAAGTCGACCTTCCACGGCCCGGGCCAGCTCGTCTGCTACCCGATCCTCGACCTGAAGCGGCACGGCCGCGACGTGAAGCAGTACGTCCGGAACCTCGAGGAGGCGCTGATCGGCACGCTCGCGACGCTCGGGGTCCAAGGAACACGGCTCGAGGGCCTCACCGGAGTCTGGCTCGCGCGGCCGCCGCGCAAGATCGCCTCGATCGGCGTGCACGTCTCGCGCTGGGTGACCACGCACGGCTACGCGCTCAACGTCGACCTCGACCCGGCGCCGTTCACCGACTGGATCACGGCCTGCGGGCTCGAGGACGCGATGTTCACCACGATCGCGCGCGAGCTCAGCCGGCCGGTGACCGTCGACGAGGTGCGGCCGTACGCCGTCACTGCGCTCGAGGGCGTCTTCGGGCTCGAGCTCGAGGAGCTGCCGGCCGAGGACGGCGCGGGCCTGTGGCCGCAGCCGCTCCACGCGCAGCTCGCGGCGAGGGCCTAGGCCAGCCAGTCCTCGCGGAACTCGCCCGGCTTCCCCGAGGGGAAGCGCGCATAGGCGACTTTGGGCTCCGTCGTCTCCTCCTCGGTGCTCGCGTCATGCTTCATCGCCAGCTCGGAGTACGGGTAGCCGCCCCAGTCGCCGTCGGCCTGATCTCTCGCGCCGAGGGCGAGGATCGCAGCAGGCCCGGTGCCGGCGCCGACGATCGTGTGCGAGACGTTCGGCGGGCAGTGGAAGTAGTCCCATGCCCGCAGCGGCCGCTCCTCGTTCTCGACGATGAGCAGCGCTTCGCCCGAGAGGACGAGGAAGCCCTCCTGGTCCGCCTCCCAGTGGTACATCGACATCGGCTGGCCGGGCGTGAGGATGAAGAGGTTCACGCCGACCTGAGGGCTCTCGTCGTCGACGAGCTCGGTGACGGAGCCGCGTGGGCCGCAGTCGAACCACTTGCCGTCGCGCACGTTGCGGACGTACCGGCTCACGCGCCGGACTCTACGAACTAGGCGCGAAGGCCGTCGAGCACGACGTCGAGGTACCGGCGCCACTGGCCGGGCGGCGCCGACGTCAGCGCCGACCGCACGAGCAGCTGGACGTCGGCCGGCTTCACGTCGCGCCGGACCGCTCCGGCGCGCTGGGCCCGCGCGACGAGCGTCGCGCCGAGCTTCTCGAGCTCCGCGGCGCCGGGCTTCTCGCCGCAGTGGACGACGCACTTGTGGAGACCGGGCGTGGTCATCCCGAGCTCTGCCGCCCGGCGGGCGAAGTCGAAGAACGCCTCGCCGGGATCGTCCGCCGCGAGCGCCTCCTCGGCGATAGCGCACAACTGCGCGACATGCCGCTCGATGACCGCGTACATGAGGTCGTCCTTGGTGGGGAAGCGGCGGAAGACCGTACCGTGGCCGACCCCGGCCAGCCGTGCGATCTCGTCGATGCTCGCGTCGGGGCCCGACGCGCCGAAGGCCTGCTCCGCCGCGTCGAGCACCCGCTCGAGATTTCGGCGCGCGTCGGCGCGCAGCTCGGTCATCAGGCGGCGCTGGCCAGCGCCGGCTCCGCCTCCACCTCGGCCTCGATCCTCGCGACGTGCCGCTTGCGCAGAAGCGCGACGAAGACGACGAGGCTCAGTCCGACGAAGACGGCCGCGCCCACGAACGCGTAGTGGAAACCGTGCACGAGCGCAGCCGGCGACGTGCCGGGCGTATGGCTGGCGGCAATGGTGCTTAGGGTCGCGAGCCCGAGCGCACCGCCGACCTGCTGCGACGTGTTGAAGAGGCCGGACGCGAGGCCCTGGTCGTCGTTGTCCAGCCCCGTCGTCGCCACGAGTGTCAGCGGCATGAAGATGGCGCCCATTCCCAGGGACGCGAGAAGCATCCCGGGTAGCACGTCGGCCGCGTACGAGCCGTCGACCGGCATGCGGGCGAAGAGGAGCATCCCGATGATCGTGAGCACCATGCCGGCAGCGGCCACCGGGCGGACCCCGATCCGGGGAGCGAACGCCGAGGCGAGACCGGCAGAGATCATGACCCCGGCCGAGAACGGGAGGAACGCGACGCCGGCCTTCAGCGGCCCGAACCCGAGCACCTTCTGGATGTAGAGCGTGTTGAAGAAGAACACCGCGAAGATCCCCGAGAAGGCGAGGAACATCGACAGGTTCGCCGTCAGGAGCGATCGCACGCGGAAGATCGAGAGCCGGACGAGCGGCTCCGCCGAGCGCTGCTCGATCACGACGAATGCCGCGAGGAGGGCGAACGCGACGACGAACGAGACGATCGTCTGCGTCGAGCCCCAGCCGTGCGTGGCCGAATTGACGAGGCCGTAGACGAGCAGCATCAGCCCGCCCGTGACGGTGACCGCTCCGGCGATGTCGTAACCCTTGTGCGCGTGCTCGTCCTTCGACTCCGGCACGAGCCGGAGGGCGGCGATGAAGGCGAAGATCCCGACGGGCACGTTGACGAAGAAGATCCAGCGCCACGAGAACGCCTGCGTGAGCGCGCCGCCGAGCACGAGCCCCACGGCCGAACCGCCGATTGCGATCGCGGCCCAGACGGCGAGCGCCCGTGCCCGCTCCTTCCCCTCGGCGAACGTGGTGGAGATGATCGAGAGGGCCGCCGGGGAGATCAGCGCGGCGCCGAAGCCCTGCAGCGCGCGGAAGCCGATCAGCATCCCGGAACTGGTCGAGATCCCGTTCAGGAACGACGCAACCGTGAAGACCACGAGCCCGATGAGGAAGAGCCGCTTCCGTCCCAATAGGTCGCCCGCCCGTCCGCCCAGCAGGAGGAAGCCGGCGAAGACGAGCGTGTACGCGTTGATCACCCATTGCAGGCTCGCCTCGCTGAAGCCGAGCGCGGTCTGGATATGGGGCAGCGCGACGTTCACGATCGTCGCGTCGAGCACGACCATGAACTGCGCGAGGCAGATGATGACGAGTACGACCCAGGGATTCGTGGCTTGGCGAGGCATCAGTCTCCTTGTGTAAGCGGACTCAACAGTCCGGTTCAGGCTAGCAGCGGTCCGTCTCCCTCTGCCACATAGACTGGAACGCGGGCATGAAGTCATCGCTTCCCGTCGCCGAGAGGCCCCGCCGGCCCGAGTGGATGAAGGTTCGCGCGCCGTCGAAAGACGGCTCGTACTTCGACGTGCAGAAGCTCGTCCACGGGCTCTCGCTGCACACGATCTGCGAGGAGGCGCGCTGCCCGAACATCTCCGAGTGCTGGGGACGCGGCACGGCGACGTTCCAGATCCTCGGCGACACGTGCACGCGTGCCTGCCGGTACTGCTACGTCAACTCCGGCAAGCCGGAGGCGCCGCCCGACCCGCTCGAGCCGCTGCGGCTCGCCCAGGCGGCCGCGCAGATGCAGCTCAAGCACGTCGTGGTCACCTCGGTCGACCGCGACGACGTCCCCGACCGCGGCGCGGGCCACTACGCCGCGACGATCCGCGCGCTGAAGAAGAAGCTGCCGGAGGCCTCCGTCGAGGTGCTGACTCCCGACTTCCTCGGCGTCGAGGAGGAGGCGTTGCAGACCGTGCTCGGCGCACGGCCCGACGTCTTCAACCACAACATCGAGACGGTGCGCCGCCTGCACGCGCGGATGCGCGGTGCGAAGGCGAGCTACGACGGCGCGCTGTGGCTGCTGCGCCGGGCGAAAGAGATAGCCGACTATCCCGTCCTGACGAAGTCGGGGATCATCGTCGGGCTCGGCGAGACGAACGACGAGGTCGTCGAGACGATGCGTGACCTGCGTGCGAACGGCGTCGACGTCGTCACGATCGGCCAGTACCTCCAGCCGAGCACGAAGCACGCGCAGATCGACCGCTGGGTGCATCCCGACGAGTTCCGCTGGTTCCGTGAACAGGGCGAGGCGCTGGGCTTCGGCTCCGTCTTCTCCGGGCCCCTCGTCCGCAGCTCCTATCGCGCCGACGAGCAGAAGCACGCTGCCTCGACCGGCCGCGGCGCGGTTTCGTACTGAACGAGAGAGGCCCGCCGGAGCGGGCCTCTCAAGTCGTGCTGCTTGCTGCTTGTCTCTAGCCCTTCTTCGCGAGATCCGGCAGCAGGTTGGCGGCGTTCGGGGTACCGAGACCCGTCACGGGATCCCAGCCCGGCCCGGCGTCGAAACCGGCGCCGCCGAGGTCAGCCACGGTGTTGTTGCCCGTCGTCACGTCGTGCAGAGCCGCACGGCCGTGAGACGACTGGCCGATCTGGTACAGCGTCTTGTTGATGCTCCCCAGGTCGCCCCCGGCCATCTGATCCGCGTCAGCGGTCAGTGCGGCCCACTGCGGCGAGCCGGCGCTCGTCCCTCCGAAGATGAAGAAGGTCGCCGCCTGCTGGGACGGCGGCACCCCTGCCAGGATGTTGCAGATTTGGCAGTGCGTGAGCACGCCGCCGTTGACGCCCGCGTTGTACGAGACATCAGGCACCCCGCGAGCCTTGTTCTTGTTCTGCGAGGCCTGCCAGGACGGGCGGCCGTAGACCGTGCTGAAGCCGCCACCGCTGCAGTTGATGTCATCCGTGTCCGGCGGGTTGCAGCCGAAGAACTGCTCCGTCCACGCCGTCTCGCCGATGTAGTTGCCGTTGATGTCAGCGGCCAGCGTCGTGCCTCCGACACCCGTGACGTTCGGATCGGAAGCCGGCGTGCTCGCCGCGAGGAGCGGCGTCGCGCCGGTGCTGCAGTCGCCCTGCGAGGCGCCGCTGTCGCCCGAGGAGGCGAAGACCGTGTAACCCTCGCTGACCGCCTTTGCAAACACCGCATGCTGCTCGGCGAGCAGGGTCGGATCCATGCACTGCTCGGCCTCGCCGAAGCTCTGCGAGATGACGTCGCCGATGTGGTGGTCGACCACGTACTTCGTCGTCGCGAGGATGTCGGAGTCGCTGTTGCTCGCCGCCTCGGCGAGAACGATGTTCGCGCCCGGGGCCATGGCGTGCGCCCAGAGGACGTCGAGCGTGATCTCCTCGGCCCAGCCGTCCATGTTCCCGTTGTTGGGATCGAACGGGGGAACGGTGTTCGGCTGCTGGAGCGTCGTGAAGCTCGACGTCGGCAGGTCGAACGTGCTGTTCTGGATCGCGAGATCCCCTGCGACGAACGGGTTCGAGAAGGCGTCGACGATCACGATCGTCTTGCCTGTCCCGTCGACGCCCGACCCCAGCAGTCCGGAGTAGCCGTACGCCTGCTGGATCTGGCCGGGCGAGTAGCACACGATGCCCTGAGAGCCGTCGATCGGCCTGCCCTGACAACCGAACGTAGCCGCACCGGGCTTAAGGTGCTGCGGCCCGGAGACAGCCGGCTTCCCGCCGCCGCCCAGAATGGCGGGCGAAACGGAGTGCGACCCGATGGTCGCATGCGATGACGAAGCCGCAGTGAGCATGGCGAACGCGGCCGCGGTGGCAATCGCCACCAGGGCAAACGTCCCTCTCCGCGTGCGGAGCTTCTCTTTCATATCCTCCCTCTCCCTCGATGAGAACCGAGCGCGAAGGTCGCGCCCCCCTGTTGCGGGCACATCCTGATCCACATTGATTGCCAGCGCAAGTGGCACCCGTCCCGGGTAGGCTCGACCTGGGAACGATGAGCGAGGTTCGTACTACGAAACTTCGCACTGTTTCTGACAGGTGACCGCCGCTCTCCGGCGGGGGGCGAGTGAACATCCAGTGAGAAAAGGTCTCCGCGTTTCGGGATCGGGGTTGGGGGTTACACTCCAGCCCATGCGCGGAGGAATTGCCGCCGCTTTCGCCTTTGGAGTCTTGCTCGTCGGCGCGACCCCCGTCGGCGCCGCCTCGGGGCCGGGGATGGGAGCCCCTTCAGCGATGACCGTGTCGGCATCGCCGCACGCTGCGAAAGCGCACGCGGTTCGCCTCACGGTGACGTTGCGCTACGAGATGCAGTGCGGCTATCCCGGCGCGGGACCGCTCGTCGTAACGTTCCCTTCCACGCTCAAGCTGCCGCAGCGGTTCGCCGCCGGCGCCGTCGAGCTGTCGGGAAAGCCGACCGCCGCGACGGTCAACGGACGGCAGGTGACGGTGACGATCCCGCGGCACAAGGGCCTCCTCTGCGACCTGATGGGTCCCGGCTCGCTGACCGTCACGTTCACCCGTGCGGCAAAGCTCGCGAATCCCGCCCGCGCAGGCTCCTACAGCTTCAAGGCTTCGCACGGGAAGCGCACCTTCACCGCCAAGCTCGCGATCAAGCCGGCGAGCTAGCCGTTCGGCTTCGCCATCTTGCGGTAGTCGAGCGCCTCGTCGAGCACGGACTCCTCCACGCCCTTCTCCCGCGCCACCTCGCGGAGCGAGCGGCCTGAGCTGCAGCCTCGTTGACGATCTCGGTGGCGCGGTCGTAGCCGATGTACGGGTTGAGGGCCGTCGCGGCCGACAGCGTCAGCTCGGCATAACGCTCGCAGTTCTCGCGGTTCGCCTCGATCCCGTCCACGCACTTCTCCGCGAACAGCCGTGAGGCGCTCGCGAGCAACTTCACCGAGTCGAGGATGTTGCGCGCGAGGAGCGGCACGAAGACGTTCAGCTCGAAGTGCCCCTGCATGCCGCCGACCGTGATCGCCGTGTCGTTGCCGATCACCTGCGCCGCGACCTGGGTCACGACCTCCGGCATCACCGGGTTCACCTTCCCGGGCATGATCGAGCTCCCCTTCTGGAGCTCCGGCAGCGCGATCTCGGCGAGGCCGGCGCGAGGGCCCGAGCCGAGGAAGCGGATGTCGTTCGCGACCTTCGTGAGCGAGACGGCGACGGTCTTCAGCGCGCCCGACGCCTCCACGATCCCGTCGCGCGCAGCCTGTGCCTCGAACGGATCGGCCGGCGGCGAGATCTCTAGACCGGTCTCGCGCACGAGCAGCTCGCGAACTCGGCCGGCGAACTCGGGATGCGTGTTGAGGCCGGTCCCGGTCGCTGTGCCGCCGAGCGGAATCTGCCCGAGCCGTGGCAACGCGTCCTGGACCCGGGCGATGCCCTGGCGCACCTGGGCGGCGTAGCCGGCGAACTCCTGGCCGAGCGTGACGGGGACTGCGTCCATCCAGTGCGTGCGACCCGACTTGACGACGTCGTCGAACTCCCCGGCTTTCGCCTCGAGCGAGGAGGCGAGGCGCTCCAGCGCCGGCAGCAGATCGTTCGAGATCTGGTCGAGGGCCGCAAGGTGGACGGCCGAAGGGAAGACGTCGTTCGACGACTGGCCCATGTTGACGTCGTCGTTCGGGTGGATGTCGTCGCCGGCGAGCGTCGCGATCACCTCGTTCGCGTTCATGTTCGAAGAGGTGCCGGAGCCCGTCTGGAAGACGTCGATCGGGAACTGGTCGTCGAGCTCGCCGTCGGCGATCCGAGCCGCGGCAGCCGAGATCCGCTCCGCCTTGTCCTCGTCGAGCAGGCCGAGGTCGGCGTTGACGCGCGCCGCGGCCCCCTTGATCCGGCCGAGCCAGCGCGCGACTGGCGCGGGGATCGGCTCGCCCGAGACCGGGAAGTTCGCTACGGCCTTCGTCGTCTCGCCTCCCCAGAGCTCACGCCGCTCCTCCATCTTCGCCATCACACAGCGAGTGTAGGGAAGCCGGCGCGGGCGATGGCGGCCGGAGCTACGCGACGGACGGGAGCCGGCGCTCGCCGTGCGCGAGCTCATGTGGTGCGCGGCGCTCCGACTCCTTCACCTCGAGCACCGGAGCCCAGCCGAGGTAGCCGCACTCGGGGCACTCGGGTGCCTCGAAGTGCTTGAAGCGGTCGCGGCGCGCCAGACGGTTCGTGCCGCACTGGAGACATTCGACGACGAGAGTGTCCACGCCAGGTCCCATCGGCCTCCGCACTCGCGGTAACCGTCCCCTTTTAGGGGGAATGGCCGGCCGCGGCTCGCTCGGCTGCTGCGAGCAGTTCGTCCCAGGAGCAGAGCTTCACGCGGGGCCGGTCTGAGCGCTCGCCGGCGGCGCGTTCGACCTCGTCGATCGCCGTCCAACCGGCGTACTCGACCACGGAGATGCCGCGCTCGGCCAGCAGCGCGTCGACGGCGGCGGCAGTCGCGTCGGGCTTCGCCTCGAGCCGGCCGGCAGCAGCGTCCTCGAGCAGGAGCTCGACCGTCTCGGTCGCGTCCTTCTTGTTGGTGCCGATCACGCCGGTCGGGCCTCGCTTGATCCAGCCGGCGACATAGACGCCCGGCTCCACCCGTCCGCCGTCGTGCGGAATCGTGCCGCTCGCCGAGTCGAAGGCCACGTCCGGCAGCTCGACGCCGTGATAGCCGACGCTGCGGAAGACGAGCCCGCACGCCAGCGTCTCGCGCTCGTCCGTCGGCATCGCACGGTCGTTCGCGTCGAGCTCGTTGCGAACGAGCTCGATTCCCTCGACTCGCTCGTCCCCCAGGATCGCGACGGGAGAATGGAAGAAGCGGAAGGCGACGCGGCGAGGCTTACCCTCGGGTTCGCGCGCGGCGAACTCCTGCAGCACAGCGAGGTTGCGCTCGGCGTTCGTCCCCTCCGGCTCCGCGCCTTCGAGGTCGGCCGGATCGACGACCACGTCGGCGCCGGCCAGGTCGCCCATCTCCTGCAGCTCAGGAGTCGTGAACGCGGCCTGCGCCGGGCCGCGGCGCCCGACGACGACGATCTCGCGGATCGGCGAGTCCGCGATGGCGGCGATCGAGGCGTCGGTCGCGTCCGTCGGCGTGAGCTCCTCGTGCGTCAACGCGAGCATCCGCGCCACGTCGAGCGCCACGTTCCCGTTCCCGATCACGACGACCCGCTCGACCGCGAGGTCGAACTCGAGCTGCTGGTAATCGGGGTGGCCGTTGTACCAGGCGACGAGCTCCGTGGCGGCCCAAGAGCCGGGCAGATCCTCGCCGGGGATACCGAGCCGGCGGTCCGTCTGGGCGCCGACCGCGTAGACGACCGCGTCGTAGAGGCGCACGAGGTCCGCGTGATGGAGGTCGCGGCCGACCTCGACGTTGCCGAGGAAACGGAAGCCCGGCTGCTCGGCGATCCGCTCGAACGCGCGCGAGACCGTCTTCAGCTTCGGATGGTCGGGCGCGACCCCGAGCCGGACAAGACCCCACGGCGTCGGCAGGCGCTCGATCATGTCGACCTGGGCCGGCGGGTCGGCCGAGAGCAGCGCACCGGCGGCGTAGAAGCCCGCCGGGCCCGATCCGACGACTGCGACGCGCATGGTGGCGATGCTAATCGTGCTTGCCGGGATAGCGGTCTTCGAGCGTGATCATTACGCGACGCAGGAGCCCGTTCAGCTGTTCCTTCTCGCGAGCGGTCAACGCCTCGGCGAGCAGCGCTTCCTTCGGGGCCTGGATGGCCATGGCCTGCTCGTGCCTCTCGAGGCCCTTCTCCGTGAGCTCGACGAGGACGCTCCGCCGGTCCTCCGGGTCGCGGAGCCGGCGCACGAGACCGTCCTTCTCCAGCGCGTCGAGCCGGCTCGTCATCGCGCCGCTCGTCAGGTCCGCGCGGCGAGCCAGCCATCCCGCCTTGCGCCGATACGGCACGCCGGACCAGCGCAGCGCCGTGAGCACGTGCCAGTCGCTGAGCGTCAGCCCCAGCTGGTCGAGCGTCTCGTTGTGCATGCGCTTGATGCGGTAGTTGATGCCGCCGATGCGGTCGACGATCCCCTCGACCGTGAGGTCGAGGTTCGCCGGAAGGTCGGAGCTGATCCCCTCGAGGAAGTCGTCGACGTGGTCGCGATCGTCGCGCTTCCTCGGTCTGGGCACGGGTGAAGTCTTCATGAAATTCCTCTTGACGTCAAGATAGCTCACCTGTTAGTTTCTCGATATCAAGATACTCTACGTCAAGGAGGTGGCTCGCCACGTACCCGACAAACCCGTACTTCGCACAACTCATGACCGAGGAGCGGATCGCGCGGCTTCGCGCTGACACGCTTCGAACTCGATCTTCGAGGAGGCCGCTTTGGCAACCACAGAGACGTCTCACCGAGTTCTTTCCCTTCCGCAAGAGGCCCGCGAGGCCGGCGACGACAGGTCGTTCGTCAACCTCCGCCGCACGCTCGACATCGGCGCGTTCGGCGTAGGCGCAGCGTTCCAGCGCCAGACCGGCGAAACCGTGATCCCGGACCACCACGAGGCCGGTCCGGGCGGCGACCGACACGAGGAGCTCTATGTCGTGGTGCGGGGCGGCGCCAGGTTCACGGTCGGCGGCGAGAAGATCGACGCGCCGCAGGGGACGGCGCTCTTCGTGCACGACCCTGGAGCGATGCGCACCGCGGTCGCCACGGCCGACGACACGATCGTGCTCGCGGTCGGCGGGCCGCGCGATCACGCGTACCGAACCACTCCGGCTGCTTCTCAAGAGGGGTTCTGGGACGCGTATCGAGCGAAGGACTACGCCACCGCGCTCGCGGCGACCAAGCGCGGCCTCGAGGTCTATCCCGCCAATGCCCACCTGCTCTACAACGTCGCCTGCATGGAGTCGCTGCTCGGCCACGACGACGCAGCACTCGCCGCACTTGCCGAGTCCGTCGCCCAGTGGGAGCCGTACAAAGAGCAGGCACAGAAAGACGACGACTTCGTGTCGCTCCGAGAGGATCCGCGCTTCCTCGAGCTAGTGAGTTGACGCGAGAAGAAGCGTCAGAGGGCGCAGCCACCACTGACGCGCTCGCGCGTCAGTGCGAACAAGCAGAGCCGCAGCCGGCTGCGTCCTCGGGCGCCTCGCCCTCGGCCACCTGGAACGAGTGGCCGCAGCCGCACGAGGCGACGGCGTTCGGGTTCTCGATCTTGAACCCGGCCTCCTGGATCGTCTCGAGGTAGTCGACCTGCGCGCCCATGAGGTATGGCGCGCTGAATGGATCTACCACGACCGTGACACCCTCGCACTCGAATTCGTGATCTCCCTCCTGGGCGCCGCGGTCGAAGCCGAGGCCGTACTGGAAGCCCGAGCAGCCGCCGCCCTCGATGGCGACGCGCAGCACCGAGACGTCCTCCTCCGAGGCCATCAGGTCGCGAATCTTCGTCGCCGCCGCAGGCGTCAGCGAGACGATGCTCTCGGTGCGCTCCTGAATCTCCATTCGCGTCGCATCGTAGCAACGTGCCTCCCGGTCACCCGGTCGCGCGCACACGCCGCCAATCGGCCGACTTTGTAACAGCCGCTGCAGGCACGGCTACGGGGATTCGGTACCCGCAAGTGCAGCCCTGTCGACATTGATAACGTCAGCGCGTCGGTGAGTGCTTCGGGCTGCGCGAACGGGTAAGGAGAGGCGCGCGTAGATGCTTCACAGCTGGTTGCCATTCCTGATCTGGGGGATCCTCGCGCTCGCCATCCCGGCGTCGATGCTGTGGATGTCGTTCGCCTTCTCCCAGCGGCCCGCGCGCCGCACGCGCGCCCGCACCGTGCCGTTCGAATCGGGCGTCTCGACGGGGCCGCTGCCGCGTCAGCGCTTCAGCGTCAGCTTCTACCTCACGGCGATGCTCTTCATCGTCTTCGACATCGAGATCGTCTTCCTGTACCCGCTGGCCGTCCAGCTCCACGCGCTCGGCTGGTTCGGGTTCGCGGAGCTCGGCTTCTTCGTCCTCATCCTCTTCGTCGCCTATGTCTACATCTGGCGGAAGGGAGCGTTGAACTGGTGACGCCTCGTGGCTGACGAGCCGACCCGCCTCCGCGACTACGGGCTGCAGTCGGAGCGTCTCCTCTGGCCGACGAAGGGCCCGTCGCGCTTCGAGCAGGAGATGGGAGCCGACGAGCTCGAGCGCGCGCTCGGGCTGACGACGCTCGAAAAGGCGGTGCGCTGGGCGCAGACGAAGTCGATGTGGCCCGACACGTTCGGGCTCGCCTGCTGCGCGATCGAGATGATGTCGATCGTCTCCGCGCGCTACGACATCGCGCGCTTCGGGATGGAGGCGTTCCGCTCCTCACCGCGCCAGGCCGACCTGCTGATCGTCTCGGGCCGTGTCGCGCACAAGATGGCCGAGCCGCTGCGCCAGATCTACGACCAGATGCTCGAGCCGAAGTGGGTGATCGCGATGGGCGTCTGTGCGAGCTCGGGCGGGATGTTCAACAACTACACCATCCTGCAGGGCGTCGACCGGATCGTCCCCGTCGACATCTACATCCCCTTCTGCCCACCGCGGCCGGAGGCGCTGATGGAGGGGATCATCCGACTGCACGAGGCGCACCAGGCCGGCGTGCCGCCCGCGTACGAGCGCACCGGAGTCGCCACGTGACCGACTGGCACCACGTGCCTGGCTACGTCTCGCACCGCGACGGTCCCGAGATGCCGACCGTGACCGTCGAGACGGAGCGGATCCGCGAGGCGTGCGAGCACGCGCGCGACGAGCTCGGCTTCGACGTCTGCGTCGACCTCGTCGCGACCGACTACCTCGGCTGGGGCGGCAAGGGTGTCTCCGGCTACATCGGCACCGCGTCGGGACGGGACCTCATGCACCCCATGACGCAGGGCCTCCAGACGCTGCCCGAGCTCAAGCCGAAGCGCTTCTCGATCAGCTACCACCTGCTCGCGCTGCGGCAGGGCGCACCCCGCGCGCGGCTCCGGTGCTGGGTCGACGAGGGCGAGCGCGTGCCGAGCGTGATCTCGGTCTGGCCGACCTGCGACTGGCACGAACGCGAGCAGTACGACCTGATGGGGATCGTCTTCGACGGCCACCCGAACCTCGAGCGGCTGCTGATGCCGGAGGACTGGGACGGCCACCCGTTGCGCAAGGACTACCCGATCGGCGGGGAGCCGGTCCGGTTCACGGACGAGGAATGAGTACGACCGTCACGCCATCCACGCGCCGCTGGCCCATCGTCGCCGACGATCAGTACGACGGCTCACGGATCCCGTCGCGCGTCCCCACCGTGCTCGACGTGCCCGCCGCGCTGCGCGACAGCGAGGACCTCCTCCGGGTCAACTTCGGACCGAACCACCCGTCGACGCACGGCGTGCTGCGCCTGATCGTCGACCTGCACGGCGAGGAGGTCGTGGGCGTCTCGGCCGTCATCGGCTACCTCCACACCGGCTTCGAGAAGTCGATGGAGTCGAAGACGTACTGGAAGGGCGTCACCTTCCCCGAGCGGATCGACTACGTCGGCTACCAGAACAACGGGCTCGTGTACGTACTCGCAGTGGAGCAACTCCTCGAGCTCGAGGTGCCAACCAAGGCCAAGTGGATGCGGATGCTCCTCTGCGAGCTGAACCGGATCCACTCGCATCTCGTCTTCCTCGGCACGTCGGCGCTCGAGCTGGGGGCCATTTCGATGTTCTGGTACTGCTTCCGCGAGCGGGAGATGGTGCTCGACCTGTCCGAGCTCGTCACGGGTCAGCGGATGCACACCCGCTACTTCCAGGTCGGCGGGCTCGCAGAGGACATCCCGCAGGGCTTCTTTCCCGAGTGCCGCAAGTTCGTCGAGTGGATGCCGCACGCGCTCGACGACTACAAGGGCATCCTCGACCGCAACGAGATCTGGCTCGAGCGGACGCAGGGGGTCGGCGTCCTCTCTGCGCGGGACGCGATCGCGCTCGGTCAGTCCGGCCCGAACCTGCGCGCCTCGGGCGTCGACTGGGATCTGCGCCGCGACCAGCCCTACCTCCACTACGACCAGGTCGACTTCCAGGTGCCGGTCTATCCCGCCGGCGACGTCTACGCCCGCTACCGCGTGCGGCTCGACGAGATGGCGGAGTCGACGAAGATCGTCCGCCAGTGCCTCGACAAGCTCGAGCGCATGGAGGGGATGCCGTGGATCGCGGACGACCGCAAGGTCGTCCTGCCGCCGCGCGAGGAGCTACAGACCTCGATGGAGTCCCTGATCCACCACTTCAAGCTCGTGACCGAGGGCTTCCGCGTGCCCGAGGGCGAGATCTACGTCGCGGTCGAGTCGCCGCGCGGCGAGTCGGGCTGCTACCTCGTCTCGGACGGCGGGCCGAAGCCGTGGCGCATCCACTTCCGCGCGCCCTCCTTCGTCGCCCTCGAGGCGACGGCGACCTGCCTCGAGAACACGCTCATCGCGGATCTGATCGCGGTTGTGGGCTCACTCGACGCCGTCATGGGGGACACCGACCGGTGACGTCGTTCTACGACGAGGTCCAGGACATCCGCACGCGGTATCCGGAGGGGACGCGCTCCGCGATCCTGCCGACGCTCCGACTCGCACAGGAACGGCACGGCTGGTTATCTCGCCAGGCGCTCGAGGAAGTGGCGGACGCGCTCGACCTCACTCCCGCGTACTGCTACTCCGTCGCGAGCTTCTACGACATGCTCCGCCTGGAGCCGGTCGGCGCCCACACGGTCGAGGTCTGCACGAACATCTGCTGCGGCCTCGTCAACGCCCAGGCCGTGCTCGACGCCTTCGAGCACGAGCTCGGCGTCGCGCCGGGCGAGACGACGGAAGACGGCGAGATCACATTGCGTGCCGTCGAATGCCTCGGCGGCTGCTCGACCCCGACCATCGTGGCCGTCGACCATCGCTACCGCCAGTCGGTGGCGCCCGCGGACGTCCCCGCAATCGTGCAGGAGCTGCGAAATGGCTGAGACGACCGTGCGCGTCGCCGAGGGCCCGGCGCTCGTCCTCGCGGGCTATGACGGCGAGCCGCTGACGAGCCTCGCGGCGTATCGCGCCGTCGGCGGCTACGAGCAGCTCGAAAAGGCGCGCGCGCAAGATCCTCAGGCCGTGATCCAGGAGATCATCGAGTCGAACCTCCGCGGCCGCGGCGGCGCCTTCTTCCCCACGGGGCGGAAGGCGAGCTTCATCCCGACGCCCGACAAGATCGCGAAGCCGATCTACATCACGGTCAACGCCGACGAGTCCGAGCCAGGGACGTTCAAGGACCGCGAGATCATGCTCAAGGTTCCGCACCGGCTACTCGAGGGCTGCCTCGTCGCCGCGCACGCGATCCAGTCCAGGCACGTCTACATCTACATCCGCGGCGAGTACGCGGAGGAGTACAGGGTGCTGCAGGCTGCGCTCGACGAGGCGCGCGACGCCGGCCTGCTCGGCGGCGTCGAGATCGTGATCCACCGCGGCGCCGGTGCCTATATCTGTGGAGAGGAAACCGCCTTGCTCGAATCGCTCGAGGGGAAGCGGGGCCAGCCTCGCTCGAAGCCTCCGTTCCCGGCGATCTCGGGGGTGTACGCCGCCCCGACGCTGATCAACAACGTCGAGTCGATCACGACCATCCCGCCCGTCCTCGCCATCGGCCCCGCCGAGTTCGCTCAGATCGGCGCGCCGCCGGACTCGACCGGCACGCGTCTCTTCTGCCTCTCGGGCAACGTCGCGCGGCCCGGCGTGTACGAGGCGCCGCACGGGATCACGGTTCGGCACCTGATCGACGACATCGGCGGCGGTGTGCCGGACGGACAGACGCTGAAGGCGGTGATGATGGGCGGCTCGTCGTTCCCGGTGATGACGCCGGAC
Source organism: uncultured Actinomycetes bacterium (assembly GCA_963725965.1). Lineage (GTDB taxonomy): Bacteria > Actinomycetota > Thermoleophilia > Gaiellales > Gaiellaceae > Palsa-739. The sequence continues at coordinate 525,860 of CAVSAK010000004.1, read as the reverse complement.
GATCTCGACACGCCGCTCGATGCCGACTCGCTGGGCAAGAAGGGATACTTCATCGGCTCGGGCGTCGTGACCGTGATCGACCAGCGCTCGTGCATCGTCCAGTTCGCCCTGCGGGTCGCCCAGTTCTATATGCACGAGTCGTGCGGCAAGTGCACCCCCTGCCGCGTCGGCACGCGCTGGCTCGTCCAGCTGCTGCGCGCCGTCGAGGACGGAACGGCGCAGGAGAGCGACTTCGATCTGACGCTCGACGTCTGCGACCGGATCATCGGCAAGTGCCTCTGTGTGCTCGGCGACTCGGCCGCGATGCCGGTCGCAAGCTGCGTGACGAAGTTCCGCGACGAGTTCCGCGCCCATCTCGAGCACGGCGGCTGCCCCTTCGGCGCCGACTCGCAGCTCGCCGGACTGTTCGCTCCCGTCGACCAGCACGCGCGCACGACCGTGCCCGAGGAGGTCCCGGCTTGAGCGCCGAGCTCGTTCGCGTCACAATCGACGAGCGCCAGGTCCACGTCCCGAAGGGGACGAACCTGGTCGAGACCGCCCTCGCAGCGGGCGTGGAGATCCCCGTCTTTTGCTACGAGCCCCGGCTCGGCGACCCCATCGGCGCCTGCCGCATGTGCCTCGTCGAGGTCGAGGGAACGCCGAAGCTCCAGGCCGGCTGCACGCTCACGGCGACGGACGGGATGGTCGTGCACACCGCCCGCACCTCACAGCAGGCGGCCGAGGGACAGAACGCGACGCTCGAGTTCATCCTCGTCAACCATCCGCTGGACTGCCCGGTCTGTGACAAGGGCGGCGAGTGCCCACTGCAGGATCTGACCTTCCGCTACGGGCCCGGTAACACACGGATGAGCTTCGAGAAGCTCACCTTCGAGAAGCCGATCCCGATCTCGCCCACGATCTCGCTCGACCGCGAGCGCTGCATCCTCTGCTACCGCTGCACGCGCTTCAGCGAGAGCGTCTCGGAGGACCTCCAGCTCATCGCGGCCAACCGCGGCTCGATGTCGGTGATCACGACGTTCGAGGACCTGCCGTACCAGGGAGCCTTCACCGGCAACGTGACCGAGCTCTGCCCGGTCGGGGCGCTGCTGCCCACGCAGTACCGCTTCGAGGGACGGCCGTGGGAGATCGTCGACGTGCCGACGGTCTGTGGCCTCTGTCCGGTCGGCTGCAACGTCAACGCGACCGTGCGCGAGGGAAAGGTCAAGCGGATCCTCTCCCGCAACCACCCCGAGATCGACGAGGGCTGGATCTGCGACAAGGGCCGCTTCGCGTACACGCACCTGCGCGCCGAGGACCGGCTGACGCAGCCGCTACAGCGCGTGCACCGACGCGGCCTCGAGCCCGTGCCGTGGGAGCAGGCGCTCGGCGAGGTGGAACGGCTTCTGAACGAGGCGCGGGGGCGCGTCGTGACCGTGTTCTCCGGCTCCGAGACCGTCGAGCAGGCGTACGCGCTCGGGAAGCTGCTGCGCCACGGGCTCGACTCGCACCAGGCGATGCTGCCGGAGGAGATCTCCGGAGCGCTCGACGCGTACCGGCTCCCGCTCTCCGCGATCCGCGACGCGGACGTGGTCGTCTTACTGGGGGACGTGCCGGTGGTCGAGCGCGCGCCGGTCGTCGATCTCTGGATCAAGGCTGCGCGACGGAGAGGCGCCCGGATTCTCGACGAGGCGAACGACCCGGCCCTCGCCGAGGCGGAGCGGGTCGTGCTCGTGTGGTCGGGTCCGGGCGGCCGCGGTGGCGCGACCGTCGCCGAGCTCGCGGAGAAGCTGGGTCTCGCGGACCGCGCAGGCTGCGGCGCCTTCTATCTCCCGGAGACGCCGAACGGACGCGGTGTCGCCGACGCGTGGGCCGCCTGCTGCGACGAGGAGGCGGAGACGGCGGACTCCATCGGTCTGCTCGTGGTCTCGGGAGACGAGGCAGCCGCGGACGAGAACGTCCGCGCGCTTGCCGAGCAGGCGGAGGCGACGATCGTGCTCTCGATGTTCGGCGGGCTCGCCGCCGGCTGGGCCGACCTCGTCCTGCCCGGAACGGGCTACCTCGAGCGCGATGGAACCTTCGTCAACCTCGAGGGTCGCCTGCAGCGGCTACGCCGCACCGTCGAGCCCCCCTGCCCCGACGAGCTCGAGTGGATCTCGCAGCTCGCGGCGCGCTTCGAGGTCGACGTGGCGCCGTACGCCTCAGGGGTCTTCTCTGAGGTTTCCGCAAAGGTCTACGGCGGCCTCGCGTTCGGGGAGGTCGGCGAGCGAGCGCCGCTGCGCGGTTATCCCGAGGCGCAGGAGCACGTCGCGCGCGAGGCGCTTCCGGAGCCGCAGCAGAAGGCGAAACGAGGGGAGATCCGCCTCGTCGCCTACAAGCCGCTCTTCTCGGGCGCCGCGGTCGAGCGAGTGACGGAGCTCCAGTTCCAGCGGCCGCAGCCCGAGCTCGAGCTCTCGGCCGACGACGCGCGGCGGCGCAAGATCGCGACCGGCGACCTCGTCACGGTCGGCTCGAACGGCAGCGCGGTCACGTTGCCCGCTCGCGTCAACAGGCGCCTGCGCGCTGGGATCGCGCGTGTCGCATTCGAGCACGCAGAGGGACTTGCGGGAGTCGTCGAGGTCGCGAAGGCGGATGCCGAGGTGACGGCGTGAGCGAGCCCTGGTGGATCTCGCTGATCAAGGCGCTCATCCTCGTCAACATCCTGCTGGGGCTCTTCGCTTACCTGACGCTGATCGAGCGGAAGGTGATGGGGAGGATGCAGCTCCGCTTCGGCCCCAACCGGGCGGGCAAGTTCGGCCTTCTGCAGCCGATCGCGGACCTCGTCAAGCTCGTCCGCAAGGAGGCATTCTCGCCGGCGTCGGCGATCGACCTGCCGTACATCCTCGCGCCGGTCGTCTCGGCGTTCACCGCGATCGCCGCCTTCGCCTTCATCCCGTGGGGCCCCGGCTGGACGGTGAACGGCTGGCGGATCAACGGCGAGATCGCGAACGTCTCGATCGGCCTGATCGCGATCTTCGCGCTCGGCTCGATCGGGATCTACGGCTTCATCGTGGGCGGCTGGGCGTCGGAGTCGAAGTTCTCGATCCTCGGCTCGATGCGCACGTGCGCGCAGCTCGTCTCGTACGAGGTCTCGCTCGCGCTCAGCGTGCTCGGAGTCGTCATCCTCGGCCGCTCGCTCAACCTGCCCGAGATCGTCGCCCGCCAAGGCTCCTTCCTGCCCTACGCCGCACCGCAGTTCGTCGGGCTGATCGTCTTCTTCTTCGCAGGGATCGCCGAGACGAGCCGCGCGCCGTTCGACCTGCCCGAGGCGGAGCAGGAGCTCGTCGCCGGCTACCACACCGAGTACTCGGGGATGCGCTGGGGCCTGTTCCAGATGGCCGAGTACATCAACCTGATCACGATCTCCGCCCTGATGGTGACGCTGTTCTTCGCCGGCTGGCACGGGCCGTGGGACATCGGGCCGATCTGGTTCCTGCTCAAGACGATGGCCGTTCTCTTCGCCTTCATCTGGCTGCGCACCACGCTGCCGCGGCTCCGCTACGACCAGCTGATGCGCTTCGGCTGGAAGGTGCTCCTCCCGGTCGCGACGGTGAACGCAGTCGTCACGGCCGCCCTGGTGGTGGCTTTTCAATGAGTCCGCAGCCGATGGAGAGCCTCAAGGGCTTCGGGGTCACCTTCAAGCAGATCTTCAAGAAGCCGATCACGCAGCAGTACCCGGAGTACAAGCGTCCGGTCTACCCGCGCTTCCGCGGACGGCACCGCCTCTGGACGCACGAGAACGGGCTCGAGAAGTGCGTCGGCTGCTCGCTCTGCGCGGCTGCGTGCCCCGCCGACTGCATCCGGGTCGTCGCCGCCGAGAACACGCCGGACAACCGCGTCTCGGCCGGCGAGCGCTACGCGCGGATCTACGAGATCAACCTCAGCCGCTGCATCTTCTGCGGCTACTGCGAGCTCGCGTGCCCGTTCGACGCGATCACCCTCGGCAACGAGTTCGAGATCTCGGAGTACAACCGCGACGACCAGATCTACACGAAGGACATGCTCCTCGCGCCGCCCGTCAAGCAGGTGCCGGTCGCGGATCCCGACCTCTTCGACACGCCGATTCCCTTCTACAAGTCGGACTCATGATCCTCGCCTCCGCCGGCAACGTGGTCGTCTGGATCGTCTGGGTCGTCGCCGCCTTCTCGTGCCTCGGCTCCGCCGTCGCGGTCGTCTCGTTCTCGAACCCCTTCTACTCGGCGCTCGCGCTGATCGGGAACCTCGGCTCGCTCGCGGTCCTGTATTTGCTGCTGAGCGCGGAGTTCGTCGCGGCTGCGCAGGTGCTCGTCTACGCGGGCGCCGTCGTCGTGATGTTCCTGTTCGTGATCGCGTACGTCGGGCCCCGACTCGAGACGCCCTGGTCCGGCGGCCCGGGCTGGCAAACGATCGGCGCGGTCGCCGCCGCAGGCGCGCTGATGGTCGAGATCGTCGTGGCCATCGGGATGCAGGCGAGCGGGAGCCTCTCGCACGAGACGAAGGTCGGAGCCGACTTCGGCACGCCAGCCTGGATCGGCCGCGTCTTCCTGGTCGACCATCTGCTCGCCTTCGAGATCACCTCGGTGGTCTTGCTGATCGCTGCGGTCGGCGGCGTGATTCTCAGCGCCCACACGAAGCGGGCGGTCTGATGGACGGCCCGAACGTCGCCTGGTACATCGCGCTTGCGGCCGTCCTGTTCGGGATCGGCGCGCTCGGCGTCCTCCTCCGGCGCAACACGCTCGTCGTCCTGCTGTCGCTCGAGCTGATGCTGAACGCCGGCAACCTCGTGCTCATCGCAGTCTCGCGCCACTTTCACAACGGCGCCGGGCAGATCTTCGCGCTCGCCGTGATGGCCGTCGCCGCCGCCGAGGTCTGCGTCGGGCTCGGCCTCGTGGTGGCACTCAACCGGCGGAACCTCTCGCTCGACGTCGACACCCTGTCGGAGCTGCGCGGATGAGCGAGCGTAGGCTCGACGGAGCTCGCCAAGTAGCGGAGGCGCCGGCTTTGCCGGCGACGGAGCGATGACTGCCGGCTCCTGGCTCTGCCTGCTCGCGCCGCTCGGCGGCACGGTCCTGATCCTGCTCGGCGGGACGCGGATCCCGCGCCTGGCGGCCGCCTGGATCGCGACGACGAGCGTCTTCGTCGCCTTCGGCGGCGCGGTCTGGGCGTTCCTCGGTGTCCACTCGCAGCATGCGAATAACGAGACGCTCTTTCAAGGGGTCATCGTTCCCGGCCGCGGCGAGATCACGACGGCGTGGACCTGGCTCCAGTCGGGGAACTTCCACGTCGGCCTGCAGCTCCTCGTCGACCCGCTGAGCACCGTGATGATGCTGATCGTCAGCGGCGTCGGCGGTCTGATCGTCCTCTACTCGATCGGCTACATGGACGGCGACGAGGAGGAACGCCGCTACTTCGCGTATATCTCGTTCTTCGTCTTCTCGATGCTGCTGCTCGTCGAGGGCGGAAACCTGCTGATGCTGCTCGTCGGCTGGGGGCTCGTCGGCCTCTCGTCCTACCTCCTGATCGGCTTCTGGCACGACCGGCCGAGCGCGGTGCAGGCCGCGAAGAAGGCCTTCGTGATGAACGCGTTCGGCGACGCGACGATGGCGCTTGCCTTCTTCATCCTCATCGCGCACACGAACTCGCTCGACTTCGGGGTGGACTTCAACGCGCACCTGTCCGGAACTGCCACGAACTTCGTCGCGCTCGGCCTGCTCGGCGGCGCGGTCGCCAAGTCTGCGCAGATCCCGCTCCAGACGTGGCTGCCGGATGCGATGGAGGGCCCGACTCCGGTCAGTGCGCTCATCCATGCGGCGACGATGGTCACCGCCGGCGTGTACCTGATCGCGCGTACGTACCCGCTCTTCGAGCAGGCGCGGACGGTCCAGCTGCTCGCCGCCGGCACCGGCGCGCTCACCCTCCTCGTCGCCGGCCTCATCGCGCTCGTGCAGACCGACATCAAGAAGGTCATCGCCTACTCGACGATGTCCCAGATCGGCTACATGTTCGTCGGGGTCGGCGTCGGCGCGTACGCGAACGGGATCTTCCACCTGCTCACGCACGCGTTCTTCAAGGCGCTCCTCTTCATGACGGCGGGCCTCGTGATCCACGCGATCGCGAACGAGCAGGACATCCGGAAGCTGCGCGGGGTGGGACGGCTGATGCCGTTCACGAAGTGGTGCTTCCTCGTGGGCGCGCTCGCGCTCGTCGGGATCCCGCCGTTCTCAGGCTTCTTCTCGAAGGATCCGATCGTCGCCTCGGCGGCCGCCCTCGGCACCTGGTACGGCTGGATCTTCTGGGTCTGCGGCGTGGCGGGGGCTTTCCTCACGGGTCTCTACACGTTCCGGCTGTGGTACCTCGTCTTCCCCGGGGAGCCGAGCCCCTTCGTGCGCGAGCACTATCACGACCATCACGGGCGTGAGGGCGCCTGGACGATGCTCGTCCCCGTCGGGATCCTCGCGGTGCTGGCCACGTTCGCGGGCTGGCTGCAGTGGACTCCGCGCTGGGATCCCTTCACCAGATGGCTCGCGCCGGCGGCGCCGAGCCTCGCGGCCGCCGTGCCGACGGACACGCAGGAGTACTTCACCTCCGTCGCCGTCGTGATCGCCGGAGCCGTCGGGATCGCCGTGGCGTGGGCGATCTACTCCGAGCGGCGGATCGCGATTCCCGCAGCGCCGTTCTGGCGGCGGACGCTCGAGAACAAGTTCTACTTCGACTGGCTCTACGACCGGATCTTCTACGGGCCCGCCGTTGCGACCGCGACCTTCCTGCGGCGCGAGTTCGAGGAGCCGGTCGTGCTCCAGACCGGCCCGGACGTCGGCGACACGACACTCGCCACCGGGAGCCTGGTGCGCCGCCTCCAGACCGGCCTGCTGCGCACCTACGTCCTCTTCCTCGCGGCCGGCGCCGCCATCGTCGTCCTCGCTTTCCTTATCGCCAAATGAGCGCCAACGGCCTCACCTCGATCCTGATCTGGCTGCCGATCGCCGGCGCGTTCGTGATCTGGCTGCTGCCGCTGTCGCGCTACGCCACCGGAAGTCTCGCGCTGCTCATCTCGTTCGCCGAGGTCGGCTTCTGGATCGAGCAGGCGACGCGCTTCGACTTCTCCCGCTCGGGCCTGCAGATGTCGGAGCAGGCGAACTGGTTCGGCGACCTCGGCGTCTCGTACCACGTCGGCGTCTACGCCTTCTCGGTCTGGCTGGTGGGCCTGACCGTCGTCGTGATGGCAGCGTGTATCGGCTACGGCTTCTGGGTCGGCCGCGACCGTCCGCGCGCGTACTTCGGCCTGATGCTGCTCCTCACCGGGGCGACCGTAGGAGTCTTCGTGTCGCAGGACCTGCTGCTCTTCTACGCCTTCTTCGAGGCGATGCTGATCCCGCTCTACGTCCTGATCGGCGTCTGGGGCGGCGCGCGGCGGATGGAGGCGACGATCAAGTTCGTCATCTACACGATGGCGGGGTCGCTGATCATGCTCGCCGCGATCGTCGCCTACGGCCTGAAGGCCGGGACGTTCGACCTCGTGGACGGCCCGACGAGCGCGAGCCGCTGGCTCTTCCTCGGCTTCATGCTGGCCTTCGTCATCAAGGCGCCGCTCTTCCCGTTCCACGGCTGGCTGCCGGACGCATACCGCGAGGCGCCGCCGGAGGTGGCCGCGGTCCTCTCCGGGGTGATCGCCAAAGCAGGCCTCTACGGGATGCTGCGGATCGCGATCACGAAGTTCCCCGAGCCGACGTCCTTCTATCGGACGACCGTGCTCGCGCTCGCCGCCGCGGCGCTCGTCTACGGCTCGCTGCTCGCCTTCCGCTCGCCGGACTTCCGCGGCGTCGTCGCGTACTCGTCCCTCGCGCAGTCGGGACTGATTGCGCTCGGCCTGTTCGCCGGCACCGACCTCGGCTTCGACGGCGCCGTGCTGCAGATGGTCGCGCACGGGCTCATCTCGGCCTCGCTCTTCCTGCTTGCCGGCGTCATCGAACGGCGAACCACGACCGGCGAGTTCCGTCTGCTCGGCGGGATGGCCCGCGGACGACCGGCGCTCGCAACATTGCTCATGACCGTCGGAGTGATCTCACTGGCGGTGCCGGGCTCCTCGATGTTCGCCGGCGAGTTCCTCATCCTCGCCGGCGTCTTCCAGCGCGCCTGGTTCTGGGCGGTGATCGGGGCCGGCGGGATCGTGCTCGCCGCGATGTACATGCTGCGGCTGATCTCCGCGGTCCTGCACGAGGCACGCGGATCGACCGTCGTCGACGAGGCGCTCGACCTGCGGCCGGGCGAGCTCGCACTCATCGTCCCGCTCGTCGGCGTACTGCTCGCGCTCTCGGTCTGGCCCGCCGGGATCAGCCACCACTCCTTCACTCCCGACTCGCCGACCGTGGCAGTGCGAAGCGGATTCAAGTGAGTCTGCAGACGCCCCACATCGACTGGTTCGGGCTCAGCGCGGTGCTCGCACTCATCGGCACGTCGTTCTTCGCGCTCCTGTGCGCCGTCCTCGTGCCGCGCGCCTTTCGGCGCGTAGCCGCCGCGTCGATCTCGGTGGCCGGCTTCACCGCCGGGATCGTCCTCGCCGTCTGGCTCTACGTCGACAGCGCAAACGGCCACACGATCGCCGCGGGCGCCTTCTATCGCGACCGCTGGACCGCGCTCGGCCAGGTCATCCTCTGCGCCGTCGGCCTCGCGACGACGCTCCTCGCCGTCGAGCACGTCCCGGGCTGGGGCCGCGACGCCGACCCCGCCCGGCGCGACGACCACGTGTCGGAGTTCTTCGCGCTCCTGCTCGCCTCGGCCGCAGGGATGGCCTTCTTCGTCGGCGCGGCGAACCTCATGGTGCTGTTCCTCTCGCTCGAGTGGTTCTCGATCGCGCTCTACGTGATGTGTGCAATCGACTACGACCTCGAGGGATCGCTCGAGGCCGGCCTCAAGTACCTCGTCATCGGCTCGTTCGGCGCCGCCACGCTGCTCTTCGGCTCGGCGCTCGTGTACGGGGCGACGGGGCAGATCTCGTTCGGAGGCATCGCGAACTCGATCGCATCGCAAGGGCTGACGGGCGATGCGTTCGTCGTGACGGGGATCGCGCTGATCGTCGCGGGACTCGGGTTCAAGATGTCCGCGGCGCCGTTCCACATGTGGACGCCCGACGTCTACGAGGGCGCGCCGACGACCGTGACGGCCTGGATGTCGTCGGCGACCAAGATCGCTGCGCTCTTGCTCACGTTCCGCGTGATGACGACGGCGTTCCCCGACAACCAGCACCTCTGGGGCTGGGCGTTCGCGATCATCGCCACCGTCTCGCTCGCGATCGGCAACTTTGCGGCGCTCGTACAGCGCAACGTGAAGCGGATCCTCGCCTACTCCGCCATCGCCCAGGCCGGCTTCATGCTCATCGGACTGAGCACCGGGACTCCTCTTGGCGCGCGTGCGCTGATGTTCTACCTCATCCCCTATTCGGCGGCGGCCTTCGGCTCGTTCGCGATCATCGCGGCGCGAGAGCGTGAGCTCGGAGTGCCCGTGACGCTCGACAACCTCGCCGGCTTCGGCTGGGAGCGGCCGTTCCTCGGCGTCGCGATGTGGTTCTTCGTCTTCGGCTTCGCCGGGCTGCCCCTCGGCGGCGGCTTCGTCGGCAAGTTCTACGTCTTCGCCGCCGCATACGACCACGGCTGGGTGTGGCTCGTGATCGTGGGCGTGCTGGCGACGCTCGTCAGCCTCTATTACTACCTCGGGATCGTGCGGGCGATGTACATGCGCCCGGCCGAGGAGCTCCAGGTGCAGCCGGGCGCCGGCGTCGCGGTGAGCGGTGGCGCACCGGCCCGGGAGAGCCTGCTCCACATCGCTGTAGGAGCCGCGTTCGCGGTCTCGTTCGGCTCGCTCTTCGCCGCCGAGCCGCTGATCGACCTTGCGCAACACGCGGCGAGCTCGTTGCCTTTCTGAAAGGTCTCTGCAAAGAACCTGCAAGGCTTCGCCGCGTTCGCGTTAGCCGTGGTCGCCATCCAGGTACGACTCCGCACAAATCGACTAACCAAGGAGCCGGCCATGCTACGAGGTCACGCGACGCGAACAAGACTGGGACTGGTGCTGGCGGTTGGAGCAGGCGTACTGCTCGGCGCCGTCTTCGGACAGCCAGGCAGCGGCACCGCGGCAAGCACGGCAAAACCCACCCCTAAGAAGCTGCCGACCATCTCCGGGGTGGCCCAAGTCGGCGAGACGCTGGTCGCAACACGCGGAACATGGACCGGAAGCCCGACCACGTTCCATTTCTCGTGGAGCCGGTGCGACTCGACCGGAGCAGCCTGCCTCGCGATCGGAGGGGCGACGGCGAAGATCTACACGGTGACGATGGCCGACCAGGGCCACACGATCCGTGTGAACGTGACGGCGCGAAACGGCTCCGGCGCCAGTACGGCGACATCGGCGCAGACGCTGCTGGTCCCAGCGAGCGGATGCCCGGACGGAGTCGGCACGTTGCCGGTGACCCAGGTGGCGCCGCCACGGCGGTTGGAGATCACCTCCGCCTCGGTCTCACCGTCGGTGAACCGATCGACTAGCACGCTCCATCTCCACGTCAAGGTCACGGCGTGCGGAGGACGCCCGGTGCAGGGCGCAACCGTCTATGCGGCCGCGATCCCCTTCAACCAGTTCGCTCCGACGCAGGCGACGACGGCGTCAGACGGCACCGTCACCTTGACGCAGACGCGGCAGCACGGATTCCCCGCCGGCCGGAACCAACGGCTCCTGGCGGTGTTCATCCGCGTGACGAAGCCGGGGGACAACACGGTGTTCACCGGCGTGTCTGCCCGCCGTGTAGTCGCGTTCCGCTTCCACTCCTAGTCGTCACGACCAGGTGGCACCCTGCCGATTCCCGGCGGGGTGCCACCCTCACGCCGCGCGGGACAGAAGCTCTTCAACCTCGGCGGGCCGCAGGCGGCGGCGCGCGGGACGCGTCCTACGCGGCACCCGCACCGGCTCGAGGACCCAGGCGACGAGCGGAACCGCATAGACGAGCAGGGTGAGGAGGAGCGCCCAGGTCGCAAGCGGGGAGACGGCCCCTCCCGTAGGAGCGCTCGCGCGCACGGCTGACGCAAGGACGACGAGAGCGAGCGCAGTGCCGCTCGTCACGGCAGCGAGCCGTGCGGGTCGTCCCTCGAGTGCGTCGCTGACCGCGACGAAGGCGGCGGCAGCGGCGGCGGGCACTGTCAACAAGCCGAGCCAGAGTGCGAGTCCGCCGAGTCCGGCCGATCCGGCCGCCAGCGCAGCCGTCGCGAGCACCAGGGGCAGGAGCCGCGAACCCACGTCTAAAGGTTCACGGCCGCATCGGACGGTCCTTCCTCAGTAGGCTCGCGGCGTCCACTCGAAGGAGCCCTCGCATGCCCGAAACGCCCCTGACCTGGCTCGGTCACTCGAGCTTCCGCTTCGACACGCCGGGCGGAAAACGCGTCTACATCGACCCGTTCCTCAACGGGAACCCGAAGTGCCCGGAGTCGGAGCTCGAGCCAGAGCGGATCGACGTGATCGCGCTCACGCACGGGCATGGCGACCATGTCGGCGACACCGTCGCGCTGGCGACGAAGCACGGCTGCACGGTCATCGCCCCGGTCGAGCTGGCCTGGTGGCTCCAGCGGAAGCACGGGCTCGAGAACGTCCTCGACCCGAACAAGGGCGGGACCGTCGAGGCCGCCGGCGTCAAGTTCACGCTCACGAACGCGCATCACTCGAGCTCGAACGACGACGGCGAGTACATGGGCGAGCCCTGCGGGATCGTGGTCGAGGTCGAGAACGCAACGAAGCTGTACTTCGCCGGCGACACATGCGTCTTCGGAGACATGGAGCTCATCCGCCGGATCTACGCCCCGGACGTCGCAATCCTCCCGATCGGCGGCCACTACACGATGGACCCCAAGGAGGCTGCGGTCGCCCTCGAACTGCTCGGCACGAAGCGCTGCGTCCCCTGCCACTACGGCACCTTCCCCCCGCTCGTCGGCACACCCGCGCAGCTGCGTGAGCTGGCACCCGACGTGCAGGTGGAGGAGCCGGAGCCGGGCGAATCGGTCACCCTATGAGGGAGCGTTGGTGGGGCGGCACCGGCCGGCGCGTGCCGGAGCTCGCGGTGGAAGGAGATCCCGCCGTGCCGGCCGAGGAGGCACTCGTCCTCGACAGCGTCGGGGACCTGGCGGCGATCGCCGAGGCATTCGACGACGGCCGTCCAGTCGTGGTGCGGGCCTCGTCGCCGGAGGAGGTCCGCGCTGCGCTCGCACGGCCCGAGGTCGCGGCTGTCCTCGTGCCCGAGTCGCGGCGCGACCTGCTCGACCTCGACCTCACCGAGCTGACATATGGCTGAACCCCTCGTCGCGACCTACTCGATCGCCGCGTGCGACCTCGAGGCGCAGCAGTGGGGCGTCGCGGTGCAGTCGAAGTTCCTCGCGGTGGGGTCGGTCGTCCCGTGGGCCGAGCCCGAGGTGGGGGCGATCGCGACGCAGGCGTACGCGAACCCAGGCTACGGGCCGAACGGCCTCGCCCTCCTGCGCGGCGGGCTGAGCGCGAGCGAGGTCGTGGAGCGACTGACGGCGGACGACCCCGGACGAGACGAGCGCCAGCTCGGAGTGGTCGACGCGCGCGGCGACAGCGCGAGCTGGACCGGGCCCGAGTGCAACGACTGGGCCGGACACCGCAGCGGCCCCGGGTACGCTGCCCAGGGCAACATCCTCGTCGGCGAGGAGACGGTGACAGCGCTCGTGGCGACGTTCGAGGCGAGCTCACAGCTGCCGCTGGTGCAGCGCCTGATCGAGTGCCTCGACGCGGCGCAAGACGCCGGAGGCGACCGGCGCGGGCAGCAATCCGCCTCGCTTCTCGTCGTCCAGCGGGACGGCGGCTACGCAGGCCTGTCCGACGTCCTCGTCGACCTGCGCGTCGACGACCACGCGCGGCCGATCGAGGAGCTGGGCCGGATCTACGGCCTCCATCGCCGGCTGTTCGAGGTCAGCCCGCGCGAGGACTGGCTGCCGGTCGAAGTCGACCTGCGTGCCGAGCTCGACGAGCGCCTCGGCCGGCTGGGGTACGACTCGCTCGACGCGTGGGCCGGCGTCGAGAACCTCGAGGAGCGCGTCGACGGCGACGACGCGATCGACCCCGTCGTGCTCGACGCGTTGCGGGAGGCCAGCGAGTGAGCGACGGCTACACGATCCTCACCCTCGACGACGTCGAGACGGCCCCGCATCGCAACAGCAACCTGATCCCGATCCGGCACCTGCTCGGGTTCCGACCTGCAGGCGTCAACGCCTGGAAGGCGGACACCGGCGGCCAACTGATCCCGCCGCACGAAGAGGACAGCGGCACCGAAGAGCTGTACGTCGTCGTCAGCGGACGCGCGACCTTCACGGTGGGCGATGAGGAGGCGGACGCAACCGCGGGAACGCTCGTCTTCGCGCCCGCCGAGGTCTTCCGTACGGCCGTGGCAACGGAGGACGGGACGATCGTCCTCGTCATCGGCGCCACGATCGGCAAGGCATTCGACGCAGGCGGCTGGGACTCGTTCGCCCTTGCGGACATGTACCGGCAGACCGGGCGTCCGGACGAGAGCAGGGCGGTCATGGAGCAGCTGATCGCGCAGCGACCCGACTACTGGCCTACCTACTACAACGCCGCCTGCCTCGAGGCGCTCGGCGGCAATGCCGACGCCGCCTTCGAGCACCTGCGCCGCGCGAAGGAGCTCGACGCCGAGGGAGAGTCCGCAGCGTACTTCCGCGAGGACACCGACCTCGACTCGCTTCGCGACGACCCACGCTTCCAGGAGCTCCTCGGATGAACCTGGTCGGGCTCGACGATCTCGAGGCGATCGAGCTACCGGACGGCTTCGTCTGGCGGCCGGTCCGCCGCCATTTCGGCATCCGGGCCTTCGGCACGAACGCGTACACCCCGGGAGCCAGCGGCCAGGTGATCGAGGAGCACACCGAGCGGCGTGGGCAGGAGGAGATCTACCTCGTGCTGCGCGGGCGCGTCCTTTTCACACTCGGCGAGGACGAGCACGAGCTCGGGCCGGGGCAACTCGTCCACGTCAGCGATCCCTCCCTGAAGCGCGGCGCCGTCAAGCTGAGCGACGACGCGGCTGTGCTAGCGATCGGCGGCACACCGGGCGAAACCTTCGAGATCTCCGCCTGGGAATACGTGTTCCCCGCCTTCCCGGACCTCAGCGCCGGCCGCTACGACGAAGCGATGCAGATGTTGCACGAGGGGCTGGAAACGAAGCCGGACAACCCGGCGATCCTCTACAACCTCGCGTGCGCAGAGGCGCTTGCCGGCTACTCGGACGCCGCGCTGGAGCATCTGAACGCCGCTGTCGCCGGCGACGAGGTCTTCCGCGAGCCGGCACAGACGGACAACGATCTCGCCTCGATCCGCGACGACCCGCGCTTTCCGCGCTAGGAGTCGCCGGGCAGCCGGACGCCGGCTGCGAGCGCGCGTAGCGCGGGAACCGGGTCGGACTCCGGTCGCGCTGCGAGCAGCACGGCACCGTGACCCTCGTCGCGAACGAGCGCGTCGACGAGCAACTGCAGGCCTACCGCGAGCGCGAACGCCTTGTGCGCCTGCTCGCCGCCGAAGGGGACGAGCTCGTCCTCCCGCGCGAGTCCGGCCACGACGTCGCCCCACGTGATCGCGCCCATCGACACGTCGACGACGACCGGGTCGCCGGCGCTGTTGGGGATCCCGATGGCCAGCGGGTTCGTTCCCGCCAGCTTGGCGCCGCCGGAGGGATGGGCAAGGCGTCGCGGGGAGGTGGCCGTCAACGCGCCGACGAGACCGCCCTCGGCGAGACGGCGCACATGGTGACCGAGCATGCCCGTCGGGAACGTGCGCTCGCAGACGACGAGCCGCGCGTGCGCAGGCGGCCGCTCGAGCTGTTTGCGCACGACTCGCCCGAGCACGAGATAGCCGATCGCACCGTCCCCATGCCAGCGCTGGAAGCCGTCCTCCTCTTCGAGCAGCACCGGCTCGGCCGACGGGTCGTAGCCCTCGAGCCCCTCGAGCCACGGGATCCTCGCGTGGCCGTGCCCCTGCTTCCCGCGGCGCTCGGCCCCGTCGAAGTGCGCCCAGAGCTCCTCCGCGTCGGCCTCGCCGAAGCCGAGTGAACGCAGCCGGCCCAGACCCTCGTCAGCGTCCACGGGACCTCGTGGCGAGAATCGCCGCGATGCCCACCGCACCGGCGGCGACGAACGCAGGCGGGACACGCCTCCGCGCGTGCGGGTACGCGCGATCGCCGAAGCGGAGCACGAGCCAGCCACGAGCTTCCGCGATCCTCCGCAGCGCGCGATCCGGATTGACGGCCACCGGATGCCCGACGGCCTCGAGGAAGGGCAGGTCGGTGTGGCTGTCGGAGTAGGCCGTGCACGCCGTGAGGTCGAAGCGCTCCCTCGCCGCAAGTTCCCGCACGCACTCGGCCTTGGCGTCCGCGTGCAGCGCGCGGACGGCTCGACCGGTGTAGCGGCCGTTCTCAACTTCGCAGATCGTCCCGAGTGCGCCGTCGAATCCGAGATCGTCGGCAATCGCCTCGACGATCTCCTGCAGGGTCGCCGAGACGACGAACACCCGGTCTCCCCGCTCGCGATGGCGCTCCACGAGACGCAGCGGCTCGGCGTAGACCAGCGGACGCAGCACCGGGTCCATCGCCTCGGCAACGAGCTCGCGCAGCTCCTCCGGCCGCCGGCCGGCGAGGACGCGCAGTCCGTCCTCCGCACCCCGCCGAACCGCCTCGTGGCTCGCGCCGCGGACGACGAAGAGAAGCTGCCACGCGGCGGCGTGCAGAAGCTGGCGGCGCGAGATCAGGCCACGCTCACGGAACGAGCCGGCGAGCGCGAGGGCGGCAGACCGGCGCAGCAGCGTCCGGTCGAGGTCGAAGAAAGCGGCCGCCGGAGCCCGGCTCAAGCCTCGAGGCCCGCGGCGGCCAGCGCCTCCTCACGCCCCGGGTAGTCCTGCATCCGAACGATCTTCCCGCCGCGGACCTCGACGATCTGGAACAGCCCGGGCCTGAATCCCTTCACGCCGAGACGCCTCAGCCGAACGCCGCGGAGCCGGATCAGCACGCTGCTGCCGAGCTCGATCGTCTCGGCCGGTCGCAGACGGTTCGCCATACCGGAGCGCCACAGCATCGTCCGCACGATCATGTCGCCGTCGCGGCACGGATTCCAGGCACCCTCACGGGCCGGATACCAGGTCGCGTCGTCCGCGATCAGCTTCCTCAACGCGACGTGGTCGGCGCGGCGTGCGAGGCCGTAGGCCTCCCGGACGGTCTCCTTCGGGGTGCTCATCCAACCAGCGGCAGGGACTTGACGATCCCCCCGGCCGGCGCGCGTCGGAGCGCCTCGATCTCCTGCGTGATCGCCACGATCGCCTGCGCGGAGGATGCGTCAGGCTGCGCGGAGACGACCGGCGCTCCCGCGTCGCCCTGCTCTCGCAGCGCGGGATCGAGCGGCACCGTTCCGAGCAGCGGCACGCCGAGCTCGCCTGCAAGTTCCTCGCCACCGCCACTACCGAAGACGTCACCGGACATGTTCTCGACGACCCCGAGCAGGCGCATGTTCGTCTTCTGAGCCATCGCTGCGGCGCGCGCCGCAACGTCCTGCGCGAGTTTCTGCGGCGTCGTCACGACGACGACCTCGGCGCGCGGAAGCAACTGGCCGAGCGAGATCGAGACGTCGCCCGTCCCCGGCGGCATATCCACGACGAGCGTGTCGATCTCGCCCCAGTGCACGTCGGTGAGGAACTGCTCGAGCGCGCGATGGAGCATCGGCCCGCGCCACATGACCGGCTCGCTGCTGCTCTCGAGGAAGAAGCCGATCGACATCAGCTTGAGGTCGTCCTGCACCGGCGGCACGATCAGGTCGTCCACGGCGATCGGCCGTTGCCGGATGCCGAGGATGTGCGGAATCGAATGGCCGTAGATGTCCGCGTCGAGCACCCCGACGCTGTGTCCGAGCTGCGAGAGCGCAACGGCGAGGTTCGCGGCGAGCGACGACTTGCCGACGCCGCCCTTGCCGCTCGCGACCGCGAGCACACGACAATCGGCCTCGAGGCGGATCACGCCGTCCCGCTCGGGTGCGCCGCCTCGGAGCTTCTGCGTCAACAACTGCCGCTCCTCGGGCGTCATCACGTCGAAGGAGAGCTCGACGCCCGTCACGCCCGAGACACCGGCGAGCGCCTGCTCCACCTGCTGCTCGAACGAGTCGCGCAGCGGGCAGCCGGCGACGGTGAGGACGATCGTGAGTGCTACGACCCCGTCGTGCAGCTCGAGATCGCGCACCATGTCGAGCTCGGTGACGGGACGCCGGAGCTCCGGGTCGATCACCTGATCGAGCGCCTTCAGAACCTCGTCGCGAGAGGCAGCCACGAAGGCGAGGTTAGCGAGAAGGAGGCCGTCTGCCCGCGGCGAAGCGCTCGCCGATGACCTCGGATTCCACCCGCTGGCCCCTCCTCGAAGAACGCGGGCCGTTCGCCACGGCGAGCCGCCGCCCTCGTCGCCGCAAGCTGCCGCGTCCGATGTGGGTGCTCGCGGCCCTCGCCTTCCTCTGCGGCGGTTTGGTCAGTGCAGCCGTGTTCTCGATCGGCTGGCGACACCAGGCGCAGCGCGACACCGCGGCGCGGTCGGCGCTCGCGGCCGCCACTGCGCGGACGCACCGGCTCGAGGAGAAGGTCGGTGCGCTGCAGACATCGCTTGGCGCAGCCCGGAGTACCACGGCACGCGCACGCGCAGCCGAAGAGGCTCTTGCGCGCGCGGGTACCCGGGTCGGCAGCGATACCAGGGCAGCGAGCGGTACGGCTGACGCGATCGCCTCCGGCGCCGGCACGGTCACCTCCGCCGCCACACGGATTGCGAGCGAGCTGAAAACGCTCGACACCTACCTCACGACGACGCCGACGGGGCAACTCGACCCCGGCTACATCTCGAGCCAGACCGCGTATCTCGCGCAGCAGCTGACGAGGCTCGAAGGGGATGCCGGGAGTCTCAGCAACCCCGTGGCCTCGTTCGAGGCGGCTATCCGGAAGCTCGACCGTGACGCGAAAGCGCTGAAGACCGGCTGAATTACGACAGGTGCGGTCCCTTTCGGGCACTCTGTCCGCGATGGGCAGAGTGGCCGCGCGTTTGACCACGCTTGCTGTGCTCGCGGCGCTCATGCTCGCCGCGACCGCGGCCGGCGGCGCCTCGGCGAACCAGGCTCGTGCGCCGATCAGCGGCGTCGTGCCCCACGCAGGAGCCGCGGCCGGCACACACGCGCAGCGACCCGCCGTCGTCACCGCGGGCCCAGACGACGTCTCCTTGCAACACTTGCCTTGCGCGCCGCCCCTGTGCTGGGTGATGCGGACGAACACCACGTACGCGATCTACTGGCTTCCCAGCGGCCAGACCGTGCAGACCGGCTACGAAACCGCGGTCAACCAGTACCTGAGCGACGTCGCCGCGGCAAGCGGCAGCCAGACGAACGTCTACTCCGTCGCCACGCAGTACTACGACTCGACCGGATTCATCGCTTACCAGTCGACGTTCGGTGGTTCCACCGTCGATCCCGATCCGTTCCCGGCGAGCGGCTGTACCGCGACACCGGTCTGTCTCACGGACGCGCAGCTCCAGGGCGAGATCCAGAAAGTGATCACAGCGAGGGGCTGGCAAGCAGGCCCGAACTCGCTCTTCTTCATCATGACGCCGGACGGCGTCGGCTCATGCTTCGACAGCCTGGGCTCGCAGTGCACGACCAACGCTTTCTGCGCGTACCACAGCAGCTTCACCGGCACGAACGGCCAGCCCGTCCTCTACGCAAACGAGCCCTACGACGCGACGATCGACGGCTGCGCAGTAGGGCCGTCTCCCAACGGCGACGACGCCGACGCGACGGTCAACACGATGAGCCACGAGCAGAACGAGGCGATCACGGATCCCCGGGGAAACGCCTGGCTCGACTCCTCCGGTGAGGAGATCGCGGACCTTTGCGCCTGGAAGTTCGGCACGCCGCTCGGCACGGCGCCCAACGGCCAGCAGTACAACCAGGTGATCAACGGCCACCACTACGCGCTGCAGGAGGACTACAGCAACGACGGCAGCATCTGCCGCCAGAGCTACATCGGGCTCCCGGCAAACACTGTGCCGCCCACGCTCACCGGAGTCGCGGTGCAGAAGCAGAGCCTCTCTGCGAGCCAAGGGTCCTGGACGCAGCTACCGACGGCCTACGCGTACCAGTGGCTCCGCTGTGCCGCGAACGCCAAGGGCTGCAAGGCCATCCCGAGAGCCACGTCGGCGAAGTACGTGGCCATGGCGGCGGACGGCGGACACACGCTCGAGGTACGCGTCTCGGCCAAGAACTCCAGAGGCACGACGAGGGCCGTCTCGAAGCCCACCCGCACCGTCGTCGGCGTGCCGGCAAGCCGGAAGGCGCCGCACGTAACGGGACGCGCGCGGATCGGGCAGCGGCTGACGGCAGGCCGAGGCTCGTGGAGCGGGCCTCCGAAGACGTACCGGCTCCAGTGGTTCCGCTGCGACGCCCGCGGCCGATCCTGTGCGCTCATTGCCGGCGCCACGCATCCGAAGTACCGGCTCACGAAACACGACGCCCAGCATCGGTTGCGGGTACGCGTGACGGCGGTCAACATCGCAGGAAGAAAGACGGCGACCTCCCACGCCACCGCGCGCGTGGCGAGGCACGCGCGCTAGCCGCTCAACGCCGCGGCGATCCGGTCGCACACGGCCTTCGAACCGGCGGCGACGACCCGTGAGCGCTGCTCGAGGTCGAGAGGAGCGGCGCCGAACGGTTCCTCGACATCGAACAGGTCGACCGCCAGCCCGACCTCGGTGCAAAGCAGCTGCGCAGCCGCGATGTCGACCGAGCGCGCCGGCTTCAACGAGCAGACCGCATCGACGCGGCCTGCCGCCAGATGGCAGAACGACAGCGCGAGCGAGCCCATGATCCGCAGCCGATGGGCGAGATCGGCGACCTTCGGTGCGTTCCGGGCGACGAGCGAGGTCAGCGTCGCCTCGAAGGAGAGGATCTCTACCTCGTCCTTCGGCCGCACCGCGCCGAGCGGGGCGCGGTTCAGGAAAGCGCCTTCGCCGCGTCGAGCGGTCCACTCCTCCCGAGAGCCGAAATCGTGGACGAACCCGAAGACGACGTCGTCCATCGTCTCTCCCTCCGCAACGGCGATCGAGAGGGAGAAGAACGGGATGCCGCGCTTCGCGTTGAGCGAGCCGTCGATCGGATCGACGACGACGAGCGGCAGCCCGGCACCGCCGAGCCGGCCGATCTCCTCCGAGACGACGGCTCCGGCGGCGGCCTGAACGCGGGCGAGGATCGCCTCCTCCGCGGCCTGGTCGATCGCCGTCGTTTCGTCGCCGCCGCGCCCGGCGCCCACGACCGGCTCACGCTCGGCGCGCGTGGGCAGGCGCTCGAGCACGGCGTCGACGTCCGCCACCGCCGCGCGGCAGAGCTCCAGCCAATCAGTCAGTTTTCGGCTCCGGCGAGCGGCAACATCAACAAGCCGGACGTGAGCTTGGGATAGAAGAACGTGCTCTTCTGCGGCATGACGTCGCCGCGGCGCGCGACCATCCAGACGTCCTCGATGCGGGTCGGCCGCAGGAGATAGGCGGCCTCGGCTTCGCCGCGGTCGACGGCGGCGACCGCCTCCTCGCGGTTTGGTGTGTACGTGACACCGCTCGGCCCGAGCCGGTCGACGACCTCCGGGTCGAGAAACCCGTCGCCCGCGAGCACCTCGTAGTGTCCGGCGCGGTAGAGCACCGGCCCGGGGAGGCTCGTGCGGGGCGGCTCGATCGGCGTACCGGATCCGCTGCCGGCGCTCTGCGCGACCCGGTGAGTCGGGAAGATCGTCAGACCCTCCTGTCCGGTCGGGACGATCGCGGCGAGCAGCCAGGCCGATGCCTCGGTGCCGTCCTCTTCGTGGAAGGCGAGGGCGGTCTCGTAGCGGTGATGGCCGTCCGCGATCAGGAGCTGAGCGTCGGCGAGCTCCTCCACGAGCGCCGCGGAGAACTCCGCGTCGAGCCGCCAGAGCCGCGAGACGACGCTGCTCTCGTCCACCTCGAGCTCCGGGTCGCCGAGGCCGTCGACCTCGATCGTGCCGTCCCAGAGGAAAAAGAGTGGCTCGAGCTGCGTACGGGTGGCGCGGAGCAGCCGCAGCCGGCCCTCCTTCGGCCCCGCATGCGTGCGTTCGTGCGGCAGGACGACACGCTGTTCGTACGGCTCGAGCCGGAGCGCGGCGACGAAGCCCTCGCGGCGCCGGGCGACGCCGTCGGGGCCGACGTACTCCTGCGAGAGCCACCAACACGCCGGCTCGGGGTCGAGGGCGAGGACCCCCTGCTCGCGCCACTCCGCGAGGCTTGCTGCAGCAGCGGCGTCGGAGTCGGGCAGGGTCAGGTGGACGACGTTGTAGGGGCTCCGTCCTAGGAGCGCTTCCCGCTGCTCCGGCTGGATGACGTCGTACGGCGGCGCGACGAGCGAGGAGAGCTCCCCCGCGACAGCCGGGTCGTAGCGGAGCGCGCGGAACGACCGTACGACTGCCACGGAACTGACCGTACCAACCGCGCCGCCTCACCACCGCCACGGCGGCTCGTGCGCGCGACGACGGGAGATCCTCGGGCCCAGGCGCGTCGGCTGAGCTGCAGAAGCTCGACCGTGACCGACGCGAGCAGCCCGATCCCGACCACGAGGATTCGCCCCAGGACACGGCCGCTCCAGCGCAGACGCAGGGTCACGTCCCGCTTGTGATCGGGGATGGAATGGCGGCGATCGACGACGAGTACCTGCTCCGACGGGACGACCGCGATCACCGCCGACGTGGGGATGCGCCGAACGCGCCGGCCCGTCCGGACCTCGAGCATCGACGGATCGTGCGGACTGAAGTCCGCAAGGATCCGCTCGACCGTGCCGCGGCCGCCGCCTGCGAGGGTGAAACCGACGCAGTTGGCGAGCCAGTAGCGGGTGACGGGGCTCGACGCATCGAACCTCCGGCTCTGGCGCAAGGCAACCGCCATCTCCGCACCGGTCCCCGATTCCCCACCATGCGAAACTCCCTGCGGTGACGACCATCGCAGAACTCGAGGAAAACCGCACCGTTGAGGGGATTTACGCGGTCGCACGAAAGGAGCGGTTGCGGACGCGGAATGGCTCGACCTACCTCGCTCTCGAGCTGGTGGACACGAGCGGCCGGATCGGTGCGCGCGTGTGGAACGACGTCGACCTGCTCGACGGGCGTTTTGCGGCGGGCGACGCGGTCCGGGTGCTGGGCCGCGTCGAGCGGTTCCGCGACGAGCTCCAGGTCGAGGTGCGCACGCTCGAGCCTGCCGACGGGGTCGATCCGGCGGGGCTGACGCCCGGCCTGCGGCGGGACGCGGACGAGCTCGCAGGGTTCCTCGAGTTCCTCGTCGGCGAGGTGAGCGACGACGGGCTCCGGGGCATCGTCGCGCGCGCGCTCGCCAAAGCGCCTCTACGGGAGTATCCGGCGACGCCCGCAGGCCACCACTCGTACGCCGGCGGCCTGCTCGAGCACACGGTCGGGGTCGCCACGCTTTGCCGCGAGCTCACGCAGATCCATCCGCGGTTGCGCGCCGACCTGCTGCTCGCAGCGGCCCTCGTCCACGACGTCGGGCGCACGCGCGAGCTCGGCCGACCCCCGGTCTTCGCGCCCACCGACGAGGGACGCCTGCTCGGCCATGTCCACCTCGGGCTCCGGATGCTCGAGGAGCTCGGCGCGCCGGCCGAGCTGCTGCACGCGGTCGCGTGCCATCACGACGTCCGCGCCGCACGTACCGCCGAGGCGGCAGTCCTCTACCACGCGAACCAGCTCGACGCCGTCGCGGCGACGCGGCCGGTGCCGGACTAGGACCCGGCTTGGCCGCGTTACTGGCGCTCTGCGCCAGCCTCAGCTGGGGCGTCGGCGACTTCCTCGGCGGTGTGAAGGCGCGGGTGCTGCCGAGCCTGACGGTCCTCGCCGCGTCGCAACCCTTCGGTCTCGTCGCGCTCGGCATCGCCGTCGCGGCGCGCGGGACGGGGATCCCCGGCAACGAGGTGGCGTGGGCGGCACTCGCGGCGCTGTTCGGCACCGTGGGACTCTTTGCCTTCTACCGGGGAATGGCGGCGGGAGCGATCACCGTCGTGACGCCGATCGCGGCCGTCGCGGCGGCCGTGCCGGTGATCTGGGGCGTCGCCGTCTCGGGCGACCACATCGACGGCCTGCAGGCGATCGGATTCGTCGCCGCTCTGGGCGGCAGCGTCGCAGCCTCGCTCGAGCTGGGTCACGAGCGCACCCGGATCGCGGCCGGCGTCGGCTGGGCCGTGGTCGCGATGCTCGCCTTCGGCGCCTACTACGTCCCGATGCACGCGGCGTCGAGTCAGGACTGGCTCTGGCCCGCGTTCCTCTTCCGCTGCACCTCGGTAACGCTCGTCTGGGCCGTCGTGCTCGCGCGGCGCGCCCGGCCGACGGGCCTCCGCGGACACTGGGCTGCGCTGATCGCGATCGGCTTTCTCGACACTGGCGGGAACGCACTCTTCGCGGCCGCCTCCTCGTCGCACGGCCTGCTCAGCGTCGTCTCGGTGCTGGCCTCGCTCTACCCGGTGGTGACGGTCCTGCTCGCGCGGATCGTGCTCGGCGAGCGGGTGCAGCGGACGCAGGACGCCGGAGTGCTCGTCGCGCTTGCCGGCGTCGTCCTGATCACGGCGGGAGGCTAGAACTCCCGGTCATCCGCCGAGCGTGTGCCGCAGTTCGCGCACGGCGTCGGGCACGAGTCGGTAGTAGGCCCACGTGCCGCGGCGGCTCGACTCGACGAGCCCGGCGTCACGCAGCACCTTCAGGTGATGCGAGATCGTAGGCTGCGAAAGCTCGAACGCCGCGTTGAGGTCGCACACGCAGCACTCCTCGGTGGCGGCGAGCCGGTTCACGATCGCGACGCGCGTCGGATCGGAGAGAGCGCGAAAGCGGGCGGCGAGTGTCTCGCTCGCCCCCGGATCGAGCGGCTCCGTAGCGGGGCCGCAGCAGAGAACAGGCAACGTCTTCATCGACCTAGTTCAATATATTGTATCGATGTCAATCGATGAAAGGAGAAAGCCATGCGCGGCGAATGTTGCGAATGCTGCGGCTGCGGGACCGGCTGCTGCTGAACGGCACGTGCCGGCGGGGCGTACGACCCGCCGGCGGCCACGTTCGCTAGACGTTGAAGCGGATGTTGAGGACGTCGCCGTCCTCGACGACGTAGGTCTTGCCCTCGAGACGCTGCTTGCCTGCCCGCGCGGCCTCTGCGTGACCGCCCGCCTCGACGAGATCGTCCCAGCGCACCACCTCGCAGCGAATGAAGCCCCGCGCTATGTCGGAGTGGATCGTCTCTGCAGCGTCGAGCGCGGTCTCGCCGCGCCCGAGCGTCCAGGCTCGCGTCTCCTTCTCGCCCGCGGTGAAGAACGTGATCAGGTCCAGCGTCTCCGCAAGCCTGCGCACGACCTCGCCCAGTGCCGACTCGCCGCCGCCGCGGAACTCCGCGGCCTCCTCGGGCGTCAGCTCCGCAAGCTCCGCTTCGAGCTGAAGGTCGATCCCCTCAGGCCCGTTCACCAACTCGAGCAAGGGTTTCGTCGTGAGGGGATCGAGCTCCGGCGGCAGCTCGCCCTCCCAGTCGGCCAACGAATGGCCGGCGTCGAGGTGTGCCAGAAGCCGCTCGAGGTCGGCCACCTCCGCCTTGAGGCGGGCATCGCCCGACTTCGCCTGCTTCGCGATCCGCTCGAGACGTCGCTCGACGTGATCGCGGTCGGCGACGAGGAGCTCGAGCTTCAGCGTCTCGAGGTCGTCGGCGGGAACGCGGGTGCCTGAGAAGCCGTCGAGCACGACGAGCAGCGCGTCGACCTGCCGCAGGTTGCCCAGCAGCTGCGGCCCCGTGCCTGGAACGTCGACGACCCGCACAGCCGCCGGCGTGACCTTGCGCGCCCCCACCGTCTCGGCGAGCCGGTCGAGTCGCTCGTCCGGGATCTGCGCCATCCCGACGTGCTCCTTCCCGGAGCCGTACGTCTCCGCGCGCGTCAACGCTCGAAAGAGCGTCGTCTTTCCCGAGCTCGGCAGCCCGACGATCCCAACCTCCAGCGCCACGCGCGGAGGCTAGCCCGACGACTGGGCGATCTGCTTCTGGAGGGAGACGAGTGCGCGGTGCTGAAGCGACTTGATCGCCCCTTCCGTCTTGTCGAGGATCGCCGCCACCTCCGCGTTCGGGAGGTTGAAGACGAACTTCAGCGTCAGCACCTGCTGCTGCTCGGGCGAGAGGTGGTCGATGAGCTTCAGCATCGACTCCCGGCCGATGGTCTGCATCGCCGTGAGCTCGGCGGACGGCTCCTCCTCGCCCGGCGGCTCCGGAACCTCCTCCTCGGGCTGCCAGCGACGGCCGGCCCGGAAGTGGTCCATCGCCAGGTTGTGCGCAATCCGGAACAGCCAGGCCGAGAACGGCGCCGACTGCCACTTGAAGGTGCCGATCTTCTCGAGCATCTTCAGGAACGTCTGCGTCGTGAGGTCCTCGGCATCGTGGCGGTTGCCGACGCTGACATGCAGGTAGCTGTAGATCCGGTCGAAGTGGATCAGGTACAGCTCTTCGAGGGCTTCGCGGTCGCCCTGCTGGCCGCGTGCGACGAGCTCCCGCACGTGCTCGGTCGATTCGCGCGCAGGCACATGCTCGGTGGGAGAACTCATCTCCTCATCGTTCCCCGGGACCCCGCGGGAGCTAACCGGAGCCGAACCCGACGCGGCCCGCCCGGACGATCCGCTTGTAGTACGCAACCTGGGCGACGACCACGTGAAGCGGCCCGTCTTCGGTCTCGAGTGCGACCACCGGTTTGCCGGCTCCCGTCGAGCCGAGCGCCGTCTCCAGCTCGTCCGCGGAGTGCTCCTCGACGAAGCTGCCGACGATTTGGCCGCCGGCAAAGCCGAGCTCGACCCGCACGCGCTCGTCAGCCACGTGCGCACACTACTTCCGAGAGCACTCCGTGGACGGACTCAGGATGGATAAAGGCGACCTCGAGTCCGAACATGCCGCGGCGCGGCTTCTCGTCGATCAGCTCGGCGCCGGCGTCCGAGAGGTGCGCGAGAGCGGCGCCGATGTCATCGACCTCATAGGCGACGTGGTGCATGCCCGGGCCGCGCTTGGCGAGGAACCGACCCACGGGAGTCTCGTCGCCGAGGGCGCCCAGCAGCTCGAGCCTGCTGACCCCCACCCGGATGAAGGCAGCCTCGACCCCCTGCTCCTCCACGCGGGAGCGGTGCTCGAGCCTCGCGCCGAAGAGGCGCTCGTACGTGTCGAGCGCGCCGTCGAGATCCTCGACGGCGAGACCGACATGGTGCACGGAGCTCGGCGTGTCCACGTGGCGATCGTATTTGAAAGACTCGCGCCGACGATGCGCGCCCCGGCTCTCGCCCTCGTCCTGGCGGCCGCGCTCCTCGCGGGCTGCGGTGGCCACGACAAGGCCGCCGAGCCGAACGGGGAGGTCTCCAGACCGCCCGCTCGCGTGCTCACCGACATGAGGGCCGCCGCGTCGAGCGCGATCTCCACGCATGTCTCGGGGAGCGTCACATCGAATGGGACGCCGATCACGCTCGACCTCTCGATCGCCCGCGGCAAGGGGGCCAGAGGCTCGATGTCGACGAACGGCCTCGAGTTCGACCTCGTCCGGATCGGCGACACCGCCTACATCCGCGGCAGCGACTCGTTCTACGAGCACTTTGACGGGGCCGGGATCGCGCAGCTCCTCCATGGCAAGTGGGTCAAGGCGCCTGTCACGAAGGGACGGTTCAGCTCGCTTGCCCCCCTCACGAGCATCGGCCTACTCCTGGGCAAGGTCAGCGCGAACCACGGCAAGCTCGTCAGCGACGGCAAGACGACCTACAAGGGCCGGCAGGTCGTCGCGATCCGGGATCTGTCGGACAACAGCAAGCTGTACGTCGCCGCAACCGGCAAGCCCTATCCGGTGGCTCTCGTCGGAGGCAAGGCGGAACAGTCCGGGACGATCACGTTCGGCGACTGGAACAGGCACGTCTCGCTGATGGCACCGAACGGCGCCATCGACATCTCGACACTCGGCGGCTAGCCGGTCTGGGAAGGGAGCTCGCCAGGCTCGCTCGCCACCACGCGCGGCACGCCGACGGCCTCCGACGCACGCGACTCGGCCTCGACGTCCTCCACGAGTGCATTCAGCTCTTCGCGGACGAGCGTTTCCTTCTCGAGCAGCGCGGCCGCGATCCGGTCGAGCGGCGCCCGGTGCTTGCGCAGTAGCCGCACGGCTTCCTCGTAGGCGCCGTCGGTCAGCCGGGCCTGCTCCTCGTCACGCAGCCGCTTGGTCGTCTCGGAGAGTGCGTAGTTGTCGGCTCGCATCGTGCGCGAGGAGACCGACTCGGACATGCCCCACTCGAACACCATCGAGCGGGCGATCTCCGTCACCTTCTCGAGATCGTTTGCCGCACCGTTGGTGACCCGGCCGAATACGACCTCCTCCGCGGCGCGGCCCGCGAGGGCGACGATCATCCGATCGATCAGCTCCTCCTTCGTGTGGAGGTAGCGGTCCTCCTCGGGCAGGTAGAAGGCGTAGCCGAGCGCGTTCCCGCGCGAGACGATCGTCACCTTCTGCAGCTCCATCACCGAGCCCATCAGGTGCGCCATCAGTGCGTGGCCGCCTTCGTGGAAGGCGAGGATGCGCCGCTCCTTCTCGGTCAGCATCTTGCGCTGCTGCAGCCCGGCGACGACGCGCTCGAGCGCCCAGTCGAAGTCCTCCTGCGAGATCGTCAGATCGTTGCGGCGGCCCGCCTTGATCGCCGCCTCGTTGCAGATGTTCGCAAGCTCGGCGCCCGTGAGGCCGGAGGTCTGCCGCGCCACGGTTGCGAGACTGACGTCGTCGATGTTCAGCGGCTTCCCGCGCGTGTGGACGCGAAGGATGGCCTCGCGACCGGCAAGGTCGGGCGGGGGCACGAGCAGCTGTCGGTCGAACCGGCCCGGGCGCAGCAGCGCCGGATCGAGGTCCTGGATCCGGTTGGAGGCGCCCATCACGACGACCTGCTCGGCACCCTCGAAGCCGTCGAGCTCGACGAGAAGCTGGTTGAGCGTCTGGTCCTGCTCGCGGTTGAATCCGTGGCCGGTCCGCGACGCACCGACCGCGTCGAGCTCGTCGATGAAGACGATCGCGGGCGAGTTCTTTCGTGCCTCGGCGAAGAGCTTGCGGATGCGCGACGCACCGAGGCCGGCGAACATCTCCACGAACGAGGACGCCGACGCGCCGTAGAAGTTCGCACCCGACTCGTGCGCAACCGCCTTGGCGAGGAGCGTCTTACCGGTGCCGGGCGGCCCGTAGAGGAGAAGGCCCTTCGGCACCTTCGCGCCGAGCCGCTGGAAGCGCTTCGGGTCGCGCATGAAGTCGACGACCTCCATGAGCTCGCCGCGCACCTCTTCGACACCGGCAACGTCCGTCCAGCTCGTCGACGTCTTGGTGCCGCGAGTCAGGTTCGCCGGCGTCGTGCGCGGCATCATCCCGACGGTCTTCCAGAGCACCCACGCGACGAATGCGAACAGCAGGAGCAGGAACACCGGCGCCCACTCCGTAGCGAAATTGTTCAGCGAGTCGAAGAAATGCCCCACCATCCTGAGGTCTCATCGGCAGTGAGGCTGGGATCCCTTAGCTGAGTGACGCGACTGCCTCTTCGGCAGTCGTGAAGCCAACTCCCGCGTCGCGCCAGGATGAGATGCAGGCGGCGACTCGCGACTCGTCGACGCCGCGCGAAGCGTCCTCCACGAAGGTGATCCGGCGGCCGCGGGCGAGGAGCGCGCGAACGGCCGCCTCGTCGCAGATGTCGGTCGCAACGCCGAAGAGGAGGATCCGTTCGGGGTCGAACAGGTCGAGCATGACCTCGGTGTTCGGGTTCGTGAAGGGGTCGTACTGCTTCTTCGGGATCAGGACTTCCCGCCGGCCTTCGAGCAGGCGACGCAGGATCTCCCTCGGCACGGGCACGAAGGGGAGCGGCAGCGGGTCGAGCTGCTTCGTCTCGGGGATCTTCTCGGCGCCGCGCGTGCCGAGGAGGCAGTGCGGCGGCCACGTGCTGACGAAGTCGGGTTCCTGCGAGACCTCGGGGTCGCTGAGCTCGTGCTGGTCGCACGACGCGACGTGCGCGACGGCGGCGGCCCGAGCCGCCTCCACGAGCCTCGCCATCGCCGGCCGCGCGTCTTCAGCGTCCGGAAAGTAGAGCTTCCCGCCGGGTTCGATGAAGTCCACCTGCGTATCGACGTCCCAGAGGATCGTCCCGCCCACCACCTGACTGTAGAGGACCTCTCTCGGTAACTGATACCGAGCCGTATCCCGTGCAGACACGGCCACTCTTGCGCATTGCGAATGGCGCCGGCGTCCGTAACGCTGGATCGCGTGCCTTCAAGGCCCCGCGACACTGCGCCCGGTCTGCACCACATCTGGGTGAACGCCACCGGCAACTGGGCGTACTTCGTCGACGAGATGGACCGCCACGCATGGATTGGTCGACTCGAGCAGGTGGCGCTGAGGCACAAGTGGACGGTGGCGGCCTTCTGCCAGATGACGACCCACGTCCATGCGATTGTCGATGTTCCCGATACGTCACTGCCGCAGGGAATGCAGTACCTGAACCGGGAATACAGCAAGCGCTTCAACGCGCGGCATGACCGGTCCGGACACTTCGTGCAACGCCGCTTCGGAAGCAGGCGGATCATCGATGGACGCGATCTACTCGGTGTGTACGCCTACGTGGTTCTGAATCCGGTGAACGAAGGCATGTGCCCGCGGGCAGAGGACTGGCGCTGGAGCAGTTACGCCACGACGCTGGGACTGACGAATGACTTCAGTTTCGTCGAAGCGCGAATTGTGCTCGCGGAGCTCGGTGGAGCGGTCGATGCCCTGCGTGCGCTTGTGACCGCCAGAGCGCCTCTAGTGGCCGAAGCCGCCATGTCTCGGTAACTGATACCGATCGGCGTCCCAGAGGATCGACCCGCTTATCGAAGCGCGCGAAGCGCCGGCTCGAGACGCTGCCTCGTCGTGAGCACGCCTTCGAAAAGATCGCCGTGGCGATGGATCCGCTCGAGGACGACGTCCATCGTGAACTCCGTCGGGTCGAGCGAGTCGTCGACCTCGTCCCAGCGAAGCGGTGTCGAGACCGGGGCACCCGGCCGCGGCCGCACGGAATAGACCGACGCGATCGTCTTCCCCTCCCCGTTCTGGTTCGCGTCGATGAGCACGCCCTGCCGCTTCACCTTCGACCACTCGGTCGTGACGAGCCCGCGATGCGTCCGCGCCAGCGCCCCGGCCACGATCTCGCACAGTTCGCGGGTCTGCGCATACGCGTAGCGCCGCTCCACCGGAACCAGCACATGCATGCCCTCGGCGCTCGATGTCTTCGGGAAGGAGACGAGCCCGAGCGCGTCGAGCGCCTGCTTGACGAGCAGCGCGACCTGCACGACCTCGCCGAAGCCGACGTCGGGAGAGGGATCGAGGTCGAAGAGGACGAAGTCGGGCCGGTCGGGCCGGTCGACGCGCGAGTACCACGCGTTCATGTCGATGCACCCCATGTTGACCATCCAGGTCAGGGCGTCCGCGTCGTTTACGACCGGCGCGTCGATCCAGCGCTTCTTCGGCGGCCGCTCGCGCGTCGAGACCTGCACGTGGAAGCGGGGGATCCACTCGGGCATGCCTTTCGGCGCGTCCTTCTGGAAGAAGGCCTTGCCGAAGGCGCCGTCGGGATACCGGCGCATCGTGAACGGCCTTCCCCGGAGGTGCGGCACGAGCACCTCCGCGACGCCACGGTAGTAGTCGATGAGGTCGCCCTTGGTGATCCCCTCGTCCGGCCAGAAGATCTTCTCGAGGTTCGAGAGCTTCACCTTGCCGGCCTGCGCCGCCGCCGGCCGCTCCCGGTGCACGTCCCGCGCGGGCTTGTCCTCTCGCAACCCCTGGAAGGAGGGCGCGCGCAGGTGGCCGTCGTGCGTCCACTCGGCGAACTCGACTTCGGCCACGAGCTTCGGCTCGACCCAGACGACGTCTCCCTTCTTGACCTTCGGCATCTTCGGGACGAGCGCGAACGGCGACTTGTCGCGCCGCAGCGGCTCGAGCTTCTCGAGCAGCTCCGCGATGGTGCGCTCGCCGAAGCCGGTACCCACGTTCCCGACCCACTCCCACTCCTCGCCGCGATGGACGCCGAGGACAAGCGCGCCGAAGCTACCGCTGCGCCGGCCCTGACCCTTCGTGTAACCGCAGATCGCGAACTCCTGTCGCCCGTGCGTCTTGATCTTCAGCCAGTCCCGCCCTCGGCCCCCCTCGACGTAGCGCGACGACGTGCGCTTCGCCATCACTCCCTCGAGGCCCTGCTCCTCTGCCGCCTCGAACAGCGCGTTGCCGTCCTCGAAGGAGCCGGAGACCTGGACGACCGGATTCCGCGCGACCAGCCTCTCGAGCCGAGCCCTGCGCTCGGCGAGTGGCAGGTCGACGACCGGCTCGCCGTCGACCTCGAGGATGTCGAACACCTCGTAGGCGAGCTGTGCGCTTCCCTGCTGCATCGCCGAGAAGCTGGACTTGCCGCCCGAGTCGAGCGCGACGACCTCGCCGTCGACGACGGCGTCGGGCGTACGCAGCGCCTTCGGCAGCTCCTTCGCCACGGTCGCAAATCGCTGCGTCAAGTCGTTGCCGTTCCGAGAGACGAGCTTGACCTCGCCGCCCCGGACGTAGCCGACCGCCCGGTAGCCGTCCCACTTCGGCTCGAACTCCCAGCCCTCTCCTCGTGGCAGATCTTCCGTCAGCGTCGCGAGCATCGGCCGATACACGCGCCGCGATCGGTTGGGCGCCGCGCCGTCGTCGCGCTTGCGAAGAATGAGCCAGTTCTTCTCGTCACCGGAGAGATGCGCCGGCACGAGCGCCCACGTCCCCTCGAGCCGCTCGCCGTGGAGTCGGACTGTAAGACCGCCGTCGGGCTTCTCCTCCAGCAACTCATACGTTCCCCGATCCCAGATCTCGACCGTGCCGGCCCCGTAGTTCCCCTTCGGGATCTCGCCCTCGAAGCTCCCGTACTCGAGCGGGTGGTCCTCGACGTGCACTGCAAGGTGCTGCTCGCCCGGCTCGAGAGGAACGCCTTTCGGCACCGCCCACGAGGCGAGGACGCCGTCGCGCTCGAGGCGGAAGTCATAGTGGAGGCGCCGTGCGTCGTGCCTCTGCACGACGAAGATCGGCTCCTTGCCACGACGCCGCGTTGCACGCTTTCGACCTGACGGCTCCGGTGTCTGCTTCGGCTTGCGCTTGCGCTCGTATTCGCCGAGGCGCTCGCTCACGACTGCTCCTCCAGCGCTTTTTTGCGCGACTTGAGTCGTACTCCTACGGTTCACACAACGCATACATGGCGGGGATAAGCCTGTGGACGCTGTGGACAGTGTCCGGCCGGACAACCGGAAAACCTGTGTAAACCTTCCTCAAGCTGCTCATGCGAACACACCGAGCGAGCGGAAGCGCGCGCGACGGCGGCGACGGAGGTCGTCGCCCGGAATCCCTTCGAGCTGGGCGAAAGACTCGCGCAACGCCTGGCCGAGGAGGCGTGCAGCCATGTCCGGATCGATGTGCGCGCCTCCCACCGGCTCCGGGACGATCTCGTCGACGACTCCGAGTTCGAGGCAGTGCAGCGCGTCGGGCCGGAAGGCGGCCGCGGCCTTCTTCGCCTGGCCTGCGTCACGCCAGAGGATCGCCGCACAGCCCTCCGGCGAGATGACGGAGTAGATCGCGTTCTCCTGCATCAGAACTCGATCCGCCAGCGCGATTGCGATCGCGCCGCCCGAGCCTCCCTCGCCGATCACGCAAGCGACAGTCGGAACCGTGAGCCGGGACATCGTCGCCTGGGAGTGCGCGATCGCCGCTCCCTGTCCGTGCTGCTCTGCGACGACTCCGGGATAAGCGCCCGGCGTGTCCACGAGCGTGATGATCGGAAACCCGTGGCGGTCGGCCAGCTCCATCGCGTGCCACGCCTTGCGGTACCCCTCGGGATTCGGCATCCCGAAGCGACGGCTCGCGCGCTCGTGGATGTCGCGTCCCTTCTGCTGGCCGACGAGGACGATCGTGCGCCCGTCGAGCTTGCCGAGGCCGGCGATCATCGCGCCGTCGTCGCCGATCGCCCGGTCGCCGTGCAGCTCGAACCAGTCGTCGAGCAGCCGCTCCACGTAGTCGAGGGTGTACGGCCGCTCGTCGTGGCGGGCCAGCTCGACCTTGCGCCAAACCTCCTCGTCGGTCGCCTCCTCGCCGATCCGCGAGATCTGCCGCTGGAGCCGGTCGAGCTCGCCGGAGATGCGCGCGCCGCCGAGCAGCGGCAGGTTCCGCAGCCGCCCGAGCCGCTCACGCAGCCGCAGCTCGTGCTCAGTCGGGGGCATCGAACAGCCTCAGGAGGCGGGACAGCGTCGAGCGCAGCTCGGGCCTCGGCACGATCGCGTCGATCTGCCCGAAGCGAAGGTTCTGCTCGGCTCGGCCGAAGTCGTCGGGCAGCTTCTCGCGCGTGATCTCCTGCACGACACGCGGTCCGGCGAAGGACATGAGCGCGTTCGGCTCCGCGAGCACGATGTCGCCGAGGGTGGCGAAGCTCGCGAGCACTCCTCCCGTCGTCGGGTGAGCCATCACGGAGAGGAGCGCCTGCCCCGAGTCGTGGAGATCCTCAACCGCCGCCACGGTCTTCGGCAGCTGCATGAGCGCCAGGATCCCTTCCTGCATGCGCGCCCCGCCCGAGCTCGTGACGCTGACGAGCGGCATTCCCGCCTCGGCGGCCGAGTCACAGGCACGCGAGAACTTCTCCCCGACGACGCTGCCCATCGAGCCACCCATGAACGCGAAGTCCATGACGGCGAGCTCGCAGTGCCGCCCGTCGATCGCGGCCCGGCCGATCACCATCGCGTCGGCGAGCCCGGTCTTCATCTCGGCCTCGGCGAGTCGCTCGGTGTACGGACGAAGATCGAAGAAGCCGAGCGGATCCTCGGAGTGCAGCTCCGTCGCCTCCTCCGCGAACGACTCGGGATCGGCGAGCGAGGCGATTCGCACCCGCGCCCGCATCGGGAAGTGATG
Source organism: uncultured Actinomycetes bacterium (assembly GCA_963725965.1). Classification (GTDB taxonomy): domain Bacteria; phylum Actinomycetota; class Thermoleophilia; order Gaiellales; family Gaiellaceae; genus Palsa-739. Next base: position 491,790 of record CAVSAK010000004.1, on the reverse strand, counting down.
GCCGCACTGCTCGCAGACCCAGAGACTCCGCTCGAGCTCGTCGTCGCGATAGTGCGAGTGACAGCTCGGGCAGGTGTTCGGATGGTCCGGCGGAGGGCTCGGCTGGTCGTTTGTCTCGACCGAGACATCGATGTTGGCCACGTCAGGAGCTTAGACCCCGAGCCTCGAAGGGAAGGTTGCGAAGCGGCTCAGTAGCCCAGCGCAGCGGCCAGCCGGTGGAGCGTCTCGGCGTTCGCCGGATCGGGCGCGAGGCCGGTGAAGCCGACTCCCACGACCTTGTCGCTGTCCCGTGCACGTGCCAGCAGCTCCTCGACCTCGTCGAGAGACGGCCCGCCGGGCTCGGGCATGAAGACGGCGAGCTCATCCGGATCGAACACGTCGCAGTCGAGAGCCACGTAGAGGGCGTCCACGCGGTCCAGCAACGCGCCGGGGTCGTCGCCGATCCCGGCGGCCGCGATGAACTCCTCCTCGGGAGGATCGAGGTTGCGGGCTCGCCAGAGGACGACCTCTCCGGCGGCGATCGTGCCCCGATCGAGCAGCATCCGCAGCGGCATGCCCCACTCGTTCCCGGAGGGGGACGTCTCGGCTGTGTTGAGATCGCCGTGCGCGTCCATCCAGAGCACACCGACGTGCCCGTACCGGGCCGCGAGCCCCTCGATCGCCCCGACGTGCGAGCAGCAACACCCGCCGAGGACGATCGGTCTCGCCGGCAGGTCCGAAGCCACGGCGAGCGTCTGCATCGCGAGCGTCTCCTCCTCGATCACCGCCACCTCGGGGTAGTCGAGCGCGAGCGACGCCGCCTCGACCATCGGCTCGCCGCCGTCACCCCAGGCGCGCGGCACTCGGACGAGCCCGGCGCCGAAGGAGCGACCGCAGCTGTGGCACTCGTAGCCCTCGTCGATCGCAACGGCGGTGAGCGTCCGGCAGTCGGGGCATCTCGCGCGCAGCAGGCTCATTCGAGCGACTTCTCGAAGGCGACGCCGCACGAGTCGACCTGCATCCCGACGCGCTCGTACAGCCGAACGGCGCCGGTCTCGTTCTGGGAGTCGACGTCGAGGGAGACGCGGGTCGTGCCCCGGCTCCAGAACTCGGCGAAGGTCCGCTGCAACAGCGCCTTCGCGAGCCCCTGGCCTCGCCACGCCGGCCGGACGCCGATCGCCCCGACGTATCCGCCGCCGGCGACGCTCAGGTCGTTGCGCGTGACGGCGGCGAGCTCGTTCCGGTCGCGGACGACGAACCAGATGGGGCCGTCCTCGTCGCGGTGCTGGCCCCGACGCCGCTCGAACCATTTCTCGAACGGCTCCGGGTGCCACTCCCAGTGCTCCGCGAACGCCTCGTTCAGAGCCTCGTAGAACGCCTCGTATTCCTCCTCGCGCAGCTCGTCCACGACGAGCCCGGCCGGGACGATCGGCTCCGACGGCTCTTCGGTCAGCTCGATCGCCATCTCGTAGAAGCGACGCACCTCGTGATAGCCGTACGACTCGAGGAGGACACGCGCCGCAGCGTCGGGCTCTGCCGCGGCGGCGTGGATCTTCTTCACCCCTTCCGCGCGCGCGAACGCCTCGCCGCGCTCGACGATCTCGGTCCCGATGCCTCGCCCCTTGTCGGCGACGCTCCCCCGGATGTTCGCCGCGTCGCCGTGCACGCCGAACGACGCGCTCGCGACGATCCGGCCCTCCTCATCCCAGACCCAGGTCTCCTTGCTGTATTGCAGGAACATGATGATGTCCGCGGCGGTGATGCGCCCGGGACGGCCGTACCAGCGCTCCTCGTCCTCGCAGATGAGCGCCGCGACGGCCGGCGCGTCCTCCTCGACGAACGGCCGGACGTTCATGCGAGCAGCTTCTCCCACACCACCTGCTCCATGTCGACGACCATACCCACGCTCTCGTACAGCTTCGTCGCACCGGTTGCGTTCTCGGAGTCGACTCCGAGACCGACCCGCCGCTTCCCGCGACGGTGAAACTCGCGGAAGCTCTGAAGCAGAAGGGCCTTCGCCAGGCCGCGCCCCCGCCACGCCTTACGCACGCCGAGGGCCCCGATCCAGCCTCCACCCGATCGCTCCGGGTCGTTACGCGTGGCGGCGACGACAAGCTCCCCAATGCGCACCAGGAACCAGAGCGAAGGATCGTGATCCGGTCTCGCGAGCTGCCGTTGCCACCAGTCCTCGAACGGGTCGGGCTGGTGCTCCCAGTGGTCCTCGAACGCCTCCTCGAGCGCAGCGTGGAAGGCCTCCGCGAGCTCGGTCGAGAACGGCTCGACCCGGAGCCCATCCGGGAGGGCCGGAGCCGGCGGTGGCTCATCGCCGAGCTCGATCGTCATCTCCCAGAAGCGTCGCACCTCGCGGTAGCCTCGCGACTCCAGCAGCGGCGGTGCGGCTGTGTCGGGCGCGAGGGTCACGTTGTGGACTCGAGCCGCGCCGAGCGCCCGCAATCTGTCCTCGCTGCGCTCGACCAGCTGCGAGCCGAGGCCACGCCCGCGCCACTCGCGATGAACAACGCCGACGGCGAAGCCTGCGTCGTGATGCGTCTCGACCTCGGCCCAGCCGAGCGCGACGAGTCCGCCGTGCTCCTCGAATAGCCACGTGTCGTGCGCGAGGTCCGGCCCCGAGAGCCACGCCGTGACATCCGGCACACCGAGCCGAGACGGCCGGCCGAAGAGAGCTGTCTCGTCCTCGGCAAGGAATGCCGCGATTGCCGGGAAGTCGTCGGGGGTGGCGGGGCGAACACTCATGCCACGAGCGAGTCGAGGTTCTCTGAGAGCCCGGCCAAGCTGTGCAGCTCGACGTCGGGCTGCGGCTCGGCCTCCTCGCCGAGCCGGTTGATCCAGATCGTGCGGAGACCGAGCGCCGACGCCGGCGCGATGTCGTGGAAGAGGCTCGCGGCGACGTGAACGTGGCGATCGCGCTCGGCGCCGCTGCACGTGAAGAACTCGTCCCAGTGTCCGCGCGCCGGCTTGTACGAGCCGATCTCGGACGCGGCGACGGTCAGATCGACCTCGACGCCGATCCGCGCAAGCGACGCGTCGAGGAGGTCCCGGTCCGTGTTCGAGAGGACGGCGAGCCGCCAGCCGCCGGCGCGGGCTTCCTCGAGAGCAGCCGGCACCTCGGGGAACGGCGCCCAGCCCGGCAGCGAGCGCGCAAGCGCCTCCTCCTCCTCGGCCGGAGCCCCGAGGCGGGCGAGCGCGACCGCCATCACCCCGCGGTAGCTCCTCGCGGGATCCTCGCGCTGTATCTGCGGCTCGAGCTCGTGGTACGCCCGCAGCAGCTCGCCGCTGCGCGCGGGGCCGAACAGCCGCTCCAGCTCGCGGCCGATTCCGCCGTTCCAATCGATCAGCGTGCCGTAGCAGTCGAAGGTCGCCCAGCGTTCTTCCACGCCGAGAACCTACCTCGGCGCGCGCCTACTCTTCGAACCGTTTGAAGACGACGCAGGCGTTGTGCCCGCCGAAGCCGAAGCTGTTCGAGACGGCTACTTTCACGTCGGCGTCGCGCGCCTCGTTCGGCACGTAGTCGAGATCGCAGGCCGGATCCTCGACCTCGTAGTTGATGGTGGGCGGCAGCTTCCCGTCGCGGATCGAGAGGATCGTGAACATGGCCTCGATCGCCCCCGCCGCGCCGAGGCAATGGCCGGTCGCGCCTTTCGTGCCGGAGACGGGAGTCTTGTATGCGTTCTCCTCCCCGAGCGCGTACTTGAGCATCTGCGTCTCGGACGAGTCGCCGATCGGGGTCGAGGTCGCGTGGGCATTGACGTAGTCGATCTCGTCCACGCCTACGCCGGCGTCGCCGAGAGCCATCCTGAACGCGGTTACGGGGCCTGTGGGATCCGGCTCGGTGATGTGCTTCGCGTCGGAGGAGAGGCCGTATCCGGAAACCTCGGCGTAGATCTTCGCGCCGCGCGCCTTCGCATGCTCGAGTTCCTCGAGCACGAGCAGCGCCCCCGCCTCGCCCATCACGAAGCCGTCGCGCCCGGCATCGAACGGACGCGACGCCCGAACGGGATCGTCGTTCCGCCGCGACAGCGCGCGCATGGCCCCGAAACCGGCGATGCCAACCTCGCACACTGCCGCCTCCGTGCCGCCGCAGAGCATCACATCGGCGCGGCCGAGTCTGATCGCGTCGGCGCCGTCGCCGATGGCCATATTCGAAGCTGCACACGCCGTGCACTCGGAGAGAAGCGGCCCGCGCGTGCCGAGCTCGATCGATACCCACCCCGCCCCGAGGTTCGGGATGATCGCCGGGATCGAGAACGGATTGACTCGGTCCGGCCCCCGCTCTACGAGGACGTCGTAGCACTCCTGGAACGACCGCAGACCGCCGATCCCCGTCGCAACCGCGGCGCCGATCCGCTCGGCTTCCTTCTCGATCTCGAGCTCGGAGTCGGCGACCGCTTGCCGTGCCGCCGCGAGGATCAGGTGGGTGAAACGGTCCATCCGCCGTGCGGCCTTGCGGTCGATCCACTCCGTCGCGTCGAAGCCCTTCACCTCGCAGGCGAAGTGCACGGGGTAGTCGCTGTGGTCGAAAGCAGTGATCTCGCCGGCACCGGACTCGCCCGCGAGCAGGCTCGACCAGGTCGACTCGACGTCGAGCCCGAGCGGAGTCACTGCTCCCAGCCCGGTGACGACGACGCGCCTGCGTCCGTTGAGAGAACCGTTCTCCGTAGTAGTCACATTCCGAGTCCGCCGTCGACGAGGAGCACGTCACCTGTGATGAACGATGCCTCGTCGGAGCAGAGGAAGCGTACTGCGCCGGCTACGTCTTTCGGCTCCCCAAGCCTGCCGAGCGGCGTGTTGCCGAGCATCGCAGAGGTCGCTTCCTCGGGCAGAACGTCGGTGAGCTGCGTTCGCACATAACCAGGCGCCACGACGTTGGCGCGTACTCCACGGCTGCCGAGCTCCCGCGCGATTGACTTCGTGAAGCCGATGATCCCGGCCTTCGACGCCGCGTAGTTCGTCTGGCCCCAGTTGCCGTGGACGCCGACGATCGACGAGATGTTCACGATCGATCCGGCCCGTTTCTTCATCATCGGCCGGCAGACGGCACGGCAGGTGTAGAAGACGGACGAGAGGTTCGTCTCGATAACCGTGCGCCAGTCGTCGTCGGACATGCGGGCGAGGAGCCCGTCGCGCGTGAGGCCGGCGTTGTTGACGAGGATGTCGAGATCACCGGCCTCCGCGACGAGTCGGGCAGCCTCTTCGGCGCTCGAGACGTCGGTCTGGACGGCACGCCCCTCGATTTGGCGCGCCAGGTCCTCCGCCTCCTCAGCTCCGCTGCGATAGCCGATCACGACGTCGGCGCCCGCCCCGGCGAGCTCTTCCGCAATCGCGCGCCCGATTCCCTTCGATGCGCCCGTGACGAGGGCGCGCTTGCCCTCGAGCGAGCAGAAGCTCACGCTTCGGAGAGCAGCTCGGGCAGCCGGTCGAGCTCCTTCATGCTGTTGATCGAGACGGCCTTGACGCTGCGGTCGATTCGCTTCACGAGCCCGGAGAGCACGTTGCCCGGCCCGACCTCGACGAACGTGCGGACGCCGTCGCGCATCAGCTCGGTCGCCGACTGGGTGAACCGGACGGGCGCGGTCAACTGGTCGACGAGGAGCGGACCCATACGGTGCGCCGACTCGACGCGGGCCGTCACCGTCGACATGAACGGCGCGACCGGCTCCTGGAAGCGCACTCTCTCGATCGCAGGGCGCAGGCGGTCAGCGGCGCGCGCGACAAGCGGCGAGTGGAAGGCGCCCGAGACCTTGAGCTTGACGGCCCGGCGGGCGCCGTGGCTCTGCGCCTGCTCGATGCATTCCTCCACGGCGAGGTGCTCGCCGGAGACGACGACCTGTCCGGGACAGTTGTAGTTGGCCGGCCAGACCCCGAGGATCTTGCGGCAGAGACCTTCAACGACCTCGTCGGCGAGGCCCAGGATCGCGGCCATCGAGCCGGGGTTGCGAGCGGCCGCCTCGGCCATGGCCAGACCGCGCTCGCGTACGAGCGCCATCGCCTCCTCGAGGGTCATCGCCTCAGCGGCGGCCAATGCCGCGAACTCCCCGACCGAGTGGCCGATGACGAAGTCGGCCTCCACACCACGGTCGCGCAAGGCGGCGAGTACGGCCAGCGACGTCGCCACGAGCGCCGGCTGCTGCACCGCGGTGTCGAACAGCTCCTCGGCCTGGCCGTGGAAGCACAGGCGCTCGAGATCGAGCCCGCTCGCCGCGCTCCCGCGCCGGAAGACGTCCATCGCGGCGGGCACCGCTTCCGCGAAGTCACGGCCCATGCCGGTCTCGAACGAACCCTGGCCCGGGAAACAGAACGCGATCTTGCTCATTTCCCCCCCCAGCGCATCAGCGCACTCCCCCACGTGAGACCGGCGCCCATTCCCGTCATCAATACGAGGCTTCCCGCCCGAAGCCTGCCGTCGGCCTGCGCCTCCGCCAGCGCGAGCGGAATAGAGCCGGAGGACGTGTTGCCATAGCGGTCGACGTTGATCACCACCCGATCCGACGGAATCCCGAGCTTCTTGGTTGCGTGATCGATGATACGAACGTTTGCCTGATGCGGCACGTAGACGTCGACATCGTCGACGGTCGCCCCGTACCGTTCCAGTACGGCCTCGGCCGATTGCACGAGGACGCGCGTCGCGAACTTGAACACCTCGCGGCCGTTCATCTTCACGAATGAGTCGGGGTCCTCGAAGCGACGGGAGCCGCTACCCGGTAGCCAGAGGTACTGCCCGCCTGCGCCGTCGGCGCCCAGCTCGAAAGCGAGGAACCCGTCCTCCTCCGAGCGCTCGAGCACGACCGCCCCGGCACCGTCTCCGAAGAGGACGACGGTCGAGCGATCGGTCCAGTCCAGGATGCGGGAGAGCACGTCTCCGCCCACGACCAGGGCCCGCTGCGCGATCCCGGACGCGAGCATCCCGTAGGCCTGCGCGATCGCGTACATGAAGCCCGTACAGCCGGCAGAGAGGTCGTACGCAGCCGCATCCGCCGCGCCGAGCTGGTCGGCGAGGATCGCCGACGTCGCCGGAAACATCATGTCGGGCGTGACGGTGGCGACGATCAGGAGGTCGATGTCCGTCCCGTCGCTGCCCGCCTGCTCGAGGGCCTGCCGCGCGGCCGGCAGCGAGAGATCCGACAGCGCCTGCTCCTCGGCCGCGATTCGGCGCTCGCGAATGCCCGTGCGCTCCATGATCCACTCGTCCGACGTGTCGACCAGCTGGGTGAGGTCGTCGTTCGTGACCACGCGCTCGGGCACGTACGCCCCGAGACCCGTGATCGTGACGTGGACGTCGCTGCGGGCGTCGCCGATCACGAGGGCGCCTCGCTGCCCACGAAGACCGTGAGCATCGCCTCGGCGGCGACGTCTCCGCCGACGCTCGCGCGGCCCTGTCCCTTCGCGATCGGCCCGCGCACGCGCAGGAACTCGCACTCGAGCTCGAGCTCGTCTCCCGGTTCGACGACGCGCTTGAACCGGCAGTCGTCGATGCCGGCGAAGAAGGGGATCTTGCCGCGGTTCGCGTCGTCGGCGAGGACGGCCACCGCACCGCACTGGGCGATCGCCTCGATCGTCAGTACGCCCGGCATGACGGGGCGGCCCGGGAAGTGACCCTGGAACCACCAGCCGTCCGCAGGTACGAGAAAGCGCCCGCGCACCTTGCGGCCGGGCTCGAGCTCGAGCACCTCGTCGACGAGCAGGAACGGAGGCCGGTGCGGGATGATCGATTCGATCGTCTCCCGGCCAAAAGGGGCTGCCAGGGCGGTCATGCTACGTCGCGCTGCTCGAGCCGCTCGCGCAGCCGGTTACGGCCCCGGTGCGCGTGGCACTTGGCCGTGCCGACCGGCATGCCGGCCGCGGCCGCGATCTCCTCGAACGTGTAGCCGAGCGCGTCCTTGAGGACGATCACCTGGGCCTGCTCGGGCGAGATGTCGGCGAGCGAGTCGCAGAGCTCTCGCCGTAGCTCGGTCATCCGCACGCCGCGGGTGGGGTCGTAGTCGACGTCGACTCCGAGTTCGTCGGGCAACGGATCGTGGACACGCGTCCGCTGCCGCTCGGCCACATCACGGCAGGTGTTGACGACGAGCCGGTGCAGCCACGTCGAGAACTGGGCCTCGCCGCGGAACTGGCGCAAGCGGACGCAGAGCTTCGCGAGCGCTTCCTGCGCTGCGTCACGCGCATCCTCTGGATCCCGCAGGAGATGTTTTGCGAGCCGCTCCACGCGCGGCGCGTGCCGAACACAGAGCGCCTCGAACGCCCGCGCGTCGCCGGCCTTGGCGCGGGTTACGAGCACCGGGTCGCTGAGACTTGCATAGTCGAAGCTGCGCTCCCGCAGCGGCTGCGTGATCCTCCCCACGGCGGCGTTAGTCTAGATGCGGGTGTCGGATCTTTCTCCCGCCTCTGTCGAGCCGTTGCTGCAGGGGCGCCTTGGTCGCCCGTATACGTTCGTCGAGGAATGCCCGTCGACCCAGGGCCTGCTCGACCCCGAGGGCGTCGAGGGGACGACGGTGGCAACCGATCTGCAGACCCGGGGGCGGGGCAGGCTCGGCCGGACATGGGAGGCCCCTGCAGGGCTGGCGCTCCTCTTCTCCGTGCTCCTCCACCCCGAGCCGCCGATGGCGCTCTGGCCGGAGCTCTCGCTCGTCGCCGGCGACGCCGTCGCGACGGCGCTGCGTGAGCAGACCGGAGTCGGCGCGGAGCTCGGCCACCCGAACGACGTCCTCGTCGAGGGCCGGAAGGTCGCCGGGATCCTGCCGGAGGCAAGCGTCGGCAGAGTCAGGCTCGGGATCGGCCTCAACGTCAACCAGACAGCCGAGGATCTGCCTGCGGAGACCGCCAAGCCGCCCACGTCGCTCCGGGTCGAGACCGACAGTGGATGGCCACGCGCACCGCTGCTCGCAGCGATCCTGGTCGAGCTCGAGCGCCGCTACGACGACTGGCAGCGGCTCCACATGAACCGCTAGTCGTACGGACGCTGCTCGCGGAAGTTCCGCGCGGCCTCGATCGCCGCGCCGAGGTTCAGGCCCTTGTCCTTCGCCTGCTTGATCAGCATCACGGTCTCGAGAGCGTCGCTGTCGTAGATCCGCTGCTTCTTGCCCTTCGTGGGGATCTGCGCCTTGTTCGTCCAGTAGTCGAGCTGCATCTTCGAGATCCCGGCGATCTGACAGACCTGGCCGAGGTACAGCTCGACCTTGTCGAGATGATCCGCCAGATTGATGGGTTCGAGAAGATCGACCTGCCGGCTGACCGCCATTTCTTGCCCTCGCCGCCTCGGTGGGGACCCCTTCGAGAGTTATAAAGACCCGGCGCGTCTTTTGGAAGAGGGCGCGGCGCTCACCCGGCGCTGGGCTGCGAATCGACCGGTTCCGGGTCGCCGACTTCGCCGTTCGGCTCTTCCGACTCGACAACGGGTGCCAGCGCCGAGACGGTTTCCTCGTCGCCGCGCAGCCGCATCACAATCACGCCCTGCGTCGAACGGCCGAGCCGCTTGACGTCTTCGACCGGAATCTTGATCACCGTGCCGGCGGTCGAGATGAGCATCACCTGGTAGCCGTCGCGAACAACACGTGCACCGACGAGATGACCGCGCGCCTCGTTCAGTTGCACGGTCTTGACGCCCATTCCGCCGCGGCCCTTGACCGGGTACTCGCTGACGCGCGTCCGCTTGCCGTAGCCGTTCTCCGTCACGACGAGAAGATCCGCGTCGTCTTCGGCGATGTTGATCGAGATGACCTCGTCGCCCTTACGGAGCTTCATGCCGGCGACGCCGGACGTGTCGCGGCCCATCGGTCGCGCGTCGGTCTCGTGGAAGCGAATTGCCTGCCCCTTTGCCGAAACCATGAGGATGTCGTCCTCGCCCGACGAGTGCCTGGCGCCGACGAGCTCGTCTCCGTCCCGCATCTTGATCGCGATGATCCCGTCGGCCCTGAGCGGCGTGTTGTAGGCGGCGAGCTCCGTCTTCTTGACGACGCCGTTCTTGGTGGCGAAGACGAGGTACTTGGCCTCCTCGAAGTCGCGCGTCTGGATCACGGCACGCACCTGCTCGTCCTGCCGGAACGGCAGGAGGTTGACGATCGCGCGGCCCTTCGACTGGCGGGAGCCGAGCGGCAGCTCGTGCACCTTGAGGCGGTAGACCTTGCCGACGTTCGTGAAGAAGAGGATGTAGTCGTGGGTCGAGGCGACGAAGAGGTGCTCGATGTAGTCGTCCTCCTTCAGCTCCATCCCCATCACCCCGATCCCGCCGCGCCGCTGCTCGCGGTACGTCGTCACGGGTAGCCGCTTGATGTAGCCGGACCGCGTGATCGCGATGACCATGTCCTCCTCCGCGATCAGGTCCTCGAGCTCGAGCTCCTCCTCGGCGGCCACGATCTCGGTACGCCGATCGTCGTGGCGGCCATACGTCTGCTTGATCTCGAGCAGCTCCTCGCGAATGACTCCGTCGATCTTGGCCTGGTCGCCGAGGAGCTCTCGGAGCTCGGCGATCCGCTCCATCTTGTCGTTGTACTCGGCCTCGACCTCCTTGCGGGCGAGCCCAGTGAGGCGCCTCAGTTGCATATCCAGGATCGCCACGGCCTGGATCTCCGAGAGCGAGAACTGCTCCATCAGCTGCGTCCGCGCCTCGTCGGTGTCGACCGCGGCCCGGATGAGCGCGACGATCGCGTCGATGTTGTCGAGCGCGATGAGATAGCCCTGGAGGACGTGCGCGCGGGACTCGTTTTTGCGGAGCTCGTCCTTCGAGCGGCGAGTGACGACTTCGCGCTGGAACTCGAGGTAGTGCCGGACGAGCTCGAGCAGCGACAGCGTGCGCGGGACGCCCTCGACAAGAGCGACGGCGTTGTAGCCGAACGTCGACTGGAGCGGCGTGTGCTTGAAGAGCTTATTGAGCGCGACCTGGGGCACCGCGTCGCGCTTGAGCTCGATCTGGATGCGCATGCCGGTGCGGTCGGAGTGGTCGGCGAGATCCGAGACCTCGGTCAGCACCTTGTCGCGGACGAGATCGGCGATCTTGACGATGACGCCGGTGTCACCGCCCTTCTTGACGCCGTACGGCAGCTCCGTTACGACGATCGCCGAGCGGCCGCCGCGCAGCTCCTCGATGTGTGCCCGGGCCCGCATGATGACCCTCCCGCGGCCCGTGCGGTACGCGTCGCGAATGCCGCTGCGGCCCACCACGATCGCGCCGGTTGGGAAGTCGGGGCCCTTGACGTGCTTCATCAGGCCTTCGACCGAGATGTTGGGGTCGTCGATCATCGCGACGACAGCGTCGATCGTCTCGCCGAGGTGATGCGGCGGCATGTTCGTCGCCATCCCGACGGCGATACCGGTCGAGCCGTTGACGAGCAGGTTCGGGAAGCGTGAGGGGAGGACGGACGGCTGCCGGCGCGACTCGTCGTAGTTGAGCTCGAAGTCGACGGTGTTCGCGTCGATGTCACGGAGAAGCTCGGTCGCGATCTTCGACAGGCGCGCCTCGGTGTAGCGCATCGCTGCTGCCGGGTCGTCGTCGATCGAGCCGAAGTTCCCCTGTCCGTCGACAAGCGGGTAGCGCAGCGAGAACGGCTGCGCCATTCGCACGAGCGTGTCGTAGATGGCCGAGTCGCCGTGCGGGTGGTAGTTCGCCATCACGGAGCCGACCGTCGACGCCGACTTCTTGTACGGCCGGTTCGGCTGGAGGCCGGCATCGTGCATCCCGTACAGGACGCGGCGGTGCACCGGCTTCAGCCCGTCGCGCACATCCGGCAGCGCGCGCGAGACGATGACCGACATCGCGTAGTCGAGGAAGCTCGAGCGCATCTCCTGCTCGAGCTCGCGCGACTCGATGCGGCCGGAGCCGAGCGCGCCGGTATCGACCTCAGACACTTCTGCTCCTAGACGTCAAGGAACGCGTCCTTCGCGTTCTCCTCGATAAAGATGCGGCGCGGCTCGACCTGGTCGCCCATCAGCATCGAGAAGAGCTGGTCGGCGGCGCTTGCGTCCTCGACGTCGACCCGGACGAGCAGACGCTTGACGGGATCCATGGTCGTCTCCCACAGTTGGTCGGGATTCATCTCGCCGAGGCCCTTGTAGCGGGAGAGCTGCGTCCCGACCTCCTTCGCCAGCTCGAGCGCGTCGCGTCGCAGCTCGGAAAACGACTCGGGATTCGCCGTGTGCTTGCCGAGGGCGAGCGAAAAGGGCGGGGGCCCGACGACGTCGGCGAGCTTCTCGTACGCGCGGCGGAGGTTGGCGTAGATCGGCGACGCGAGCAGCTCGGCGGAAAGACCGATGGTCTGCGCGGCCGACGTCTCCTCCTCGACGACCTTGACCTGCAGGCCGTTCTCGTCGCGTTCGAGAACGGAGAGCTTGTAGCCGTTCGGTGGCAGCCCCGCGATCGCCTTCTCGGCTGCGGCCGGCGTGGCGATGTCGAGCTCGACGAGCCTGTGCGAGACGACGAGGTCGGAGGCATGCGGCCCGAAGTCGGCACGCAGGCGGGCGGACCAGCCTTCGAACTCCGCGAGGGCACCCGTGAACCGCTTCCAGCGCGCCTCCGTCAGTTTCACGTCGGTGCCGCCGCGGTCGTGAACCTCGAGCTCGCCAAACCGCTCGCGCACGAGCAGGTCCTCGAGCTGCGACTCCTTCTCGAAGTAGAACTCCTGATTGCCGAGCTTCACCTTGTAGAGCGGCGGCACGGCGATGTAGATGTGGCCGTACTCGAAGAGCTCCCGCATGTGCCGGTAGAGGAACGTGAGGACGAGCGTCCGGATGTGCGAGCCGTCGACGTCGGCGTCGGTCATGACGATGATCCGGTGGTAGCGCAGGCCGGAGATGTCGAACTCGTCGCCGATGCCGGTGCCGATCGCGGTGATCATCGCCTGGATCTCGTTGTTCGAGAGCACCTTGTTGATCCGGTTCTTCTCGCTGTTGATGATCTTCCCGCGCAGCGGCAGGATGGCCTGGTAGGTGCGGTCGCGGCCGGTCTTCGCCGAGCCGCCGGCCGAGTCGCCCTCGACGATGAAGAGCTCCGCCAGCGACGGGTCGCGGATCGAGCAGTCGGCGAGCTTGCCCGGCAGCGAGGAGCCGTCGAGTGCCGACTTGCGCCGCGTCAGCTCGCGCGCCTTCCGTGCCGCGAGCCTCGCGCGCATCGCCGCGATCGCCTTGTTGCAGATCGCCCGCGCGTCCTGAGGGTTCTCCTCGAGGAACTGCGAGAGTGACGAGTTGACCGTCGTCTGGACGAGACCCTCGACGCCGGGGTTGCCGAGCTTCGTCTTCGTCTGCCCTTCGAACTGCGGATTGCGCAGCTTGACAGAGACGACCGCCGCGAGCCCCTCGCGCACGTCCTCGCCGTCGAGGCTCTCCTCCTTCTTGAGGAGCTTCAGCTCCTGCGCCTTCGCGTTCAGTGTCCGCGTCAGGGCGCTGCGGAAGCCGGAGAGGTGCGAGCCGCCCTCGATCGTGTTGACGTTGTTGGCGAAGGTGAAGACCGACTCCTGGTAGGAGGAGTTCCACTGCATCCCCACCTCGACGGCGCCCTGTTCGGTCTCTCCCTCGAAGTAGACGAGACGCTTGTGGATCGGGTCCTTCGCCTCGTTGATGTACGCGACGAAGTCGCGGATGCCGTTCTCGTAGTGGAACTCGACGGTCTTGCCCTCCGCGCGCTCGTCGACGAGCTTGATGTAGAGGCCCTTCGTGAGGAACGCCGTCTCGCGCAGACGCTGGGTGATCGTCGCCGCGTCGACGTCGAGCTCCTCGAAGATCTGGGAGTCCGGCAGGTAGCTGATCGTCGTCCCGGTCGCGTCATCGGCGGCCATCTTCCCGACGACCTCCATCTCGCCGGCCGGGTCGCCCCGTTCGAACTCCTGCCGGTAGACCTGGCCGTCACGGCGCACCTCGGCGACGAGCCGCTCGGAGAGCGCGTTCACGACCGAGACGCCCACGCCGTGCAGACCGCCCGAGACCTTGTACCCCTCGCCGCCGAACTTGCCGCCGGCGTGGAGCTTCGTCAGGACGACAGTCAGCGCCGGCAGACCCTGGTCCGGCATCACCTCCGTGGGGATGCCCGAGCCCCAGTCCTGGACCGTGACGGAATGGTCGGGATGCAACGTGACCTCGATCCGGTCGTTGCGGCCCGCGAGTGCCTCGTCGACCGAGTTGTCGACCACCTCGGTGATGAGGTGATGGAGGCCGCGAAGGCCCGTCGAGCCGATGTACATGCCCGGCCTGAGCCGGACCGGCTCGAGTCCTTCGAGGACGGTGATGTCCCTAGCGGTGTAGTCCGTTTCAGTCATGAAAAAAGCCCTGCAAATTAAGCACTTGCGGGCAGAAAGCAGTGTATCAGACGGAGCGGCCGTCCGGCGTTCGAGCGAGCGCCGTTTTTATGACTTTCGCGACAGATTCGCGCAGGTTCGGATCCTCGATCCCGGCGGTCATCAGGGCCGCCTCCCGGGCGTGCTCGGGAGAGACCTCGACCGGGGCCGGCGGCGGCGACTCCGGCGTTGTGTCCGGCAGGGGTCCGGGCACGAAGCGGAGCCTCGGACGGCCTGGCAATCGCGCCGAGATCTCGCTCGCGCGCTGCGTCAGCTCGAAGCCCCAGATCGCGTCACGAACATGCACGACGAGTGTCCCGTCGGGCTGCCTCCGCGCCGGCCACGCGTTGCGCGCGATCTCGTCGCCGACCGCTCCCGGCCACGCCGTGACCGCGTCTCCTGCACCGCTGTCGGCTCCGACGCGGGAGAGCTCGGCCCGGATCTGCTCGCCGACCGGCTCCACTACGCAGCAGCCTCCAGCACCGCTCCAGGGGTCACCTCGAGCAGCTGGTCGGGAGCCGCGGGCAGCATTCCAGCGTCGGTCGCGGTGACCAGCGCCTGCCCGGCACTGCGCACACGAGCCGCGAGAATCGTGCGGCGGCCCGGGTCGAGCTCCGAGAGGACGTCGTCGAGCAGGAGGAGCGGCGGGACACCCGTCCGGTCCGCGATCGTCTCGGCCTCGGCGAGCAGGAGCGCCAGGAGGGCCAGCCGCTGCTCCCCCTGCGATCCGAAGCTGCGAAGATCGCGGGCTGCGGCGCAGAGCACGATGTCGTCGAGATGCGGGCCGAGCGAGGTCACGCCGCGATCGAGATCGCGCGGGAGTGCCGCGGTGAGCCCTTCGAGAGTCGGCGGATCGCCCTCGTACCGGAGAGCAACGTCGCCGAGACCCAACTCGGCGGCGCGGGCGGCGAACGACGGCCCGAGCAGCTCGAGCGTCTCGAGCCGGGCCGCGACGAGCTCCGCCCCGAGCGCCGCGACGCGTTCGCTCCACGGCCCGATCGCGTCGCGGCCCGACACGCCGGCCGCCGCACGCCGGAGCGCCGCGTTCCTCTGCGCCACGGCTGCGCCGTACTCCGCCGGCAGCGCCGCTCGTACTGGTGCGAAGCGCCCGAGAACACGGTCGAAGTACGCCCGGCGAGCGGCGGGCGGGCCCTTCACGACGCCGAGCCGGTCCGGCGTGAAGACGAGCGTCGAGACCATGGATCGCAGCTGCTCCGCCGCGCGCAGCGGAGCGCCGTTGAGCTTCGCGCGCTTCCCTTCACCCCTGCGCACCGTCACCTCGAGCTCCAACCTCACCTCACCGCGGTGTCCCGAGACCGCCGCCCGTGCTCCATCGGTCCCGAAGCGCACGACCTGCGAGTCGGTCCGCGTGCGCGGCGAGAACCCCTGCGTGGCGAGGTGCACGGCCTCGAGTAGGTTCGTCTTGCCGACGCCGTTCGGCCCCACGACGAGGATCAGCCCAGCCTGGAGCCCTAGCTCGAGCCGCTCGTAGGAGCGAAAGTCGCGGAGCGAGGCGGACTCGACGATCAGACTGTGCTAACCAGTCCGGCTTTTAGCCGGGAAGGCGGATCGGCATGACGAGGTACGTGAAGTCGTCGGCCGCGTCGGTCAGAATCGCCGGGCGCAGCGGGCTGATGAGCTTCAGCTTCACGTCGTCGCCCTCGACCGACTCGAGACCCTCGCGCAGGAACTCTGCGTTGAAGCCGATGTCGAGCGGCTCGCCGCTGTAGGCGACCGGCATCGACTCCTTCGACTCGCCGACCTCGTGCGTGCGCGCCACGACCGTGACCTCGCCGTCGGCGAAGCGGAGTTGCAGCGGCGTCGCGCGCTGGATCATCACGGCAGCGCGGCGCACGACGTCGAGGAGCTCGGTGCGCGGCACCGTCAGCTCGTGCTCGAACGTCTCCGGCAGCAGCTGCCGGTAGTTCGGGAACTGGCCGTCGATACGCCGCGTCGTGAGCCAGACGCCGCCGACCGAGAAGAGCACCTGGTTCTCCTGTACGCCGACCGAGATCTCGTCGTCGCCGCCCGGAATGCGCGCGAGCTCCTGCAGTGCGCGGCTGGGAACGATTGCCTCGATGTCCGGCGCCGGTGAAGCGAGTGCCGTCTCCTTCACCGCGAGGCGGTACGAGTCGGTCGCGGCCATCACGAGCTTGTCGCCGGCGAACTGAACCAGGACGCCGGTGAGGACGGGGCGTGCTTCGTCGCGCGAAGCAGCACGAGCGACACGCGCGATCGTCTCGAGCAGCGCATCGCGATCGACCGCGAACGTCGCGGTCTCGGCGAACTCCGGCAAGCGCGGAAAGTCCTCGGCGTTGTACGTGTGCAGTGTGTAGCTCGCACTCCCGGAGCCGACCTGGACGACTGACTCCGCCGGGCGGTAGTCGATCGTGACCTCGTCTCCAGGGAGGAGCCGCGCGATGTCGACGAGCGTCCGGCCGGGCAGTACGACCGCGCCGTCCCCCTCGACCTGCGCCGGTACCGCAGCGCGCAGCGAAAGCTCCATGTCCGTCGCGGCCAGGCGGAGCTCGTCGCTGTGTGCCTCGAGCAGGATCCCCGACAGGATCTGGATCGCGGTACGGCTCGAGACCGCGCGACCGACGAGCCCGAGACCCTGCACGAGCTCGTCTTTCGTGCACGTAATCCTCAACCCGGCACCGACTGCGATGTCACTCTCGATCATCTAATGGACCCTCGTAGAAGTCATAGGGAGTGTGGACGACGGGGAAGACGTACTCGCGACCGCTTCCCGCCTGCGTTTGTCGTGTGGAGGTTCATTGTGGACGATCCGGAGGGTCCCACAGGTGCCAAGCGTCAGCGAACCTGCTTCACACGTGCGGTGAGCTCCTGCACGAGGTTGTACACAGACCTGTCCTCACGGATCAAGCGGGAGATCTTCGACGTCGCGTGGATGACCGTCGTGTGGTCGCGGCCGCCGAACTCCTTGCCGATCTTCGGCAGGGAGGAGTCGGTCAGCTCGCGAGACAGATACATGGCGACCTGGCGCGGGTAGACGATGTTCTGCGAACGCTTTTCGCCGCAGAGCTCGTCGAGCGAGAGGCTGAAGCGTTCGGCGACGAGATCCTGGATTCGCTTGATCGACACCTCCGCTGCTTCGCCTTGCGGGAAGACGTCACGGAGGACATCCTGCGCGAGCTCGACTGTCATCGGCCGACCGGTGAGCGACGAGAAGGCGACGACGCGAGTCAAGGCGCCTTCGAGCTCCCGGATGTTCGACGACACACGGCTGGCCGTGAAGGTGAGCACCTGCTCGTCGTGAACGTGGATCCCGTCGACCTTCACCTTTTTGCGCAGGATCGCGATCCGCGTCTCGAGGTCCGGCGGCTGGATGTCGGTGATCAGTCCCCACTCGAAGCGGCTGCGCAGCCGCTCCTCGAGCGTCGCGATGTCGCGCGGCGGCCGGTCCGAGGACAGCACGATCTGCGAGCCGGCCTCGTACAGCGAGTTGAAGGTGTGAAAGAACTCCTCCTGGAAGCGCTCCTTGCCCTCGAAGAACTGGACGTCGTCGATGAGCAGGACGTCGTAGCCGCGATAGCGCTGCTTGAACCCCTCGATCCGCTTGTCGCGCAGCGAGTTGATGAAGTCGTTGACGAAAGCCTCGCTCGTCATGTAGCGCACGGAGAGCTCGGAAGAATGCTCGGCCACGTACTGCGCCACCGCCTGCAGGAGGTGCGTCTTGCCGAGTCCGGTGCTGCCGTAGATGAAGAGCGGGTTGTACGCCTGCGCCGGCGCCTCTGCGACGGCGAGCGCTGCGGCGTGCGCGAAGCGGTTCGACGAGCCGATCACGAACGAGTCGAACGTGTACTTCGCGTTGAACCCGCCGCTCTCAGGCCGTTCCCGTAGGCGCTGGACCATGGGAACGAGGCCTTCCGACCCCGCGCGGCCCTCCGTCGGGGCCTCGGCATCGTCGGCGACCCGGAGCTCGATCGGCCGCTCGATGCCGACGATGTCGCGCACCGCAGCGCCGATCAGTCCGAGGAAGTGTCCCTCGATCCAGTCGCGCGTGAATTCGCTCGGAACGGTGAGGACGAGTGTGTCGCCTTCGAGCGCGAGCTCGTGGACGTCGCCGAACCACTTGCTGTAGGTCCCATCGCTGAGCGCCTCCCTGAGCCGCCCCGAGATCTCCTCCCAGAGGTTCTCCGTAGACAGCTCAACTTGGTGGTCCACCGACGCCCTGATCTCCTCCCCGTCTCCGGCCCGGCGGCCAGCATAACAGCGGCTCGGCCGGGGGCAAACTCCCGCGTTTTGCAGGGAGTTTCCGAGTTGCCCACATCCCTCCACAGGTGTGGACAGTCGTGGGGGCAACCGGCTCCGGCCGCATCCTTGCGCCGTCTGCGGCTGTGGACAAGACGGTGGACGACGCTTGTCTATACTGACCGCCGCGCCCCGCCGCCGGCGGGGATTTTTTTGGCAAAGCCGAGCTTTCTCACAGAGTCGTGAAGCGCACCTATCAGCCCAACGTCCGCCGCCGCAAGCGCAAGCACGGCTTCCGTGCGCGGATGTCGACGAAGGCCGGCCGCGCGATCCTGAAGCGCCGCCGCGGCAAGGGCCGCGCTCGCCTCTCTGCCTGATCGGCCCGCCCGGAGCGAGCCACTAAGCTGCATCTGTGAAGCGCGCCAATCGCCTGTCCCGGTCACGGGACTTCGATGCGGTGCACCGCCGAGGCCGCTCGGTTTCGTCACGCTTTCTCGTCCTGTACTGGCTGCCGCAGGAGGAGCCGGCGGAGCCGCGCATCGGATTCGCCGTACCGCGTGCGGCCGGCGGAGCGGTCGAGCGGAACCGGATCAAGCGGCGCCTGCGTGAGGTGTGGAACGCGCGCCTCGAGAGCGTGCCGGCCGGCCACGACTACGTGTTGATCGTGCGGCCGGGACTCGTCGAGGCGGCCGAGACCAACGGCTTCGAGTGGCTCGGAGAGCGCGTCGACGAGTTGCTCGGCCAGACCGGAGTCCTCGCGGCATGAGCGCCGTGCTCCGCATCCCGGCGACGCTCGGCGTGGGCCTCGTCTGGTTCTACCGGCTCACGCTCGGCGCGCTGTTCCCGACGACCTGCAAGTACCACCCGTCCTGCTCCGAGTACGCGGTGCAGGCGCTGCACCGCCACGGCCTGGTGAAGGGCAGTGTTCTCGCCTGCTGGCGGCTGCTCCGCTGCAACCCGTGGAGTCGAGGGGGCTTCGACCCGGTCCGATGATGCTCTACACGATCCCGATCATCAGCCAGCTCGAGACCGTGATGAACCACGTTCTCCACTGGTTCCACTACAACGTCGGCTTCACGTGGGCCTGGTCGATCGTGGCCGTCACCGTCGTCGTGCGGATGATCCTCGTCCCGCTGACGATCCGGCAGATCCACTCGATGCAGAACCTGCAGCGCTTCGCGCCGCAGATGAAGGAGATCCAGAAGAAGTACAAGCAGGACAAGCAGAAGCAGAACGAGGAGCTGATGAAGTTCTACCGGGAGAACAACATCAACCCGGCCGCCTCGTGCCTGCCGATGCTCCTGCAGCTGCCGGTCTTCATCGCTCTCTACTACACGCTCAAGCACGAGCACTTCCCGAAGGGCGCGAATCTTTCGTGGCTCAACTTCATCCACGACATCTCGGCGGGAACGACGACGCAGTGGGGCGGCTACATCCTGCTCGTCGTCTACGTCGCGAGCCAGATGGCGTCGACCTTCTTCATGGCTGCGACGGCCGACAAGACACAGCGGACGATCTTCCTGATCATGCCGCTCTTCTTCGTCTTCATCATCGCGCGCTTCCCCGCCGGCCTCGTCCTCTACTGGGTGACGACGAACCTTTGGACGGTGGGGCAGGGGTTGATCACGCGGCGACTGGTCGCCAAGGCGCCCGCGCCGACGCTCGAGCGTCGCAGCTCGCGCACGCCGCCGAAGGACGACGGCTCGAGCGGGAACGGGGCGAACAGCGAATCGCCCCCGCCCCAGCCTGTTCCGGCCGCCTCGCAGCCGCCGCGGCAGGTACGGCGTAAGAAGAAGCGCACGAGCCGGAGATGAGCGAGGAGGTCGCGGATCTGACCGCCGAGGCCACCGGTGAGACGGTGGGCGAGGCGAAGTGGGCGGCACTGCGCGACCTCGAGCGCCGGCATCCGGGCCTCGACAAGGCCGCTGTGCAGTTCGAGGTCGTGACGGAAGGTGAGCGCGGCATCCTCGGCGTCGGCTACGAGCCCGCCCGGGTCGTAGCCCATCTGCCAGGCGAGGCCGCGGATGCCGCTGCGGAGGTCGCGGGCGAGGAGAGTGAGCAGGCCGCCGAGGCTCGGTCTCTCGTCGCGCGGATCGTTGAGACGCTCGGCGTCGACGCAGAGGTCGTCGCGCGCGAGGAGCCGGAGGCGATCGTCGTCACCTGCTCCGGCCCGGATGTCGGCCTGCTCATTGGTCGCCACGGCCAGACGATCGACGCGGTTCAGTACCTCCTGAACGTGATCGCCTATCGCACCTATGGCGAGGAGAAGAAGGACGTCGTCGTCGACGCGGCGGGTTACCGCGCGCGGAGGCAGGCGACGCTCGAGACGCTCGCGCTGGGGGTCGCCGACCGGGTGCGCCAATCGGGCGAGCCGGAGGAGCTCGATCCGATGACAGCGGTCGAGCGCAAGGTCGTCCACCTGAGCCTGAAGGACGTCGCAGGAGTCGGCACGACCTCCGAGGGCACGGAGCCGAACCGCTACGTCGTCGTCGTACCTGAGTGACTGGCTCACCGCGGTTCTCGCGACGCCGGGGCTGACGGGAATCCGCGACCCCGACCGAGCGCGGGAGATGCTGCTCGCTGACGCACTGCGTGCGTTGCCGTTGCTCGAGGAATACGAGGGGCCGGTGATCGACGTGGGTTCGGGCGGCGGATCGCCGGGAATCCCGCTCGCGGCCGCGTTGCCCGAGCGTGAGGTGACGCTGCTCGACGCGGAGCGCCGGAAGTGCGAGTTCCTCCGCAGCTGGGCGCCCCCGAACGCCGAGGTCGTCTGGGGCCGCGCCGAGGAGCAGCCGATCGAGCGGTCGGGCGTCGCGACGGCCAAGGCTCTTGCGCGACCGCCCGTCGCGGCAGAGCTGTGTCTCCCGCTCGTCGGCGTGGGCGGAGCGGCAATCCTCTGGCTCGGCGAGCGAGCCGACGTCGAGGCACTCGCGGCCGTATCGGAACGGCTCGGCGGCGGAGCTCCCGAGCTGCACGGCGGTCTCGTAGTCCTTCCGAAGGTCGTCCCGACGCCGTCCGGCTTCCCGCGCCGCGCCGGCGTCGCGAAGAAGCGTCCGCTGGCCTAGTGACAATGGCCGGGCATGTCCCGGATCTACGCGCTCGCGAACCAGAAGGGCGGCGTCGGCAAGACGACGACCGCCGTCAACCTCGCCGCCTGCCTCGCCGAGGCCGGCGAGCGGGCGCTCGTCATCGACCTCGACCCGCAGGCTAACGCGACGTCGGGTCTCGGGATGCGAGCGAACGGCACCTCGAGCTACGACCTCCTCGACGGCGCCCCGCTCGGCGAGCTCGTCCATCCGACCGCGTTCGCGAACCTCGATCTCGTCCCCGCCAAGCCGGATCTCGCCGGCGCCGTGGTCGAGCTCTCCGGCCGCGAAGACGGCGAGCGCTATCTCGTCGAGGCGCTCGCGTCGGGCACCGACCGCTACGACTTCGTCTTCCTGGACTGCCCGCCGTCGCTCGGGCCGCTCACCGTCAACGCGCTCGCCGCAGCAGACCGCGTCCTCGTTCCCGTGCAGGCGGAGTACTACGCACTCGAGGGGTTGACGCAGCTGCTGCACTCGGTCGAGCTGATTCGGCGGCGGCTCAACCCGAACCTCGTCATCGGCGGCGTCCTGCTCACGATGGTCGATGGGCGGACTCGCCTCGCGCAGCAGGTGGAGGAGGAGGTGCGCCGCCACTTCGGCGAGCTCGTCTTTCGCACTTCTGTCCCGCGCTCGGTGCGCCTCGCCGAGGCCCCGAGTCATGGACTGCCCGCGATCGCCTACGACCGTCGCTCCGCCGGAGCCGACGCCTACTGGAAGGTGGCGATGGAACTTGTCGGGCGCGCCTGAGTCCTCCCCCCGCCGCGGCCTGGGCCGCGGGCTCGAGGTCCTGATCGGCGGCCAGCCGGTCCCGACCGAGCTGCTCGAGATTCCCGTCGACGCGATCCACCCGAATCCGAAGCAGCCGCGGCGGCGTTTCGAGGCGGAGGCCGCCTCGGGGCTCGCTGAATCGGTGCGGCGTCAGGGCGTCATCCAGCCGCTGCTCGTGCGCCCGCGTGGTGTTGGCGGCTACGAGATCGTCGCCGGTGAGCGCCGCTGGCGCGCGGCGCGGGAGGCGGGTCGCCAGACCGTGCCGGCGGTTGTCCGCATGACCGACGATCGTGACACCCTCCTGCTCGGCCTCGTCGAGAACGTCGCGCGCGAACAGCTGACGCCGATCGAGGAAGCGCGCGCGTACGCAGTCCTGATCGACGAGTTCTCGCTTTCGCTCGGCGAGGTGGCCGAGCGGGTCGGTCGCTCGAAGCCGTCGGTTTCGAATCGCATCCGTCTGCTCGAGCTTCCCGACGACGTGCTGGGGATGGTCGAGCGGGGACAGTTGAGCGAGGGACACGCTCGCGCAGTCCTCGCGGTGCCCGACCACGAAGGCAGACGGCGCCTGGCGCGCGAGATCGTGCGCCGCGGCCTCTCCGTGCGAGCAGCCGAGCAGCGGGCGAAGTGGGCCGGCGCGCGGCAGCGGCCGCGCACGCATTCCACTCCGGTCGATCCCGCACTCGCCGAGCGCGCGCGCGTCGCGTTCCAGCAGCTGACCGGCCGAACGGCCCGGGTCCTGCCGGGACGGATCGAGCTGCCCTTCGGCGACGAGCACGACCTGGCCGAGCTGGTCGAGGCGCTGGAGAACGCGGCTACAATCGACGGCCGCGCGGGCGATTAGCTCAGCTGGTTAGAGCGCCGCTCTGATAAGGCGGAGGTCCCTGGTTCGAATCCAGGATCGCCCATGCTTTCCGCTCGCCCGCTTCGCCGGCACAGGCTCGCTCCGTTCGTGTGCGCAGGCGCTCCGCACGCGGCGGAGAGGGGATACGGCGGGTTTTCCGTCACCCGGCCTGAGCTATATTCGGGACGAGGTTGCCGCCGATGCAGGAGATGCTCATCTACGGAGTCAGCTTCGATCTGGTCGGCAAGCAGCCGATCGTCCTCTTGAAGACCTCCGACGGAAACAAGTTCCTGCCGATCTGGATCGGCCATCCCGAGGCGGCCGCGATCCTCATGAAGCTCCAGAGCCAGACGTCCACCAGGCCGATGACGCACGACCTGGTCAGCGACATGCTCGAACAGCTTGGCGTGTCGATCAGCCGCATCACGGTGACCGAGCTCCGCGAGAACACGTTCTACGCGCAGATCACCGTGCTCCAGGACGGCCAGGAGATCGAAGTCGACTCGCGCCCGTCCGACGCCATCGCACTCGCGATTCGTGCCGAGGCGCCGATCTTCGCCGCCGACGACGTGATCGCGGAGTCCGCGATCGAGTTCGAAGGCGAAGAGGTCGACGAGGAACAACTCGAGGCCGAGGTGCTCCGCTTCCGGAACTTCCTCGAGGACGTCACGCCGGACCAGTTCGTCGTCGAGAACGGCGACGAAGAGGACTAGGGCCGGCTAGCCCAGCACGATCAGGACGAGCGCCGTCCCGTTGAAGAGGGCGTGCACGAACATCCCCGGCACCACGCTGTCGGTACGGTCGCGCAGCCAGGCGAGCCCGATGCCGAACGGGACGAGGACGAGTAGCGCCTCCACCAGCCCGTGGGCAAGGCCGAAGGCGACGCCGACGAGGATGATCGACGGCCAGCGGCCGAGAAACCGGAGCAGCGACTGGCCGGCGCCGCGAAAGGTCAGCTCCTCGACGAACGGCGCGATTGCCGCAAAGAGGACGAAGTTCGCCGCGAAGGCCCCGGCGTGTGCCGGCTCCCACGGCACGTTCGTGATGCCCTGCTCCTGCCCGGGGCTCTCCGGCAGAGGCAAGTTCGAGATCACGATCTCCCAGACGAAGATCCCGACGACGACTGCCGCGGCGAGCCCGAACGCTCTCCCCCAACTCCGCGGCGCCCGAAGTGCGAGTAGGTCGAAGCGGCCGGTCACGATGAGCAGGACGATCCCGAGCCAGATCGCGTAGAGAACCGTCCCGCCCGCGAAGGTCGCGTACGAGTAAACCTCCTGGTGGGACACGCCGCGGCTGCCGCTGGTTCCCCCGGAGAAGCGCGCCGCGTAGTTGACCGCGGCGATCAGCCCGACGAAACCGCACCAACAGGCGAGGCGGACGTACAGCGGGTGTGGACGCGGCGGGGCGGCTTCGACCTCCACGACCGGCCAGCATAGGGTTCGGGCCGTGCGCCACTTCACGCCCGAGGAAGCGAACGCCGAGCTCGAGCACGTCCGGCCGCTCGTCGAGCACCTCGTCACTGGCCGGCACGAGCACGCCGCCGCACTCGAGCGTCAGGAGGAGCTCGAGCAGAAGATCCGCGGCAACGGCGGCGGCATTCCGCCTGCGGAGCTAGCCTCTGCGACCGCCGAGGTCGAGGCGGCGGCACGCCGACTTGCGCGGCTGGTCGACGAGATCACGAGTCACGGAGCCCAGGTCAAGGATCTCGATACCGGGCTGATCGACTTTCCGGCTCTGCACAACGGTGAGACCGTGCTCCTCTGCTGGCAGCTCGGGGAGGACGAGATCGGCTGGTGGCACCGCGTCGACGACGGCTTCGAGGGTCGTCGGCCGCTCCCGCTCGACTGAGACCTCGCAGCTGGGAACTGAGGATTTCGGCGGTTCGCCGCGAAGTCCGGGCCGGGGATGAGCGAGTTCTGGAAGCACATCGTCATCGCAGCGGCGATCTTCGTCGCCGTCGTGCTGTTCGCCCGCGCGATCGACTGGTGGCTGCGCCGTCGCACGCTGGCGCCGGAATCCGCGACGCGCTATCGCATCTTCCGGAGGATGGTGATCGTGGTCATCCTCGTCGTCGGCCTCTTCTCGGCTCTGCTCGCGATTCCCGAAGTGCGTGCTGTCGCCGGTGGGTTGCTCGCCTCGACGGCGCTGCTGGGCATCATCCTCGGCTTCGCCGCGCAGCGAACGCTCGGCAACTTCATCGCGGGTCTTCTGATTGCGCTCGCACAGCCGGTGCGGATCGGCGACCGTGTCGAATACGAGGGCGCCCCCGGAGTGGTCGAAGAGATCGGACTCACGTACACGTTCATCCGGGCCGCCGACCGTCGGCGGATCGTCGTGCCGAACGAGAAGCTCGCATCCGACACGATCATCAACGCGTCGATCCGGAGTCGGGAGACGTTTGCCGAGGTCTCCGTCCCCGTGCCGCTCGCGGCCGATCTCGACGCCGCTCTCGACGCCCTGCGCGAGGACGTCGCGGAGGAGCGGGACGCATCTGTCTACGTCTCGTCGCTCGCCGATCCGGCGACCGTGACGCTTCGGGCTGCGGCGTCCGACGATCTGGCGGCCGATCGCCTCGAGAACGAGCTCCGCCTGCGAGCCCATCGACGGCTGCGTGCGCTCGGCGTCTGGACGTGAGCCCGAAGCGCAAGCCGCAGCCGAAACGGCGACCGCGGCGGAGCCGCCGGCTTCTCGTCGTCCTGGCGATCCTCATCCCGCTGGCACTGCTCGCGCTCACGGCTGCCGGCGGCGCTGTCTACTTCGGCTCCAGCTGCGATCTGAGCGCACTCCAGCCGGTGGAGCAGACCGACAGCTCGCTCGTCTACGGCGCGAACGGCGGCCTGATCGGCGTCCTGCCCGCGGTCGAGAACAGGACCGCGGTTCGGAGAGACGCCATCAGTCCGTGGATGCCGAAGGCGACCGTGGCGATCGAGGACAGACGCTTCTACAAACATGGCGGAGTCGACCCGGTTGGGATCCTGCGCGCACTAGTCGCCGACGTCAGCGCCGGTCACATCGTGCAGGGCGGATCGACGATCACCCAGGAGCTCGTCCGAAACCTGTATCTCTCGCGCGAGAAGACCCTGCAGCGCAAGGTCGTGGAAGCGTGCCTCGCAGTCAAGCTTGCCCGCGCGTGGCCGAAGACCAGGATCCTCACGGCGTACCTCAACGACGTCTACTACGGCAATCACGCCTACGGGATCCAGGCCGCGGCCGAGACGTACTTCTCCGTTCCGGCGAGTCGGCTCTCGCTCGCGCAGTCGGCGCTCCTCGCCGGGCTGCCGCAGGCTCCCTCCTACTACGACCCGCTGCACAACCCGGCCTCCGCGGTCGCCCGCCGCGACGAGGTACTGCGAGCCCTGCGACGCAGCGGTGACATCACTGCCTCGCAGTACGGGGCGGCCGCCGGCGACCGAAGCCTCCGCCTTCGCCCGAGCCCGGCCTACGCGAGTCGGGAGCCCTATCTTGTCGGGTACGTCGAGAACCTCCTCGAGCAGCAATATGGGGCGGCGACCGTACGCGCGGGCGGGTTGAAGATCTACACGACGATCAGGCCGCGCCTCCAGCACGCCGCCGTGCACGCGTTGACGCAGGTGCTCTATGCGCGCCGCGACCCGGCGGGTGCGATCGTCTCGATCGATCCCGCGAACGGCGCGATTCGTGCGATGGCAGCCGTCAGTCCCGGGACTCTGGGCAACGAGTTCAATCTCGTGACGACGGCCGAGCGCCAGGCGGGGTCGACGTTCAAGCCGATCGTCCTCGGGGCCGCGGTCGCGCAGGGGATGAATCCATGGGCGACGCGGTACCTCTCTGCGCCCTTCTACTACGCGCCGCTCGGGTGGCACGTCCGCACCTACGACGGTACGTATGCAGGGCCCGAGACCGTGGCCGCAGCGACGCTCCACTCCGACAACACGGTCTACGCGCGGCTGGCGCTCGACGTCGGCCCGGATGCGATCGTTGCGATGGCCAAGAAGCTCGGCGTGCAGACGCAGCTCGAGTCGACGCCGTCCCTTGCCCTCGGCACCGGGGCTGTCACCCCGCTCGACATGGCTTCCGTCTACGCGACGCTCGCAGCGGGAGGCGTGTACTCGCGACCGCTCGCGATCCGGCGGGTCGCCTTCCCCGGCGGCAAGACCGATGCAGGCTGGGGGCAGCCGCAACGGATGCGCGTCGTCCCGGACTGGGTCGCGGCGACGGTCACGCACGTGCTCGAGGAGAACATGCTGCACGGGACCGGCGTTGGAGCCCACGTCCCGGGTCGGCTCGACGCCGGCAAGACGGGGACGACCGACGACTATGCAGACGCCTGGTTCTGCGGCTACACGCCGGGGCTCGAGGCCACGGTGTGGATGGGCTATCCGCGGGCGGAGACTCCGATGCTCGACGTGCATGGGGCCGCGGTCTCGGGGCCGACGCTGCCCGCCACCGCATGGCGCCTCTTCATGGAACGCACGGTCGAAGGATCGGCGGACGCAGGCTTCCCGTCGCCGCTCACGCCTGCGGAGTTCGGGCCCTGGACCGGGCAGTACTCCTACCGGGTCACGACGTCCCCGTCGGGGTAGTCGTCGTCCCGATCCCGGAGGTCGTAGGCGTCGTGGTGGGCGTGCTGATGGTCGGGATCGTTGTCGTCGTCGGCACCGTGGTGGGGGTCCGGGTGGTGGTGGGCGAGGTCGTCGGCGTGGTGGTCGGTGCCGCCGTCGTCGTTTGCCGATTGCTGGTAGCCGCGGTGGTCGTCCCCGGCGTCGTCTGCCGCGTCGTGGCGGGGTGGGTGTCCCTATGCGTGGCGGTGGTCGGGGGCGCGGTCGCCCCCGGGCGGGTCACCGCCCAGGCGAGTATTCCGCCGGCGGCCGCCAGCAGTACGACCGCCACAGCGATGATGGCCCGAGTCCGACGGAGGTCGGCTGCCGGAGGAACCGCCGCAGGAGCCGGCGGAGGAGCGAGAACCCGCGTCGCCTCCGTGTCGGCCGGAACGACAACCGTCGCGGCTGTCGTGCCGAGAGCGCTCAGGAGCGCCGCACCGTCGGCGGGCCGTTGCATCGGATCCTTGCGCAGCGCCGCCGCCGTGAGCGCGGCGAGGTCCCGCGGAGCGTTCGGTTGGAGGGACTCGACCGTGGGCGGCTGCGCACGCCGGTGCATATCCACCAGGGCGATCGCGCTGTCTGCCGTGAACGGCAGCGCGCCCGTCAGCATGCGAAAGAGGATGACGCCGAAGGAATAGACATCACTCGCCGCTCCTGCCGGTTCCCCTGCCGCCTGCTCGGGCGAGATGTACGCCGCCGTGCCGAGCACGGTTCCCGCCTCGGTGAGGGTGCCGGCCCCGGCCGTGCTGCGTGCCAGTCCGAAATCGGCGAGCTTCGGCCGATCCTCCTCGTCGAACATCACGTTCGCCGGCTTGAGATCCCGATGGACGAGACCGCGCGAATGGAGGTGTGCGAGGCCCGCCGCCATTCCTTGCGCCACGCGCCGCGTCTCGTCGGCTGACAGAGGCCCCTCCCCCAGCCGGTCCTCGAGGGTCCCGCCCGGCAGCCATTCGAGCGCCATGAACGGTCCGGCCTCGTCCTCGCCGTAGTCGTAGACGCGCATCACGTTCTCGTGCGCCAGTCCGGCGGCGGCTTTCGCCTCGCGCCTGAACCGGCCGAGATCCGCCGCCGGCGAGAGGATCTTGAGCGCGACCGTGCGGTCGAGCGTGCTGTCGTGCGCGCGCCAGACCTCCGACATGGGTCCCCGACCCTGCAGCTCGTCGAGCCGGTAGCGACCGGCGACTTCGTCTCCCTGTCTCACGACTACTACCGTATTCACCCACGGTGGCTTCGCTACTCACTCTCCAGGAGGCGCAGGAGCGGGTACTTGAACGCGCGCGGCCGCTTCCGGTCGAGCTCGTGCCGGTCGCGGAGGCTGGTGGACGAGTCACCGCGGAGGACGTCCGGGCGAGGGTCGACCTCCCGCCCTTCGCCAACTCCGCCATGGACGGCTTCGCGGTGCGCACGGCCGATCTGCCGGGGACGCTGCGGATCGCCGGCGAGTCGGCCGCCGGGCATCCCTATGAGGGGCGGGTCGAAGCCGGCTGTGCTGTCGCCATCTCGACCGGCGCAGTGGTGCCGGATGGCGCGGACGCTGTCGTGCCGATCGAGCACGTTGTCAAGACCGCAAACAGTGTGGAGGTCTCACGCGAGGCCGCGTCCGGAGCGCACCTCCGTCCTCGCGGCGGCGACATCGCCGCGGGCGACGTCGCGGTGCCGGCGAATACGAGACTGACGCCTGCGCGGCTGGCCGCGTCAGCGGCTTCCGGCATCGCCGAGCTGCCCTGCCGGCACCGCCCGCGCGTCGCCGTGCTGGCTACCGGTAGTGAGCTGGTCGGCCCCGGCGAGCCACTCCGTCACGGCCAGATCTACGAAACGAACACGCTGATGCTGGCCGCGGCGCTCGCAGCTGCCGGGGCGGAGGTGGTGTCGCAGCCGCCGGCCGCCGACGACGAGGCGGCACTGCGGGAAGCGCTCGAGCGCGGTCTCGCTGCGGACGTCCTCGTCACGTCGGGCGGCGTCTCGGTCGGCGAGCACGACCTCGTCCGCGAGGCCGAGCGTGACCTCGGCGTCGAGGAGGTGTTCTGGCGGGTGTCGGTCAAGCCCGGCAAGCCGATCCTGTTCGGCGTGCGCGGGGAGACGCTCGTCTTCGGCCTGCCCGGAAACCCCGTGTCATCGCTCGTCGGCAGCGAGCTCTTCGTCAAGCCGGCGCTCCGTGCGTTGCAGGGTCTCGCCGAACCGCTGCCCAGATTCGAGCCGGGCCGGCTGGTGGCTGCCCTCCGGCGCAACGAGCACCGCGACGAGTTCGTGCGAGCTCGATCGCGCGTGGACGGAGAGGTCCTCGTGCTCGACCCGGTCGTCGGGCAGGAGTCGCACATGATCGTCCGCTCGGCCGCCGCCGACGCGCTCGTGCACGTTCCACGTGGAAACGGCGAGCTCGCGGCCGGCTCGACGGTGCAGTGGCTTCGGCTCGACGCCGCCTGACAGAGAGCTACTCGTTCACCGCGCGCTGCGCCTCGGCCGCCGTGCTGCGGTGTCGCCGGGCGAGGACCAGGGTCCGGATGAGCTCGCGCAGCGGGCCGCGACGCGGGCGCTCCTGCGGCGCGGGATAGGGCGCGTACCGCCCGGCCGCGAGCGCAACGAGCTGGCCTGCAGCCGCGAGCCAGCCGAGCCCGATGACGAACAGCGGGAGCGGTGCATAGCCCACGGCGAAGAGCTGGAGCACGTACCACGGCGCGTCCCAGCCGAGCCCGTAGTGGGTCGCAAAAGACCAGACGAGGTACGCGGGACCCAGGAGACCGACGAGGAAGACGGTCGCGCGCACACCCGCATGGCGCGTCTGAATTTGCGGTAGCCAGAGCCAGGCGTGGAGAGAGGGCAGCACGAAGATGAGCGCGAACGGGTTGGCTGCCGCAACCAGAAGCCCGACGACGCCGAGTGCGAGCAGTGCCGCGCTGTGCCCGGCCAGCCTCTCCTCCGGCCGGATCGGCCGCTGCGGCAGGAGGCGGGCGCGTACGACGATCCATCCGGCCCCGGCGAGGAGGACGAGTGCGAGCAACGCACTGCCCGGCCAGGTGACGGAGCTCAACGAGGGCGCGCGCCGGTCCATCGTCCCCCAGAAGCCGAACGCTCCGAAGACGAGAAACACTGCTCCTACCCAGGCCCAGAAGCCGAGCCGGCTGCGATAGCTCCGCAGCGCAGGCGCGATGCGGATGCGCCGCCGGCGGCAACGGGCGAAGAGGTCGACGGCAGCGGCGAGGAACGGCAGCAGCATTGCAACGAGGACGATCTCGATCGCCCAGCCGCGAATCAGCCGCTGACCGAGGTAGACATAGCTCGCGGGGCCCTGTGCGAGCGAGACGCCCTCCTCCATTGCGTCGATCGTGTTCTGCGCGGCGGAGCCGATCTGGCCGAGATGTCCGACGTCGAGCGGTCTGCCGCGCTGCGCCGCGGGCGGCCGCGCTCCCGCCGTGGTCACGGTCACCGCCGGGATTCCGCGGCCGACGAAGGGCGCCTGCTCGTACGGGTCGAAGGGGAATCCAAGCGCGGCGAGCTGCTGGAGCCCACTCGGCCTCGAGGGATCTTGTCCGCCCTGTGCGAGCGCGTCGCGCAGGGTCTCGACCAGGCCCGGTGCGGGCGACCGGGATGTGTTGCCGCCGAACACGAGCCTCGGCCTCCCTCGACCGCCGATCGAGTCGAGGTTGACCACGCCGAGGATGCTCTGTGCTCCGTTCTGCAGTGCCGCGAAGTGCGCTGCGCCCCGGGCACCGTCGGAACCATCGGTCGAAAGGAAGACGAGTGAGTACGGGAGCGAGATGCGCTGAGCGCCGGCGCTCGGCGAGTACGAACGTGCAAGCTCGACGAGCGCCGCCGTCCCCGAGGCATTGTCGTCGAGTCCGTTGCCGGTCCCGCTGTCGTCGCGATGTGCCATCACGACGATCTCGTCACGCGGAGAGAGGCCCGACGTCTCCGCCACGAGATTGACGAGCGTCGTGGGGCGGCCGTGGATCGTCGCGGTGAAGCGGTCGGCGCGGACGTCGAAGCCGTATGCCCTGAGCGCGGCGCGGAACCACGCGGCCGCGCCTCTGGCACCCAGCGAACCCGGCCGCCGGTCCGGGTAGTTCGTGGCGAGATCCTGGGCGAGAATGGACGCATCCTCCGCGCCGAACGCCTGCGGCAGATCGTTCGGGGGATGCAGCGCTGGAGGGCGGGCGACGCTGAACGCGAGCAGCAGCAGCGGCAAGCCCACCAGCAGCCAGGTGCCCCGGTACAGGCGCGCGTTGACCGGCCGCTCGAGCGATCCCGGCCGCGGTCTTCGGCGCTCGTGTGCGGGCGGGGCAGCCGTCACGGGGGGCAGTCTAGGCCGCGATTCGGGCGGGCCGTTTTCCCGTGGAAACGGGTGCGGTTACATCTCCGGCCGACGGGGAAGGCGGAATCGAGAGCAAACATCGGGCAGCGAGTCGATCTGGCCGCTGCTGGTAGAAATCGACAGGTTTAGAGTCCCGAATCTCCGGGAAACGTAACGAGAGGCGCGGCGATGGGCGAGGCGACACTGGTCGAGACAGCGGGCGAGACTCTGGAGGGGACGCGGACGATTCGGCTCCGGGTGCCGGCGCGCGCGGAGTACGTCGCCCTGGCTCGCCTTGCTCTCAGCGGGATCGCCGACATCGTCGCGCTGCCCGACGAGCAGCTCGCCGATCTCAAGCTCGCGTTGACCGAGGCGGTCTCCAACTCTGTCCGCCACGCGTACGCGGACGAGGGGGGATTCGTCTCGATCGCGTACGAGCTCAGCGGCGCTGCGCTCGCCGTCGAGGTCGTCGACGACGGGCGGGGCTTCGACCCGCAACGGCCGCCGGCGCTCGAGGGCGAGGAGCTCACCGAGGGCGGTCTCGGCATCGCGATCATCCGGACGATCGCGGACGAGTTCGAGCTGCAGTCCCGGCCCGGTGCTCGCGGCTCGCGCCTCCGCTTCGTGAAGCTGCTGCAGCAGCGCTCCTGATCGTTGTCAACAGCGACAACGACCCGGCGTAAGCTCCTCGTCGTCTCCAACCGCGCCCCGGTGAGGTACATCCGCGAGGGCGACGGGCAACGCGTCGCCCGTCGCGGCGGAGGCGGCGTCGTCACCGCACTCGGCGGCCTACCCGCGCTCCACGACGTGACGTGGGTGGCAAGTGCCATGAGTGAGGAGGA
This sequence comes from uncultured Actinomycetes bacterium, assembly GCA_963725965.1. Taxonomy (GTDB): domain Bacteria; phylum Actinomycetota; class Thermoleophilia; order Gaiellales; family Gaiellaceae; genus Palsa-739. Next base: position 458,918 of record CAVSAK010000004.1, on the reverse strand, counting down.
CAGGGCCGTTGCGGCAGAGCACGGCGGCTCGTTCGTCGAGGAGACGGCGGACGGCGCGGCGTACCGGCTGCGGCTCGTCGCGCACGATCCAGCCGCGTACGACCGCTTCTACAACGTGCTTGCGAACCCGACGCTCTGGTTCCTGCAGCACTACCTCTGGGGCCTCGGGGCCGCTCCCGACTTCGACCCGACCCTTCACGAGGCTTGGAGCGACGGGTACGTGCCGGTGAACGAGGCGTTCGCTGCGGCCACGCTCGAGGAGCTCGAGCGAGAGCCCGATGCGGCGGTGCTCTTCCACGACTATCACCTGTACGTCGCGCCGAGGCTCGTGCGCGAGGCGCGTCCGGGCGTCGTGACGTCGCACTTCGTCCACATCCCGTGGCCGGAGTCCGACTACTGGTACGCGCTTCCGCCGGAGCTGCGTGTCGAGGTACACGAGGGACTGCTCGCGAACGACGTCGTCGGTTTCCACACCGAACGCTGGCAGCAGGCGTTCCTGCTCGCCGCGGAGCGGCTGCTGGGTGCGCGGGTCGACCGAGGCGCGGGAACGGTCGAGCACAACGGCCACCGAACCCTTGTCGTAGCCCACCCGATCAGCGTCGATCCGGCCGAGTTCGACCGGCTCCGCGAGGATCCAGCCGTCCTCGAGCGTACGCAAGCTCTGGCGGCGCGGCGCCCGGAGAAGCTCGTGTTGCGCGTCGACCGGACGGACCCGTCGAAGAACATCGTGCGCGGCTTCCGGGCGTTCGCGCTACTTCTCGAGCGCCATCCCGAGCTGCACGAGCGAGTCGGGATGCTCGCCCTGCTCGCGCCGTCGCGGCTGGAGATTCCGCAGTACGCCGAGTACGCCGCGGAGGTCGAGGCCGCCGCGCGCGAGGTCAACGACCGCTTCGGTCGCGACGGCTGGCAACCCGTGGAGCTCGACGTCGCCGACGACTTTCAACGCTCGATCGCCGGCTACAAGCAGTTCGACGTCCTGCTCACCAACCCCGTCTTCGACGGGCTCAACCTCGTCGCCAAGGAGGCGTTCCTCGTCAACGAGCGGGACGGCGTCCTCGTCCTGTCCGAGAACGCCGGCGTGCACGAGGAGCTCGGGGAGTGGGCGGTGACGGTGAATCCTCTCGACGTCTCCGGACAGGCCGAGGCGCTGTATACCGCGCTCACCCTCGACCCGGTCGAGCGCCGGCGGCGGGCCGCGGCGATTCGGGAGCACGTCCGGGCGCACGGCATCATGGAGTGGGTCGACGCGCAGCTCGCCGACCTCGACGCCGTACGATCCTCCTGATGGATGACCTGTCCCACGTCGACGAGTCGGGCGCGGTCAGGATGGTCGACGTCGGCGGCAAGGAGCCGATGCGGCGGCGCGCGGTCGCGCGCGCCGAGGTTCGCATGGCGGCCGAGACGGCGAGGATGTTGCGCGAGCTGCCGAAGGGAGACGCGCTCGCGACGGCGCAGCTCGCGGGGATCATGGCCGCGAAGCGGACGAGCGAGCTCATCCCGCTCTGCCATCCGCTCTCGCTGACCCATGTCGAGGTGACCCTAGAGGTGGCCGAGGAGTCGGTCGAGATCGTCTCGGCGGTCGAGACCACGGCTCAGACGGGCGTCGAGATGGAGGCGCTGACGGCGGCATCCGTGGCGGCGCTCACGGTTTACGACATGGCCAAGGCGGTCGACAAGCAGATGCGGATCAGCGAGGTCGTGCTCGTCGAGAAGACGAAGGAACGCGTCTGAAGGCCGCGGTGCTCACGGTCTCCGACGGCGTGGCGGGCGGGACGCGCGAGGACCGGAGCGGAGACCTGCTCGAAGAGCTGCTCCGTGCCGAAGGGTTCGAGGTCGAGCGCGAGCTCGTGCCGGACGAACGCGACGAGATCGGTGCGGCGCTCGACGCGCTGGCCCGTCGAAACGGCGTGGTTCTCACGACCGGCGGAACCGGGTTCGGCCCGCGTGACGTGACTCCCGAGGCGACGTCGGCGCTGATCGAGCGCGCTGCGCCGGGTGTCGCCGAGGCGATCCGGGCCGACGCGCGCGAAAAGACGCCGCATGCTCTGCTCTCGCGGGGGGAGGCCGGAGTCGTGGGGACAGCTCTCCTCGTGAACCTCCCCGGCTCACCCGGCGGCGTACGTGACGGCTTCGAGGTTCTGCGTCCCGTGCTCGCCCACGCACTGGAGCTTCTCGCGGGCGAGACCGACGTTCACCACAAGCAGACGTGAGTACCGTCGTCACGCCGCTTCCCGCGAGGTTCGCGCGGCTCGTCAAGATCGAACACACGGTCTTTGCGCTGCCGTTCGCCTACGTCGGCGCGTTCCTCGCGGTCGATGGGACGCCGAGCGGCCACGATCTCCTCTGGATCACGCTCGCGATGGTCGGCGCCCGCTCGCTTGCGATGGCGCTCAACCGCCTGATCGACGCGGGGATCGACGCCAGGAACCCGCGCACGGCCGGCCGGGAGCTCCCGAGCGGGCAGCTCTCCGTCCCCCAGGTCGTCGTCTTCTGCCTCCTCTCGCTCGCGCTCTTCCTCGCTGCGGTCTGGCAGCTGAACCCGATCGTGCGCTGGCTCTGGCCGATCCCGGTCGTGGGCTTCGTCGTCTATCCGTACCTCAAGCGGTTCACGTGGACGTGCCACCTCTGGCTCGGAGCGGTCGACGGCCTTGCGCCCGTCGGTGCCTGGGTCGCCATCACGGGCAAGCTGCCGTGGCAGGCCTGGATGCTCGGCGCTGCCGTTGCCTTCTGGGTCGCGGGCTTCGACTTCTTCTACGCACTCTTCGACGAGGAGATCGACCGGCGGGAGGGTCTCCATTCGATCGTCACGCGGTTCGGCGTGAGAGGCGCGTTTCTCGGCGCGCGACTCGCCCACGCGGCGACGATCGTGTGCCTCGTTGCGGCGGGGCTCGGTCTTTCGGTCGGCGTCCTCTACTGGGTCGGCGTCGGCGCGGTTGCGCTCCTCCTGGCGTACGAGCACTCGCTCGTCCGGCCCGGAGACCTGCGGCGGCTCGACACGGCGTTCTTCACGATGAACGGTGTGATCAGCGTCGTCTTCGCCGCGTTCGTGATCCTCGACGCTGTGCTCTGAGGCGCCGGGGCGCCGCATTCACCGGCGCCCCGGACAGAGACCTGCTTCCTTCCTGCGCTAGCTCCCCTGGCTCGCAGGCCAGTGCGGTGGATGGCACCAGCGACCGGAGCGAAGGAATCCCGCGCCCGTAGTGCCCGAGCCGATCGAGCCCGAGGAGAAGCCTGCGGTGGGATCGAACGTCGCCCCGAGCGATGCGACGAGGTGGCCCCACGGTCCGCCCGTGAAGCCTCGCGCCAGCCCGGACGCCTTTCCACCCGCCACCGCCGCATTGAGCGTGCCATGGGCGCGGTTGCGGCCGGTGCCGTTGATCCGGAAGGTGCCGTACAGATGACCGACGCCGTTCGTCGTGTCGACGAGGCTCCAGGCGCGGATCGTGAGCGCGCCGGCGAGCCGCGGATCCGAGCTCGACGCCGTTCCTGTGTACGTCGCTCTCGTCGCCTGGAACGTGTCGCCTCCGTTCACCGAGCACGTGGTCAGGTAATGCTGCGAGACGGTCGTTGCGTCGAACGTCGCGCTTACCGCCTGCACCGACGGAGCCCGATGCTTTGCTGCCGCGACACCCGCGCCGACAAGGGCTGCTGCCGCGATGAGAACAAACACCGTGAGTCGCTTCCTGGACATTGCGCCGTCCTCTCTTTCCGATGGTCGAGACCTTGTTGGAATAAGGCCCGAGCCATGTACGGCTTCGCGCAAAGCGGCCGTAAAACCCCGGTAAAGCAGCAGAACCTGCCTATGCTGGCCCCGTGCTCACGGCCCGCCGGCTCGGCAAGCGCTACGGGGAGAAGCGCGTTCTGCGGAGGATCGACTTCGCGCTTCCGCGCGGCGGCTTCCTCGTCGTCACCGGTCCGAACGGCGCCGGAAAGACGACGCTCCTCCGGATCTGCGCGGGCCTCGCGCAGCCGACGGAGGGGAGAATCGAGCGCGACGCAACGCGCGCGCAGGTCGGCTACCTCGGTCACGAGCCGCTCGTCTATCGCGAGCTGACGGCGCTCGAGAACCTCGAGCTCTACGGGCGTCTCTACCGCGTGGCCGAGCGGCGCGAACGGATCGGCATGCTGCTCGAGCGCTTCGGACTCTGGGAGGCGCGGCACGAGCGTGTCGCCTCGTACTCCCGCGGGATGACGCAAAGGCTCGCCCTCTGCCGTGTGCTGCTCCACAAGCCCGAGCTGCTCGTGCTCGACGAGCCGTACAGCGCGCTCGACGAGGCCGGGGCCGAGCTGCTCGACGCCCAGCTCGCCGAGCTTCGCGGAGAGCGCACCTTCCTCCTCGCGACGCACGATCCGGCGCGAGTCGAATCTCTCGCGAGCGACGCGCTCGCGCTTGCGGGATGAGCTACTTCCGCGACGTCGGGGCGCTCGCGCGCAAGGATCTGCTGCTCGAGCTCCGGGCGCGGGACACGCTGCCGGCGATGCTCCTCTTCGTCGCCGCGACCTTCGTCATCTTCCATTTCGCGCTGCCGGGGACCCCGTCGAGGCTCGAGACGAGCGGCCTGCTGTGGATCGCGATCCTCTTCACGGCGTTGCTCGGCCTCGGCCGCGCGTTCGTCCCCGAACGGGAGCAGCGGACGATGGACGGCCTCGTGCTCGCGCCGTGTGACCGCAGCACGATCTGGCTCGCGAAGTCGCTTGCAACCCTCGCCTTCCTCGCGGCCGCCGAGGTCGTGGCGCTGCCGCTCTACGCTCTCTTCTTCCACAGCATCGGCGGCACGACGATCGCCGCCGTCGTCCTGGCGGACCTCGGTATCTGTGGAGTGGGGGCGTTCCTCGGCGCCATGGCCGTGGCGACGCGGGCCCGCGACCTGCTCCTGCCGCTCCTCTTCCTGCCGCTTGCCATGCCGATCGTGGTCGGCGCCGTCGGCGCGACCGTCGGCCCGCCGGTCGTCTCGTCGCCCGGCCGCTACCTCGGTTTCCTCGCTCTCTACGACCTGCTCTTCGCCGTCATCTGTTGGGCCTCGTTCGAGTATGTCGTCGCCGAGTAGCCCGGCTGGTGCGACAATCCCGGACGTGGGTCGCACGTCGCGCATTCCCCTGCCCGCGCTCGCCGTGAGCTCGCTCGTGCTCGTCACGACCGCGCTCGCATTCGTCTTCTTCGTCGCGCCGAACGACGCGAACCAGGGCTTCTCGCAGCGGATCTTCTACTTCCACGTCTCGATCGCGTTCACGGCGTACGCCTGCTTCATCGGCGGCGCCTGGAAGGCGTTCCGGCACCTGACGAAGCGGGATCCGCGCGCCGACCTCGAGAGCTACGTCCTGATCCACCAGGGACTGATCTTCGGGACGCTCGTGCTGCTCACCGGCTCGATCTGGGCCAAGATCTCCTGGGGAGTCTGGTGGACCTGGAGTGAGGACGAACTGGTGCTCTTCCTCGTCCTCTACCTCTTCTACTGCGCGTACTTCATGCTCCGGTTCTCCGTCGATCCCGGTCCGCAGCGAGCGAACCTGAGTGCCGTCTACGCGCTCTTCGGCGTCGTCCTGATCCCGGTCAGCTTCCTGGCGATCCGGCTCGCCAAGGAGTTCCTCCATCCCCGGGTCTTCACCTTGCACGGGCCGAACTTCGGTGGCTGGATCCTCGTCACGTACTGCATAGCGCAGGCCGCGCTGCTCGTACTCGCGTACACGCTCTACCGGCTCGAGCTCAGCGGCAAGCGGCTCGACCTGCGGTTGCGCCGATTGAGGGAGGCGCTGGTCTGACCACTGCGGAGAAATACGTGACGGCCGCATACTGCGTCGTGTTCGCCGTCGTTCTCGCCTACGTCCTGATCATGGCGCTCAAGCTGCAGCGGCTCGAGCGTGAGGTGGACGATCTCGCCGAGCGCGTCCCGGACGACGCGGAAGATGAAGAGGCGTCGCGGGAGCCGGCGCGCGTTGGCTGAGCTGCTCTTCTGGCCCGCGCTCCTGCTATACGGGGAGGCGGCTGTCGGCTACTTCGGCGACGTGAGGCGGCCCGGCCGCGCAGGACGCGCCGCCACCTGGGGTGTCCGGCTCGGCTGGCTTGCGCAGACCGCGCTCCTCGCCGTGCAGGCGACACGTGACGACGGGTTCCCGTGGGGGACGTGGGCCTCGTCGCTCTCGCTCTTCGTCTGGCTCGTCGTCTCCGCGTACCTCATCTGGGGCTGCCGCAGGCCCTATCGGCTGCTCGGTCTGGTCGTCATGCCGCTCGCCGTCGCGCTGCTCGTCGTCGCGCGCGCCGGTGGTGGGACGGGGAACGGGACCGTGAGTCACTACTCGAACCTCTTCCTCGTCGTCCACGTCGGGCTCGTGCTGGCCGCGTTTGCCGGCTTCACGCTCGCTGCCGCTCTGTCGGGGCTCTACCTCTGGCAGGAGCACCGATTGAGGACGCGTCCGGCGACGATCCTGCGCAGGCAGATGCCGGCGCTCGCCACGCTCGACTCGCTCGCGTTGCGGACCGTCGCGTGGTCCGTGCCGCTGCTGACGCTCGGCGCTGCAGCGGGGGTCATTCGGCTCGTCGCACAGGACGACCGGCTCGACGCGCTGATCGCGGTGACCGCCGCCACGTGGCTGGTCTGGTGCCTGTATCTCGGCCTGCGCCTGCTCGGCGGCTGGGCGGGACGACGCGCCGCCTATCTCGCGCTCGCCGGTTTTGCTCTCGTCATCGTCGTCCGGCTCGCCCTCCCCGCCACCCACTTCACGTGATGCATCTCGTCCTCGTCGGAACCTCCCACCACCACGCGCCGGTCGAGCTGCGCGAGCAGGTGGCGCTCGATCGCGAGGACGCGCAGGCGCTTGCGGCACGGCTTGCGGCCGACGGACGCGAGGCGACCTGTCTCTCGACCTGCAACCGCACGGAGCTCTACCTCGTCACCGAGGATCCGGAGACGGCCGAACGGGACGCGGTCGCCTCGCTCGCCTCGCTGGGGCCGGAGGTCGAGCCGGCGCTTTACCGGCTGCAGGACCGAGCCGCGGCTCATCATCTCTTCCGCGTCGCTGCGGGTCTCGACTCGCTCGTACCCGGTGAGGGCGAGATCCTGGGCCAGGTCCGCCTCGCTCACGAGCTCGGGACGACCGGGCCGCTGCTCGACCGGCTTTTCAGGCAGGCGTTGCATTCCGGCCGGAAGGTGCGGGCGGAGACCGCGATCGGGCAGAGCCCCGCCTCGGTCTCGGCTGCCGCGGCGGCGCTGGCGGAGCAGGTCTTCGGCAGCCTCGCCGGGCGCTCGATTCTCCTCCTCGGCGCCGGCAAGGTTAGCGACCAGGCGGCCCGCAACCTCCGGAGCCGCGGGGCCGAGATCTCGCTCATCGCGAACAGCAAGACGGAGCGCGACCGGATCGACGCCGAGCTCGCAGAGGTCGACGTGGTCATCGCGTCCACCAACGCGTCCGACATCGTGCTCGACGCGGCAACGGTCGCGAAGAGACTGAAGGGCCGCCGCGGCCGCCGGCTCGTCCTGGTCGACCTTGCGGTTCCGCGCGACCTCGACCCCGCAATCGGGGAGCTCGACGGCTGCTACCTCTACGACATCGACGACCTCGAGGAGATCGTGGTCGAGACGCTGTCGCTGCGCCGGCGCGAGGCCGAGCGGGCCGAGGCGATCGTGGCGGCCGAGGTGGAGAAGTTCCACGAGTGGCACGCATCGCTCGACGTCCTGCCGGCGATCACCTCGCTGCGCGCTCGGGCCGAGGAGATCCGTGAGGCGGAGCTCCGGAAGGCAGAAGCGCTCCTCGCGCGGCTCGACGACAGCCAGCGGCGCGCGGTCGAGGCGGTCACCGCGCAGATCGTGAACAAGCTCCTCCACCTGCCGACGGTGCGGATGAAACAGGCGGCCGCGGCAGCCGACGGGGTCCTCTATGCTGAGGCCGTGCGGCACCTCTTCGGTCTCGGCGAGGACGAGCGCTGAACGTCAAGCCCGCCACGGGCCGTCCTCTGCCGCTGCAAGTGCCGACGGCCTTCATTCGAGTCCGGCCACGCGGAGTCGGCTGTGCGCCGCCCGTTCGGAGACGATTGACCTGTGCTCGTCCGCGTCGGCAGTCGCGGCAGTAGGCTCGCGCTCACCCAGGCCGAGCGCGCCCTCTCTTCGTTGCGAGCGCCCGGCATCGAGCTTGCGCTCGTCCCGATCACGACCGCGGGCGACCGCGATCGCTCGCGTCCTTTCGGCGAGATCGGCTCGCGCGGCGTCTTCGTCAAGGAGCTCGAGGAGGCGCTGCTCGACCGGCGCATCGACATCGCCGTTCACTCCGCGAAGGATCTGACAGCGGTCGATCCCGAGGGGCTTGCGATCGGCGCCTTTCTCCGGCGCGAGGATCCGAGAGACGCGCTCTGTGGCGCTTCGGAGCTGCGATCGGGGATGCGGATCGGCACGGCTTCGGTGCGGCGGACGGCGCAGCTGCTCGCGCTCGACTCGACGCTCTCGATCGAGCCGCTTCGTGGCAACATCGACACGCGTCTGCGGAAACGGGGCGAGCGAGGCCTCGATGCGATCGTGCTTGCGGCCTGCGGGCTCGACCGGCTGGGGCTCGGGGACGAGATCGGGCTCCGCTTCGACCCCGACACGATGCTGCCCGAGGCGGGCCAGGGCGCCCTTGCGCTTCAGGTACGGGCCGGTGAGGAGCACCTCGTGTCGGCCGCGGACGACCCCGAGACCCGGGAACGGGTGGAGGCGGAGCGCGCCGTCGTGGCTGCGGTCGGCGGAGGGTGCCTCGCTCCCGTCGCTGCGTATCACGACGGGTCCACGCTCACCGGCCTCGCCGCGGCGGAGGACGGATCCTGGATCGAGCGGCTTACGGGCGAGGACCCGGCGGCCCTCGGGGCGGAGCTGGCGGATGCGAGTTCTCGTCACACGTGAGGAGCTCGTCTCCCGCGTCGAGTCGCTCGGACACGAGGCGGTCTTCCGCGAGCTGATTCGCGTCGAGCCGCTGGGTGACGACCCGGTCGACGCTCGTGCCTACGACTGGCTCGTGGTCACGAGCCGCAACGGCGCGCACGAGCTCGCCCGTCGTGGCGTGACTGCTAACCGCATCGCGGCGATCGGTCCGGCGACGGCCCGGGCGCTGCGGTCGCACGGGCTGCGCGTCGACCTCGTCGCCACGACCCACACTCAGGAGGGCCTACGCGACGAGCTGCCGGAGGGAACGGCTCTGCTCGTCGCCGCGGAGGGAGCACGGCTGGACGTGCTCGACGCCGACTTTCTGTCCCTGTACCGGACGATCGAGCTGCCGCCCGACGTGCCCGAGGTCGACGTCGCACTGCTTATGTCCGGCTCTGCCGCGAGGGCGCTGGCGGCGGCCGGTGCGCACGTGCCCGTGGTCGCCATCGGCCCGCAGACCGAGGCCGAGGCGCGGGCGGCCGGGCTCTCCGTCGCCGCCGTCGCGGTCACTCACGACCTCGACGGCCTGGTCGAGGCATTACGTTCCACCCCATGGTCATCACCTTCCTGACCGATTTCGGGCTGCAGGACGACTTCGTCGGCACGTGTCACGGCGTGATGGCGAGAATCGCGCCCGACGCCCGCGTGATCGACATCACGCACGGCGTTCGCCCCGGGCATGTCCTGCAGGGAGCCCTCGTGCTGGCCAACACGCTCCCCTACATGCCGGCCGGCGTCCATCTCGCCGTCGTCGACCCCGGCGTCGGGAGCGGCCGGCGCGCGCTCGCCCTACGCGACGGGGAAGGCCGGCTGTACGTCGGGCCCGACAACGGGCTGCTCCTGTCCGCCGCGGAGCGGTTCGGCGGGGTCGCGCAGGCGCGTGAGCTCGCCAACGCGGACTATTCGCTGCAGCCGGTCTCGCGCACCTTCCACGCTCGCGACCTGTTCTCGCCGGCGGCCGCCCACCTCGCCGCGGGCGTGGCGCTCGAGGAGCTCGGGCCGCCCGTCGACCCGGACGAGCTCGTGCGGGTCGAGATCCCGCAGCCCGAGGTGGGGCAGAACCGGATTCGGGTCGTCGCTCTCGACGTCGACCGCTTCGGCAACGTCGCGCTCAACCTTCGCCGAGAGCACCTCGAGCGCACCGAGCTCGCTCCCGGCACTCGGGTCGAGCTCACCTGCCGCGGCGATCGGTTTTACGCAGTGTCTGCGCGGACGTTCGAAGACGCTCCGCGCGGCTCACTGATCCTCTACGAGGACAGCTACGGGAGCCTCGCTCTTGCCGTGTCGCGGGGGAGTGCCGCCCAGCTCCTTCGTGTCGCAGAGGGAAGCGAGATCGTCCTCGACCTCGCCGCGCGGTGATCGACGGCCAGCGCTTCGCGCGCCTGGTCACGGATGCGGTCGTGCGGCGGCCGGCGCTCTGGCGGGTCTTCCGGGGCCGCCTGCGCACGATGTTCGACGGGCTCGCACCGACGTGGGAGACGCGAATCGGCCCGCATCACTTCGGGGCGATGGACCTTGCGCTCGCGGACCTGCCCGCACCGCGTCAGGTCCTCGATCTCGGCACGGGAACCGGCGTCGTGGCAATCGCGCTCGCCGAGCGCTATCCAGAGGCCGAGGTCGTCGGCATCGACCTCAGCCCGGGGATGATCGAGGTGGCACGCCGCAAGCTCTCGCCCGAGCTCGGCGACCGCGTTCGCTTCGAGGTCGGTGACGCCTCGGCGCTCTCCTGTCCGGACGACTCGTTCGACCTCGTCGTCCTCTCGAACATGATCCCGTTCTACGACGAGCTCGGCCGCATCGTCGCGCCGGGAGGGACGCTCGTGCTCTCGTTCTCGCGGGGCGACGAGACCCCGATCTACGTCCCGCCGGAGCGGTCACGGGAGGAGCTCGGCCGAAGGGGCTTCGCGGAATTTGCGGAGTTTTCGGCGGATCCGGCCACGGCGCTCAGAGCGAAGAGGGAGTAGGCTGCGGGCAACGGTCGTCCGCGACACGGTCGCACCGGTCCGAACGACCCGAGGCCCCCGAGCATGCGCAAGCGTCCACGGGGGCCTCTCTTTGGAGGTGGCTAGGCCGGCGGCGAGCGTCCTCTCTCCCGAGCGCGGGCCCGCGGCGCGAGCGGAAAGCACAGCGCCGGCGCACGCGAGCGAAGCGAGCCTGCGCCAGCGAAGCGGGCGAGCGCCAAGAAAAATGGCGAGGGCCGGACTCGAACCGGCGACACCCCGGTTTTCAGCCGAGTGCTCTACCAGCTGAGCTACCTCGCCGCGGCTGGGCGGCGGTCAGTGTAGCCCGGGCACGCCCGGGGGTGACCGCGTTAGCCTCCGCGCCGTGAGCGTCGAGGAGAAAGTCCGCGAGGTCGCTGTGATCGGTGCGCCGCTCGACCTCGGCGCGGGCCGGCGCGGCGTCGACATGGGGCCGTCGGCGATCCGCTACGCCGGGCTCGACCAGCTGCTCGCGGAGAAGCTCGGCGTCCGGGTCTCGGATGCCGGCAACGTCAGCTCCCCGGTTGTCGAGACGACCGAGATGGGAGACGAGCACGCGCGCTATCTCGCTCAGATCCTCGACCTCTGCGACCGGCTCGCCCTGCTGGTTGCCGAGGTCGACGTGCGCGGCGCGTTTCCGCTCGTGCTGGGAGGCGACCATTCGGTGGCTCTTGGCTCACTCGTCGGGATGGCGCAATCTCGGGGCGGCCCCGGAGGCGTCGTCTGGATCGACGCGCACGGCGACCTCAACACGCCGGCGACGTCGCCCAGCGGCAACGTCCACGGGATGGTGCTCGCCGCGGCGCTCGGGCGAGCAGGCGACGCTTTCGAGCGCGAAGGGTGGCCGCTCCCGGCGGTTGCTTCCGGCAAGCTGGCCCTCGTCGGCGTCCGCTCCCTCGACGAGGGTGAGCGGAAGTTGTTGCAGAGCCTGGACGCGAAGGTCTTCACCATGAGCGAGGTCGATCGGATCGGCGTCGAACCCTGCCTGCGCCAGGCGCTCGCGCACGCAGCGGGCGCGGCTTTCCTGCATGTCTCCTTCGACATGGACGTCGTCGATCCCGACCAGGCGCCCGGCGTCGGAACGCCGGTCAAGGGAGGGCTCTCGTACCGGGAGGCCCACCTCGCGATGGAGACGGTCGCCCAGTCGGGCCTCCTCGACTCGCTGGACGTCGTCGAGGTCAACCCGATCCTCGACCGCGAGAATGCGACCGGGCAGCTCGCCGTCGAGCTCGTGGCGTCCGCGCTCGGCGCCCGGATTCTCTAATGCTCCAGCTCGAGGTCCGCGAAGGAGACATCGCGGAGGTCGAGGCCGACGCGGTTGCGAACGCGGCGAACGATCGGCTCTGGATGGGAGCCGGCGTCGCGGGAGCGCTCAAGCGGGCGGGAGGCGACGAGATCGAGCGCGAGGCGACGGCGCTCGGCCCGATCGCGCTCGGCAGCGCTGTCGCGACGACTGCCGGGCGGCTTCCGGCGCGTTATGTCATCCACGGTGCCGTAATGGGGCAGGACCTGCGGACGGATGCCGACCTTGTGCGCCGGACGACGCGCTCATGTCTCGCGCTCGCCGACGAGTTGGGGTGCCGCTCCCTCGCGCTGCCCGCTTTCGGGACGGGAGTCGGCGGCTTCGCGCTCTCCGAGTGCGCGCGGATCATGGTCGAGGAGGCGCGGAGCTTCGAGCCGCAGTCGCTCGAGCGCGTGATCTTCGCAGTCTTCGGCGGCGAGGCCTACGAGGCGTTCTCGTCCGAGCTCTCCTCGCCGCTGTCCGACGGCTCGTAGTAACGGCGACCCTCGAGCTCCTCGGGCAGGTAGCTCGTCTCGAACCCCTTCGGATCGTCGTGCGGATAGACGTAGCCCTCGCCGTGACCGAGCCGGCGGCCGTACCACGAGGCGTCGCGTAGCGCCTTCGGCGGCCGGTCTACGCCGCGTTCCCGGACGTCCGCCGTGGCCCGGTTCAGCGCCAGGTAGCTCGCGTTCGACTTCGGCGCGCGAGCAAGGTAGATCGCCGCCTGCGCAAGGTTGAGGCGCGCCTCGGGAAGGCCGACGTGCTCCACAGCCTGCGCGGCCGCGGCCGCGACGAGAAGCGCCCGCGGGTCGGCGTTGCCGATGTCCTCGGAGGCCAGCACGATCATTCGCCGGGCGATGAATCGCGCGTCCTCGCCGCCCTCGAGCATCGCCGCGAGGTAGTAGACCGACGCATCGGCGTCGCCGCCTCGCATCGACTTGATGAAGGCGGAGGTGTAGTCGTAGTGCGCGTCGCCCGCCTTGTCGTAGACGAGCGGCGGCTTGCGGGCGGCGTCCTCGACGTGAGCCTCGGTCACGACCGACCCCTCCGCTTTCGCCGTCTCCGCCGCGAGCTCGAGGATGTTGAGCGCCGACCTCGCGTCCCCGCCCGAGCGGCGCGCCACGAGTGCGACGAGGTCGTCCCCGAGCTCGGCGTCGAGCTCGGCGGCGCCACGCCGGACGATCTCGGCGAGCGCCTCTTCCCCGAGTGGCTCGAGCTCGTACACCTGCGTGCGGGAGATGAGCGCGGAGTTGACTTCGTAGTACGGGTTCTCGGTCGTCGCGCCGATCAGCGTCACGAGCCCCGACTCCACCCCGGGCAGCAACGCGTCCTGCTGTGCCTTGTTGAATCGGTGAATCTCGTCGAGGAAGAGGATCGTGCGTCGGCCCGTGGTGCCGAGCCGCTCCTGCGCCCGCGCGAGCACCTCGCGCACGTCCTTCACCGTCGCCGACACTGCTGACAGCTCCTCGAACGCCGCGCCCGTCGACGCCGCGACGATCCGTGCGAGCGTCGTCTTGCCGCTGCCGGGAGGGCCGAAGAGGATCGACGAGCGCACGCGGTCCTCCTCGATCGCTCGCCGCAAGGCCGAGCCTTGGCCGAGCACGTGCTGCTGGCCGACGAACTCCTCGAGCGTCGTCGGTCGTAGCCGCTGGGCGAGCGGCGCGACGTCACCCGCGCGCCGGTCGGCGGCATCGGAGAAGAGGTCACCCACGACCTCAGTATGCTCCGCCACATGTCCCGGTCTGCCGTCGACACGTGGAGCGGGGCAAGCTACGAGCGTATCGCCGAGACCTTCGCGCCGATCCACGATCGCATGGTCGAGGCGCTCGAGCTCGAGACCGGGAGCCACGTTCTCGACGTCGCCTGCGGCACCGGCGGCGTGGCGCTGCGTGCGGCCCGCGCCCGCGCGGACGTCGTCGGCATCGACATCTCGGCCGACCAGCTGGCGAAGGCCCGCCGCGCGGCGGAAGCCGAGGGGCTCGTGATCCGCTTCGACGAGGGCGATTGCCAGGAGCTGCCGTACGGGGACGGCGAATTCGACCGGGTCGCCTCCGCGTTCGGTGCGATCTTCGCCGAGGATCACGAGCGCGCCGCTGCCCAGCTTGCCCGCGTCAGCAAGCCCGCCGGCCGGCTCGCGCTGACCGCGTGGCCGAAGGACGAGTGGTCGGATGTGAACGAGAGAGCCGGACGGACGTTCCCACCTGGTCCCGACGCGCGTGACTGGGCCCAGGAGGAACACGTCCGGGCTCTACTCGGCGATGTGTTCGATCTCGAGCTTCAGACCGGCAAGTGGCGCATCGAGGCGGAGTCGGGCGAGGAGCTCTGGGAGCTCGCCTCGACGTCGATGCCGCCGCTTCGATCGTGGCTCCAGGAGCAGAGCGACGAGGTGCGGGCGCGCGCAGAACCGGTCTATCTCGAGTATTTCGCGTCCGGCGTGTTCGAGCGCGAGTATGTCCTGGTGCTGGGGATCCGCCGCTGAGCACCGTGACCCTCCGCGACGAGGTCACAGACCTTCTCCAGCGGCTGATCCGCGTCGACACCACGAACCCGCCTGGGAACGAGACGGCCGCGGCCGAGCTTCTGCGCGAGTACCTCGAAGCCAACGGCCTCGCGTGCGAGCTGATTGCGCGCGTGCCCGAGCGCGCCAATCTCGTGGCCCGGCTTCCCGGCGGCGACGGTCCGTCGCTCCTCTTCCTCGGACATACGGACGTCGTGCTCGCCGATCCGGCCGAATGGTCGGTGCCGCCGTTCTCGGGCGAGCTGCGAGACGGCCAGGTCTGGGGACGCGGTGCGCTCGACATGAAGAGCGAGGTGGCCGCGAACGCGGTCGCCATCGCGTCGCTGGCGCGCGAGGGGTTCCGGCCGAGCGGCGACCTGATCTTCGCGGCCACCGCCGACGAGGAGGGCGGCGCAGGTTTCGTCGGTCTCGAGTGGCTGTGCGAGGAGCATCCCGACGCCATTCGGTGCGACTTTGCGATCAACGAGGGCGGCGGCGAGCGCATCGAGCTCGAGGACGGCCGAACGATCTACCAGGCGACGGTGGCAGAGAAGGTGACCGCTCCTTTCCGACTGCTCGTACACGGCCGCTCAGGCCATGCGTCGATGCCGCGCATCGCCGACAACGCGCTCGTCAACGCGACTCGGCTGATCGAGCGGATCGCCGCTTACCAGCCGGAGCCGCAGCTTGGGCCGGAGGTGGAGCGGTTCCTCCAGGCGGTGCTCGGGGAGGTGTCGACCGCGACCGAGGCGGTGGAGCGCATCGCGGCGTTGTCCCCCATCGCTGGGGTTCTCATCGACGCCCTTCTGGTGCCCACCTTCTCACCGACGATGATCTCCGCCTCGCAGAAGCGGAACGTAATTCCCGCGCTCTGCGAGATCGAGGTCGACTGCCGCCTGCTGCCCGGCCAGCATCCGGAGCACGTCGAGCCGATGATCCGCGCGGTGTTGGGCGGCGACGTCGACTACGACCTCGAGTGGATCGAGGCACGCGGCGGCACACGTTCCTCGCTCGACACGCCGCTGTGGCGCGCACTCGAGGAGTGGGTGGCCGAGATCGAGCCGGGAGCGAAGGCGGCCCCGCTCGCGTGCGTCGGGTTCACCGACAGCCACTGGCTGCGCGAGGCGTTCGGCACCGTCGCCTACGGTTTCTTCCCGTCGAGCGGCGAGCTGCCGCCCGAGGTCGCCGCGTCGCTGATCCATTCGGCCGACGAGCGGATCCCGGTGGCCGACCTAGAGCTCGGTGTCGGTTGGCTCCGCCACGCGGCACACGCGCTCCTGGGTTGAGCCACTACCCTTAGCGCGATGCCCGAGGAGAAGATCCGGCTCGGCGGCATGGCCCTTCCGAACGGCGTGCTCGTGCACGGCCCGCACTCGTGGGCGTGCGCGATCCGGCGCGAGGATGGGCGGATCGAGGTCGTCTCGGCGCGTAAGCGCTTCCAGGCGTCGCGGATCCAGAACCCGCTCCTGCGCGGTCCGGCTCGCATCGCCGAGGCGCTCGCGCTGCTGCCGCAGATCAAGCTGAAGCTTCCGGCGGCGCGGCTGCCGATGGAGAACCCGCGCACGCTCGTCTCGATGATGGGCGCGGCGGTGTTCGTGCGCGGCGTGCGCGAGTCGAGCCTGCGACCGGTCGCCCGCGAGCTGCTGGCGGCGATCGTGTCGGTCGCACCGGCCGTGCTCGCGCTCCGAGGGGGCGAGCTCGCCGCGTACCACGGCGCCGAGCACATCTCGATCGGCACGTACGAGCACGGCAAGGGCGCGACGCGCGAGCACGAGCGCTGCGGCGGCCATCTCGTCGGTCCGCTCCTGGCCACGTCCGTGGTCGGCAACGTCCTGGCCGGGCTCGCGCCTGAGCGGCACCGGCGTCAGGCACAGGCGGTTGCGCAGATCGGTGCGATCGCGGCGGCCACCGAGCTCTTCGGCTGGATGTCGCGGAATCCGGAGCACCCGCTCGCGCGGGGCCTGTCGAAGCCGGGGCACGAGCTCCAGCACCGCTTCTCGACGGCCGAGCCGAATGACGAGCAGCTCGAGGTGGCCGAGGCGGCGCTCCAGGCGTGCCTCGAGCTCGAGCATGCCGCAACTGCCTAGAGAGCGCCTCGCCCCCGAGGTCTTCGACCTCCCCGTCGAGAAGATGCGAGCGGGCTGGTACACCGACGCCTACTTCAACCACGCCCGCGCCACGCTCCTCGCGGACGGCCGCCACCCGCGCGTCGTCGTCCAGGTCTTCCAGAAGAACGAGGCCTGGCTCGGCGGGATGGACGAAGCGATCGCGATTCTGCGCCTCTGCTCTCACGAGCCGGACGGCCTGACGATCCGGGCGCTGCACGACGGCGACAGGCTCGACCCGTGGGAGACGGTGCTGACGATCGAGGGCGACTACACGACGTTCGCGCATCTCGAGACCGTCTACCTCGGCACGCTCGCGCGGGGGACGTTGATCACGACGAACGTCGTGCGCGTGCTCGAGGCTGCAAACGGCAAGCCGGTCATCTTCATGCCTGCGCGCTTCGACCACCACCGCGTGCAGGCAGGAGACGGCTATGCCGCCTACGTGGCGGGACAGATCACCGGCCGTGAGATCGGCGTCACGAGCGACGAGCAGGCGTCGTGGTGGGGTGGACGCGCGATCGGCACGGTGCCGCACTCACTGATCGCGGCATATGGGGGCGACACCGTTCTCGCGGCGCGCAAATTCGCAGACTGGGCGCCGCCGGATATGTCCGTTACCGTCCTGGTCGACTTCGAGAACGACTCGGTGCGGACGGCCCTCGACATAGCGGAGGCGCTCGGCGATCGGCTCTGGGCAGTCCGGCTCGACACGTCCGAGACTCTCGTCGACCGGTCGCTCTGGGAGGAGATGACCGACTTCAAGCCGACGGGTGTCAACGAGCGGCTCGTCCGCAAGACACGCGACGCGCTCGACGCCGCCGGCTTCGGACACGTGCGCATCGTCGTCTCCGGCGGCTTCACCGTGGAGAAGATCCGCGCCTTCGAAGAAGACGGCGTGCCGGTGGACGCGTACGGCCTCGGCTCGTCGCTCATCCGCGGCGCGAACGACTTCACTGCCGACGTAGTGGTGACCGACGGCAAACCGTCGGCGAAGTTCGGGCGCCGCCTGCGCGACAACCCGCGCCTCGAGCCCGTCGGCTGATCAGCTCAGCTTCTCGGGGTGCCCAAGCTGGCCGAGCTCGGAGATGTCACGGCGGAAGAAGAGCGCCACGGTCCAGTCCACCACGACCCGGACCTTCCTCTGCCACAGGGGGAGCTGATACAGGTGATACGAGCGCGTCACCCACCAGCCGAGAAAGCCCCGCAGGCGCAGGCCGAGCACCTCGGCGATCCCCTTGTGCCGGCCGAGCGTCGCGACCTGGCCGAGCATCAAGTAGCCGTACGGCTCGGGCGTCCCCGTCAGGTTCTTGGCGAGACGCCGCGCCTGGCGGAGCGCGTGCTGGCATGTCGGCGGATCGGGCTGATCCCCGCGGGTGTTCGGGACACGCGCGCAGTCGCCGAGTGCCCACACGTGCTCGTGCTCGCCCACGCGGAGGAACTGGTCGACCTCGATGCGGCCCTTCTCGTCGAGCGGCAGCGGCCACTCGCGCAGAGCGGGATTCGGCGTGACGCCGGCGGTCCAGACGAGCGTGTTCGTGGGAATCCGCATCCCGTTTCCGAGCACGGCCTCGTCGGCGGAGACCGACTCGAGCGTCGTCCCGACGTGGATCTCCATGCCGCGTTTGCCGAGCTCCGCGGCGGCGTAGTCGCCCAGCGGAGGTGGGATGTCGGGCAGGATCCGGGGCGCCGCGTCGACGAGCACCCAGCGGCGTCGGGTCGAGCGCAGGCGCGGGTAGTAGCGGAGCGCGTCCTCCGCGAGATCGGACAGCTCTGCGAGCGCCTCGACGCCCGCGTACCCGGCGCCGACGAAGACGAAGGTCAGCCGTCGAATCCGCTCCTCTTCGTCGAGCGCAGCGTCGGCCGCTTCGAGCTGGTGGAGCACGTGGTTGCGGAGGTAGATGGCGTCGGTGAGCGTCTTGAACGAGATTCCGTGCTCGGAGAGGCCCGGAATCGGGAGGGTCCGCGGCACCGCGCCGACGGTCAGCACGAGATCCCGCCACACGACGCTCTGGAGTCCCTCGTCCGTCTCGACGGCGACGGTCTGCGCCTCGAGGTCGAGGGCGGTCACCGCGCCGAGGATCAGCTCCGCGTGCGGGCACATGACACGCAGCGGCACGACGCAGTGCCGCGGCTCGAGCGTTCCCGAGGCGGCCTCGGGCAGGAGCGGCGTGTAGAGCATGAAGTTCTCCTTGCTCACGATCGTCGCGCCACGACGGCCGAGCAGCCGCGCCACGTAGGCACCGGCGAAGCCGCCGCCGACCACGAGCACGCCGCCGTCAGCCTGTCTGGTCTCGGTCACGTGCCCTAGCATCGCTGAGATGGCCGTTCAGGTCGCCGTGGTAGGCAGGCGGAGACCCCGGCGGAGGCGGTCGAGCCGGCGGTAGCCGCGGTCGCCTAGGCCTTGTGGCGGGCGCGGAAGCTGCGCGCCTTCTCGCGGTTGCCGCAGACCTCCATCGAGCACCAGGCCCGCGAGCGGTTGCGCGACTTGTCATAGAAGGCGACCCGGCAGTGCTCGTCGCGGCAGCCCTTGAGGCGCTTCCAATCGTCGGACGGCGCCAGCACGGCAACCAGCGCGACGATGCGGCCAATCGCGGCGCGCGTTCCGTCGTCCTCCGGCGCGAGGACCGGCTGGCCGTTCTCGAACCGGACGCCGAGGTGAGCCTTGCGGCCTGCCTCCTCGATCGTCCGCGAGGCGGCGTCGGTGTCCACCGCGACGGCGTTGTTCGCGAGGAGCAGCTGCCTGATGGCCTCGCGTACAGCGAGGGCGTCGGCGTGCTCCTGCTCGGTCGGCTCGACCAGATCGTCCACGAGACCCTGTTCGGAGAGCCACATGGCGAGCTCGTCCGGCGTCGCGATCCGGTCGATGCCGGTCTCGAAGTCCAGCGTGTTGACGTAGTCGCGGACGAGGTCGAGCTGCGTATGTAAAGCCGTAACCATTGAGCTTGCGTCGGAGGTTATGTAACTGGTAAGCTCCGGACAGTGGTTAGGGTAGCACGTCGAGAGGAGGAGTTCTGATGCATCCCGAGCTGAGTCGCCAGTTCGCGCTCGACCGGATCGTCGGCTTCCACCGCGAAGCCAAGCAATATCGCGTGGCGCGGGAGGCCTCGGTCAAGTCCCCGCAGCCCGTGCGGACGGCGATCCAGTTGCGGCTGAGCGCCTGCCGCGAGGAGCTCGAGCGTCTTGCTGCGCTGAGCGAGCGGCCGCTACGCGACGGTGACTGGATCGTCGCCGACGTGGACGGAGTGCCTGTGGCTGCGGTCTCGATCGACGACGGGGCGACCGTGTACGACCCGTTCAAGCCGAGCTCCCAAGCCGTGTCACTGCTACGGCTCCGGCGCAAGCAGGTTCTGGCGGCGGCGTAGGAACTCGCGCTCGACCTCGCTTGGTGCGAGATCCAGCGCACGTTCGTACTCTCTCGCAGCCGGATGCCCGAGCCGGCGCAAGAGGTCGGCTCGGGTCGAGTGGTAGAGGTAATAGCCCTCGAGGCCCTCGATTCGGTCGAGCAGCTCGAGAGCCGCATGCGGGCCATCGGCGAAGGAGACCGCGACGGCCCGGTTCAGGTCGACGACCGGCGACGGGCTCAGCTCCGCCAGGCGGCCGTAGAGCAGGGCGATCTCCTCCCAGTCGGTCTCCTCCTCGAAATGCAGCGACGCGATCGCCGCCTGCAGCTGGTACGGACCGGGCCGTCGGAGGGAGAGCGCTCGCTCCAGCGCTCGCCGCGCCTGCTCGATCTCGTCGGCGTCCCAGAGGCTTCGGTCTTGGTCGTCGAGCAGGATGAGCTCCCCGGTCGGCGACACGCGCGCATTACGGCGAGCGTCCTGCAGCAGGAGCAGTGCGTGGAGGCCGTGCGCCTCGGGCTCGTCCGGCATGAGGGTGGCGAGGACGGCGGCGAGGCGGATCGCCTCACCGCAGAACTCTTCCCGCACCGGAGGTCCGTAGCCGGCGTTGAAGACGAGGTAGATCGTCGCGTGCACCAGCCTCAACCGCTCCGGGAGCAAGTGCTCCGCAGGCACGCGCAGCGGGATGCCGGCGTCGCGGATCTTGCGTTTCGCGCGCACGAGCCGCTGCGCGAGCGTCGGCTCTGGAACGAGGAAGGCGCGAGCGATCTCCGGCGTGTCGAGGCCGCCGACGAGGCTGAGCGTCAGCGCGACCTGCGCCTCCGGCGCGAGAGCCGGGTGGCAGCAGGCAAAGATCAGCTCGAGTCGCTCGTCTGGGATCACGGCCTCTTCGTCCTCGGGTAGCTCTGCCGCGCGTGCGAGCAGCTCCGTCTTGTGCGCGAGCGTTTGCTCGCGGCGGATCCGGTCGATCGCGCGGTTGCGCGCGGTGGCGACGATCCACGCGCCGGGGTTACGCGGGACGCCGTCCCGCGGCCATCGCTCGGCGGCGCGGACGAACGCGTCCTGCACCGCGTCCTCGGCGAGATCGAGGTCACCGAGGACGCGGCCGAGGATCGCGATCGAGCGCGCCCGCTCGTCGCGGTAAGCGCGGACGAGCTCCTCTACGAGGCCACCTCGGCCTCGCGCATGACGATGGGGCGCACCTCGATGTGGCCGTAGCGTGCCGACGGGATCTTGGCGGCCCACTCGAGCGCCTCGTCGAGCGACTCGACGTCGATCAGGTAGTAGCCGCCGAGCACTTCCTTCGTCTCCGCGAAGGGCCCGTCGGTCGTCAGCGTCTTGCCGTCCTCGACGTGGACGACCGTCGCCGTCGACCCGGGCTGGAGCTGGTTGGCCCCGACGAGGATGCCGCGGGTCTGCAGCTCCTCCGTGTAGGTCCCGTACTCCGCGTAGATCGCGTTGCGCTCGTTCTCGGGCATCGAGCCCCACTGGCTCTCGTCGTCGTTGATCAGGAGCAGGTACTGCATGGTCGCCTCCTTCGGGCGTGTGTGGACGTCCCTATGACGAACGGGTCGCCGCGAAATCGACAGGGAGTGTGAGACAGGTCGGGCCGCCGTCTCCTTTGCGCGAGATGTCGTCGCCGTCGTAGACGAGCACCTCCACGCCGGCCTCCTCGAGACGCTGCTTCGTCCTGGGATTGCCCGCGAGAGCAAGCGCGCGTCCGCCCGGGAGCCCGAGGACATTCGGGCCCATCGTCTCGAACTCCTCGTCCGGCACCTCGACGATCCGAACCTCTCGCTCGGCCAGCAGCTCTACGAGCGGAACCGGCATGAGCGGGAGATACGCGACGACGAGGTCGGGGGCGACCGGATTCAGCAGCGAGCGAAGGTGGAGCACCTCGCCGCGGCCGTGGAAGTGCGGGAGGTGGAACGCGAGCACGTCCACGCCCGGAAGAAGTCGGCGGAGGGCTTCGATGCCGGCGTGGTTCGTGCGATATGTGTGGCCGACGAGCAGCGTCCTCTCGTCGAGCCAGACCGTGTCGCCGCCTTCCGCGAGCTCGTCGCCCTCGAGCCGGCCGATCACCGTCAGTGGGAGGTCGCCTGCGAGCGCCGCCGGCTCGCCGCGGCGTCGGGCTTTCCCCGGCTGGAGAAGGATCGCCCCTGCCGGCGTCACCAGCATGGGGTCGTAGACGTAGATCGAGTCGAGGTTCCCCGGCTCGCCGTAGGCTTCGATCACCTCGGCGCCGGCGTCTCCGAGGACGCTGCGGAACGCGTCGTGCTCCGCGGCCAGCCGTGCCGGGTCGGGCTCGCCGCGCCAGCCGAGCTCGCGCCACGACGGAACATCCTCGGCGGACGGCGCGCGGACCAGGATCCTCACGTGGCGAGCATACGGCGGAGCAGAGTGAGCGCTCCGGCCTTGTCGAGGAACTCGTTGAGGTTGCCGCATTTCGGGCTCTGGACGCACGACGGACAGCCATGTTCGCAGGGGCACCCGGCCAGGAGCTCGGCCGTGTCGGCGACCCAGCCCTCGAACTGGTCGAAACCGCGGGCCGCTATCCCCACCCCGCCCGCGTGGCCGTCGTAGACGAAGACGGTCGGCGCGCCCGTGTCGAGATGGAGGTTCGTCGAGAGGCCGCCAATGTCCCAGCGGTCGCACATCGCCCACAACGGCAGAAGCGCGATCAGCGAGTGCTCGGCGGCGTGGAGCGACGAGAGGAGGAGCGGCATCGCCTCGAGGCCTTCGAGTTGATGGGGCCGCGGCACGAACCAGACCGCTTCGGTGTCGAACGTCGTGGGAGGCAGGTCGAGCGGGACGGTGTCGAGCGTCGAGCCGTCCGCCGCGGCCTTCTTCTGGTACGCGACCACCTGCTCGGTCACCGAGACGCGGCCGAAGGAGAGCTCGAGGCCGAGCCGCCGCTCGACGCGCAGCGCTTCCTCGATCGACGTCTCCGTCTCCTTCTTCGCCTGCGTGTACCAGTCTCCGTCGAAGGGCTCGACGAGTGCGCGCCGCGCGTGGAGGTCGAGCTCGCGCACGAGGTACTGGCGACCGAGGTGGAGATACACCGCGCCCTCGTGCACCGTGGAGTAGGCACGCTCCTGCTCGGCCAGGCCGAGCACGTCTCCGCCCGAGGCATCGACGACCAGGAACGAGTCGGGTGACGTGGAGCGGAGCGGGATCCGGGCGGCCGGCGCGTCCTTGCCGGCCCAGACCCAGCCGCGCGGAGTGCTGCGTAGCTCGGGTACGTGCGGCGCCCGTTCGAGAGCTTCCGCACCGAGCGTCGCGACGTCGCCTGCGTCGATCGGAGCCTCGAACGCGGCCGCGGCGACATGTCCGTCGAGCACGCGTGGGTTCGTGTGGTCGAGGATCGCCGCCTCGACCCGGCGCTCGAGCAGCGCGGGCGGCTCGCGCATGAAGTACTGGTCGAGCGCGTCCTCCGAGGCCACGAGGATCGCGAGGCCGTGACCGCGGCGCCCGGCCCGTCCCCACTGCTGGCGCAGGCTTGCGACGGTGCCCGGGAAGCCGACCGAGATGGCGCAGTCGAGGTCGCCGATGTCGATGCCGAGCTCGAGCGCGTCGGTCGACGTGACGCCGAGCAGGTCGCCCTCCACGAGCCGCCGCTCGATCTCGCGCCGTTGCTGCGGGGTGTAGCCCGCCCGGTAGGGAGCCAGCCGCGCCGCGGTCGCCGCGTCGAGCCGATCGGAGGCAAAACGGTGGATGAGCTCCGCCGACTTGCGGCTCTTCGCGAAGCAGATCGTCCGCAGGCCGCGGCCGACGAGCCCGGCCAGCAGGCGAGACGCCTCGCCGAGCGCGCTCGCGCGCAGCCCGAGCTCGGCGTCGAGGAGCGGCGGATTCCAGAGCGCGACGGTCCGCTCCGCGCGCGGCGCCGCGTCGTTCGCGACCACCGCCGCCTCCTCCCCCGTGAGCGCGTGCGCGAGCTCGGCCGGGTTCGCGATCGTCGCAGAGGCAAGGAGGAACTGCGGCTCGGAGCCGTAGATGCGCGCCAGCCGGTGCAGGCGCCGCAGGACGTTCGCGACGTGCGAGCCGAAGACGCCGCGGTACACGTGCGCCTCGTCCACCACCACGAACCGGAGGTTGTGGAGGAAGTCTCCCCACAGGTCGTGTCGCGGCAGGGCGCCGATGTGGAGCATGTCCGGGTTCGTGAGCACGAGGTTCGCCCAGCCACGGATCTGCCGGCGCCGCTCGGTCGGCGTGTCGCCGTCGTAGATCGCCGCGCGGATCCCGGCGACGCCGAGCTTGCCGAGCGCACGCGCCTGGTCCTGGGCAAGCGCCTTCGTCGGGTAGAGGTAGAGGGCGCGCGCGTGGCGGTCGGCGGCAAGCGCGTCGAGCACCGGCAGGGTGAAGGCCAGCGTCTTGCCCGACGCAGTGCCCGTCGTGACGATGACGTTGCCGCCCGTCTGCGCCGCGGCGTAGGCATCGGCCTGGTGCTCGTAGAGCTCGTCGACGCCTCGACGCGCGAGCGCTTCCCGCAGGGCCGGATGGAGCGAGTCGGGCAAGGGCGCGGTGCGCGCCTCGCGTGCGGGCTCGGTCGCCAGGTGCGCGAGCTCGTCACCAACGAGAAGCTCGTCCCAGGCGGCGGTCGTGGTCACCCGACCATTGAAGCGGTCTACGCCTCGCTGAAGAGTGTCAGCTGCATTCCGTCCGGCGTCCGGACGCGCGCGTTGCGGCCGCCCCACGGCGGGACGACGGGCGGAGCGACCGCCTCTGCACCCGCTTCGACCAGCCGCCGCGCGATCGCGTCCAGGTCGGTTGCCTCGAACGCCAGTCGTACCGGGCCGGAGACGCGCTGCCCGGCCTCGATCCGGTCGACGCTCTCTGCCTGTGCCTCGTCGAAGAGCTCGAGGGTTGCGTGGCCGCCGTCCAGCAGGATCACCCGGCCGTCCTCGCCGCTCCAGTCCGCGAGCTGCTCGAGCCCGAGCGCGTCGCGGTAGAAGGCGACGGCCTCGTCGAAGTCCGGGACGGTGAGGACGACGCGGAACTCCACGCGGTTCCTAACGACGTTCGTCCGCGGATCCATCCTCCTTCACGAGGACGACTCTCGCGGCCTCGATCCCGGTGAGATCGGCTCCGCTCGGAGCGACGACTGCGTCGAAGTGTCCTTCGGGCCGCTCGACGACCGTGGCTCCCCGTTGCCGGGCCTGCTCGGCGCGGATCGGATCTCGCTCCACGACGACGACCTGCCACCCGGCGAGCTCGAGCGACCGTGCGTGGATGCCCGCGAAGCCGAGCTCGAGCACGCGGCCGGGTCCGTCCCCCAGCAGCTCGAGGATCCGCGGCGTCGCGGAAGCGGCGAGGGCGGGAGGAAGTCGGCGCATCGGTACGCTCGATACATGACGACACAGCGGACAGGCAAGTTCCTCCGCATGCCGTACGACTGGCGACGGCCGACTGTCTCGCGGGTCAAGTCGCGCTGGTGGAACCGGCGCGACCG
Source organism: uncultured Actinomycetes bacterium (assembly GCA_963725965.1). Lineage (GTDB taxonomy): Bacteria > Actinomycetota > Thermoleophilia > Gaiellales > Gaiellaceae > Palsa-739. Next base: position 433,377 of record CAVSAK010000004.1, on the reverse strand, counting down.
GCGCATCTTCACCCCGAAGTCGTACGGCTGGGGCTACGACGTCAACCTCTACGAGGTTGCGCGGCGGCTCGGGTTGCGGCGTTAGGGTTAACAGACCGGGGTGCCTCGCGGAGAGGCTGAGATCACACCCGTCGAACCTGATCCGGGTCATGCCGGCGAAGGGAGTGCGTTGGTTCCACGCTGCATCACGATCGCGGGCTCCGATTCCGGCGGAGGAGCGGGGATCCAGGCCGACCTGAAGGCGTTTGCCGCGGCCGGCGTTCACGGCACGTCGGCGATCGTCGCGCTCACGGCGCAGAACACGCGGGAGGTGGCATCGGTGTTCGCGGTGCCGCCGTGGTTCGTGCGGGCTCAGCTCGACGCGGTCGCCGGCGACATCGGGATCGACGCCGCGAAGACGGGCATGCTCTTCTCCCGCGCGATCATCGACGCGGTTGCAGACTGGATCGAGGAGCACCCCCTGCCGGTCGTCGTCGACCCCGTCATGGTCGCGAGCTCGGGCGCGCCACTGCTGGAGGACGACGCCGTGAGGTCGCTCGTCCACCGTCTCCTCCCGCTCGCGACGGTCGTGACTCCGAATCTGCTCGAGGCGAGGGTGCTGACCGCATCCGAGGCGTCGCCGCCCGAGCTCGCCGAGGCGCTTGTCGCGCTCGGCGCGCCGGCAGCACTCGTCACCGGCGGCCATGCGGACGAGCCGGCCGACTACCTCTTCGACGGAAAGGAGCATTGGGTGATCCCGTTCGAGCGTCGTGAGGCCGCCGCCACTCACGGGGCCGGCTGCACGCATTCCGCAACGCTCGCCGCACTCCTCGCGCGAGGGTTCTCGCTGGTCGATGCGGCGCGCGGCGCCGCGACTGCCGCCTCACGCGCCGTCGCGCAGGGGTTCGCGGAGATCGGGAGCGGCGAAGGACCGGTGGATGTTCTGGGAGTCGCGAGCCGATGAGCCTCTCGCCGGGAACGACGCTGCGAATGCTGCGGGAGCAGAAGCCGCTCGTCCACCAGATCACGAATTACGTCGTGATGAACGAGACGGCGAACGCGACCCTGGCGCTCGGCGCGTTGCCGGTGATGGCGCATGCGCGCGAGGAGGTCGAGGAGATGGTCGGGCTCGCCTCCGCGCTCGTCCTCAACATCGGCACGCTTTCGGAGCACTGGATCGAGGCGATGCTGCTCGCCGGGGGCGCAGCGAGCGCGCGCGGGATCCCGGTCGTGCTCGATCCCGTCGGCGCCGGCGCGACCGCCTACCGCACCGACACGGCGCGGCGAATCCTCGACGAGGTGCGCGTGACCGTGCTGCGTGGCAACGCGGGCGAGGTGGCGACGCTCGTCGGCGCCGAGGCAGAGGTCCGCGGAGTCGAGTCGATCGCGGCCGGGCTCGAGCCGGCCGAGCTCGCACGGGAGGGCGGGCGACAGCTCGGTCTCGTCGCGTCCGTCACCGGCCCGGTCGACCATGTCTCGGACGGTGAGCGCGTGCTCGCGGTGGCAAACGGCCATCCACTGCTCGCCGCTGTGACGGGCACCGGCTGCATCTCCTCGGCGCTCACGGGGTGCTTCCTCGCCGCCAAGCCGGGGGAACCGCTCGAGGCCGCTGCTGAGGCACTCGCGGCGCTCGGTGTCGCCGCGGAGGATGCCGCCGATGGCGCGCCCGGACCGGGCACCTTCCATGCGCGGCTCTACGACGCGCTCGCGGCGCTCGATCCGGACACTCTGGACGGTCGGGCCCGCATTTCCGAGCTGTGACGACCCTCGAAGAGCTCGGGGAGTTCGGGTTGCTCGCCGAGCTCGAGAGGCGGGGACTTGTGCAGGGAATCGAGCATGACGCGGCCGTCGTCGACGGGCTCGTCGTGACGCAGGACGCGCTCGTCGAGGGCGTCCACTTCCGCTTCGACCTGCTGAGCTGGCGTGGGCTCGGCGCGCGCGCCGCCGCGGTGAACGTGAGCGACCTGGCCGCGTCGGGTGCGGATCCGCTCGCGCTGCTCGTCACGCTCGGGTTGCCTCCGGAGACGGCGCTCGAGGACGTGCTCGAGCTCTACTCGGGGCTGAACGAGCGCGGCGTGCCGGTGCGCGGCGGCGATACGACTCGCGTCGACCGCGTCGTGCTCTCCGTGACCGCGCTCGGCCGCGCCGAGCGGGTTCCCGGCCGCGCAGGAGCCCGTCCGGGAGACGTCGTTGTCGTGACCGGTCCGCTCGGCGCAGCGGGCGCGGCCTTCCGTGCCGGCCGACTGCCGCCGGTGCCGGACCGTGTAGCCGAAGGGAGACGGCTCGCGGCGGTGGCGACCGCGATGCTCGACCTGTCGGACGGGCTCGCGCGGGATGCGGGACATATCGCCGCGCGCTCGGGAGCCCGGCTCGCAGTCGAGCTCGAGGACGTACCTCTGGCGCCGGGGGCCGAGCTCGACGACGCCGGCTTCGGCGAGGACTACGAGCTGCTGGCGACGACGCCCGATCCACTCGACTTTCCGGTGATCGGCCGGGTCGAGGAAGGCGAGGGGGTTGAGCTCACGCTCCGCGGCGAGCCGTACTCACTCGCCGGCTGGGAGCACTTCCGCTAGGAACTGCTCGAAGTGCGCGCGCGGGCGCACGCCGACGACCGCGCCGAGGGGCTCTCCGCCCTTGAACAAGATCACCGTCGGGATCGAGAGCACGTCGTACCGGGACGCGATTCCCAGCTCCTCGTCCACGTTCACCCGCGCGACCGCGACGGGGAGCTCCTCGAGGATCGGCTCCAGCGCTTTGCACGGGCGGCACCATGGTGCCCAGAAGTCGACCAGCAGCGGTCCGCCCGCGATCGCGTCGTCGAACGTCGACTCGTCGAGCTCGGTCACAGCTGTCCCCTCAACGCGGCGAACCGTAGCGCCGGCACCTTCCAGACCGCCTCGAGCACGATCGCGCGCGTCATCTTCGACCGCCCGGCGGTGCGATCGGCGAAGCGGATCGGAATCTCGACGACGCGGAACCCTTTGCGCAGGGTGCGATACGTCGCCTCGATCTGGAAGACGTAGCCCGCGGCGTCGATCGTGTCCAGGTCGATCGACTCGAGCACGCGCCTGCGGAAGCACTTGAAGCCTCCGGTCGCGTCGTGGATCGGCATGAGGAGGACGCGCGTGTAGACCGAGGCGCCGCGGGAGATCAGGCGCCGCACGAGCCCCCAGTTGGCGGTGCCGCCGCCGGGGACGTAGCGGGAACCGAGCGCGAGATCGGCGCCCTCCTCGACTGCGGCGATCAGCCGCGGCACGTCGGCCGGGTCGTGCGAGAAGTCGCAGTCCATCTCGAGCACGAGCTCGGCGCCGCTCGCGAGGACGTGCCGGAACCCGTCGACGTAGGCGCGGCCGAGTCCCTCCTTCCGCGGCCGGTGGAGCACTTCGACCCAGGGAAGTTCGGCGGCGAGCCGATCGGCGATCTCGCCCGTCCCGTCGGGGGAGTTGTCGTCGATGACAAGGACGTTCACGTCCTTGTCCGCGAGCGCGCGCACCATCGGCTCGAGGTTCTCGCGCTCGTTGTACGTCGGCAAGCAGACGACGGCTCTGGGCACGCTCATATCATCGCGGGAGTGGCGGAACTCCCTCGTAACTCCGAGATCGCGGACCAGATCGACCTGCTCGGCGACCTGCTCGAGCTCGAGGGCAAGGACACGTTCCGCGTCGTCGCCTACCGGCGTGCTGCTACCCGCGTGCGCGAGACCTCGGGGTCGGTCGCCCAGCTCGCGCTCGACGGCAAGGCGAAGGAGCTGCAGGGCATCGGCAAGACGATCGAGGAGAAGATCGTCCAGATCGTCGAGCTCGGCGAGATCGAGGCGTTGACGAAGAAGAAGGCCGGCGTCCCGCCCGAGGTCGTGCTGTTCATGAAGCTGCCGGGTCTCGGGCCGAAGACCGCGGCCCGGATCTGGCGCGAGCTCGGTGTCGAGACACTCGACGAGCTGAAGGCCGCGGCCGAAGCCGAGAGGCTGCGAACGCTCGCAGGTCTCGGCCCCAAGAGCGAGGAGAAGATTCTCGCGGCGCTCGCCTACCAGGCGGAGAGCCCGGAGACGGACCGCTACCTGCTCGGTCGCGGCCTGCCCGAGGTGCAGGCGGTGGTCGCGGCGCTGCGCGAGCTGCCGGCGGCGATCGCGGTCTCCGAGGCCGGGTCGGTGCGGCGGCGGAAGGAGACGTTCCGCGACCTCGACATCATCGCCAGCGCGACGAATCCGGCCGACCTGACGGGCCATTTCGCCGAGCTGAAGTGGGTCGTCGACGTCGCGGCGCAGGGCGACACGAAGGCGACGGTCGTCTCGCGCGAGGGGCTCCGCTTCGACCTGCGCGTCGTCCCACCCGAGTCGTTCGGCAACCTCCTGCAGCACTTCACGGGCTCGAAGGAACACAACGTCGCGATGCGTGAGGACGCGGTGCGGCGCGGGCTCTCGATCTCCGAGTACGGGGTCGCGAACGTCGAGAGCGGTGAAGTCTTCAAGAGCCCCGAGGAGGACGCCGTCTACGAGTTCCTCGGCTACCACCCGATCCCGCCGGAGCTGCGCGAGAACTCGGGCGAGCTCGAGGCCGCCCGCCGCGGCGAGCTGCCGAAGCTCGTCGAGTTGCGCGACGTTCGCGGCGACCTGCACACGCACTCGCACTGGTCGGCCGACGGGAAGAGCACGCTCGAGGAGATGCTCGAGGGCGCGGTTGCGCGCGGCTACGAGTACTACGCCGTCACCGACCACTCCCACTACCTGCGCGACGGACGGCTGCAGGCGCAGCTCGAGGAGATCGAGGCGTTGCGCGCGCGTTTCCCGAAGCTGACGATCCTGACCGGCGTCGAGGCCAACATCCGCTCGAGCGGAGAGGTCGACGTGGCCGACGAGGATCTCGCGCTGCTCGACTGGGTCGTCGCGTCGGTGCACAACGCGCCCGACTCGCGGCCGACCGAGCGTGTGCTCGAGGCGATGCAGAACCCCTATGTCGACGTGATCGGCCATCTCACCGGCCGGCGGATCGGGAAGCGTCCGCCGCGCGACGTCGATGTCGAGCGCGTGATCGACGGCGCGCTCGAGACCGGGACGTTGCTCGAGATCAACGGTCAGCCGGACCGGCTCGACCTGCGGGACGTCCACGCCCGCGCCGCCAAGGAGGCGGGGCTGAAGCTGATCGTCTCCTCCGACGGGCACGAGGTTCGCTCGCAGGCGTACGTCGAGCTCGCCGTGGCGCAGGCCCGGCGCGGCTGGCTGACGAAGGCGGACGTCGCCAACACGCGCACCTGGAACCAGCTCGACAAGCTGCGGAAGAAGCGCTGATGGACTTCCGCGAGGACGGTGCAGCCGCGCTCGAGTGGGCGGCCGAGTACCTGGAGCGGGTCGGCGAGCTTCCCGTGCTGGCGCAGGTCCGGCCGGGTGAGCTCTCGGCGCAGCTGCCGCCGGTGGCGCCCGAGCAGCCGGAGCCCTTCGCGAGCGTCCTGCGCGACCTCGACGAGCTGCTCCTGCCGGCGCTCACGAACTGGCAGAGCCCGCGCTTCTTCTCCTATTTCGCCGTGACCTCGTCGGAGCCGGCGATCCTCGCGGAGCTGCTTGCGGCGACGCTGAACCAGGTCGCGATCGTCTGGCGAGCTTCACCTGCGTCGACGGAGCTCGAGCTGCGCGTCGCGGACTGGGTGCGGCAGCTGCTCGGCCTGCCCGACGGCTGGCACGGTCACATCGAGGACACGGCCTCCACGTCCACCCTCGCCGCGCTCATCGCCGCGCGCCACGTGACCGGCCGCAACGTCGTCGTCTGCTCGGAGCACGCGCACTCCTCGGTCGAGAAGGACGCGCGGATGCTCGGGATGGAGCTGCGCAAGGTGCCGGTCGACGAGGAGCTGCGGATGCGCGTCGACGGCTACGACGTCGACGACGTCGCAGCCGTGGTCGCGACGGTCGGCACGACCTCGTTCGCCTCGGTCGACCCGGTGCGTGAGCTGGCGGAGCGGGCCCACGCCGCGGGCGCGTGGCTCCACGTCGACGCCGCCTACGCGGGCTCCTCGTGGATCTGCGAGGAGGAGCGCTGGTCGGCTGACGGCGTCGAGCTTGCCGACAGCCTCGTTGTCAACCCGCACAAGTGGCTGCTCGTGCCGACCGACTGCTCCCTCGTCTGGACGGCCCGACCGGACGAGTGGCGCGAGGCGTTCACGCTGACGCCCGAGTACCTGCGCACCGACGACGAGGCATTCTCACTCGCCGACTTCGGCCCGCCGCTCGGCCGTCGCTTCCGCTCGCTGAAGCTCTGGGCGGTGCTGCGCTGTTACGGCGCCGAGGGGCTGCGCGCGATCCTCCGCGAGCACATCCGCCTTGCGGCGCTCTTCGCGAGCTGGGTGGAGGAGAGCGCGGGCTGGGAGCTCGTCGCGCCGCGGCGCTTCTCGCTCGTCGTCTTCCGCCGAGAGGGCTCTGATGAGCAGAACGAGCAGCTCCTCGAGCGCGTCAACGCCTCGGGCGAGATCTTCATCACGCACACGAAGCTCGACGGGCGGTACGTCCTACGGCTCGCGATCGGCAACGCCCGGACGACGGGGGCCGACGTGCGTCGGGCGTGGGACGTGCTGAACCGGGAGGCGACGCCGTGAGCGACTACGTCTTGGAGAAGGTCGACGGGGCGCTCGATGTCTATGGAAAGGAAGAAGACGAATGATCGTCACGACGATGAACGACATCCCCGGCTACGAGGTCGACGAGGTCTTCGGCGAGGTGATGGGGCTGACTGTACGCTCGCGCAACGTCGGTTCCCAGATCGGCGCCGGGCTCAAGTCGATTCTCGGCGGCGAGCTGAAGGGGATGACGAAGGCGCTGATCGACAGCCGGGAGCAGGTCAGGCAGCGGATGATCGAGGAGGCGGAGTCGCACGGCGCGAATGCGATCATCGCAATGCGCTTCGACACGTCCGAGATGGGCGGGAACTGGACGGAGATCTGCGCGTACGGCACCGCGGTCCGCGTGCACAAAGTCTGAGCTCGAACGTCCAAAAGAGCCACGTCCGGTGTCTGACACCGGGCATGGCTCGACAGGACAGTGCCGTCCCATCGTCTCGGGCCTCGCCGAGCCGCAAACCGTCTCCACAAAGGCCGCTACAGACGCTGCAGCAGCGCGAGGAACGCGTCGGTCGACTCGACCACGATGTCGGCGGCTTCGAGCAGTGCGCTCGGCGCCTCCGTCGACGCGACGGCCACACGCACCGCGACCTCGAGCCCGTCGAGTGCTGCGAAGGAATCGAGGTCGGTCGTGTCGTCGCCGGCCGCGAGCGCGCGTCGCAGCCCCTGCTCCTCCAGCAGCCGTCGCACCGCCGTCCCCTTGTTCGAGCCCACGGGCGGGAGAACCTCGAGGATCTTCCGCCCGTACCGAGCGACGAGGCCCTCTTCCTGTGCCGACTCTGCGATCTTGTCGAGCGCGCGCACCGCCTCTTGCTCGTCTGCGCGGTCGCGGAAATGGAAGACCACCGCGAGCCCCTTCTCCTCGACTTCCTCCCGCGGCCACGGAGCGTTGCCCGCGAACGCCGCAAGCCTCGCGCGCCAGCGGTCGGCCTGCGGGTCGAGCTCGAGCCCGTGCGAGCCGACGACCACCACGCCGTCCACCCCGATTCGCGGACGGACGTCCTCGCTCTTCCGTCCACTCACAACCGCGACGATCGCGTAGCGCCCCACGAGCCGCTCGAGCTCGGCCCGGGTCTCGGGCGAGGGCACAGCGTCCTCCGGCCTCGCCACGATCGGGGCGAGCACGCCGTCGAAGTCGAGGAACAGGCCGGCCCGCTCGGGCTCGGCGGCGAGCCGCTCGAGCAGCACATCCGGGGCCACACTCAAGGATATGCAGGTCCGGCCATAATCCAGACGTGCCCGACCTCGACGAGCTCTGGATCCCGCTGGTCGACGAGCCGATCGGCGGAATCGTCGATCGCATCGTCCGCGACGACCCGGCGCTCGCGGCCAAGGTCGAGACGCCCCACCGGATCCTCGCCTTCAGGACGTTCGCCTACATCCGAACCGGAATCCTGCTCGGCCAACTGCTGTTCGACCACGACGTCCCCGACTGGGACGGCTCCGAGAGTTGGGTCGACGCGCTGCTCCGCGATCCGGCTCACCGCGCCGCGATCGAGCAGGAGGTGCGGACGGTGGCGGAGGAGATCGCCTCCGACCCGCAGTACGCAGACGACGCGCCCCTCGCGCCCGACGAGGGCGTGCGCGACCGCTTCCGCGCCTTCGCGCGCGAGCACCTCGGCCGAACGAGCTAGCGCGACTGTCGGCTCAGGCCGACGTCTTCGAGCCGTTTCCCTGGTAGACGAAGCCGTCTCCGCTGCCGAACAGCTTGCTCGCAAGCATCCGCCGCATCGCCGGGCCCGTGATCGGGTTTAGGAACAGACCGATGACGATTCCCATCAGCAGCAGCAAGCCGTTTCGCGCCGCGCGCGCCGGCTCCGGCGTACCGTGCTTCACGCTCTTGACGCGGCCGGCCGCATTCCGGATCTCGTCGATCGCGTTCCGCAGCTCGTCCTGGATCTCCTTGTCTTGCGCAAGGCGGGAGGCCGCGTCCGAGACCTTGCGCCGGGATGCGAGCTCGTCGTAGACGGCACGAGCGGAGAAGAACGCGTTGCGGACGTTGTCGCGCAGTTCCTTGTCGCGTAGGGCGCGCTCGACGTAGGGGCGGGCGCTCGCAGCTGCGGCGGTGGCCTTGTCCTTCGTGTTGATCATCTGTGACCGATCCTTTCCTCTGGGGTGGGAGATGCTTCCTATCCTTTCGTAGCAGCTTCTCGCACGCGACCGTTTTCCGCAGTGCCGGTCGAGGTGAACGCGTCATCGTGCGGAAGTACTGCGGAAGTACCCTCTGCGGCGAGGTGGCAAGCATCATCAGCAGGATCCTGGGGTTCGTCGCGGTCACGATCGCCGCGCTGCTCCACGTCTGGTATCGAGCAGTGCTCGCCGCGCCGGGGGTGAAACGGCGGAAGGCGGCTAGGAGAGCTGCTCGAAACGCCTGACCAGGGATTCTGCGAGCCTGCGTGAGGCCTCGTCGACCAGCTCGCCCTCGAAGCGAGCCGCTCCCGTTCCCGCTTCGAGTATCCGCTGCGCTCGTTCCACGTCGCCAGGCGACGGGGTGAAGATGCGGTTGACCGGCTCGATCTGGCTCGGGTGGATCACCCACTTGCCGTCGTAGCCGTGCTCGAGCGCGCGCCGCGCCGAGAGGACGAGCCCGAAGTCGTCGCCGAGCCGCGCGTGCGGCCCGTCGAGCGCCTGCAACCCGGAGGCGCGGGCGGCCGCGACCACGCGCGCGAGCGCATAGTCGGACACGCCGGCGCCGATCGTGAGCACCGGCACGCCGAGGGAGGCCGCGAGATCGCCCGGGCCGAAGACGAGCGCTTCGAGGCCATGGCCGGCGGCGGCGATCCGATCCGCTTCGACGAGCCCGCGCGCTGACTCGATCTGGGCTTCGAGGCCGATCCCGGCCGGGAGGAGCTCGGTCGCCGCGAACACGTCCTCGGGGGACTCGACCTTGGGGAGCACGACCACGTCGGGACGCGCCGCCGCGGCCGCGCGCAGGTCGTCTTCCCACCACGGCGTCGAGCGTCCGTTGACGCGAAGTGCCGTTGTTCGGCCGAGCGGGCCACGCCCCAGCGTCGCGACGGCGAGCTCGCGTGCCCGCTCCTTGTCCTCGGTTGCGACCGCGTCCTCGAGGTCGACGATTACCTCGTCGGCGGCGAGCAACGGAGCCTTCGCGAGCATCCGCTCGCTCGAGGCGGGAACGGTGAGGCAGGAGCGGCGAGCGCGAGCGGGCACGCGCGAACGCTAACCCGCCGACTTCTCCCAGACCGAAATGTGCTTCGCGCTCTCGGCGGTGAACGGCGAGCGGTCCCAGTCCGCCCAGCGCTCCCGCAGCTTCATGCCCGCCAGGCACGCCATGAGGTCGAGCTCCGACGGCCAGATGTAGCGGCCGGGGAACGTCGAGTAGTCACCGTCGACCGGGTTGTAGTGATGGGACGTGAGCCCCTGGCCGACGAGGTCGTACTCGTCGAATCCCACGTGCTCGGGAGTGGCGTCGAAGAGGAGGAACGTGTCCCCGAAGGGCAGCCGTTGCAGCTCGGGAACCATGATCTCGACCACGAACGTTCCGCCGGGCTCGAGATGCGCCGCGGCGTTCGCGAAGCACGCGACCTGTAGCTCCTGCGTCTGCAGGTTGAAGATCGAGTTGTAGACGACGTACACGAGCGAGAACGTCCCATTGAACCGCGTCGTCGTCATGTCGCCGAGCTCGACCGGGATCGCGTCACTCCCGGGCTTCGCGCGCAGCTGCGCGACCATGTCCGGCGAGAAGTCGATGCCCGCGACGCGAATCCCGCGGGCGGCGAGCGGCAGCGCGATCCTGCCGGTGCCGACCGCGAGCTCGAGGGCGCCACCGGCGGCGAGCGGTGCGAGGAAGTCGACGACCGGCTCGACCGGCATGGCGGCCGTCGAGGAGTCATAACGCTCCGCGACCGCTCCCGCGAAGAAGTCGGTCATCCCGACCTCTTCAGCTTCCCGTGCCGCTTCGCGTGCCGCTCGCCGACCTTGAAGACGGCGAGGCCGATCGGCGTCGCGAGGACGGCGATGATCAGCAGCGGCCACACGTCGGCCCACGCCATCCCGGTGCCGTTGATGATCGAGGCGCGGCACCCGCGCAAGGCGTACGTGGCCGGCGAGATCTTCGAGAGCCACTGCATCCACTCCGGCATCACGCTCACCGAGTAGTAGACGCCCGAGACCACGAGCATCACGCCCTGGCAGACGAAGCCGAGCTGCGCGCCCTTCTCCGGCGAGATCAGCGGCAGCACCGAGGTCATGATCCCGACGCCGATGAACGAGAGGGACGCGAGCGCCAGCAGCCCGAGCGCTGCCCCGTAGTTCGCGTTCGGTGCGTGGATGCCGATGAAAGCGGCGACCGCGAAGAAGAGGATCGTCGCCCGGATCAGTCCGTACAGCACCGCGTACGCGCCCTGCCCGAACAGGTGCACGAGACGCGACAGCGGCGCCATGAACGTGTACTCGATCGTCCCCTCCCACCGCTCCCAGGCGACGGTCTCGGTCATGAACTCGAAGATGATCCCGAGGAAGGCCCAGATCGTCGCGCCGACGAGCAGCTGCATCGCGAATGTGTTCTGCTCTGCCGGCGACAGATGTTCCGAGCGCGCGATGAAGACGATCGTGAGCGTGTTCGCGATCGTCCAGACCATGAACGCGACATCCCAGAGGAAGTAGCGCTTGGTGAGGTAGATGTTCCGCTCGACGATCCCGAACAGGCCGACGAGCTGGTTCCTGGTCTCAAGTGCGAACTCGCTCATCCGAACACCTCCCTGTACTCGTCGTCGTCGCTGGCGTCGCCCTCCTCGGCCACGAACTCGCGTCCGGTGGCGGCGAAGAAGGCCTCCTCGAGGGTCTCGACGCCGAAGCGCCGCTTCACGTCTGCGACCGGCTCGAGGAAGAGCAGCCGGCCGCGATCGAGAATCCCGATGCGATCGGCGAGCGTCTCCGCCTCGGCCATGTCGTGGGTGCAGAGGAGGATCGTCGCGTCGTGCTCGGCCCGCATCTGGCGGATGAACTCCTGCACTTCGAGCTTGGAGCGCGGGTCGAGGCCCGTCGTCGGCTCGTCGAGCAGGAGCAGGACAGGCGAGGTCAGAAGCGCCCGGGCGAGGGCGACCTTCTGCTGCATGCCGCGCGAGAGGTTCTCCATCGCCTCGCCGCGCCGCTCGGGAGGGAAGCCGACCCTGCCGAGGATCTCGGGGATGGCCGTGCGCGTCTGGTGCGGCGCCATCCCGTAGAAGCGCGCCGCGTACGAGAGGTTCTCGGAGGCGGACATCTTCTTGAAGAAGCTCGCCTCGACCGAGACCCGGTTGACGAGCCGGCGGATCGCCGACGCGTCCTTGACGACGTCGTGCCCGAAGATCCGCGCCTCGCCGCCGTCGTCGATCAAGAGGGTCGAGAGCAGGCGGACGAGCGTCGACTTCCCCGATCCGTTCTGGCCGAGGATGGCGACGCACTCGCCACGGGCCATCGTGAAGGTCACGTCGTCGAGCGCCGGCCACGGACGCTTGCGCGCGAAGCGGCCTGCCTTGCGGTCACGTCGCCGGAACGTCTTTCGCAGGTCACGCACCTCGACGGCGGGGGCCTGGCGGTCTAGACGCGAAGCGAGATCTGATGTGGATGGTGCGAGAGTGGACATGCTGCTCCTTCTGAAACGAAGTACGGAACGAAGGACGTGAGACCGCCGGTGCGGCGGTGCGCGGACCTAAAGGGAGCCGCGCGCCCGGGTGGGGCAAGCGCTGCCGCCCCCCGGGATCCGATCCATTACGTTCGCGAGCAACATGGCTGTCGCAGGGTAGGTGCTCCGCGCGTGCGCGTCAAATTCCCGGCCTGTACAGGCGCTTTTCCTCACAGCCGCGGCTCCTCGCCGTCGACGTAGTCGACGGCGGCGTCGCGACGGGGCATCGACCAGATCGCACCGCGCTTCGAGAGCGCGAGCACCTTGCCGCTGTCCGGGTACTCGACGACCTCGGGGCTCGCGTGGCCGGCAGCGATCAGGCAACGGGCCGGCTCGTCGCTCGCGTTGAACAGCCGGTGAGCGCCGTCAGGGCCGGTCGCGAAGAAGGCAACGTCGCCCGGCTCAAGCACGCGCTCGCCCTCCGGTGTTCGCACGGTCGGCCGTCCGCGCAGGACGACGGCCGCCTCCTCGTTGTTCACGCCGCGCGCGGCGGCTCGTAACCGTCATCGCCAGCTTTCTCCGGCTCGGGGCGGCTTTTCTCGCTCAGTTCGGCGATGAACTCCGGATCCGGGAGGAGCAGCTCCAGCCCGGTTGCCTTGAGTTCACTGTCGCTCATTGCTGCCATTGCTCCTCCTCTTTGTGGACGACTAGAGCCAATCAGATAAAGAGGCCACCTTCTGGCATGTTTATGTGCCAGTCTCCGAATCGAGATGCGAGCGACACGACTCGTCTCCCTGCTGCTCCTGCTCCAGACGCGGGGGCTTCTGACAGCGGCCGAGCTCGGCGCGCGCCTGGAGGTCTCGGTGCGAACCGTCCATCGCGACATCGAGTCGCTCGCGGCGGCGGGCGTGCCGGTCGAGGCGGTGCGGGGCCCGGCCGGCGGATACCGGCTCCCCGGCGGCTACCGGACGCGGCTCACCGGCCTCACCGCGGACGAGGCGGAGGCTCTTTTCGCCGCAGGTATGCCCGGACCGGCCGCGGAGCTCGGGCTCGGCGGCGAGTTGGCAGCTGCGCGCTTGAAGGTTCTTGCCGCCATGCCGCAGGAGCTCCAGGAGCGGGCGACTCGCGCGCAGCGCCTCTTCCACCTCGACACCCGCGGCTGGTTCCGGGCCGAGGATCGGGTTCCGCGCCTACCGGAGCTCGCCGCCGCCCTCTGGGGCGGCTGTCGAGTCCGGATTCGCTACCGCGAAGGGCGTCGGGTCGTCCAGCGGACGCTCGACCCGCTCGGGCTCGTCGTCAAGGGCGGTGCCTGGTACCTGGTCGCCCAGCGGTCGGCGGGGTTGCGCGTCTACCGCGTCTCCCGGGTCGTGTCGGTGCGCCAGCTCGGGGAGGAGTTGCGCCGACCGCCGGGCTTCGACCTCGCCGCGTACTGGGAGCAATGGTCGCGTGAGTTCGAGGAGGGCCGCCCCCGCGTCGAGGTGTCGGTGCGCGATCGGGGCGGCAACGAGAAGGTGTTCGCCTACGAGGACCTCGGGGCCGCCTACCGGGCGCTCCTGCACCGCGGCAGTGAGCTCGAGGTGATCGCGCCGTCGGAGCTCCGCGACCGCATCGCGGCGACCGTCCACGAGCTCGCGGCGGTGTACGGCCGTAGCCCCTGCTAGCTTCCGGCGCAGGCGGTCCGCCGGAGCGGGCGAGCCGCCGAGGCGACGGAGCCTCGCGACCGAAGGGTCGCGGGGCTTTTTTGTTGGTCCGGCAGAGGGAGCAGGGTGATCAAGGTCGAGGCGGTGGTCCTCAGGGAGCGGGTCGAGACGGTGATCGACGCCGTCGAGGAGGAGACGGGCCACGTCGGGGTCACCGTCGTCGAGGCGATCGGGCACGGACGTGAGCGCGGCGTGACGCATGAGTACCGCGGCCGCACCTTCGAGTCCCGCTTCCTGCCGAAGGCCCTCCTGACCTTCGTCATCGACGACGCGCTCGTGGAGCGCGTCGTTGCCGCGATCGCCGACGCCGCCCACACCGGCCACTCGTCCGGCGACGGACTCTGCTGGACGTCGCCCGTCGCCAACGTAGTCCACCACCGCACAGGGGAGCGTCTCGGATGACCCACCACCAGCTGCTGATCGCCGCCAACACCCTCTGGGTCGTCGTCGCGGCCGTCCTCGTCATGTTCATGCAGGCGGGGTTCGCGTTCCTCGAGGCGGGGCTCACGCGGATGAAGAATGCGGCGCACATCGCCGGCAAGAACGTGCTCATCTTCGGCGTCGCGTCGCTCGTCTACTGGCTGGTCGGCTTCGGGCTCGCCTTCGGGAACGGGGACGCCGTCCTCGGACTGCACGGCTTCGCGCCCTCGGCCGGCGCGCTGCTCGCGGTGGGGAAGGCGCCGTTCGCCGCGTTCACGGGGATTCCGGGGGCGGCGGGCTGGCTGTTCGAGGTCGTCTTCGCAGGTGTGTCGCTCGCGATCGTCTGGGGTGCGATGGCCGAGCGCGCGAAGCTCTGGGTCTACTTCGCGTTCGGCGCGATCTTCACGGTCGTCTATTCGGTCGTCTCACACTGGATCTGGGCGCCGGGCGGCTGGTTGCAGCGGTTCGGGATGCAGGACTTTGCGGGCTCCACCGTCGTCCACTACCAGGGCGCGCTCGCCGCGCTCGCAGGCGCGATCCTCCTCGGGCCGCGGATCGGCAAGTTCGGCCACGACGGCCGCGCGAACGCGATCCCGGGGCACAACATGCCGTATGCCGTGCTCGGGACGCTCATCCTCTGGTTCGGCTGGTTCGGCTTCAACGCGGGCTCGACGCTCGGAGTCGAGACGGGAGGCCGGGTCGGCTTCTTCGGCTACGTGGCCGTGACCACGAACCTTGCAGCCGCGGCCGGCGGCGTGGGCGGAATCTGTGTCGCCTGGCTCGTGCTGCGCAAGCCCGACGTCTCGATGATGCTCAACGGCGTCCTCGCGGCGCTCGTCGCGGTCACTGCCGCGTGCGGCTTCGTCGCGCCGTGGGCCGCCGTCCTGATCGGCTTCGTCGCGGCGGCCGTCGCGGTCGTGGCGGTGCCGCTCGTCGAGCGGCTCGGCATCGACGACCCGATCGGCGCAGTGGCGGTGCACGGCCTCGCGGGCGTCTGGGGGACGCTCGCCACGGGACTCTTCGCCGTTCCCGCCCTCGCCGCCACAGTCGGTGTCGGCCACGGCGGGCTCCTCTATACCGGCTCGCCCTACCAGCTCGGCGTGCAGGCGCTCGGTCTCGTTGCCGTCGCCGTGTTCACGTTCTCCGCCTCGTACGGCTCCCTCTGGACGATGAACCGGCTGTGGGGCATCCGCGTCGAGTCGCACGTCGAGACGGCGGGGCTCGACGTGGCCGAGCACGGAATGTGGGGCTATCCCGAGTTCTACATCCCGGTCCCCGGCGGCTACGGGACCGAGTCGCACGGACACCTCGGCCTCGCGCACGCTCACGCCCGCACGCCTGTGCCGGAGCCGCGCCTCGCTCCCGCGGCCGACGCTGCGGGATAGGGTCGATCGCATGCCGTCGTCTTCGACGTATGCCGTCTTCCTGGCCACGGCGATCGTGCTGCTGCTCGTGCCCGGGCCGGCAGTCCTGTACGTCGTGACGCGGAGCGTCGAGATGGGCCGGGGAGGCGGGCTCGCTTCTGTCGCAGGCATCACCACGGGCACGCTTGCGTACGTCGTTCTCGCGACAGCAGGTCTCTCGTCGCTCATCCTCGCCTCGTCGGTCGCCTTCGATGCAGTCAAGTACGTCGGCGCTGCGTATCTGCTTCTGCTCGGCGTGCGACGCCTGCTGGGGCGTGGACTCGAGCCTCCGGACGAAAGCGCGGTGCCCCGAACACGCCGGCGCGCGTATGCCCAGGGCGTCTTCGTCAACCTGACGAACCCGAAGACGATCGTCTTTATCTTCGCGTTCCTGCCGCAGTTCGTAGACCCCGACGCGCCGCATGCCTGGCTGCAGGTGCTCGCGCTCGGGCTCAGCTTCGCCCTGCTCGGATTCCTGAGCGACAGCATGTGGGCAGTCGCGGCTGGAACGGTCGCCGACCGCCTCCGCGGCTCCGTGGGGATCGCGCGAGTGCAGCGTTGGGTCGGTGGCGGCGTGCTCGTCGGTCTCGGGATCCTCGCGGCGGTGTGGACGCCGAGCCGGGCAAGGTGACCCTCCGCGATCTGCGCCCTGCCGATTGGTCGGCGGTGCGTGCGATCTACGGGGAAGGCATCGATGGCGGCAACGCGACCTTCGAGGCGGAGCCGCCGTCGTGGGAGCGATGGGACACGTCGCATCCCGAGCTGCGCCTCGTCGCCGAGCGGGACGGGACGGTCGTCGGCTGGGCGGCGCTGTCGCCGGCGTCGAAGCGGCACTGCTACCGGGGTGTGGGCGAGGTCAGCGTCTATGTGGCCGAGGAGGCGCGTGGCGCCGGGCTTGGTCGTGAACTGCTCGGCGAGCTTGTCGAGCGCTCCGAGCAGGCGGGCTACTGGACGCTGACTGCCGGCGTCTTCCCCGAGAACGAGGCGTCGATCAGCCTCCACAAGGCGTGCGGCTTCCACGAGGTCGGAGTCCGCGAGGGGCTCGGCGAGTCGAACGGCGTCTGGCGTGACGTCGTCCTCCTCGAGCGTCGTTCTACGCTGGTCGGAAGGTGAGATACCAGTTCGTCGACTGTCGGTGGGAGCTCGGGAACCGCGCGCGTGGGCGCGAGCTGTTCCTCGAGGGACACATCCCCGGCGCCTCGTTCCTCGACGTCGACAGCGAACTCTCGGACCTGTCGGTTCCTGACGCGGGCCGCCACCCGTTGCCGTCCGCGGAGCGCTTCGCGGCCGCGGCCGGCAGGGCCGGCATCGGCACCGAGGTGTACGTCGTCGCCTACGGGAACGGCGGCGGACCGGAGCGGCTGTGGTGGCTGTTGCGCCACTTCGGCCACGACGACTGTGCCGTTCTGCTCGGCGGGATCGAGGCCTGGGGAGGCGAGCTGCGCGCCGGCCAAGAGGAGATCGAGCCGGTCGAGTTCGTCCTGAAAGAGCGGAGCGGCGACACGATCGACGCCGCCGAGATCGCCCGACGCCTAGCCGATCCGTCGCTCGCGCTCGTCGACGCACGCACCGCCAACCGCTGGCGCGGCGAGCCGAACGAGATCGACGACCCGTCCGGACGCATCCCGGGCGCGGCGAACGCGCCGTGGAACGAGCCTTTGCCCGCGCTCCCCGACGGCGAGCTCGTCGCCTACTGCGGCTCCGGAGTCACCGCGTGCGTCACGCTCCACCGCGCCTGGCTCGCCGGTCGCAACGGTCGTCTGTATCCGGGCTCGTGGAGCGAGTGGTCGCAGCGCGACCTCCCGCTCGAGCGCGGCTAGCGGCGGGAGACCGCCGCGCCGGCAGCCGTGAGCGCGAACTTCGTCAGCGACTTCGGCATCTGCTGAGCGTCCTTGATCGTCGCGCGCAGCGCGTCGGCGAACTCCTCGACGTCGGCGTCCGTCACGACGAGCGGGGGCAGGATCCGGATCACGGCCATGTCGTGGCCGGCGACCTGGCTGAGGATCCGGTGCCTCGTGAAGAGCGGGACGACGACGAGTTGTGCGAAGAGGCCCCGCTGCGCGCGCTCGATGATGCGGTACGTCATGCGCCCGCCGCCCTGCGGCTCCCCGAACTCGATTGCCCACGCGAGCCCGAGCCCCCGCACGTCGCGTACGACCGCGAACTCGTCCACGAGCGGCAGGGTCAGCTCGAGCAGCCGCTCGCCGAGGCGCGCGCTCTCCTCCACGAGGCGCTGCTCGCGCAACTCGTGCAGCGTCGCGAGCCCGGCGGCCATCGCGAGCTCGTTCGGCGCGAACGTCGAGCCGTGCGACATCGCGTGCGGCATCGAGTCGAAGACCGCCTCGTGTACCGAGCGCGTCATGAGGAGCGCGCCCGATGGAACGTAGCCGCCGGAGAGCGTCTTCGCCACGGTCACGAGATCCGGCTCGAGCCCCCAGTGCTGAAAGGCGAACATCCGGCCGGTCCGTCCGAAGCCGGTCAGCACCTCGTCGACGCCGAAGAGCGTCCCGTAGCGGCGGCAGAGGTCCTGAGCGGCTTCCAGGTAGCCGTCGGGTGGTAGGTGGATCCCCTTTCCCTGTACCGGCTCGACGAGGAACAGGGCGACGTCCTCGCGGCGCAGCTCGGCCTCGAGTGCGTCGAGATCGCCGAACGGCACCTGCGCGAACCCGGGGAGGAGCGGCTGGAAGCGGTCGGTGAACTCGGCGTTGCCGTTCGCCGAAAGAGAGCCGAGCGTCAGCCCGTGGAAGCCGTGCTCGGCGGAGAGGACGCGTGTGCGTCCGGTCGCGGCCCGGCCGAGCTTGAGTGCAGCCTCGACCGACTCCGTGCCGGAGCTCGTGAACAGGCAGCGTTCGATCCGGCCGCCGGCGAGCGCGGTCAGCTCTTCAGCGAGCAGGCCGGGCAGGAGCGTCGTCCCCATCGCGAGCATTCCGGGCGTCTCGAGCTCGAGCGCCTCGACGAGCGCTGCGCGGACCCGAGGGTTGTTCCGCCCGACGCCGTACATCCCGAAGCCGCCGAGCAGGTCGAGGTAGCGCGTCCCGTCCGCGTCGTAGAGAGACGCTCCTTCCGAGCGCGCCCAGGTGCGGTCGAAACCGATCGTCCGCAGCACCCGCACGAACTGCGGGTTGATCGCCTTTGCCCAGAGGTCGAGATCCTCGCCGCGCCGCGAGTCGAGCAGCGCCTCGAGGCTGAAATCGCCCATCGCCTTCGGACTGTAGCTAGGCGGTGCGGAAGCGCTCGGTCAGCCGTTCGGCGTACCAGTCCTCCCAGCGCTCCTCGCGCGGTTCGGCCGTGTAATCGCGATCGAGCTGAACGAGCGCGTGCACGAGGTGACTGCGGACGGGAGTCGCGCCGAGTAGCTGCGGGAGCTCCGAGAGCGTGAGCAGCCAGTCGGCGTACCACGACGCCCAGTCGGGATCGTCGCCGTCGAGGATCCGGTAGACGACGTGGTGCGTCTCGCCGGCCTCGTGCAGGAGGCCGGCGACGGCGTCTGTATCGCTCATGCCGGAGATCCTCGCACGCCGGGTGCGCGCGGCACAATGTCCCGCAGCCCCCGTAGCTCAGTGGATAGAGCAGCGGTTTCCTAAACCGCGTGCGCATGTTCGATTCATGCCGGGGGCATGACCGCAGCATCGAGCAGATACGCGATCCGCTGCGCCAGTGTCTCGACCGCCGGTGTCGGCTCATCGAACTCCCGGTTGAAGTCGTGCAATAGCAGCGCGATCGCGCCTGCGTCATCAACGGTCGCGCGACGCACCGATGGCAGACGAGCGCGATTCATCTGCCTAAAGCACCCCAGCAGGCGGCGCGCTCTGGGAGAGAGGGGCGATCCGTCTCACGACGCCCGTTATACGCCCGGCGGCACCACGGTGGGCTGGGCCAGTGTTCCGGAATGACCGCTGACGAGGAGCGGTAGAGGTGGACAGTCGGCTGCGGCTCGGCAGGCCGTTCCCGCCGCCCTCCGCGCTCAGCGCTTGTGCTCGAAGTCGATTGCGTCCGTCGGCTTGAGGATCTGACCCTTCTCGACAGTGTCGGTACCTCTCTGCTCGGCGTCGAGCGCGAAGCCCTCGCCCTCGGACACCTCCGGGTGCTCATCCCGCCACTTTGCCGGGCTCCACCAGCGCCTGATCCGATCGCTCAACTTCATCAGAAGAACGTTACGCGGTGTAGGCAGCCTCGCATGGGCCAGTGTTCCGCAATGACCCCTGAGCGAGGGGCGATCCGCTGCTTAGGGGCTGCCGCGGCGGGCCCACTAGGGCACCGGCTGCCCCGCTACTGGGGCGGTTGTCTTCGGGCCGGCAATGGGAACTTCTACGTACGCGCCTCCGCGTCGCGAACGCGACGCGCCAACGCTTCGAGCAGCGCCCAGGTCATCTCCGGCTGGCTCTCGACGATCGGTCTAAAGCTGAAGATGGGTAACTGATAGCCGCGAACTTCGGTGTCGGCCCTTACTGTGGCGCTACGAGCGGACCTGTCGATCAGAGCTATTTCGCCGAACGAATCGCCCGGACCTAGCGTGTGCACCTCGTTGCCGTGCAGGAGCACCGCGGCCTCGCCGCTTTCGATCACGAAGAACGTAGCGCCGGGCTCGCCTTCCTCGGCCATCAGTTCGCCCGGCGCGTACCTGCGCGGGTTGAACTCCTCGGCCAGCCGGTCGAGAAACCTCTCGTCGGTTTCCGCGAAGAGCGGAACCCCACGAATCAAGTCGCGGCTTGGCGTCGGCATGCGCCGATACTAACGCGCGGATGCGCCCGCGATCGAGTGGCGGTACGAGATGACCTCGCTGGCCGGACGCAGTGGCACTCGCCTGAGCCAGCGTCCTTACACCTGAGGGTCCTCTCGTCTACCGGCCGTCTACCAGGACGGGCCGGACACGCCGGTACCGAGGTGTACCGAGCGGACTGTGCGGAGATGCGAGCCCGTTCAGGACGGACTGTGCGGACGCAGGTGTACGTGAAGGGACAACGACGGCCGACTTCGTCGACTGCGTGCCGCGGCTCGTCGGCACCGATCGAGGCGTCGCAGGTGCGCTCGCAATACTCGCGGCATCGTCGCCGAGGCGGCCGCAGCCGGCACCTGGCCACGTCTCAAGGCATGTTCGGCAGAAGTCTGCGGATGGGTCTTCTACGACCACTCCCGCAACCGTTCCGGCCGCTGGTGCGACAGCACGGTCTGCGGCAACCGCGCCAAGACGCGCGCCTACCGCAGACGCCGCCGCGCCCAGGCTCACCGGTGAGCCCCTCTCGCCTCGGCCACCGTGACCTCGCTCACGACGATGTCTTCCTCGGCGACGATCCGGTGAACATCGAAGCTCCAGCGGCCCGTGTTTGTCGGGTACCGCGCCTGAATAGCTGCGAAGTTTTGTCGCCCGACGATGCGTTCGCCCGAGCACGGCCAGTCGATCTCGCAGTCCTCCGTGAAGTGACCAGCCGCACGGTGCCAGTCATTCTCCTGCATGGCAGCCCAGAACGACTGGACCGTGGCACGACTCGACACGACCGCGAGCTAGAGCGACGACGGCACCCATGTGGCGGGCTGCTCGCCTGGGCCAGTGTTCCGGACTGACCCCTGAAGCGTTGCTTCCGGATTAGTCGATGCGCTGATGTCTCCAGACGACCGCCGTCCGTTTCGAATCCTCGGGCGTAACGGTTTTCGTCGGTATCGCAGCGAGTCTTCTGGCGACGCGTTGGGAGCGGATGTTGTCGGGAGCGATCAGAGAGACGAGCCGGTCGATGTCTGGACGCTCATAAGCCCAGTCGCGAATGGCTGTGGCTGCCTCGGTCGCATATCCGTGTCCCCAGTGCGCCCGCGTCAAGGCCCAGCCAAGCTCGGGCTGAGCGTGAGTTCCTGCCCTTGCCCAAGTCGAGGGCGTCCAGCCGCGCGTGTCGAAGATCATCAGCCCAGCTTGGCCGACCACCTGCCGGTCGGTTGCCAGGGTCTCGAGAATGAACGCACCAAACCCGTCCGCTCGCCGACCGCCGATCATCTCTTCTTCGATCATGGCTCGGACCTCGTCGACGGCTGAGACGGGCTCCTTCCCCAAGCCCTGCATGACCTTCGCGTCCGCGAACAGGTCGTACAGAGCCTCCGCATCCTGCGAAGCGGGCACGCGCAGACAAAGCCTCTCCGTGTAGAGGCGGATCCCCCAGGGCGAGGTCTCACCAGCCACACTGAGAAGCTAGCCGGAGCCTCGACGGACAACCAGATCGGTTCCCCGGAGGAATGTAATGGCGGGCCGCCGCACTACGTCCGGCTCGGGCGACGGTCCTCTCGGCTGGGCCAGTGTTCTCGGAGTGACCCCCGAGCGCGTCGGTCGAGCCGTGAGTCCAGACGCCGGGGGATACGTGGTGCGACGTCGAGCCAAGGTTCTGGCTGCTAAGCCGTTGCGCCGCTTCCCCTCGGGTTAGTTGACGTCGCGGCGGGCTGCGATTGCGACGCCTGCGAGTGCGAGGGCGGCGGTCCAGGCGATGAGCGTCAGTCCGCCGGCGGTTGCGTGGAGGAGGTGTTTGGTTGTGAGGCCGATGAGTGCGTCTGATGCGTGGGCGGGTGCGAAGCGGCCGACGGAGGGGACGAAGGCGAAGAGGAGGTTTTCGGCGACGAAGCCCCATGCAAGCAGGCCGATGATGGCGCCAACCTGGCTGCGGATGATCGCGCCGAGTCCGACGCCGACCGCTCCCCAGAGCGCCGTGCCCGCGATGGTGCCGAGCAGGAGGAGGGTGATTTGGTTGCCGTTGAGGGCGAGGTGGATGCTGCGGCCGGCGAGTGCGGCGTAGCCGACGGCGAAGCCGAGTCCTTCGGCGACGATGCCAAAGATGAGGCCGGCGAGGAGTCCGGCTGCGAGCTTGGCGGCGAGGACGCGCGATCGCTTGGGCGTGAACAGGAAGGTCGGCCGGATGGTGCCGTAGCGGTATTCGCTGGTCACGAGCATGATTCCGGCGAGGGCGGAGAAGACTCCGGCGAGGCTGCCGACGCTCAAGACGCCGCGTTGATCCTCGGCGGTGACGAGGTCCGGCGCCTTTGTCAGCAGGCCGGAGAGCAGCGAGAAGAGCAGGATCAGCGCGATCATCCCGAGCACGAGACCGATCGTGGTGCGGGTGGAGCGGATCTTCAGCAGCTCGGCTTTGAGCTGGGCTTTCACGCCTGTTGCTCCGAGGTGAGCTCGAGGAAGACGTCTTCGAGCGAGGAGCTGTCGGCGATCAGTTCGTGGATTGGTACCTGTGCGGCGAAGGCGAGATCGCCCACCTGTTCGCTGGTTGTTCCATGTGCCAGCAGGGTGTGTTCGTTGCTCGGTGTCGTCTCAATGCCAGCGCCTTTGAGAGCCGCGATCAGCTTGCCGGGTTCGGGGCTGCGGACGCGGACTGAGCCGCCGACGCGGGCGGTCAGCTGCTCGAGCGAGGACTCGACCACGAGGCGGCCGCGGTTGATGATCAGCACCTGGTCGACCGTTTGCGCCACCTCGGCGAGCACGTGACTGGAGACGAGTACCGTGCGTTGGTCGGCCGCGAATGTGCGCAGAAAATCTCGCAGCCAGCGCACCCCCTCCGGATCGAGGCCGTTCGCCGGCTCGTCGAGAATCAAAAGCTCAGGGTCGCCAAGCAACGCCGCGGCGAGACCGAGCCGCTGCCGCATCCCGAGCGAGTAGCCCTTGGCGCGCCTGCCGGCGGCATCGGTCAACTCGACCATGCGCAGCACCTCGTCGACGCGTGAGCGCGGCAGCTCCACCGCGTCGCTCAGCATCCGAAGATGGTCGCGTCCGGAACGTCCCGGGTGAAAGTCGGTCGCCTCCAGCACCGCACCGATTCGCAGAGCAGCGTCGCCAACGTGTGCATACGGCTCGCCGAAGACAAGTGCCCGGCCGCTCGTCGGCGCCGCCAGCCCGAGCAGCATCCGCAGCGTCGTCGTCTTGCCCGCACCATTGGGGCCCAGGAACCCCGTGATCGTCCCAGGCTCGAGCGCAAAGGAGAGATCGTCGACGGCGACGAGCGCCCCGAACCGCTTCGTCAACGATTCGGTTACGACCGCCGGCGCCATCCGCCCATCTTTACCCACGCGAGACTTCAGCTTTAGTTTGCTCATCGATCCTCCCTCTGTCGACATGCTCGTAGGACCGACCGGCGCGTCAGAAGTCATCGTCTAGCCGAGAGCTCGAAGAGGCTGGCGACAAATCGGTCAACGCGCTCGCCGCGGGCGGGAGACCGCCCAGCCTGAGAGGTCCTCGAGCGGACAGCGCCATCCGAAGCATCAACCTGGGCTGGGCCAGGATTCCGGAATGACCCCCGAACAGGTAGGTCGGAGTAGTCTCGATGGCGTGCGCCGGTTTACTTGCCTTGTTCGTCGCGGCCATCAATGGGACACGGCCGCGGATGCGGCAGGCTCGACGACGACCTGTGTTCGCTGCGGAGCGTTACGGCACACACGAGTTGAGTCGGCAAGCTACGGCGCGTTCAAGGCCCATACGAATCTGGCCTTCAAGTGGTCCTCGATCCCGTCACACGGCTCCGAAGAACTCGACGAAAACCAACGAGCGCGCAATCGCGGTTGAGCGGGTCGCGAGCGCACCTCATACGCTCGCTGGCCTGGGACAGTGTTCGGGAATGACCCCTGACGGTCTTATGGCCTAGCGCGGCCAGACGGAGATTGCGACGTAACGTGCCGCTGGTGCGACTTTGGTCGTCCAAAGTGGATGTAGGTCACGGATCTGGACCTCGGTGACTTGGCCGGTCAAGAGCGACGTGGTCACGACGTAGCCTCCGTACGCGGCGAGGTTGAAAGAGCCGCAGGGCACGGTGGCTGACGCGCGGGCACCCGCCGAGGGATGGCGCCAGCGGAGCGCCTCGAGGGAGGAGCCGTAGCCGCTCGAGACGAGCGTATCGTCACCCGAGAAGACGACGTGCTCGGGTCCTCGTCCGCCTCCTGCAGACCAGAGGAGCCGAGGGTTCCGGCCGCCGGCGGCATAAGCTGACACGGTCGAACCTGCCGCGGAGGTCACCAGTACCGTCCCGCCGCCGGGCGCGAAAGCGATGTCGTGTGCCCCGAACCGTGGGTGGAAGCGTCCGACAACGCGCGGTCTGCGCGGACTCGAGGAGTTGAGTCGCACGATCGTCGTCGCGGTCTCACCGAGCGCCACCCAGACCCGTTGGCCGTCGGGGCTAATCCCGAGGTGGTGGGCTTGCAGCCCGACGAAGACGCGGCCGACGATCTTGCGTCGCCGGAGATCGATCACGGTCAGGTCTCCGGTGCGCTCGTCCGTGACGTAGGTGAGCCGACCGTTCGGCGTGACAGCGCTCACCTTGGGCGAGCTGAAGTCGTGGAAGATCTTGATCCGCCGCAAGCTCTGCCAAGGCGAGCAGCGTCACGGTGCCTCTCGGACTGACGACTACGGCCGGACCGTGCGGCGCCGAAGCGATCATCAATGGGTCGACGAGGTGGACGCGCCGGAGGATGTGGCCGCCGTATTTGCCAAGTGAGACGGCGAGAACCTCGTTCGCGGTCTCCGCGGTGACGAGCGCCACCGGCCGGCCGCTGGCCGTCGCAGCCACTGGCGCGGGCAGAAGGAGCATGAGGACGACCGGCACAAGGGCGAGGAGCATGCGCACACACCCCCGATACGCGCGACCGCTGCTGCGCGGTCCCGAGGTCCTCCTGAGCGTGTCCGATGTGTCGCAGTCCGTGGGAGGACATGGCTCGGTGGGGAGCATCGCCTGGGCCAGTGTTCCGGAATGACCCCTGACCGATCGGGGCCGTTGCGGACGCGGCGAAAGGCTCTGCTGGCGGCACCGGCGGCATGACCTTCATCAAGCACTGCGGGAAGATGTGGCTGCGCGGGCAGCCCGACTTCGGCACGACTTCCCCGAGGAGGAGAACCAATCATGAAGAAGCTCGCCATCATGTTCGCCGCCGCTCTGCTCGTCGCCGGGTGCCGCGGCGGCAAGGGCGGCGCCACGCCCGGCAACCCCAGCAACAACACGTCCGTGTGTGCCTACACGAAGCGCGTCGGCTCGGAGGGCCACGTCTACGTACAGATGGCCGCCACCCCGATGTCCCTGGAGCCGACGGCGTGCAGTGCGTTCAACGGCGGCTTCAGCGGACGGAGGATTCCGCCGGTCGGCAGGATGGGGACGGGCCACGTGTACTGCCGCTACAGCAAGAGCGGGTCGTCGTACACAATCAAGCTCGGCGTGTTCGCGTCCAGCCGCACGACCGGACTCGCGTTCTGCCACTCGTTCCAACCCGGCCACGGCTTCAAGGGCGACCGGTGAGCGAGCGGATCTCACTATCTAAAGGCGAAGAGAAGCCTGTCGGGCGCAAGCCACGCTCGCCTGGGCCAGTGTTCCGGAATGACCCCTGAGGCGGGTGGGGTCACGCGTTGTCTGTCTAGCAGGGAAGGGAGTGGAGGACGTAGGCGTCGACGATGGCGTCTTTGCCCTTGACGTGCAATCCCTGTCGTTTCTCGACCACGGCACCGTCCGGCAGACGCTCGTACGTTTCGCTCCCGATCAAGACACCGCCGACCGGCGCCAGAGCCTCAAGACGCGCGCCCGTGTTGACCGTATCGCCGACGGCCGGGTACGCAACGTGTCCGTCGCTGCCGATCTCGCGAACCATGACGGCACCGCTGTTGACGCCGACGCGCAGCGCCGGCCAGTGCGGACGTTCCTTCGCCAGGCGCGCGGCGTTCTTCTGGAGCCTCAGCGCAGCGCATGAGGCGCGTCGCGCGTGGTCGGGCTGGTCTCCGCGGTGATTGAAGATCGCCATCATGCCGTCGCCGATGAACTTCTCGACCTCGCCGCCGAAGCGACGGGCGATCAAGGGCGCCGCCATCCCCCAGTAGGCATCGAGCACGGCCGCAACCTCGTCCGGCGCGGCGCGTTCCGCGAAGCGGGTGAAGCCTTCGAGGTCGGCGAAGAGCACGCTCACGTCGTGCTCGCGCTTGCGGGTCGTCTCCAGGTACAAGCGCCGGAAACGCTCGTCGCGCCACTCGCGGCGAGCTGCGACCCCCATCAGCAGGTAAGCCGTCACGATGAGACCGTGCCACTCCCACCAGCTCGCGTGCCACCGACGCTCGCCCGTGACCGCCACGCCGATCATGGCCTCCGAGAGCAGAACGAAACAGGCCACGACTGCCCCCGCGAGCAGGCTGCGACGGTTCCGAAAGATGCTGCCGTACCGCACCGCGCTAACGGCGTAGAGGAACGTCCCGAGGGCCGCGAGCGCCGTGAGGAGCTCGTTCGTCGCAGCCTCACTCTCGGGCCCGCCCAGCGGCGGCAGATCCGCGACCGTCCATGCGAACCAGAAACCCATGGCGACGACGATCGCGAGGCGAAGGAGCGCTCGTCGATGGATGAGCGCTTCACCCAGCTCCGGGCGAAGATCGACGAACGCCGAGCCGACCGCGAAGAACGCGCTGACGAGAAGGCCGACCGGAATCGACACCTGGAAGCCTGCGTGCTCCCCCGAGAAGAGGATGCTCTGCGTCCCGATCGCGTGCAACCAGAGGAACCCGCCGGTCGCCATGAACGCCAGCGAGAGCAGCAGGACCCGCGCGTCGCCGCGCCGGTTGGCCGCCTCGCCCGCCGCGTAGCCGAGACCGAACGCGACGGCGCCGACGATTCCGAAGACCACGAAGTGGAGTGGGTAGTTCTCGATGTGCGGATCGAGTTGTGACCGCAGGAGCAACGAGGCGAGCCCGATCATCGGCAGCGCTGCGGCCAGGACGAGGAGGACGACGACGGCGCGCTTCCTCGCCGCAGGAAGACCAGGAGCTCCCGGGGCGTGGCCGCGCGCGGTCAGATCTCGTGCGTAAGAACTCGTGGACATTGCGGGCCTTCAACGTTGGAGGTGGACGGCTAATTCCGACTACGCGAGGCCTCGCACGCCGGATTCCACGCGGTGCCGCCCTGTGGGGTCCAGGAACCCGATCGGGTGAGTCTCGAGGCCTGGTGAGCCGCTGGTAGCGTCGGCGTTCCCAGTTGCTGGAGGTTGCCTTTGCCTGTGTGGTCGGCGTCGTTCTCGCCTGTCGGCTGCTCGAGCTGGTGGTGCCCCTCGGTCGTCGTGAGAGGCGCCGAGCGGCAAGGTGGCGAAAGTCGACATCGTGCCGAACGAAGAGTTGACGAGCGCCGATTTCGTTAGCTCGACTGGCTGACGACCAGGTCGCTCGCCTTGGCCAGTGTTCGGGAATGACCCCTGAACCGACAAGACGTCTTGCACCCAGGTGTGGGTCGACGATGATCGCGGAGGTTCTCCAAACCCGTGCGTTCGGTCACGGGCTCATGAGAGGAGCAGCATGGTCGCGATGGTTCTCAACCTCGAAGTGGAGGACTACGACGAATGGAAGAAACTCTTCGACTCCGACCCAGGCGGGCGTAGAGGCATCGCCACGGGACACACGGTCTCCCGCAACGTAGAGAACCCCAACGACGTCTTCATCCGCACCGAGTACCGCTCCGTCGAAGACGCGAAGAAGGTTCGCCAGCAACTACTCGACTCCGGCGCGCTCAACAACTCGACTGTCAAGACGCCGCCCACCATCATCGAAACCGCGGACCAGGCCACCTACTAGACGACCTCAGACCACAACCGTCGGGCGACGAGGACCCGTGTTGAAAAGCAGGAAGAGGACGACCGTGAACCCCGCCTGGCCGGCGGCGAACGAGATCGCCCGCGGCGCGTAGGCAGCAAGGAAGACCGCGAGCGGAAGCACACCCCAGAGCACGGCCTCGTGCGTGCCGATGCCGATCACGAGCACGGCGCCGAGAACGATTCCGATGGCGGTCCCGGCGAGCGCGCTCACGATCGACCTGCCGGTGTTCAGCGCGTTTGAGCGCAGCACCGAGAGCGTCCCGAGGACCACCCAGAACCCGTGCTGAAGGCCGGTCCACTGGGCGATGTACACGGCGAGCGCGAGGCCCACTGCGCCTCGAAGGCTGTTTCGGAACCACACCGATTTCACGCTGGCGTGCTCGATGGTCAACCGCTCGGTGGCCTGGACGGCGGCGCGGGCGGGCGGCGCCCGGGCGATGTCGAGGCGGTCGAGTTCGGGTACCTCGGCGCCGCTCGCCCGGAGCCCGTAGGCGGCGGCCTGGCGAGCGGCGTAGGTAAGCGCGCGAATCCGAAACGGAGCGTCCAGCGCACGCGGCACCTCGCCTTCCGGGAGGTCGGGCGGAAGCTCTGGCAACCGGCGCAAAAGCGCGCGGGCGACCGCGTCGCGCGCCTCCTCCAGCCGCTCGAAATCCGGCCGCCCGTCACGGCCCTCAAGCCTGTCTGCGCTCGCCCGAAGCACGCCCGCGGCCGCCGCCATCGCTTCGGCATCTTCCCAGCAGGCAAGCTCCAGCTGTACCTCGGGTTCTGGCGCAACGAAGGAGAGGAGCCAGTCGAGTTCGTCGGGAAGCGAGGCGAGTGCAGCCATTCGGCCCGACGGGCCTGTAGGGCGGTGCTGCGTTCCCAGGAAACGTCGCCCGAGATCGTCGACGGACCCCCGCGCGACACGCGCGCGCTCGACCCACGCCTCCTGGCCGCCGTCGAGGAGGTCGGCAACAGCACGAAGCGCTTCCGCAGCCCGGCGCTGGAACTCGGCACGCTGACGCGGTGGCCAAAGCAGCATCAACGCGCAAATGCTGGCGCCTCCCGCCAGCGCCCACCCTTCGAGGCGCTCCGGGATCGCCGAGTTCGGCGCGGGCAGCGTCACCGGCAGGACGAACGCGAGAAGTGCACCGGTCGCCCCCGCCGCGGCGTAGCCGTTGATGACGCCGGCGAAGAGAGTCGCAAAGCCGACGACCGCCATCGCGCCGGCCGCGAGCCACGGGTTGCGAGAGCAGAGCGTCCCGACCGTGACGAACGCAGCTCCGACGCACGCCAGCCCGAGATATGCGACCAGCCGAGTACGCGGCGTCCCGGTGAACTCGACCAGGACGAGAAAAGCAAACGAACCGAAGGCCGCGAAGAGCGAGGTCTGCGGCTGTTGAATCACCTTGTCCGCGAACGCGAATACGGCCGGCATCACGATCGCCGCGCGCGCCGCGCTCCTCAGAGCGCCGGCGTCGGCGATGCCGGTCGCCAGTCGGCGAAGATCCTTGATGCGTTCGTTAACCGACGAGGCGTGGAGTCGTTCAACCACGATCGCGCAATGTTCTCAATCGAGACGCACGCCGGTGACAGGCTCGAGACCCCACCGTCAGCCGCTCAGGAGCGCGAGCCTGGCGCGGGTGCCCACAGGTCCGATTCTCGCCAGGTATGGAGGACGGACGCCTGGGCCAGTGTTCCGGAATGACCCTGAGCGGTGCCCAGGCGTCATCGCTCTGGGAGAATTGGTTCGTGATCCGCGAGTGCACGTAGGCGGATGCCCCGCAGAATATTTGGAGGGCGCCCAACGTGGGGCGCTCGCGATGCAGTCCTTCTCGCAATCGTTTAGAAAGGCTTTTGCCACGTAATGAGCGAGGGCTCCGCATCTGTGAACGATGCGCTGACGCCGGAGCGTCCGCTGGCGTCCGCGCGGCGGCTGATCCTGCCGCTCGCGATGGCGCAGTTCATATGCAGCTTCGCGGGTTCGAACATGAACGTGATGATCGCCGACATCAGCGACGACCTGGACACGACCGTCAAGGGCGTCCAGACGGCGATCACGCTGTTCCTGCTGGTCATGGCGATCCTGATGATCCCCTGTAGCAAGCTGACCGACCGCTGGGGCCGCAAGCGCTGCTTCACGCTCGGGCTGACGCTGTACGGAATCGGCGCGCTCCTGAGCGCGGCGTCACCGAATCTCGGCGTGCTGATCCTCGGCAACTCGGTGTTCGAGGGAGTCGGTACCGCGCTGCTGATCCCGCCCGTCTACATCCTCGCGACGCTCTGGTTCACCGATACGACGTCCCGCGCCTGGGCGTTCGGCGCGATCAGCGGTATGGGAGGCATCGGCGCTGCCGCCGGGCCCCTGATCGGCGGCCTGATCACGACCGCGATCAGTTGGCGGGCCGCGTTCGTGTTCCAGGCGATCGTCGTCGCGGCAATCGTGCTCCTGAGCCGCAAGCTCGCCGACCCGCTGCCGGCCGACCCGAAGCGCCCGTTCGACGGAATCGGCGCGGTTCTGTCGGCGGTCGGGATGTTCTTCGTCGTCTTCGGGATCCTCCAAGCCGGCTCGAACAACGCGCTCTTCGTCGCCTGCCTCGTGGTCGGGATCGTGTTGCTGGTCGGGTTCTTCTTCTACATCCGCCGGCGCGAGCGCGCCGGGAAGGAGGCGCTGCTCTCGACCGGGCTGTTCCGCAACCGCGCCTGCAACCTCGCCTTGGTGACCCAGAACATCCAGTGGCTCCTTCTCATGGGCATCTCGTTCGTCGTCTCCGTCTTTCTGCAGGAAGTCCGTGGCTACAACGCGATCCAGACAGGCGTCGTTTTCACCGCCGCGACGGTCGGTATCCTCCTTTCGTCCTTCGCCCAGCAGCGGCTCGCGAAGAAGTTCGCGCAGCGGACGCTGATCATCGCCGGCTTCGTCGTCACCCTCGTCGGCATAGCGCTCCTCCTCGGCTTCGTCCACACCTCCTCGCGGGTCGTCGCCTTCGTGCCCGGGCTGTTCCTGATCGGACTGGGCGTCGGCGGGATGCTGACGCCGTCGGTCAACGTCGTGCAGTCCAGCTTCCCCGAGGCACTCCAAGGCGAGATCTCCGGCCTCTCGCGGGCAGTCTCGAACCTCGGCTCGTCCTTCGGCACCGCGATCGCCGGCACGATCCTCGTCTCCGTCGTCGCCCTCGGCACCCGCTCCTACGCAGTCGCGCTGATCGTCCTCATCGGGATCGGCCTGCTCGGCCTCGTCGCCGCCCTGCGCCTCCCGGCCAAGATCGAACGCGCGTAACCCGCCGGGAACAGGTGCCAGGCTCGAAGCCAACTCAGCCATATGACTGAGCTACGCTCGCCTGGGCCAGCGTCCTCTCGCCCGAGGGTGACGGCATCGGGAGTGTCCCGCGCGGCCGCGGCGGGCGGGACACCTTTGGGACGCCGTAGTGGGGTGACGTCTGGCGGCGCGCGAGGCCGACGCCGGTGATGCGGCGTTGGTGGGGCGGCACTCGCGGGGGCGTCTGCGACAGTTAACGCTCCAGCGACTCGTCGCGGCGCGGTGCCGCGTGGTGTGCCTAGAGCCCGAGAAACCGTGGCCTTCCTCTGTGCGTTTACGCCAGGTGAGGCTGGATCAGGCGTTCGAGGTCTTCGACGAGATCGTCGCTGCCGGGCTTGAGGGGTCGATCCACGCGCGACGGTCGGGCGAGGGCGAGATGGACTTCAGCGTCAGCCTCTCGCTTGTTGACCGAACGGCGGAACAGCTCGCCACGCTGGCTGCAATCGTCGAGCGAAACGACCTCGACCTCGACGTCGACGAGCACCGGCGCGCCTCGCTGAAGTAGAGGCGAGGTTTACGAGAGTCAGGACAGAATGCGGAGACTGGGGTGGGTCTCGGTCGCACGTGTTCCGGAATGACCCCTGAGCGAGGTTGGCCAGGTCGGTCTCTCATCGAGTCCTAACCATCGGTATCTAGCGTCGCTCCGTGTTGCGCCTTGAACGGCAGCGTCTTGGTCGGCATGTCTATTTCTGCGGTCTGAGGATCTGCGAGGTTGCTTTGGGCTTGGGCGTCTTCGTAGTTTTCGTCGGCGTGCCCGACGACTGAAATGTCCGCAGGGCAGCGACACCGGTTCGTCTTCGTCGCCGGTTTGCACCGGAGCGGCACGACGCTACTCGCGCGGCTCCTCGCCGCACACCCTGAGGTCAGTGGTTTTTCGGGCACGGGGGTTCCCGCGGACGAGGGACAGCACCTGCAAAGCGTCTATCCGAGCGATCACGAGTATGGACGGCCGGGGCGATTCGGTTTCGCGCCGGAGATGCACCTGACCGAGTGCTCGCCGCTCGCCTCCGAGGAGACCGCGCGAAGGCTGTTTGCGCAGTGGTCGCCCTATTGGGATCTCTCCCGCCCGCTCCTGGTCGAGAAGTCGCCGCCGAACCTGATCAAGACGCGCTTCCTGCAGACGCTCTTTCCTGACTCGGCGTTCCTCGTCGTAGTCCGCCACCCGATTCCCGTTTCCATCCCAACGGCGAAGTGGCGCGGCACACGCCGCTACGACCGGTTGTTCGAGCACTGGCTTCACTGTCACGCACTCTTCGAGGCCGATCGCGGACGGCTCAACCGAGTGCACGTCCTTCTCTACGAACAGCTTGTGAACGACCCCACGGGTGTGCTGAAAGAGGTCTTCGAATTCCTTGAGCTCGAGCCGATCGCCCCGAGGGAGCCGGTCGAAACGGACGCGAACGCAAAGTACTTCCACCGGTGGAAGGAGCTGAAGCGCGACCCGCGGATGCGGGCGTACCTCGATCTCGTCTCGCTGAAGTACGAGCGCCGTGTGCGCCGCTACGGCTACAGCCTCCTCCACCCAGTCCCGACCCACCCCTTACCCGCCTGGGCCTGCGTCTCGACACCACCGAGCCACCGCGAACGATCAATCTCGCTCGCACCCGGTGCCCTCCCGAAGAAAAAGGCAGCTGTGGCCGCGCTCGCTATCGCAGCGCTCGCGAGTGCTGTGTACTTGGGGAGCATCGCTCTCACCCCGCACGGGAATGTCCGGCACTCCTCATCCAGAGTTCGGAACTGCGCGACAGCCTCTGCGCGCCTGCAAGTCAAGTCCTGTGACGCTTCCTCGCTCCGATCGCGATCGCGACCTCCGGCGCACTAGCAGTAATCGGCGCTGAGGAAGACCGGATCGAAGCCGCGTCGCGTCGGGGCGCAGCACACTCGTCTGGGCCAGCGTCCTCTCACCCGACGTGTCTCGAACAGCCCCCGGGAGCGGGACAGGTGAACGGGCGCGCGAAGGTCGGCAAGGAGCACATCAGACCCCTGCACGCGGAGGCGAGCGCGCTGCTCCGGGAGTTCCGCAACGCCCGGATCTTGTGGGTCCCTCGGAAGTGGAACGCCGAGGCGGACGCGCTCGCGGCCAAGGCGCTTCTCGATCACTGAGCGGCAGGACGGGACACCCGACGGCGGCCTCCTGGAAGGCTGACACGCGGAGATTCGTCGTGGCAAAGGACCGGCCGTACCGTAGATCGCCCCAGGCCTTAGATTCTCGCTAAACGTGGGCGCGAGCCACCCGGGAAAGGAGCCACCATGGAGCTACGCTCGAACTCCGTTCGCCGCGCACTGGACGGGGTCCCGACGACGCTGAAGAGGACGGGAGTCGGTGCCACCGTCGAGATCGTCGGCTATGAGACCGACCACCCGACCATCGCCGGCCACCCGCTCAACGATGAGAAGGAGCTCCTCGCGGCATCAGCTACCTCCACGCCCGCCTTAGGCGGGCAGCGGCGACCGCGGCACGGGAACGCGCCTAGCCCAGTAGGGCAGTGGCAACCGAGACGCCTCACCGGTGCGGCGGAACCGCGACCGCAGGAGCTGTCCTCCAGACGACTGAGGCGGGAGCCTGTCCCCTACGGGTCCGCCTGCTCGTCGTAGCGGCGCCTCACCTCGTCCCAGAAGGCGTCCTCTCACGTGACGGGGTCACCCCTGAGCGCTCTGTTCTACGCGTGCCGGGAGCGTGTTAGTCCCGGAGGCGTCGTAGAGGTGTGGTGGCGGGGGCGCTTGGCGTTGTCGAGGGAGCAGCCCCCGCCTGGTAGGCCGCTAGGGAATGTTGGGCCGGTCGCAGGTTGGTCGAGGCCCCGTTCCCTCGCAATCACCCGACCGGGGTAGCGGCGTCCCCGCTGGGCCAGTGTTCCGGAATGACCCCTAACGATGGTTAGCTTCCCCGCGATGGCTGATGAGCCGCTAGTCCGGGCTGTTCGCCTGCGACGCGAGGACGTTCCAGATTTCGACCGATACCCGTTCTCCTCCAGCCGTTAGCGGTCTGTCGAAGCTCGATCTTTCGGCTCCTGTCACGCTTCTTGCGGGCGAGAACGGCAGTGGCAAGTCAACGCTGCTCGAGGCCAGCGTCCTCTCACCTGACGCGGATGCGCGATTGCGGGATACCTAGCGGGCCCCTGGGGACCGGGACGCCTGCGGGACTCGCAGCGTCGCGTGCCTGACAGCGCCACCTGGGTGGCGCTCGGGGACGACGAGGATGATCCCGCCCGGAATGACGAACCGGAGCCCACGTTCGGCTTCGACGCGCCGCCTGTCACCGAGGGCTCATGGGAGGAGCCGGGCCACTAGAGGGCGATTTGCTGACGGGGTGCTCGGGCTCGCGTGGGCCGGAGCGACGAGCCAAACGCCGCCGCCCGGCACGCTCCTTGTGAGGCTCGCTCTCCAGCCAACGCCTCCGGCTGAGACGCCGATCATGCCTTCCCCGGTCCCCGTAGCCTCGGCGGCGCCCCGTCGCAACAGCCCCCCGGAGCCGGAAACCCTCAAGAAGTGCCCGGACTGTGCGGAGTCGGTACAGGCCGCAGCGAGAGTGTGCCGGTTCTGCGGCTACCGCTTCGACGCAACCGCAATGAACGCGTAGCTCGAGCGCGAGACCACCGTGTGTGGCGTTTGAGAGCCTGTCACCGCCTACGGGTGGCCGTACCGCGAAGTGGACACGCGCCCCGAAACCGAAGCTAGCTAGGCCGGAGCGGTGACGGGCTGGCGTCCCCTCACCCGACGCGGAGGCGCGAGGGTGGGACACCTGCGGGCCCCGGGGCCGGGACGACTGCGGGACGCCTGGTCGCTGTGCGGCGCACGCGGCACCGCACCACCGCCCGTCTGGCGCCGTCGGATCTCGCGCGCTAGCGGGCTACAGCCGCCGCGCCCCGGTCACCCGGACGCGGCGGCTTCAGGACCTCAGCCGTGCGACACCGGGCCGTTCGCCTTGCAGCTCTGCTCGAGCAGCTTCGGCCTACCCGCCGCCGCCTGGGCGTACGTGCGCTGCACGTACTGATACCCGCCGTCGTAGGCGTATGCGAGCGTGGGCGTCCGGGAGGACTGCGGAGGCGTGTAGTCCTCGGGGGCACCCGCCGGAGCGACGACGATGTGGCTCTTCATCAGCTCCTCCAGCGCCGCCTGCGACCGTCGCTGACCGGCGCCGTCCCCGGAGTGGATCGCAGACACCCAGTAGCACTCCCAGGCCTCCTGGTCCACGGTGACCGCGAACGCGCCGCCCGCACCGCGGCTCGTGACCGAGTTCGGCGGCCAGTCGAGCGGCGGCCACTTGTAGCCGGGCGGCATCGTGAGCTGCTTCTGCGCCGCTGCATACTCGGCCTGAACGGTCGGCCCGGTGATGATGTGCCCGAGCAAGCCGGAGACCGATGCCGACACGACGAGCCCGGCCACGACGAGGGCGACGGCCAGCACCAGCACGGTCCGCCGGTAGCGACGCCGCGGCGGGCGAACGAGCCGCCGGTCGGGGCGCGCGAGGACGATCTGGTCGAATAGCCCGTCCTTGTCCACCGAGACGGCGGCGGGAAGCGGGTTGGCCGCACGGAGCCGGTTCAGGGTCTGGTCGGTCATGTTCCCTCCACGTCGATCTGGACGAGCGGTGACGGTCCGCGCTCCGCGTCGAGCGCGGCACGAAGCCTCCGGCGAGCCCGCAGCAGGCGGACACGGAACGCGGTCGGGTTGAGCCCGAGCGCATGCGCCGCTTGAGAGCAGGGGTCTGCCAGCACTACTCAGCACGCACAATGGCGCATGATTGAGCGAAGTCGTCTCTCGCCCCCGATGCCTGTCCGGCGCTGTCATGCTCACCGGCTCGGGCGTACAGCTCGGCAGGGTCGACTCGATCCGACGGAGTCATGGTCCATCCAAGTTCAGCGGGCCGTAGCCCGGTTCCTGCCGCCCAGGACAGGGAGCTTCTGGCGTCATTCCGGCGCGTTGCCCAGACCCAGCCTGGAAGCCCTTCACGCCGGGCTCGATTCGCTCCGCGGTCTGTCCGCCCGCCCTGGCAGGGTGCGGTGAAGCTGGTCTCGGCGTTCGCCTGCGGCAGGGCGGCGGGATCCCGTCACGGCAGGGGGTCGTGGATGAGCGAAGCATCCTTCGATCGTGTGATTTCTGAGCATCTCGCGCTCTGCGAGCGGAACAGACGGCTCGAACAGCGGATGCCGCTCGACGGCTACCGCGAGCAGGGGGTTGGCGACGGATCGATGACGAGGGAGTCTCCGGGCACGCCGCCGAAGGACGAGACGGAGACGGTCGTGCACGCGGGACAAGAGCACTGGCTCGACCCTGAGTCGTTCTGGGACACGACCAGGGAGCGGCCCTTGCCGGAGTTCGACTGGGGCGACGACTGATCCCTGGCGGACCAGTCCACTGAAGCACAACAGCAAGCGAACAAGAAGGGGACTCTTGCCCGGGCAGTGTCCGGAATGACCCTGACGCTCGGCCTACCTTGGTCTACGCGCTGAGATGCCTACTCGCCTCGCGGCGACCCTACCGCTGTCCACTTGCGGCGAACCCGTGACGACTGACGGTCCTTCATAGGACTCCCGCCTGGGCCACCGTCCTCTCACCTGACGCGGGGGCGCGACGACGCGGACTGATGCTGGCTGAGTGTCCCCATAACGAGCTGCTGCAGACCACGTTCACGACCTGGATCCGCGGCGAGGACGGACGCCACCACCCAGCCGAGGGAAAGGTTCGCTCTGAGGATGAGGAGCTGACGAGGTGCGAGTGCCTCGATTGCGGCGAGGAGGTCGAACCGGATCTAAAGATCCTGCGGGGGCCAGTGTTCCGGAAGACCCCTGAGCAAGCCTTGCGGAGCTCCGGCGGGGCCGGGCGTGTTAGCGGCGCTGAGTCAGCAGCGACTGGCCGCAGATAGCGAAGACGAGGATGCTGAGCATGCCGGTCATGTACTGAGGGATGGTGGTCACCTCTCCGGCCTTTAGGAGGTCGTGGAAGAACAAGAAGTCGACGGCGAGAAAGCCGAGGATGAGCGAGATGTCGAGTGCTCGTCTCATGCCGGAACTCTAGCCCCGGCCGCCAGGAATGAGGGCTCTCGCCTGAGCCAGCGTCCTTACACCTGAGGGTCCTCTCGTCTACCGGCCGTCTACCAGGACGGGCGCCGGACACGCCGGTACCGAGGTGTACCGAGCGGACTGTGCGGAGATGCGAGCCCGTTCAGGACGGACTGTGCGGACGCAGGCGTACGTAAAGGGACAACGACGGCCGACTTCCTAAACCGCGTGCGCATGTTCGATTCATGCCGGGGGCATCTTCTTCCGTGCGAGCTTCCCGCGGCCTCCTGAGTTCCTGTTTCCTCAACCGCCGACGTGCCCGTTAACCGCCTTAACGGCGGTCGCTGTTGCCCTCCACCGGCTTGCCAGTGGTGATTTCCATCTCTGCGCCGTGCGCCAGTGCCGCATAGCTGGGCCGAACGGTGCCGGCGCTGCCGTCTGCAGTCTTCACGCTGTCAACGAAGGACCCAGTGTCGCACACGTTCTACGTGACGCTGCCGGTCGGGATGATCTACGCGTGCGCCCTGCGCGTGCCATCACACACATGGCCCTCGCCTGGCGCAACCTACACCTCCGGTCGCTGTACACGGACCGGGGCGTTCGGCATGGGCGCGATCGCCGCGCATTACTGCACCGTGGGCGAGCGCCGCCGAGGTGTCCTGTCGGCGGACGAACTATCTCGGCTCGAGCCACCAGTCGCGGCCATCACCAGCCTTGAGTTGCTGCCGCTCCACGGCGCCCGCCTCCCGGAGTTCGAAGAAGCGGTATGCGCCTGACCTCACCGCGTGAGTAGCCTGAATCTGCTCCTCGAAGCCAGCCAAGATTTCAAGGACGATGGAGGGCTTGTGACGAGCGATGAACTCGGTGAGCCCATCGAGAACTTCCGCCTCCGCTCCTTCCGCGTCGATTTTGAGCAAGACGCGGCTGTGCTCCGGCACGAGTGCCTCGAGTTCTGCTCCGGTGATCGTAACCACCTTTCGCACAACGACCTCGCTGGAGAACTGCCCGGCAAAGTCTGCAACTAGGCTTCCGTTCGTCAAGTGCCCCGTGGGCTCGTAGAAGTCGCGAAGTCCCATCGTGTGGCCGACGGCAACGTTCAACGCCGTCACATTCGGCAAGTGATTTGCGGCGATGTTCTCGATGAGACGGTGGAAGGCCCTAGTCGACGGCTCGAACGCGAAAACCTGCGCGTCACGCCGCCCAGCCGCGAGTAATCGCGCTCCGAAAAACACGGTAAAGACACCGACGTTGGCTCCAATCTCGACGATCACATCAAAGTTGGCGACCCGGGATTCCAGCCACGTAAACACCTCTCGCTCGTAAGACAACTCCGGGGTCACGAGAACGGATAGATCGAACTCCTCAAAGTGAGGATGCAAGCGAAGCGACGTTTGCGTGCCAACGACCGTCTGATACGCGGGCATGCGGACGTCCGGCCAGGACACCTGCCTCATGCTGCGGAGAATCCTCGTCGACACTCCCTTCGGGAGCAGGTACCGACAGCACGCGAGGAGCCGAACATACGCAACCGCGCCGACAGCCGTCTTTGCCCAGACGCCGTGCCAGAGTCTGGCGGGTTCGCGCAGGTAGGTCTGGATCCCGGAATCGTAAGCGCTGGCGGTTTCAGGCGACTTGGCTCTTGGCGGCCCGTTCGTAGATGGGCTCAGCCGGCTCGAGAACGTAGACGCGGCCGTCGACGACTGAGCGGATCCGGCTCTAGGCCACGCTCGGCCACGAGCTTGTCGTACGCGCCGTTGCGCGCGTTGCTGGCACCACCGGGCGGCGCCTCACCCGGCTCGGCCATCTCCACGTCCAGCGCGTTCTGCAGCAACATGCCGCATCAGATCCGTCACAGTCCTCTCAGCTGATGGTCCGTTCGTCTACCGGCCGTCTACCAGAACAGGCCGGATACGCGGGTACTGCGGAGTACCGAGCGGACTGTGCGGACACGCGAGCGCGTTCACGACGGACTGAGCGGACATAGGCGCACGCGGCGGGAAGATGTCTGCCAACTTCCTAAACCGCGTGCGCATGTTCGATTCATGCCGGGGGCATCAAAGAAGTGCCTGCACAGCGGCGTTTTTTCGAAGCGAGTCATTTGCACCGGTGAACTTGATCTTACCGCTCGCTCGGGCCTCTTCCGAAGGTGACGCCGGGACGAATGTCGTGGAGTGGAGCAGCCTGGCACCTACCTGGAAGCGGTTTAGCGCACCGCTTGCGACGGATAGTCCTCTCGTCCGTCACCACGATGGTCAGCGCGTAGCGCGCCGCCGCAGTGCTTGCTGCAGCTCGCGCGCGACAGGACCGAGGCGGAATGCCTTGCCATCGACGGACGCCACCGGCATCACCTCGTGGATCGAAGCGCACACGAACACCTCGTCTGCCTCTAGGAGACGGCCGAGCGGGAAGACGCCTTCAACGGTCTCTTTTTCCGCGAGCTTCAGCAAGAGCGCGCGGGTTACTCCGGCAAGGATCGGTAGGTCGAGCGTGGGTGTGAGCAGGCGTTCGCCCTCGCGCCACCAGACGTTCGCAGTCGGGGCTTCGAGCACCGTCCCGTCGGTGGCCACGAGCAGGGCGTCGTCGGCTCCGGCGGCGATTGCCGCGTCCTGCGCGGCCATGTTCTCGGCGTAGCTCGTCGACTTCGCGCTCGCGAGGACGCCGGTCGACCAGGGAACGACGGCGAGTCGTATCCCACGGGCACGCAGGTTCTCCAGCTCGGGATCGATTGAGGAGGCGGTGGCGACGAGCGTCCTGCCAGTCCAGTACAGGCGGAACCCGAGGTCGCTCTCACCGCATGCACCGATCACGAGCTCGGCGAGCCGCACGCACTCCGCGGCATCGGGCGGCGCGAGGCGGACACGCTCGGCGGAGCGCGCAAGCCGTGCGAGGTGCTCGTCGAGCAGGAACGGCCGCCCACCGTAGACGCGCGCCGTCTCGAAGACCGAGCGCCCGCGCAGGAGCGCCTCGTCGTCAGCCGCGAACACCGGCTCGCGCCGGTCGACGAGGCCTCGACCGGCGACCGCGACGCCGAGCACGTTCATCACGCGAGCGCGAGCAGCGGCCGAGCTTTCACCCACGACTCCTCGATCTCGGCGTCCGCCTTCGAGTCCCAGACGATTCCGCCGCCGACCCAGAGATGGATCACGCCGTCTACGACGGCGAACGTGCGAATCGTGAGGGCGAGGTCGAGATCCCCGTTCGCATAGATCCGGCCGAGCGCCCCCATCGATGCGCCGCGGCCGACGGGCTCGAGCGCGGCGATCAGCTCGAGCGCGCTGCTCTTGGGGCAGCCGGTGACGGAGCCGCCGGGCAGCACGGCCTCGAATAGCTCCGTCAACGTCACCTCGGGTCGCAGCTCGCCTTCGACGGTGGCGACAAGGTGGGTGACGCCGGCGAGCTGGCGCTCGGTGAGCAGCTCTGGCCAGCGGACACTGCCCGGGGCGCAGACGCGGGAGAGGTCGTTGCGTTCGAGGTCGACGATCATCACGTGCTCGGCGGCGTCCTTCGCCGACCGGATCGGAACGCCCGCCGGCCGCGTCCCTTTGATCGGCGAGGTGCGGACTACGCGGCCACGCTTCTGCAGCAGCAGCTCCGGCGAGGCGGAGACGATCGTCCAACCGTCGCCCTGCAGCGGCGCCGGCTCCAGCGGCCGCAGCGGCGCAAGCGCGGCCGCCAGCGCACCCGGATCGCCGGTGAAGTCGGCCCAGAGATGCTGGACGAGGTTTACCTGGTAGACCTCACCCTCGCGAATCGCCTGCCGTACGGCTTCGATCGCGGCGGCGTACGCAGACGGGCTCCAGGTCTCGTGCCACTCGCCCGTTCTGAAGGAGCCGGTGGGCGCCAGGGGTTGGTCGAGCGAGTAGGCGACCATAGGCAGCCGGCACGGCTCCGGCGTCGAGGGAGCGCACGCGCCGTAGCCGACGAACACGCGCGCAACGTCGAACTCCTCCCTCGCCAGCGCCGGCTCGAGCTCCGCGACGGAACCAAGCTCGACTGTCACGTAGCTGGCCGACACGGGGAAAACCTACTGTGTGGTCCTGGGGTAAACCCGGCGTTCATCGCGCAAGCGGTTCTGGACACAGCTTGCAGCAAGCCGTTGCGAGCATTTTCCTAAACCGCGTGCGCATGTTCGATTCATGCCGGGGGCATCGTCTAGTTCGGTCCGCGCGCTTCCACTGGTACCGCGCACGCGCGGCAAAACGGCGCTCCCTTCCTCCGGGACGAGTCGTCTCAGCACGCGATGGACGCTCGTCGAAGCGTTGGAGCGACTTGGCGCCGCCGTCCGAGGCTCCCGGCGCGCACCGAACGAGAGGTAGATCTCATGCATAGACGGATCGTGTTGATGATCGCGGGGGCCGTCGCCGTGCTCGGGCTAGCCGGCTCCGCTGGAGCGATGACGTTTACGAGGCCGGGCACGAGCCGGGCTGCGCTTGGCACGACCTCGTTCGCGAAGGCGTGGGCGAGCGTTCCGCGCACTCCTGCCGCTCGAGCGGCCAAGAAGGACATGGTCTTCGGCCTCGAGCAGACGGTCACCGGCTTCAACATCCTGGACTTGAACGAGGAGGCCTTCTACGCCGCGATCGTCGCCGGTACGCCGGTCATCCGCGGCGCCTACGTGATCGACCAGAAGGCTCACTATCACCTCGACCTTGCCTCGAAGGTCGTGGCCAACAAGAAGTTCCTCAAGATCTGGATCAAGAAGAACGCGAACTGGAACTGGCTCGGTCACAAGGCCGTCCCGGTCACCGCCGCGGACTTCATCTACACGTGGAAGCAGCTCATCGCGCCGAGCAACAACGTGGGGTCGAGCACCGGCTACACGA
Source organism: uncultured Actinomycetes bacterium (assembly GCA_963725965.1). Taxonomy (GTDB): domain Bacteria; phylum Actinomycetota; class Thermoleophilia; order Gaiellales; family Gaiellaceae; genus Palsa-739. Next base: position 391,010 of record CAVSAK010000004.1, on the reverse strand, counting down.
ACATTGCGAGGGCGAAGACGAGCGGACACGGCAAGATCGTGACCTTCTACTGGAAGAAGGGCCAGGCGTTCGCGGACTACCGCGACATCTTCACCGAAGTCCTGCCTGGGTTTGCGCTCAAGGGTCAGTCGTTCAACGACTACTGGCACACCTGCGTGTGCGGTAGCGACGGCCATCCGATCTCGGACGGGCCGTTCTACATGGCCAGCTACACGCCGGGCCAGGGCATGGTTCTGAAGAAGAACACGAAGTGGTACGGCAAGAAGGCCGGCCTCAACACCATCTCCTTCAAGATCATCACCGACACCAACTCGGAGATCCAGGCGATGCGGGGTGGCGAGGTCGACGCGATCGCTCCGTCCCCGGAGTCCGGTCTGATTCAGCTCATCGGTCAGAAGGGCCTCGTCTACAGCTCCATCGGCAGCTTCAGCCAGGAGCACTGGGACCTGGAGGTCGCTAATCCGGACAACCCGCTCATGAAGAAGCTGTACATCCGGGCGGCGATCGCCGAGGGCATGAACCGGCAGTCGCTGATCAACGCGCTGTACGGCAAGGTTGCCCCCGGCCTGAAGCCGCTGAACAACCCGGAGTTCGAGCTCGGCCCGAACGCCAGCGGCAAGTTCGCCTACTTCAAGAAGTACAACTTCGACCCGAAGAAGGCGATCGCTCTGCTCAAGAAGAACGGTTGCACGGGCGGGCCTTCGGCTCCTAGCGCCAACAACACCAAGGTCTGGACGTGTGGTGGCCAGAAGACCCAGTTCAACTTCGACACCACCACCAGGGCGTCTCGTCAGCAGAGCGGCGCGATCTTCACCGCTCAGCTGATGGCGATCGGGATCAAGCTCAACCCGACCTACCACGACGCCTCGAGCTTCTTCGGCACGTTCCTGCCGGCGGCCCACTTCGACATCGGCGAGTACGCCTGGACCTTCGGCGGGCCGGATCCGTCGAACTGGGACTCCATCTATCAGTGCTACAACGCACCCAAGAACCTGGGTGGCTCGAACTACAAGCGCTACTGCAACAAGAAGGTCGACGCACTGATCAAGAAGGGCGACTCCAACTTCGGGAGCGCGACGTCCCGGATTGCCCAATATCAGCAGGTCGCGAAGATCCTTGCGAATCAGATCGCCGTCATCCCGCTCTATCAGAGCCCGCAGATCTTCGTCTACAAGAAGGCCCTCAAGGGAGCGTCCACGGCAAACAACCCGACGAGCGAGGGTCCGACGTGGAACATCCAGAACTGGCACTGGTAAGCCGGCGCCGCGACTAGATCGAACGCCAAGTGAATTGGGATCCGCGCCCGCGCCAGACCCGGGCGCGGATCCCAATGTGGTGAATACACCCCGGGCGGTTAGCTTGCTGCTCGGCGGATCGTCGACGTGGAAGACATGGCTGTCGCGAACGCCCTCCGGAGTTCGTCGACAGCCGCAGGCACGGTGGCCTCGGAGACTTGACCGAAACCGACGAGGATGCCTTCGGGCCCGTCATAGCCGAGTAGCGTGTGCTCGCAGATCGAGTCGAGCGCCAGGCCCCTCTCCCGGGCCATAGCGCAGACGGTTCCCGCGAGTCCGTCACGCCCGGTCAGCAGAACGACGTGGAGTCCCGCCACCGGCTCGACGATCGAGAAGTCAGGGAACGCGCCTCGCAACGCGTCGATGAGCACAGCACGCCGGTGTCGATAGACGGCGCGCATCTTGAGTATGTGACGGTCGTAGTCTCCGCGGGCGAGAAAGTCGCCGAATGCGAGCTGGTCGAAGCTGGACACGTGCAGAAATGCTGACAACTCCTGCACGCTCGGAATGAGCTGATCCGGTAGGACGGCCCAGCCCAGCCCGGCGAAGGGGCCAAGAGTCTTCTCTGTGGACCCGACATAGATCACTCGAGAAGGCGCCTCCGTCTGCATCGGGGACTGGGCGTTGTCTTCGCGGAGCTCGGAGTCGGTCTCGATGATGAGTCCGCCCGTGTCGGTCGCCCACTTGATCAGCGCGGCGCGTCGCAGCTCAGAGAGCCTGGTTCCGGTGGGAAACTGATCCGTCGAGGACACCACGACCGCACCGATACCGGCGTCGTAGAGCTCGGACACGATCAGTCCTTGCTCATCGATTCTCACGCCGCGAGGCTCCGCGCCGACCTCGCGAACGGCTGCGTGATGATGGTTGCAGCTCGGATTCTCGAAGGCAAGCTCTGCCAACCCGTCGACGGCGAGCGCTCGCGCGACCAGAGCGAGAGATTGGGACGTCCCGGCAGTGACGACGAGGGCTTCGGGTCGCACAAGGATCCCCCGCGACCGGCCCAGATAGGCCGCGAGCTCTTTCCGCAAGGCCCAGAGGCCGGCGCCGTCCGTGTTCGCCACGTCGAGAGTCGATGCCGACTGTAGGGCACGCTGTTGTGCACGCAGCCAACTGACGCGGGGAAAGCTGGCGAGATCAGGGAGATCGGGACGGAGATCGAACCGATACTTGACGGCCGAACCGTTGCGTCGCTGAGCCGGGACCTCGACGCGAGCCGGAAAGCCCTTGACACGCGGGTTCGCGCCCTGCCGAAGCACGATGTAGCCCTCGGCTGCAAGCTGCCTGTAGGCGCGCCCGACCACACCGCGAGAGACCGCCATGTCCTCAGCCAGAACCCGAGTCGACGGGAGCGCCGTCCCGATAGGCAAGAGGCCGGAGCTGATCCGCTCTCGTAGCTGGACCTCGATTTGGCGACCGACCTTGACACCGGGTCCACGGTCGATTGAGAGCAGAAGCTCGCGAACCTGACGCTGACGTGGTGACATTCGAGAAGCCCCCGAGCCGTTCTCAGGCCCGACGCAGGCGTTGGTCGGCGCCCTTCGCGAGCGCGGCCTCGAGACGGAGCAGCGCGTCCTCGTCGGCGAACCCAACCCTGACCGGCACCCAGCCTCCTTCCCACGTCGATCCGGACGTCTGGCACGGCAGAACGCCCTCTCGACGATTAGACGTTCAAACTCGACAAGCGTCTGGCACGGCGAAACGCCTCTTCACGCTTAGACGTTCGAACTCGCCAGAACTCATCTGGAAACCGAGCCAAAACGAGCCGGTTTTTTGGATCCACTCCAACTTCGAATGGATCCACGAAACCGCGTCTAACTGGCGCCGCGTTGAGCCTCGCGGGGTCGTCATCATCCCATTGCCTCGTAGAGGCGAGCAGGAGACGCCCCTTCGTATTTCGTCCAGCTCCTGCGTGCACCAATTGGCGAGACCGGCCCGGATGGATGCCCTCGCCGGGCCGGTCCCGTTCGCGCCGGGTGGAGTTACCGGTAGCCCTGGGTGCGGCCGTATTCCTGCGCGACGTAGAGCGGCACGGCCCTCGACCACGCCTCCTCTACGAGGTCTCGCATCTCGTCGGCGTCGATCGCCTCGAGGCGAACGTGGATCCAGTTGAACCGCATGTCGCTCGCTCCCGGCAGCTGGAACTTGTGCGGCTCCGCCTCGACGGCGGCTTGTCGCATCTCTTTCGGGAAGCCGCAGCCCATGCGCTCGCCATCCTTGGACAGCGCGAGCCACACGATCTGGCCGACCCGGAACTTGATCTGGCCGTGCACGAACACCTCGTAGCTGCGAGGAAGTGTCTGCGCGATCGCACGGATCTCGTCAGGAGTGACCACGGCGAAGCCCCGATCGGCGTCACTGCGACCAGGCAGTGACCGGTCGTTCCTGCGCTCGTCCGTCCCACTCCAGATCCACCCGCTCGTTGAAGAAGCAGACGAGGCCGGCGATCGGGCCGCCGTCGCCCTCGGCCTCGGCCTCCGGGTACGTCCAGGCGATGTTCTCGTGGAGCGTGTCGCCCACCCGCACGTGCCAATACGAGGCGATGCCCTTGTAGGCGCAGCGTGTCTTCTTCTCGGAGGGCTCGAGCAGATCCATTCGAACGTCCTCGGCCGGGAGATAGAAGCGTGGCGGCAGACCGGACTCGAACAACGCGGCCGTCCGTGTGCTCTCCGCGACCAGCTCCCCGTCGATGGAGACCCGCACCGGGCGCGTCGTGCTGTACGTGTCGATGCGGTGGTACGGGTCGCGCGGGTGTCCGAGTACCTGCTCGTCCTCGACGAACCACTCGTCGAGCTTCCCCCAGTAGAACGCCGCGTGCCCGGCGAGGAAGGTGGCCGGAGCTATTGGCTCGCGGTAGGTCCAGACCGCGTCCGGCTCGAAGCGATCCCCGACGCGGATCGAGCGGTACGACGCCTCTCCCTTGTGCGGGCAGTGCGTCTGTGTGTCGCTCGGCTCGAGCAGGTCGTGTCGCAGGTCCTCCTCCGGCACGTAGTAGACGGGCAGGTGCCCGGTCTCGTACAGGAGCTTGGCGCCGACCGTGTCGAAGACGGGTTCCCCGCCGAAGAAGCCTCGCAGCCGGTACGGCACCGGGTCGAAGTAGAGGACGGAGCCCGTCGGCGGGTCGGGCGTGAAGTTGAAGCTGCCCGCAGGCCGGTCGCCGAACGGCCCTGTGCCGGATGTCAGTCCCATCGCGCAAGCCTGCCAGGCGTGGCGCGGGCTCTGTCGCCTGATTTGGCGCCGGTCAGCGGGGAACGACGGCGGTCACCGTCGTTCCGACTCCCCTGATGCTGCGCACGCTGAAGGTGCCGCCTCCTTCTTCGACACGTTCGCGCAGGCCCGCGAGCCCGTGACCCGGCGCCTCGGCAGCGCCGCCGGGGCCGTCGTCGCTCACCTCGATCACCAGCCCGCGCTCGGCAACGTGGAGGCGGACCTGGACCTCCGCGTCCGGCGCGTGTTTTTGCGCGTTCGTGAACGCCTCCAGAAACACGAAGTACGCGGTCCTCTCGACGGTCTCGTCCAGGGGAACGGTCGGTAGCTCTACGAGCTGGATGCGCTGGCTCGTGCGTGCGGCCACGCTGCGGATAGCCGTGACAAGACCGAGATCGATGAGCACCGCCGGGTGCGTCCCGTGAGACAGCTCTCGCAGCTCGTCGAGTGCGACCTGCAGCTCGGCTTCAGCTGTCGTAAGCGTCTCGGCCGTCGACTCCGGCGTCCGCTCGAGCTGATCTCCCGCGATGCGAAGACGGATGAGGAGCGCGACCAGCCGCTGCTGGGCGCCGTCGTGCAAGTCCCGTTCGAGTCTGTGACGTTCGCTGTCTGCCGCCCTCAGTGTCTCGGTACGTGACTCCTCCAACCGCCTGGCGAATCGCTCACGCTCGGAAACGACGGCCGCCACGCACAGCGTCGTGACCGTCGCGACGGCGATGAAGAGCTGCGTCGACAGGATCGAGTGCGTGATCGAGTGGAAGTGGAACGGTCCGCTGCTGTTTCTCGTGTCCCAGATCGTCACTCCGGTGACGACCAGGAGAGCCAGTGTTGCGCCGCGCTGACCAAAGCGAAGTCCCGCCCAGATCAGGCCGGGAAACGCGAGGTACACGAGAGACCTCGGACCCGATGACCCGGCAGCGGTCAGCGCCCCCGTCGTCGCGAGCATCAAGAGACCCTCGGCCGCATGCCTCCGGGAGAGCCTGCTTCGCGGTTGCGACCACGCCAGAGCCAACGGCACCACGACGAGTGCTCCGCAAGCGTCGCCGAGCCACCACGTACGCCAGACGGTCGGGAAATCGGCCGCGCTGACGACTCCCCCGAGGACGGACGAAAGGGTGCCTATCGTCGCGCTCACCATGGTCGCCGCCGCGATCGGCGGCAAGAGTCGAGCAAGGCCGTCCAGCCGGGCGAGTGGGTTGCCCGCTCGGGCGGCCTGCCGCAGGAGATACGCCGCGAGGACGACCTCGAGAACGTTGCCGACCGTCTGACCGAAGGCGGATCCGAGTGGGAGTCGCGTGTAGTCGTTGGCGAGCAGATCGCCGAGGAGAATGCCCGGCCAGAACACGAGCCCTCGGAGGTAGAGGTAGGCGATTCCGACGCCGACCGGCAGCCAGACGATCGCCGCGATGGGCCCGGAGAATCCGAGCGTGAAGCCGAGCTTGGCCGCGCCGTAGTAGAGCGCGGCCAGGAGTGCGACCTCCAAGATGTAGCGGAGCGCGTACCCGCGCTGCTCACGGCGCTGCAAAGCGCGTGGCGCAGCCTGGCCGCGGGCTGCAATCTCGGTTGCCGAGATCGACACTTGAACGCAAGCATGACACAAGAATTCAGCCGCGAAATCCAAACCACGACCGGCTTGACTAGTCTTGCTGTCGTCCCCGAGTTCGATCCAGACCTCCGCCGCCGTCGCGATGTCGTCCACGCCTGAGCCGTCAGAGAAGAAGGCGGTCTATCGCCTCGTCGTCGCCGAGGACGCGTACCTGATCCGCGAGGGGATTCGCAGCGCGCTCGAGCGGGAGGAGGAGGAAGTCGAGGTTCTGGAGTACTGCTCCGATCTCCCGTCGCTGCTGGAGGCGGTCGAGCGCCATCGGCCCGACGTGGTGATCACGGACATCCGGATGCCGCCGACGAGCACGGACGAGGGCATCGAGGCGGCGGCGGTCTTGCGGGAAAGCAATCCCGAGATCGGCGTCCTCGTCATCAGCCAGTACGTCAGTCCTCATTACGCGCTCAAGCTGTTCGAGCATGGCTCGGCGGGGCGCGCCTACCTTCTGAAGGAACGGGTCGGGCATCGCATCCAGCTGATGGAGGGGATCCGCGAAGTCGCGGCGGGCGGCTCGGTGGTCGACCCCAAGGTCGTCGACGTGCTCGTGGAGGCGCGGCTGCGAGCGAGGAACTCGCCGCTGACGCAGCTCACGAAGCGCGAACGCGAGGTACTCGGCGGCGTTGCGTCGGGAAAGTCGAATGCCGCCATTGCCGAATCTCTGTTCCTGACGAAGCGTGCTGTCGAGAAGAACATCAACTCGCTCTTCGCCAAGCTCGGCTTCACCGACGACAAGGCCGTGAGCAGGCGCGTTCGAGCTGCGCTGCTCTTCCTCGCAGAGTCCGAGGTCGAGTCCGGCGTCGAGTACTGAGACGAATATGTCGCAACCGTCACCGGACGTTGCCGGGTGCGCCCCCCGGCACGGAGGTGCGAGCCTCCTGGCACGTGGCGGGCAGGATTGATGCGATCCGGTGTACATGCCGCTCACCGTTGCCGACCTGGACGCAGAGCCGATTCCGGACCTCATCGAGCCGCTCGAGGCCTGGCGGGTGTGGCGGGTGGGCATGTCCGACGGCCGGATCGTCCTCAAGAGCCTCTTCTCGGGCACGGTCTGGGAGCCGACCGTTCCGCTCACCGCGTTCTGCACCGGCGTACGGCGGGTGCGGTGGCGCCCCTGGCGTCTGGAGGCGCACGACCACGTGGCTCCGGCGCTCGGCTGCAGTTGCGGGATCTACGGCGTTCGTACGGTCGTCGGCGCTCGGCCGTACATCGACTGCACGCCGTTCCCCTACCGGGACGATCGCGTGATCGGACGCGTCGCCCTCTGGGGGGACGTCGTCGAGGGAAAGCTCGGCTGGCGGGCGTCTCACGCATATCCGGTCGAGCTCTTCCTGCGGGACCCGGCCACCGAGAGGTTCGGCTTCCGCCGGCGCGCCCACGTGGAGGAGGTCCTCCACGCGCTCGAGGCGTACCGGGTTCCGGTGGACGTCGCCGCGCCCAGCGCGCTGGCTGTCGGCTGAGGACGCGCTTTTAGTCGAGCGGGCACGACTGCCCCGGCTGCAGGATGCGTACGTCAACGGCAGGGGTGACCCGCGACGCGATCTCCGCGAAGGTCTTGGCGGACGTGTCGTCGCCTCGGGGCGGTCGCCACGGGGCGTACGTCCCCCAGTGGATGGGGACGGCGATGCGCGGCTGGATCAGCTCGAGCGCCTGCACCGCGCCGGCTGGATCGAGATGTCCGGCGGGAAGGCGCGGGCCCCAGCCGGCGACGGGCAAGAGGGCGACGTCGATCCTGCCCAGGTCGCCCATCGCCTGGAAGAGGTCGGTGTCGCCTGCGAAGTACACCGTCCGGCTTCCGTCGATCACGTAGCCGACGGGCTGGGTCCGCCCGCTGCCGATGCGCCGGCTGGGGGCGTGCTCGGCATGGGTCGCTCGAATGCGTACCGCGCCGAGATCGACCTCCTGGCCCCGTACCAGCTCCCGGACGAAACGGAATCCGCGCCGGCGCAGGAGGCCGGCCGCACCGGTTGGCACGAGTACCTGGGCGCTCCTGTCGAGCCGCGCCAGCGAAGGAAGGTCGAGGTGGTCGTAGTGGGTGTGGGAGATGAGGATCACGTCGACCCCAGCGAGCAAGGCGGGATCGACCGAGCCTCGCCTCCGGAGGTGAAAGATCCGTGATCGGAGCACCGGGTCCGTGACCAGGAGCAGATTGTCGAGCCGGATCTCGGCGCAGCTATGCCCGAGCCACGTCAGCGAGGGCGGCGTCAACGTGTGGTGCGCCGGCGCTGTCCCGGCGGCCGGCCGATGAGCAGCACCGCTTCGGTCCGGCGCGGCATCCGGATCAGCGTCGTTTTGCGGCGACGCGCGCTTCGGCCGTCATGTACAGGAAGCCGCCGAGCAGGAGTCCGCCCACCGCTCCGCCGATCACCATCGCGTTCGCGACGATCGCCCAGAACGTATTCATGCCGGGATCATGACGCCGGGAGGGGACTCGTGCATCCTCCTCACCGGGTGAAAGAGGCGGACCGACTCTCAGCTGAAGGGAATCCAGGCTGCCGTGTCCCCCGCCTGGTCGACCGTGACGTAGTCGGTGTCGATTGCGACCACGGACTCGATCGGGATCGCGGCCGCGCCCGTCCACAGGTGCGTGTGTTGCAACACGACGTGTGTCAGCCGTCGTCCCTCGACGAGGAAGCCGTCGAGGTTGCCGATCATCTCCTGGTTCTCGGACACGATCAGGCTTTCACGGCGTAGCTCCGCCGACCCGGTCGGGATCGAGTCGTACGTCACTCCGTAGGAGCTACCGAAGTCACCGGCGTAGTCGCTGAAGGCAAGCGCGCCGAAGCTCGGCATGACGAGGACGTCCTCGACACCCACGTCTGTTCCTTCCTTCTCGTGTGGGGCGTCGGCGAAACCGACGTAGGAGAACGAGCGGATCGAGTCGTAGCCCTCCAGGTCCTTGGTGCTGCAGGTGAGGACGACCGCGTCGTCCGGCGCTCTCCCCTGGACGAGATGCTCCGCAGGCACGAGGCGCGCCTTGCCCCCTTGATCCTCTACCACGAGGTGTGTGACGTTCCGCTCTTCGGGCTTGACGACGACGTCGGTGAGTCGGCCGAGCTGCCCGTCGCTGCCCTGGACGGGCCGGCCGAACAGGAGGGGAGTCGTCTCGGGCGTCGTCGTCTCCGCGCGCTCAGTTCGCGCACCAGAGGCCGGCGTTCGGCACTGCTGCGCCTTCGTCGATCAACCCCAGGTCGACGGCCCGCTCGATCGCCGCGCTGCGGCTCGTGACGCCGAACTTGCGGTAGACGGCGATCGCCTGTGTCTTCACGGTGTTACGGGAGACGTAGAGACGCTCGCCGATCTCGCGGAACGACAGGTGGGTCGCCAGGAGCGGGAGCAGACGCCGCTCCGCCGGTGTCAGGCTCGACGCCCAGCGCCCCTCGGGCTCGGCGAGCGCGCGGGTGCGCCGGTCGAGCTCCGCATTGCGCTGCACGACCACGCCCAGCCGCGGTCTGACGCGAAGGACGTCGCCGACGCCTCGAAGTAGAGCGCGAGCGCCGTCGGCGTCGGCAAAGGCGAGGCGCACTTGTGCGAGCTCGAGGAGAGCGAGCGTTCCGAGCCACGGCACCGCAGGTGTTACGAGCTCGAGCAACGGGTCGGCGCGGTCGAGTCCATTCGCAGCTTCGGGGAGGTCGTCGCGTCGTACGCAGTTGCGCGCTTCGACGGCCGTGAGCAACAGGGCGGCCAGCGATCCGGCTGGAGGCTCGACCGAGGCGATCGAGACTGCCTCGTCGGTAAAGGCTTCCGCGTCTGCGCGTTCGTTCTCCGAGACTGCGAGCATCGCGCGAAGGCAGAGTCCCAGGACTGCCAGCTCGGTCGATCCGGCCGCGGTGGCGAGCTCGATCGCCTCGACGAGTTCGTTTTCCGCCCTGCCCGTGTCGTCGGCGAGCAGGAGCGCGACGCCGCGTGCGAGAACGGCGGCAGGCCGCCAGGCGTGGCCTGCCGGCAGCTTGCGGCAGGCGGCGTTCGCGTCGTCGAGCATCTGGTCGGCGCCGTCGCGGCAGCGGAGCCCCCGCAGGACGTGGAGGCGGGCATCTCCACCCTTCAGACCGCGCGTCGCGGCGTCGGCCCAGTGTTGCGCATCGCTGGTCCGACCTCGCACGGCGTACAGCCACGACGCCGCGATGCAGAGGTCAGGATGCGATTCGACGACCTCGTCGTCCCGGAGGAGATCGAGCCACGGCTCGAGTACGTCCAGCTTGCCGCGGCCACAGGCGGAGACGGCGAGCTGCTCGGCGAACGCCGCGACCGCGGCTCGGTCGCCGGCGGCCGCCGCATGCTCGCTCGCCTCCTCGATCGAGCCGATCTCCGCGGCTCGCTCCGCCGCGACACGGTGCAGAGCGCGCGCCTTGTCAGGCTGAGACCGCTCGAGCTCGGTGCAGAGGTAGTCGCGGACGACGCGCGGATAGCGGTAGCGGCGTCGCCGGTTGTCGAGCGGCACCACCACGCCCGCGCGTTCGAGTGAGTCGAGCATCCGACGCGAGTCGGACCGCTCCAGGAGAGAGTCGCACGCATCTGAAGTCAGCTGCTGGAAGACCGAGGTCTGGGTCGCGAACTGCCGTTGGGCCGAAGAAAGCGCCGCGAGGTGCTCGGTCTCGAGGAAGTCGGCGAGGAATCGATCGTCGCCGCCGACAGCCGAGGCCTGAGCCCCAGCGCGAAGAGAGAGCGCGGCGAGGAAGAGCGCGGCAGGCCAGCCCTCGAGCCGTTCCGCCAGAGCTGCGGCCTCTTGCGGAGGCAGCAGAACACCCGTGCGGCGAATCAGGGTCTCGGCGTCGCGGCCGACGAGCGCGAGATCGTCGGAGCCGATCTCGAGGAGGCGGCCCTGCGCGCGCAGGCGGGCGAGTGGAAGCTGTGGCGGCCGCCGTGCGGCCAGCCCCACGGTCGTACCTGGGGCCGCGCATCCGAGCATGCGCTCGAAGGTCTCCATGGCCGGCCGAGAGCGAAGGAGCTGGACGTCGTCAACCAGCGCGAGCAGCCCCGGTCCGTCGACGAGTGGCTCGAGGAGAGCGCTGACGACGTCCGCGTCGTCGTCCTCGGGCGTGAGGTCGATCCTGAGGACCCGTCGGGCGTCGCGTTCGGCCCACTGCGACAAGAGCGTGGTCTTGCCGTAGCCCGCCGGCGCGACGACCGTGACGATTGTCCCGTCGGCCGCGCCGCAGAGCCGGTTGAGGAGCGCAGTGCGAACGACGGCCCGCTCGGACGAAGGGACGACCGAGCGCCTCTGCTGTGTTGGGTGCGTGCGGGTGAGCGGCTCCACGACGGCCATGCATCAAGCCTGGGGATCGCTGCGTCTCCGGCCAAGGGCGCAGGCTGGTCGGGGAGGAGAGGTGGGCATACCCCCGAGCCGGTCAGGAGACGGCGATCGTCCTCGCCTTGAGAGTCTCGAACTCCGCGTCGCTGATCGCACCCTCGGTTCGGAGCTCGTTCAGGCGGGACAGCTCGTCGGCCGGCGAGTTGCTCGCCGGCGCTGCGTAGCCGGCTCGCGCGTCCACGTACTCGGCGCTCGAGCCCCGAGCGATCGTGTAGGTGACTGCGCCGATGATCGGCAGGAAGATGATGAAGAGAGCCCATCCTGCCTTCGCCCAGCCGGAGTGGTCGGGCCGGCGGAAGTTGTCGATCATCAGCAGGACCACCCAGGTCAGGAACATGATCCAGGCGAAGAAGACGATCATCGTCCAGATCACGTCCCAGAAGGTGTACACGGCCAGCATCTCGTAGCTCCTTTCGTCGTTATCGCGTCATTACGCGGCGTGGCCCGGACGGATGCGGAACGCGGTCACGAGCTGGACGATGCCATGCACGAGCGACGAGGCGCCGACCCAGACGACGAGCAGGAACGCCTTGTGCCCGAAGTCGCCGGCAGCCCAGAAGGCGAGCAGGACCAGGACGGTGCCGGAGATGAGGCCGACCCACCAGAGCTCGGCCGGTCTCACGACCAGGGCAACCGCGATGTCGTAGATCCCGCGGAAGAGAAGGAAGAACGCGAAGATCGTCGCCAGCACGTCGAACGTGTTCTCCGGATGCGCATATGCAAGCCCGCCGATGACCGCGAACGCGATCGCCAGGACCACGTGGGAGACGCGCCACCAGCCGCGCGTCCCGAAGGCCGCTATCGCCTCGAACAGCGCAGCGGCGATGCAGACCGTTCCCAGCAGGATCGAGAGCGCCGACACGGTCGTGTAGTCGAAGCGAAAGATGATCAGGGCGAAGATCACCCAGAGTGACCCCGTCACGAGCAGGACCCACCACAGCGGGTTGCCGTCCCGCTCGGCGGACTCGTACGTGCCGACGACGTCTTCCTGCTGCATGACGAAGCCCCCTCTTTCTCGCTAGCCGAGCGTGAGTTTCTTGGCCCGCGCGTACTCGTCGTCGCTGATCGCGCCTGCCGTGTGCAGCTCGTGCAGCCGCGAGAGCTCGTCGGCCGCCGACGGGGCTCCGCCGCTGGCGGGAAGCGGTGTGCCCGCGGGGGCCGCTCCCGGCGGGAACTCCCGAAGCGTCTGGCGACGCAGGGCCACGACACCGAGCACGATCAGACCGGCGAGGAGCAGGATGCCCCACCACACGCGGAGTGCGTGCGTGCCGCCCCACAGGACGAGGAGGAGGTAGATGAAGGCGACGCCGCCCCAGACGTATTCCTGGTGCTCGTTCAGCACCGGGGCAAGTTTCGAGCGTAGCCACGTCGCCGGGTGCGTCGGGCCGGCAAAGACGGCGGCGAGCGCCGCGATCGCGCCGTAGAACAGCGTCGCTGCGCCGATCTGGCCGAGGATCGACGTCCCGATCAGCCACAGCCGGTGGGTGGCCGGCTGGTAGCCGGGCGACGCGAGCGAGGACGTGACGTAGTTGCCGAGCAGGTGGCGGATGACGAGAACGAGCAGCCCCACCAGCGCAAGCCCGATGCCCGCGTTGCGCAGCGTCGCCCGTCTGGCTCCGCGCGCGAGGTAGATGGCGAGCCCGTACATCACGAACACCGCCACGAACAGCCACACGCTGAGGACCCGAACGGCTTGGATTCCGGTCTGAGCCGCCGAAAGCTGGTCGGACTTCAGCAGCGTGACCGAGCCTGCCGACGCGGGCAGCTTCGCGAGCGCATCCTGCGAGAGGCCGAGCTGCGTGCCGACGTCGACGAGCATCGTGTGCAGGTCGAGCGTGACGTTGCCGTTTCCCGTCGAGATCCCGTGTCCGGTCTTGTTCTCGAGCACGTTGACGAGTTTCTCGTGTGCAATCGAGCTCGCATTGACGATGAGGTTCTGCACGCGGGGGCGCCCGAGCAGGAAGGTGATGCCCTTCGTCGCCGGCTGCTCGAGCGCGCCGGCGAGAGGTGAGGCGAGGCCCTGGAGGTTCGGCGGGAGTCGCTGCGCGAGCGCCTGGGAGACGTTGACGTTCTCGTACAGCTGGTTGACCGAGTAGGTCGCGATCGCCGTCTTCACCTGCGGGTCCTCGATCATCTGGACCGTCGCCTTGTTCCACGCGGTGTTGTCCAGCATCTGCCGGTTCACCCAGGTGGTCAGGATCGAGACGAGCGCGATGATGGTCGCGAGGACGACGAGCGTCCAGATGACTATCCGGCGCTTACGGCTCAGCGAAGCAGGCGTCGTACTCGCTGCGGCGCCTTGGACTTCTTCGGATCGTCCGCTGGGGGTGTCGCCGTCGGGGCTGCCACGTCTGTAGCGTCCTGCCGGCGTCGGTGAGGGGCATCGTCCCATCCGGGTGAATACCCGCGCTGCAAATGACGCGAAAGGGTTTGGAAGAGAGGCGGTCTTTGCAGTCGTCGCCATTTCTCCTCACGCATCCCGTGCGATGGGACAGGTCATGCAATGGCTGCCGCCGCGCCCGCGACCGAGCTCCTGGCCGGCGATCGCGTGTACCTCGACGCCGGCCCTCAGGAGCTTGGTGTTCGTGGCCTCGTTGCGCTCGTACGCGACGATCACGCCGGGTGACAGCGCAACGACGTTGTTGCCGTCGTCCCACTGTTTGCGCTCCGCCTCGAACTCGTCGCCGCCGGTCGTGACGACGTTCAGCCGCTCGAGCCCCAGCGCGTCCTGCACCTCGTCGAGGAAGGTTCTCTCGGAGAGCTCCGCATGCACTCCGCCACTCCCGTCCGGCGTGTAGAGAATCGGAAGGATCTGCGAGACGACCGGCTCGTAGATCGTCACGAGGTTGCGGTTGCAGAAGGTGAACACCGTGTCGAGGTGCATCGCGGCCCGTTCGCGCGGCATCTGGGCTCCGATCACGAGCCGGGCGGCTCCGGCCGCGAACAGGTTCTGCGCGAGGATGCTCGCTGCGCGCGCGTTCGAGCGCTCGCCCTGCCCGACGAGCAGGACGCCCTCGCCGACCGGCATCACGTCGCCTCCTTCGAGCGTCGCGCCGCCCCAGTCGTGGTCGACGCCGCCGAACCAGATCGGGAACTCGGCCGAGCGGAACCGCGGATGGAAGCGGTAGACGGCCTCGATGTTGAGCGACTCGTGTTGACGTGCCGGCCAGGACATCGGGTTGATCGAGACGCCGCCGTAGATCCAGGCGCTCGTGTCGCGCGTGAAGATGTGGTTCGGCAGCGGCGCGAGGACGAAGTCGGTGGGCCGCATCGCGCGTTGGACGAGGGAACCCATCTCGCCGGGCAATTCGCTTGCCGTGACGCCGCCCGTGAGGCGGGTGGCGAGCTCGGCTCCCGGCATCTCCGCCATCCAGGCGACCAGCTCACGCGAGTAGAGCGCGGTGACCTCTTCCGGTCGCAACCGCCGCGAGAGCAGCCATTCGCGCGCACCGACGTCTTCCATGGTCTCCGCCAGCAGCTCGTGGAGAAGCAGCACTTCGACGCCGGCCTCTCGCATGACCTCGACGAATGCGTCGAACTCCTGGCGGGCCCGACGCACCCAGATGACGTCGTCGAAGAGCAGCTCGTGGCAATTGGTGGGAGAAAGCCGCTCGTGCGCAAGGTCCGGACGGTGGACGAGGACGGTCCGCAGGGCTCCCACCTCGGACTGCGCTCCCAGGGGCGGCGGTTCCTCCTCCGGCCGCTGGATGATCGTCGTGGTCCGGGACGTGTCGGCCACGTACCGAT
Source organism: uncultured Actinomycetes bacterium (assembly GCA_963725965.1). Lineage (GTDB taxonomy): Bacteria > Actinomycetota > Thermoleophilia > Gaiellales > Gaiellaceae > Palsa-739. Next base: position 375,853 of record CAVSAK010000004.1, on the reverse strand, counting down.
CGTTCGCCGAGAGGCCCGTTGCGGCATCACCCGGAGCGGACGATGTTCGGCGGGCTCGGTGCGGCAACGATTCCACTGAGGATGACGGCCTCCCGGTCCGAGCAGTCGCGAATCTCCCGTACGGCTGCGCACCTCGTGGTCGGCGTCGACGGCAGGATCGCGAGCACCGTCTTCGGAACGGTCACTGCGATGGCCACGGTGGCCGCCTACGGTCGGGCCTTCCAGCACAGCCCGTGGACGGTCGAGGAGCTCGTTCTGTCGACCGCGGTCGTCCTCTGGATCGCACACGTGTACGCCCACGGGCTCGCTGAAAGTCTCTACGAGGGTCGGCCTCTGCGCGTGGGCGGGGTCCGGCGGCTTGCGGGGCGCGAGCTGGGGATCTTGCTCGCGGTCGTTCCGCCGAGCCTGGCGCTGCTGCTCGGTGCCGTCGGTGTCCTCGACGAGAGCGCATCGATCTGGCTCGCTCTGGCGGCGGGTCTCGTCGCACTCGCCCTCGAGGGTCTGCGCTATGCGCGGGTCGAGCGGCTGGGGCTCGCCGGGACGCTCCTCGTCGTGGCCGCGAACTCGGCGCTCGGGCTTCTGGTCGTCCTGCTCAAGGCCGAGGTGCTGCACTGAACCGCTCGTGGATGAGGCCGTGGCGAAGACCGCGGTCGCTGACCGTGAGCTCGTCGCAGAGCAGCCTGTCGAGAACGGTCCGGACGATGCAGGCGCCGGCGAGGATCACCTCGGCTCTCCCCGGCTGCAGACCGACGATCTCGCGCCGCTCGTCGGCCGTGCACGTGCTGTACAGCGTGATCTGACGCTCGATCTCGGCCCGGTCGAGGATCGTGCCGTGGATTTGGTCGGAGTCATAGGTCTCGAGGCCGTGTTGGACGGAGGCGAGGTTCGTGAGCGCGCCGCCCATGCCGATGAGCACGTCCGGGCGCGACCGTCCCCCGAGCCGCTCGAGGTCCGCCGACATCGCGTCGCAGGCCGTTCTCACCAGCTCCTCCGAGACGACGCCTTCCAGACCGAAGCGCTCTGTATACCGAGCAGCTCCCACGTCGACGCTGAAGCGCTCCTCGACACGTCCCGCCCGCCCGAACGTGAATTCCGTGCTGCCGCCTCCCGTGTCGAATACGGCGAGAGTCCCCTCGCCGACTTCGAGCTCCGAGGTTGCGGCACGGTAGGACAGCCGCGCCTCCTCCTCGCCGGAGATCACCTCGATACCGACGCCGCATCGTTCCTGGACGGCGTCGACCAGCTCCTCGGAGTTGCTTGCGATTCGCATCCCGGCGGTCGCGACGGCCGCGATCTCGGCAGCCCCAGCACGGCGTGCCTCCCCGACCATCCCGACGATTGCCTCGGCCGTTCGCCGGACCGGCTCCGGCTGAAGCGTCCCGGACTCGCGTAGGCCTTCTCCGAGCCTCGTGACCTCGGCACGGTCCACGATCGTGCGCCACGCGTCTCCTGCGCGGCGCTCGCCGACGAGGAGCTTGACCGAGTTGGTCCCGACGTCGATCACGGCGAAGCGGACAGGATCGAACCCGACCAGGGTCTTCAGGCCCCGCGCGACGCAGACGTTCGGCAGGTCGGCCAGCGACAGCTCCCGCGACACCGCGGAGACGAGCTCCGGATCCTCGTCCTCGACGGCAACGGTTCGGGCCGAACGTCCTCCGACGGACAGCTCGGTGACCTCGGCCATGCAACCGTCGACGCGGTAATGGGCGCGCCGTTTGTGCACCTGGACGGCGGTGAGGCTCGGATTGGGTTTGACGAGCTCGTTCAGCAGTTCGTCGAGCGGGTACGACTCCGAATCGATCCCGTCGGGCGCCGCGCCGAGCGCGGTCAGCACAGTCGAGATGTCCTGGGCGTCCAGCGGACAGGCCTTCTTCAAGATCGGCCGCCACTGCTCGAGGCCGTCGGCATTGACCGCCTCGAGCTGCTTCACGTCCATGAGTCCGTTACGGACCTTCACCGAGGCGTCGCTGTCCTCCGAGAGGAGGTAGAGCTCGTCGCTCTCCTCCACCAGCTCGGGCTCGCGCGCCGAGAGAAGGTCGTCCGCCGGGCCGAGGTGGTCGCCGAAGGTTCGCCACTCCCAGCGCGGGACGATTCCCGGCGGGAGACCGTCGGCGCCGGCCGCCCGCGTGTCCACGTTCACTTCTTAGCCTTTGTCTTCCGCTCCCGGGCGAAGTACTCGAGCGCCTTCCGTGTCTTCGTCTCCTGCTCGCCCGAGAGATCGATGCCGCGCTGCACGAGGAAGGCGCGCAACTCGGCGGCCACCTGGAAGGCCTCAGCCGTGTCGCAACGCGTGGACAGCTCCAGGATGCGGGAGCCGTCCGGGTAGAGCCACATCTCCGCCACGACTCTGCGACCGAGCTCCGGCGGTACGAAGCGGAGCTTGAGCACGAAGATCGGCCCGAGGACGACGAGGTCGTCGAGGGCGATTCCCTCGGGCGCGTGCGCGGAGAAGAGCCGGCGTTGCTCCTTCGAGAAGAGCTTCGGCAGCGGCAGCTCTCCCTTCGCCGCGAGCAGCACGGCGGCGGAGTCCGGCGTCCCCTTCAGCGTCCCCGAGCAGACAAAGCCGCCGGGGAGCGCATCCACCTCGACGCGGAACGCCTTCGAGAGACGGAGGTCCTCCGGTAGCTCGTTGGGGACCACGGGCCGCAACTTGACGATCGAGTCGCCGCCCTTGCCCTGGATCCGCCGCGCGCGCGCGACGACCCCGTGCCCGTCGAGCGCGAGGTCAGGCGTGTCGAAGAAGAAGACCTGGCGAAGCTGCGCCTCGAGCGGGTCGAGCTCGAGCGCGGTCGAGGCCGCGCGCTGGTCCGGCTCGGGCACGGTCAGCTTCAGCTCGACGCTGTCGGCCCCCTTCAGGGTTTCGAGCAGCCGGACGATCTCGGCGTCCGAGAGGTTGGGCATCGAAGGCGTCGCGGCAGACATCGTGGCTTCCCTTCCCTCGCAGGCTCGCAATTGCTCGGCCGGGATCGTAGTCACAAGCGGGTGAAACGGCCGGGTGGCGACATGTGCGTATCCGCGGCGGTCTCGCACAGGCTTCCGGCCGGACGCGGCGAAAGAATGTCAAGTTCTCGCTCCCTGTCCAAGGAGGAAACATTGGCTACCGCAACACAACGAGAGGCGGCGTACGAGGACGACGAGAAGGGCTTTGGCTGGCTCCTCTTTGCGGCGACAATGCTGGGGCTCGCCGGCGTGCTCAGCATCATCGACGGCATCGTCGCGATCTCGAGGTCGAAGTTCTACACCCCGGCCTCCAGCTACGTGTTCACCGACCTGCGCACGTGGGGCTGGATCACGCTCGTCATCGGTGTGCTCCTGATCGTCGCCGCCATGGGCGTGTTCACCGGATCGGGCTTTGCGCGCTGGTTCGGGATCATCGCGGCCGGTCTGAACGCGATCGGGCTCTTTGGATCCCCGACTGCACAGCAGTACCCGTTCTGGTCGCTGATCATCTTCGCGCTCGACGTGCTCGTGATCTACGCGCTCGCGGTCTACGGCGGGAAGCGGATGGAGTGAGCCTCACGGCATCGCTTGCCTGAAACAGGAGCCCCGAGCGCCGTCGCGTCCGGGGCTCCTTTTCTGTTCCGGCCAGGGCTGGGAGGCTGCCGGCGACTCAGCCGCGACGGCAGGTGCAGGTGCGGTTGACGACTCCGCCACAGACTCCACACCGGGTGGGCCGCCGCTCGAGCAGGCTGACCCCGATGCCGTGGAGGAACATCAGGGCGCCCGCAAACGAGGTGAGGGCGAATGCCACTACGACCTGAGTCGACATGGTTCCCATCGTCTTAGGATTCTCGCCCCGGCCGGTGCGGGTCGCAGCAGGCGCTCACGCCGCCCGCCGTGGGGCTTGCACCTCCGTTCGCAGCATGCCCGGGTGGAAGGGTCGGCCTGTGTCGGATCAGACGAGGCTCGTCGTCGTATCTTGCTCGTCGCTCGCCACGGCCGAGCAGGCCCTGGCCGAGCTTCACAAGCTCGGGACGAAGGACCGTGACGCAGTCGTCGTCTCCTCGTCGCCGAAGGGCCGGGTCCAGCTCAAGCAGACACACGAGGTTGCACCAGGTGAAGGCGTCGTCGCCGGGGGGACGGTCGGGTTCGTCGCCGGGATGCTGTTGGGCGGGCCGGTGGGCGGCGCATTGCTCGGCATGCTCGGAGGCGGTGTCTGGGGCGCCCGTGACACCGGAGTGCCCGACGCGCGGCTGCGGGAGCTCGGCCGGTCGCTGAAGCCCGGGTGGGCGCTGCTCTGCGTGCTCGTCGACTCCGAGGACGCACCGGCCGTTCGCGAAGCCCTGCAGGCTTACGGAGAGGTCGCCGACGCCGACGTCGGCGCCTCCACCGCTCCGTAGCGGCGCCGGTAGAGCAGGTAGGCGATGCCGCCGAGCGGCAGCGGGAGCCAGAACACCAGTAGCCGGTAGGCCAGGGTCGCGACCACGGCCTCGTGCGCGCTCACTCCGGCCAACGTCAGCAGGCCCGTGAGCCCGGCTTCGACGAAGCCGAGGCCTCCCGGGGTGAACGGGATCAGCGCCAGGAGACATGCTCCCGAGTAGGCGAGCACGACGAGCGACGGATTCGGCCGGGCGCCGACGGCGGCGAGACAGCAGATCAGGCCGAGGTAGTCGAACGCCGGCTTGCCGACGACCCCGACGAGCGCGAACGGCCAGCGTTCTCCGAACGCGTCGCGCAGGGCGTCGCGTTGTCTGAGAAGACGTTCACCGGCGCCGCCCGCGTCGCGCTTCCCGGGAAGACGGCGCACGACGGCGTCGATCAGGCGGCCGACATTCATGAGTGGACGGTCCGAGAGGAAGGCGGCGAGGCCGAACACCACCACGAGCACGAAGGCGCCGGCTCCGATGTAGGCGGTCTGCAGCAGTCCGCGCGGCGCGCGAAGACCGCCGATGATCGCGGGTAGTGCGAGCAACGGAAAGGCCAGGATCGTCGTCGTGTTCGCGATGGAGACGGCGGTCAGCCCGCCGGCCACGTCGTCGCTCCGCACGCCGGCGCGCACGAGCATCCGGTAGGAGAAGGCGCCGGCCGTCGCGGCTCCGCCTGGGATCACATTGCCTGCCGCGTTGCCCGCGAGCTGAGCCGTCCCGACGACGAACCAGCTCGGTGTGCGCAGCGCGATCCGCTGAACCTCCCAGAGCGAAGTGACGCTCGTCGCCTCGAAGACCACGGCCAGCAGGATCCACCAGGGGTTGAGGTCGGCGAGCGCCCGCCACTGCGTGAACGTGTCGACGAGGCTCGGGAACAGGAAGTAGAGCGAGACCGCCGTCGCGAGCAGGAGCAGCACGCGGAAGATCACACGCCACGGCTTCCTCTTCGTGTGCGGTTCGGGCTCGGCCACTGCCGCCATTCTTCAGAGGCTCCGGCGCCTCTGCCGGGTGCACCTACCCGCCACGCACATGGGCGCCCCCTGGCGGTCGAGGCGCGCCGCTGATGCGATCAGCTCAGCCCTGCGCCCGAGGAAAGGAAGCGATTCGTGGACATCGGAGAGCCGCAGAAGAAGATCGTCGTGGAGCCCATTCGCAACCCGGTTCCCGAGCGCACCCCGAAGCCGCGCGAGGAACCCGCGGCGCCGAATCGGCCCGAGCCGGTCCGCGTCGGCAAGTAGAGCGCCGCGTCCGTCTTGGCTCAGACGCCCGTATAGGGTCAGACGAAGCCGCCGCCGATCATCCCGCGCTCGAACTGATCGACGTAGCCCCAGTCGACCGGTGCCTCGGGGGATTCGTGAGTCGGTCTGGCCTTCACCTCGGCCGCGGTCACGTTCAGCCTGCAGGTGCGGCGCTCGTGGTCGACGCTCGCCACCGCGCCGGCCGGCACGACGTGATGTGTCTCGCGATGCCCGTCGCGGTAGGTCAGGACGAGCTAACTCTCGCCGGGCTTGTAGTTCGCCCAGGAGACGATTCCGACGTGACCGTCCTTCCCCTCCACGTCGTAGCCCTTGACGCTGTCGTCGTGCCCGACCGAGCCCTCGGGAAAGCTCCACGTCCGCGACTGCCCGGGCTCGGACGGCGGGATCGTGTCACAAGCCCGCGCGCCCCGGCTCGTGCCCGCACGTCCGCAGGCGTCGGCTGCGCACCCCTGTGTCCGCCGACGGGCGGCGGCAGACTCGGAGCATGTGCCGGTGGCTCGCCTACTACGGCAACAAGCCGGTCCGCATGGACAAGGTGCTGTACGGGCCGCAGCACTCCCTGATCGAGCAGAGCCTCAGCTCTCGCATGGGCGCCGAGCCGACGAACGGAGACGGCTTCGGCATCGGCTGGTACTCGGGCTCCGGGGAGCCCGGGATCTACCACAGCACGGAGCCGGCCTGGAACGACCGCAACCTGCATGAGCTCGCCGGCCATATCGAGTCGAACCTCTTCCTCGCGCACGTCCGCGCCACGACGGGAACGCCCGTGCAGCAGACGAACTGCCATCCGTTCCGCTACGGCAAGTGGCTCTGGGTCCACAACGGGCTGATCGGCGACTGGCTCACGGTCAAGCGCGACCTCGTTCTCGCAGTCGATCCGGCGCTCTACCCGCTGATGGAGGGAACTACCGATTCGGAGGTCCTCTTCTTCCTCGCCGTGACGCTTGGTCTCGAAGACGATCCGCCGGGCGCCGTGGAACGCGCGATCGGCTTCGTCGAGGATGTCGGAGGCCGCCACTCCGTGCAGTACCCGTTCCAGGGCACGATCGCGGCGACCAACGGTGAGCGACTCTGGGCGTTCCGCTATTCGAGCGAGGGCAAGTCGCGCACGCTCTACTTCTCGACCCAGTACGAGACGCTGAAGACGCTTTATCCCGACGACGCGCGCCTCGACGATTTCGACGAGGAGTCGCGGGTCGTCGTGTCCGAGCCGCTCGGCGACCTGCCCGGCATGTGGAACGCCGTCCCGGAGTCGAGCTGGGGCGTCGTGCAGCCGGGGCAGGACGAGCTCAACGTGTTCCGGCCGGCTGCACCGGTCGTAGCCTGACCCCTGGACGGGAAAGGACCCGAGTGATCGGTGTGGTCGGCCGGGTGCCCGGTCTAGCTCGTGCCGGCCGCGTCCGGCCTGTCGGCCTCGTCGTCCACCGCGTTGGCGCGCTGGACGAGCTTCACCATGCAGTCGGGGCAGTAGTGGATCCGGACCGCCCCCGAGGGCGAGAGCACGGTGACCCAGCCTCGCTTCTCGGGTTCCTTCTCACAGCCGCATTCGACACATCGCATGACTCCGACGGTAAGTCGCCCGAGAGGGCTCCCGTCTGTGTCAAATGGGTCAGTTCTCCCTGCGGAGGATTCCTTCGCGGTGCGCAATCGCCAGTGCCTCGATCCGTGAGTGGGCGTCCAGTGCGCGCATCATCATCCGCACGTGGTTGCGGACGGTTTCGGAGCTCAGGTGCAGCTCCTCCGCGATCTGCGAGGTGGAACGCCCGCGTGCGAGCAGGTGCAGGACCTGGTTCTGGCGCGGCGTCAGGTGGGGGTGAGGACCGGGTGCGGCCATATCCTCGCGGTGCTTGACGACGCCGAACACTCCGACGATCCTGCCGCCTTCCCGGAGGGGGCATGAGCTGATGTCGACCTGTACGCGCTGGCCGCCGGGCTCGAGCAGGACGACAGTGGCCTCGGTCGAGCGCTCGGTCCCCATCATCTTGCGGAGGAAGGACTCCTTGGCCTCACGCGCCTGCTCGGGCACGACGAGCGACGACTGCTGACGACCGCGGATGTCGCCCACGAGATCGTGGGCTGCGGCATTGATCCAGCGAATGACTCCGAACCGGTCGACAGCGTAGGCCGGGACGTCGAGCTCCTCGAGAGCGACGTGGACGTCGCCCGGGATCTTGCTGCCCTCCGGCGTAGCCGGGGAGCCGACTTGCCTCAACGCTGACATCTGCCCTAGTCTCGTCGGCCGGGCCAGGCTAGCCCGCGCCGACCGTCTCCTTCGGCGTGAGCGCCTCCTGCAGCTTCGCGGTGTCCTCGTCGGACAGCGAAGTCTTGATCACGGTGCCGCCGTAGCCCTTGAGCGCCGCGATCGCCTTGTCCGGTGTCGCCTTCTCGATGATCATGAAGAGCGCCGACGTGCCCGGCTGAACCTGGTCGCGGACCTGCTCCTGGAACTCCTTGTCGATCGCCTTCTCGCCGAAGTGCCCGGAGAGGGCGCCGAAGGCGGCGCCGATCGCCAGGCCGGCAAACGGGATGAAGAAGATCAGCCCGAAGAGGAAGCCCCAGAAGCCGCCCCAGACAGCTCCGCCCCCGGCGGACGCGCCTCCGTGAGTCGTCGTGACGTGGTACTTGCCGTCCATGTCGCGCCGGATGGCAGCGACCTGGTCGGCCTGGATGATGAGGTCCTGCTCGAGCTCCTCGACCGCTCTTCTGGGCTGCCTCGGCGGTGACTTCGTCGGGGTACGCGATCGCGACGAGCGTTGCCATGCTCCATCTCCTTGGGCTTGCGGGGAACCCTGCGCGAATCACGATCGCAGCGGGGCCTGTCCGCAGCATCATCCGGTTTGGATGAGCGTGTCGCCGGTGGCCGATGACGCGGCGGCGCCGACCTCCGGCGACGACGCGAGAGGTCGGTTCAGCTCCCCCGCAATCTGAACGGCGGCCGAGACGAGCGGAGCGGCGAGGACGAGCCCGAGCATCCCGAACAGGCAGCCCGCGCCGATCGTGACCACGAGGACTATGAGCGGGTTGAGGTGGAGCGCTGCGCCCATGGCGAACGGCTGCACGAGGTTCTGGAGCAACCCGTTCGCCAGGATCACGACCACGAGCATCGCGATGGCAACGCCCGTTCCCTGCGAGCCGAGCGCGAGCAGGACCGCGAACGCGCCCGCTACGACCGCGCCGATGTACGGGACGTAGGCGGTGACGAATGTGACGACCGCGATCGTGCCCGCGAGCGGCACGCCGAGGACCAGCGCCGAGAGTCCCACGACGACGCCGTTGAATCCGGCGACGAGCGTGACTCCGCGGAAATAGCCGCGGAGCGACCTGATCACCGCACCGGAGATCGTGCGTGCAACCGGCTCGGGAAGTCCGGCGTGGCGGTCCAGCCAGCCGCGCATCTGCGGGCCGTCCTTGAGCAGGAAGAACGTGCCGAGTGCCGCGAACGACAGGCCGAAGAGGACCGAGGCGAGCCCTCTGATGCCGTGGACGACGCCGTGAACGAGCGTCGAGATGATGTTCGGCGCCGCCGACTTGACAGTGGCCGCCGCGCTGGAAGCGCTCGAGGAGTCGACGCCGAGGCTCGTCAGCCAGCCGCTGAGCCGGTCGACTCCCGAGGCGGCCTCAGCCGAGATGGCTCCGTTCTGCCCGGTGATGCCGGCGATGACGATCACCACCACCGCGACGGCGAGTGCGGCGACGGCGAGCAGGACGATCGCCGCTGCGAGAATTCGGGGCATGTGCCGGTCGAGGCGCTGTACGAGAGGCATTGCGACGACCGCGACGATGAGGGCGCAGACCATCGGGCCGACGATCGTGTACGTCGCGGCCAGGAGCCAGATCAGGCCGCCGACGAGCGCGAAGGCGCCGACGAGCAGCCAGGAGCTCCGGCCGACGTTGCGCAGCCAATGCGGCGTCCGGAACGCCGCGCTCAGCTCCGCACGTCCGGTACCTGCAGTCTGGTCGGGTGTGGCATCCACGTTGGTGAGAGTGTCTTCGACGCGGCGCGCGCACCTCATCCCGCCAGGGTGAGCATCTCCTACGAGACGGATGGCTTCTGGTCGTGACGGCGCCGGACGAGCCAGAAGACTCCGACGCCTACAACGGCCGCGGCGAGGATCCCGAAGGCGACCCACCCCCACGGCGTGGACTCCGGCTCCTCGTTCTGCGAGGCGGCGGCAGCCGCGGCCCCGGCCGCGACGACGGCCGTCGTGTTCACGCCGCTGGTCGTCGTCGTGGTCACCACGCTCGTCGGGACGACGACCTGCGTCTTGGTCTGCGTCTGCGTCTGGATCTGCGTCACCGTCACGCGTGTGGTCGTCGGGGGCCGCGTGGTGGTCGCTGTCGTCGTGCCCGGCTGCGCTGCGATGGTGGTAGTCGCAGGCGTCGTGGGTGCCGGTGCGGTCGTCGTGGGAGTGCCGCCTTCGGGCCGCGTCGTTGCGGGAAGCGTCGGTTTGGTGCGGGTGATGGTTCCGATGGTGCCGGTTCGCGTCACGCCGCCGGCGCCCTGGCCGCAGCCGGCGAGCACGACCGCGGACACGACGACGATGCACGATGCGAGGAGCAGCCGCACTGACGAGAGGATGCCTGGCCCGAACCCGCGTCGTTTCATCCGTCCGGCATGACGCGGACCGGCGTCCCCGGGCCGAAGCTGTCTGCGGTTGACCGAGAGGAACTGCTTCTGGTCCGTTCGAGCCAGGTTCGAGGCGCCTGCCGAAGCGAAGGCGACCGGCCTGGAGGACTACGGTGTGCGCGTGCAGCTACTCGACACGAGCAACGTCGACAGGATGCCGGACGACGTGGAGAGGCGGGCGGCGTGACCGCTGCCGCGCAAGAAGGAGTGGCACCGGCCACGAAGCCGCCTCGGCCGCTCTGGCGCCGCATCGTCTTCTGGACGCTGATGGTGGTCGTCTTCGGCGCCGCGGCGAACCTGCTCGGCTGGGACATCAGAGGCTGGTTCCACAGTCTCTGGAGCACGATCACGACGATCTCGGCGGGGTCGCTGATCGCCGCGATCCTCCTGATGATCGTGCAGACGACCGCGACGGCGTTCGCCTGGTTCTCGATTCTCCGCTTCGCCTATCCCGGGCGCGTGAAGTGGCGCGACATCCTCGCCGGCTACGCGGTCTCGGTCGCGCTGAACGGGATCCTGCCTGCGAACATCGGAACGTTCGTGTTCCTGATCATGGTGACCGTCCTGATCGGGATCAGCTTCGCCGCGGTTCTCGGCGCCTACGCGGTGGAGAAGATCTTCTTCACGCTCTCGGGAATCTTCGTCTACCTCTATCTCTTCCTCACGGTCGGCGGCTCGTTCGACATCTCCTTCAGCTGGGTGCACGACCACTGGCCAGCCACGATCATCGTCTTCGGTGGCGGAGCCCTGATGATCGTGCTGCTCGCGCGGCGCTTCTGGCCGCACGTGGTCGCGTGGTGGAAGAACGCCGAGGAGGGCGGGGCGATCCTCGGCCGGCCGAGCGCCTACTTCGGCCGGGTCTTCCTGCCGTCGCTCATCGGCTGGGCCGCGATGCTGAGCACGATCGGCGTGTTCCTGAACGCCTACGGCATCCCCGTCAGCTTCGACACGCTGATGCACGTCGCTGGAGGCAACTCGCTCGCCAACGTCACGTCGTTCACCCCCGGAGGCGTCGGCGTGACCCAGGCGTGGAACGTCGCCTCGCTGAAGGGCGTCGCCTCGTCGACCGACGCGACGGCGTACTCGGTCGCGCAGCAACTCGTCGGGACGGCGTGGAACATCATTTACGCGCTGATCCTGATGATCTGGGCGTGGGGCTGGGGCGGCGGCAAGCAGTTCGTCTCCGACTCGTACACCGAGGCGAAGCGCCGCCAGGCCGAGGAGCAGGAGAAGCGGCGCGCGAAGAAGGCCGGCGCCGCGTCCGGGTCCGGCCAGGCACAGTGAGCCAGGCCTACGGCGAGAGGCCCGCCTGGACACCCGAACGGCCGCGCTTCAGGCCGGGGCAGCTGGCGGTGTCGTGGCTGTTCGGGGCGGTCTCGCTGCTCGTGGCGACGAAGCTCGTCCCGGGGGCCTCGGACTCGACCTTCCGCGCAGCACTCGTCGTCGCGGCGATCCTCGCCGTCCTCAACGCGATCCTGCCGCCCGTGGTGGCCGCGCTGAGGCTGCCCTTTACCGCGCTGCTCGGGTTCTTCCTCGTGCTGGCCCTCGACGCGGGGATGCTGCTCCTCGCGGATCGGTACAGCGAGGGCCTCAAGATCGACTCGTTCTGGTCGGCGCTCGCCGTCGCGCTCGTGGCCGCCGCCGTCGGCGTCATTCTCTCGGTCCTGTTCGGGACGAACGACGACGACGTCTACTCGCTGCGCGTGGTGCAGCGGATAGCCCGGCGCTCGGGCGAGCGAGTCGTGACCGACCGCCCGGGGATCGTCTTCCTCGAGATCGACGGGCTCGCGCTACCGGTGCTGCAACGGGCGATGCGCGACGGCCACGCCCCGACCATGGCGCGCTGGCTCGAGGAGGGCACGCACCGGCTCGTCGGGTGGGAGCCGGATCTCTCGTCCCAGACCGGCGCGTCGCAGGCCGGGATCCTGCTCGGCTCGAACGACGACATCCCCGCCTTCCGCTGGGTCGAGAAGGAGCGTGAAGTGCTCGTCGCCTGCTCGTCGCCGGAGGACTGTGCCGAGCTCGAGCGGAGGCACTCGTCCGGGAGAGGCCTGCTGGCGGACGGCGGCGCGAGTCGCGGGAACCTCTTCTCCGGCGGCGCCGATCACATGATCCTGACCGTGAGCAGGATGGACCAGGAGCGCAGCGCGAATCCGGGCTATCGCGCCTTTCTCGCGAACGGCTTCAACGTGGCGCGTACCTTCGTCCTCTTCGGCTGGGAGGTGATCGTGGAGTGGAGCGCCGCCGCACGCGAGCGGCGGCGCGACGTTCGGCCGCGCGGGCACCGAGGGGGGGTCTACCCCTTCCTGCGCGCGACGATGTGCGTCATCGCACGCGACCTGATCGTCTACGGCGTCCTCAGCGACATGATGGAGGGGCGGCCCGCGATCTACGCGACGTTCGCGAGCTACGACGAGGTCGCGCACCACTCAGGCCTCGAACGCGAGGACACCCTCGAGGCGCTGCGCAAGCTCGACCAGCAGTTTGCTCGGATCGAGCGCGCCCGCGTCTACGCCGCGCGGCCGTACGAGATCGTCGTCCTCTCCGACCACGGCCAGACGCAGGGGGCGACGTTTCGCCAGCGCAACGGCTACGGGCTAGACGAGCTCGTTCGACGCAACCTCGCCCACGGCGGCGTCAGCTCCCTCGAAGGCGGCGACGAGCAGGAGTCGATGGTCGGCCACGCGGCAGCCGAGGCGACTGGAAGGAGGGGGAAGCCGAAGAAGAACGACGTCTCGGGTCGGGACGTCGTCGTGCTCGGCTCGGGCAACCTCGGCCTCGTCTACCTCATGGAGGCAGAGGGACGGATGACGCTCGAGCAGCTCTCCGCGCGGCATCCCGACCTGCTTCCCGCGGTGAGCACGCATCCGCACGTCGGCTGGGTGCTCGTGCGCTCCGAGGAGCATGGCCCCATCGTCGTCGGCGCCCGCGGCGTCCGCTACCTCGGGGCGGACCGCGTCGAGGGCGAGGATCCGCTCGCCGGCTTCTCGGAGACGGCCGCGCACCACCTGAGGCGTACCGACGGCTTTACCCACGCGCCCGACCTGCTCATCGGCAGTTTCTACGACCCGGCGCTCGACGAGGGTTGCGCGTTCGAGGAGCTGATCTCGTTTCACGGCGGGCTCGGCGGATCGCAGACGAGGCCCTTCCTGCTTCACCCCGCCGAGCTGCCCGTGCCGGAGGAGCCGATCGTCGGGGCTGAGGAGCTGCACTGCGTCCTCGTCGGCTGGCGGGAGCTGCTCGATGGAGAGCCGGGATCGCCGGCGCCGCCGGCCGCCGTCGCCGGTCGGCGATGATCGCCGGGCATGGCCGGCAAGAGGACAGCCATCGTCGTCCCGGGTCACCGCAGCCTCGGCTCCGACGGAGTGCACCGCATCAGCCGCCGCTGCGAGCGGCTGGTCCGCGAAGCGGAGGCTCTTGCGAGCGCCGGCGGCGCGGACGTCGTCGTCTTCAGCGGCTGGTCGTCGACCGGCGGCCCTTCGGAGGCCGAGCAGATGCGTGACGCGTGGCGTGGACCGCCCGCCGAGCTCGTCGTCGAGCCGACGGCCAGGAACACAGCCGAGAACGCGGCACGGACGCTGCCGCTCCTCCACGAGCAGGGCGTCGGCAGCGCAGTCGTCGTCTGCGCGCCGTCGCATCTTCCCCGCACGCGACTGATCTTCGGCCGCCTCTATCGCAGCTCCGGCATCGACGTCGCGTTTCGAGCAGCGCCGCTCGCGCCCAGCCTCCGGTCGATCGCGTGGGAGCTCGCGGCGTTCCCGTTCCTGCCGGTCCAGCTCCACCACGCCAGGACCGAGCTCGCACGGAGGTCGCGATGAGCGACACCGTCGTCTTCATCCCGGCCTGGAACGAGGAGGAGAGCCTGCCGGCGGTGCTCGACGGCCTCCACGAGCGATTGCCGGATGCGGACGTGCTCGTCGTCGACGACGGCTCGACCGACGGCACAGCCGAGGTCGCGCGCGGGCACGGGGCGGAGGTGCTCTCGCTCGGAAGCAACCAGGGTCTGCGATTCGGGATCGCGGCGGGCTACCGCTGGGCGCTCGAGCACGGCTATGCCTTCTGCGGACGCGTCGACGCCGACGGCCAGCACCCTGCGACGGAGTTGGCAAGATTGCTCGAACGCGTCCGTGCTGGGGAGTGCGACGTCGCGGTCGGCTCCCGCTTCGTCTCGGGGAACGGCTACGAGCCGTACCGCTACCGCCCGAGCCCGGCGCGACGCCTCGGGACCGGGTTGCTGCGGCGTTCGGTCGGCGTGGTGCTGCGCCGGCCGTTCGGCGACGCGACGAGCGGCCTCTACGCCGTGAACGCGAAGGCGCTGCCTCTTCTCGCCGAGCCCTACACGAGCGGAGCGCCGGAGGTGGAGGCCCTGATCCGGGTCGTCGACGCCGGGCTGCGCCTCGAGGAGGTGCCGGTGGACATGGCGCCTCGCATGGAAGGCGAGTCGAAGCTTCGCGGCAGCAAGGCCGTGAAGCTCGTCCTCACGGTGACGGCGACGCTCGGCCTGGCGCTGCTCGCCCGGCGCCGGAACGCCGGCCGCTGAGCTCAAGGCTTCGGCTCGGTCCGTTCCAGGAGCGCGGACAGGCGTCGGAGCTGCTCGTCGACCTGTTTGCTGTGCGCGGCGAGGTCCGCGAGCTGCTCGTCCACCCGGACGAGCCCGGCCATGACCGGAGCGTCTTCGTCCTTTTCACCGAGCGCCCTCTCCCGCTGGGCGCGGGTGACGAAGACCGACGTGATCGCGGCCGTGGTGATCGTGAGGAACGCGATCCCCCACAGCATCACCGCGGCCGTGACGAGATAGCCCAGGATGTTGGTCGGTGGGACGTCGCCGAACCCGACGGTGGTGACCGTCTGCAGCACCCACCACATACCGAGCCAGACCGAGCTGTACCCGGAGTGGTCGACGAAGCGCATCAATACGCCGCCCACCGTGACGATGAGGATCGTCGCGGTGACGATCACGCTGGCCGCGAGCCGGACGGAGGGCGGCTCGCGCAGGAACTTCGACATCCGGCGCTCGATCAGGCTCTGCGGGCGGGGGAAGCTGCGCAGCGGGTTGTTTCCGGACGTCATCGCACGCGGCCCGCGCTAGCCGGCTGCCCGGCCGTCATGGTCGCCGTACACGACTACGGTCCCTGCGAGGTAGTCCGGAAGCGCCCGCCTGCGGGGGTCGAAGAGCGCGGGCAGGAAGCCGAGGAAGCAGGGGATGATGGCGAGCGCGAGGCCCAGCGTCCGTACGAGCGCTCGCCCGAAGCTCAGTCGCCTGCCGGTCCGCTGCGGGACAACGTAGAGATGCATCAGGCGCATGCCCGGCGTCTGGCCGACGGTGCACCAGAACAGGGAGAAGTAGCCGACGGCGATCACAACCGCGGCGAGCGACAGGAGGAACTGGGCGAGCCACTGCGGATGAACGCCGCCCACCAGTGACCCGACGAGGCCTGCGGCCGCGCCGATTGTGACCGTGGCCGTGACAATCGCGAGGGCGTCGACGACGAGAGCGATTCCGCGGCTCGCCAGCCCGGCGAACTGCGCGGTCTTGGACGGGCGCACTGCCAGCCTGGGGTCGAGATCCGCCGCGGTATGGCGAACGCCGCCCGCGACCTGGCCCGCGAAGCCGATGGATTGCGTCGCAAGGGCCGCTCGAATCTCAGGACCCGCGACGACGCGTTCGAGCACCTCCCGCATCTCGTCGCTCGCGAGCACCCGGTCGAGCAACGCGAACGTGCGAGGGCTCGCCAGCGCCGCGTCGAGCATGCGGTCGAGCTCCCCGTTCGCCGCAAGCTTTCGCAGCACACGCTCGACGACTTGGTGCCGGGACATCGAGAGCGCCAGCTCCTCGGGCAGAGGTCCCGAGAGCGCGCGGTCGAGAATCCGCCCGACCTCCGGGGCCGAGAGGAGATCCTCCACCGCCGTCTCGAGGGGACCACGCAGAACCCGGGCCGCAACCCGGGCGGGAAAGACTGTCGCTTCGCCGATCGCGTCGCCAACGGTAGACGGCCCGTCGGGCGTGCCTTCGTCCGCTGGAGGTTCCATCGAGGGAAACCGTCGCCCAGGCGGCGACGCGGCGCATCATCCGATTGGGAGGGGGCCGAGAGCTAGAAGGTGCTGGCGACGGTGGCCGGGGTGCGGGTCCGCTGCGCCTCGAGCGGATAGACCACGCCGTCGAGGCAGAACCGAATCGCGGGCAGCCCGAGCTCTTCCAGCAGCTCCTGCGCCTCGCGCAGCAACACCGCGAGACCTTCGCCGTCTTCGAGCAGCTCGGCCGAGAACAGCCACCCGGCGTCGTCGTGTGCCGACCAGCCCGGCCAGCGCGACCGCAACCGCAGGGAGAAGGCGGCGTTGCACGCGAGCGTCGGGAGCTCGAACATCACGATGTCGTCCAGCTGGAGATCGAGTTCGTACACAACTCCAGGGTGGCGACAGGTGCCCTACCGCCGCCTGACGCGTTCGCGTCAACTTCCCGACCGCGTCGTGACCCGATCCAGCTCGGCGGTCGCTCCGTAGTCTGAGATAGAGCCGACGTGGTGCTTCTTCTCGGGATCGGTTTCCTCGCCGGCGTGATCACGGCGGTTTCGCCGTGCGTCCTGCCGGTGCTGCCGATCGTCCTTGCCGGCGGAGCCGCGGGCGGGAGGCGCAGACCGTACGCAATCGCCGCCGGGCTCGTCCTCAGCTTCACCGTGTTCACGCTCTCGGCGTCGGCGCTCCTCTCGGTGCTCGGACTGCCGCAGGACCTGCTGCGGAACATCGCGATCGCGCTTCTCTTCGTTGTCGCCGCGACGCTGCTCGTCCCTCGGCTCGGCATGCTGATCGAGGCGCCGCTCTCGCTCCTCAGCCGCCGCCCGAGCGGCGATCTGGGCGGCGGCTTCCTGCTCGGGATGAGCCTCGGCCTCGTCTTCGTCCCGTGCGCGGGCCCGGTCCTCGCGACCGTGAGCGTGCTCTCGGCCGAGCACCGGGTGGGGCTGCGCCTCGTGCTGCTCACGCTCTTCTACGCCGCCGGCGCGGGCTCCGTGCTCCTGCTCGTCGCCCTCGGCGGCCAGCGCGCCACCCGCAGGCTCCGCCAGACGCGCGCCTGGTGGCGGCCCGCTCTCGGCGTCGTCATGCTGGCGGCAGCCTTCGCCGTCGCCTTCGGTCTCGATCAGACCCTGCAGACCCATCTCGGCTCGTATACGACTGCGTTACAGCGGCACACCGAGGAGTCCGGTTATGCAACGAAGCGTCTGAGCACGCTCCGCAGCGCGACGGGCGGGGTCAAGCTCGACCCCACCGCGGCACCCCACTCGAACCTTCCCGTATACGCGACCGCGCCCGACTTCGCGGGGATCTCGGACTGGCTCAACACGCCCGGCGACAAGCCGCTGACGATCGCAGGTCTTCGCGGGAACGTCGTGCTGATCGACTTCTGGACCTACTCCTGCATCAACTGCCTGCGCACACTGCCGCACCTGCGTGCCTGGTACGCCGCGTACCACAAGGACGGGTTCGACATCGTCGGCGTCCACACCCCGGAGTTCGCGTTCGAGCACGTCCTCTCGAACGTCGACGGCGCAGTGAAGCGCTTCCACGTGACCTGGCCGGTCGCGCTCGACAACGACTACGACACGTGGAACGCCTGGTCGAACCAGTACTGGCCCGCGGACTACCTCGTCGATCAGCACGGCGACGTGCGCGCATACAGCTTCGGGGAGGGGGACTACGCCAAGACCGAGCACGACATCCGCCAGCTCCTCGGCCTCCACCAGGGCCGGATGACCGGGGTCGACAACCGGACGCCGACCGAGCTGCAGACGCCCGAGACGTATCTCGGCCCCGAGCGGCTGGACCGGTCACGGTACGTAGGGACTCGGCCTGTGCTGAATCGGTCCACGCAGTACCGAATCGCACGAACGGTGCCGCAGAACGACATCTCGTACGGCGGCGCCTGGACGCTCGCCGGGCAGACCGCGACCGCGGGGAAGGGCGCACGCCTCGACCTCCACTACCACTCGAAGGACGTCTACATGGTGCTGTCCGGACACGGCCGCATCACGGTTACGCGCGACGGGAAAAACCTTCGATCGATCGAGGTCGACGGCTCGAGGCTCTACACCGTGGTCACCTCGAACGCCACCACGGACGCCGTCCTCCGGTTCCGGGTCCCGCCCGGCATTCGCGCCTACAGCTTCACGTTCGGCTAGCTCCTGCGCTCAGGTGCGGCATTTCGGGTCGCCCCAGCTCCGCTCCAGGGCCTGCTGCTCGCGCTGAACGGACTCGTCGAAGCCGCCGATGTCGTCGGCCGCCCACATCACGTCGGGCGTCACTCCCGGGCCCTCGACGGTCGCCCGGTACCTCGTTCCCTTGCCTGCGGGGTGTCGTGAGTGCCGGAAGAACCCGTAACAGAAGTCGCCCAGCGTGTGGCCGCGATGATGGGTGAGGAAGCTGTTCTCGCGATGCCAGCCCCTGCCGTACGCGGAGTCGAAGGTGTCGACGTAGATGTTCCGCCCGTAGCCGTCGAGCGGAGACCCGGTTCCGGTCGCGTTGAAGCCGTAGACGCCCTGACCGCGATAGGTGAGGCGCCCGAAGAGGTGGCGATACCGGCCGTATGCCCAGTTCTGGTAGATGACGAGCTGCGCGAGCGGCCCGCTCCAGTGGGACAGATGGAGCTCCCAGAGTCCCTGGGTGCCTCCGTAGTTCGGCTTGAGCCTCTGCCACCGCTGGAGCGCCCAGTAGCTGCCGTCCGGCGCCTTGCAGGCTTTGACCAGCCACGCCAGGGACGGCCCGTCGTAAGGCAGGCAGACCCCGTTGCCGCCGACCCCGTAGCGGATCCGGAACCTGACCTGAGGCACCGACCTACTCGGGGCGCGGGAGTTGATCGCCCCCGATGCGACCAGCACCGTCCTTCGTCCGCCGCTGTAGTAGCCGACGTGGGCGCGTCCCTGACGGTCGATCGCCAGCGTCGGCCGCGACACGTTGCGACCGATGATCGCGCTGCCGAACGCCGGCGCTGCGGCGAAGGCTGCGACGAGCAGCACGGCGGGGAGAAAGAGGCTTCTGGGCAGGAGCTTCACGACCGTGTACCCCGGGACGCCGGTTTCATCGTACTACGCTCGTTGTAGACCGAGAGCGGGGATTCTACAACGCGCGTAGAAGGTCGATACCTCCCGCGCTACCGTTTGTCGAAATCGAACCGCCTCGTTGCTGCGGCCCTCGAGGCACCGCCCAGATGAAGCTGCACAGACCGGTCAATCGGCTCATCGCCGCGCTCCTCCTCCTGGCGGCTCCGCTTGCTGTCGCCGCCTGGGGACTCGGAGGCTACGCCGCCCAGCGTGAGCGCAACAACGCCGACACGCGCCTCGTCCGCAGCCTGGACTCTGCAGGCGACTCGTACCGAAGTCTTCTTTCTGAGGCGGGTGCCGCCGCGAGCCAGAAGGCGGCCGAGCGGCGGCTGCAGCTCGACTTTCTCCGCGGAGGGCCGTCGGTGCTCACCTGGAAGATGGATCCGAACGGCGGCGTGCGCCGTTGGCGCGGCTCCATTCCGGCAGGTGCCGCGGTCCAGACGGTCGATGTCCTGTCCAAGGGGCGCAAGGTCGGCGAGGTGGTCGTCTTCCTCCCTCTGGACGGCCCGCTCGTCGCCCGGCTGACACGAAACGCCGATCTCGCGGAGCACCAGCGGCTCGGCCTTGCTCTCGGTGACGAGCTCGTCGGCCCAAGGGGGACGTTGCGGATGCAGTCCGGGAAGCTTCTGCAGAGTGGCTCGGACATCCGCGTGAACCGGCTCGGGTTCCGCACGGTCTCTACTCATCTCCGCGGCGCGTCCGGCCCGGTCAGGCTCGTCGCGCTGGAGCCGAGCTCCTACATCGACTCCCAGGCGAGCAGCGCACGGTGGCGCGTCATCGGCCCCGGCTTCGTCCTCATCGCGGCGCTCCTGGCCATGGCGTACGCCGTGTCGCCCTCCATCGCGCGCAGCCGTGTGTCGCGGCAGGAGCGCGAGCAGGCCGAGCGCGTGCTCGCGCGCGTGGGAGACGGCGTCTTCCTCGTCGATCGCGACGGTGCCATCCAGCTCTGGAACCCCGCGGCCGAGGCGATCACCGGCCTGCGCGCAGACGCGGTCTGCAACCGCCCGGCTGAGGAGACGATTCCCGGGTGGACGGCGATCGCCGCCAGGTTGCCGGTCGCCCGCCGGCCCGGTGACGCAGACGATGCGTCGAGTGCGGAGACCGTGCCGCTGGAAGTCGATGGACGCGAGGTGTGGCTCTCGATCGTCGGAGTCACGCTGGGCGACAGCATCGTCTACGCGTTCCGCGACGTCACCCGCGAGCGGCGGCTCGAGGAGCTCCGGGCCCAGTTCGTGGCCACGATCTCGCACGAGCTGCGGACCCCGCTCGCCTCGTTGCACGGCGCCGCGATCACCCTGCTCGAGCGCGAGGACGACCTGAGTGCGCAGACCCGGCACGACCTGCTCGACATGATCGCCGTCCAGTCCGAGCGTCTTGCCGAGCTCGTGGAGGAGATCCTCGTCACGGGCCAGCTCGACAGCGGGTCTCTCCGCGTCGTGAGCGAGCCCTTCGACCCGGAGGAGCTCGTCTGGACGGCGGCCGCGGCCGCCCGGCTCCGGGTCGGCGACGACACGAGGATCGACGTGTCGATCCCGGCGATGCTGCCGAAGGTCGCGGGCGATCCCGACCGCACCCGCCAGGTGCTCGGCAACCTCGTCGACAACGCGATCAAGTACTCGCCGCACGGGGGACACATCGAGCTCGGCGTCGAGGTCCACGACGAGCACGCGCACTTCTCGGTCTGCGACGAGGGCCTCGGCATCCCCCTCGGGGAGCAGAAGCGGATCTTCGAGAAGTTCTACCGCCTCGATCCGGATCACCGGCGCGGCATCGGCGGCAGCGGGCTCGGCCTCTACATCTGCCGCGAGCTGGTCCGCTCGATGGACGGGCGGATCTGGGTCGAGTCGGACCCGGGCAAGGGAGCCACGTTCGTGTTCGAGCTTCCCCTGGCGGAGCAAGCGGTCACCGCGCAGGCCTGATCCGGGTCAGTCGATCCGGACGACCAGCTTGCCCTGCGTGTGGCCCTCGCCCATCGCCTCGAGCGCATCGGCGAGCTCTTCGAGCGGATAGACGCGGTCGACCGGCGCGTGCACCTTCCCGTCCTCGATCAGCTCGCGGAGGGTCGCGAGGTTCGGGCGGTTCGGCTTGCAGACGAAGAAGACGAGCTTCCGGCCCCGGCCGATCCGGGACGTGAGCCAGAGTCTCGCCAGGCGGCCCATCGGCCCGGTGAGCCGGTTGCCGGTCGGCATCCCCGTCAGCACGAGCGTCCCGCCCGGCACGAGGACGCGAAGGTTCTGGCGCCACGAATGCGTGCCGGCGACGTCGACGATGAGGTCGTAGCGCGCAGCGCTGCGCGTGTAGTCCTCGCGCGCGTAGTCGATGACGGTGTCCGCGCCGAGCGCCTCGGCCCGTTCGACGTTCCTCGCGCTGCACACCGCGGTCACGTGTCCCGCGCCGAGCGCTTTCGCGAGTTGGACAGCGAAGCTGCCGACCCCTCCCGAGGCGCCGTTGACGAGGACGCGCTGGCCCGGCCGGAGCTGCCCGTGGTCGCGTAGCGCCTCGAGGGCCGTCAGGCCCGCGACCGGCACCGCCGCCGCCTCCTCGAAGGAGAGATTGGCGGGCTTCCGCGCGACTGCCATCCTCGCCGACACGTACTGGGCGAACGCGCCTGCGCGAGCGCCGTATACCTCGTCGCCCGGCTGGATGTCGCTGACGTCCTTGCCGACGGCCTCGGCGATGCCGGCGAAGTCGCCGCCGACCTGTTCGTCCTTCGGCCGCAGGAAGCCGCCGATCATCGGCCGCATCAAAACGGCCACGCCGCCGAGCGCGTAGTAGTCGCTGCGGTTGACCGACGTCGCATGCACCCGCACAAGCACCTCGTCGTCCGCGGGGACGGGCTTCTTGATCTCGGCGAGCTCGACAACCTCGTTCGGCCGGCCCCAGCGCCTCCGCACGGCCGCCCTCATCGTCGTCTCGGTGCTTTCGATCGGAATCGCCATCGTCGCCATCACTCCTCCTCTACCAATGTCTCTACACCGTAAGCTTATGGCGTAAGCTAGACATACAGCGTAAGCTTGTCAAGGCCATGGCGACGCGGCAACGGAGACGGAGACCACTCACGAAGGAGCGCGTGCTCGCGAAGGCGATCGCCGTCGCCGACAAGGACGGCATCGAGGGGTTGAGCATGCGCAAGCTCGGCCAGGCGCTCGGCGTCGAGGCGATGTCGCTCTACAAGCACGTCGGCAACAAGGGGGAGCTCGTCGCGGCCATGGTCGACTCGGTCGTCGAGCAGTTCGAGTTGCCTGACGACGAGCCGGCCTGGGACGTGGCGATCCGCCGTTGTGCAGTCCGCGCGCACGACCTCCTGCTCGAGCATCCCTGGGCCTGCGGCCTGGCGCTCGTGCCGACCGACTTTCGCACGATCGGCGGCCCGCGCATCCGCTACATGGAGTGGCTGCTGCGGCGCCTCCGCGAGGCCGGGTTCTCCCCGGATCTCGCGTATTCGGCCTACCACACGCTCGACAGCCACATCTTCGGGTTCACACTCTGGCAACTCGGCCACGTCGAGGCCAGCCGGACGTTCTCCGCAAACGACGGCGAGGCGGTCGAGGAGTTCGTCGCGCGCATCCTCGAGCAGATGCGGCCGCAGTACCCCTACCTGGCCGAGCACGGGGAGCAGCACATGGCCCCGGGCGCGCCCAACGGGAAACAGGAGTTCGAGTTCGGGCTCGACCTGATCCTCGACGGCCTGAGGCGGCAGCGGCGCAAGCGCTAGATCCGATGAGTCCAAGCGGACTTATCAAGAGGGGCTGAGCGCGTAGATCCGGCCGAGACCGACGAGGTAGAGCCGGCCGTTCCCGGCCACGGCGGGCGAATACTCGCCGTCGGGCCACTTCTGGCGGAGACGACCGCTCGAGGCGGAGAGCGCGTAGGTTCGGTGGTCGAAGCTCGAGAAGTAGACCAAGCCGTCGACGACCGATGCCGCTCCCGAGATCGCCGCCCGCGCGTGGAACGTCCAGCGAAGCGAGCCGGTCCCGCCGGCGACCGCATAGAAGCCGTGGTCGTAGGAGCCGACGAGGACGAGACCGTGCCAGACGGCGGGCGACGCGTACACGTAGCTGCCGGTCCCGAAGCTCCAGAGCAGCTGTCCGTTGCGGGCCGAGAACGCGTAGAGGCGGCCGTCGAGCGACCCCACGTAGACGCGCCCCGCCGTGACGGCTGCGGTCGAGTAGAAGTTCCCGTGTCCGCCGCTGCGCCAGTCGAGCCGGCCGGTGCGCGCGTCGAGCGCGAGGATCTCGCCGGCGTAGTTGCCGATGTAGATCCGCCCGTAGGCGAGGGTGGCCGAGGCCTTGATCGGCGCACCGGTGTCGAAGCTCCAGCGGAGGTGTCCGGTGCGGGAGGCAAACGCGGAGACGCGTCCGTCCTGGTCGCCGACGTAGACCGTGCCGCCGGCGACGAGCGGCGACGACTCCGACGGGCCGATCGCGCGCCGCCAGCGCAGGCTCCCCGTCTCGGGCGAGAACGCTACGAGCTCGCCGCCGCCTCTCGTCGCATGGCACTCGGCGTTGCCGATGAAGGTGGCGAAGACGAGGTGGTCCCCGAGCGCCGGCGACGACCAGCCGCAGCGGTGCGACTCGTACCGCCAGCGCACCCGGCCGGTCGCGGGATCGAGCGAGTAGAGGCGACCGTCGAACGACTCCTCGAAGACGCCGCCGTAGCCGACGACGGGTGGGAACTCGAGGAGGTGTCGGCCGTGAAACGTCCAGAGGCGCCGGAAGGGCGGCCGGACTCCCGGCGCCGCGACCGCGCGCAGGCGGGCGTTGCCGGCTCCGTAGGTCGGCCACGGCAGTGCCGCATTCGGAGGCCGCGGCGAGGTCACCGTCACCGTAGGCGTCGGGGCTGGAGACGTCGAAGCGGTCGACACGGTCCGCGACCTGGCTCCCCCGCACGAGACGAGAGCGCCGGACGCGGCGAGGATCGCGACCGCCGCGGCCGTCCTAGGTATCGCTTTGCTCTCCGCTGAGATGGCTCCAGAGGTTGGAGAAGAAGCGTGCCAGCGCGGGCCAGTGGGCGCTCGCCTCGAAGTTGATCGCCCCCGCGTCGAACACGGTGGAGCGTCCACGGGTGTAGATCGTCATCTCGGCCGGCTTGCCGGGGCCGAGCTCGTTGGGGATCTCGGCGAGCACGTGGGTGTGCGGCGGCGACGCGCTGTTCGGCTCGTCGACCTCGATCCCGTAGTTGCCGACGAGGCTGCCGTCGTGGAGATGCGTTCCCTTGAACAGCCACGGTGCGGCGGCGGTGTTGGTGATGCGGTATGGCCGGTTCGGATAGTTGCCCTCGTCCCAGCCGGCGTACTGCGCGCCGACGAGAGCCGCCTCGGGCCGGCCGAGGCGGCGCCACGGCGTACGGCCGGTCATCGTGTTCCCCGAGACCTCGACCTTGTAGAAGAAGTTGTTGGCCGAGAGGAACGCGAGGTTGCCGCCCGCGTTGCGGTAGGCCGTGATCAGGTTGAACGTGTGCGACGTGACGTACTCCTCGTGGCCGCCGAACACGATAAGCCGGTAACGGCTCAGCAGCCGCGCGTTGCCGACGCGTTCGAGGTCGTCGTCGGAGATGAAGTCCGCCCGGTAACCGCTGTGCCAGTACCAGCGCAGGAAGCCGACGTCGAAGCGCTGGAACTGCTCCGGCAACCCCGCGGGCACCGGCTTCCCGTTCACTCTGGAGCTTGCGAACGGATGGGTCAGGTCGATGACGTGGACCGACGAGTCGAGATACCAGCTGTCGCCGTCGACGTCGTCGTACGCGTGCCACGTGTTGGTGGGTTCCACCACGAGCACGGGGCTGCCGCCGAGTTGCGGCGGCCGGAGGACGAACGGGGCATAGTCGCTGTGGTCGCCCCAGCTCAGGCGGGCGACATAGTCCCCGCTCGACCAGCTCGAGCCGAGTGGAACGTGGATGAGCCAGCGCCCCTTGTTCGCCGGCCGCTGCACCTGCTGAGGCGTTGTGACCGGCTTGCCGAACGTGTTCTTGTCCCAGCCCGGCGCGGCCGCGGCGCCCGGCGTGCCGGAATCCCCGGCGCGGAAGATCTGGAGCGTCGCGCGGTTCGTCTCGCCCCCGCGGACGGCGAGCATGGCGACCTCGCCTGCTGCATAGCTGCGCGCCTGGAAGCCGGCGAGGAGCTGTCTCGTCGCAGCACGGCCGGAACCGAGTACGACCCCGAAGACGACTGCGAGCGCGGCGAAAACGGCCGCGCTGGATACGAGGGAGGCGGCTGCTGCGCGCTGACGCCGGACGCGCGGAGAGCCCGGGATGCGGCGGCGACGGAGGGAGTGCGGAGCGATGTTCATGGCGCCACCGTCGGGGGCGACGCCAACCGCGCTCTAACGACACGCTAACGGCCGTCAGGGGGCGGTCTCGCCGGGGTGCTACAACCTTCGCGCGTTGGTCGAATTCGCCATCTTGGGACCGCTCGAGGCTCGTGCAAGCGACGAGCCCATCCCGCTCGGCGGCCCGAAGCAGCGGGCGTTGCTGGCGATGCTCCTGCTCGAGGCCGGGCGGGTCGTCTCCCAGGACTCCCTCGTCGAAGCGCTGTGGGCCGACGGGCCGCCGCCGACCGCCGTGGCGTCGCTCCAGAACTTCGTCGCGCAGTTGAGGAAGGCGCTCGGAGCGGACGTGATCGAGACGCGCCCGCCCGGCTACGTCGTCCGGCTCGAGCCCGAGCAGCTCGACGTCGCCCGCGTCCGGAGCCTGGTCGATTCCGCGCGCGCCAGCGAGCCGGTGCGGCGCGCGGCGCTGCTCGACGAGGCGCTTGCCCTCTGGCGAGGCGACCCGCTGGCGGAGTTCCGCTACGAGACGTTCGCGCAGGAGGAGATCACACGCCTCGAGGAGTTCCATCTCACGCTCGTCGAGGAGCGGGCGGAGGCAAAGCTCGCGATCGGCGCGCACGCGGAGGTCGTCGCCGAGCTCGACGCGCTCGTCCGCGTGCATCCGTTGCGCGAACGGCTGCGCGCCCAGCTCATGCTCGCTCTCTACCGCTCCGGCCGGCAGGCTCAGGCGCTCGACGTCTACCGCGAGGGCCGCGAGCTTCTCGTCGAGGAGCTGGGCCTCGAGCCGAGCCCGCTGCTGCGCGGCGTGCACGCGTCGATCCTTCGCCAGGAGACGTTCGCCGTCGGTCGCGGCGCCATCCCCGAGGTCGAGCACTTCGAGGAGGTGGCCACGGCGCTTCTCGCCGGCAAGGTGA
Organism: uncultured Actinomycetes bacterium; assembly: GCA_963725965.1. GTDB lineage: Bacteria > Actinomycetota > Thermoleophilia > Gaiellales > Gaiellaceae > Palsa-739. The sequence goes on along the minus strand of CAVSAK010000004.1, from coordinate 349,331 downwards.
CCGTCGTGGTCGGCTCGGACTCGGAGCCGCTCGCGTCCGAGCTGGCCCGTCGCTTCGGCGTCGAGGGGACGGCGCCGGAGCTCGCGCGTGTCTCCCAGGCTGTCGCGGTCCTCAACGGTTCGGGGCCGCTGTACGACACGCTCCACACGCTCGTCGAGGGGGACGGCGAGCCCTCGCCCGTCCACCGGTTCCTCGCCGGGTTGCCGGCGCTGCTGCGCGAGCGTGAGACGGCGCAGCCACTGCTCGTCACGACCGGCTTCGAGCTCGCGCTCGAACGGGCGCTCGAAGAGGTCGAGGAGCCGTACGAGACGGTCTGCTACCTCGCATCCGGGCAGATGCGCGGCAACTTCTGCCACATCGCGCCGACGGGTGTGGCGAACGTGATCGAGCGGCCGAACGCGTACACCGGCGAGCTCGCTCTCGACGAGCGCACCGTTCTCCTCCACCTTCAGGGCCGCATCGACCGAACGACCGAGCGTGCGTGGGAGAGCTTCGCCGTCACCGAGGACGACTTCATCCACTACGGCGACGTCGCGCGGCGCCTCCCGGTCTCGCTCGCCGCGCGCCTGCGGCGGACCCATCTGCTCCTGCTGGGCTACACGCTCTCGACCTGGACGCTGCGTGTCGTCCTCGACCGGCTCTGGGGCAGCGAGCCGCTCCCGTACCGCTCGTGGTCGGTGCACCCGGGACCGCAGCCGCTCGAGCGCGAGTTCTGGCGGCGGCGCGACGTCGAGGTGGTGGACATGGCTCCGGCGGCGTATGTCGCCGAGCTCGAGCGGGCGCTGGAGAGAGCGCGGTGACCGGCGTTCCGGAGCGCCCGTACAAGGGCCTCGCCTCGTTCGAAGACTCCGAGCTCGACGCGCTCCTCTTCTTCGGCCGCGAGCGGGAGATTGCCGCCGTGGCGGCGAACGTGCTCGCGAGCCGGCTCACGGTCCTCTACGGCCCGAGCGGCGTCGGCAAGAGCTCCCTCCTCGGTGCCGGTGTGGCGCGCCGGCTGCGCGAGCTGAGCGGCGCGCCGGTCGTCGTGCACGACGCGTGGGCCGAGGATCCCGCGGCGCGCCTGATCGCGTCGGTGCACGCGGAGTGCGGCGAGCTGGGCGCGACTGCGGGGCTCGTCGACACGGTCGCCGCCGCGGCGCAATGGGCCGGCAGCGGCGAGCTGCATCTGCTTCTCGACAACTTCGAGGAGTACATCCTCTATCACGGTGTCGAAGGGCCGCTGAGCGCCACCCTGCCCGAGCTCCTGCGCCGGCCGGGGCTTCGCGTCAACGTCCTGCTCGCTCTGCGCGACGACGCCCTGGCGGACCTCGACGATTTCGCCGGCCGGATTCCGGAGCTCTTCTCGAACCTCCTGCGCCTCGATCGGCTCGGCCGGGAGGCGGGCCGCGCGGCGATCCTCGGCCCGCTCGCCCGTTACAGCGAGCTGGCCGGCGAGTCGTTCACGGCGGAGGACGCGCTCGTGGAGGCGGTGCTCGACGAGGCTTCGACCGACGCCGGAGTCGAGGCGCCGTACCTCCAGCTCGTGCTCGAGCGTCTTTGGGAGCGCGAGCGGGAGGCAGGATCGCGCGAGTTGCGGCTCTCGACGCTGCGGGCCATCGGCGGAGCGCGAGCGGTTGTCCGCGAGCACGTCCAGGGAGCGCTCGACCGTCTCCCCATCGCCGAGCAAGAGGCGGCCGCGCGCGTCGTGCGGCAGCTCGTCACGCCGTCGGGCCGGAAGGTCTCGCATGAGCCGTCCGATCTCGCCGAGTACGCGGACGTCGGGGACGCCGAGCTCCGGCGGCTGCTCGACACGCTCGGGCGCGAGCGGATCGTCCGCGGCGTCAACGGCATGCAGGGCGCGCCGACCCGGTACGAGATCTTCCACGATGTGCTGGGGCCGCCGATCCTCGCCTGGCAGGCCGAGCAGCAGCTGCGGCGCGAGCGGATCCGCGCTCGGCAACAGCGCCGACGTCTGTACGCGATCATCGGCGCGAGCCTCGTCGCGCTGGCGATCGTCGCCGGAATCGCCGCGTACGCGCTGGTGCAGCGAAGCGACGCGCGCACGCAGGCGCGGCACGCCCGTGGTAGCGAGCTCGCCGCTCGCGCGCGCGCAGACATCCCCACCAATCCGCAGGTCAGCGTCCATCTGGCGCTGCGGGCCGCGTCGATCCTCCCCGGTCGCGAGACCGCCGATGCCCTCCGTACGAGCCTCGGCGCGATGCGCGAGACGCGGATCCTGCGGCTCGGTGGGAACATCGTCGCAGCCGAGTTCGCGCCGCGCGGCGAGTGGCTGCTCGTCGCGAGCAGCAACGGACGGCTCGGCCTGTACAGCCGTGCCGGCCGGCTCACCGAACTCCCGAGGCAGCACCGGCTCACCGAGGCCGCCTGGAGCCCCGACGGGCGGCTCTTCGCCACCGGCTCGTTCGACGGCGACGCGCACATCTGGCAGGTCGGAGGCAAGAAGCTGCTGCGCACGATTGCCACGCCCGCGCCCGTCACGGCGTTGTCGTTCGACCGGACGACGCTTCTCATTGCGAGCGGCACCCACGTCCGTCTCGTCGATCTCGCGAACGGGCGCGTGAAGACGATTGCGCTCCCCAGCGCGGTCGTCGCGGCGGTTCTCGACCCGGCGGGACAGGTCTTCGCCGTCGCCACCCGCTCTGGCAAAACGACGACGGCGTCGATCCGCAGCGCGCGTACGGGACGGCTCGTGGCGCACCTGCCTGACCCGGGTGTCCGCTCGTTCGCCTTCAGCCCGGACGGACGCCTGCTTGCAAGCGGCAGCCGCGACCGCACCGCCCGGATCTGGGACGCTCGCAGCGGCAAGCGGCTTCACGTCCTGCGGCACCAGGGCTACGTCCTCTCGGAGAGCTTCTCCGCCGACGGCCGTTCGCTCGTGACCTCGAGCTCGGACGGCGCCGCGTACGTCTGGAACGTCGCGACCGGCCAGCGCGACCTCCTCCTCGTGGGCGCGACCGGGGCGCTGAACGCGGCCGCATTCAGCCCGGACGGGAGCGAGATCGCGACAGCGTCGGACGACCGGCTCGCGCGCATCTACTACAGCCAGGACGGGCGGCTTCTGGCTCCGCTCGCCGGCAGCGCAACGGCCGTCACGAGTGTCGGCTTCGACCCGAGCGGCCGCACGGTCGTCACCGGCTCCAGCGGCGGCAGCGTGCGGCTCTGGGACGCTCGGCCGGAGGGCACGCTCGTCCCGATCGACAGGCGCAAGTCGGCGGTGCAGGCGCTCTTCGCCGGGCGGGACGCAGTCAGCGTCGCGGGCCGGCAGGCGCGCATCCTCACGATGTCCGGTCGCGTCGTCAGGCGGTTGACGATGCCTGCACCGATCGTCGCTGCGGCCGCACGCGGCCGCAACATCGCCCTTTCGGACCGCTCGGGAAATCTGCTCGTCGCCCGAGGTGGGATCGTGAGCCTGACTCACGGCATCGGTGCGAAGGCGCTGGCGATCGACCAGAGTGGACGCGTGCTCACGGCCCGGGGCGACTCGGTTGCCTCAGCCGGCGGTCGAGTTCTCGACCTCGTGGGCGGGCGCGTCCTCGGCCTGTCGGCAGGACGTGGGCGCTTTCTCGTCCGCACTCCGAGCTTCGTACGCGTCTATCGGGACAGCGGCGCACTCATCAGCACGATTCACACGTCGGCGCTGCACGCCGTGCTCTCGCCGGACGGCGGCAAGGTTGCGACGACGAGGGGCGACGTCGCACAACTCTGGGATGCGACCACCGGAAAGCTCCTCCACACGCTGAAGGGCCATCGCTCGCTCGTCAACGATGCCGAGTTCTCACCGAACGGCCATGAGCTCGTGACCGTCAGCGCCGACCACACGGGTCGGATCTGGAACGTCCGTACCGGAAGGCTGCTGCACGTCCTCGTCGGTCACTTCTTCGCGGTCAACACCGGCAGCTTCAGCCCCGACGGGCACTGGATCGTGACCGCGAGCCAGTTCACCGCCGGTCTCTGGAACGCGGACACCGGCCAGCTCCTGTTCTACCTCGGCCGCGACACGAAGCCGCTCACCGGTGCGAGCTTCAGCCCGACCGGCAACTGGATCCTCACCGGCAGTGAGGACGGCACCGCCCGCGTGTACCACTGCGCGATCTGCGAGCCGCTCGCCGGACTCGAGGCGACTGCCAGGCAGCGGATCAGCGCGCTGCGCTAGACCCCTGGCGGGGCGCAGCGCGGCTCGTGCAACTCGGCGAGCTCGAGGAGCAGTGCGTGGAGCTGCGCCCGCTGCTCGGCGTCGAGCGGCGCGAGGAACTCGTCCTCCAGCCGCTGGGACAGCGTGCGGAGCTTGCCGAGCGTCTTCTTGCCGTCGGCTGTGAGGCGGACGAGATGGCGGCGCCGGTCGTCCGGACTGCGCTTGCGCTCGATGAGCTTCTGCTCCTCGAGCTCGTCGAGCAGGCCGACGAGCGTGCCGCGGTCGTAGCCGAGCGCGTCCGCGATCGCAGCCTGCGTCTCGGGTGCGCCGACGTCCAACAACGCGAGGATCGCGTAGTGGTACGGGCTGAGCCCCATCCGCTCGTATTCGTCGACGGAGCGCTGCTTCGCGGCGAAACCGAGCCGCTTGAGCAGGAAGAGATTCGACGCCACCAGCTCTGCCGGCGTGCGCGGGGGTGTCTTTGTATCGATCTTGGTGTACGTGCTCATTTCTCTGGAATATGGTAGCGCGTTCAAGCGTTCCTTTCGTGTATAGTTGGCTTTACCAACGATTGGAGGGACTGCTTGATTCCCACGCTTCACCCAGTTTCACCGAGGCGGCGCTGGAGCGCCCTGGCTCTCATCGTCACCGCGCAGTTCATGGTCATTCTCGACGTCGCGATCGTCAACGTCGCCCTCCCGTCGATCAAATCGGATCTCGGCTTCTCGGCGACGGGGCTGCAGTGGGTGATCACGGCGTACGCCATCATTTTCGGCGGGACACTGCTACTCGGCGGCCGCCTCGCCGACCTCCTCGGCAGACGGCGCATGTTCATCGCCGGCCTCGCGCTCTTCTCCATCAGCTCACTATTGTGTGGCTTTGCCTGGTCGTCGGGCTCGCTCGTCGGCTTCAGGGCGCTGCAGGGACTCGGTGGTGCACTGCTCGCTCCGGCTGCTCTTTCGCTCCTGATGACGACGTTCGCCGAGGGACGCGAGCGCAACCGCGCGCTCGGGATCTACGGCGCCGCGTCGGGTAGCGGCGCGGCCGCGGGCGTCCTGCTGGGCGGCGTGCTCACCTCGTATCTCGGCTGGTCGTCGATCTTCTTCATCAACGTTCCGGTCGGCGTCGCCGCGATCGCGCTGACGCCGATCCTGCTGCGGGAGAGCTACGCGGAGCTGCCGCACCGTCACTTCGACTTCGCCGGCGCCGCCTCCGTCACGAGCGGGCTGATGCTCCTCGTCTACGGCCTGACGCGCGCGACGACCGACGGCTGGAGCTCGCCCGTCACGCTCGGGCTGCTCGGCGGCGCCGCGGCGCTCATCGCCGCCTTCATCGCGATCGAGTCGCGCTCGCGCTCGCCGCTCTTGCCGCTGCGGATCTTCCGCCTGCGCGCGCTGACGGCAGCGAACGCGACCATGGCGATGGTCGGGGCGGTCACGTTCTCGGAGTTCTTCATCCTCACGCTGTACGTGCAGGACGTCCTCCATTACTCGGCCGTGCAGAGCGGCGTTGCCTTCGTCGCCTTCGCGCTGTCGGTCGTCGTGACGTCGAACCTTGCGCAGGCCGTGGTCGGGCGCGTCGGTGTCCAGAAAACGCTGATGGCCGGGCTCGCGATGGCGACGATCTCGGTCGCCGTCCTGACCCGGGTGCCGGTGGACGGCCACTACTTCTGGGATCTGTTCCCGGCCTTCGTGCTCGGGGGTGCGGGACTGGGTTTCTCGTTCGTGCCGGTCACGATCGCGAGCCTGGCGGGTGTCGAGCGCGCCGACGCGGGTGTCGCCTCGGGGCTCGTGAACACGAGCCGCCAGATCGGCGGCGCAATCGGTCTCGCCGGGATCAGCACGATCGCAGCAAGCGCAACCTCCAGCTACATGCACTCCCATGGCCTCACGGTGGCGAACCCGTCCGCGACGGTCCACGGGTTCCAGACCGCCTTCATCGTCCTCGGCGGCGTCCTCGTCGCGGCGTTCGTAGTCGCCGGCGTCTTCCTCCGGCCGGCGCGCGAGCGAGTCGAAGAGGTCGAAGCGCCCCAGCTCCAGGAGGCAGCGTGAGCGGCCTGGATGAACGGGCAGCTCGCCGGCAGCAGGTAGACGAGCTACTCCGCCGGATCGACGTCATGCGCAGGCGCCGGCTCGTGCTCGAGGCCGCGGGTGCGCATGCACCCGGCCTCGAGCGGGCCGTCGAGCAGACGCGGCAAGAGCTCGCCGAGCTCGTCCGCTAGGCAACCGCCGCGCACCGCTGCGGCGGTGCCGCCGGATATCGTGGTTGCCATGCGGGCAACGAGCGAGCACGAACGCAAGCTCGACGCTCCGGTCGGCTTCCGGCTGCCGCCGCTCGGCGGCCTGCCACTCGAGCCTCGCGTCTTCACCTCTGTCTACTACGACGTGCGGGGCGGGTCGCTCGCGGCCGTGGGTATCACGCTCCGGCGCCGCACCGAGCACGGCCGCTGCGTCTGGCAGCTAAAGCTCCCTTCCCAGGACTCGCGTCTTGAGCTCGAGGCGAACGGCGGGCCGCGCAAGGCGCCCCAGAAGCTGTTGGAGCTTCTCCACGCCCACCTCCGACACGGGCCGCTCGAGCGCGTCGCCGAGTTGCGCACCCGCCGGCGCGGGGAGCTCGTCGCGCGGAACGGGATCACTGCCGAGGTGACCATGGACGAGGTGGCCGTGATCGATGCCCGCCGGGTGTCCGACAGGTTCGTCGAGCTGGAGGTCGAGCTCCGCACCGGCAGTCCGGCCCGGCTGGACGTCCTCGCAAAGGAGCTCGCACGGGCCGGCGCCGAGCCGGGCAGCGGCGTGCCGAAGGTCTTCCGCGCGCTCGACCTCGTCTCCGCCGAGGCTCCATCTCCGCAGACGCCGTTCGAGTCGCTGCAGAACGTCTTGCGCCTGCAGCTGGCCGAGATCGAGCGCCACGATCCGGGCACACGCCTCGGGCGCGATCCCGAAAGCCTTCACGACATGCGCGTCGCCGTCCGCCGCCTGCGGGCGCTATTACGGGCCGGAGACGAGCTCGTCGCGGGCGACACCGCCGAGATCGACGGGCGGTTGAAGCAGCTGGGCGGCGTGCTCGGCGAGGTACGTGACCTCGACGTCCTGCTCGACCGCCTCGAAAGCGAGGCCACGGGGTTCGGCGGGGAGGACGCGGAGCACGCTCGGTCACTGCTCGCGGCGTTGCGGCGAGAACGCTCCCGCTGCCGCCGCAGGTTGCTCTCCTTCCTCCGCTCCGACAAGTACCTGGCGCTCCTCGACGACACGGCGCTGACGATCGAGGCCCTCGTGCCGAGCGGGGCCGAGACGACGCTCGACGGGCTCGCCGACAGGGCGTTCGGCAAGTTGCGCAAGGCCGTGCGCGCGCTGCCCGACGAGCCGACGGACGCAGAGCTGCACGCGGTCCGAAAGGCAGACAAGCGCGCCAGGTACGCGGCCGAGCTCGCGGGCTGGAAAGAGCCCGTTCGGCGGGCGAAGGGGCTCCAGGACGTCCTCGGCGAGCACCAGGACGCGGTGGTCGCGGCCGAGCGGCTGCGGGAGCTCGCTGCGGGGGCGGCGCCCGGACAGGCGCTCGCCGCCGGCCGTCTCGTCGAACGCGAGGAGGAGCGCCGCGTGGAAGCGCAGGCGGAGTGGCCGAAGGCGTGGAAGAAACTCCGCAAGACGATCTGACCGTCGTCCGGGCCGCAGGCGGGCTCGTCGTGCGAGATGGGAAAGTGGTGCTCGTGCACCGTCCCAAGTACGACGACTGGAGCTTCCCGAAAGGCAAGTGCCACGAGGGCGAGTCCGACGAGGCGTGTGCCCTGCGTGAGGTCGAGGAGGAGACCGGGCTTCGCTGCGAGCTGCTCGAGGAGCTCGGCCAGACGAGCTACGTCGACTCCAGAGGCCGGCCCAAGATCGTGCGTTACTGGCGGATGCGGGCGGTGGATGGGGAGTTCGTTCCCGACGGCGAGGTGGACGAGATCCGCTGGGACACGCCGGAGGACGCCGCGGGCCTGCTCAGCTGGCCGCGCGACCTGCCCTTGCTGGAGCGGCTGTGACGAGCGTGCTTCTCCGCCACGCGTCAGCCGGCGACCGTGATCGCTGGGAAGTGGCCGATCGGCTGCGTCCGCTCGACGCCCGCGGCCGGCTGCAGGCGGCCGCGCTGGTCGAGCTGCTGCGTCCGCTCGGGGTGAGCCGCGTGGTGTCGAGCCCCTACGTCCGCTGCATGGAGACGGTTCAGCCGCTTGCGGCCGCGCTCGAGCTGCCGGTCGAGCCCGACGATCGTCTCGCCGAGGGAGCAGGCCCGGCCGCCCTCGAGCTCGTGCGCGAGGCCGGAATCGTGTGCTGCACGCACGGCGACATCGTGGAGGCCGTGCTCGGTCGTAGCCTGAAGAAGGGTGCCGCGGTCGTTCTCAGCGACGGGAACGTCGTGCGCGAGATCCCGCCGCCGAAGTAGCTTGCTGCGCGGAAAGCGCGTCGAGCGAGGCGAGGACGGCGCCCTCGCGAATGCCGCCGTCACAGACGTGGAGCGGGACGCCAAGCTTCCGCTGCACCTCGGCGAGCAGGATGACGCCGGCCGGAAGGATGTCAGCGCGTGCGCAGTCGACCCCGAAGCAACGGGCGACCTCGCGGGGTGGCGTCGTCTCGACGACGCGGAGCGCCTCGGCCAGCTCTTCGGCGCCCAGGTTCGAGCCGACGAGCCGACGCGCCGCGCGGGCGCTGCCGCCGACGGCGAGCGCGGCTTCCACCCGGGGCGGGGCGAGGTGGGCGAATGCGCCCTCGGCCTCCGAATGCATGTCTCCGGCGCGGGCGGTGAGGCGGACGGAGCCGAGGTCGACGGATTCGATCCAGTCGGGCTCGACGCCAGGACGGCCCACCGCGATCTCGGTCGAGGCGCCGCCGATGTCGCACACGGCCACTCGCGTCGGCAGCTCGACTCCGGCGGTGAGCACCGCGCCGCGATAGGCGAGCGTGCCCTCTTCCTCCTTCGTGAGCACGCGGGCCTGCACGCCGGCGGCGCGCGAAAGCGCCGCGACCAGCTCGGCAGCATTGCTCGCCTGGCGGCCGGGAGCCGTGAGGAAGACGTCGAGCGAGGCAACCTGGCTGCGCCTCGCCGTGCCCGCCATCTCGCGAACCGCCTTGACTGCGGCGGCACGGTGGACGGCCGAGACGGCGCCGAAGCGCTCGATCTCCTCGCCGAGCGAGAGTCGCACCTTCTGCTTTTCGAGCGGTACGAGGCCGTCGGATCCGGCGCTCGCAACGAGCAGCCGCGTGGTGTTCGAGCCCACGTCGATCACGCCGATTCTCATCACCTGCATCGTAGGTCCGCGATCGGCGGGCGGCTAAACCTCAGGTGACGGTCCGGTAACCAGCCGGAGACGACTTCGTGACGGTTGAGGTTCGCTAGCGATTGCGGGCGAGCGAGACCCGCCGCCGCGCCCTGCGCATCATGGTCTGCTGCCCGGAGCGTGGGCGTTCGTCCTTCTTCGCCAGGACGCGCTGCCACTGGCCGCCTGCCTCCAGCTCGAATGAATTCGCGTTGTCCCGCCATAGCGCCTCGAAGGTGGAGGAGATCTCGGCCTGGAGCGCGAGGTCCTCGATGGGCGTCACGACCTCGACTCGGTGGTCCAGGTTGCGCGGCATGAGATCTGCGCTTCCCATGAAGCTGACGCTGTTATCGGCCGCGTCGAAGAGGAAGAGCCGGCTGTGCTCGAGATACCGGCCGATCACGCTCCGCACGCGGATCTGCTCGCTGAGCCCCGTCACGCCCGGCCGCAGCGAGCAGACGCCCCTGACGAGCAGCTCGACCTTGGCGCCCGCCTCCGATGCGGAGTACAGCTCGTCGATCACCTGTGGGTGGGTCAGTCCGTTGACCTTGATCCTGATCCGGGCCTTCTTGCCAGCCTCGGCCGCACCCGCGACCGTCCGGATCTCCTCGATCAGTCGCTCGCGAAGGGTGAACGGAGCGACCAGGAGCTTGCGGAAGTGCGCCGGGCGTCCGAACCCCGTCAGGTAGTTGAAGAGGTCGGCGACGTCGGCTGCGATGTCCTCGTCGGCCGTGAAGAGTCCGAAGTCGTCGTAGGCGCGCGCTGTGACGGCGTTGTAGTTGCCGGTGCCCAGGTGTACGTAGCGGCGCAGTCCGCCGATCTCGCGCCGAACGACCAGCGTCGTCTTCGCGTGGATCTTGAGACCGGGGAAGCCGTAGACGATGTGGACGCCCGCTTGCTCGAGCGCGCGCGACCACTCGATGTTGCGGCGCTCGTCGCCGCGCGCCTTGATCTCGACGAGACAGACGGTCTGCTTGCCGCGTTCCGCCGCGTCGATCAGCGCCGGCACGAGCGGCGTGTCGTCGCTCGTCCGGTACACGGTCGACTTGACCGCAATCACCTCGGGATCGGCCGCCGCCAGATCGACATACGTCTCGAAGCTGCTCACAAACGAGTCGTACGGGTGGTGGACGAGGAGGTCGCCCGCGCGGATCGCGGCGAACTGCTCGGCGGCCGATTCGATCGAGTTCCACGGCGGTCTCGCTACCGGCACCCATGGCTCGTTCTTGAGGTCGGGTCGGTCCAGCCCACTCAACTCGCCGAGATCTGCGAGGTCGAGAATGCCGGCCAGCGGATAGACGAGGTCGTCGGGGACGCGCAGCCCCTGCTGGAGCTGTTCCCGCATCGCCTGCGACATCGACTCCGATACCTCGAGCCGCGTCACCTCGCCGAAGCGCGCGCGGCGCAGCTGGAGCTCGACCGCTTCGAGGAGGTCGTCGGCCTCGTCGGCCACCTCGAGATCGCCGTCGCGTGTGACGCGGAAGAGCGACCGCTCGAGGATGTCCATGCCGGGGAAGAGCTCGGGCAGGTAGTGCGAGAGGACGCGCTCGAGCGGCACGAAGCGGCCGCGTCGCCCGACCGGGAAGAAGCGTGGCAGGCCTTCCGGCACCTTCACCCTGGCGAACCGCTCCTCACCGGTTTCGGGGTCGGCGACGAAGAGGCCAAGGCTGATCGAGAGCGCGGAGATGTAGGGGAACGGCTGTCCGGGGCCGACCGCGAGCGGCGTCAGCACCGGGAAGATCTCGTTCTCGAAACGATTGTCGAGCTCCTGGCGTTCCTCCGGGATGAGGTCCTCGACGCTCGAGACGACGATCCCCTCCGCGCTGAGAGCGGGACAGAGCTCGTCGGCCCACAGCGTCGTCTGCGCGGTGTAGAGCTCGATCACGCGCTCGTGGGCCGCGTCGAGCGTCTGTCGCGGCGTCCTGCCGTCGGGAAGCCGCCTGCTCACGCCGGCCGCGGCCTGCCCCGTGAGCCCGGCCACGCGCACCATGAAGAACTCGTCCAGCATCTCGGCCGAGACCTTGAGGAAGAAGACGCGCTCGAGCAGCGGCTGCGTCTCGTCGCGCGCGAGCTCGAGGAGACGGGCGTCGTAGTCGAGGAACGAGAGCTCCCGACTGATCAGCCGCTCGCCGGCGGTGGTGGCGCGCTTGCGGGTGCTGCGCGAGGTCGTAGCCACCGTACGAGCCTACTCGAAGCACGATTTCGGTCACCACTCCGTATCCGCCTGGTTTCCGCAGCGTCGCCCACAGCCAGAACCGACCCCGGGAGGATCGCCTTCGTCCAACGACCCAAAGAGGGGGAAAAATGAGAAGACGGATCCGCTGGATCCTGCCGTGCCTTGTCGCTGCGGCGGCCGTTGCCGCGGGCACCACTGCTGCGTCCTCGCACGCAAACCCGCCGGCCGGCGGAGCTACAGCGACACCGATCAAGCACGTGGTCGTGATCTTCCAGGAGAACGTCTCCTTCGACCACTACTTCGGCACGTACCCGTTCGCGGCCAACACGGACGGGAACACGTTCACCCCGGCGAAAGGGACTCCGGCTGTGGACGGTCTCAACTTCTCGCTGCTCGCGGCGAATCCGAATGCCGCAAACCCGCAGCGGCTCGGGAGCTCGATTCCCGATCAGGTGACATGCGACCAAGATCACGACTACAGCGACGAGCAGCAGGCTTTCGACGACTTCAAGATGGATCACTTCGTCGAGAGCGTCGGCACGGACGGAGGGACGAAGTCCCCCGAGGGTGCGCTCTGCGACCCGAAAACCGTCATGGACTACTACGACGGCAACGTTGTGACCGGGCTGTGGAACTACGCGCAGCACTACGCGATGAGCGACAACTCGTTCGGCACGACGTTCGGACCGTCGGCTCCGGGCGCGATCAACCTCGCGTCGGGTGACACTGGCCGCGTCGACACCGCTCACGAGTCCGGAGGTCCGTCGAACCCCGTGTCGATCTCGACCCCGACGTCTCCGGATAACGACATCACGACCGACGGCCGCGGCGGTTTCTCGCTCACGAGCGACGCCCAGCCGTACTGGGACGACTGCTCGACTCGTGACGCGGTCGCGATGAACGGTCAGAACATCGGCGACCTGCTGAACCAGCGCGGCATCTCGTGGGGCTGGTTCCAGGGTGGCTTCCGGCCGACGACGTCGTTTGCCGACGCAGCGGCCCAGGCCGGCAACCCCGGCCAGTCGACTGCGGACTTCATTCCGGACGAGTTCCAGAGCTTCGCGGCTCCGTCCCCCGCGTCCAAGCAGGGGATCTGCGACGCCGTGCACGCGGTGGGTACCGCGTTCGGCAACACTCTCGCGAGTCATCCGCTCGGCGTGAAGGACGACTACATCGCCCATCACGAGCCGTTCCAGTACTACGAGTCGACGGCGAACCCGCACCATCTGCCGCCGGCGAGCCTGTCGGCGATCGGCACCGATACGCAGAGCTACGTCCACGGGGTGCCGCAGTTCGACACCGCCAACCACAACTACGACACGAGCGACTTCGACGCGCTGGTCTCGGCGATCACGAACGGCCAACTGTCGCCCGACTCCCTGCCCGCGGTGAGCTTCATCAAGGCGCCGGGCTATCAGGACGGTCACGCGGCCTACTCCGACCCGACCGACGAGCAGCAGTTCGTCGTGCACACGATCAACGAACTCGAGCAGTCCCCCGACTGGTCGAGCACAGCCGTGGTCGTCAACTACGACGACTCAGACGGCTGGTACGACCACGTTCCCGGCCCGATCGTCAACCAGTCGCACTCGGTCGCGGACAACCTCACGAACACGGTCTTCGACGTCGCCGACGACGGGGCCTCGGGACAGTGCACGCCGGAGAACGGCAAGAGGCACGGCCCGCTGCATGGACGTCCGGGCCCACTCGCAGGCGAGCAGGGACGATGCGGCTTCGGCCCGCGTCTGCCGATGCTCGTCATCTCGCCGTGGGCGAAGACGAACTACGTCGACAACAACCTCTCGGACCAGTCCTCGTTCATCAACTTCGTCGAGTACAACTGGCACCTGCCCGGGATCAAGGGATCGTTCGACCAGGTCCTCGACCCGCTCGACCATCACGAGGGCATCAAGTTCGACCTCGGTGGGATGTTCGACTTCAAGGCACCACCGAACAACGCACCGTTCATCCTCGATCAGAACACAGGGGAGCCCACCGGCCCCTAGACGTGCTCGCGCCAGGACTCCGGCCGACAAGTGGAGGGCCGCCTGCGGGCGGCCCTCCATCGTCATTTCAGGTGCGCGGCCCAGTCGGGGTCCCAGAGGCGGAAGCCGCCGACAAAGGCGTTCGCGTTCTCGCCGCGACGGCAGCCCTCGGGGAGCTCGTCGAGCTTGTCGACGCTGCCTCCCCCGAGCACGATCTCGTCCGGTTCCATCGCCGCCGAGAGCTTCGCAACGGTGTCGAATACGGCCTTCTTCCACTTCTTCTTGCCGAGCTTCTTCAGCCCGCGCGCGCCGACGTAGTCCTCGAACGTCTTCTTGCGGAAGGGAAGATGGGCGAGCTCGAGCGGCTCGATCACGCCGTCCGCGATCATCGCCGACCCCAGACCCGTGCCGAGGCCGAGGAACAGCATGCGTCCACCCTGGTAGTCGCCGACGGCCTGCATGACCGCGTCGTTCACGACCTGCGTCGGCGTTCCGAAGGCGGCCTCGTAGTCGAATCCGACCCAGCCGTCCCCGAGATTCGCCGGCTCGCTGACCACTTTGCCGCCCCGGACCGGCGCCGGGATCCCCACGGTGACCGCGTCCCAGCGCCAACCCTTCACCGCCTGCAGCGTCCCGGCGACCATCTCAGCCGCGGTCAGCGACGGGCCGGAGACGAAGCGGCGCCGCACCTTCGCTCGCGAGGTCAACGCCTTCACGTGTGAGCCGCCGACGTCGACGGTGAGAACCACCCGGTTGGCCACGACTTCTCGGTCAGGCCGGTTGCGGCTGCCGCAACCCTCGCCGGCGCGCCCGCTCGAGCAGGAGCGCGTCGAGCCGCAAGCCCCGGCGACTCGGCTCCGCTGCGGCGATCGTGACCTCCACCTCAAGCTCGTCGTCACTGAGTTCCTGGATGCTGTCGCGGCCGTCGACCAGTGGCCGGCCGGTGCGTTGGTCGCGCTCTGGTGTCAACTCGCCCTCCCTGTCGCGGGATCGTGCCGGTTGGGTCGAACTGATGCGGCCGCAAAGTTTTCCACAGAAAGATCAGCCTGTGCGTCGAAACTGCTAGTCGGCGAGACCCTTGGAGCGCAGCTCGCCGAGGGCCAACTCGGACTTGCCGAGCTCGAGACCCATCCCCGCAAGCACTCGATCGGTCTTCGTGAACTGGATCTGGTCGTACTGCACGAGCTGGACGCGGTTTCCGCTCGGGTCGCGAACGTCTAAGAACGGACCGGGGAGTACCTCGACCCCTGCCTCTGCGAGCGCGCGCCGCGCCTCTTGCTTGTCGTCGACGACGAGCCCGAAGTGCGGCTCCTCGGTTCGCGGTCCGCGTTGGAAGAGCGCGATGAACTGGTCGCCCATCTGGAGAAACGCGGCTCCCGGGATGCGGTTCAACGCCGTGGGCTGGAAGAGGCCGGTGTAGAAGGCAACCGCTTCCTCGATGTCGTCGACCTGTAAGGCAACGTGGTTGATTCCTACGAGACGTGTCATACGAGGGACAACGACAGAACCCGTGGTCTGATGCCCGTCTGCCGACGCAGGGGCAGGGCGCGCGGTTACCCTCGGCGGATGGCCGTTCCGCTCCCTGCCGCACCGTCGTTGTCGGCCTCGCAGCTCGAGACGCTTGCCGCGGTGGGCGAAGAGCTCACGGCGCGCGTGGGAGACGTCCTCTACGACGTGGGCGATGCGACGTATCCCTTCATCGCGATCCGTGAGGGGGAGGTGGCGATTCTCGACGCCGCCGGGAACGAGATCATCAGCCACGGCCCGTCGGGCTTCCTCGGCGAGCTGAACCTCCTCTCCGGCCAGACCGTGTTCGTGACGGCGGTCGTGAGGAAGCCGCTGCGGTACATCGCCGTCGATCGCGACGTCCTTCGCCGGTTGCTGTTCGAGGACGGCCCGCTGAGCGACCTCGTGCTTGCCACCTTCATCTCGCGCCGCGAGTCGCTGCAGCGCGTCGAGGGAATCGGGATCGAGATCGTGGGCCCGCGCTCCTCCGGGGCGACGCTCCGCCTGATTCAGGTTGCGCGGGCGAACCGACTGCCGTTCAGCTGGCGTGACGAGTCGCCGGCCTCCGGGGAAGAACCGCCGGTAGTCCGGATCCCGGGCGGCGGCGAGTTGAAGCATCCGTCGAGCGGCGACCTGCTGCGCGCGCTCGGCATCGGCCGCGAGCTCGAGCGCCGGGAAGAAGCCGACCTGCTCGTCGTCGGAGCGGGCCCTGCTGGGCTCGCCGCGGCCGTGTACGGCGCGTCCGAGGGTCTCGACACGCTCGTCGTCGAGAGCACCGCGCTGGGAGGGCAGGCCGGATCGTCCAGCCGGATCGAGAACTACCTCGGCTTCCCGGCCGGAATCAGCGGCGCCGAGCTCACGAGCCGTGCGGTGTCCCAGGCGCGGAAGTTCGGCGCGCGGCCGGCCACGCCGTACCGCGCCCTCGGCCTCGAGCCGGGCGACGAGCGCCATACGGTGTACCTCGAGGAGGGACATGAGATTGCCGCCCGCGCGGTCATCCTCGCGACCGGTGCCGAGTACAGGCGGCTGCCGCTCGAGGACCTGTCCGAATACGAGGGTTCGAGCGTCTTCTACGCGGCCGGGCCGCCCGAGGCGCAGCTCTGCGGTGCCTCTCGGGTGGGCGTGGTCGGCGGCGGCAACTCGGCCGGCCAGGCCGCTGTCTGGCTCGCCCGCGGCGGCGCGGTCGTCACCCTCCTGCACCGCCGCGCCGACCTGCACGAGACGATGTCCGACTACCTGATCCGGGAGCTCGAACGCTACGGCGTCCACGTCCGCGACAGCAGTGAGATCGCCGAGCTCCACGGGCGGGACGGACATCTCGAGGCGGTGACCCTCAAGGACGGCACGCGGGCGCCGTTCAAGTTCCTCTTCCTGTTCCTCGGCGCGAAGCCGTGCACGGAGTGGCTCGGCGAGTGTGCGGCCCGGCACGCGGACGGCTTCATCCTCACGGGCGAGGCGGCCGGCGCGTCGTCTCTGCTCGAGACGAGCATTCCCGGGATCTTCGCCGCCGGCGACGTCCGCTCTGGCTCCACGAAGCGCTGCGCTGCTGCCGTCGGCGAGGGCTCGATGGCCGTGCAATTCGTACACCAGCACCTGGCGGCGCAAACGGCGGGAGTCCGATGAACGCACCCGCCTGCACCCATCTCGACCAGGTCGAGGTGCGTCAGCTTCCCGCCGAGGTGGCCGGCTGCGAGGACTGCCTCCGGATCGGCAGCAAGTGGCTGCACTTGCGCATCTGCCTCACCTGCGGCCACGTCGGCTGCTGCGACAACTCGCCAAACCGGCACGCGACCGCTCACTACCACGCGACGTCGCATCCGCTCATCCGCTCGCTCGAACCGGGTGAGGAATGGAGCTGGTGCTACGTGGACGAGGTCTTCCTCGAGATCCCGGAGGTCACGGGCGAGACCCGGATCCCGCCGTCGCCGCTCTTGCAGTGAGCGGGCCGCCGTACGCGGGCCACTGCATGTGCGGCGGAGTTCGCTTCGAGGTGACCGAGGAGCCGCTCAGCGCCGGCTACTGCCACTGCACGCGCTGCCAGCGGCGCACCGGTACCGCTGCCTCCGCGCAGGCGCGGCTCGCGCCCGGTTCCTTCCGGCTTCTCGCCGGTGAGGAGCTCGTGCAGGAGTACGCACCCGGCGATGGCTGGCCGAAATGCTTCTGCTCTGCCTGCGGCAGCGCGCTCTGGAGCAAGTATCCGGACACGGGGGAGGTCGGCAGCGTCCGTCTCGGCCTCTTCGACCCGGGCCACGGGATCCGGCCGCAATGGCACTCCTTCGTGGACTACGCCTGCGAATGGGAGCCGGTTCCCGATGACGGCCTCGAGCGCTACTCCGAGGCGAAGCCGCGCTAGCTACTCGCCGATCGAGGCGTCGAGCTCACGCTGAGCCGGATGGGTGGGCCGCCCGAAGTAGAAACCCTGGGCCTGCTGGCAGCCGAGCTGGCGCACGATCGTGTGCTGCTCGGACGTCTCGATTCCCTCCGCCACGAGATTGAGCTCGAGCGCGTGGCCGAGATCGATGATGCCCTTGAGGAGGACGAGGTCTCCGTCCTTGCTGCCGACGTGCGCAGTGAAGCTGCGGTCGATCTTCACGACGTCGATCGGGAATTGCCGCAGATACGAGAGCGACGCGTAGCCCGTCCCGAAGTCGTCGAGGGCGAGCACGACGCCGAGGGCCTTGATCTTCTGGAGGGTCCGGGCAACGCGCTCGTCGGACTCGAGCAAGGCACTCTCGGTGAGCTCGAGCGTGAGCAGGCTCGGCAGCAGGGCCGAGGCGTCGAGCGCGCGGCTGACGTGGTGGAAGAAGTCGGGGTGATGCAGTTGGCGCGCCGAGACGTTCACGGACATGTGCAGTGGACGACCATGCAACTGGCACAGGCGCGTGGCCTCGGTGCACGCCTCCTTCAGCACCCACTCGCCGAGGCCCACGATGAGACCCGTCTCCTCGGCGAGCGGGATGAACTCGACCGGAGGAAGCTCGCCGGCTGCCGGATGCTCCCAGCGGACAAGTGCCTCGTAGCCGATGATCTGGCTTCGATTGAGATCGACGACGGCTTGGTAGTCGAGCCGGAATTCCTCGCGGCCGATGCCCTCGCGCAGCTCGCCGATTCGCTGCGACCGCTCCACGGCGGCGCGGTCGAGCTGCGAGTCGAAGAACGCGTAGCCGATATCCGCATGGCCCTTCGCTCGGTACATGGCGATGTCGGCCTCTCGGAGCAGCGCCTCGTCGTCGCTCCCGAACGCGATGCCGATGCTGGCGGTCGTATGAAGGGAGCCCGAGCCGCTCTCGAGCGGCCGGCCGATCTCGGCGAGCAGGCGCTCGGCTACTCCCACCGCGTCCTCGGGCGCCACGGGCTCGGTCAGGACGACCGCGAACTCGTCGCCGCCGAGACGGGCGGCGGTGTCGCCCGGCCGCACCGAGCGCTGGATCCGCCTGCCGATCTCGTGCAGCACCTCGTCGCCGAGGTCGTGGCCCCAGCGGTCGTTGATCCCCTTGAAGTCGTCGAGGTCGATGTAGAGGAGTCCCGTCGCGTGACCCTCCTCGTGCCGGAGCTGGATCGCGTGCCGCAGCCGCTCGTGGAAGGAGGCGCGGTTCGCCAGACCGGTCAGCGGGTCGTAGAGGGCGAGTTGCCGTAGTTGCTGCTCCGCCTCGCGTTCGCGGGTGATATCGAGGAGGTAGCCCTGGAGGTAGCGCGGCCGGCCGTGCTCATCGACCACGACCACCCCCTCGTCACGGAGGTGGACGACTCGGCCGTCGCGGGCGATGAGCCGGTACTCGATGCTGAGCGGCTCGTGCGTCTCGTGTGTCTGAACGTGGGCGGCAAGCACGCGCTCGCGGTCGTCGGGGTGGAGCAGCCGCGTGAACAGCTCGGGGTTTGTCGCCCACTCCTCGACGGTGTAGCCGAGCATCGGCTCGATCTGACAGCTCGTGAAGATGTTCGAGCTGATCGAGTCGAGCTCGTCGAGGTAGACGACGAGCGGGAGCTGCTCGATCAGCGTGCGGTAGCGGCGGACGACCTCGTCCGCGGGCAGGTCGTCAGATTCGCGGAAGGCAAGCGGCGCCGCAGACACAATCACGGAATCGGTCACTTCGAGGCTCGACGCCTCCCCCGGACGGGGTATCGGGCTGCATGTGCGGTCCCGCTGCCCGCCGAAGCGGGCAGCGGGTGCGGTGCGGGACTTCCCTACGAGAAGATCACCACCGTGATCGGTTGGTTCGAAAGGGTGTTCGTGCTGTCGTAGGTGGCAACCCCGATCTGGTTTCCGTTGCAGACGCCCGCCGGGGTGGGCTCGACGAAGATCTGAGATTGGAAGTTGCCGCCGAAGCGGTGCGTGGCAACGCCCGCCTTGGGGGTCGGGCTCAATCCGTTGATGCAGTACTTGCCGGCGGCCGGATGAGTGACATTCGACTGGGCAATGCCCGAGCTCGAGCCGGCGACGATCGTGCCGTCGGCGTTGATCGTCACGACACGCACGGCCGTCGACGAGGCGAAGTCGCCGGCCGGATGGCCTTGAAGCTGGCTCGCGTTGGTCGCGTTCGTGGCGTTGGTGGCGCTGTCCGCGCTCGTCGCATGGGTCGCGCTCGGCACGGTGAGGCCACTCGGGTTGATCTTGGATGCCGTGACCGCGCCTTTCTTGATCTTCACGCCTGTCACGGCGTTCTTCTTCAGCTGTTTTGCGCCGACGCTGTTCTTCGGCAGCGCGTTGATTGCGGCGTAGCTCGATCCGCCGAGCGCGACGAACAGCGCGATCAGCGCGATGACCAGCGCCGGGCTCGGTGCCCTCAGACGACGCTTCATTGATCCTCCTCGCAGGTAGAGGCTGTTCAGTGACTCTTCGTCCCTGAACCCGTGCGGTCAAGACCCTATGGAGGGAACCGGATGAGGAGCGCCCGGCCAGTGGGGCAGGAACGTCGCCGTCACGCGGATCATGCGCACCGTCGGTCCCTCGATGGTCAGCTGGACGTAGTACGCGCTGTTCGCCGGCGCCGCTGTGTCGTGCACGGCGTCCGGACGAGCGTCAGTACGCGTGCCCGGTGAACGCCTTGGCGAGCTCGAAGCAGACGGCGATGAGCAGCGCGGCCAGGATCACGATGGTCCCGAGCGCGACGGGGACCATCCGCCACGGGTGCTCGTCGAAGCCCGGGTGGACGTGCGGGTGCGGCAGGTGCGGATGGAGCACGGCGACCTCCTCGTGCCGGTCGCCCGTTGTGTACCCCCATCGAGCCGGCGCCTAACGGGCCGCCGGCTCGAGTTCCGGTCGAGTCCTAGGTGCCCGCGGGGACCTTCGACGGGTCGGGCACGATCCGGATGTACGGCTTCGGCTCCTCCCACTCGCCGAAGAGCTCCTTCGCCTCGTCGTTCGAGACGGAGCCGGCGATGATCACGTCTTCTCCCGGCTGCCACTGCGCCGGAGTCGAGACCTTGTAGCCCGCCGTCAGCTGGAGCGAGTCGATCACCCGCAGCACCTCGTCGAAGTTGCGGCCGGTCGTCATCGGGTAGACGAGGATCAGCTTGATCTTCTTGTCCGGGCCGATCACAAAGACGTTGCGCACCGTCTGGTTGTCAGCCGGGGTGCGCCCCTGTGCCTCGCCATCGAGGCCCGCCGGCAGCATTTCGTAGAGCTTCGCAACGGTGAGATACGGATCGCCGATGAGCGGATAGTTGGGCGCCGTGCCCTGTGTCTCCTCGATGTCCCGTGCCCACTTCTCGTGGTCCTCGGCCGCGTCGACCGAGAGTCCGATGATCTTCACGTTGCGCTTGTCGAACTCCGGTTTGATGCTGGCCATGTAGCCGAGCTCGGTCGTGCACACCGGCGTGAAGTCCTTCGGGTGCGAGAAGAGCACCCCCCACGAGTCGCCGAGCCAGTCGTGGAAGTGGATCGTGCCCTCTGTCGTCTGCGCCTCGAAGTCCGGCGCGGTGTCGCCGATCGTCAGTGCCATTACTACCTCCTTTGAAGTGACCCTAACGATCGCGTCGAAGGCGTCGCAACCGGACCGGAGCCCCGGACTAATTCGCGAGCGCCGTGAGCGCCCGGTCGGGCTCGAGCCGGAGTCCCGTCTCGGCGTCGAAGTAGTGGAACCGCGTCGGATCGACGGCGAGCTGCAGTGGCTTTCCGGGCTTTGCGGAGGTGCCGGGGTCGACGCGGGCCGTGAACAGGGACCCTTCGACCGCCGCCAGCTGAGTGTCCTCCTCGCCGGCCGCCTCGCGCACCTCGCTGACATCCACGCGCGGCGCGGCGACCGAGAACAGTACGTGTGTGTCCGCGCCCAGCTCCTCGACGACCTCGACCTTCACGTCGATCCGCGGCAGCGAGGGCTCGGCGAACGCGTCGTCCTCGAACGCCTCCGGGCGGATGCCGGCGATCACGCGGCCGGAAGGAGGCTCGTGGTTCGCGGGGATCGGGATCGCATAGCCGCCGAAGCGAAGCCGGCCGCCGTCGATCTCCGCCTCGACGAGGTTCATCGCCGGAGAGCCGATGAACGCGGCCACGTAGAGGTTCGTCGGGCGCGCATACAGCTCCTGCGGCGTGTCCACCTGCTGGATGCGACCGTCGCGCATGACCGCGACCCGCTGGCCGAGGGTCATCGCCTCGATCTGGTCGTGGGTGACGTAGATCGTCGTCGTCGCGAGCCGTCCATGCAGTGCGGCCAGCTGCGCGCGCATGCTCACGCGGAGCTTCGCGTCGAGGTTGGAAAGCGGCTCGTCCATGAGGAACGCCTTCGGCTCCCGCACGATCGCCCGTCCCATCGCGACGCGCTGCCGCTGCCCACCCGAGAGCGCCGCGGGCTTGCGGTCGAGCAACTCGTCGAGCCCCAGGAGCTTTGCCGCGCGGTCGACGCGCTCGGCGATCTCGCGCTTCGGCGTCTTCCGCACCTTCAGCCCGTAACCGAGGTTCTGGCGCACGGTCATGTGCGGATAGAGCGCGTAGCTCTGGAAGACCATGGCGATGTCCCGGGACCGCGGCGCCAGATCGGTTACGTCCACCTCTCCGATGGAGATTCGTCCGGCGGTCACCTCCTCGAGCCCGGCGATCATGCGCAGCAGAGTCGACTTGCCGCAGCCCGACGGTCCGACGAGGACGAGGAACTCGCCGCTGCCGATCGTCAGCGACACGCCGTCAACGGCGACTACTCCGCCGGAGAAGAC
The DNA here is from genome assembly GCA_963725965.1 of uncultured Actinomycetes bacterium. GTDB lineage: Bacteria > Actinomycetota > Thermoleophilia > Gaiellales > Gaiellaceae > Palsa-739. Next base: position 327,093 of record CAVSAK010000004.1, on the reverse strand, counting down.
CTTGCTGACGTTGTCGAGGACGATCTCAGCCACGAAGCGCTCGTGGAGTCTATACCGCATCCGCCGACTGAAAGCAATGGCATTGACCACTTCCGCAACTGCCTCTATAGTCGCCAACACGGTGGAAGCGATCGGAGCCCCGGCGAAGATGACGAAGCAGAGCGCCGCTCGGGAGCAGGTGCTCGAGCTCATCGTGCGTCTCGGGGTCGGCAGCGCGATCCCCTCCGAGCGCCAGCTCAGCGTCGATCTCGGCGTCTCGCGCCTGACGGTCCGAGCCGCCCTCGACGACCTTGCGCGCGAGGGCTATCTCGTGCGCCGTCGCGGCAGCGGGACGTACGTCCAGCAGCCGAAGATCTCGCAGCAGCTCACGATGACCTCGTTCAGCGAGGACATGCGCCGGCGCGGCATGGCTCCGAGCAGCACGACGCTCTCGCTGACGCGTCAGCTCGCGGGCCCCAGGCTCGGTCGTTTCCTCAATGTTTCGCCTGGAGACGAGGTCGTGGTGGTCAAGCGGCTTCGGCTCGCCGACGGAGTCTCGATGGCGATCGAGACGCTCCACATCCCGGCGGGCGTCGTCCCGGGCGTGCAGTCGCGGGATCTCGAGGGCTCGTTCTACGAGCTCCTGCGTATGCGGTACGGGGTCGAGATCGCGACCGCGATCCAGACGATCGAACCGACGGTCACGAACGAGGAGGAGTCGGCCGTGCTCGACGTGCCGCTGCACTCGCCCGCCTTCCTCTTCGAGCGCACGAGTCGCGACGCGGACGGCCGGACGCTCGAGTTCGTCCACTCGATCTATCGCGGCGACCGCTACCAGATCGTCTCCGAGCTGACGCCCTCGTAACTCCTTCGTCACCGGACCTTGACAAGAGTGGTCTGGTGTGGGAGATTCCCGGCGTGGCCGATTGGTATAGACCACTCGACGCACCGGTGGACGTCACAGTCTCTCCGGCCACAGACGTTTCGGACGCCCCGCTCACGCGTCGACGTATCGAGGGAGATTTGGCATGAGATACCGGGTTCTCGCGGTGGTCGCCGCCGCGATCACGCTCTCGGTCGTCGCCGCGACGACCGCCCAGAGCGGCAATGCAGCGGGTCACACGCTCACCGTGTGGCTCCAGACTGATGCGCAGAACGGCTGGCCTGAGATCGTGGCAGCCGCGAACAAGTCGTTCGAAAGCTCGCATCCGGGCTGGAACGTCGACGTCCAGTACCAGCAGTGGACGACCCACCTGCAGAAGTTCGACGCGACGATCGCCGGCAACGACACGCCGGACGTCATCGAGATGGGCAACACCGAGATGACGAAGTACATGGCCGCCGGTGCGTTCGCGAACATCAGCTCCGACAAGGGTCAGTTCGCCAACTCCGGCAAGTGGCTGGCCGGCCTCAAGGCCTCCGCCAGCTTCGACGGCAAGCTGTACGGCGTTCCGTACTACGCCGGCTCGCGCGTCATCACCTTCCGGAGCGACCTGTTCAAGAAGGCCGGCTTCAAGAAGGATCCGAAGAGCCTCACGCAGTTCCAGGGCGAGCTCGCCAAGGTCGGGAAGATGCAGAAGCACGTCAAGGGGTTCTCGCCGCTCTACGTCGGTGGCGAGGACTGGTACTCGGCGCTGAGCTTCGTCTTCGATTACGGCGGCTCGATCGCGCAGAAGTCGCATGGCAAGTGGGTCGGGACGCTCGCCTCGAAGAAGTCGGTCGCCGGGCTCAAGCGGTTCAAGGCCTTCTTCAAGGCGACGCAGGCGAAGAGGACCGCGACGCTCGACGCCAGCGGCCTCGGTGCCGGCAACCCGTACCCGTACACCGTCTTCTCCCAGGGCCGGACGGCTGCGAACTACGGGCCGGCGTGGTACACGTGCTGCACGGGCACGAAGTACAAGAACGTCGTGAAGCAGTTCGTGATGCCGAGTCACAGCAAGGGCAAGGCGATGCCGGGATTCCTCGGCGGCTCGGACCTCGCAGTCCCGGGCCAGAGCAACTCGCAGGCTCAGGCTCGCGCGTGGATCGCCGACTTCACGAGCACCGCGAACGAGCAGGCGCTCGAGAAGAAGGGCAACATCCCCAACGCGACCAACCTGCTCGGGAACAGCGTGAATGAGCGGGCTGCCTCACGGAGCTGGTTCGTGCCGCAGGCCGCGCACTGGGTCGACGTCGAGAACGGCAACATCCTCAAGACGATGCTCGCCCAGATGCTCACCGGACGTCTGACCGTGCTGCAGGCAGCGCGAGCAGCCAGCCAGAACATCGCCCAGACCCTCAACGAGTCGTAGGTAGGTAGCTCCTGAGCGGGAGCCCCACAACGCTCGACACCGCCGCCGCGATCGCCCCCGGGGCATCGCGGCGGCGGCGCGTCTCCGGCCGCCGCATCGCCGGCCGAAGCGTGCCGTACCTCCTGATCGTCCCGGTCGTCGCCGTCTTGGCGGCGATCCTCGGCTACCCGATCTATTACCTCGTCCGGCTCTCGCTCCAGAAGTACGACCTGTTCGCGCTGATCGCGCACCACGGCACGTACATCGGGCTCGCCAACTACCGGACGATCCTCCACGACCCGATCTTCTGGCACACGCTCGTACGCACCGTGGTCTTCACCGCAGCGAACGTGGGTCTGACGATGGTGCTCGGGACCCTGTTGGCGCTGCTCCTCGTCCGGCTCTCGACCGTGGTCAGGCTGCTCTTGACGGCCGGGCTCGTGCTCGTCTGGGCGATGCCGCCGGTCGTGGCGGTCCAGGTCTGGAGCTGGATGACGAACAGCGAGAACGGCGTCCTCAACTACGTCCTCACCGAGCTCCATCTCGGCAACTACTTCGAGCACGACTGGTACGCGACGCCGTTCTGGCAGCTGACGATGGTGACGACGCTGATCGTGTGGGAGGCGTTGCCGTTCGTCGCGATCACGCTTTACGCGGCGCTCTCGCAGGTGCCTCACGAGCTGGTCGAGGCGGCGGAGATCGACGGCGCCCGTTCGTGGCGCGTCTTCAAGGACGTGACGATGCCGGTGATCCTGCCGATCCTGCTGATCCTCACGAGCCTGTCGATCCTGTGGGACTTCGGCGTCTTCACGCAGCCGTTCCTGCTGATCGGGGCGGGCCACATCGTGCCGTCGAACTACCTCATGGGCATCTACGTCTACGAGAAGGGCTACGCCGGGACGGACTTCGGAGTCGGCGCGGCGATCTCGATCCTGATGCTCCTGATCGTGGCCGCGCTGAGCGTGGTCTACATCCGCCGGATGCTCAAGGTCGGTGAGGCGACGTGAACCCGCGGCGCTCGCGCAGACTCGGCTGGGACGCTCTCGGGCTGCTCGTCTTCGCCTTCCTGGTCTTCCCCGTGTTTTGGATGATCTCGACGGCGTTCAAGTCCGACGACCAGATCAACAGCGCCAACCCGACCTGGTTGCCCCCGCATCCGACGCTCGCGCACTTCCGCACGGCCCTCCATGCGCCGTACTTCTGGACGGACGCGAAGAACACCATCTTCATCGTCCTCGCCACGCTCGCGATCTCCACCGTGCTCGCATTCCTCGCAGCGGTGGCGCTCGCGAAGTATCGCTTTGCCGGCCGCGCGGTCTTCATCGTGCTCGTGATCGGGATCCAGATGCTGCCGCCGATCGGGCTGATCATCCCGCTCTACGTGTTGCTCGGTCGCTACGGCCTGGTGAACACGCTGACCGGCGTGACGCTCGTCTACCTCACGTTCGCCCTGCCGTTCGCGGTCTGGACCCTGCGTGGCTTCCTGATCGGGATCCCCAAGGAGCTCGAGGAGGCGGCGATGGTCGACGGGTCGACCCGCATCGGCGCCTTCCTCCGCATCCTGCTGCCGCTCGTCGCCCCCGGCCTCGTCGCGACGTCCGTCTTCGCCTTCATCACGGCGTGGAACGAGTACATCTTCGCGAGCATCATCCTGCACAGCAACTCGAAGCAGACGATCACGGTCTGGCTGACGAACTTCCTCGGCGGCTCGCGCGCGGTCGACTGGGGCGCCGTCATGGCTGCCTCGACGCTCATCGCCATCCCCGTCGTCATCTTCTTCCTGCTCGTGCAACGACGGATCGCCTTCGGCCTGACCGCCGGAGCGGTGAAAGCGTGAACTGGTCATGACCAATGACGTCACGCGCGCCGGCTGCTCCTATTTCGGCGTCAGGATCCCGCGCCACGTGCGCCGGGACATGGCCGACCTCGCGGCGCGCGGGTACACCGGCGTCCTCCACACCTTCTCCGAGAACGACTTCGCCTACTACCGCGACACGATGGCCGAGATCGTCGCGATCTCGCACGACTCCGGCCTGACCGTGCTCGCGAGCCCGTGGGGGCTCGGCCGCACGTTCGGCGGCGAGGCCGAGAGCCGCTGGGTCGCGTTCCATCCGGAGGAGTGCCAGGTGCTCGACGACGGACGGCGTGTCGCCGCTGCCTGCCTCAACAGCTCCGCCTACCGCGACTTCTGCAAGGAATGGGCGGACTGGGTGCTCGGGTGCGGCGTCGACTCGGTGTTCTGGGACGAGCCGGCGTGGGTCGTGCCGGAGCACGTCGGCGTCGACGACGCCGCGCGCTGGACGTGTCGCTGCGACCACTGCGCCGAGCGATTCGGCGGACCGGTTCCCGCGGAGCTGACGCCGGAGGTGCGGCGCTTCCGCGAGGACTCCGTTGTCGACTACCTCCGCGAGGTGACCGACCATGTCGCGGCCCGCGGCGGCGCGAGCACGGTCTGTCTCCTGCCCGCCACCGAGGGTACGCAGGGCCTCGCGGACTGGGACGCGGTGGCCTCGCTCCCGGGTCTCGCGACGCTGGCTACCGATCCGTACTGGAAGCACTGGGACGAGGCCGCGGGGCCGTTCGTCCGCCGGTTCGCCCGTTTGCTGCGCGAGACCGCGGACCGTCACGGCGTCGGCGCGCAACTCTGGGTGCCGAGCTTCGGTCTCGACAGGTCGGACATCCCGGAGCTCGAGGCGGCCGTCGGGGGCGCGCGCGACGAAGGCGTGGACGACCTCTGGACGTGGGGCTACGAGGCCTGCGGGCACATGACGTCGCTCGCCACGCCCGACGCTCCGCTCGTCTGGGAGGCGGTGAGCGCGGCCCTCACCGCGCGGCCGCAGGTGACGACGACCGAGGCCGCGCGCCCGAATCTCGCCGATCTCGACCTGCGCTCCACGCGCGACCTCGTGCGCCTCCTGAACGAGGAGGACGCGACCGTTCCGGCCGCGGTCGCCGAGGCGGGCCACGCGCTCTCGGCCGCGATCGACGCGATCGTCGAGCGCATGCGCCGCGGCGGCCGGCTCGTCTACACCGGCGCCGGCACGTCGGGAGCCCTCGCGGCCCTCGATGCGGCCGAGTGCGGCTCCACGTTCGGCTCTCCGCCAGGAGAGGTCCTCGCCGTCGTCGCGGAGCAGGACGCGGACGAGGACGATCGTGCTGCGGCGACGAACGCACTCCGCGGGCTCCCCCTCCGGCCCGAGGACTGCGTCGTTGCCGTCAGCGCGAGCGGCTCCACCCCGTTCGTGCTCGCCGCGCTCGAAGCCGCGCGAGACGTCGGTGCGCTCCGCGTTGCGGTCGCGAGCGTTCGCGACAGCGAGGCGGCTGCCCTGGCCGACCACGAGGTCGCGGCCGTGGTCGGGCCCGAGGTGATCGCGGGCTCGACGCGCCTCAAGGCAGGTACCGCGCAGAAGCTCGTTCTCAACACGATCTCGACCGTGACCATGATCCGGCTCGGCCGCACGTTCGGCGGCCTGATGGTCGGCGTCGCCCCCGGCAACGAGAAGCTTCGCGAGCGTGCCCGCCGCAACGTCGTGCTCGCGAGCGGCGCCTCGGAGGAGCGGGTGGACGAGGCGCTGGAGGCCGCCGCCGGCGACGCGCGCGTCGCACTCGTCTCGCTGCTCGCCGGCGTCGACGCCGACGACGCGCGCTCACGGCTCGAGGACTCCGAAGGCTCGGTCCGGAAGGCGAGCGGACGATGAAGCTGGGGGTGGAAGCCGCGCTCGTCCGGGGCGAGCTCGTCCCGGGCGACGTCGAGGTCCAGGACGGCCGCATCGTCGGGGTCGGGCTGGCGCGCGGCCCGCGCGGCCGGGTCGCGATCCCGGGCTTCGTCGACCTCCAGGTGAACGGCTTCGGCGGCGTCGACTTCCTCTCCGCCTCGAGCGAGGACTACTACCGGGCGGGTGAGGTGCTGCTGCTCACCGGCGTCACCGCGTACCAGCCGACCTTCATCACGTCGGCCGAGGAGGCGACGGTCGATGCGCTCCGAGAGATGTCGGCGGCCGCATCGGGCCCTCGCATTCTCGGCGCGCACCTCGAGGGGCCGTTCCTCTCGGCGGACCGCCCAGGCACGCACCCGCTCGGCCACCTTCGCCTGCCCGACGTCGCGCTGCTCGACCGGCTGCTCGACGCGGGCACCGTGACGCAGATGACGCTTGCGCCAGAGCTGCCGGGGGCAGACGCGCTCATCGAGCGCCTGCGCGAGCGCGGCGTCGCCGTCTCGGCCGGACATACGAACGCGACTGCACCGGAGGCCAACCACGCGTTCGATCTCGGCGTCGGCGGCGTCACCCACGTCTTCAACGCAATGCGTCCGTTCCGCTCCCGCGATCCAGGTATTGCCGGCGCGGCCCTCACGCGCGCCGGCGTCGTGATCGCGATGGTCGTCGACGGCCACCACCTCGCCCAGGAGACGGTGCGGCTCGTCTGGGCTTGCGCGGCCGGACGCGTCGCGCTCGTGACCGACGCGATGGCGGCGGCCGGGGCCGGGGGCAACGGCAACGGCACGTTCCAGCTCGGCGACGTCGAGGTGGAGGTCGAGGACGGCGCCGCGCCGATGCGAGAGGACGGGACGCTCGCCGGCACCGTGCTCACGATGATCGACGCGGTGCGGAACCTCCACGCGCTCGGCGTCCCCTTCGAGCAGGCGGTGGGCGCGGCGACCGACGTGCCGGCACGCTTCCTCGCCCGCGGCGACGTGGGCTTTCTCGAGCCCGGCGCGCCTGCCGACGTCGTGGTGCTCGACGACCGGCTCGAGATCCAGACCGTCCTCTGCTCGGGGCGGAGCGATGTCGTGGCTCGAGACTGAGCTGCGCCAGCAGCCGGAGGCGCTCGCGCGCCTGCTCGAGCGCCAGGCGGATGCCGCGCGGTCGGCTGCCGGCCTCTTCCGCCGGGGCGACATCCGCTACCTCCTGATCGCCTCTCGCGGCAGCTCCTCCAACGTCGCGCGCTACGCGCAGTACCTCCTCGGCCGCGCTCATCGCGTGCCCGTGATGTTCGCCACGCCGTCGCTCTACACGATCTACGGCCAGCCCCCCCGACTCGACGGCGGTCTCGTGATCGGGATCTCGCAGTCGGGTGCGTCGCCGGACGTCGTCGCGGTGCTGGCGGAGGCCCGCGAGCAAGGACGGCCGACGCTCGCGCTGACGAACGACGTCGAGTCGCCGCTCGCCCGCACGGCCGAGGCCGTGCTGCCGCTCGAGGCCGGTCACGAGCAGGCGGTCGCCGCGACCAAGACCTATGTCAACTCGCTCGGCGCGGTCGCACTCCTCTTCGCGCACCTTGGGAACGACGCGACGGCGCGGGACGAGCTCGCGCAGATGCCGGCAGCCCTCGCGGCACAAATCGAGCTCTCACTCGCCGCTACGCCATCGCTCGAGGAGTACCGGGATGCCGTCGGGCTGACCGTGGTCGCCCGCGGCGTCAACTACGGCACGGGCTTCGAGATCGCGCTCAAGATCCGCGAGCTCTCAGGACTCGTCACCGAGGCATATTCGCCGGCCGACCTGATGCACGGGCCGATCGCAGCGATCCAGCCGGGCTGGCCCGTTGTGGTCGTCGCGCCGAGCGGGCCTGCGCGGCCGAGCGTCGAAGAGATCGTGCCGCCCCTGCGCTCACGGGGAGCACGGCTCATGGCCGTCTCGGACGTGCGCGCGGTACTTCGTCGGGCCGACACGAAGCTCGTGCTCGCCCCGGGTGTCCCGGAATGGCTCAGCCCGTTGACGGCCGTGGTGCCCGGACAGGTGACGGCCATGCGCCTGACGAGCCTCCGCGGCCTCGATCTCGACAGCCCGGTCGGTCTCCGGAAGGTGACGCTCACGCGCTGAAAGACGACGAGGCGGCCACGAGCCGACGAGCGTCCCGATCATTCCCAGCTCGGTATCCGGTGGGAACGGCTAGCCTCAGCCTCCGATGGAGGTCCTGGTCACCGGCGGCGCCGGCTTCGTCGGTGCCCACACCGCGCGCCACCTTCTCGATGCGGGCCACGACGTCGTCGTCCTCGACGACCTCAGTGGCGGCTATGAAGCGAACGTGCCGGCGGGGGCGACGTTCGTCGCGGGCTCGGTCACCGATCCCGAGCTCGTCGACGAGCTGTTTCGCGAGCACGAGTTCGCCCATGTCTTCCATCTCGCCGCCTACGCGGCCGAGGGCCTTTCGCACTTCATCCGCCGCTTCAACTACACGAACAACGTTCTCGGCTCGGTCAACGTCCTCAATGCGGCGCTCCGCGCGGATAACGTCGAGCGCTTCGTCTTCGCCAGCTCGATCGCCGTCTACGGCCCGGCTCAGACGCCGATGTCGGAAGACGTCCTCCCGGAGCCGGAGGACCCATACGGAATCGCGAAGTACGCGGTCGAGCTCGACCTTGCCGCCGCACAACGGATGTTCGGGCTCGACTACACGATCTTCCGGCCGCACAACGTCTACGGAGAGCTGCAGAACCTCGCCGACCCGTACAGGAACGTGATCGGGATCTTCATGAACCAGGTGATGGCGGGGAGGCCGATGACCGTCTTCGGCGACGGCCTGCAGACACGGGCGTTCACGCACATCGATGACGTCGCGCCGCTCATCGCCCGCTGCATCGACGTCCCGGAAGCGGCGAACGAGGTCTTCAACGTCGGAGCCGAGACGCCGTACAGCGTCGTCGACCTCGCTCAGGCGGTCGCGCGTGCCTTCGACGTAGCCGAGCCGGAGATCCAGTTCTTGCCTGCGCGGAGGGAGGTCGTCCACGCCTTCTCCGATCACGCACGACTGCACCGCGTGTTCGGCGAGGCGCCGACGGTGCCGCTCGAGGAGGGCCTGCGCCGCATGGCGGAGTGGGCGCGCGAGGCCGGAGTCCGCGACCCGATCCGCTTCGAGAGCGTCGAGGTCTTGAGGAACATGCCGCCCTCCTGGGCGGCCGGTCTGACGCAGACCGCTTAGTGCCTGACGTTTCCGTCTCTCTCGTCAACACGAACTCGCGGGAGCTCCTCCTCGCCTGCCTCGCGTCGCTGCCGGATACGGGCGTGGAGATCGTCGTGCTCGACAACGCTTCCGAGGATGGGTCGGCGGCCGCGGTCCGCGAGCGCTTCCCCGCCGTTCGCCTTATCGAACAGCGGCACAGGGCGGGCTTCGGCGCCAACCACAACACCGTGATCCTCGCCACGACCGGGCGCTACGTGCTCGTCCTCAATGAGGACACGACCAGTGACGACTGGGGCTTCGAGCGCATGGTCGCCCACCTCGACGCGAATCCGCGGGTCGCCGCCCTCGGGCCCCGGCTCGTCTATCCCGACGGACGGCCGCAGACCTCCGCATGGCGCTTCCCGTCCCCGGCGACTGCTGCGTTGGGTCTGCTGACGCTGGGCCGGGCCGGCATCGCCGAGTCTGGAGGGAGCGAGACCCGCGACGTCGACTGGGCCATGGCTGCCGCGCTGCTGCTGCGCCGCGAGGCGCTCGACGAGGTAGGCCTTTTCGACGAGGAGTTCTTCATCTACTCCGAGGAGACAGACCTCTCCAGGCGCCTGAGGCAGGCGGGCTGGCGGACGCAGTACTTCCCCCAGGTCACGGTCGTGCACCACGAGTCGCAGTTCAGCGCCGGGATCCCCGAGCGGCGGATCAACGAGATGTGGCGCGGCCGCCACCGCTATTGGCAGAAGCACCACTCCCCGGCGGGAGCCCGTGTGGCCGCACTCAGCACGGGCGCGCAGTACGGGGCTCGCGCGCTGCTTCGCGCGCGCGACAGGGACTTCGCCGGCCGGATGCGTTTGCACGCCCGCGACGCCCTCGGCGTGCGCGGTCCCGGCCTGCGCGAGCTCGCGGAGGAGTGGAACCGCGAGCACGAAAACCTCTAGCGCGAAGGCGTACGTTCCGGCAGACTTCGCCTCCCACAGCCACGAATGCTCGGGGGGAACCGTGACGACGGTACAGCGAACGAGGTCGAGCAGGTCCGAGACGCTCCGGGCATCCCACGCGCACCGGCCCTCGCATCTCGCGGACGGCACCTGGCGCAGCCGAGTCCGGCACCGCCCGGATCCGGGTGGAGGCTCCGGCCGAGGACGGCCCGGCGAGTCGGCGCCTCTCGTCCTCCTCGTCGACGACGAGCGGTCGATCCGCACGATCTGCCGCGTCAATCTCGAAGGCGACGGGCTCGCGGTGGCCGAGGCGGCCGATGGCTCCGAGGCTCTCGATGCGGTCCGGCGGGCGCCCCCGTCGCTCGTCCTGCTCGACGTGATGATGCCGGGCGTCGACGGGTGGGGAGTCGCCGAGCAGCTGGCCGCCGACGACGAGACACGCGGCATTCCGGTCGTCTTCCTGTCGGCGCGGGCGGCCCACGAGGATCGCCTGCACGCCCAGGAGCTCGGTGCGGTCGGCTACGTCGTCAAGCCGTTCGACCCGCTCGAGCTGTCCGGAAAGGTGCGAGAGGTCCTGGGACGCGTCGCGAGGGGCGAGCGCGACCAGCTCAATCGCGAGCTCTCGGAGCAGGAGTGATCGCCGATACAGCGCCGCACGGGCACGCGCGGGCGGCCCGGTGGCCGCACCTGACGAAGCGCCATTTTCTTGCGGCGGTCGTCGCGCTCGGAGCGCCAGGACTCGTCACGCTCCTCGCCTTCACGGACGTCCGCACGGTCGTCCCGGGGCTGCTGTACATCGTCGCGATCATCCTCGCCACGACCGTCGGCGGCCGAACCGGCGGTCTCGTCGCCGTCGCCGCGTCGGCCTTTCCATTTTTCTACTTCTTCGCCTCGCGCTACGACCGCAACCAAATCAACGGCGAGGGCGCGACCGCGCTGGCCATCTTCATCCTCGCGGCGCTGTTCGGGAGCGAGGTGCTGCGCCGCGAGCGGGACGCTCGTGAGCGGGCGGAGCGCGCGGTGCGCGAGAGCCGGAGCGCGCTCGACGCGGCGACGCGGCTGCAGAGCGTCGCCGACGCGCTCGCGACGGCGCACACGCCGCAGGAGGTTCTCGACGCGGTTCTGACCGAAGGCGTGCGCGCGGCCGAGGCGCGGGGTGGGCTGATCGCGACCCTGAGCGACGACGGCGAGTGGCTCGAGGTGATCGCCTCGCGCGGCTACGACCTGAAGTGGATCGAGCCGTTCCGGCGCTTCCCCGTGAGCGGGGACTATCCGCTCTCGGAGGCCGTGCGTACCGGCGAGGGGGTCTTCATCCGCTCGGAGTCGGAGCGGGACGAGCGCTACCCGGAGCTTGTCGACCGCTCACAGCCGGGGCATGGGCTCGTGTGCGTGCCGCTCGTCGGCGAACGCGGGAAGCCGATCGGCGGCCTCGTCTTCTCGTTTTCGACCGACCAGGACTTCACGGCCGACCGGCGCGCCCTCAAGATCGCCCTTGCCCGCCAGGCGGCCCTCGCCCTCGAGCGCGCCCGGCTCTCGGCGGCCGAGCAGGTGCTGCGCGAGCGGCTCTCCTTCCTCGGTGAGGCGACCGCCCTGCTCACCTCGTCGCTCGAGCTCGACCGAACGCTCGAGCGCCTCATCCAGCTTGCGGTGCCGCAGCTCGCCGACTGGTGCGCCATCGCCATGCTCGTGGAGGAGACAGGCGAGATCGAGCAGCTCATCGTCGCCCACCAGGATCCCGAGCGCCAGCGCTGGGCGGAGGAGATGCAGTCGCGCTCGCGCACGATCATGATCGACGACGAGTTCGACCTGACCGCCCGGGTGATCCGCACCGCCGAGCCCGTTTTCCTCCGCGAGGTGCCGCAGGAGCTGCTCGACGAGGCGGTGCAGCGTGACCCGAACGCCGCTCAGGCGCTCCAGGAGATCTCGATCCGGAGCGCGATCACGCTGCCGCTCCGCTCGGGCGAGCGAACCTTCGGCGCGCTCACGCTCGTGTCGGAGGTCAGGGAGCTTTTGGACTCCGACTTCGAGCTCGCGCGGGAGCTCGCGGCGCGCGCGGCGATCGCGGTCGAGAACGCGAGGCTCTACCGCGAAGCCGAGCGCCGGGCTGAGGCCGCGCTCGCCCTCGCCTACGTCGGCGACGGCGTCATCCTGCTGGACGACGACGGCCGTGTGCGCTTCTGGAACGCCGCAGCAGCTGCGATCACAGGCGTCCGGGAGGGTGAGGCGATCGGGCGGCGTCCGGCCGAGGTCCTGCCCGCATGGGAGGAGCTGACGCGGCTGGCAGAGCTCGCCGACGCGGCGACGCCCGAGCGGGCGCGCCCGGTGACCGTGCCGATCGAGACCGCCTCCGGCGACCGCTGGGTCGCGCTCACCGGCGTCGCGTTCGAGGAGGGCGTGGTCTACGCGTTGCGCGACGTCAGTGACGAGCAGGCATTCGAGCGCGCGCGAAGCGACTTCGTCGCGACCGCCTCGCACGAGCTCCGTACACCGCTTGCCGCGGTGTACGGCGCCGCTCGGACGCTGCGCCGCACCGACATCGTGATCCCGGCCGAGCAGCACGACCGCTTCCTCGAGATCATCGTGAGCGAGACGGAGCGGCTGACGGCGATCGTCTCCCAGATCCTCCTCGCCGGCCAGCTGGAGGAGGGCCGCGTCGACGTGGCGACCGCGGCGACCGACCTCGCGCCGCTTGCCGAGAGCGCCCTCGACTCGGCCCGCCTGCGCGCGCCGGAGCGGATCGGGCTGCGGCTCCGGCAGAACGGCACGCCGGCCGTTGCGCTCGCGGACGAGGACAAGCTACGGCAGGTGCTCGTCAACCTCCTCGACAACGCGATCAAGTACTCCCCGGACGGAGGAGACGTGACGGTCGAGCTCGCCGGAGGGCACGGCCGCGTGCGGCTGACCGTGCGCGACTGCGGGCTCGGTATCCCGCTCGGCGAGCATGACCGGATCTTCGAGAAGTTCTACCGGCTCGATCCCGCACTCACGCGCGGGGTCGGCGGCAGCGGCCTCGGTCTCTTCATCTCGCGTGAGCTCGTGTCGCGGATGGGCGGCAGCCTCAGCGTCCGCTCGCAGCCCGGAAAGGGCGCTGCGTTCGTCGTGGATCTGCCGGCCGCTTAGCGGCTTCTCACTTCTGACGGCAAACTTAGAGCCGAAATGCTCGTTCTGGTTGCCGACGACGACCGCGCCGTGCGCGAGGCGCTCGAGCGTGCGCTTCAGCTGCACGGCTACGAGGTCGCGCTCGCGCCGGATGGAGACACGGCGCTCACTGCGGTCGACTCGCGGACTCCGGACGCGGTCGTGCTCGACGTGATGATGCCCGGGCTCGACGGCCTCGACGTGACACGTCGCCTCCGGCGGCAGGGAAACCGCATCCCGATCCTCCTTCTCACAGCCCGCGACGCCGTGGGCGACCGGGTAGAGGGGCTCGACGCCGGCGCCGACGACTACCTCCCGAAGCCGTACGACCTCGAAGAGCTGCTCGCGCGGCTCCGCGCGCTCCTGCGCCGCTCGAAGCCGGAGGAGCCAGGAGCTGTTCTTCGTTTTGCCGACCTGACGCTCGACCTCGGCTCGATGGACGCCCGCCGTGGCACCCGTCGCTTCGAGTTGACCACGACCGAGGCCCACCTGCTCGAGCTGTTCATGCGCAATCCACGCCAGGTGCTGCCGCGTTCCCTGATCTACGAGCGCGTCTGGGGCTACGACTTCAGTCACTCCTCGAACGCGCTCGACGTCTACGTCGGGTATCTCCGGCGCAAGACGGAGGCCGAGGACGGCGAGCCGCGCTTGATCCACACCGTCCGCGGTACCGGTTACGTGCTGCGCGAACCGTGACCCTCCGCGCCCGTCTGACGCTCGTCGCCGCCGGCGTCGTGGCCGTGGTCGTCGCGCTCGCCTGTGCGACGACGTACTTCGTGATGCGGCACGAGCTGTATTCGCAGGTGGATGCGCAGCTGCAGCAGCATGCTCAAGACCCTCGGGCAATCCTTCCGAACTTCAGCCCATACAGCGGCGACTACGTCGCGACGGTCGAGCCTGGCGGCACCGCCGACAATCCGCACAACATTCCAATCGACTCTCACATCCTGGCGGTCGCGGCCGGCCATGCACGTGGGTTCTTCCGCAACCGGCAGGTTCAGACGGTTCAAGGGGCGAAGGTCGTCCTGCGCGAGCGGGTCGTACCGGTGAGCGTCGGCGGAGCTGTCGTCGTCGCCAGGAACATCGACTACATCGGCCACGACCTCGGGCGGCTGCGGTTTATCCTCATCCTCGTCGCGCTCGGCGGGATCCTGATTGCGGCGGCGGCGGGAGCTCTCGTCTCGGGCGCGACGCTCGCTCCGGTGCGCCGTCTCACTGCTGCGGCCGAGCGAATCGCCGAGACGGGCGAGCCGAGCGAACGCGTTCCGGAGGGAGGACGCGACGAGCTCGCGCGACTCGGCGCGTCCTTCAACACGATGCTTGCCTCGCTCGAGGAGTCACTCGAGACGCAGCGGCGCTTCGTCGCCGACGCCTCGCACGAGCTACGGACGCCGCTGACGAGCCTGCAGACGAACATCGACGTACTGCGCGGCGATATCGCGCTCGAACCGGAGCAGCGTCGCGAGCTGCTCGACGATCTGCAGCGGGAGTCGCAGGAGATGCGCGGGCTCATCGGCGGCCTGCTCGAGCTGGCCCGTGGGGGCGCGCAGGTCGAGAAGCGGGAGTACCAGTTCGACGAGGTCGTGGAAGAGGCTGTCGAGCGCGCACGGTCGCGCTTCCCGGATGTCTCGTGGGAGGCCGACGGTCTCGAACCGACGGTCGTCGACGGCTATCCCGACCGGATGGAGCGAGCCGTCTGGAACCTGCTCGAGAACGCGGGGAAGTGGAGCGGCGACGGCGGTTCGGTCGAGGTCTCGCTCTCCGGAGGCGAGCTCCAGGTCCGAGATTCCGGGCCGGGGTTTGCCGACGAGGACCGGCCGCTCGTCTTCGACCGTTTCTACCGCTCGGCCGCAGCGCGGGCGATGCCCGGTGCGGGGCTCGGCCTCGCGATCGTGCGCGAGGTTGCCGAGGCGCACGGTGGCGAGGTCACTGCCGAGAACGCCGGGGACGGCGGTGCGGTGGTACGGCTGAGCCTCGACGGTGCAGCACGTCCCGGGGTTCGCGCAGAGCCCTAGAACGTCTCTTAGAGACTTTTCATCATCGCGTGGTTCGATTCCCCTGCATCGAACCCCTCCCGGCTCGGCCGCTTCGGCGGGCCGCGGCCAGCCCGGCCCGGTGTCTTCCCGGATCCCCTGCGGTGAAGGCGCCGGGCTGAGCGGCTGGTAGAGGCCTTATCTAGTCCGAGCGCCAGCCGTCGAGGATCGCCAGCGCGTCGTCGAGCGATCCGACCACCGAGCCTCCGCTCGCCTCGATGCAGCCGCGGACGAAGAGGTTCGTCGCGAAGTCGCCGCGCCGCTCGGCGCGCAGGTCCGTGAGCAGGCCGACCACTCCCTTGCGCTCGCGGTCGTGCTGCTTCAGCCCGTGGAAGAGGCCGATCTCGCACGCCGTGCCGTCGTCGACCGACGGCCCGTCGAGGACGGCGAGTACGGCGTCTGCGGCCTCGACGCCGCCGGCGTCGGCAGCGAAGACTGCCTCGGCGGTGACATCGACTCCCATGAGGTGCTTCTGCTCGTGAGGAACGAAGACGTCGAATCCCTCGGCCCGCAGCCGCGCGGCGCAGTCGTCGAGGAAGGTCCGCTCGTACGGCGTGAAGATCGACCCGGCCAGGTAGATGCGCATCGGCTCAGTCTCGCCGAAGCAGGGTCAGCGAATGCTCCTGCACGGCGACCAGGGCCCGCGCTCCGAGCTGGTCGGCCGGCGCCTCGCCAGTCGCCAGCTCGACGTGCCAGCGCGAGCCGAAGCGCCGCGTCGGCAACGTGAAGACGACCGGCTCGAAGTGCGCGTTGAAGAGGAGCAGGAACGAGTCGCCGAAGATCGGCTCGCCGTGGGAGGTCCGTTCGCGGATCTCCCGGCCGTTGAGGAAGACCCCGAGCGTCTGCGTCTCCGGGCTCGTCCAGTCGCGCTGCGTCATCCGCCGGCCGTCGGGCCGGAACCACCACGCGTCCGGAAGCCCGCTCTCGCCGGCCTTGCCGGAAAGGAACGACGTCCGCCGGAAGACAGGATGCTCGCGGCGCAGGGTGATCACTCGCCGCGCGAACTCGAGCAGCTCCGCGTCGGCGTCCTCCCAGTCGAACCAGGAGATCTCGTTGTCCTGGCACCACGCGTTGTTGTTGCCCTTCTGCGTCCGCCCCAGCTCGTCGCCGCCGAGCAGCATCGGGACGCCCTGCGAAAGGAGGAGCGTCGCGAAGAAGTTCCGCTGCTGCCGTGCGCGCAACGCATTGACGCCGGGATCGTCGGTGGGCCCCTCTGCGCCCAGGTTCCAGGAACGGTTGTCGTCCGTGCCGTCGCGGTTGTCCTCGCCGTTCGCCTCGTTGTGCTTGGAGTTGTAGGAGACGAGGTCGCGCAGCGTGAAGCCGTCGTGGGCGGTCACGAAGTTGATCGAGGCGCCCGGGTCGCGGCCGTCCTCGCCGTAGAGGTCGGACGAGCCCGTGAACCGCTGCGCGAACTCGCCCACGCTGCCCTGGCCGCGCCAGAAGTCCCGCACAGAGTCGCGGTATTTCCCGTTCCACTCGGCCCAGCGCACCGGGAAGTTGCCGACCTGGTAGCCCCCGGGCCCGACGTCCCACGGCTCGGCGATCAGCTTCACCTGTGAGAGCACCGGGTCCTGGTGAATCGTGTCGAAGAAGGCGCCGAGCCGGTCGACGTCGTAGAACTCCCGCGCGAGCGCAGACGCGAGGTCGAAGCGGAAGCCGTCGACGCGGCACTCGAGCACCCAGTAGCGGAGCGAATCCATGATCAGCCGCAGGACCGACGGATGCACCGGGTTCAGCGAGTTGCCGGTGCCCGTGAAGTCCATGTAGAAGCGCGGGGCGTCGGGCATCAGCCGGTAGTAGCTCCGGTTGTCGAGGCCCCGGAAGGACAGCATCGGACCGAGGTGGTTTCCCTCGGCGGTGTGGTTGTAGACGACGTCGAGGATCACCTCGATCCCGGCTCCGTGCAGCGCCTTCACCATCCCCTTGAACTCGCGCACCTGCTCGCCGCTTCGGCCCGTCGCCGCGTAGAGGGCGTGCGGGGCGAGGTAGCCGATCGAGGAGTAGCCCCAGTAGTTCGTCAGGCCGCGGTCGTGGAGGAACCTCTCGTCGGCGATGTGGTGGATCGGGAGCAGCTCGACCGCCGTCACGCCGAGCTCGCGGAAGTACCCGAGCGCCGGCTCGGAGGCGAGGGCGGCATACGTGCCGCGCAGGTCCTCGCGGATCTCGGGGTGCCGCTGGGTGAACCCCTTGACGTGCACCTCGTAGATGACCGTGTCGGTCCACGGGATCTCCGGCGGCCTGTCGTCCTCCCAGTCGAAGCCCGGGTCGACCACGACGCACTTGGGGATGGCCTCGACGTCGTCCTCGTCGTCGAGCTCGAGATCGGCGTCCTCGCCCGAGCCCGGCACGTAGGGGAGGACGCTCGCCAGATCCCATTGCACCAGGCCCTCGATCGCCTTCGCATACGGGTCGAGCAGCAGCTTGTTCGGGTTGAAGCGCCGGCCGCTCGCCGGGTCGTAGGGCCCGTGGACGCGGCAGCCGTAGCGCTGGCCGGGGCCGATGCCCGGGATGTAGCAGTGCCAGTTGTGCGCGGTGACGTCGTGCAGCTCGACACGCGTCTCCCTTTCGCCGTCGAACAGACAGAGCTCGACACGCTCGGCGTGCTCGGAGAAGAGCGAGAAATTCGTCCCCTCGCCGTCCCACGTCGGCCCGAGTGGGAACGGCCGTCCCGGCCAGACTTCCATCAGGTGGCATCTTGCGCTATTCGGGCACGAGCCAGACCGCTCCGAGCGGCGGCAGCGTCAACGTCGCCGAGAACGGCTGCTCGTGCCACGGCACCGCTTCGGCCTCGACGCCGCCGAGGTTGCCGACGCCGCTGCCGCCGTAGAACGCGGAGTCGGTGTTCACGACCTCTCGCCAGCGGCAGCACGCCGGCATCCCGACGCGGTAGTCGTGGCGCGGCACAGGGGAGAGGTTGAGGACGCAGACGAGCGGGGGAGCGTCGTCCTCGCCGACGCGGGCGAACGCGAGGACGTTGTTCGCAGCGTCGTTCGCCTCGAGCCAGCGGAAGCCGGCCGCGTCGAAGTCGAGCTGCCAGAGCGCCGGTGTCGAGCGGTAGACCGCGTTGAGGTCCCGGACGAGCGCCTGGATCCCCGCGTGCTCGGCGTACTCGAGCAGATTCCAGTGGAGCGAGCCCTCCGCGTTCCACTCCTCCCACTCGCCGAGCTCACCGCCCATGAAGAGGAGCTTCTTGCCGGGATGCGCCCACATGTACGCGTACAGCGCACGCAGGTTCGCGAACTTCTGCCACCGGTCGCCGGGCATCTTGTCGAGCAGCGACCGCTTGCCGTGCACGACCTCGTCGTGCGAGAGCGGCAGGACGAAGTTCTCGCTGAACGCGTACATGAGCGAGAAGGTGAGCGTGTGCTGGTGGAAGCGCCGGTAGACCGGATCCTTCTGGAAGTAGAGGAGCGTGTCGTGCATCCAGCCCATGTTCCACTTGAAGCCGAAGCCGAGCCCGCCGAGGTAGGTGGGCCGTGAGACGCCGGGCCAGGCGGTCGACTCCTCGGCAGCGCTGATCACTCCCGCGTCCCGCGCGTAGAGCGTCTCGTTCAGCTCCTTGAGGAACGAGACCGAGTCGAGGTCCTCGTTGCCGCCGAACACGTTCGGCACCCACTCGCCCGCCTTGCGCGAGTAGTCGAGGTAGAGCATCGAGGCCACGGCGTCGACGCGGATTCCGTCCGCGTGGTGCTCGCGGAGCCAGTAGAGCGCGTTCGCGAGCAGGAAGTTCCGCACCTCCGTCCGGCCGAGGTTGAAGACGAGCGTGCCCCAGTCGGGATGCGAGCCGCGGCGCGGGTCGGCGTGCTCGTAGAGGTGCGTCCCGTCGAAGGTGGCGAGCGCCCAGTCGTCGCGCGGGAAGTGGGCGGGAACCCAGTCGAGGATCACGCCGATCCCGCGCTGATGCAGGCGGTCGACGAGGTGGCGGAAGTCGTCGGGCGTCCCGAAGCGCGAGGTGGGCGCGTAGTAGCCCGTCACTTGATATCCCCACGAACCGGAGAAGGGATGCTCCATCACCGGCAGCAGCTCGACGTGCGTGAAGCCGAGGTCGGAGACGTAGTCCGCGAGCTCGTCTGCGAGCTCCAGGTACGTGAGCGGTCGGTTGCCGTCGAGCGGGTTCCGCCGCCACGAGCCGAGGTGGACCTCGTAGATCGAGATCGGCTCCCTCAGGGGATCCGACGTCGCACGGTTCTCGAGCCAGTCTTCGTCTCTCCAGACGTGCTTCGGCTCGTGCACCACCGAGGCGTTTGCGGGGGGCACCTCGGCGTGGAAGGCGAGCGGATCCGCCTTGAGCCGCAGCCGGCCGTCCTGCGTCCGGATCTCGAACTTGTACTTCGTCCCCTCGTCCACGCCGGGGATGAACAGCTCCCAGATGCCCGACGAGCCGAGTGAGCGCATCGGATGCAAGCGCCCGTCCCAGGAGTTGAAGTCGCCGACGACCGAGACCGAGCGCGCGTTCGGCGCCCACACGGCGAAGGCGGTGCCGGCGACGCCGTCGAGCTCGCGGACGTGGGCGCCGAGCCGCTCGTAGAGGTGCTCGTGCCGACCTTCCATCGCGAGGTGGAGGTCGAGCTCGCCGAGCGTCGGCAGGAACGAATACGGGTCACGCACCGTGAACGTCTTGCCGTCCGGGTACTCGACCTCGAGCTCGTAGTCGAGCGGCAGCCGCGCCTTCGGCAGCAGCGCCTCCCAGAGTCCCGCCGGATCCTTGAGCTCCGCCTCGACGCCGGCCGGTTGCACTCGCACCGCCTGGGCTTCCGGCCGCAGCGTCCGCACGACGACGCCGTCCTCCGCCTCGTGGGCTCCGAGGACGCCGTGCGGATTCGCCCCCAGCTCGACGGTCACAGGGCTTCCGCGGCCTGGTGCATGAGCCGCTCGATACCCGCGACCGGGATTCCAACCCAGTCCGGCCGGTTGTCGAGCTCGTAGCGGAGCTCGTACACCGCCTTCTCCAGCTCGAAGACCGCGAGGAGTCGGTCGACCGCGGCGTCGCCCGGCGGCAGCAGCGTCGGGTCGACGGTCTCGAGGTAGCTCTCGAGGAACCGCGCGCGGGCCCGCTCCTCCCAGTCGACGGGGACGTCGGCGTCGCGGGTCAGCTCGGCGGCCGTCGCCGCGTAGGCGAAGGAGCGGAGCATTCCGGCGACGTCCCTGAGCGGCGAGCGCTTGCGCCGGCGCTCCACCAGCGTCCGCGCCGGCTCGCCCTCGAAGTCGAGCAGAATCCAGTCGTTTCCCCGCCACAGGGTCTGGCCCAGGTGGTAGTCACCGTGGGTGCGGATCACGCGGCCGCTCGAGCCGGCATGGGTGAGGAGCCGCAGCTGCTCGCGGACCTCCTCGCCGCGGCCCAGGATCGGCGCGAGGCGCTCGTCCTCCTCCGGCAGCGAGAGGAAGACCCGCGCGATCTCCTCGTCCACCGTTGCTGTCAGGAGGCCGAGCGACTCGACGCTCGGCTCCTCCGGCGCGAACGCGAGGTCGTTCTGATCCGCGCCGAGGGCCGTGTGCATGTTCGCGGTCACCTCGCCGAGCCGCCCGAGCCGGTCGAGGAGGCTCTCGGGCGCCGAGGCGATTTCGCCGAGCGCAAGCTCCCAGCCGCCGATCGCACCGGCGACGAACTCCTGCAGCAAGCCGAGCGTCGCCGTCAGCGGTCCGCCCGAGTATCCGTACCAGCCCGCAAGCGCCGGGATGTTGCGAAAGCCCTGCTCGGTGAGGAAGCGCAGCATCTCGAGCTCCGGATTGATGCCCGGCTCGAGGCGGCGGAAGACCTTGAGGATCAGTGCGTCGTCGAAGACGACCGAGCTGTTCGACTGCTCGGAGGAGACGAGCCGCGCGGCGCCGAGCTCGCGCCCGAGCGCCGAGAAGTCCTCGGCCGGGCTGAACTCGGCCACGCCCTCCGACCCCTGCAAGGTGAGCCCGGTCCGCATCGCGCTGACGATCTCGCGTGCGATCCCCGCGTCCCCCGAGAGACCGTCGAACGGCATGCCTTCGTCCCTGCCCGACAACAGGAGCTGATAGATGTCGTGCGCTCCCGTGTCGAACCGCATCTCGACGAGGGCGAGCGCCAGCTGCGGCTCGGCTTGCCGGATCGTGACCGTGTCAAGCACACCAGAGTGCGAAACGGTCCGCGACTTGGCGCCGTACCACCGCTGCTGGGTGACGTAGTCCATCAGTGCGTGCTCGTCCATCGTCACCCCACCTGCTCCGTTTGCCTGAGCTGGAACCAGAAGAATCCGCGCGGCGCGAGCGTGAGAAGGTAGGGCAGCTCCCCGATCGGCGGGAAGGCCGTACGACCGAGCATCTCCACCGGAACCATCCCCGCGTGCTCCGAGAGGTCGAGCTGCACTGCCTGCGCCGAGCGCGCGAGGTTGTGCACGCAGAGTACTACGTCGTCCTCCCACGTCCGGATGTGGGCGAAGATCCGCGTGTTGTCGCCGGGGAGCGGCTCGTACGTGCCGAGCCCGAACACCGGATGCTCCTTGCGGAGCGCGATGAACCGCTGCATCCAGCGCACCAGCGAGTTCGGCGTCCGCAGCTGCGCCTCGACATTGACGGCCTGGAAGCCGTAGACGGGATCCATCAGCGGCTGGAGGTAGAGCTGAGCCCAGTCTGCGCGCGAGAAGCCGGCGTTGCGGTCTCCGGACCACTGCATCGGCGTGCGTACGCCGTCCCGGTCGCCGAGGTAGACGTTGTCGCCCATGCCTATCTCGTCCCCGTAATAGAGCACCGGTGAACCAGGTAGCGAGAAGAGGATCGCGTGCAGGAGCTCCGCCTCGTCGCGGCCGGCGTCCAGGAGTGGCGCGAGGCGGCGGCGGATGCCGAGGTTGAGCTTCATCCGCGGGTCCTTCGCGTACTCCGCGTACATGTAGTCCCGCTCCTCGTCGGTCACCATCTCGAGCGTCAGCTCGTCGTGGTTGCGGAGGAAGAGGCCCCACTGGCAGTTCGCGGGGATCCTCGGCGTCCGCTCGAGGATCTCGTAGATCGGTGTTGCATCTTCGCGCCGCAGCGCCATGAACATCCGGGGCATGACCGGGAAGTGAAAGGCCATCTGGCACTCGTCCCCGTCGCCGAAATAGTCGACGACGTCCTCCGGCCACTGGTTCGCCTCGGCGAGCA
Organism: uncultured Actinomycetes bacterium; assembly: GCA_963725965.1. Taxonomy (GTDB): domain Bacteria; phylum Actinomycetota; class Thermoleophilia; order Gaiellales; family Gaiellaceae; genus Palsa-739. The sequence continues at coordinate 304,737 of CAVSAK010000004.1, read as the reverse complement.
GCAGCCGGTCGGGATAGCGCGCGTCGACCTCGGCCCGGACTCGCTTGAGGTACGCGTGCGTCTCGGGGAGGTTCTCGCCGTTCGTCCCGTCCCGCTCGAAGAGGTACGGCACAGCGTCGAGCCGGAAGCCGTCGATCCCGAGGTCGAGCCAGAAGCGCAGCACCTCGAGCATCGCCTCCTGCACCTCCGGATTGTCGAAATTGAGGTCCGGCTGGTGGTGGAAGAAGCGGTGCCAGTAGTACTCGCCGCGGAGCTGGTCGAGAGTCCAGTTCGACGGCTCGGTGTCGATGAAGATGACGCGCGCCTCGGGATAGCGCTCGTCCGTATCGGACCAGACGTACCAGTCGCGCTTGGCGCCGTCCGGTTCCCGCGACTCCTGAAACCAGGGGTGGTCGGACGACGTGTGGTTCATGACGAGGTCGGCGATCACGCGCATGCCGCGCTGATGTGCCTGCTCGACGAACTCGCGGAAGTCCTCGACCGAGCCGTAGTCGGGGTGGAGCGCGAAGAAGTTCGAGATGTCGTAGCCGCCGTCGCGGAGCGGCGACTCGTACATCGGCAGCAGCCAGAGGCAGTCGACGCCGAGCCACTCGAGATAGTCGAGCTTGTCGATCAGTCCACGGAAGTCGCCCGAGCCGTCGTCGTTGCCGTCGAAGAAACCACGAATATGGATCTCGTAGAAGACGGCCCGCTTGAACCACAGCGGATCGCGCTCGAACCACTGTTCAGACATAGCTCCTCCGGACACGGCCGGAACCAGGTTCCGGACGTGGCTCGTTGGGACCTGCCTCGACCGGCACCGCGGCCTTGAACTCGTGTGTTGGGGCCTCGAAGTCGCAGTCGGACATGGCTCTCTCGGACGTGCCCGGAACCAGGTTCCGGACGTGGCTGTTGAGGGCGGTCATCCGCCGATCCTTAGCAGGTGGCTCTGGCCCGGGGCGAGCTTGATGTAGTTGCGGCCGATCCGCCACGTCCACTTCTCGCCCGAGAGCAGGTCACGGACCGGGTACGCCGGCGGGAGCCCCGTCGAGACCGGAACGACGCAAACCCCCACCTGCGTCGCCCGCGGGTCGAGGTTGACGACCGCGACGACGGTGTTCTCCCCGCGCCGTTTGGAAAACGCGAACAGCCGCTCGTTCTCGGTCTCGAGGATCGTGAGCGGATCGAGCCACTGCAGCGCCGGGTTCTCTCGCCGCGCGGTGTTGAGCCTGGCGACGAGCGGCAGCAACGGCCCGTCGAGTGTCCGCTTCTTCAGCTCGTACTTCTCCGAGTTGAGGTACTCCTCGGAACCGGGCCGGACGGGCACGTTCTCGAGGCTCTCGAAGCCGGAGTAGATGCCGTAAGAGGGCGAGAGCGCGGCCGCGAGCACGAGACGGGCCTCGAACGCCGGCCGGCCGCCCGCCTGGAGGTACTCGTGGAGGATGTCCGGCGTGTTCGTGAAGCAGTTCGGCCGGTAGAACTCCCGCCACTCGAGGAGCTGGCCGAGGAACTCGAGCAGCTCCCAGCGCGTGTTCTTCCACGTGAAGTACGTGTAGCTCTGCGCGAAGCCGGCCTTGGCCAGCGTCGTCATCGGCGCCGGCCGGGTGAACGCCTCCGAGAGGAAGATCACCTCGGGGTGCTCGCGCCGCACCTCGCCGATCAGCCACTCCCAGAACGGCACGGGCTTCGTGTGCGGGTTGTCGACGCGGAACACGGTCACGCCGCAGCCGACCCAGTGGAGAACGACCTCGAGGAGCGCCTTCCACAGGCCCCGCCAGTCCTCGCTCCCGAAGTCGACGTTGTAGATGTCCTGGTAGCGCTTCGGTGGATTCTCGGCGTACTTCAGCGTTCCGTCGGGGCGGCGGAAGAACCAGTCGGGGTGCTCCTTCAGCCAGGGGTGATCGGGCGAGCACTGGATCGCGAAGTCGAGCGCGATCTCGATTCCGAGCTCCTTCGCTTCCGCCACGAGCGAGCGGAACTCTTTCTCCGTGCCGAGCGAAGGCTCGATCGTGTCGTGGCCGCCCCGTTCCGAGCCGATCGCCCACGGGCTGCCGACGTCGCCGGGCTCCGCGCTCTCGGCGTTGTTCCGGCCCTTGCGGTTCGTGTGCCCGATCGGGTGGATAGGCGGCAGGTAGAGGACGTCGAAGCCGAGCTCGGCGAAGCGCGGCAGCAGCTTGCGAATGCCGGCGAAGCCGCCCCAGGAACGCGGGAAGAGCTCGTACCACGACCCGAAGCGTCCGAGCACGCGGTCGACGTCCACCGAATACGTCGCCGACCACGCCTTCTCGGCGCGCGTGCCTGCCGGCGCGGCGAGCGCCTGCTCGACGGTCACGTCTTCGGCGGCCAGCAGGACCGCGCCCTCCGACAACTCGCTCGAGAGATCGGATTGGCCCGCCGCGACCTTGCGTCGAAGCTCCTCCTGGAACGACGCGACGTCGTCGACCCACGCCTCGATGCGGAAGCTCCAGATGCCCGGCTCGTCGACCTCGAAGGAGCCGCTCCAGACGTCGTTCCCGAAGGGCTCGAGCGGCGTCTCCGACCAGCGGGTCGCTCCCGGACGCTTGTGCCGAACCGTCGCGCCGAGCGTCTCGTGCCCGTCGCGGAAGACCCGGGCGGTCACCCCGACGACGTCGCCGACGGTGCGCTTGACCGGGTAGCGGCCGCAATCGACCTGCGGCGAGACCTCCTGGATCTGGATCCGTGGCGGGACCGTCTTCGGGATCGACACGCCCCAAGTCTCACTGATGAGGAAGGATCAAACCGTGGAGCTCCCTCGCTCGGCCGGCATCTTCCTGCATCCGACCTCGCTTCCGTCGGGCAAGCTCGGCCGGGACGCGTACCGGTTCGTCGACTGGCTCGTCGCGGCCGGACAGTCGTGGTGGCAGGTCCTGCCGCTCGGGCCGCCCGACGAGTTCGCGTCGCCGTACCGCTCGCCCTCGGCGTTCGCCGGCTCCCCGCAACTCCTCGCCCGGCCCGAGGCGCGCGTCACCGCCGGCGAGGTCGAGGACTTCGTCGCGCGCCATGCGTACTGGACGGGCGGCTGGGCGAGCTTCGCCGGCAGGGGGGCCGTCGCCGCCCAGGTGCGGTTCGAGCGGGAATGGGGCGCACTGCGGAACTACGCGGCCGAGCGCGGGATCCGGCTCATCGGAGACCTCCCGATCTACGTCTCGGACGAAGGCGCCGATCTCGCCTACTGGCCGGAGCTGTTCGCGCGCGGCGAGGTCGCGGGCGCACCGCCGGACGGTCTCAGCGCGACCGGGCAGCGCTGGGGAAACCCTCTCTACGACTGGCCCGTCCACCGCGAGAGCGGCTATCGCTGGTGGTGCGAGCGGTTCCGGCGGACGTTCGAGCTCGTCGACCTCTGCCGGGTGGACCACTTCCGCGGCTTCGTCTCCTACTGGGCGATTCCCGCGCGGAACTCGACGGCCAAGAGCGGACGCTGGCGGCCTGGGCCCGGAGCCGAGCTCTTTCACGCAGTCGAGGGCGAGCTCGGCCATCTGCCTGTGATCGCCGAAGACCTCGGGCACATCACGCCGCCGGTCTACCGGCTGCGGGACGAGCTCGGACTGCCCGGGATGGTCGTACTCCTGTGGGCGTTCCGGCGCCGCCGTCGCAACCCGCACCGGCTCGAGGAGCATCGCCGCAACTCCGTCGTGTACACGAGTACGCATGACACGGACACAGCCGCCGGCTGGTTCTCGAGCCTCCCGCAGGGGCAACGCGCTGCCACCGGCCTCGACCCACGCGACCCGAGCTGGGCGCTGATCGAGCTTGCGTACTCATCCTCCGCCGCTCTCGCGATCGCGCCTGCGCAGGACGTGCTCGGTCTCGGCAGCGACGCGCGGATGAACCGGCCCGGCGTGACACGCGGCAACTGGAGCTGGCGGCTCGACCCCGGCGCGCTGACGACGGCGCTCGCGACGCGGCTTCGCCGCCTCGCCGAGCAGCATGCACGGTCTAGGTGACTGCGAAGTAGATCGCCGTGGCCGTTCCTGCGCAGAGGCAGTAGACCGCGAACGGTATGAGCGTGCGTGTCTCGAAGTACCGCATGAGGAACCGCACCGAGAGGTACGCGGTGAGCGCCGAGCAGAGCGCGCCCACGAGCGCCGGCCCGCGCACGCCGTTTCCCTGGGAGCCCGCGAGCTCCGGCAGCTTGAGCACGGCCGCGGCGAGGATGAGCGGGGTAGCCAGCAGGAAGGCGAACCGCGCGGCGTCCTTGTGCGACAGCCCGACGAGCAGGCCGCCGCCCATCGAAGCCCCCGAGCGCGAGAAGCCCGGTATGAGCGCGATGGACTGGACCGCGCCGACGGTGAACCCCTGCCACCAGCCCACCGTGCGCGCGATCCGCTCGTCGTCGTCCTCGGCCACGACCGGCGCCCGTCGCCGCAACGCCTCCGCGCCGAACAGCATCACGCCGTTGAGCGCGAGGAAGATCGAGGCGTACTCCGGCTTGGCGAACAGATTGCGCAGCGAATCCTGGAGCGCGAGGCCGAGGATCCCGGCAGGGATCGTCCCGACGATGAGCAGCCAACCGAGCTTCGCATCGGGATCGGTGATCTCCCGGTCGCGCAGCGAGCGGCCGAGGCCCTTCACGATCCGCACCCAGTCATCCCAGAAGAAGCCGAGCAGCACGAGCGCGGTGGCGAGGTGGAGCGCGACGAGGAAGGTCAGGAAGTAGGACGCGTTCTGGTGGATGTTCCAACCGAAGAGGTTCGGGAGGATGACGCTGTGCCCGAGGCTCGAGATGGGGAAGAGCTCGGACACGCCCTGGACCAGTCCGAGGATCGCGGCCTGGAAGTAGCTGATCGGGTGCAAATCAGCCGGCGTCGGGCGCCCGGCCGGCGCCCTTCTTCGGGCCCGTGTTGAACCAGGCGAAGGCGAGGCACGCGAGCCCGACCAGGAAGGCGGCGATGCCGTGCTTCACGTGGTGGTGCTCCGACCCGGCCTCGTGCCCCGGGAAGAACGACGGCAGCGAACCGGCCGGCTCGACCCAGTAGATCACGGCGACGACGATGAGTGCGACGCCGAGGACGACCGCGAGCGCGACGAGCCACTTCCGGTAGCGGACGAAGGCTTCGGCCATGGCCCGAGACTATTAGCTGACCGGATGAGAGGCGTCTGTGAACTCGCGGAACTCGGCCGTGAGCAGGTAGGCCGTCTGCTCGCCGATGTCGACGGCGCGGTCGCCGATCCGCTCGATCGTCCGAGCCACGACGACTGTCCGTAGACCCCACTCGCGGAACTCGGGCTCGGCCATGACGTCGACGAGCCGCTCGACGAAGCGGCGGTTCGCACGGTCGATGAGCTCGTCGAGTTCGACGAGGCTCTCGGCTCCGGCGAGGTCGCGCTGGCTGAACGAGTTGAGCGCCACGCGCAGCATCTCCTCGGCTCGCTCGCCCATCTCCGTCAGGACCTCGACGAGCGCCGGATCGGGCTCGACGTCGGCCACCAGCTGCGTCAGCTTGGCGATCGTCACGCAGCCGTCCGCGCTCCGCTCGAGGAGGAGGTTGATGTGGATCATCGCGAGCAGGAGCCGCAGGTCGCGCGCAACCGGGGTCTGTAGCGCCAGTAGCCCCTGGATCGCATGCTCGATGCGGAGGAAGTGGTTGTCGACCTCGTCGTCGAACGCGATCACTTCCTCGGCGAGCTCGCGATCCCGCTCCTCGAGCGCGCGCATCGCGCCGTGGACGGCGCTGACGACTCGCTGCCCCATCTCCTGGAGCTGCGCCTCGATCTGCTCTAGGGCACTGTCGATCGACATCGAATTCAGCGTACTAGCTCAAATGCGTCAGCGCGCCAGCCCCCGTCACCACTTCGTCTCCACCCCGCAACGGCGAGTTATCCCACCCCTCAGGGGACGCGCCGTACGTTGCCCGCGTACCCCTGAGGAGGAGGAAAAGTCAGATGCCGAGAAACGGCAAGCTCGTTCGTATCATCCTTGCCCTGACTGCGGCGGGCGCAGTTGCGGCTCTCATCGCAGCAGGCGCCGGTGCCGCGTCGAAGAGGCAGTCCGCCGACACCCTCACCGGCGCCGGCTCGTCCCTCGTCGCTCCCGCAGTCTCGGGGGTCTGGGGGCCGAATTACGCGTCCTCGCATGGCGTCAATGTCAATTACTCGTCGATCGGCTCCGGGAAAGGGATTCTCGCGATCACCAACCGCAGCGTCGACTTCGGTGCGAGCGACGCGCCGATGACCGACGACCAGGCAGCGGCGTGCAAGAGCTGCGCCCAGATTCCGTGGGCTCTGGCCGGGACCGGGCCGGTCGAGAACATCCCCGGAGTCAACGGACTTCAGCTGCATCTGACGGGTCCCGTCCTGGCGAAGATCTACCTCGGACAGATCACCAACTGGAGCGATCCGGCGATCAAGAAGCTCAACAAGAAGCTCAACCTTCCGGACATGAAGATCACCGTTGTCCACCGCAGCGACGGCTCCGGTGACTCGTTCGTCTTCACCGACTATCTGTCCAAGGTCAGCCCGAAGTGGAAGTCGCAGGTCGGCAGCGCGACGAGCGTCAGCTGGCCCGCAGGCGTCGGTGGCAACGGGAACAGCGGCGTCTCTGCCCTCGTGAAGTCGAACCCGGGCTCGATCGGCTACGTCTCGACGTTCTACGTCATCCAGAATCACCTGCACATGGTGCGGATGAAGAACGCGTCCGGCCGGTTCGTGTACCCGAGCATCAACTCCATCGAGTCGGCGGCTCAGGTCCTGAAGAAGGTGCCGGGCGACACCGGGATCTCGATCACCAACCCGCCGAAGTCGAAGAAGTTCCGGAACGCGTGGGTGATGGCGACCTTCACGTACGCCATCGTGCCGAAGAGCTCCCCGAAGGCGTCTGAGCTCAAGCCCTTCATCAGCTGGGCGATCGCTGCCAAGCAGCAGGCGTCGATTCGCAGCAAGATCTTCGCGCCGCTGCCCAAGCTCGTCGTCAAGGCGGCCCTGAAGAGAGTGAAGACGATCCAGTAGTAGTCGAGGCTAGATGAGCACCTTCGACGCTAACGCCAGAACCGCCCGCCGCCCCTTCACGGGGCGGCGGGCGCATCTTGGCGACGTCATCCTGCAGGGCGTCGCCGGGCTCGCCGCGCTCGGCGCGGTCGTTGTCGTCGTCCTGATCATCTACAAGGTCGTCGAGGGCTCCCGGCTTTCGCTCTCGACCTTCGGGCTGAGCTTCCTCACGACGACCGGCTGGGATCCGGTCCACCAGCAGTTCGGTTCCGCGAACTTCCTCTTCGGCACGGTGGTGACGTCTTTCGGGGCGCTCCTCCTCGCCACGCCGCTGGCGCTCGGCATCGCGCTCTTCCTCACCGAGCTCGCGCCGGGCTGGATCCGCGGCCCCGTCACCTCGCTCGTCGAGACGCTCGCTGCGATTCCGAGCGTCGTGATGGGGCTCTGGGGGATCATCGTGCTCGCCCCGGTGCTGCGCGACCAGGTCATGCCCGCGTTGCACTCGGCGCTCGGCTTCATCCCGCTTTTCGGCCCCTACACGACCGGCGCAACCATCTTCACCGCGATCGTCGTGCTCACGATCATGATCCTGCCGATCATCTCGAGTATCTCGCGCGAGCTCTTCCTCGGCGTGCCGGCCGAGCTCAAGGAGGCGGCGCTCGGGCTGGGTGTCACCCGCTGGGAGATGGTGCGCGGGGTCATCTTTCCCTATGCCCGCGGCGGAATCGCCTCGGCGATGATCCTCGGCCTCGGCCGCGCCCTCGGCGAGGCCATCGCCGTCTTCTATGTCATCGGGGCCTTCAATGGCCCGATCCACGCAAACCTTTTGGGGCCGAGCAACACGATCGGCGCGTGGCTCGCGAACCAATACTCGAATGCGGGCTCCAGGCTCGAGGTCTCGTCTCTCTTCTACCTCGGCCTGATCCTCCTCGTCTTTTCGCTCATCGTGAACCTGCTTGCCCAGGTCATCGTGCGCCGGGTGGCGAAGCGTCAGGGACTGGCGGCCCCGTGAGCGCCGTCGATCCCAGCGTGCTTCAGCGCCCGAATGACCGGCTGCGTCGCCGCCGGCTGGTCAGCCGCGGCATGGAGCTGCTCGCCTGGCTCGCGGCAGCGATCGCCGTCGCGATCCTCGGCATCGTCGTCTGGTCGGTGGCCAAGAGAGGTGTGAGCGAGCTCAACCTCAACCTGCTCACGAAACCGGACGTGCCATTTGCGTCGGCAGGCGTTCCAACGGGGCTTGCGAACGCCTTCGCTGGCACGCTCGTCATGGTCGGGCTTGCGACCCTGATGGCGCTGCCGGTCGGGATCCTCATCGCGATCTACGTGAACGAATTCGCACCGCGAGCGATCCGCAGGGGCCTGGGCCTGACCCTCGACATCCTCAACGGCGTCCCCGCGATCGTGATCGGCATCTTCGTCTTCGGCCTGCTCGTCGTGAGCCACGGGCAAAGCGGCTTTGCCGGTGGGGTCGCACTCGCCGTGTTGATGCTTCCGCTCGTCGCCCGGTCCACGCTCGAGGTGCTGCTGCTCGTGCCGGGCTCGCTCCGCGAGGCCGCCCTCGGGGTCGGCGCGCCCCGTTGGCGGACGACGCTCGGAATCGTCCTGCCTCAGGCGATCGGGGGAATCGTGACCGGCGCGGTGCTCGCCGTCGCCCGTGTGGCAGGCGAGACCGCACCACTCCTGTTCGTCTCCGCGGTCGGCGTCAGCAACAGCGCAGACTGGAACCCGGCGCACGCCCTGCAGAGCGTGCCGGTCGCGATCTTCGAGAAGTCCGAAACGGGGGTCCCGAGCGACACTGCGCGCGCCTGGGCGGCTGCGTTCGTCCTGCTGATGTTCATCCTCGTCACGAGCCTGACCGCCCGCTGGCTCGCCAACCGAAGTCGTCGTAAGCTTCAGCGGGTCGCCTGATGAGCCAAGTGAGGGGAGATTCCGTGTCCACCCCGTCGAGTACGATCGAGCAAGCCGTGCGCGTCGAGACGAAGCGTCAGCCGCTGCCCCCACGCGAGCGGCTCGAACACGTCTTCGACATCCAGGACTTGACTGCGATCTACGGCTCCAAGCCGGCGCTCAAGAACGTGTCGATGGAGGTCTACGAGAACCTCGTCACGGCGGTCATCGGCCCGTCGGGTTGTGGAAAGAGCACCTTCATCCGCTGCTTCAACCGGATGAACGATCTCGTCCCGAGCTTCCGCCAGACCGGGACGATCCGCTACCACGGCCAGGACATCACGGCGAAGGACGTCGACCCCGTCGCGGTGCGGCGGACGATCGGGATGGTCTTCCAGCGCCCGAATCCCTTCCCGAAGTCGATCCACGACAATGTCGCCTGGGGCCTGAAGGTGCTCGGTATGAAGGACAACCTCTCCGAGCGCGTCGAGAAGGCGCTGACGCAGGCGGCTCTCTGGGACGAGGTCAAGGACCGGCTGAAGTCGAGCGCGCTCGGGCTCTCGGGCGGGCAGCAGCAGCGCCTCTGCATCGCGCGCGCCATCGCAGTCGAGCCGGACGTCGTGCTCATGGACGAGCCGGCCTCGGCACTCGATCCGATCGCTACCCAGGCGATCGAGCAGCTCCTTCATGAGCTCAAGAGCGAGTACTCGTTCGTGATCGTCACGCACAACATGCAGCAGGCTGCACGCGTCGCCGACATGACCGCCTTCTTCTCGATCTCCCGCGGTGCGGAAGGGCAACGCTGGGGCGAGCTCGTCGAGTACGACGCGACCGAGAAGATCTTCACCGCTCCGTCCGACAAGCGGACGGAGGACTACGTCACCGGCCGCTTCGGGTAATTGCCAACGGCACTCCGCGAGCCGGAAAGCGTGGTTTCCGGCTCGCTCCGTGCGGAGTGCTCGTCGCCCGCCGCTGAGGCCGCTTCGCGGCGTTTGTGGGAGCGGGATTGCCTTCGGCGAAGCCCCGCTGCGCGGAGGCTTTAGCCTGCGGCCGGAAACCGCGCTCGGATCGTGAGGCCTTCGCCGGGCTCGCTCGTCGCTTCGACCTCGCCGCCCGCCGCGGTGACGACGTGCTTCACGATGGCGAGGCCGAGCCCGGTGCCGCGACTCGTGCGCGCCTGGTCGCCCCGGTAGAAGCGCTCGAACAGGCGCGGCAGGTCGATCGCGTCGACGCCCTTGCCGTCGTCCGAGACGACGAGCACGGGCCCGTCGGCGGGGCCGCTCACCTCGACGAGGCACGTGGTTCCCGGACCGGCGTAGCGGAGTGCGTTCGCCAACAAGTTCTCGACGACTACGCGCAACATCCGCGGCCGCAGCGGGAGCTCGACGCGGCCGTCGGCCCGGACTTCGAGCGAGACCTCTGCATGATTGGCGCGCTCGGCGAACGAGGCGACGACCTCCTCCACGATCGGCTTCGCCTGCGTGCGGCCGAGGGAGACGACCTCGCGGCCCGTCTCGAGCTCGCCGAGAAAGAGCACGTCGTCGATCAGCTCGCGTGCCTGCTCGACCTCCTGCCGCGCCTGCTCCATCAGCTCTCCGACGTCGGAGCCGGGCAGCGTCGCGCTCTCGAGTAGCACCAGCAGTCGCGCGAGCGGCGTGCGCAACTCGTGTGAGACAGCAGCGGTGAAGCCCGCACGCAGTTCCTGGTACGCGGGGAGCTCCGGCGGGGACTCGAGGAAGAGGACGAGGAGATCCGGGTGAGTTGCGGTCTGCTCCTCGCCGAGCCTCCGACCGGGCTCGGCGCCGCCGAGGGCCGGCGCGGCAGCCTCGCTGGCAGCCACGATCCGTCGCTCGCTGTCGAGAATCACGATCGGCGGGGCGCAGTCGGCCGCGTAAGCTCTTGCACGCTGGTCGTTTACCACTTCTTCACCATTCTTCTACCCTTCCCCAACGGGACGCAACCGATAATGAACACAAGCATGCCCAAGGTCCTCATCGTCGAAGACGACGAAGTCATCGCGCAGGGAATGTCGCGGCACCTCGGCGCCGCCGGTTTCGACCCGGTCTCGGTCGGCAACGGCACGCAGGGGCTGGCGCGGTTGCGCTACGAGCGGCCTGACGTCTGCGTCCTCGACCTGATGCTGCCCGGCGTGGACGGCTGGAAGCTGATCGAGACGGCGCGCAACGAGGGGATCGGCACGCCGATCGTCGTCGTCTCGGCCCGAGGCACCGAGCACGATCGAGTGCACGCGCTCGAGATCGGTGCCGACGACTACCTCGTGAAGCCATTCTCGATGAAGGAGCTCGTGGCACGCGTGCGCGCGGCGTCGCGGCGCGCACTCCGGCGCGAGGAGACGCCGCGTGGCGAGCCGATCGAGATCGAGGAGCTCAGGATCGACCCGCTCGAGGTGCAGGCATACGTCGACGACCGGAGTGCCGAGCTGACGCCTACGGAGTTCCGTCTCCTCTACCAACTCGCGCTCGACCGAGGACGCGTCGTCACGCGTGACGAGCTCCTGCAGAAGCTCTGGGGACGGCGCGAGTCGCACCGCGACCGGACGGTGGACGTCTTCGTTCGCCGCCTCCGCGAGAAGGTCGACCGGCAGGCGTCCACGCACACGTTCATCCAGACGCGCTACGGGGTCGGATACCGCTTGGAGCCGGTTCCGAAGGCCGCGGCACGCGGTAGCGGCGCTGCTGCCCGTTAGCTGGTCCGACACCAGCCAGTCACCGGATAGAGGCCCATCGAAGCCCGTTCCGTCCGCACGATTTCGGCATGAAATTCGCCGTCGTCGCCCACCGACGCAGCGCGACGAACAACGCGCTCGTCACGGCGGCGCGCTCGTGGGGACTCGAGTCGGAGCTCATCGATCCGCACCGGGCACTCTCGCTTCTCGAGCCGGGAGACCTCGCGCTGGCGAGGCTCGACGTGCGCGAGGAGCTCGACGGCATCGAATGCGGCACCGGCGAGCTCGACCGGCTCGCGGCCGGCGGCGTTGACGTGCGGAACCCACCGGCAGCCCTCGTCGTCGCCCACGACAAGCTGCTGACCGCTCGCACGCTCCGGCTCGCCGGCCTGCCGCACCCGCACACCATTCTCGTCGGCGCGGCGCTGCCCGCGGCGATTCCCGAGCTCCCCGTAGTGCTCAAGCCGCGGTTCGGCAGTTGGGGACGCGACGTCGAGCTGTGCACGACCGCGGACGAGCTGGACGCCGCAGTCGTCAGGCTGCAGCGAAAGCCGTGGTTCCGCGAGCACGGCGCTCTGGCTCAGGAGCTCGTCGAGCCGCGCGGCTGGGACCTGCGTCTGGTCGTCGCCGGCGGTCGCATCATCGGGGCTGCCTGCCGGGTCGCCAGGAGCGGCGAGTGGCGGACGAACGTCGCTCTCGGCGCTCGGGTCGAGGCGGTCGAGCCGCCGCCGGTCGCCCAGGCGCTGGCGCTGGACGCGGCGCGGGCGGCGCGCGCGGACCTGGTCGGGGTCGACCTTCTGCCGACCCGGAACGGCTTCGTCGTCATCGAGCTGAACGGAGCCGTCGACTTTCGCCCGGCCTACGCGCCGCACCGCGACGTGTTCTGCGACACGGTGGCTGCGCTGCTCGAGGACGGCGTACAGCAGGCCGAGCTCGCCGCGGCCTCAGTCTGAGTCGTAGGGCTGCGGCTGCAGACCCGTCTCGACCTCGCGGCGTCCGTCGGCCTCATAGGCGATGTCGACCGCCTCGTGCTTGCGATACGTGCCCGCGATCCCGAGCCACATCGACGCCCAGCGCCAGAAGCCGAGCCGGCCCTCCTGGTCAATCGGGCGGGGGAAGATGAGTGTTCTGCCGTCCACCTCGAAGTCCCTTCCGGGCGCTTGGCGGACGCCGCCGACGTACACCTCGAAGGCGGTCGGCACATGGTCCGGCAGTTCGATCCGCGAGCGCTGGGACACCTTCATAGAATGCCCTTCGGGTGCGCCGCAAGCTGACGTCCTTCGTCCTCGCCGTGCTGCTCGCGCTTGCGGCGGCGGGCGTCGCCGCAGCCGGGAACGGCGGCTTCGCGCCGGTCGCGCCCGCGTCTCCGAACGCGACGCATATCCAGCACGCGTACTTCCTGATCCTCGGCTTCACGGCGGCGATCTTCATCCTCGTCGAGACGCTGCTGATCGTGTTCGTCGTCAGGTACCGGAGCCGCGGACGCAGCCGCGAGGTCGAAGGCGCGCAGGTGCACGGGCACACGCGGCTCGAGCTGATCTGGACCGCAGCCCCTGTCGTGATCCTCGCGATCATCGCCGGCTTCGTCTTCTACCAGTTGCCCAACATCACCTCTGCGCCCGCCGCCGCCAACCCGATCCACATCACGGTCGAGGGGCACCAGTACTACTGGCAGTTCGACTACACGGACTCTCCGGACCGAGCGCGCTCCATCGGGACGCTGCACGTCCCGGCCGGCTCCGTCGTCGACCTCAAGGTCCTTTCGCCGGACGTGATCCACAGCTGGTGGATCCCGGCGCTCGGCGGCAAGATCCAGGCGATCCCGGGCCACCCGAACCACACCTGGTTCCAGGCGACGAAGCAAGGCAGCTTCGACGGGCAATGCGCGGAGCTCTGCGGGCCTCTGCACGCCTCCATGCACGCGGTCGTGCAGTCGGAGTCGCAGCAGGCGTACGGGCATTACCTTGCGACCTGGCGGGACACGATCGGCAAGCAGATCTGGAACGGCGTCTGCGCGACGTGCCACGGGAACCTCGGACAGGGCGGCTTTGGGCCGCCGATCGCCAACAGCCCGATCCTGACGCAGCCGGGAGCGCTCTTCGGGGTCGTCCACAACGGCGTCACCGGCTCGCAGGGCGCGATGCCGCCGGTGGGCGACACGTGGACCGCGGAGGAGTTCGCAGCTCTCTCCGCCTACGTGAAGAAGAACATCTACAAGGCTGCGCCGCTAGGAGCGACCAGTGGCGGCTAGGCCCGAAGCCGTCTATCCCGTCGGCTGGAAGAGCGGCCGCGTCGCGGGCTGGCTGGTCACCGTCGACCACAAGCGGATCGGGATCATGTACATCGCGACCTCGATCTTCTGGTTCGTCGCCGGCGGGATCCTCGCTCTCCTCATGCGCTCGCAGCTCGCGACGCCGGGCGAGCACCTGCTGACCAAGAACGCCTACAACGAGGTCGTCACGATGCACGGCACGACGATGATCTTCCTCGTCGTCGTCCCGATCCTCGCGGGCTTCGCCAACTTCCTCGTGCCGTTGATGATCGGCGCGAAGGACATGGCGTTCCCGCGCCTCAACGCCCTCTCGTTCTGGCTCTACCTCCTCGGTGGCCTCGTGCTCTGGATGAGCTGGTTCGCCAAGGGCGGCGCGCCGCACGCCGGCTGGTGGTCGTACCCGACTCTGTCGGAGAACCTCCCCTTCGCGAGCCCCGGCCACGGCCAGGACTACTGGATCCTCTCGATGCACATCCTCACGCTGTCGTCGCTCGCCGGGGCGATCAACTTCATCGTCACGATCCACCACATGCGCGCGCCCGGGATGACGTGGATGCGGATGCCGCTCTTCGTCTGGGCGATCGAGACGTACGCGATCCTGCTGCTCGTCGCGCTGCCCGCGATCTCGGCGGCCGTGACGCTCCTGCTGCTCGACCGCACCGTGGGGACGCACTTCTTCATCCCCTCGCACGGCGGGAGCATCGTGCTCTACCAGCACATGTTCTGGTTCTTCGGGCACCCCGAGGTCTACATCATGGTGCTGCCCGTGTTCGGGATGATCTCCGAGATCATCCCGGTCTTCGCGCGCAAGCCGATCTTCGGCTACAAGGCGGTCGCGTTCTCGACGCTCGCCATCGCGTTCCTCTCGCTGCTCGTCTGGGCACACCACATGTTCACGACGGGCCTGGGAACGGGACTCAACTCGTTCTTCATGATCTCGTCGCTGGTGATCGCGGTCCCGACGGGGGTCAAGATCTTCAACTGGCTCGCGACCACCTGGCGCGGCAACATCGTCCTCGACACGCCGATGCTGTTCGCCCTCGGCTTCATCGCGCTCTTCACGATGGGCGGCCTGTCGGGGATCTTCCTCGCGGCCTTCCCCGTCGACTGGCAGCTGAACGACTCGTACTACGTCGTGGCGCATTTCCACTACGTCCTGTTCGGCGGCTCGGTCTTCGGCTTCTTCGGCGGGCTGTACTACTGGTGGCCGAAGATGTTCGGGCGGATGCTCGACGAGCGGCTCGGCAAGTGGCACTTCTGGCTGATGTTCATCGGCTTCAATCTGACCTTCCTGCCGCAGCACATGCTCGGGCTGCTCGGGATGGTGCGCCGGATCTACACGTACCACCACGGCGGGCTGTGGGAGGTCTACAACAGCATCTCGACGGCCGGCTCCTTCGTGATGGCGGTGTCGATCTTGGTCTTCCTCGTCAACGTCTGGCAGACGCAGATCGCGCGGAAAGGCGTCCGGGCCGGCAACGATCCGTGGCTCGCCGACACACTCGAGTGGTACACGACCTCGCCGCCGCCGCCGGAGAACTTCGACTCCGTCCCCTACGTGACGAGCGCGCGCCCGTTGCGCGACCTGCGGCGGCGTCTCGCGGAGCAGCCGCAATGAGGACCGAGCTCGCACCCGGACCCTGGCTGCGTCTCTCTGCCCTCGTCGCCGCTGGTGGGACGCTGCTCGCAGTCGTCTCCGGCGCGGCAGGGCTCGGTACCGCGCACCGGCTGCTGGCCGCACTCGTGGCGCCTCCGCTCGCGGCCCTCGTGGTCTCGGCGTGGTATGCCCACCGGCGCCTCGTGCCGGCCGCGTTGGCCGCCGCCGCCCTCTTTGCCGCGGCTGCGGCCGTTCCGGGGCCGCATGCGCACTCGGGTCTGGCTGCCTTCGCCCTTGCGGCGCTCGTCGTCGTCGTCGCCGAGAGCTTCCGGGGCGAGCACGTGGCCTGGGGAAGCTGGCGCGACTACGTGGCGCTGACGAAGCCGCGGATCATGTCGCTGCTCCTCATCACCGGCTTCTGCGGGATGATCGCCGGCGCGCGTGGTTGGCCGGGGACGGGGCTTGTGGTCGCCGCGATGAGTGGGCTTGCGCTCGCGTGCGGCGGCGCCTCGGCGCTCAATCACCTGCTCGACCGCGACATCGATCCGCTGATGGGCAAGCGTACGGCGGCCCGACCGGTCGCCTCGGGCCGCGTCCCGGCCAGTCGCGCGCTCGAGTTCGGGCTCGCGCTGTTGGCACTCTCCTTCGTCCTGCTCGCAAGCGCGGTGAACGTCCTCACGGCAGTGCTCGCGCTCGTCGGCGGCCTCTTCTACGTCGTCGTCTACACGCGCTGGTTGAAGCGCTCCACGTCGCAGAACATCGTGATCGGCGGCGCTGCCGGGGCCGTGCCGCCGCTCGTCGGCTGGGCGGCGGCGACCGGCCAGATCGGACTTCCGGCCCTGCTTCTCTTCGCGATCGTCTTCGTCTGGACGCCGCCGCACTTCTGGGCGCTGGCGCTGCTGATCAAGGAGAACTACGCAAAGGCGCGCGTGCCGATGCTGCCTGTCGTCCGCGGCGACCGGGCGACGGCGCGGCAGATCGTCCTCTACTCGCTCGTGCTCGTGGCCGCCACCCTGCTGCCGTGGGGCTGGGGCGGCGCCGGGCCGCTCTACGTGGTCTGCGCGCTCGCTCTCGGGGCCGTGTTCGTGTGGCTCGCCGAGCAGCTGCGGCGCGACACGACGCCGCGGCGCGCGATGCTCCTCTTCCACTACTCGCTCCTGTACCTCGCGCTGCTCTTCGTAGCGCTCGCCGTGGACGCAGTCATCTGATGGATCCCGAGCTCGCCCGCAAGAACCTCCGCCTCGCCTGGATGCTGTTCGGCGTCTTCCTGCTCCTCTTCGCCGGCTCGATCGGGGTCGCCTTCCTGTACCTCCACTTCCAGTAGTGGACGGCATCTGGCTGGCGCGTCCCGAGCGGGTGGACGGGGGTGAGCCGGTTGCCGTCAAGGACCTCCTCGACACAGCCGGCCTGACGACGACCTACGGCTCGGCGCTGTTCACCGATCACGTGCCGGCGGCGAGCGCGGACTCGGTGCTTCTGTTGGAGGCCAACGGCTACGCGGTTGCCGGAAAGACGAACCTGCACGAGTTCGCCTACGGGATCTCGTCCCAGAACGAGCACTACGGCACGGTCCCGAACCCGGTCGCACAGGGGCGGCTTGCGGGCGGCTCGAGCGGAGGCTCCGCCGCGGCGATAGCCGCCGGCGATGTCGAGCTGGCGCTCGGCAGCGACTCGGCCGGGTCGATCCGGATCCCGGCGGCATGGTGCGGTGTCGTCGGGTTCAAGCCGACACAGGGGCTCGTCTCCGTCGAGGGCTGCTTTCCGCTCGCTCCGAGCTACGACGTCGTCGGCCCGATGGCGTCGACGGTGGAGGGCTGCGAGCGGCTGATGCAGGTGCTCGCACCCGGGTTCGAGCCGCTCGAGCTCGAGTCGCTCGAGGAGCTCGAAGTCGGGATCGCGTGGCTCGACCGGGCCGGGCCGCTGATCCGTGAGCGAGTTGCGGAGGCGGCGGCGTTCTTTCCGCGCCGGCGCGAGATCGAGCTCCCGCTCGCACCGGCCAATCGGACCGACTTCATGCGCGAGGCCGGCGACGTCCACCGGGCGCTCTTCCCGGGCAACGAGGAGCTCTACGGCGACAACGTGCGCGCCAAGATCGAGCTCTGCCTGCAGGTCGGCGATGCGGAAGTCGCGGCGGCCGAGCGCGAGCGTGCCGACTACCGAGAGCACGTGGCGGAAGCGATCGGCGGGCTCGACCTGCTCGTGACCCCGACCGTCCCGTTCGTCGCGCCGCCCGCCGACATCGACGAGCTCGAAATCCGCGCCGGCGGCGATCTCCCTCACGTATCCGTTCAGCTCCCTCGGCTGGCCGGCGCTCGCGCTTCCGTGGGGGACGGCGGAGGACAGCCTGCCCGCGTCGGTGCAGCTGGCGGCGCCGGCCGGAGCCGACGGGCGCGTGCTCGCTGCGGGTCGTGCGCTCAGCGCAGCGGGTTCGTAGCGAACACCGCCGCCTCGTAGACGGGATCCGCGATGAAGCGGTCGAGCTCGTCCGAGAGGACGTCGCTCGGCGCGGGCGGGTCGCCGGGTGGCAGCGGTACCGTCTCGCCGTCGAGTGCGACTGACGCCAGCGTCTCGGCCGGCTCGTGCTCCAGCGCGATCTCGTTCCGCCCGAACTTCGAGCGGAGCCAGCCACACAGGAGCCACGCCTGCGCCGCCGTGCCACGAACGCGCATCGTCTGTACCTCCGCGATCTCCGGCCAGAGCGTCGCGAGATGCGAGCGCCAGCGAGACGTCCTCGCCCAGGCGATATCCGACGCCGAGCAGCGCGGGAAGAGCCCCGTCAGCCGAAGGTACGAGTCGGGTACGTCGGCCCACTCGGTCGAGTCGACGATCAGCCGGTCGGTGATGTCCACGAGCTGCTCCAGCTCGGGTGCCTCCCACGAGGGCTCGCCGCGCCACCGCAAGAACACGGGCAGGTCGGAGATGAGGAGCGGCTCGACGATGCTCGCCGGCGCCGTCGCGCGTGAGCCGCGCAGCGTCAACTCCACCACCTCGGTCACGAGCCCGCGATCGGTGTCCGGCACCTCCCAGCGCTCGACCTCGGCGCGCGCGTCGATGCGATTGTCGTCCGCATTCGGCTCCGGGAAGAGGAGGATCGTCCGCGACGGGTGCAGCTCCGCCATCCCGGCCAGCGCTGCGCGGGCCGGCTCCCTCCAGCCGTGCGGCACCCACGCGACGTGCGTCATCACCGACGTCCGCATGCTCGCCGTCTCGGCGGCGGCCTGGGCCCGCAGCCGCGCGAGGGCGGTATCGACGTCGCCGAGGCGGACGTCCTCGCCGAACCAGCTGAGCTGGTTCAGGGCCGTCGCCACGACCGCCCGTCCCGGTGGAGGAGCTCCTCGGCGCTCGGCGGCCCCCACGAGCCGGAGGGATAGTTCGGGAACGCCGGCTTGTCGCGCTGCCAGGCGGCGACCATCGAGTCGACGAGCAGCCATTGCTCCTCGACCTCGTCCGCGCGTGTGAAGAGCGTCGAGTCGCCGAGCATCACGTCGAGGATGAGACGCTCGTACGCCTCCGGCATTCCGGTGCGGAACGCGCCGCCGTAGAGGAAGTCCATGTGGACCGTGCGGATCGTCATCCCCTGGCCCGGCACCTTCGCGCCGATCGCGAGCGAGACGCCTTCGTCCGGCTGCACGTTGACGACGAGTACGTTCGGGCGCAGCCCCTCGGCGGCCGCTTCCTCGAACGGCGGGTGCGGCGCTGCCTTGAACTGGATCGCGATCGTCGTCTCGTGCCGCGCGAGCCGCTTGCCCATGCGCACGTAAAACGGCGTATCGGCCCAGCGCCAGTTGTCGACGAAGAGCTTCGCGGCGACGTACGTCTCGGTCATCGAGTCGTGCGCGACCCCGGCCTCCTCGCGGTACGCCACGACCTCCTCGCCCTCGACGAAGCCGCGCCCGTACTGGCCTCGCACGACCGACCTCGGCGCGGGCGTGTGCATCGCCCGCAGCACCTTGACCTTCTCGTTGTGCACCGAGTCGGACGTGAAGTCGATCGGAGGCTCCATCGCGGTGAGCGCGAGCAGCTGGAGCAGGTGGTTCTGGAAGATGTCGCGGATCGCGCCGGCGTGCTCGTAGTAGCCGGCGCGAGCCTCGATCCCGATCGACTCCGCGACGGTGATCTGCACGTGGTCCACGAACTGGCGGTTCCAGATCGGCTCGAAGATCCCGTTGGCGAAGCGGAGCGCCAGCATGTTCTGGACCGTCTCCTTGCCGAGGTAGTGGTCGATCCGGAAGATCTCGTCCTCTTTGAAGTACTCGAGCAGGATCGCGGTCAGGTGTTTCGCCGATTCGAGGTCGTGGCCGAACGGCTTCTCGACCACGACGCGCGTCCAGCCGCGGTCGTCACGGCGCTTGCCGAGCGCCTCGACGATCGTGGGGAAGGCCGGCGGCGGCACCGCGAGGTAGAAGACGCGGTTGCCGCCGAGCTGCTGCTCCTCGTCAAGGCGGTCGACCAGGTCCTGGAGCTTCTCCTCGCCGCCGGCGTCGGCGAAGTCGGTGCTGACCCAGTGGAGTTGCGCGGAGAGCTGGTCCCAGACGTCCTCCCGGAACGGGTCGCGCGCGTGCTGCTTGACCGCGGTCTCCATGTCCTGCCGGAACGAGTCGTCGTCTCCCTCGGTGCGTGCGACGCCGACGATCGCGAACCGCTCGGGCAGGAGGTGACGGACGGCGAGCGCATAGAGCGCCGGCATGATCTTCTTGTGCGTCAGGTCGCCCGAGGCGCCGAAGACGACGAGCGCGCAGGGGTCCGGCGTCCGCCGCAGCGCGAGACCGTCCTCGAGCGGATTCTCCTCCCGTTTCGGCGCGGTCGCGGTCACTGCTCCGGGCTCTTCTCGAGGTGGCCGCCGAAGGCATGCCGCATCGCGGAGAGGACGCGGTCGCCGAAGTCCGCCTCGCCGCGGGACGCGAAGCGGTTGAACAGCGAGGCGGCGAGCACCGGCGCGGGCACGCCCTCCTCGACCGCGGCCTGCACCGTCCACCGGCCCTCGCCCGAGTCGCTCACGTGACCGGCGTACTCGTCGAGGTCGGGCGTCTCGTGCAGCGCCTGGGCGGTCAGGTCGAGCAGCCACGAGGAGATGACCGAGCCGCGCCGCCAGAGCTCGGTGACCGCGGCGATGTCGAGCTCGTACTTGTAGAGGTCGGGGTCGCGCAGCGGGGTCGTCTCCGCGTCGGTCTTCTGCGGGTGGAGCCCCACGTCCGCATGCTCGAGGACGTTCAGACCCTCGGCGTACGCCTGCATCAGCCCGTACTCGATGCCGTTGTGAACCATTTTCACGAAGTGTCCTGCCCCGGAGGGTCCGCAGTGGAGCCACCCCTGCTCCTCGGGTGCCGGGTCTCCGCTGCGACCGGGCGTGCGGGCGGCGGAGTCGACACCCGGCGCGAGCGACTCGAGCACCGGCTCGAGGCGGCCGACCGCCTCGTCGTCGCCGCCGACCATCAGGCAGTAGCCACGCTCGCGGCCCCAGACGCCGCCGCTGACGCCGATGTCGACGTAGTGGAGCTTCTTCCCGCTCAGCTCCTGCGAGCGGCGGAGGTCGTCGACGTAGTAGGAGTTGCCGCCATCGATGATCGTGTCGCCCTCCTCGAGGTGCGGCGTGAGCCCGCCCAGCACGGAGTCGACGATCCCCGCTGGAACCATCAGCCACACCGACCGGGGCCTGTCGAGCTGCTGTACGAGCTCCTCGAGCGACGATGCCGTCCCCTCGACGTTCGTGTCGAAGGTCTTCAGGTCGTGACCGGCGGCGCGCAGCCGCTCGGTCATGTTCGCGCCCATCCGGCCGAGGCCGACCATCCCTAGCTGCACTAGATCTCCTCCAATCTCACTCTGGCGACCCGCCGGCCGCGCTCCTTCAGCGTCTCGAGGTCGCCCGCCGCCTGTGCCCGGATCAGCCGCCGGAATCCAAACGGCTTGCCGGGGATCGGAAGCTCGTCGCCCGGGTCGTCGATCACCTGCAGGAATAGTCCCGTGTTCGGGCCTCCCTTGTGGAGCTGGCCGGTCGAATGCTGGTAGCGCGGCCCGTAGCCGTGCGTCACGACGAGCCCGCTCTCGCGGCGGAGCCGCTCGACGAGACCCGCGATCAGCCGGTCGTTCTCCGCCGACGGCTCGATGAATGCCTGGACGCAGGCATAGTCGCCGTCCTTCTTCTGGGCGAGCAGCTCCTCGATCGAGCTCTCCGGCTCTAGCTCCGGTTCCTTTCCCGTTGCGAGCACCTCGTTCGTCTTGTCCTTCGCCGCCTGCACGTCGGGCTGGTCGAAGGGGTTGATCTCGAGGTACGCGCCGGCGACGGCGATCGCGAACTCCCAGCGGAAGAACTCTGCGCCGAGGGCATACGGATCCGGGAGCTCGGGCTGCGCGGCCTGGCGGTCGGCTCCGTCGGGCGACTCGCCCGGGGCGGGGACGAGCCCCTTGCCGTGCTTGCCCGTCGACTCCGCGACGAGTTGCTCGGCCCAGAGCCCGAAGTCGCCGGGCGCATCCGCGATGCAGATCTTGTCGCGACCCTCACGCCAGCCCTCGCCGAACCGGCTGCCGAGCTCGTAGCCGGGATTGCCCTCGCCGGAACGGCAGGCCTCGCGCATCTCCTGCGCCCGCTCGAGGATGCGTGCCGCGTCGGCGCCCATCAGCACCGCGGGCACGATTCCGAACGGCGACAGCGCCGAATAGCGGCCGCCGATCGACGGCTCGCCGGCGAAGACCGCCCGGAAGCCGCGCTCTCGGGCGAGGCGCTCGAGCTCGGAGCCGGGATCCGTGATCGCGGCGAACATGGCTCCGCGCTTGCCGTTCTTCTCCCAGAAGTAGTCGGTGTGCGAACGCGTCTCGAGCGTCGTTCCGGACTTCGAGGATGAGACGAAGAACGTCCGCTCGAAGTCGAGGCTCTCCTCGAGAGCCCGAATCGCGCGCGGATGCGTCGTGTCGAGGACGTGGAACCAGTCGACGTCGAAGCTGCGGCGCAGCACCTCGGGCGCGAGCGACGAGCCGCCCATCCCGCACAGCACGACGGCGTCGACCTCGTCGTGGAGGTTTTCCGCGAAGCGAACAATTTCCTCGAGCTGCTCCTGGACGTGCAAGGGCTCGTCGAGCCAGCCGAGCCAGTGCGCCTCGTCGCTCCCGGTCCAGATCGTGGAATCGCGCTCCCAGATCCCCTCGATCAGACCCTCGCGGTTCACCGCTAGACGGCCACGGCCTCGCGCTTCGCCTTCACGCCGTCGAGCAGCTCGGCGAACGAAGCGGAGAACTTCTCCACGCCCTCCTTCTCGAGCGTCGCCACGATGTCGTCGTAGTCGATGCCGACCGCGGCGAGCTGCTCGAACAGCCTCTGAGCCTCGTCCACTCCCTCGAGCACCGTGTCGCCGCGCACCTCGCCGTGGTCCTGGAACGCCTTGATGGTTTCCTCCGGCATCGTGTTCACCGTGTGCGGTCCGATCAGCTCCTCGACGTAGAGAACGTCGCGGTACGCAGCGTTTTTGGTGGAGGTGGAAGCCCACAAACAGCGCTGCGGCAGCGCGCCCTTCGCCGCGAGAGCCTCCCAGCGCGCTCCCGAGAACGCCTGCTCGTAGTTCTGGTACGCGATGCGCGCGTTGGCGATCGCGAGCTTGCCGCGTAGCGCGAGTGCCTCCTCGGAGCCGATCGCCTCGAGCCGCTTGTCCGTCTCCGTGTCGACGCGGGAGACGAAGAAGCTCGCGACCGAGCGCACCTTCGCGGGGTCGCCGCCGCCGTCGACGAACCGTTCGAGGCCGCGGACGTACGCCTCCATCGACGCGCTGTGCATCTCGAGCGAGAAGAGGAGCGTGACGTTGATGCTGCGGCCCGCCGCAATGGAGTCCTCGATCGCCTGGAGGCCGGGCTTCGTCCCGGGGATCTTCACGTAGAGGTTCGGCCGGCGGATCCACTCGTGCAGCCGCTCCGCCTCCTCGCAGGTCGCCTTCGTGTCGTAGGCGAAATTCGGGTCGACCTCGATCGAGACGTAGCCGTCCTCCGGGTTCCGCTCGTGCACAGGGGCGAGGAGGTCGAGGGCGGACTCGACGTCACGCACCGCGAGGTGGAGGAAGATCTCCTTCGGATCCTGCTCGCGCTCGAGCAGCAACCTCACCTGCTCGTCGTAGGCGTCTCCCTGCGAGAGCGCCTTCTGGAAGATGGTCGGGTTCGAGGTCACGCCGACGACGGCGTCCTCGTCCATCAACCGCTTCAGCTCGCCGCTCTGGACGAGGTCGCGCGAGAGGTAGTCGATCCACACCGACTGCCCGCGCGCGCTCAGCTTGTCGAGTCTCGATTCAGCCATTCCGCATCCCCTCTTCCATCCGTCGGATCATCTCCAGTCTGGCGGCGTGACGCTCCTCTCCGTCGAAGCGAGCCGCGAGAAACGTGCGCACGAGGTCGGCCGCGAGGCTCGGCCCCACGACCTCCGAGCCGAGGCAGAGGACGTTCATGTCGTCGTGCTCGACGCCCTGGTGCGCGGAGTAGGCGTCGTGACAGATGGCTGCCCGGATGCCGACGATCTTGCAGGCGGCGACCGAGGCGCCAACGCCCGAGCCGCAGACGAGGACGCCCCGCTCGGCCTGGCCGTCCTTGATCGCGGCGCCGAGCTCGGCGGACTTGACCGGGTAGTCGATCCGCACCGCGTCGGTGTCGGTGCCGAGGTCGACGATCTCGTGCCCGCCTGCGTGCAGGGTTTCGAGGAGCTTGTCCCGGAGATGGACGCCTCGATGATCGAAGGCAACGGCGACCTTCACGTGGCGGACCGTACCCGCTCCCGTCGTATGATCGAGCCATGAACGACGTCGAGCTCTGGCGCGAGCTGGGACAGCAGCTCCGGGTCGATGCGATCCGGCCGGCGGCCAAGGCCGGCTCCGGCCATCCCACCTCCGGCATGTCGGCCGCCGACCTGATGGCGGTGCTCCTCGCGAAGTACCTGCGCTACGACTTCGACAACCCGCACGACCCGCACAACGATCGCCTCGTGTTCTCGAAGGGCCACGCCTCGACGCTGCTCTACGCGATCTTCCGCGCCGCCGGCGCGATCTCGGAGGAGGAGCTGCTCACGTACCGGCAGTTCGACTCGATCTTCGAGGGCCACCCGACACCGCGAATTCCGTGGGTCGACGTCGCAACCGGGTCGCTTGGTCAGGGCCTCCCCTATGCGGTGGGCATGGCCCTCGCGGGCAAGCGGCTCGACCGGCTGCCGTTTCGCGTGTGGACGCTCTGTGGCGACAGCGAGATCGCCGAGGGCTCCCAGTGGGAGGCGCTCGAGCACGCGGCCCACTACGAGCTCGACAATCTCGTCGCAATCATCGACGTGAACCGGCTCGGCCAGCGGGGCGAGACGATGCACGGCTGGGATCTCGACTCGTACGCGAACCGTGCCCGCGCGTTCGGCTGCCACACCATCGAGATCGACGGCCACGACGTCGAGGCGATTGACCGCGCATACGCCGAGGCGACCGACATCTCGGGCCAGCCCGTCGTGATCGTGGCGAAGACGATCAAGGGCAAGGGCGACCCCGACGTCGAGGACAAGAACGGCTTCCACGGCAAGGCGCTCGACCACTCCGACGAGGTGATCGCGACGCTCGGCGGCGTCCGCAACCTCGCGATCGACGTGGCCAAGCCCGACACCGGCGGCTCGAAGCACGAGTTCCCCGGCGGCACGCTCGAGCTGCCGCGCTACGAGCTCGGTACGGAGGTCGCGACGCGCAAGGCGTACGGCGACGCACTCACGGCGCTGGGCAAGGCGCGAGGCGACGTAGTCGCGCTCGACGGCGAGGTCTCGAACTCGACGTTTGCCGAGGAGTTCCGCGACGCGATCCCGGAGCGCTACTTCGAGATGTACATCGCCGAGCAGCAGATGGTCGCGGCCGCGGTCGGGATGCAGGTGCTCGGCTGGCGGCCGTTCGCCTCGACGTTCGCCGCATTCCTCTCGCGCGCTTACGACTTCATCCGCATGTCTGCTATCAGCCGCGCGAACTACTGCCTCTGCGGCTCGCACGCCGGAATCTCGATCGGCGAGGACGGCCCGTCGCAGATGGCGCTCGAGGACATCGCCTCGCTGCGCGCCGTGCACGGCTCGACGGTGCTGCACCCGTGCGACGCAAACCAGACGGCGAAGCTCGTGGCGAAGATGGCAGACACGGACGGGATCGTCTACCTGCGCACGCTGCGCCCGGCGACTCCCGTCGTCTACGGGCCGGACGAGGAGTTCGAGATCGGCGGCTCCCGGACGCTCAGGCAGGGCGACGACGTCGCGATCGTCGGCGCGGGGATCACGGTGCCCGAGGCGGTCAAGGCGGCCGAGACGCTTGCGCAGGAGGGAATCGAGGCCCGTGTCATCGACCTCTACTCGATCAAGCCTCTCGACGCCGAGACGCTGCGCTCGCTCACGTGTCCGATCGTGACGGCGGAGGACCACTGGCCCGAGGGCGGCCTCGGTGAGGCGGTGCTGTCCGCCCTGGGGGACTCGGACGACCGTCCGCCGGTCGTCCGGCTCGCGGTTCACGGGATGCCGCATTCCGGCAAGCCGGCAGAGCTGCTCGCCGAGGCGGGCATCGACGCCGACGGGATCGCCGCGGCGGCACGCACCCTGGCGCGGGCTCGCGCGAGCGCCTCGTAGCCGGGCTCCAGGACCTCCAGCGCCTCCGCGAGCCACCTTTGCGCGCGGCCGACGTTCGGGCCGCTCGGCGCCAGGCGCACCGTCTCGAGCTGGAGCTCGGTCATCAGTCGCAGGGCCGTGCGCGGATCCGGCTCGGCGAGCGCGTCGTCGATCCGCTCCACGAGGCGCTCGGGCTTGATCGGGAGTGGCTCTACGCGCGATGCGAGCCGCTTCGCGGTCGGCTGCGCGACGCGGTTGAGCGCGAAGACGATTGCGAGCACGCGCTGCGCCGACTCGACGAGCCACTCCATGCGGGCGAGCGAGCTATCGGGCCGGACGATGGTCAACAGGCTCTCGGGCGTCCAGCCGCCCCAGCGCTCCGCCGCCTTCTCGATTCGCTCGGTCGCTAGCTCGTCGGGATAGTCGGCGAGCCGCTCCTGCCAGCCCGCGAGCAGGCCGCTCGTCCGCAGCGCGACGCCGTTGGAGAGCGCCTCGGCCGAGCCGCCGTTCGCATAGAGCTCCTCGGCGAGCTCGCGCGACCACCAGATCGTCTCGACGGGCCGGCCCTCGACGTAGCCCGAGACACGTCGCGTGGGCGTCGCCGGATCGCCCCAGGTGTCGCGCCACTCCAGACCCGCCCGCCGCGCGAGCTCGAATGCCTCCTCGAGCGTCACCTGCTCCTCGGTGACGACGAGCATCTCGATGTCCGAGACCTCGTCGGCGACGCCGCGCGAGACGCTGCCGGTGAGAACCACCTCGACCACCTCCGGCGGAAGTGCCTCGGCGACCCGCTGGGCGAGCGCCCGCAGCTCCTCGCTCCTGGCCGTCGGCACGCGCCCGAATCTACAGTGGCCCAGCTATGGCAGTGGTCATCGCCTCCAACCTCCGCAAGGAGCTCGCCGGCTCGGTCCTGTTCGACGGCGTCTCGTTCTCCGTCGAGCGCCGCGACCGCGTCGCGCTTTCCGGGCCGAACGGCGCCGGCAAGACGACGCTGCTGCGGATCCTCGCCGGCGAGACCGAGAAGCACGGCGGCGAGCTGGCGTTCGCCAAGGGGACGCGCGTGGCGCTGCACGACCAGCGTCCGCCGCTCGAGCAGGAACTGACGCTGCGCGAGTACGTGCTCGCCGGCGCGCGCGACCTCGTTGCGCTCGAGGACGAGCTGCGCCGGCTCGAAGGCGCGATGGCGGAGGGCGACCACGCACAGCCGACGCTCAACCGCTACGCCGAGGCGCAGGCGCGGCTCGAGCACGCCGGCGGCTACGCGTGGCGCGACCGCGCGTCGTCGGTCGTGCGGGGGCTCGGGTTTGCGGAGGAGGACCTCGACCGGCCGCTGCGCACCTTCTCGGGCGGGGAGCTGACGCGGGCCTCGCTCGCCCGCGCGCTCGGCGGCGATCCCGATCTGCTCCTCCTCGACGAGCCGACGAACCATCTCGACGTCGCGAATCTCGAGTGGCTCGAGCGCGAGCTCGCCTCGCTCGACGCCGCCGTGATCCTCGTCGCTCATGACCGCTGGTTCCTCGAAGCCGTGACGACGGCGACGCTGGAGCTCGAGGCGGGTCGCGGGACGTTCTTCCCCGGCCCGTGGCACGAGTGGCGGCGCGAGAAGGCGGCGCGGATGGTGCATGCGCAGAAGGAGGTCGAACGGGCGCAGGCGGACATCGTGCGGCTCGAGCGGTTCGTCGAGCGGTTCCGTTACAAGAAGAGCAAGGCGAAGCAGGCCCAGGCGAAGCTGAGCCAGATCGGCCGGCTCGAGCAGGAGCGCGCCGCCGCTGCCGGCGAGGTCGCGCTGCTCTCGCGCCGGACCCGCGGCCTCGGGTTCGAGTTCCTCAAGCCCGCCCGCAGTGGCCGGATCGTCGTCGAGGCCGACGGCCTGGACGTGTCCGTCGCAAGTAACAGATTGCTACTGAGTCAGATCTCGTTCGCCGTCGAGCGCGGCGAGCACGTCGCACTCGTGGGGCCGAACGGCTCGGGCAAGACGACGTTGCTCGAGAAGCTCGTCCGCGCCGACGGCCTGCGCATCGGCCACGGAGTCCAGGTCGGCTACTTCTCGCAGCAGGAGATGGAGCTCGACGCGCGCGGCTCGGTCCTCCAGTGCGTCCAGTCGATGACGGGGCTCGCTCGTCCAGACGCGCAGAACCTGCTCGGCCGCTTCCTCTTCTCGGGCTGGGACGCCCACGAGAAACAGGTCGCCGTGCTCTCGGGCGGAGAGCGGCGGCGGCTCGCTCTGGCCGTCACCGTCGCGTCCGGCGCGAACTTCCTCGTCCTCGACGAGCCCACGAACCACCTCGATCTGGAGAGCCGCGAGGCTCTCGAAGCGGCGCTCGACGCGTTTCCCGGGACGGTGCTGCTCGTATCGCACGACCGCGCATTGCTCGACGCGATCGCCGAGCGGACGCTTGCGATCGAGGACGGGAAGCTCCGCGCCTACGACGGCGGCTGGGCCGAGCTGCTGCGGGCGCGCGAGGAGCGCGAGGCCCGCGCAAATCCACAGCCGCCGGTCGAGCGTGCGAAGCCGGCGCCGAAGCCGGCGACAAAGGCGAAGCCGAAGCCGCGCCGGACGTCCGCGCTCGAGCGAATCGAGGCGGAGATCGCCCTGCGCGAGGCGGAGGTGACCGAGCTCGAGGCGAAGCTCGCCGAGGACTGGACCGACGTCGACGTGCTCGCCGCGCACAAGCGCAGCCGCGACGCGCTCACCGCGCTCCTCGAACGCTGGGAGCAGCTCTTCGAGCAGGCACAGGCGTAGCGAATCCGGGCTACCCTGAAGCCGTGGGCCGGGTAGGGGTTCTCGTGCTCGCCGTGGCGGCTGCTGCTGTCATGGCGTCTGTCGCGCTCGCCGCGCAAACGCCGAAACAGCTCCGCGCGGCGATGCTGGCGGCCGCTTCGGCCCGTCATTCCGTCCATTACGTCAGCACGAGCTCGGTCCCCGGGCGCGCAATCCGGATCGTTGCCGACGTCGGCCCGCGTCGGGGCACTCAGCGGATCACGCTCACCATCGGCGGCCAGTCCGGCCCGGCGACCGTGCTCGTCGTCGGCGGTTCGGCGTACATCCGAGGGAACGCCTTCACGCTGCAGAACTTCTTCCCCTTCAGCCAGGCGCAGGCAGCTCAGTACACCGGCAAGTGGATCTCGATCCCGTCGACGAGCGGCGCCTATGCCGCCGTCGCGGCCGATGCCACGTTCGCGTCCTTCCGATCCGGTCTCGTACCCGGTAAGCACCTGTCGGTCGTCCGGGGGACGATCGGCGGCAGGAGATCCGTGGGACTCCGTGGCGCCGTCCGTCAAGCGGGGCTCAAGCTCGTCGAGACCGTGTACGCGCCGGCGGGGGGAACCCCGTTGCCGTTCGAGGAGAAGGCTGTCGCCACGGGCGGCCCTGGCTCGAGTGTGGTCCGCATCGGTCGCTGGAACGAGCAGGTGCACGTCACCGCGCCGCCGAACGCCGTTCCGATCTCGACCGTTCTCGGCCACTAGGCCCAGAAGCGTTCGAAGGCGGAGTCGAGCGGCACCGCCGTTACGTCGCTGATCAGCTCGTCGGCTACCCGGATCACGAGCGCCTGCTCGACGTCGAGGTCGATTCCGTTGCGGTTCCCGGTCGCGCGGTAGATCGCCACGGCCCAGTCGTCGTCGGCAAAGACGGTGATGAGGTGGCTGCGGTACGTGCCGCCGGTCTCGAGGCCGGTGCGGCGTAGGAACTCGACGACGTCGCGGCGGCCACGGTATTCGCCGCTCATCACGGTGTCGCCCGGCACGCGCCAGACGACGTTTCGCGCGAAGGCGGCGGAGACTGCCATCGGGTCCTTGCCGAAGGCGGCGAAGACGCGTCGGACGAGCGCGGCGTTCCGATGCTCGGCGCTCACGCTTCTCCGCTCAGCGTTGCGACCACGGCCTCTGCGATCACCTTCAAGGGGCGGCCCGAGGCCTGGCTCGCCTTGCGCAGGCGCGCGAACGCCTCCTGCTCCGAGAGCTGCTCCTTGTCCATCAGGAGCCCCTTCGCCTGCTCGATCACCTTTCGCGCCGCGAGCGCGTCGGCGAGCGACTCCGCCTCGGCCCGCACCGCCTGCAGCTCGTCGTGCCTCGCGCGCGCGGCCGCGATGGCGGGGAGGAGGTCTTGCTCGCGGAACGGCTTCACGAGATAGCCGAAGACGCCCGCCTCGACAGCCCGCGAGACGAGCTCCTCCTGTTCGTATGCGGTCAGCATCACGATCGGGATCGGCCGTTCCTCGAGGATCCGCCGCGCCGCCTCGATCCCGTCCAGCTTCGGCATCTTCACGTCGAGCACGGCCAGGTCGGGCTGCTCGGCGCGAGCGAGCTCGACCGCTTCCTCGCCGTCCTTCGCCTCGGCGCACACGTCGAAGCCCGCACGCTCGAGCAGCTCGCGGAGGTCGAGCCGGATGATCGTCTCGTCCTCGGCCACGAGGATTCGCATCAGCGCATCCTCGCGTTGCGGAGCCTGATCCCGCTGAAGCCGAGGCTCGCCCCGACCACCTCGTCCCAGAAGTCGAGGAGGTTAGGCTCGGTCTCGAGCTCGATTCCGGCCTGCTCGTGCCGTTCGACGAGATCGCCGAGCTCGAGCACCTCGAGCGGCTCGACCGGCTCGGCGGAGATCCAGAAGCGGTCGTCGTTCTCGACGAACGCGTCCCCGGGCATCCGATAGGCGAGCACCTGCGTCATACGCATCGGCTCGAGCCACCCCGGCTCGACGACGTGGACGCGCCGAGCCCGGTCGCCGCCGAGGAAGCGGTCGACGTCGCGGTCGGTGGTCGTGGACTCGGCCCAGAACGTCGCGCGCGGACAGTCGCGCGGGAACCAGTAGAGCGGAAGCAACCGCGTCCCGATCGCCCAGACCTTGCCGTCACGGGGCTCGAAGCGGCCGATCGAGTCGTCCTCGCTCACGTGCCACAGCACGTGCGGTCCTTCGCCGGCGTACGGCGGCGGTGCGTCTCTCACGACAGCGACCGGAGCAGAGCCGCGGGCTCGGGCCAGAAGAGGAGCCCGGCGGCCTCCTCGCGCTCCAGCCACCGGTAGCCGTCGTGCTCCCAGTCGAGTGCGGGCTCCCACGCCTCGGGAGCCTCGGCGACGAAGCACTCCACGCGAACACCGTCGTAGGCAAACGAGCTGTCGAGCGATGCGACCGGCGCGATGAGCCCCGTCTCCTCCTGCAGCTCGCGTACGGCGGCGTCGGCGAACGTCTCTCCCTCCTCCACGCCGCCTGCGACGAGGTGCCAGTACGCCTCGTTCTCCGGCGAGCGGTGGAGGACGAGGAACTGGCTCCCGCGCCGGACGACGATGAGCACCTCCTGCGTCCTCACGCCGGGAACACGACCTCGGCGCGTGCGCCCGCGAAAGCGAAGCTGCCGTGGAGCTCGTCCGCGACGAGCGCCTTGACGATCGAGAGCCCTGTGCCGCTTGGCGCGCCGTCGACGCCCGAGCCCTCGTCGGCGATCGCGAGGAGGACGTCGCCGTCGCGGCGTGCGAGCTCGATCCGCACCGTGCCCCTGCCGTGCTCGAGCGCGTTCTGGAGCAGCTCCGAAAAGACGAGGGCGAGCGCAGTCGCCCGGGTGCCGGCGAGCGAGACCGGCTCGAGGCGCGCCTCGACGTCGCGTCCCGCGCTGAGCCCTTGCACGAGCATCGCGCGCAGCCGGTCGATGAGCTCTGCCAGCTCGACGTCTTCCTCCCGCTGCTCCGTGAGCGACTCGTGCACGGCGGCGATCGCGAGGATCCGGTTGACGGAGTGCTCGAGCGCCTCGCGAGGATCCACGCCCTCCGCGCGAGCCTGCAGGCGCAGCAGCGACGCGACGGTCTGGAGGTTGTTCTTCACGCGATGGTGGATCTCCTGAGCGAGGACTCCGCGCATCACCGCGCGGCCGTGCTCGAGCGCGACGGCGGCGTGGTGGGCGATCGCCTCGAGCAGCGCCCGCTCCTCGTCGGTGAAGGGCGTCTCGCGATCGGCCACGAGCTGGCCGATCTCGCGTCGCTTCCAGCGGAGGGGAGTGCGGAGGGCATATGTCCCGGCTCGCCCCTCGGGCCACGCGATCCGCCCGTCTTCGAGCACGAGCGCCGCCCCGGTCGCGTGCACGGCGTCCATCGTCGTCTTCACGATCGCCTCGAGCGACTCCTCGAGGTAGAGCGACTCGGACACCGCCTCGGAGATGCGCGCGAGCGCCTCGAGCTCGGCGACGCGCCGCTGCGCCTCAGCGTAGAGCTTCGCGTGGACGATCGACTGGGCGACCTGGCCTGCGATCGCCTGCAGCAGCTCGATCTCGTCGGGCCGGAACTCGCGCGCCTCGCGCGTGCGGACGTTGACCGCGCCTGCCAGCTGCTCGCGCGCCAGGATCGGGACGGCGAGGATCGACTCGTACTCCGACTCCGGCAGGTTCGGGAACTCCTTCCAGCGCGGATCGAGATCGGCATTGGCGGCAATCGCGACGGGGCGCCGCTCGGCCGCTGCGGTCCCGGTGATCCCTTCACCGGGGTGCAGGCGAGGGCGGCGCGTCATCTCGTCGAGCGGCGTTCCGTGCGTAGCCCGGAGAATCAGCTCGCCGGCTGCTTCGTCGTAGAGGTAGACGAAGCACGCGTCGGCGTCGAGCGCAGCCGCGACCTCGTTGGCCACGAGGTGCAGCACCTCCTCGAGGTCGAGCGTCGAGTTGACCGCGGCGATCGTTTCGGTCAGCAGCCGCAGGTGGCGGTCGGTCGATTCCACCGGCCTATCGTAGGAGCGCCGCGCCTGGGTCTAGGTCGGGACGAAGAACAGACCGGCGATGCCGAGGCCGAAGAGGGCGAGCGCAAGCAGCGAGTCCGGCCCGAGTCGGAACCGGCAGTGCATCGGCCGGGCGATTACGCCGAAGCCGTAGATCGCCGTCAACGCGACACCGAGCGCGGCCAGCCAGGCGTTGAGGGGTCCCGCAGACGGAAGCACCGGTTGTCCGGCCACCAGGTCGGCCACCAGGAAGAGGCAGACCTGGAAAGCGTTGCCGCCGAAGATGTCCCCCATGGCGAGCGAGTTGTCGCCGAGCCGCACCGCCGCGATTCCCGAGCTGATCTCGGGCAGTGCGGTGGCGGCCGCGAGCACCGTCGCACCGAAGATGACTCCGTTGACGCCGAGCCTGTTGGCGAGGTCGTTGCCGGTCACCTCGAGAGCGACGCCGGCCCCGAGGGTGACCAGGGAGGCGAGCCCGAAGATCGCAGCCACGCCGGCGGTCGAAAGGCCGGCGTACGGATGCGGCTGGTCCGGCTGCGCCCGCTCGCGGCGGCGGCGTCCGGGCTGGCTCCCCGGCATCGTGACCTTCCAGCGAGGATCCTTGGCAGCGCCGCGGATCGCGTAGAGGCCGACGAGCCAGAAGATGACGATCCCGAGCGAGGCCGGGCTGACCGTGCCGGCGATGGCGGTCGACGGCTTGAGCAGGGCGCCCATCTCGACGCCCGCCACGACGATGATCACGAGCAGCGCCTCCAGCACCGGGGTAAGCCTTCCGACGAGGAACGTCAGAGGCCTTTGAGGGCCGACGGCGATGTCGCAGATGAGCAGCACCATCGTCTGGACGGCGATGCCGCCGATCAGGTTCCCGGCTGCGAGCCCGAGGTTCCCCTGCGAGGCGGCGGAGATCGTGATCGCGAGCTCGGGCAGGCTGCCCGCGATCGCGAGCAGGACGAGGCCGCCGACCGCGTCGCCGAGCCCGAGCCGCGCGTCGAGCGCGTCGGTCGACTTCGAAAGCGTGATCCCCGCGGCCCAGGTCACCGCGGCGGCCGCGAGGAAGATCAGCAGGAGGAGGGGCGAGCCGAGCCCGGCCACGCCGGGAACGATGCGGGCTGCGGCGGACGGAGAGCCGCCCGCCGCAGCCTTACCTCAATCGGTTCATTCCTCCCGGTGGCGGTCCGTTGCGAGCGCCGTCAGCTCACTCTGTCCGACGAGCTCCGCCGGAATCGCGACGAAGTGGATGGGCGTGAGCGCACGCAACGTCGCGGTCCGGACGCCGCTCTCGAGCAATGCACGCTCGCCGACCATCGTCCCCGGCCCCATCTCGGCGACCTGCTCGCCGTCGACCTCGACTCCGAGGATGCCGTCGAGGATGAGGTAGAGCTTGTCTCCCTCCGCGCCCTGGGTCACGAGCACGGCGCCCTCGCCGAGCCTTCGCTTGGTGAGCTTCTCGTCTCCAGAGAGGAGCGCCCGCGACAGCTCGCGCTCGAGCGCGGTCTCCGCCTCCGAGACGACAGCAGGCGATTCCTCGTCTCCCCACGGCGTGTGGCCTCCGTGCGACTCCCGATACCACTTCTTGAAGTCGACTGTGCCGCTCTTCTG
The DNA here is from genome assembly GCA_963725965.1 of uncultured Actinomycetes bacterium. Taxonomy (GTDB): domain Bacteria; phylum Actinomycetota; class Thermoleophilia; order Gaiellales; family Gaiellaceae; genus Palsa-739. The sequence goes on along the minus strand of CAVSAK010000004.1, from coordinate 270,502 downwards.
CACGAGGTTGCCCTCGTTGTCGTAGATCCAGTGGCGCGGGAACGAGCTCGCCCCCACCAGCTCGTGCTCGACGCTGCCATCCGCGTAGAGCGTGAGGGCGAGCGTCGTCCATGCCGTCGCCGACTGGACGCGGAACAGCGGCCCGCCCTTGACGAGCCGCGGCGCCGGGAAGCCGGCGCGCCCGCCGACCGTCTGGACGAACCGGACGCTGTCTCCGGACACCTCGGGGTCGGCCCGGAGAACGTCGAACGCCACTCCCGGAACGACCAGCGCCTTCGGCCCGATCCGGAACGTGGTCGAGCCCACCAGGCCGCCTCCCTCGTAGGCGTGGCGGACGATCTTGCCGTCCTCGACCTCGATCCACGCCCTCAGCTCGTTCGCCTCGCGGAAGCCGTCGGCATCGCGTAGCCGTCCGAGGTCGCCGGGTTCGAGGCGGTCGGGCGGCGGCTCGTCGTAATGGCCGACGCCGAGCTCGAACGGCAGCTTGGGCAGACCCTCGATCGCCTCCGACGGGATCCAGGAAATCGCGGTGACGGAACCTTCGACGCGCATCGCTGCACCTCCTTGTGTCACCGGATCTAACCGCGGCGGGCGGTGAGATTCAAGCCGGGTCGCGGCGGGACGGCCGCCGCGACCCGGCTCGACGGACTAGAGAACCGCCAGGTACTTGCGCATCTCCCAGTCGGTGAGCTGGACGCGGTACTCGTCCCACTCCTTCCGCTTGAGCTCGACGTAGCGGTCGAAGATGTGCGGGCCGAGCGCCTTCCGCATCAGCTGCGACTGCGAGAACTCGTCGATCGCCTCGCCCAGCGTCTCCGGGAGGGAGACGATGCCGCGCTCCCGCCGCTGCTCGGCGGTGAGGTGGTAGAGGTTCGTCTCCATCGGGTCCGGCAGCTCGTAGCCCTGCTCGATTCCCTCGAGCCCCGCGTGCAACAGCGCTGCGAACGTGAGATACGGGTTGCAAGCCGGGTCGGGGCAGCGGATCTCGGCGCGTGTCGCCTGCTCGGAGCCCGGCTTGTAGAGCGGGATCCGGATCAGGGCGGAGCGGTTCCGCTGCGACCACGCGACGTAGACCGGTGCCTCGAAGCCCGGCACGAGCCGCTTGTACGAGTTGACCCACTGCGCGAAGACCGCCGACAGCTCGCGCGCATGTCGTAGCTGGCCGGCGATGAACGCCTTCGCCACGTCAGAGAGGTGCCACTTGTCGTCGGGATCGAAGAACGCGTTGTGGCCCTCCGTGAAGAGCGACATGTGCGTGTGCATCCCGGAGCCGTTCTCGCCGAAGAGCGGCTTCGGCATGAAGGTCGCGTGGTACCCGTGCTGCTTGGCGACCTCCTTGACCACGAGGCGGTAGGTGAGCATGAAGTCGGCCATGTCGAGCGCGCCCGCGTAGCGGATGTCGATCTCGTGCTGCGAGGGGCCGACCTCGTGGTGGTGGTATTCGACCGGAATCCCCATCGACTCGAGCGCGCGGATCGTGTCGCGGCGGACGCCGGTGGCGGCGTCGAGCGTCGTCTGGGCGAAGTAGCCGCCCTCGTCGAGCGTCTCGGTGCCCTTCTCGTCCTTGAACAGGAAGTACTCGGCCTCGGGGCCGACGTTGAACGTGTCGAAGCCCATCGCCTCCATGCGCTCGAGCGCGCGCCGGAGCGCGAAGCGCGGGTCGCCGGCGTACGGCTGGCCGTCCGGGGTGACGACGTCGCAGATCATCCGCGCCGCCTGGCCGTCGGGCAGCAACCGGAACGTCTCGGGATCGGGGATCGCGATCATGTCCGACTCCTCGATCGCGTTGAAGCCGGTGATCGACGAGCCGTCGAAGCCCATCCCGTCGTCGAGCGCGCCCTCGACCTCGCTGCGGGTTATGGAGAAGCTCTTCAGATGCCCCTCGAGATCGGTGAACCAGAGGAGCACGTCCTCGATGCCGCGGGACTCGATCTCCGCGAGCACTTCCTTGCGTGTCTCCGGGTCGCTAGTCGCCCGGTTCCTGCTCTCCACGTACGCCACTCTCCTTACTCCCTCCTGTGAAATGAAAAAAGCCCCGGCAGCCAGCGTTTCTGGCGGCCGAGGCTCCGTCGCCTCGCAATGTTGGCCGGAAGTTTACACGTCGTCCGGACAGACTGGTCTACCCTCAGGACGCCCTGGTTCGCACGTTCGTCGCCCTCTCTGTCGCCGCCGCCGCGGTCGTGCTCGCCTCGGCGCCGCATGCGGCGCGCTCGGCGGGCTCGGCGGGCAACCCGCAGTACGTTGCGCCGGCAGGCTCGGGAGCGCTCTTCCTCGTCAGCGGGCACGGCTACGGGCACGGCGTGGGCATGGGCCAGTGGGGTGCCCAGGGCTACGCGCAGCAGGGCTACGGGTACGAGCAGATCCTCGACGCCTACTACCCCGGCACCGAGCTCGGCGGGACGACCACGACCTCGATCCGCGTCCTGCTCGCGAGCGGGAAGAAGACGCTGACGATCTCCTCGAAGAAGCCGTTCACGGTGGAGGACGGAGACGACGTCGACCACACGCTGCCGGCCGGCAAGACGACGTTCGGCCCGGGGTTGAAGCTCGCGGTCGACGGCGGACCGGCGGCGGCGCTTCCCGAGCCGCTGACCTTCGCGCCGGCAAGCGGGTCGTCGCTCACCCTCGGCCGTGCGTACCGCGGGCAGATCCTCGTCGACGTGTCCGGCAAGAAGCTCCGCGCGATCAACGTCCTCCCGCTCGAGCAGTACCTCTACGGCGTCGTTCCGGCCGAGATGCCCTCGGCCTGGCTCCCCGCGGCGCTCGAGGCGCAGGCGGTCGCGGCGCGCTCGTACGCCATCGCGAACCGGAAGGCAGCCGCGCCGTTCGACGTCTACGCCGACGGGCGCAGCCAGGCCTACCTCGGCGTCTCGGCCGAGACGCCCGCCGGGAGAGAGGCGGTGGACGAGACGGCCGGCGAGGTGCTCCTCTACGGCGGTGACGTGGCCGACACGCTCTTCTCGTCGAGCACCGGCGGGTGGACGCAGTCGGCCGCGGATGCCTTCGGCTCACCGGGCCGGCCGTATCTCGTCTCGGAGAAGGATCCGTACGACAAGATCTCGCCGTACCACGACTGGGGCCCGGTTCCCGTGACCGCTCAGACGCTCGGGCACACGCTCGGTGTCGTGGGCCGCGTCGTGGATGCGACCGTGAGGCGCAACTCGTCGCGACGCGTGAAGATGCTCAACGTCATGTCGCTTTCGGGCGGAACGGCCCACGCGACCTCCGTCTCCGGCGCCACCACGGCGTCGGCCCTCGAGCTCCGCTCGGCATGGTTCAGCGTCGGCGTCCTCTCGCTTCAGCCCCCGTCGCCGAACCCCAAGGTCGTCCCGGGCACGAGGGTCACGTTGAGCGGTGTCGTGCGCGGGGTGCGCGGTGTTGTCGTGCAGAAACGCAGCAACGGCGGCCCGTGGCAGCGACAGCGATCGGTGGTTCCGGGCTCCTTCCACTTCGTCGTCAAGCCGAAGGTGACGACTCAGTACCGCCTTGCGAGTGCACATGACACCGCTGCGTCGGTGCGGATCCGTGTCCAGGGCGCTACCGTGGGATAGTGAAAAGGCTGAGAGTTGCGGTGCTCGGCGCCATGGTGGCTGCGCTGATCGGGGCCTCCTCGGCTGCGGCATTCACGCCGACGAACACCTATTACGGCAAGCAGTGGTACCTCGGGCAGGACAACGCGTTCGACGCATGGCCTGCGCCACCGACGTTCGACTCCATCAAGGTTGCGATCGTCGACTCGGGCGTCGACTGCGCTCTGCCCGACTTGAAGGAACAGATTGCAAAGGCGAAGAGCTTCGTCGGGGGCAGCCCCTGCATCGACTCGCAGGGGCACGGCACGATCGTCGCCGGCGAGATCGCGGGGGCGCTCAACTCCGCGGGCGTCGTCGGCCTCGCCTATGCGTCCCAGCTCGTCGTAGCGAAGGTCGTCGCAGCCGACGGGACGATCCCGCTCAAGTCGGAAGCCGCGGGTATCCGCTGGGCAGTCAACCAGGGAGCGCAGGTCGTCAACCTCAGCTTCGGCGCCGTTCGCGATCCGCTGAGTTCCGAGCTCGATTCGTACTCCAAGGTCGAGGCACAGGCGGTGGCGTACGCGGTCAGTAGAGGAGCGGTGGTCGTCGCCGCGGTCGGGAACGCCGACGAGGCGCCGACCTCGCCATGGCCCTACGCAAGCTGGCCTTCCGCGCTGCCTCACGTGATCGGCGTCGGCGCGTTGAGCCGATCCGGCAACGTTCCCGACTTCTCGGACACGGATCCCAACTTCGTCGACCTCGCCGCCCCCGGAGTCGGCATCTTCTCCACCTTCCCGAAAGACCTGACGTCGACCCAGGAGGGCTGTGGGGCGCAGGGTTACACCGAGTGCGCGCCGGGCGACTACCACCACCCCGAGGGCACATCGTTCGCAGCCCCACAGGTGTCGGCCGCCGCGGCCGTCCTCTTCGGCGTCGACCCGGCGCTCACTAGCAGCCAGGTGACGAGGATCCTCGAGCGGCACGCGGCCGACGTCGATGCTGCGACCGGGTGCGCCGACTGTCCCACCGGGCGCGACAAGTACAGCGGCTGGGGCAGCCTCGACGTGATGAAGGCGGTCGACTTCCTCAACTCGGGCTCGCCGCTGCCACCCCCTGACCGTCTCGAGCCGAACGACGACGCCCAGCAGGCACCCAGGGTGTGGGGGAAGCGTCCGGACTTCGCCGCGACGCTCGACTTCTGGGACGACTCTGCGGACATCTACCGCGTGAAGCTCGACCGAGGGCAGGAACTCCAGGGGCGGGTCGCCGCGCACTGGCCCCATGCGGACGTCGCGCTGAGCCTCTGGCGGCCCGGGATCGGCGATGTGCTGCACGGGCAAAAGGGGAGAGTGGCCCGGACGGCGCATGCGGGAAGGACGCAGCGCCTCTCGTACCGCGCCCCGCGCGCCGGCTGGTACTACGTGGCGCTGCGGATCACGCACCACGGCGGCGGCCGCTACACGCTGCAGCTCACGAAGACGTCCTAGCTCTCGAGTAGCTCGTCCTCGTGCACTCCCCGCATCACGCGCGCGGGGTTGCCGACCACGATCATTCGCGGCTCGACGTCCTTCGTCACAACGGCGCCGGCTCCGACGAAGACCTCCTCGCCGATTTCGATGCCGGGGAGGAGGATCGCGCCGCCGCCGATCCGGGCGCCGCGGCGGATCGTCGGGCCCTTGATCAGCTCGTGACGCCGCTCGGTGCGGCCCATGAAGTTGTCGTTCGTCGTCACGACGCACGGCGCGATGAACACGTGCTCCTCGAGCGTCGAGTACGCGGTGATGTACGCGTCGGCCTGGATCTTCGTCATCGCCCCGATCGTCGTGTCGTTCTCGACGAGCGAGCCCCGCCCGATCACGACGTCGTCCCCGACCACCACACGCTCGCGGACACAGGACTGGTCGCCGAGGATCACGCGTGCTCCCACCTTCGCTCCGGCGAAGATCACGGCACCCGTCGAGACGATCGTCCCGTCGCCGATCTGGGCGGGCTCGAGCGAGTCTCGTCTGGCCGTCGAGCGGGGCGATAGCGAGGGCTGCTTGCCGACGACGGCGTACTCGAGCACCTGCACGCCTTCGCCGAGCACCGTGCCGGGATAGACGATCGCGGTCGGATGGATCTCAGCCACGGAGCGACTCCGTCAGGAGCTCGAGAGCGCGCACGACCTCGAGGCCGTCCCGCATCTCGCGACCGTCCCATCCGTCCTGCGCGAGCTGGAGGAAATGCTCGCACTCGAGCCTGAGCGGCTCGGCGTTCGAAGTCGTGGGACTGAACTCGTCGCCGGTGCGCGTCCGCCACTCGCCGTAGGTCCCGGAAGGCTGCTCGGGCGCCTTGTCGTAGACCGTGATCTTCCGTTCCAGCTCCATGTCGTCGAAGACGGCCATCTTGTCGCGCCCGACGACGGTGAGCCGCCGCATCTTGTGCGGGTCGAGCCAGGAGAGGTGCATGTGCGCGATCTTCCCCGATGCGAAGCGCAGGTAGCAGAAGACGACGTCCTCGACCCCCGGGTTGAGGAACGCGTGGCCGTGCGCCGCCGCCTCGACGATCTCCTCCTCGATCAGGTTCAGGATCACCGAGAGGTCGTGGACGCCGAGCGACCACAGCGCGTTCTCGTCCTTGCGGATCTTGCCGAGGTTCTGGCGATTCCCGTAGACGACGAGCACATCGCCCAGTTCGCCCGAGTCGACGAGCTCCTTCAGCTTCTGCACTGCCGGGTGGTAGAGGAGGAGATGGCCCGGCATCAGCACGAGCCCGTTCGCCTCGGCAAGCCCCACGAGCTCCTCCATCTCGGCGACCCGCATCGCCGGCGGCTTCTCGACGAAGACGTGTTTGCCGGCCAGAAGAGCCTGGCGGGCAAGAGGGAAGTGCGTCGGAACCGGGGTGGCGACCACCACAGCGTCGAGGTCGTCCGACGAGACCATCTCCTCGAAGTCAGCGGTGACCCTGGCGTTCGGGTAGCGCTCGGCGAACTCCGCGCGCCGGTCCCCGCTCGCGTCGCAGAGCCAGCGCAGGTCGGCTAGTTCGTCGAAGTTGCGGGCGAGGTTGCGGCCCCAGTAGCCGAGTCCGGCCTGTCCGACCCGCAGCGCCGTCACAGCTTGAAGACGTGCGTCGCCGCGCTGCCCTTGGCGCCGGTCGCGTTGCGGAGGTCGACGACGAGGGACGCCTCGTCCACGAGCTGCTCGTAGTCGAGGGAGGAATGGTCGGTGACGATCACGACGCAGTCGTATAGGCCGGGCTCGTACGAGACTGCCGAGAGTTCGAGGCCCTGCTCGTGGATCCGCGGGACGTGCGGGTCGTGGTACGACACGTCCGCGCCGGCGTTCCGAAGCAGCGAGATGATCTTCAGCGCCGGCGACTCGCGCACGTCGCCGATGTCCGGCTTGTACGCGACGCCCAGCACGAGGATCCGCGAGCCCTTCATCGCGCGCTGCGCGTGGTGATTGAGTGCCTGTGAGACGAGCGAGCGGCAGAAGTACGGCATCTCCTCGTTCACCTTGCCGGCGAGCTCGATGAACTCCGTGTAGAAGCCGAACTCGCGCGCCTTCCAGCTCAGATAGAAGGGATCGATCGGGATGCAGTGGCCGCCGAGGCCCGGGCCCGGGCTGAAGCGCATGAAGCCGAACGGCTTCGTCGCGGCGGCGTCCACCACCTCCCAGATGTCGATTCCCATCCGGTCGCAGAGGATCGCGAGCTCGTTGACGAGCGCGATGTTGACCGAGCGGAAGATGTTCTCGAGCAGCTTCGTGAGCTCGGCCGCCTCGGGGCTCGTGAGCTCGTGCACCGTGTCGATCGCGCGCCGGTAGAGCTCGGCCGCCCGGCGCGTGCACTCCGGCGTGACGCCACCGAGCACCTTCGGCGTCGTCTTCGTCGTCCAGTCCTCCCGCCCCGGGTCGACACGCTCGGGCGACATGGCGAGAAAGAAGCCCTCGCCCGCCCGCAGGCCGCTGCCTTCCTCGAGGATCGGCTGCAGCAGCTCGCGAGTCGTGCCGGGCCACGTGGTCGACTCGAGCACGACGACCTGGCCTTCGCGTAGCACTCCGGCGATGCGCCTCGCGGCGGCCTCCACGATCGAGAGGTCGGGCTCACGCTGACGCGACAGCGGGGTGGGCAGCGCGATGAGGATTGCGTCTGCGCCCGGCAGCTCGTCGTAGCTCGTCGTCGCGTGGACGAGACCGCGCTCGACGAGCGGCGCCAGCCTTTCGCCCGGGACGTCGGGGATGTGCGACTCGCCCCGGTTGAGCGCGGCGGCGATGTCGTCGGCCACGTCGACGAGGAGAATGCGGCAGTCGGCCTCGGCGAACGTGGCCGCCAGGGGCACGCCGACGTAGCCGGCGCCGACGACCGCAACGTCGTAGTTGGCGCCCTCAGCCACGGTCGGCAAGGCTAGCTGCGACCCGTTCAGCGGCGTGTCCGTCACCGTAGAGCTGCGGCAGCTCGTCAGGCATCCGCGCCACAGCCACCGCGGCGGCAAGCTTCTCGGGGTCGTCGTCGACGAGGACGTTCGCGCCGAGCTCCACCGTGTCCACCCACTCGGTCGAAGGCCGTGCCGTGACGCAGGGCACGCCGTACCAGTAGGCCTCCTTCTGCAGGCCGCCCGAGTCGGTGACGAGCACGCGCGCCTGCGAGACAAGTGCGGCCATGTCGAGGTAGCCGACCGGCGCGATCACCTCGACGTTCGGCGGCGTGTCGCCCAGGACGCTGCGGGTGCGCGGGTGAGCGGGGAAGAGCACGCGCTCCCCTGTGCGGCCGAGCCCGTCGACGATCCGCGCCAGCCGCTCCGGCTGGACGTTCGCCGCACGGTGGATCGTCGCCGCGACGTACCCGCCGGGCGCGAGCCCGTACTCGGCGAGGATCTGCGACCGCTCGCGGGCGATCGGCGCGAGTTCGAAGCAGGCGTCCGCCATCACGTCGCCCACGACCTCGATGCGGCCGGGAACACCTTCCGCGAGCAGCGTCTCGCGCGACCGCTCGTCCGGGCAGAGAAGGAGCTGGGCCACGGCATCGACCGCGATCCGGTTGTGCTCCTCCGGCATCGACAGGTCGCCGCTGCGCAGGCCCGCTTCTACGTGCGCGACGGGCACGCCGGCGTCGGCAGCCGCCTCCGTGCCTGCGAGCGTCGAGTTGGTGTCGCCGAAGACGAGCGTCCAGTCGGGCCTCTCTTGTGCGAGCAACGCAGCGATCGCCGGTCGCATCGTCTCGGCGTCGGCGGTGTGGAGATCGAGCCGGTAGCGCGGCTCCGGCAGTGCGAGCTCCTCGTAGAACACATCGGAGAGCTCGGGATCCCAGTGCTGGCCGGTGTGGAGGCCGACCTCCTCGATCCCGGCCTCGCGCAACGCTGCGGAGACCGGACCGGACTTGATGAATTGCGGACGGTTGCCGACGACCGAGAGGACCTTCACTTGGGCGAGGCTACAATGGCCGGCCGTTCGGGCCGTTAGCTCAGCTGGTAGAGCAGGGGACTCTTAATCCCAAGGTCGCAGGTTCGATCCCTGCACGGCCCATTGGAAAGTCCCTGCAATGGCCCTGGTTTGCGGAGGTCACGGCCCGTCTGCTCGGCAACACGTCAACGAAAAGGGGCACGGACATGGCCAATCCCGATCGGGACAGTCTCGCCGACGGCCTCGTGAGTATCGGCGAAGAGGCCGTCGCGAAGAGCAACGACGCATTGTTCTACGACTACTACACCGCCGACTACCAGCTGCACAGCCCCGCCGGCAACTTCAACCGCGACGAGATCAGGGGGTACTTCGCCGCGCTGCGCGACAGCTTCGCCGACTTCACCATCAGCCGGGCGCAGGTACTCGTCGACGGCAACTTCGTCACCGCTCGCACAGTGATGGCCGGCCGTTTCGACAAGGAGTTCGCCTACACGCCCCTCGGCACCGTCAAGCCGAACGGCCGACAAGTCCAGTGGGAATTGATCAACATCTTCCGCTACACCGACGAAGGCCGCCTCAGCGAGGAGTGGGTCCAGACCGACACATACGACTTCCTCCGCCAGCTCGGCGCAGTCGGGAGCTGACGGCCGGAGACGAAGGGACCGGCGTTCACGTTCCTTCCAGCGCGGCTCGTGCGAGCGCTGCGATGTCGACGTTGGTGTTCGCGTGGCCGGCGATTCCCCAGCCGCCTTCAGGCGACTCCGTCAGGAGCACCCAGGTGCGCTCGCTCAGGCTCGGATCGTCGGCGGCGGCCGCGACGATCTCCGTCAGCTCCTTGACTACTCCGAGCTGCTTGTCGCGGTCGAGGACTCCGGCCGGGGTGAGCACCTGGACGCGGACGTAGTCGCTGTCGCCGGCGACGTTGGAGATCGCAGTTGCGTCCATGTCGTGGACGAACGCGGCGGTGTTGTTCGCGAACAGCGGCAGGTCGGGGACTTGCTCCCAGCGCATGACCGCCGCGGCGAGGTCTCGGGCAAGCGCGTGACGGTCGGCGAAGGTTCCCGCCGCTGCATAGACGTCGATCATCGGCATCAGTCGGGTTCCTCCAGGAAGGCGTGGACGTCGGCCGCGAACGCGGTGTGGTGCTGGAAGAGAAAGCCGTGTGCCGAGTCCGGGTAGACCTTGACGCGCGCTCGGGGGAGAAGGCCGGCCAGCAGGTACGAGTAACGGGGAAGGATCATCGGGTCGCTGTCACCGTTGGCGATGAACACGGGCAGGTCGATCGCGGCGACCCGCTGCAGCAGGGCGTGATTCGGGATCCCCCACGCGCAGACGGCGTCGTACTGCGCCTGCCGGGTCTGCCAGCTCGTGGGCTCGTCCCGGTTGGCCGTCCTCCCGAAGATGCGCCCGGCGACCCGCTGGCCTGCCTCCCGACTCGTGTCGGTCTGGGCAAAGAAGACGGAGAGGTATCCCTGCGGGCTCGTCTCCGGCCCACCGACCGCGCCGATGACCTCCGGAGCCCAGCCGTGCATCCCCGCCGCGCCCTGCGGCGCCGAGGACGCCAGCACGATCCGCCGGAGCAGATCGGGACGGATCAGAGCGATCTCTTGCGCGACGAAGCTCCCGATCGAGAAGCCGAGCAGATCCACCCGCTCGAGCTCGATCGCCTCGAGAAAGGCGACGGCGTCGTGCGCCATCGCCTCGATCGTGTTCGGCGTCCGGCCGGTGGTGGCGGCGACGCCGGTGTTGTCGAAGGTGATCACGCGGCGATCCGCGGCCAGCGCATCGATCAGTTCCGGGTCCCAGTTGTCGAGATTTCCGCGGAAATGCTGCAGGAGAACGAGCGGCACCTCGCTCGTTCCCAGGTCGCGGTAGGCGTACTCGATCCCGTTCTCGGCCGCGACTCGGTGCGCCGTAACGTCGACGTACGCGGGTGACGTCCCGACCGTCATCGAGCAACGGCACCGACGGCTTCGGCTGCCTTCTCGACGAGCTCCGCGACCTCATCCGGGTGGGAGACCATCGCCACATGGCCGGACGCGATCTCCACCGTGGTCGCTCCCATCCGTGCCGCGAACTGCCGCTCGGCGTCGGGTGGGATCGCTTCGTCGTTCTGAGCGACGAGGTACCAGGACGGCAACGACTTCCATGCCGGCGTGCCCATCACGTCGGTGAACGCGGACGAGGCGAGTGACTGCTGCACGGCGTAGAGGACGCGTGCGCGCGTCGGATCGACGTCGCCGGCGAAGTGGTTGACGAAGTCGTCCTCCGAGAGCCAGGCGTAGCCGCGCGCATCGGTGAAGAGGTGTGCGAGCGCCGGCGTCACCGGTCCTTGTGCGAGCAGCGCACCGAGCGATTCGCCCTCGTCGAGCGCGAACGCGGCGATGTAGACGAGCCCGACGACGTTCGGCGCGTCCGTGCCGAGCGCCGTGATGACCTGGCCGCCGTACGAGTGCCCGGCGACGATCGTGGGGCCGTCCTGGAACTCGAGCACCTGGCGCAGCCGCGCGACGTCGTCGGCGAGCGAGGTGAGCGGGAACTGTGGGGCTCGTACCTGGAATCCCTCTGCCTGGAGGCGTTCGACGACTCCGCTCCAGCTGGACCCGTCGGCCCAGGCGCCGTGGACGAGAACGATGTTGGGCCGGTCGTTCATGTGTCGCACACTCCCTCCGTCGAAGTTCTGGACGAGAAAAGTGTCATCAGCTGGAGCGCGGGTGCGCATCGCACGGTCGTGCGGTTTGAAAGCGATTCATCCGGCTGGGATATGCTCGCCGCGAGGAGCGGATGTCGACGAGCCCCGCGCGGGAGTTCCATGGACGCGACGCGGAACTCGCGCTGATTCAAGCCGAGCTCGAACGTATCTCCGACGGCGCCGAAGCAGTGGTCGTCGTCGAGGGAGCCGCCGGCATGGGCAAGAGCCGCCTGCTCGCCGAGGTCGCGGCGATCGCTCGCAGCCTCGGCGTCAGAGTCGGCCGGAGCGCGGCCGATCCGAGCGAAACGGCTGTCGAGCTTGCGCCGCTCCTCGCGGCGCTCTTCGACGGATCCGAGCCACTCCTCGACCCCGGCGAGCTCACCACCCTTCATGCACGGCCTGAGCAGCGATTCTGGCTGCTGCGGGACCTCCAGCAGCTACTCGAGCGGGCGGCCCTCGAGGCGCCGCTGCTGATCTCCATCGACGACTCTCAGTGGGCGGACGTCGGAACGGTGGCGGCGCTTCGCACGCTGCCGATGCGACTGATGGGCTTGCCGATCGCCTGGGTGATCGCGCTTCGCCCGCCGCGCGAAGCGACACCACTCGTGCGCACGCTCGAACGGCTGAAACAGGAAGGGGCGCGTTGGGTCACCCTCGGCGCACTGGATGACGATGCGGTCGCGCGGGTGGCGGCCGACCTGCTCGGTGCGCACCCGGATGACTCGATCATCGAGCAGCTCGCGGAGGCCGGCGGAAGCCCGTTCCTCGTCGTCGAGACCCTCCTCGGACTGCGAGAAGAGGGGAGGATCCGCCTGGTCGACGGCCACGCCGAGCTGGTCGACGGCGGGCTACCGCGCCGCGTGCAGGCGAAGATGCGAGAGCGGCTCGGCCGGCTGTCCGACGAGGCAAGCGACGCCGTGACCGTCGCCGCCTCGCTCGGGCGCACGTTCAGCTTCGATGAGTTGGCGCGCACGCTCGGCCGGCCGGCGTCGGACCTGCTGGCGCCCGTCGGCGAGCTGCTCGAGGCGAACCTGCTCGTCGAGCGCGACGAGAAGCTCGCCTTCTGGCACGACCTCACTCGCGAGGCGGTCCGTGCGAGCGTGCCCGTGACGGCGCGCCGCGCACTCGACCGCCAGGCCGCGGGAGTCCTGCTCGAAGCCGGCGCTTTGCCGGTCGAGGTCGCGGCTCAGCTCGCTGCGAGCGCCGAGGTCGGTGACGAGGTGGCGATCGCGACGTTGCTCGATGCCGCGAAGGCACTGGTCACGACCGACCCGGAAACCGCGGCTCAGTTCGGTCAGCGCGCGCTCGAGATCGCACCCGTCCACCATCCGAAGCGGGGGGAGATCGTCGGCACGACGGCGATTGCGCTGCATATCGCGGGCGACAGCGAGCAAGCGATCGTATTCGCAGACCGCGCCCTCCGCGAGACGCTCCCGGCGCTCCAGGAGGCGGAAGTTCGCCTCAGCATCGCCGGCATGTTCGCGATCTCGCCGGAGATCAGGATCGGGGCCGGACGACTCGCTCTGAGCTTGCCCGACCTCCCAGAGACCCTGCGCGCACGTCATCTTGCCTGCCTCTTTCACAACCTCGTCACTGCAGGTCGCCTCGTGGAGTCTCGTGCAGTGCTCGAGGAGGCCCGGGCCACGATCGAGTCGGCCGGTGACGCTCGAGCGACGTTCACGCTCCGGGTGGCGGAGAGCGCGCTCGAATACACCGACGACCAGTTCGGACCGGCTAACGAGCTGATCACCCAGGCGTATCGCGACGGGATCTTCGCCGGCGACGACCAGCGCCTGCGGCTCGCGCACATGTGGCACGGCGAGCTGTTGAGTGTCGCCGATAGACACGATGAAGCGCTCGCGCTCGCAGCAGACGGCCTTGCGGCCGCACAGCGCGACCGGCAGGGCTGGGCCTACCAGATGTTCGAAACCTGGCACGGCCGCATGCTGCTGCGGACCGGGCGGCTTTCCGAGGCGCGGGCTGTGCTCGAGGGCCGCTTCGCCCTCGAGGACGGAACCCAGGCGGCTGGAGTGCTCGAGGCCGCCGGCATCGTCGCGCTGGGGCGACTCGCGATCCACGTCGGCGACACCGGTCAGGCCCGCCGCTTCGGAGACATTGCGCGGGTCATGTTCGAGCAGGGCACGCCTGGGGTGCGGCGCCACGCAGGCTGGCTGCTCGCGCTCTTCGCGCTGGCCCAGGGCGACGCCGAAGCGGCGCGAGGCTGGCTCTGCGCACCGAATGAGCCGGACGTGCAAGCGATCCTGCCCCGCTTCCCGTTCGACATTGCCGACGAAGTGATGCTCGTCCGGATCGCGCTTGCCACGGAAGACGACGAGTTCGCCGAGCTCGCGCTCTCGAACAGCCGGCGGCGATCCGAGCTGAACCCAGGCGTCCTCTCGATCGCAGCGACGGCAGCTCAGGTGCGCGGATTGCTCGAGCGAAACCAGGCGGATCTCCGGGCCGCGGTCGATCTCTTCGAGCGCGCGCCGCGACCGCTCGAGCTGGCGGCTGCACTCGAAGACCTCGGCGCCGAGCTCACCGCGACCGATCGCGACTCCGCCGTCGACGCTCTCGGCCGCAGCCTCGCGCTCGCCACGGAGCTGGGAGCGACCTGGGACGCCCGCCGCGTCCGCAGTCGTCTGCGTGAGCTCGGCGTCCGACGCCGCCTCATCGCCGCCGAGCCAGAGACGAACGGCTGGGACGCGCTGACCGAAGCGGAGCTCACGGTCGCACGGCTGGTGGCCGAGGGGCTGACGAACAAGGAGGTCGCCGATCGGCTCTTCGTTTCACCGCACACCGTGAACAGCCATCTCCGACACGTGTTCTCGAAGCTCGGAATCAAGTCGCGAGTCGAGCTTGCGCGACTCGCGCGAGACTACGAGATAGCGTGATCGTGTGATGCCGCGATTCGCGGCTCGTGGCAGGCTCGACGGTCGGCCGAATGAGCAGCGACGTGATCATCGGGGACGACGGGAAGCCGCGCTGCGCCTGGGTCGGTGCGGGCAACGCCGCGCTCGCCGGCTACCACGACGAGGTTTGGGGCTTCCGCACCTACGACGAGGCGGTGCTGTTCGAGGCGCTCACCCTCGGTGTCTTCGAGGTCGGCCTCAGCTGGGCGATCGTGTTCGGGAAGCGGGACGCGTTCCGGAAGGCTTTCCGCGGCTTTGACGTCACCGAGGTCGCAGCGATGACCGGCCGGGACGTGGACCGCTTGGTCGAAGACGCCTCGATCATCCGCAATCGCGCCAAGATCCAGGCCACCCTGGACAACGCCCGAGCGATGCGGACGGCGTCGCCGAGCCTGGCGGAACTCGCAGAGTCCTACGCCGTCATCCGCAAACGCTCTCCGCGGTCGATCGCCGACCTCCCCACATCGACCCCCCAGGCGGACAGGTTCGCAAAGCAGTTGAAGTCGCAGGGATACCGCTTTGTCGGCCCCACGAGTGTGTACGCGTTCATGCAGAACGTCGGCGTCGTCAACGACCACCTTCACGGCTGCTTCCGCGCCAGCGACCACCCCGCCGCGCCCTAAGGCGACTGAAGACCGTCTGCGCGGCCTGTGCCGAACCGGCCTCAGGGGCCCCCTGACCCGCCGAATTTGAACGGTTTCTTCTTGAACGCCGTGCAGACGAGTGAAGTGAACGGACTCGAGCCGTTGACCTTGAACGTGACCGTCTTGCCGTTCATGACGTCGTAGGGAGGCTTTTGCCCGTGAATCTCCTTCGTGACGGAGCAAGCCTCGGGGCCGAGGGGCTTGTCCACGAATATCGTGTCCTTCTGCGCCTCGTCCAGGACCTTCTTTGGGAAGGCGATCGGCGAGACGATCGTGAAGTAGACCCCCTTTGCGACAGCGGCATTGCCGCTTGTGTTCTTCGGTTTGAAGACGTAAGTGTGGGTGTCGCTTCCGCTGCTCCCGCTCCCACCGCCTCCGCCACCGCAGCCCGCCAGGGCGGCGAGCGCGACGACCAGCACGGCGGCGTTCCGGAAGGACTTGCCCATGACGGAGGGGAACGTATCGCCGTACTGGCGCGCCGTCCAGCCGAGCCCGCCGCACGTTGGCCTTTCAGCCATCGATAGTGCACACTGCGACGAGTCACAGACCGGGATTGGGGGGCTGAACAACGAGCAGCGGGACGGAGCCGCTCACGACCGCGGCTGAGAACGTCGACGATGCCGTCCGCCGGCTCGTCGTCGAGCGTTCGCACGACCTCGTCACGGTCTGCGATCTGACGGGCACGATCGTCTATGCCTCGCCCTCCTGGGCGAGCCTCGGCTGGGAGCCGGCGGGGCTTGCCGGGGCTCCAGTGATCGAGTTCGTCCATCCAGACGACGCCGCGCCGGCAACGGAAGCCTGGAACGAGGTCGCCTCCGGAACCGACGTCGACGCCGTCACCGTTCGCCTCCGGCGGGCCGACGGCAGCTACGCGTGGTTCGAGGTGAACGGCACCTCCGTCCACGACGAGGAGGGCGAGCTCCGCTTCATGCTCGGGACGGCCCGCGACGTGAGCGAACGGGAGGAGTTGCGTTCGCGCCTCGGCGACCTCGACGCCGTCTACCGTTTCGCCGACGCAGTCGCCGGCGCCCGCGCGCTCGACGAGGTGCTCGAGGCGGCTCTCGACGCGCTACTCGAGGCCACCGGCGCCGACCGTGCGTCGGTTTTGCTCGGCGACGACGACGGCGTGCTCCGCTTCCGCGCCTGGCGTGGGCTTTCCGACCGCTACCGCGCGTCCACGGAGGGTCGGTCTCCGTGGCCGGCGGACGTGTGGGACCCCCAACCTGTCCTGGTCGAGGACCTCGCCGGCGGAGGCTTCGAGCCGGCGCTCGAGCGGGTCATGCGCAAGGAGGGAATCGCCGCCCTGGCGTTGGTCCCGCTCGTGCGCAGTGGGGGGCAGCTCGGCAGATTCGTGCTCTACCGCGACGCGCCCCATCGCTGGACCGAGCGCGAAGTGCTGCTCTCGCGGACGATCGCCAACCACCTCGCATCCGTGATCGAGCGGACGCAGGCACAGCACGAGGCCGAGGCCTCGCGCGCGCGGCTCGCGCTCCTGCTCGAGGCGACCGAGCAGCTCAGCCAGACGCTCGACTACGAGCAGCTGCTGCGGCGGGTGCCGGAGCTCGTCGTCCCGCGCATCGCCGACGGGTGCCACGTCTACCTCGCGCGCGAGGACACCGAGCTCGTTCGCGTGGCGCACGCCCACATCGAGCCGCGCATCGCGAAGCTCCTCGGCAGCATCGACGCCGTCTACGACGTCTCGCGCGACCGTCGCATTCCCGTCGTCGAGGTCTTCCGCACCGGCAAGCCGATCCACCGCCCGGCGCTGTCGCGTCCGCTGAAGAAGGTCGCGCGCCCGGGGGAGGAGGACGTGGTTCGCATGGAGTCGCGCTCGCTGATCGTCGTCCCGCTCGAGGCCGGCGGCCGGCGGCTCGGCGTCCTGGCCGTCACCTCCGCCGAGCCTGGGCGGCACGGGAGCGAGGATTTCGAACTCGTCTCGGAGCTCGCACGGCGCGTCTCTCTCGTCCTTGATCTCGTCGGCTTGCACCGGCGGGCGCAGGATTCGCTCGCGCAGCTGCAGGCGGTGATCGCCCAGCTGCCGCTGGGCGTGGCGATCACCGACGCCGAGCATCGGATCGTCCTGCGGAACGACGAGCTCGAGCGCATCTGGGGCTCCCCTGTCGCAATCGGCGACGACCACCGGAACAGCGGCATTGCTACGAACGGCTGGCCGCTCGAGCGCGCGATCGAGAGCGGCGAAGTGACGATCGGTGAGCGGCGCGAGCTCGCGCGGGCCGACGAACTGCGCACCCTGGAGATCAGCGCGGCGCCGGTCCGCGACGACGACGGCTCGATCGTCTCCGCCGTCGCGATCCTCGCCGACGTCACACGCCGCAGCCGCTCCGAGGAGAACCTCCGCTTCCTCGCCCAGGCCAACGAGCTGCTCGTCGCGAGTCTCGACTGGGAGCGGACGCTCGCCGCGGTCGCGGACCTCGCCGTACCCGCGCTCGCCGGCTACCTCGTGATCGATCTGATCGGCGAGGACGACGAGCTCCACTGGGTCGTCGCCGTCCACGCCGACCCGGAGAAGACGGAGCTCGTTCGAACGCTGCGGGCGAGCTACCCGCCGACGGTGCCGACGCACCCGATTCAGGTCGCGCTGCGGACGGGAGAGCCGCAGCTCCTGCCGGACCTGCAAGCCGAGGCCGAGGCGATGTCACACGACGCGAAGCACGCGCGCGCGATCCGGCGGATCGCGAACACGTCCGGGCTAGTGGCCCCCCTCACCGCACGCGGGCGGACACTCGGCACGATCAGCCTCGGCACGATCGAAGGGCAGCCCCGCTTCGACGAGTCCGACCTGGCGATGGCGATGGAGCTCGCGCGGCGGATCTCCCTCGCGCTCGACAACGCGCGGCTCTTCTCCGAGGCGCAGGAGCGCGCGCACGCCGCCGAGGCGCTCGAATACGTCGACGACGGCGTCATCCTCGTCGACGAGGCCGGCATCGTCCGGCTCTGGAACCCGACCGCGGCGATCAGCCTGCGGATGCCCGCGGTCGAGGCTCTCGGGCGACCGATCGCGGAGCTCCTGGGCGACTGGCAGTCGCTGCAGTCTCGCATCCCGGTCGCCTCCGAGCCGCGGGCGGGAGCCTCGCGCGCGCAGACGCTGCCGGTGGAGGTGCAGGGCGAGGAGCGGTGGCTCTCGATCTCCGCCGTCCGCTTTCCCGGCGGCACGGTGTACGCGTTCCGGGACGTCACCGACGAGCGCGCCGTGGAGCAGCTGAAGACGGACTTCGTCTCGACCGTGTCACACGAGCTGCGCACACCACTCGCGGCGATCTACGGCGCGGCCATGACGCTGCGGCGGCGGGATGTCGTCGTCGACGAGTCGCAGCGCGACCGGCTGCTCGAGGTCGTCTCGAGCGAGGCCGACCGTCTCGCCCGAATCGTGAACGACATTCTCTGGGCGAGCAGGCTCGAGTCGGGTCGCATGAGCATCGCGATCGAGCGCTGCGACGCGGTGGCGATCGCGACCGAGGTGGTGGACGTCCTCCGCTCGCGCGCGCCCGAGGAAATCGAAGTCGCTGTGAAGAAGGCGCGCGGGCTGCCGCAGGTCGCGGCCGACTCCGACAAGCTGCGCCAGATCCTCACGAACCTGATCGACAACGCGATCAAGTACTCGCCCGACGGCGGCCGTGTGGAGGTCGAAATCGGCCGCAGCGGCGGTCGCGTCCGATTCCGCGTCACCGACGAGGGGCTCGGCGTTCCGCCTGCCGAGCAGGACCGGATCTTCGAGAAGTTCTTCCGGCTCGACCCGAACCTGACGCGCGGCGTCGGCGGCACCGGCCTCGGCCTCTACATCTCGCGAGAGCTGGTGCTGCGGATGAACGGCCGGATCTGGGTGGACTCGGACGGTCGCACCGGCTCCTCGTTCTTCCTCGAGCTGCCGGTCGCCTGACCCTGTCTCATGCGGACACGGCCGGTGTCTGACACCGGCCGTGTCCGTTTTCGAGGGTCGTCCTCGCTTCTAGTAAGGCGGACCGGCGGCCGGTCCCGCGGGGCCCTCGTCGTAATACGTCCGGCGGCGGTTGAAGTAGCCCGGGCCGGCCCACGAGGACCAGAAGATCATCGACAACAGGATCCCGACGATCCCCACGATCAACAGGATCCAGCCGATCGTGTGGATGTCGAGGCCGTTGACGGTCGTGTTCACGGCGAAGGCCAGCACGGCGCCTACAGCCGACAGAATGAGTCCTACTCCGAGCCCCATGCTTCCTCCTTTTGGCGGGGTCTGGAAGAAGCAACGGACGAGGGCCGCTTCGAGGTTCGGGGGTCGGCCGATTCGTCTAGGCTCCGAAACCGATGCGCAGGGGCTCCATCGTCGCGCTCGTGGGGATTGCGTTGGTCGCGGGGGGTGTCGCCACCGCCGTCGCGGTCGTGCCGACGTGGCTCCCCGTAGCGGCCTCCCGCGAAGCCGGCCGCATCCATTTCGTCATCTGGTTCGTGGTCGCGATCTGCATCGCGATCTTCGCCATCGTCGCCGCGGTGATGATCTATTCGGTCCTGCACTTCCGCGTCCAGGAGGACGACTGGGAGGACGGGCCGCCGGTCCACGGGAACACAGGCCTCGAGATCACGTGGACGGCGATCCCGTTCGTCATCGTCACGGCGATCGCCATCGTCAGCGCGATCGTCCTCTCGCGGAACGATGCGCAGGCGCAGAACACGCTGCGCGTCAATGTCCTGGCCCAGCAGTTCGAGTTCACGTTCAGCTATCCCGATGCGAAGAACGTCACCAGCCCCGTCCTCCGGCTCCCGAACGACCGGTCTGTCGAGCTCTACATGCGCTCGCTGGACGTGATCCATTCCGTCTTCGTACCGCAGTTCTCGCAGAAGGAGGACATCGTCCCCGGGCTCGTCACGCAGCTGCACATCACGCCTGACCGCCTCGGCACCTTCCCGCTCGAGTGCACGGAGCTGTGCGGCCTCGGCCACTCGCTCATGCGCACGGAGGCGATCGTGATGAAGCCCGCGGCGTTCGACGCCTGGCTGCACCAGCAGGAGAAGACGGCATCGCCCCCGCCGTCATCGACGACCTCGACCTCGACGTCGGCGACTTCGACGACCTCCACGACCACCGCGCCATCCTCGGCGGCCGGCCTGGCGGCCTTCAACTCGTACGGCTGCTCGGGCTGTCACACGCTGACCGCGGCGAAGGCGACGGGAACGGTCGGCCCCGATCTCGACAAACTCGTGTCGTTCGCGAAGCAGGCGAAACAGCCGCTGGAGCCGTTCGTCCGCGAGTCGATCATCGACCCGGACGCCTACATCCAGCCCGGCTATCCGAAGGGCGTCATGCCTCCGGACTTCGGCACGAGGATCACGAAGTCGCAGCTCGACGGGCTCGTGAGGTTCCTCGTGCAATCGGCCCAGCAAGCGGGTAAATAAGCAAGCCAGCAGGAAGGAATGAGCAACGAGTGACGACGACTGCCGCGACCGCCCACGACGTCCACCACGCGCCGAGCCCGGCCGGCGGCTGGCGGCGCCTGCTCTTGGGGGCCGGTCTCCTCCGGGGAGCATGGATGTTCGTCCTCTTCGGCTGGATCGGCTTCGGGATAACCGTCGGAATCCGCGCAGCCGCCGGTTGGCACCCGATCCTCCTGACCGAGCCGATCGTCCTCATCGCAGCGCTCGTCGCGGCGCCGATCGGGTTCCTCGCGGGCATCGGCGCGTTCGACTACTGGGTGTACTACGCGCTCGGCTATCCGACGCGCGCCGAAGACCACTCGGGTCACGGCGCACAGAGCTGGCGCGACTACTTCCGCGTCAACACCGACCACAAGGTGATCGGCGTCCAGTATCTCGTCACGACCGTCTTCTTCTTCCTCGCCGGCGGGATGCTCGCGATGCTCGTGCGCGCGGAACTGGCCAAGCCGGGGATCCAGTACTTCGACCAGCAGACGTACAACGGCCTGTTCTCGGTCCATGCGGCGCTGATGATCTTCCTCTTCATCATCCCCGCCTTCGCCGGGCTGGCGAACTTCGTCGTGCCGCTGATGCTCGGCGCTGCGGACATGGCCTTCCCGCGCCTCAACGCCCTCTCGTTCTGGCTGCTTCCGATCGCCGGGATCATGATGCTGAGCTCCTTCTTCATGCCCGGAGGCGCCTTCGCCTGCGGTTGGACGGGTTACGCGACGCTCTGCTCGCAGCACCAGCCGATCGGAGCGATCTTCTTCAACCAGGGAGTCCAGTGGGCCGGCGCGTCGTCGATCATGACCGCCCTCAACTTCCTCGTCACCATCATCACGATGCGCGCGCCGGGGCTGACCTTCTGGCGCCTGCCGCTACTCGTGTGGGCGAACTTCACGACCTCGCTGCTCGTCGTGATCGCGACGCCGTTCATCGCCGGCTCGCAGTTCTTCTCGATGTTCGACCATGTGATGCACACGTCGTTCTTCAACCCGGTCGGCGGCGGCTATCCGCTGGGCTACCAGCACATCTTCTGGTTCTACTCGCACCCGGCCGTCTACATCATGATGCTGCCCGGCTTCGGGATCATGAGCGAGGTCATAGCCGTCTTCAGCCGTAAGCCGATCTTCGGCTACCGGCTGATGGCGCTGTCGCTGATGGCGATCGTCGTGCTCGGCTTCTCGGTCTGGGCGCACCACATGTTCGTGAGCGGCATGTCGTCGTGGCTGCGCGTGCCCATGATGATCACGACGCTCCTGATCGCCATCCCGACCGGGATCAAGATCTTCAGCTGGCTCGCGACGATCTGGGGCGGGAAGCTCCATCTCCGAACGCCGATGCTGTTCGCGCTCGGCTTCCTCTCGATGTTCGTGATCGGCGGTCTCTCGGGCGTCATGCTCGGCGCCGTGCCGATCGACATCCACGTGAGCCAGACGTACTTCATCGTGGCCCACATCCACTACGTCCTCTTCGGCGGCTCCGTGTTCACGATCTTCGCCGGCATTTACTACTGGTTCCCGAAGATGACCGGCCGGATGTACGACGAGAGGCTCGGCAAGCTCCACTTCTGGCTCACGTTCGTCGGCTTCAACCTCACGTTCTTCCCGATGCACATCCTCGGGACGGAGGGGATGCCGCGCCGCGTCGCCGACTATCTGCCGAAGTTCGCCGACCTCAACATGTTCATCTCGCTCGCCTCGTTCGGGCTCGGCGCCTCGACGATCGTCTTCCTCTACAACATGATCACGAGCTGGCGTTTCGGCGAGATCGCGCCTGCGAACCCGTGGCACGCCATGACGCTCGAGTGGCAGGTCTCCTCGCCGCCGCCGACGTTCAACTTCGACGAGATCCCGCAGGTCGTCGGCTCGCCCTACGAGTACGGCGTCCCGGGCGCGCAGCACGCGATCCTCGCCCCCTCCAAGGCCCGCGAGATGGAGGAGGTGCCCGTATGACGCACCTGCTGGTCGTGGCGAACGAGACCGTCGACGCGAAGACGTTGCGCGACGCGCTCGCGACTCGCGGCGACGACCTGCGCGTCACCGTCGTCTCGCCGGTGAACGAGCCGCAGCGAGGCTACGTCGTCTACACCGACACGCGCCGCGCGTCGGCGCGCCGCCGGCTCGAGCGGGCGCTCGACCACCTGCGCGAGGCCGGGATCCCGGCCGACGGCTACGCGGTCGAGGCCGATCCGGCGGCCGCGGTGCGCGACGCGCTCGCGACGCTCGAGCCTCCGGTCGACGAGATCCTCGTCTCGACCCATTCAGAGGAGAAGTCGGGCTGGCTGCGGCGCGGCGTCCTCGACCGGATCCGCTCGGCCGCGGGCTCGGTGCCGGTCGAGCACCTCGTCGCGAGCGGCGACGGGCCGAGCGAGAAGAACGTCCTCGTGATCGCGAACGAGACGGTGGTCGGCGAGCCGTTGCTCGCGAAGATCCGCGAGCGCGCCGCGGCGGGGCCGGCGAGCTTCCTCATCGTCTCGCCGCAGAGCGATCCGACGGCGGGCGAGCACCCGGAGGCCGAGCGGCGGCTGAAGCGGGCGCTGGCACAGTTGCGTGGCGAGGGAATCGACGCGCACGGCCAGGTCGCGCATCCCGATCCGTTCAGCGCCGCGATGGAGGCCGTGCACGACGAGCGGGTCGACGAGATCATCGTCTCGACGTTCGAGCCGCTCAGCTCGGGCTGGCTGCGGAGGGACCTCGTCGAGCGGCTGCGCAAGGAGACCGGACTCCCGGTCGAGCACGTGGTCGTCGAGAGAACCTGGGCGGAGGCACCGGCATAGCCACCTACTCACACGCCGAGCCCGTCGGGCACGACGAGCATGAGCACCACGGGCCGCCCGTTCCGCACTACAGCTCGCGGATCAGGCCCGAGACGCTCGGCATGTACCTCTTCATCGCGTCGGAGATCATGCTCTTCGGCTCGTTCTTCACGGCCTACTTCTTCGTCCGGATCGTCAACGGGGTCCCGTGGCCGACGCCGCCCTACCACCTGCCGGTCTTCGTCGCGACGGTCAACACGTTCATCCTCATGACCTCGAGCGCGACGATGCACTGGGCGACGACGTCGATCAAGCGCGGCAACGTCTGGGGGATGCGCGCCGGGCTGCTGCTCACGTTCCTCATGGGGCTCGCCTTCCTGATCGGGCAGCTCTACGAGTACATGCGCGTCGGCTTCAACACGTCGGACGGCGCGTTCCCCACGATCTTCTTCTGCCTCACGGGCCTTCACAGCTGCCACGTGTTCATCGGGCTGGCGATCCTGGGCTTCATGACGATCCGAGCCTTCCGCGGCCACTTCACCGCCGAGCACCATCACGGCGTCGAGATCGGCGGGATCTACTGGCACTTCGTCGACGTGATGTGGATCGTCGTCTTCACGACGGTCTACGTTCTCTGACGCCGGGTAGAGGAGCGGGAGATGCGCAATCCGCTCCGCAGCGAGGCTGAGGCCTACCGCTTCCTCGGCGTGGTGATCGTCGGCGCGGCCCTGATCATCGCCGGGTCGTTCATCGACACGTGGGTCGGCGTCGCGGTCGCCGTCCTCGTCTTCGCCGGACTTTTCTGGTGGTTGAGGCAGGAGCCGGTGCCCGGCTCCGCCGACTCTCCACCGGTCGTCACCTCGGCCACACCGCCGGGACGCCACCGGGTGCTCGTCGTCGTGACGCCGGGGACGGAGGCCGTGACCGTGCCCGCCGGGGCCGAGCTGCTGGTCGTCGTGCCGGCGCTGGCATCGAAGGGCGAGGCGCTGACGGGAGCGGTCGACGACCGCCGCCAGGAAGCCGAGGCGACCGCCGCGGCGCTCGAGGCGCGTCTGCCCGGTGCGCGGGTGGAGGTCGGCGCGGACGACCCGGCGCTCGCGGTCGAAGACGCGTTACGCGTCTTCGGCGCAGACGAAGTACTCGTGGTGGGCGACGACGGGATGCTCGAGGCGATCCGCGAACGGATCGCGCTTCCCGTCAGCCGGGCCTAGCTCACTTGCCTGCGGAGGACGAGACGTACTCGGCGACCGCCTGGATCTGGGCCTCGCTCAGCTTCCCCTTGAACGCCGGCATCTGGCCTCCGCCGTTCGTCACCTGGGTGACGACAGCCGCGGTCGGCGGCTTGAGCTGGTCGAGGTTCGGGCCGACGGTCCCGGTCGCCCCCGCGGCGGCCAGCGTGTGACAGCCGGCGCACCCTGCTCCCTTGAAGATCTTCGCGCCGTCCGTCCCCAAGCTTGCGAAGCCTCCGGCCGTGGTGAATCCGCCCTGCCCCGCGACCGAGGCGACGTACGCGGCGACGTCGATCGCGTCCTGGCCCTTGACGATGTCCGCCGGCATCTGCGTGCTCAAGCACTTGGGCGAATTGGAATGCGGGGGCAGACAATGGTCGACGAAGTACTTACTCGACGTGTACGGGGCGGAGATCTCTCCCGAGCCGAGCCGGATCTGGTCGAGGACGACGTTCTCGATCGCACTCTGCGGATAGCCCTGCTCCACGTCGCCCGCGAACGCGTTGTCGAGGTTCGGGCCGATCGTCCCGGCTGTGCCCGCCGCCGCAAGCGTGTGGCAAGAGCCGCAGTTCGCCGTGAACAACTGCGCGCCGCTCTGGGTGTCCGGCGCCTGGCCCGCGTCGGCGACGCCGCCCGTGCCGCAGCCCGCAACGAGCAGAGCCGTCGCGATGAGCCCTGCGCCCAAGGCCGCGACCCGGTACCGCCGTTTCAACCTTGGGGGACTCCCACCGCCGAGACGGCCTCTTCGCGCGTCGGATAGATCGTGAAGACCTTGTCGAGGCCGGTGATCTCGAAGATCTTGGTGATGTTGCGGTCGCTGCAGACGAGCGACAGCTGGCCGTCGTTCGTGCGCAGCCGCTTGACGCCCCCGACGAGGACGCCGAGCGTCGTCGAGTCGATGAACGTCGTGCCGCTGAAGTCGACGACGACCTCTTTGCCGCCCTGGCCGATCACCTCGAGCAGCTGCTGCTTGAACTCGGGCGCCGTGTAGAGGTCGACCTCACCCGTGAGCGAGATGACATAAGCGTCGCCTGAAAGCTGCTCGGTCTTGATGTCGAAGTTCATGCGCAGATCCCCCGAAGTCGTTCCCCGGCCAACGGACGGCCGCTCGGGGGTGAGTCTATCCGCGCGGCCGAAGCCGCAATCGTCAACCGACTGCTAGCCGTTGCCCGACTTGACCGTCGGCGTGCTCGGCTGGAGCGACTTCAGCTCCTTCTTGATCTGGGGCGCCAGCGGAGAGTGCGGATCGACCTTCAGATACTTCGTCAACGCGGCGACCGCGACCGTCGAGTTGCCGGAGTTGGCGGCAGCGTTCGCGAGCTCCTGCAGGTACGTCGTGTTGCGCGGATGGAGCTTCGACGCCTTCTGGTAGTCGGTGACAGCGGAGGAGAATGCGCTCGTGGCCTGCTGGTAGAGCGTGGACGTCCTCGTGCTTGCCTGCTGCGACGCTTGCGTGTAGGCGGGGTTCGGACCGACCGCGGTGCCGAGCGTGCCGCCGGGCAGGAAGGGGGCGCTCGGGTCGGCGAGTTGAGCCGTCTGCTGCGCGGTCTGGTACTGCGTCGCGTACTTGCTGCCCTGCGACAGCTGGAGGCCGCCGAGCTCGGCCCATGAGCTCGCATCGGTCTTCTTCAGCGTGAGGTAGGTCTGCAGCGCGGTCATCGCCTGGACGTTGTTGCCGTTCGATTCGTAGGCGGTCGCGAGGGCGCGGTATCCCTTCGCCGGATCCTTCTTGACCAGGTCCTGGGCCTTCGAGATCGAGCTGCCGCCGCCGCCGCCGAACAGGCCGGTGTAGAGCGAGCTCAGGCCGCCGCCGCCGGCGCCGGAACCCACGCCCACGAGAACGAAGCTCAGGCCGAACACGACGGCGAGCATGGCGTACACCCACTTCTGGTGGCGCCGCAGCCTGACGAAGAAAAGCTCCTGGTTCGGGTTGCCGCCGCCGCTGTGCCGCCTACGGCCACGCGGGCGCGACGCCTTCGCTTGCTGCGCCTTCGCCTGCTGGTTCGCCTTGACCGCTGCCCTAGCCATCAGCCGCCCAGGGTAGCCGAGGCCGGAGCCACTTTGGCCATGCGCCGCTCGAGGAACCACGCAAGCCAGATCGATCCCTCGAAGAGCAGCCACATCGGAAGCAGCTCGAGGAAGGTCGTCACGGGATCCGGGCCCGGCAGCGCGAGCGCGATCGCCGCCGTCACGAAGTAGCCGAGCCGCCGGTGCCGGCGCAGGGTGCGCGAGCTGAGGACGCCCAGATACACGAGCCCGAGCACGACGAGCGGCGTCTGGAAGACGATCACGATCCCGACGAGGACCGTGACGACGAAGCTGTAGTACGAGGACGCCCGGATCAGGTGGATGAAGTGCGTGTTGTCGTAGTTCGTGAGGAAGTGGACGGCGCGCGGCAGGAGGATCCAGTAGCCGAACGCCACGCCGGCCGCTGCGAGGGCGAGGGCGGCGAGGGCGAGGCCGAGCACCTTCCGCTCCGACACGGGATCGACCGCCGGCGCGAAGAAGAGCCAGATCTGCCAGAGCACGACCGGCAGTGCGAGCACGAAGCCGGCGTAGAGGCTGACGGTGATCGTGACCGTGAACGGCTCGGCGACGCCGAATGCCGCGAGCTTGCGATGTCCCGGGGGCAGCGGCTGGTTCAACCAGTTGAGGACGTGGCCGTGGAACGCGTAGGCGACGATCGTCCCGACCGCGATCGCTCCGAGCATGACGAAGAGCCGGCCGCGCAGCTCGTCGAGGTGCTCGGCGAGTGTCGCCTCCTCGGCGTGGCCGAGCCGGCGCGGAAGCCCCGCCATGTCCTTGCTAGACGGTCTCGCGCTCGGTCTTGCGCTCTACCGG
The DNA here is from genome assembly GCA_963725965.1 of uncultured Actinomycetes bacterium. Lineage (GTDB taxonomy): Bacteria > Actinomycetota > Thermoleophilia > Gaiellales > Gaiellaceae > Palsa-739. The sequence goes on along the minus strand of CAVSAK010000004.1, from coordinate 243,136 downwards.
CGTCGCCGAGGTCTGAGTCGCCGTCGGCTCGACGGGCGGGAGTTCCGGCTGCGTGTCGATGTGGTCCGGTGAGTTGCCGGTGACCGCATCCTTGAACTCGCGCATCCCGTGTCCGAGCGAGCGCCCGACCTCCGGCAGTCGCTTGCCGCCGAACAAGAGCAGCGCGATCGCAAGGAGGACGATGATGTGCCAGGGCTGCAGATACCCCACGAAGGCAGCGTAGCGCGCAGGGTCGGCGTTTGGGGCGAAACGCCGGCGGAGACGACTCAGCTAGACTGGCCCAGGTTGGAGGGCGGGGCGAAAGCCCCGCTATTTTCGGGGAAAAGAGGCGTACCGAGTGGCATCGCTGAAGCTGGAGAATCTGCACGTCGCGCTCGAGGACGGGACCGAGATCGTCAAGGGCGTCGACCTCGAGGTCTCGTCGAACGAGGTGCACGCTGTCATGGGCCCGAACGGCTCGGGCAAGTCGACGCTCGCCTATGCGCTCATGGGCCACCCGGCGTACCAGATCACCGAGGGCCGGATCCTCCTCGACGGCGACGACGTGACGGAGCTCGGCGCCGACGAGCGCGCACAGCGCGGCCTGTTCCTCGCCTTCCAGTACCCGCACGCGATCCCCGGCGTCACCGTGACGAGCTTCCTGCGCAGTGCGATCAACGCCGTGCGCAAGGCGCGGAACAGTGGCGTCGACGACCCGATCGCGATCCCCGAGTTCCGCAAGGAGCTCCTCGCGCAGATGGACCGCCTCAAGGTGAGCCGCGAGCTCGCGTCGCGCTACCTCAACGACGGCTTCTCGGGCGGCGAGAAGAAGCGCGTGGAGATCCTCCAGATGGCGATGCTGAAGCCGCGCATCGCGGTGCTCGACGAGACCGACTCCGGCCTCGACATCGACGCGCTGCGGGTCGTGGCGAGCGGCGTGAACGAGCTGGTCGGCCCCGAGATGGGCGCACTCGTGATCACGCACTATCAGCGGATCCTGAACTACGTGAAGCCCGATCACGTCCACGTCTTCGTCGACGGGCGTATCGTGGAGTCGGGCGGTCCGGAGCTCGCCGAGAAGCTCGAGGCCGACGGCTACGACCCATTCATTCCGGCAGGAACCGAGGCGTAATGGCACAGACAGAGACTGAGATCGTCCAGGGGATCGGCTCCGACTACGCGATCAAGTACGGGTTCTCCGTCACCGAGGACTACTTCTACAAGTCCGGCCGCGGCCTCTCGCACGAGCTCGTCGACGCGATCTCCTCGCACAAGGACGAGCCCGACTGGATGCGCAAGTTCCGTCACCGCAGCCTCGACTACTTCTACGCGCGCCCGATCCCGCAGTGGGGCGGCAACCTCAACGACATCGACTTCGAGAACATCTTCTACTACATCAAGCCGACCGAGAACCAGGCGGACTCCTGGGAGGACCTGCCGGCCGACATCAAGGACACGTGGGACAAGCTCGGCATCCCGGAGGCTGAGAAGAAGTACCTCGCCGGCGTCGGCGCGCAGTACGAGTCGGAGGTCGTCTACCACAAGCTTCAGGAAGACCTGACCAAGAAGGGCGTCATCTTCCTCGACACCGACACCGCGCTCAGGGAGCACGAGGAGATCTTCAAGCAGTACTTCGGGACGATCATCCCGCAGAACGACAACAAGTTCGCCGCGCTCAACTCGGCCGTCTGGTCGGGCGGCTCGTTCATCTACGTGCCGCCGGGCGTGCAGATCGAGATGCCGCTGCAGGCCTACTTCCGGATCAACGCCGAGAACATGGGCCAGTTCGAGCGAACGCTGATCCTCGTCGACGAGGGCGCCTACGTGCACTACGTCGAGGGCTGCACGGCGCCGATCTACTCGACCGACTCGTTGCACAGCGCCGTGGTGGAGATCGTCGTCAAGAAGGGCGGCCGTTGCCGCTACACGACGATCCAGAACTGGTCGAACAACGTCTACAACCTCGTGACCAAGCGCGCCGTCGCGGAAGAGGACGCGACGATGGAGTGGGTCGACGGGAACCTCGGCTCGAAGCTGACGATGAAGTACCCGGCGATCTGGCTGATGGGTGAGCGCGCGCACGGCGAGGTGCTGTCGATCGCGTTCGCCGGCACGGGCCAGCACCAGGACGCGGGCGGCAAGGCGGTGCACGTCGCGCCGAACACGACGTCCGTCATCACGTCGAAGTCGATCTCGAAGAACGGCGGCCGCGCCGGCTATCGCGGCCTGCTCGAGGTGAACAAGAAGGCGGTCGGCTCGAAGTCGAAGGTGGTGTGCGACGCGCTGATCCTCGACGACCAGTCGCGCTCCGACACGTATCCGTACATCAAGATCGACGCCGACGACGTCGACATCGGACACGAGGCGACCGTCTCGAAGATCGGCGAGGAGCAGCTCTTCTACCTCATGTCGCGCGGGCTCACCGAGGCCGAGGCGAGCGCGATGATCGTGAGCGGCTTCGTCGAGCCGATCACGAAGGAGTTGCCGCTCGAGTACGCCGTCGAGATGAACCGCCTGATCCAGCTCCAGATGGAGGGCTCGGTCGGTTGATCGTCGAGCGGACGGATTTCGTCTCCGTCTTCACAACGGACATCGGGCGGGCCAAGGAGTTCTACGCCGGGACACTCGGCCTCGAGATCGAGACCGAGGGCGAGAACGACCTGGAGTTCCGTTGCGGCCAGGTGACGCTCGACGTCTTCGATCCGTCGAGCATCGGGCAGCAGTTCGCGCCGTCGCCGGCCGGGCTCGCGCTGCGCGTGCACGACGTCGACGCGGTCCGCGCCGAGCTCGAGGCGAAGGGCGTCGAGTTCGACGGCGAGACGATCGAGGGCGGCGTCTGCAAGATGGCGTTCTTCAAGGATCCCGACGGCAACGCGTTGCTCTTGCATCGGAGGTTCGACGCGTGAACGTCGAGCACACGGACTTCGTCAGCGTGCCTGTCAGCGACCTGGAGCGGTCGACCGCGTGGTACCGCGACACGCTCGGCCTCCCGCAGACCGGCGAGGGCGGCTTCCCCGAGTTCAAGCTCGGCGACAACGTCTTCCTGTACCTGATCGACCCGACCTCGCTCGGTGGGGACTTCACGACGGGACATGGCTCGCCGATCGCGCTCCGCGTCGCCGACGTTGCGGAGGCGCGTGAGGAACTGGAGGGCAGAGGCATCGAGTTCCTCGGCGAGATCTACGACACCGGCGTCTGTCACATGGCTCCGTTCGCCGACCTGGACGGAAACCGCTTCATGCTGCACCGGAGGTACGCACCGAATGATTGACGTGCAGCGCACCGACTTCGTCGCCGTGCCCGTGCAGGACCGCGACCGCGCGGCGAGGTTCTACGGCGACACCCTCGGCCTCCGGCGAAACCCCAATTCGACCGAGAACTGGATCGAGTTCGAGACCGGAAACGCGACGCTGGCGCTCGTGACTCCGGAGGCGCTCGGCGCGGAGTTCGCGCCGCTGCCGATCGGTTCGATCGTCTTCCGCGTGCCCGACGTCGCCGAAGCGCGGGCGAAGCTCGAGGCCGAGGGCGTCGAGTTCCTCGGCGAGCCATGGGACTCGGGTGTCTGCCACGGCGCCGCGTTCAAGGATCCCGAGGGCAACGGCCTCGCGCTCCACCACCGCTACGAGCCCTACCCCGACGGGACTGAGCCGTGATCGAGGTCACGCGCGTCGACTACGTCCGCGTTCCCGTGGACGACATCGAGCAGGCGAAGCACTTCTACGGCGAGGTGCTGGGCCTGCCGCGGAACGAGCACATCGACCACGACGACTGGATCGAGTACGAGGCCGCCAATGTCACGCTCGCCGTGATGACCCCGGAGACGCACGACGACGTGTTCGCGGTGTTCCCGCCCGGCACGATCGCGCTTGGCGTCCCCGACGTTGCCGAGGCGAAGGCTCACCTCGAGGCCGCGGGCCTGGAGGTCGGCGAGATGTGGGACAGCGGCGTCTGCCAGGGTGCCGGCGTGAGCGACCCGGCCGGCAACCGCATCCTCCTCCACCACCGGTACAAGCCGTATGAGTCGTAGCGACGCCCGTGCGGCGTACGAGGCGCTGCCGATCCCGGACACGACCGAGGAGCACTGGCGCTTCACCGACCTGCGCGGCTTCGACCCCGACGCCTTCACGGGCGCGGCGACGGCCGAGATCGAGACGATGCTCGACCTCGACGTCGCCGGCTACGCGACCGTCACCGCCGACGGGATCGAGATCGAGAAGGTGCCCGAGGGCGTCGTCTTCGAGCCGCTCCCGGAGGAGCACGAGCGCCTCTACTCGCTCGTGGGCTGGGACGAGAAGTTCGCCGCGCACAACGCCGCGCTCTGGAAGCACGGCCTGCTCGTGGTCGTCCCGAAGGGCGTCGAGCTCGAGAAGCCGCTCTACGTCCGGATCTCCGCGACCGGCCAGACCTTCTGGCGGCTCGTCGTCGTCGTGGAGGAGGGCGCGCGCGCGTCGCTGATCGAGGAGTACGCCTCGCCGGCGCCCGCCACCGAGGCCTATTCGAACGCGGTCACGGAGCTCTTCGTCGAGCCGGCCGCGAAGCTCGAGTACGTCTCCCTCCAGAACCTCTCGCGCGAGACGTGGCACTTCGCAAACCACCATGCGCGCGTCGAGCGCGACGCCGAGCTCGACTGGGTCGCCGGCGGCTTCGGCTCGAAGAGGGGCAAGACGCGGATCCAGAACGACCTTGCCGGGCGCGGCGCAACCTCGCGCGTCACGGGCGCGTACTTCGCCGACGGCACGCAACACCTCGACTACGACACGTTCCAGGAGCACATCGCGCCCGACTGCGAGAGCGACTTCGCGTTCAAGGGCGCGTTGCGCGACGAGGCGACGGCGGTGTGGCGCGGGATGATCCGGGTCGAGAAGGACGCGCAGAAGACGAACGCGTACCAGGAGTGCAGGAACTTGATGCTGAGCCCGACGACGCACGCAGTGCCGATCCCGGGCCTCGAGATCCTGGCGAACGACGTCCGCTGCACCCACGCGGCGACGGTCGGGCGAGTGAACCGGGAGGACATGTTCTATTTGATGAGCCGCGGGCTTACGCGGCAGGAAGCGGAACGCCTGATCGTGCGCGGCTTCTTCCAGGAAGTGCTCGACCGGATCGAGCTCGAGCCGGTGCGCGACGCGGTCACCGCGGCGCTCGAGGCGCGGATCCCGCAGGCCTAGCAGCGTGGACCGGCTGGTGCCCGTCCCCGAGACCGCTCACGCCCTCGACCACATCGTGGTCGTGCTGTTCGAGAACCGCTCCCTTGACAATGTCCTCGGGCACCTCTACGGCCCCGAGGACGGCAAGACCTTCGACGGGGTCATCGGGAAGAACCTGAGCAACCCGATTCCCGAGTGGGCCGAGCACGGCGTCGATCGGGGGGTGGTGCCGTACACCGTCGCGACGGATATGGACGCGCCGAATCCGGATTCCGGCGAGGAGTGGTTCCACACGAACACCCAGCTCTTCGACGTCCTCGACGAGCAGAACCGCTTCAAGATCGGCGAGGAGGTGAGCGAGCCGTTCAACGCTCCGCCGCAGGGGGCGACTCCGACGATGGATGGATTCGTGACCGACTACATCAGCACGTTCACCGCGGAGATGGGCCGGCAGCCGACGTACGACGAGTACGCGCAGATCATGACTGGCTACACACCGGAGCAGTTGCCAGTCCTGAACGGGATCGCCCGCGAGTTCGGCGTCTTCGACCATTGGTTCTCGGAGGTGCCGTCTCAGACGTTCATGAACCGCTCTTTCTGGACTGCGGCGACGTCATCGGGGATCGTCGTGAACACCCCCGTCAGGAAGTGGTTCAGCAAGAACGACGCAGAGACGATCTTTGATCGGCTCGAGCAGCAGGGAAAGACGTGGAAGATCTATGTGATGGAGCCGATGCCGCTCTCGTTTCACGGCATCATCCACTTCTCGCGCCTCAAGGAAAGGCTGGCGACGAACGTGGTGCCCTACGCCGAGTTCGAGCGCGACGCCGCCGCCGGGACCCTGCCGGACTTCTCGCTGATCGAGCCGAACTTCATCTCTGGCCACGGCGACTACCATCCGGCGTTCGGCCGGTCGCTGGGTGTGAAAGTCAACGTCGGATCATTGGATCCGCCGTCCTCGATTCTGGCCGGTGAAGCGTTCCTGGAGCGCATCTTCAACGCCTACCGCTCAGGCGTCTCCGAGTCGGGCTCGAATGTCTGGAACACCGCCCTGCTGATCGGGTGGGACGAGCCGGGGGGAACCTACGACCACGTCCCTCCGGGCTCGGTTCCTCCACCCGATCCCAGCGCGCCCGCCGGCGAGCTCGGCTTCAAGTTCGACCGCTCTGGCTACCGGGTGCCGGCGATCCTCGTCTCTCCCTGGCTCCCGCAGGGCTCCGTGTTCAACGACGAGTACCGCCACACCTCGCTGATTGCCACGCTGAGAAAGGTCTGGGATCTCGGTGAGCCGCTTACCCAGCGGGACGCCGCCGCGCGCACCTTCGAAGACCTCTTCACTCTCGACGAGGCGCGTGACCCCCGGACCTGGGCGACCTGTACGGCTCTTCCCGTGCCAGCGTGGCACCTCGACGACGAGGCCCTCGGCAAGGGCCTCAGCGGTCTCGGCAAGAGCATGGGACACGGCCTCCTCGAACACGCGAGGGAAATCGGACTCGAACTTCCCCCGCAGCTCGACGACCCGGCTGCCGAAGTCACGGCCGAGGCCATCCTCGACGTGTTCAGGCACGTCGCCTGGCACTACTTCCCGCTCCTGGCTACGGCCGGCATAGCCGCCGACCCGTCAGTATCGCCGGGTCGCTGAGAGCCGGCGCGCTCGCCCCTTGCAATCCGGCTCATCGCGGACTTACGTATCCCTGGCACGATCTGGGGTTCACGACCGGGGAGGGGACCGTGATCGAGAACGACAGCACGCCGCCGCGCTCGCCCGCTGAGGTGAGCGACAAGCTCGAGCAGGCGCTCTTCGAGATCCGCCGGATCATCGCCGGCCAGGACGCGATGCTCGAGCGCGTCCTCGTCTGCCTGCTCTCGCAGGGGCACCTGCTCATCGAAGGCGTTCCCGGGCTGGCGAAGACCCTGACGATCAAGACGACGGCAGACGTGCTCGGCGGCTCGTTCGCCCGCGTCCAGTTCACGCCGGATCTCGTCCCTGCCGACCTCGTCGGGACGCGGATCTACCGCTCCGACAAGGCCGAGTTCGACACGGAGCTCGGCCCGGTCTTCTGCAACTTCCTGCTCGCCGACGAGATCAACCGCGCGCCCGCGAAGGTGCAGTCGGCGCTGCTCGAGGTGATGCAGGAGCGGCAGGTGACGATCGCGCACACGACCTACCCGGTGCCCGAGCCCTTCCTCGTGCTGGCGACGCAGAACCCGATCGAGTCGGAGGGCACCTATCCGCTCCCCGAGGCTCAGGTCGACCGCTTCATGCTCAAGATCCTGATCGGCTACCCCGAGCACGACGAGGAGCTGACGATCGTGCAGCGCCAGCTCACCCCGCACCCGCAGCTGCGCGAGGTGCTGAGCCTCGAGGAGCTGCGCGAGCTGCAGACCGAGGTCGGGCGGATCTACGTCGACCCGGCGCTCGTCTCCTACTCGGTGCTGCTCGCGGCGGCCACGCGCGACCCGGTCGGCGCCGGACTCGCCGACCTCGGCGGCTACGTCGAGTACGGCGCCTCGCCGCGCGGACCGATCGCGCTCACGCAGTCGGCGCGGGCGATCGCGCTCCTGCGCGGACGCGACTACGCGACCGCCGACGACGTGCGTGCGCTCGCCAAGGATGCGCTCCGCCACAGGCTCGTCCTCAGCTACCAGGCGCTCGCCGAGAACGTGAGCGCCGACGAGATCCTCGACCGCGTGCTCGCCGCGGTTCCGGCCCCCGAGGTGAGCACCGCACGGCCCGCGGTCGCGTGAGCGCATACCCCGGCCGAGCAGACCTCCCCGCCGCGCTCCTGCGGGCGCTGCAGCTCGACGTGGGCCGACGCATCGACGGACTGCTCGCCGGCGAGTTCCGTTCCTCCCGCCACGGCGAGGGAACCGAGCTCGCGCAGCTCAGGCCGTATGTACCCGGCGACGACGTGCGGCTGATCGAGTGGAACGTGACGGCGCGCACCAACGTGCCGCACGTGCGCGTCAACCTCGCCGAGCGCGTGCTCGTCACGTGGCTCGTGCTCGACGTCTCGCCCTCGATGAGCTTCGGCACCGCGGAGCGTCGCAAGTGCGACGTCGCGGCCGGTGTCGCGCTCGCGGTCGGCCACGTCGCGACGCGGCGCGGCAACCGGCTCGGCGTCCTCACCTTCGGCGGCCGCGAGGATCAGACGCTGCCGCCGGCTCAGGGGCGGCACGGGTTGCTCGGGCTCCTCACCACGCTCCAGGAGGAGCCGGAGCTGGAAGGAGGCGGCGCGACCTCGGTCGGCGCCGCCCTCGCGCGAGCCGGCGCGGTCGCACGGCAGCGCGGGCTCGTCGTCGTGGTCTCCGACTTCCGCGGCCCGCTCGACTGGCGCCCGCCGCTGCTCCAGCTCCTGCCGCGTCACGACCTGCTCGCGCTCGAGATCCGCGACCGGCGCGAGCAGGAGCTCCCCGACGTGGGCGAGGTGTGGCTGGTCGATCCGGAGACGGGCCGCCAGGTGCGCGTCGACACCCGCAGCGCCGCGCTTCGCGAGCGCTTCGCCGTTGCGGCCGCCGAGGAGCGGAGCGGTGTCGCGCGGGTGCTCTCGGCGCTCGGCGTGCCGCATGCCGTTCTCACCACCGAGGGCGACTGGCTGCGCGCGCTGGCCGTCTTCCTGCAGAGCAGGAGCCGCGCCCGGTGAGCTTCGATCGTCCCTGGTGGCTCCTCGCGCTCCTGCTCGTGCCACTGGCGTTGCTCGTCTGGCGCGCGCTCGAGCGCCGCCGCCGGGCCGAGAGCGAGCGGTTTGCCTCGGCCGCGCTCCTGCCGGATCTCGTGCAGCGCGTGCCCGGCCGGCTGCGGCTCGTGCCGGCGGTGCTTCTCCTGCTCGGGCTATGCGCGCTCCTCGTCGGCATGGCGAAGCCGCACGCGACCCTGACCGTCCCGCGCCGCGACGCCACAGTCGTGCTCGCTATCGACGTATCGCGCTCGATGGGGGCGAAGGACGTCCCGCCATCGCGCCTGTTCGCCGCCGTCTCCCAGGCCAGTCGGTTCCTCGACGAGATCCCGACGCGCTACAGCGTCGCCCTCGTCGTATTCGGCAGCAGCGCGTTCGTATCGGTGCCCCCGACGACCGACCGCAACCTCGTCCGCCAGGAGCTCGCGCAGCTGCGCACCGGCGAGGGAACCGCGATCGGCGACGCGATCCTGCTCGCGGCGCGGCTCGGGAAGAAACAGAAAGTCGTGGACGGCGTCGTGCCACCGACGACCGCGCTCGTGATCTCGGACGGAGCGCGCGACGGCGGCCGGGTCTCGCCCCTGGTCGCAGCAAAGAGGGCCAAGGCGCTCGGCGTCCCGGTCTCCACGGTTCTCGTCGGTACGCCCGACGGCATCGTCACGGCGAAGCTCACCGGCGGCTACACCGAGCAGATCCGCGTGCCCGCCGACCCGACCACGCTGCGCCAGATCGCGCAGACGAGCGGCGGCACGTTCTACCGCGCGCCCACGCCGGAGGCGCTTGCGGCGGTCTACAAGAAGCTCGCCACGCGGCTCGGCCACACGAAGGAGGACAGGCAGATCACCGACGCCTTCGCAGGTGGCGGCGCCCTGCTTCTTCTCCTCGGCTCGGGCCTCTCGTTCCTCTGGTTCCGGCGGGTGGTCCCGTGAGGCGGCTGCTCCTGATCGCGGTTGTCGCGGCCGCCGTCCTCACGGCCGCAGGCACGGCGGACGGCGCGCGCGCGACGCGCGAGTGCAACGGCTTCCCGAGGTGCGTGCCCGTCGCCGGGCCGTGGGTGCTGTCGACCGGACGAGCCGAGACCCAGTGGCAGCTCGCCTGTCCCAAGGGCTTCGTCGTCGGCGGTACTGACGCCGAGCTGACGAACCGCGCGCTCGACGTCGTCTTCCGCGCGACGCTGGGAAGCCCCGTCAACCCGGGGATCAGCACGTCGCGGACTGCGGTCTTCCTCGGGAGGCTCGCGGCCGGCAGGGATCCGGCGGCGAGCTTCCGGCCGCACATCGGCTGCATTCCCGGCGCGGGCGGAGGGGATCGCATTCCGGCCGTCCACCACAGGGTCTATCCACCGGGCCGCCCCACGGTGCTCCGGGCCACGACGCTTCGGGTGGCCGCAGGCGCTACCCGGCACGTGACGCGCACCTGCCGCGCCGGCGAGCGCCTCGTCAGGTCCAGCGACTCGATCGGCTTCAGCTCGAAGCAGCCTCCCGCGCGGGGCGCCGCCCAAGCAGTGCAGGTGCGGCGCACGACACACGGCAGGCGTGTCAGCGCGGCGATCCACGGCGGCCGCGCAGTGAGCGGCGCCCGCGCGGTCGTCCAGCTCGATCTCCTCTGCGCGGGCGGCGGATGAACTTCGGGCACCCGCTCCTGCTGTTGACGCTGTTCGTGCTCCCGCTCGCGTGGTTCGGCTGGCGGCTCGCGTCACGGCGGCGCATGCGGTACGCCGTCCGGTTCACGAACGTGGAGGTGCTCGCCGGCGTCGTTGGCACGCGCTCGCGGCTCCGGTTCGTCGCGCCCGCCCTGCTCGCGCTTGCGCTCGCGACTCTCTGCGTGGCGGTCGCGCGGCCGCACGTGTCCGGGCTCGCGCCGAGTGACAAGGGAGCGGTGATTCTCGTGCTCGACGTCTCGGGCTCGATGCAGGCGCAGGACGTCAAGCCGACCCGGCTCGCGGCGGCGCAGCGCGCGATCCACATCTTCCTCGACAAAGTGCCGGACCGCGTGCGCGTGGGACTGGTCCTGTTCGCGGGTACGCCCGTCGTTGCCACCCCGCCGACCACCGACCATGACCTCGTCGGCCGGGCGGTCGACTCGGCGGGCGACGTCAACCCGTTCGGCGGGACTGCGATCGGCGATGCGCTGGCGGCGGCCGTCCGGCTCGGGCGCGAGGTCGCGGGCACGGAGAAGGGGCAGCAGGCGCTCGGAGGGGCGAGGACGCTCGCCGCCGAGACCGCGACGCCGACGCCGCGCTCACCCGTCACGATCCTCTTCCTCTCCGACGGCCACCAGAACCGCGGCGACCTGCAGCCGCTGCAGGGCGCGGCGCGGGCGAAGGCAGCCGGCTTCCCGGTCTACACCGTCGCGCTCGGGACGACCGGGAACACGACGCTGCGCGGCCGTCCCGGCTCGGGAAACGGCGGAGGGTTCTTCTTCGGCGGCGGCGGCGGTGGTGGCTTCACCGGCGCCAACGGGCTGGCGCCCGATCCGACGACGCTCCGGGCGATCGCGACCACGACCGGCGGCAAGTTCTTCCGGGCAAAGACCGCCGGCGACGTGCAGGCCGCGTACTCGAGGCTCGGCTCGACCCTCGGCCGCGCCCCCGAACGCGTCGAGGTCACCGCCGATTTCGTCGCCGGAGCGGTCGTGCTGGTCCTGCTCGCGGGCCTTATTGCGATGTTCTGGGCGCCGCGGCTGCCCTAGGAGTCCTGGAGAAAGTCTCCCAGCTCCGTCCTGGCACCTCCGACGACCGGATCGCCGTGCGCCAGCAGCAGGAGGTCGAAGTCGAGATCGAGGAGCCGCCGGTAGGCGGCGCGCAGGCCGGCCTTGTCGCCGTCCGGGTCGTCCATGAACCGGTCCGGGACGAAGCCGAGCGGCCCATCTTGCCCATGGCGGATCACGCCGTCGCCGACAGCCAGTGCGCGGTGGGCCGGGCTATAGAGGGCGGTCTCGTCGGGGCTAAGCGAGTCGACTTCGTGCGCGACGACTCCGCCCGGCAGCTCGTCGCCCCACTCGTAGGTCTGGATCTCGCCCCGGCCGTCGAGCTCGTAGGCGCCCTGCGCCGCGACCCAGACCGCGCAGCCGAGCTGCCACGACTCGCGATCATGGTGACGGCACGTGAGCAGGACGTTGTCCGGCTGAAACCAGTCGGGCCGTTCCGCCGGCAGCATGGGATCGATCGCGACCCGTTCCTCAGCGAGGTAGTAGGAGCTGACCTGGCTCCCGATCGTCTCGCGAAGCGCCGTCCAGTGCCAGACCCCGGGCGCGATCTCGTCCATGCTCGGAGCCTAGATCAGCTGCGCACGAGGGGCTTGTACTTGATCCGGTGCGGCTCGAGTGCGTCCGGCCCGCGCGTCTCCTTCATCCACTCGACGTAGTCGCCCCACGAGCCCTCGAACCAGATCGTCTCGCTGTTTCCCTCGAACGCGAGGATGTGGGTGGCGACGCGGTCGAGGAACCAGCGGTCGTGCGTGATCACCACCGCGCAGCCGGCGAACTCGAGCAGGGCCTCCTCGAGGGCGCGCAGTGTGTCGACGTCGAGGTCGTTGGTCGGCTCGTCGAGCAGGAGGACGTTGCCGCCCGAACGCAGGAGCTTCGCGAGGTGGACGCGATTGCGCTCGCCGCCGGAGAGGTCGGAAACGCGCTTCTGCTGATCCGATCCCTTGAAGTTGAACCACGAGACGTACTGCCGTGAGTTCACATCGCGCTTGCCGAGCGCGATGGTGTCGTGGCCGCCCGAGATCTCCTTCCAGACGTTGTTCGCCGGGTCGAGATTTGCGCGCGCCTGGTCGACGTACGCGAGCTCGACCGTGTCGCCGACCCGGAGCTCCCCGTCGTCGGGCTGCTCCTCGCCCGCGATCATCCTGAACAGCGTGGTCTTGCCCGCGCCGTTCGGGCCTACCACGCCGACGATGCCCGCGGGCGGGAGGGAGAACGTCAGGTCGTCGACGAGCAGACGGTCGCCGAAGCCCTTGCGCACGCCCTCGGCGTCGATCACGACGTCGCCGAGCCGCGGCCCGGGCGGGATGTGGATCTCGACGCCGTCGAGCTTGACGTTCTGCTCCTCGGCCAGCAGGCGCTCGTACGCGCCGAGCCGTGCCTTCGCCTTCGCGTGCCGGGCGCGCGGACTCGCGCGTACCCACTCGAGCTCGCGGGCGAGCGTGCGGCGACGCGCCGACTCCTGCTTTTCCTCGTGCGCGAGCCGGTCTTGCTTCTGCTCGAGCCACGAGGAGTAGTTGCCCTGGAACGGGATGCCGCGGCCGCGGTCGAGCTCGAGGATCCAGCCGGCGACGTTGTCGAGGAAGTAGCGGTCATGGGTCACCGCGACGACGGTGCCCTTGTAGTCCGCGAGGAAGCGCTCGAGCCAGAGGACGGACTCCGCGTCGAGGTGGTTCGTCGGCTCGTCGAGGAGGAGCAGGTCGGGCGCGGAGAGGAGCAGTCGGCAGAGCGCGACCCGGCGGCGCTCGCCGCCCGAGAGCGTCTCGACGTCCCGGTCTCCGTCCGGCAGGCGGAGCGCGTCCATCGCGTGGTCGAGCCGGTCGTCGAGCTGCCAGACGTCGCCGCGGTCGATCGCGTCCTGCACCTTCGCCTGGTCGGCGAGGAGCGTGTCGTAGTCCGCGTCCGGCTCGGCGAAGGCGGCGCTGATCTCGTTGAAGCGGTCGAGCAGGTCGCGCAGCGGGCGGACGCCGTCCTCGACGTTGCCGCGCACGTCCTTGGCCGGGTCGAGCAGAGGCTCCTGCTCGAGCAGCCCCGCAGTTGCTCCGGGCGCGAGCTCGGCAACCCCCGATGAGGGCTCGTCGCGGCCGGCCATGATCCTGAGGAGCGTCGACTTCCCCGCGCCGTTCGGTCCGAGCACGCCGATCTTCGCTCCCGGCAGGAACGAGAGCGAGATGTTGGCGAGCACCTGCCGGTCGGGGCCGTAGAACTTGTCGGCCCGGTACATCGTGAAGACGTAGTCCGTGGACATCGGCGGCCGACGATAGCCGCAGTAGGATCGGGCCGTGGCAGGTTGCTGCCAGCCCGGGGGCTATGAGCGACTCTTCAGCGCGAAGCAGGCGAAGCTCGATGCTCGCCGCTACCGGAAGCGTGGGCTCAGCGGCACCTCGTGCGACCTGGTCGAGCTCGCCGGCGACGTCTCCGGTGCGACGGTGCTCGAAGTCGGAGGTGGCGTCGGCGCGATCGAGCTCGACCTCCTGGCGGGCGGGGCGGACCGTGCGACGAACGTCGAGCTGTCCGGCGAATACGAAGAGGAGGCCGAGAAGCTCATCGACGAACGCGGACTCGGCGAGCGCGTCGACCGTCGCGTGGCCGACTTCGTCACCGAGCCCGTCGAGCCGCACGACGTGGTCGTCATGCACCGCGTCGTCTGCTGCTACCCGGACGTCGACCTGCTCGTCGGAATGGCGGCGGCGCACACTCGGCGGCGATTGCTGCTCACGTATCCGCGCGAGCGCCCGTGGACGCGCGCCGGCATCCGCGTGATCAACCTCTGCCTCCGGATCTCGAGCTCGAGCTTCCGCGCCTTCGTCCATCCCGTCGCGCGCATCACGGCGGCCGCCGAGCGGGAAGGGCTCGCACTCGAACGCCGCGAACGGCCGGGCCTCGTCTGGGAGAACGCCGTCTACGAACGGATGCCTCAACCGGGGGGTTGACGATCTCCGATCGCGGTGCGATGGTCGAAATGTGCGCCGCATCGCCCTTGCGGTTCTCGCATTCGCGGGGACGTTTTTCGTGGCTTCGTCCGCAGCTCCGGCCGCGTCTTCCTGGCACACGCTCGCGACCGGCGTCGACAACACCGTCATTCCGTCGATGCTCGTCACGAAGGCAGGGACGGAGCTCGTCTCGTTCGAGACGCCTCTGGCCGACACGATCTCGGTCGCGCGCGCCGGGGGCGCGCCGCACGCCGTCGTGACCGGCGACCCGATTGCCGGCCAGACGCAGCTCGTCCAGTTGCCGGACGGCTCGATCCAGCTCTACTACCCGAACGGCTCGGGCGTCGCGCGCCTGACGTCGACCAACGACGGCGCCAGCTGGACAGGGCCCACGCAGACCGACTCGCACGACGTCGGCGGCGTGGTCGGGGCGACCGTCGGCCCGGACGGGACGCCGTACTTCGTCCAGAACGGAACCGGCTTCGTCAACGTCTTCCGCGGCCTCAACGGCCAGACCGTGAAGAACGTCTTCCCGCACTGCTGCGGCTACGGCACGTCGATCGCGGTCGACAGCACCGGCGTCGTGCGCGTCGCCTTCTACTCGAATGCCTCCAGCAACGGTGAGTTCGACATCGAGACGCTCGCAAGCGACCTCGTACCCGACGGCCACGCCGGGTTCGGTCCGACCGCGCCCCGCGACGACCGCGTGCCTCTCGTCTCCGACCCGGCCGGCTTCACGTACCTCGGCTGGGCTCCCGGCTATCCGACCGCGACTGCGTTCTCGGTCGAGCCGTTCCAGGGCGCTGCGCAGCTGAAGAGCGGGATGCACAGCGGGGCCAAGTTCACCGGCGGCGACCCGCACATGGCGCTCTCGGTCGACCCCGCCGGTCGGCTCTGGGCCGCCTGGACGGGGCAGGGACGCGTCCACGTCACCCGCTCGCGAACCCACGCGGCGCACACCGGCGCGCTCGTCTCCACGAAGCTCAACGGCACGGCGTACGACCTCTCGGCGGTCGGACTCCCCGGCAAGGTCGGCGCGGTGGACGTGATCGTCAACACGGGCTCGTCCCTCGTCGAGCAAAAGCTCGAGCCGGGGCTCTCGGTGCGCGCGTACCGGAAGGTGAAGAAGGTCCACAAGAAGATCGTCGTGACCCACTACGCCCAGGTGCTGGACGACCTCACGCCCGTGGGCGGCGCGACATTCCGGATCGGCGGTCACACGTACCACGCGAACGCGAAGGGCACGGCCAAAGTCCCGGCAGGCCACGGCACGGCCGCCGCTGCGGGCTACGTCGGCGCCTCGTTCCGCACGCGCTAGGGCGCGGCTCAGGAGCGCGGAGGCGCGCCGGTACGATGGCTGCATGGCCGTGGAAGCCGTGCCCAAGCTCGATTCAACCGCCTTGCGGGCCGACTTCCCGATCTTCCAGCAGGAGATCCACGGCAAGCCGCTCGCCTTCCTCGACTCCGCCGCCAGTTCCCAGAAGCCCCGGCCGGTGCTCGACGCGATGAACGTGTTCTACGAGACCTCGTACGCGAACGTGCACCGCGGCGTCTACGTCCTGGCCGAGCGAGCGACCGAAGCGCTCGAGCACGCGCGTGAGCGAGTCAGGGCCTTCCTCAATGCGCCCGACGCGCGTGAGGTGATCTTCACCCGGAACGCGACCGAGGGGATCAACCTCGTCGCGTACGCCTGGGGCCTCTCGAACCTCGGACCTGGCGACCTCGTCGTCGTGACCGAGCTCGAGCATCACTCCAACTTCGTGCCCTGGCAGTTCATCGCCGGCAAGACGGGCGCCGAGCTGCGGATGATCCCGCTCGACGACCATGGTGAGCTCGACCTCTCCGTCCTGGACGAGGTAGCCCGCGGCGGCCGCGTCAAGGTCGTCGCCACGAACCTCGTCTCGAACTCGCTCGGCACCATCAACCCTGTCGCGAAGATCGCGGAGTGGGCGCACTCGCAGGGTGCGATCTACGTCTGCGACGCTGCGCAGGGAGCGCCGCACATGAAGGTCGACGTGCAGGCGCTGGGCGTCGACTTCCTCGCGATCTCCGGTCACAAGATGTGCGGGCCGAGCGGCGCAAGTGCGCTCTGGGGACGGACGGAGCTGCTGCTCGCGATGGATCCGTTCCTCACCGGCGGCCACATGATCAACTCGGTTCGCCTGGAGAAGACGACGTGGGGCGAGCTGCCGCACAAGTTCGAGGCCGGCACGGCGCCGATGGCGGAGGCCGTCGGGCTCGGGGCCGCGATCGACTATCTCGAGGCCGTCGGCCTCGACGCGATCGAGGCGCACGAGCACGAGCTCGCCGCGTACGCGCTCGGCCGCCTCGCGGAGGTGCCAGGCATCAAGCTCTACGGCCCGCCCGCCGACCGGCGCGCCGGGATCGTGTCGTTCAACCTCGAGGACATCCACCCGCACGACGTCGCGCAGATCCTCGACCTGCAGGGCGTCGCGATCCGGGCGGGCCATCACTGCTGCCAGCCGCTGATGCAGAAGCTCGGCGTGGCCGCGACGAACCGGGCGAGCTTCTACCTCTACACCGTTCCCGAGGAGATCGATCAGCTCGTCGACGGGCTCTATGCCGTCCGTAAGGTGTTTGCATGAGCGATCCCGCCCTCGAGAGCCTGTACCGCGAGGTCATCCTCGACCACTACAAGAACCCGCGCGGACACGGGGTGATCGAGGGCGCCGACGCCGAGGCCGAGGGCCAGAACCCGCTCTGCGGCGACGAGGTCTCGGTCTACGTCGCGTTCGGCGAGGACGGCGAGACGATCGAAGACGTGAAGTTCTCGGGTCGCGGCTGTGCGATCTCGCAGGCGGCGACCTCGATGCTGATGGAGATGACGAAGGGCCGGACGGCCGGGGAGGTCGCCTCGCTCGACAAGGACGAGCTGCTCGCCGAGATCGGCGTCCCGCTCAGTCCGATTCGGCTCAAGTGCGCGATGCTCGGTCTCACGACGCTCAAGGTCGCGCTCCACAAGGCGAAGGGAACGCCGCTCCCCGAGGGTCTCGCCGGCTTCGACGAGCTCGACCTCATCTGAGTGCCTGAGGTCGAGGTCGCTGCGGCCGCCGAGTTCCCGCCAGGCTCGTCGAAGATCATCCGCCGGGGAAGCCTTTTCGTCGGCGTCTACAACTGCGGCGGCGAGCTGTACGCGATCGAGGATCGCTGCTCGCACGATGACGGCCCGCTCTGCGAGGGCGACTGGGACGAGGATCTCTGCCGGGTCATCTGCCCGCGCCACGGCTCGGCGTTCGACCTCGCGACGGGGACCCCGCGGAGCTTGCCCGCGACCGAGCCGGTCGAGACCTATCCGGTGCGGGTCGTCGACGGCTCGATCGTTCTCGAGCTGCCTTAGCGTCGGGCCACGCAGTCGAGCGTCAGAGCCGGTCGAACCAGGCAAGCACGCTAGGAACGGCGTCGTCGATGCGGGCCAGCATTCCCTCGTGGTCGTTGCCGGGGAACGACACATGCTGAAGGCCGCGGCGGTCGAGGCCGGAGGCGAGCTGCTCTACGCCGCCACCGAGGGCGATCTCCTCGTCCTCGTAACCCCAGAATGCGAACAGCGGACAGTGCAGGTCGGTGACCAGGGAGTCTGCGGGTAGTTCCGAGAGTTCACGGTAGAAGCTGAGCCCGGCGCGGTAGTCGAATCGGGAATCCAGATAGGCCCAGGCAGCGGGATCGGACCTCGCGGCCTCGACTCGACGTTGGGTGTCCGCGTAGAGATACGCGTAGTCGCCGACGATCGGAAAGCCGCCGGAGACGACAGCGTCGACCTTGCCGGTCAGGCGCGCGATCCACGGGGAGAAGGCGCCGGTGAACGAGTAGCCGAGCACGGAGAAGCGTTCGAACCCCACCGCCTGGATGACGGCGACGAGATCGTCGGTCATGTCGCGTACCCGATAGGGAGCATCTGCGGCGAGTCGGGTGCTGGCAGCGAACCCGCGCGGGCTCGCGATGATCACCGTGAAGCGCTCGACCAATGGGCCGAGATCGAGAACATCCGGCCAGGAGAACTGCAAGTGGGGCAGCAGCAGCGCCGGACCCGTTCCACCACTCACCTCGTACCGAAGTTCCAGGCCGTCGCGGACTAGCCTCGTCACCCCGTTGACGCTACTCGTTTTGCGGAGACCGTCCTGCTGAGGCGGCTTCGGGGCGCGGCTTGCGGAGCGCACTCTCGGTCCGGTTCCGGCCGCTCGTCTTCGCAAGGTAGAGGGCCTGGTCGGCGGCGCTGAGGAGGTCTTCGACCGTGTCCTCCGGCAGCATGCTGGCTACGCCGCAGCTCGTGCTCGTCTGCATGTCTCCGACCGGGTGCGTCTCGATCGTGCGGCGGAGCCGCTCGGCGAAGCGGCGCGCCCCCTCGGGATCGGTCTCGGGCAGGACGACGACGAATTCCTCGCCGCCCCAGCGCGCGACCGTGTCGCCCTGCCGGGCGAGTGACGTCAGCAGCCGGCTGACCGCACGCAGCATCACATCGCCGGCCGGGTGCCCGAACGAGTCGTTGATCTCCTTGAACCGGTCGAGGTCGATCAGCACCACCGCAAGCTCGTGCGCGAAGCGTTGGGCCCGGGAGATCTCGGCGGCGAGGATCTCCTCCACGGCGCGCCGGTTCGCAAGGCCCGTGAGGGAGTCGATGCGCGCTTCGCTCGCCTGCTCCTCCGTCCAGCGGAACGCCCGCATGAGCGGCCGAGCGAGGACGAGGGTGAGCAGCATCAGCGCCACGAGAGCCAGCAGGCCCGCCTCGGCGACGCGGAGGTAGGCGGCGTTCTTCCGGTGCGACTCCACCGCGGCGGGAACGTAAGCGCGGACGCCGGTGTGCGTCGCCACCGGCAGGGTCACTCCGCGCGCACCCTGCCCTGGCTGTGGACTGCCCGGATGGACGAATGCGACCCGAACGCCGTCCGCAGCCCCGGTCGAGACGCGCCGTAGTGTCGCGGCGTTGGTCGGCACCTGCGCGACGACCGCGCCGATCCCCGCGCCGCCGCCGCGCACGAGCTGGACGCGGGCGGTGCCGGCGTTCTCGAGGCGTTGCCCGTAGGTGTGACCGTCGACTTCGAGGAGCAGCGCGTTGCGACGCGCGAAGCGCTCGAGTCCCGCCGTGTCGTGATCCTGGATCGCCGCCTGCAGGCGCGGCGACGAGGCCGCGGTGACCGCGTGCAGCTGGCGCCGGTCGAGGAGGCGCGCGAACCGTGCCTGGGCGCTCTGCGCGGTGCTACGGACGTCGAAGTCGATGTTGCGCGTGACGTTGCGGACTTCGTCTCGGACGATCGCGTACGAGACGAAGGCGATCGGGAAGATCGCGACAGCCGTCAGCGTGAGCATCAGTCGCAGCCGGAGCCCCAAGCCGACTGGAGAGGGGCGACGTTGCACGGTGCTCAGTGATCGTGGCCCCGACCATGCGACCCACTTTCCCGCGTGCGGTGGGCTTGGCCGGGTGGGATGTCCTGCTCGTCGACGCAGCCGTGGCTATGGCCGCTCGAGTCCTGATGTCGCTCGTGAAGGTAGTGGTGAAGGTGTGAGGTGTGCACGTCCTCTTTCTCGTGCCCGTTTCCGGAATTGTCATGCCCCTCGCTGCGGTGAGAGTGGTGCGCGGCGCTCGCGTCCTGCTGCGCTCACGGCCGTAGTGGTGACCGTGGGAGGTCTGGGCGTGCTCCCGGCCCTGGTCGGTGCTGTCGTCGTCCGCTGAGGAGTTGTCTTGATGGGCCTGGCCGGACGGGACGTGCGGCCGTTCCTTGCAGGCTCGCGCATAGGCTCGGGGTGTGTCCACCGCGCTCATTCGCTGCTGGCCCACCGACGACCCGCTCTACATCGCGTACCACGACGAGGAGTGGGGGCGGCCCGTGCTCGACGAGCGCGGCCTCTACGAGCGCCTGTGCCTCGAGGGCTTCCAGGCCGGGCTCGCGTGGATCACGATCCTCCGCAAGCGCGAGGCGTTTCGTCGCGGCTTTGCCGGTTTCGAGCCGGAGCGGGTCGCGGGCTTCGGCGAGCGCGACGTCGAGCGATTGCTCGGAGACGCGGGGATCGTCCGCCACCGCGGCAAGATCGAGGCCGCGATCGCCAATGCGCAAGCGACGCTTGCGTTGCGCGAGGCCGGGACGCCGCTCGACGGCCTCATGTGGGAGTACCGCGATGCCCCCGACGGCAAGGAGCTCTCCAAGCGCCTGCGGGCGGCGGGGTTCCGGTTCGTCGGCCCCACCACGGTCTACTCGTCGATGGAGGCCTGCGGCATCGTCAATGGCCACCGCGCCGACTGCTGGGTGCGAGACGCGGTCGAGGCCGAGCGCGCCGCGGTCTAGCTCTCGAGGATCTGCTTCAGGCGCTCGAAGTCCTTGCGGAACTGCTTCTCCACGCGCCGGGCGACGAGGCCTGCGGCGAAGCCGCCCGGGATGTCGCCCTCGGCGGTGACCGTCAGCTGCGTTCCGTCGTCCGCCGGCTCGAGCTCGTGCCGGATCGTGACCCGCACCGGGCCGTCGAGCGCCCGCAGCGTGAAGAGACGCGGCTCTTCCTGCTCGACGATCTCGAGCGTCGTGTCGAGCTCTCGTCCGAGCAGCGAGCGCGACTCCTCGATCCGCCCGTCACGGAGACTCGCACTCTTCACACCCTCCTGCCACTGCGGAAGATTCGAGGCGTCGGTCAGATAGGCGAAGACGTCCTCCGGCGTCCTCGCGATCTCGATCGTCAGCTCGGCGCGCACGCGGTCCACGATAGTTTCCGGACCATGCTCGACGACCGGGTGCGCGCTGTCCTCGAACGCCTCGAGCGTGAGGACGCCTCGGAGCGCGAGCGCGGCCTCCCTCCCGAGCAGCGCGCGCGCCAGGTCGAGCCGACGACGGGCCGGTTCCTCTTCTCGCTCGTCGCGCCGCAGACGGACTGCGAGGTGCTCGAGATCGGCGGCTCGCGCGGCTACTCCTCGATCTGGCTCGCGGCGGGAGTCCGCTATCTCGGCGGCCGTGTCCTGTCGCTCGAGCACGACCCGGCCAAGGTCGAGGCCTGGCGCCGCAACGTCGAAGAGGCCGGTCTCGAGGAGTGGGCCGAGCTAATCGACGGCGACGCGTTCGAGCAGCTGTCCCGGATCGACGACGTCTTCGACGTCGTCTTCCTCGACGCGGAGAAGGACGACTACGACGAGCTGTTCCGGCTGGCCCGCGAGAAGGTCGAGCCGGGCGGGCTCGTGGTGGCGGACAACGTCCTCTCGCATCCGGATCCCCTGGCCGACTACTCCGCCGCGCGGCAGGCCGACCCCACCCTTCTCAGCGTCACCGTCCCGCTCGACCGCGGGCTCGAGTTGAGCGTCGTGTTGCGGTAGCCGCGTCCTCCGCTATCGTGCGAGTACCGCGGAAAGGAGGTGGTCCGGCAGTGATTTCAGACAGTACGGGCAGTGGAGGTACCAGCGGGTAGGGGTGCCGTCCCCGGGACCTACGGGGAACCGCCTAGCCAGCGTGGGGGACAACGCGTTCCGCGCCGCCCGGTCCAACTACCGAGACCGGGCAGGAAGGCGCTCCTGCCACTACGCGCTGGTAACTGTGTCGAGGGGCCGCGAAAGCGGCCCCTCGCATTTGCTCAGGCAGCGACTCGCTCGGAGGCCGCGACGGCCTCCGACGCGAGAGTGGTCAGGTGCAGCCGGAGCTCTTCGAAGATCTCTCCCTCGAGGAGCCTGCCTTCGTTGTCGAAGCGCTCGTGGGCGCGCGCGACCGGGATCTCGGTCCCGACGACACGGGCGCCGGCGATGCCGAGGATGCGCTTCAGGTCCTGCTGGGCCCAGAGGGCGCCGAACTGACCGGTGCTTGCGCCGATGACAGCGACCGTCTTGTTCCGCAGCACTCCCTCGAGCTGCGGCCGTGACGCCCAGTCGATCGCGTTCTTGAGACCGCCGGGGACGGAGCCGTTGTACTCGGGAGTCGAGAAGAGGATCGCGTCCGCCGCCGCCCAGTCCTCGCGCAGACGGTGCACCGACTCGGGTACGTCGTGCTCGAGATCCTCGTCGTAGATCGGCAGGTCGCCGAGCCCCTCCCAGAGCTCGAGTTCGACGCCCTCCGGCGCGGCCTCGATCGCAGCCCGCAGGAGGCTCGTGTTGTGCGAGCGCTCCCGCAGGCTGCCGGAGACGGCGAGGATCCGCATTGTTAGCTCTCCTGCCGCCCGAAGGTGAGGTCGGCCTTCAGCGTGACCTCGTCGCCGAGGTAGTTGCCGCCGCTCTGGTTCGGCGCGTTCCACGCGACGCCGAACGCGTTGCGATCGATCGCCGTCTCGAGCGAGAGCCCGAGGCGCTCGCGGCCGAACGGATCGACGCTCGGCGCCGCTGCGAGCCGGCCCTTCAGCGTGACGGGCCGCGTCACGCCCTTGATCGTCAGCTCACCGGCGCCGGTCACTGCGCCGCCCTCGTCGACGGAGAGCGTGTCGGCGCGGAACGAGATCTCCGGATACCGCTCGGCGTCGAAGAAGTCCGGCGACTGGAGATGGCCGGCGAGCTGCTCGTCCTTCACGTCGACGCTCGCGACGCGGGCCGAGCCCGCGAGGGTCGAGCCCTCGAGCGTGGCGTCGAAGTCGCGGAAGCTGCCGCGGAAGGTGCTGACGCCGGCGTATTCGACCTCGAACGAGGCGTTCGAATGGACGGGGTCGGCGATCCATGTGGTGCCGGCCGGAGCGATTGGGGTGGATTCCATCGTGCTCATCTGGGACATTGCCTCCTAGGCGATTGAAGCTATACTTGAGAACGCAAGCAATCATAGCGAGATAAGATTGTCTAGTCAAGTATTGACCACACAAGAAGTATTTGAAACATCGGCTCTCCCGGACGGCGCCTGGGTGCGCTTCCTGCGCGCGCATGCAGCGCTCACGCGGGAGCTCTCGTCGCGCCTCGAGGCGCTGCACGAGCTGACGCTGAGCGACTTCGACGTGCTCATCCAGCTCTACTTCGCAGACGGAAAGCGCATGCGCCGGATCGACCTCGCCCGCTCCGTCCTTCTGACGGCGTCGGGGATCACCCGCTTGCTCGACGGGCTCGAGTCGTGCGGGCTCGTCGCAAAGGAGCGCTGCTCGTCCGACGCGCGCGTGACCTACGCCGTGCTGACCAAGGCAGGCGTGAAGAAGATCGAAGAGGCGCGCGAGTCGCACATGGCGGACATCGAGGAGCTGTTCGGCTCGCGGTTCTCGGCGCGAGAGCGCGAGCAGCTCGCGGAGTTGCTCGGCCGGCTGCCGCTGGCACACACGGCCGAGGCGTGCTCGACGTGAGCTACGCGTTCTCGTCTCTCGACGAGCTGGGCGATGGCCCCGGATTCCGCAAGATCCGCGGAGCGCTCGACGTGACCGCATTCGGGATCAACGGGATCGTGATGCCACCCGGGCACGTGGGCTTCCACCACTTCCACGATACGCAGGACGAGCTCTACTTCGTCCACCGCGGCCGCGTCGAGGTCGAGGTCGAGGGCGAGACGCGCGTCGTGAGCGAGGGCGGGCTCTTCCACGTCTCGTCGACGACCCCGCGCAAGATCTCGAATCCGTTCGACGAAGAGGCGGTGCTGCTCGCGATCGGCGGCAAGGACGGCTACGTCGAGCGCGACGGCCACCTGGTCGACGAGGCGGACGTCGCCCGCCGCGCTTCGTTCGGCAAGAAACCGTCCTAGATCAGCGCGACAGTCCGGATCTCGCCGCTCTCGCCGATGCGCGGCAGCCGGTCCGGCACCTCGTCGAGCGAGATCGTGCTCGTCACGAAGCGCGCCAGGTCGATTCGTCCGTCGAGTGCCGCCTGCGCGAGGAACGGGAAGTCCTCCCACGGGATCGTGTCACCGCCGTGTGTAACGGCGATCGTGAGCTTCGGGTTGAAAACCCCCGCGAAGAGGTCTACGTCGAGCTTCGTCTCCGGAACCGGCATCCCCACGAGCGTCGCGGTGCCGGCGTAGGCGCACATCCGGATCGCCTGGTCGAGGCCGACGGGTGAGCCGATGGCGGAGAAGGCGAACTCGACCCCGCGGCCGGCGGTCAGCTCGCGGACGGTCTCGACCGGATCCGTCGCCGAGGCGTCGACCACGTCGGTCGCGCCGAGGACGCGCGCGTGATCGAGCTTGTCGGGTGCGACGTCGACGGCGATGATCCGCTCCGCGCCCCGGAGCAACGCACCCTGCACCACTGCGAGCCCCACTCCGCCGCAGCCGACCACTGCGACGTCGGAGCCCTCGCGCACCGGTGTCGACCAGAGCGCCGCGCCGGCGCCCGTCGAGAAGCCGCACCCGAGCAGGGCCGCCTGCTCGACCGGCAGCTCCTCCGGCACCTTGACGGCACAGGCCTCGTGCACGATCGCCTGGTCGGCGTACGTGCCGCAGCGCAGCACGGGCGTGAGCAGCGCGCCGTCGACGGCCCGGTGCATCCGCCGCTTGGCCCGGAGCTGCGACGAGCAGCGACGCGGATCGCCGCGCCGGCACTGCGGGCACTCGCCGCACGGCGCGCGCCACGCGACGACGACGCGGTCGCCGGGAGCGACCAGGGTCACGTCGCTTCCCACCTCCTCGACGACGCCCGCGCCCTCGTGTCCGAGCAGGATCGGGAACCGCGTGCCCCAGCCCTTCGTCTCGACGACGTGGAGGTCCGAGTGACAGAGCCCGCACGCGAGGACGCGGACGAGCACCTCGCGCGGTCCGGGCGGGTCGAAGGTCAGCTCCTCGACCGCGGGAGCCTCGTCGGGCGAGGCATAGACGACTCCGCGGGTCGTCACGTCGCGCGCCGCAGCTGTTCGTCGAGCGGGACGAGCGGGAGCTTGAAGGTCTCCACCGCGCTCGGGTCGGTGACGACGTTGTCGCCGAGTTCGAGCATCGTCAACTGGTCGCGCGTGACCGGCGCGCCCGGCAGGCGCTCGGTCAGCGCCGCCTGGACGCGCATGACGCCGAAGGGAACGTGCACCGACGGCCGCCGCACTCCGAGGACGCGCTTCAGTCTCTCCCAGAACTCGTTCCAGCTCACCGCGTCCGGGCCGCCGAGCTCGAACGTCTTGTTCGCGGCCCCCGGCTCGGTGGGCGCGCGCGCGTAGTACTCGGCGAGATCCTCGATCCAGATCGGCTGCAGCCGCTGCGTTCCCGGGCCGACGATCGGCGTCACCGGCGCGTAGCGCGCGAGCCGAATGAAGGTCGGGAGGACGCCGCCGTCGCGTCCGAAGACGAAGCTCGGCCGGAAGACCACGTGCTCGACCCCTGACTCCCGCACGGCACGCTCCATCTCCCACTTCGCGGCGAAGTACGGCACTGCATCCTTCGACCGCTCGTCGAGGCCGAGCGCGCTTCCGAGCACGAAGCGCCGCACTCCCGCCTCCTGCGCGGCCGCGACGACGTTTCGCGTCCCCTCCGTCATGACCCGCTCGAAGTCCTCGGGTCTGCCCTTGATGATCGCGACGAGGTGGACGACCGCGTCGACTCCTTCGCAGGCGGCGCGCAGGGAAGCCGGGTCGGTCACGTCGCCGACCGCCGGCTCGACACCCCACGCGGTGAGCTGCGACGTACGCGCCGACTTGCGCACCAGCGCCCGCACCGGGGTCGCCCGCGCCCGCAGCGCGTGCACGACGTGCGGGCCGATGAAGCCGGTCCCGCCCGTGACGAGAACCGTCACCTGTCCTCGAAGTTCTGCCAGTACCGGCTCGCCGTCGGCCCGCGCTGGCCCTTGTACTTCGAGCCGATCGCCTCCGAGCCGTACGGCGTCGCGGCCGGTTCCGTCATCTGCATGAAGGAGATTTGCCCGATCTTCATGCCGGGATAGATCGTGATCGGGAGATTCGCCACGTTCGAGAGCTCGAGCGTCACGTGGCCGTCCCAGCCCGGATCGATGAATCCGGCAGTCGAGTGAATGAGGAGACCGAGACGGCCGAGGCTCGACTTGCCCTCGAGCCGCGCCACGAGGTCGTCGGGCAGCCGGATCCGCTCCAGCGTCGAGCCGAGCACGAACTCGCCCGGATGGAGAACGAACGGGTGCTCCTCCTCGACCTCGACGAGCTCGGTCAGCTCCGCCTGCTCGACCTTGACGTCGATGAACGGGTAGCGGTTGTTGTGAAAGACACGGAAGAACTTGTCGACGCGGACGTCGACACTCGACGGCTGCAGCAGCGCGTCGTCGTACGGGTCGATTTCGATCCTCGCCTCGGCGAGCAGGCGGGCGATCGTCGCGTCGGAGAGGACCATCGCGGCGATTCTTACCTTGAATACTCGTCGGGCGGAGCGGATATCGTGGCCCCGTGGCGGTCACGCGCGCGATCGAGCTCCGCACGGAGATTCCCGGCCCTCGCTCCCGCGAGATCACCGAGCGGAAGGAGCAGGTGGTCGCCGACCCGCTCGGCCTCTACCTGCCGATCGTGATCGCCGACGGCCGCGGCGCGACCGTCACCGACGTCGACGGCAACAGCTTCGTCGACTTCACGGGTGGAGTCGGCTGCCTCAATGTCGGCCACGCACACCCACGCGTCGTCGCCGCCGTGCAGGAGCAGGCCGCGCGCTTCCTCCACACCGACTTCACGATCGTCCCGTACGAGATCTACGTCGAGTACGCCGAGCGGCTGGTCGCCGTCGCGCCGTTCTCGGGCCCGGCCAAGGCCGCGTTCTTCAACGCCGGTACCGAGGCGGTCGAGAACGCCGTCAAGTTCGCGCGCGGCTACACGCGCCGCCCGGCCGTGATCGGCTTCGAGGGCGGATTCCACGGCCGCACGCTCCTCTCGCTCACGCTCACGTCGAAGACGCACCCGTACAAGGCGGGACTCGGGCCGTTCGCGCCGGAGGTCTACCGTGTCCCGTTCCCGGACGAGTACCGCGGGATCACCGCGCACGACGCGCTCGATGCGCTCGAGCGGGCGCTCTCGACGCAGGTGGCGGCCGAGACGGTCGCCGCGATCGTCGTCGAGCCGGTGCAGGGCGAGGCGGGGTTCATCCCCGCGCCGCCCGCGTTCATGGAGGGCCTCCGCGCGATCTGCGACCGCGAGGGAATCCTGCTCGTCGTCGACGAGGTGCAGACGGGTTTCGGCCGCACCGGCCGCATGTTCGCCGTCGAGCACTTCGACGTCGAGCCGGACCTGATCACGCTGGCCAAGTCGATCGCCGGCGGGCTCCCGCTCTCGGGCGTCGTCGGCAAGGCCGAGATCATGGACTCGCTCTGGGACAACGCCGTGGGCGGCACGTACGTCGGGAACCCCGTCGCGCTCGCGGCCGCCGTGGCCGTCCTCGACGTGTTCGAGGAGGAAGGGCTCGTCGAGCGGGCGCAGCGGATCGGCGAGACGGTCCGGGCGCGCATGCTCGCGTGGCACGAGCGCTTCGCCGCGATCGGCGACGTCCGCGGCCTCGGCGCGATGATGGCGGTGGAGTACGTCGAGGACCGCGGGACGAAGGAGCCCGCGCCGGGTATCGCCTCACGCGTCGCCGAGGAGGCAGCCGTCCGCGGCCTGCTGCTCCTCAAGGCCGGCGTCTATTCGAACTGCAACCGCGTTCTCTGTCCGCTCGTCATCACGGACGCCGAGCTCGAGGAAGGGCTCGCGGCGTGGGAGGAGGCTCTGGAAGCGGTCCTTGCGTAGCCGCGCCGCGCGTCTGCGCGTTCTAGCGGTGTGCCGGGACCGAGGTCGACTACCCGTGCCGTGTCGCGGCCCCCGCAGTCCGGCGACCTGATCGCGGACCGCTACGAGCTCGAGGAGCTCGTGGGGACCGGCGGCATGTCCACTGTCTTTCGCGCCCGCGACCGTCAGCTCGAGCGGCGCGTCGCGATCAAGATCCTCCACGAGCACTACGCCGAGGATCCGGAGTACCTCGAGCGCTTCCGCCGCGAGGCGCGCGCGGTCGCGAGGCTCTCGCACCCGAACATCGTGACCGTCATCGACCGCGGCGACGACGGCGGGCGGCAGTACATCGTCTTCGAGCACGTCGACGGCGAGAACCTGAAGGAGCTCGTCCTGCGCTCGGGCCGGCTGCCGGTTCGGCGTGCGCTCGAGCTTGCGCTTGCGATTGCGGACGGGCTCTCGTTCGCGCACGACCACGGGCTCGTCCATCGCGACGTGAAGCCGCAGAACGTCCTCCTCAACCAGGAGGGCGAGGTGAAGGTGACCGACTTCGGCATCGCACGCTCGCTCCACGTCGAGCACGGCGTCACGCAGACGGGCACGGTGCTCGGCACCGGCGAGTACCTCGCGCCCGAGCAGGCGAGCGGCAAGCCCGTCTCGCCCGCGACCGACGTCTACTCGCTCGGCGTCGTGCTCTGGGAGCTGCTGGCCGGCGACGTCCCGTTCGTCGGCGAGAACTTCGTCGCCGTCGCGCTGCGCCACGTCAACGAGCCTCCGCCGGATCTGCGCCAGCGGCGGCCGGACGTGACGCCGAGGCTGGAGGCGGCCATCGAGCGCGCGCTCGCGAAGGATCCGGCGCGCCGCTTCCCCTCGATGGCGGCTTTTGCGAAGGAGCTGCGCGCCTGTCTCGCCGAGGCCGACGGAGAGACGCCGCCGCCGCCCGTCGTCGACGATCTCGAGCTGACGCGCGTCACGCCTCCCGCTCCCGCTCCGGTTCCGCCGCCCGCCCGTCGGCGAGCTCGTCGCCGACGCCGGCGGCGGACGGTCCTCTACGTGCTTCTCGCCTTGGTCGTGGCCGGCGCCGCGTTCGCGGCCGTCCTCCTGCTCGGCGGCTCGAGCCATCATGGAGGCGGCTCCGGTGGCGGCGGCTCGACCGGCACGTCCGTGCAGCTTCAAGGCGTCGGCGACTACGTACTCCGGGCCGGGCACATCCGGATTCGCACGCCAACACCGCCGCGCTGGCGACGGACGGCTCCCCTCGACCTCCTGGACGACCCAGATGTACGGCGATCAGGAGTTCGGTGGGCTCCTGACGGGGCTCGGGTCTCGTCCTCGACGCGGGTAGCTCCGTGAATCTCGCGCAGGTCACGGTGACGACGCCCACGCCCGGGTTCACCGCCGAGATCGAGGTCGGCGACTCGCAGAGCGGCCCCTTCGCGATCGATTCCTCGTCGAAGACCGTCACGAGCAGACGACGTTCACGCTCGACGGCGAGACCGGGCAGTACTACGTGGTCTGGATCACGGAGCTGCCGCCGGGCGACCGGGCCGACATCTCCGAGGTCACCGCGAAGAGCTAGTAGACGAGCTTCGAGCGCCGTTCGTGCCGCTCGAGCGCGAGCTCGATCAGCCGGTCGAGCGCCTCCGCGTAGCCCAGGCCCGAGGCCTCGAACAGCCGCGCCCAGACGCTCGTCGCGGTGAAGCCGGGCATCGTGTTGAGCTCGTTGAGGACGACCTCGCCGTCGGACTCGCGCACGAAGAAGTCGACGCGCGCGAGGCCTTCGCACTCGGAGGCGACGAACGACTCGACGGCCCGCCGCTGCAGCAGCTCGATCGTCTCCTGCGGCAGACCGGGCGGCGGGACGATCAGCTCCATCCCGTCCTCGTCGTACTTCGACGCGTAGTCGTACCACTCGTGCCCCAGCGTGTCGATCTGGCCGGGTAGCGAGGCGACCGGCGGCGGCACGCGGTTGCCGAGCACGCCGACCTCGACCTCGGTGCCGGCGACGAATTCCTCGACGAGCACTTTCTCGTCGTGCCGGAAAGCGAGCTCGACCGCCGGCCGTAGCTCCTCCTCCGTGTGCACCTTGCTGATGCCGACGGAGGAGCCGAGCCGCGCGGGCTTGACGAACACCGGATAGCCGAACGGGTTCTCGATCGCGTCGCCCAGCCGGATCGCATGGTGAGCCGCAACCGGGATGCCGCTGTCACGCATGACCTTCTTGAACAAGTCCTTGTCCATCGCGAGCGCGGACGCTGCGACGCCGGCGCCGACATACGCGACGTCGGCGAGCTCGAGCAGCCCCTGCACCGTGCCGTCCTCTCCGAACGGGCCGTGCAGGATCGGGAGGACGACGTCCACGACGCCGATCGTCTCGAGCGTCCCGCCACTGGCCGGAACGGGCAACGTCTCCGCGGGACGCGTCTCGGTATCAGTTACCGAGACGTGGCCGGAACGGTCAGGTCCACCCGCTTCGAGGGCCCAGCGACCGTCCCGGCCGATCGCGATCTCGGCGATCTCGTACCGCGCGGGATCCAGCGCACCGGCCACCGATCGCGCGGAGGCCAGGGAGACGTCGTGCTCGCTCGAGCGGCCGCCCGCGAGGATGGCCACGCGGAGACGGCGGGCCGAGCTCACCCGGGGCTGGTCGTGGTGGTCGTCGTGGTCGGCGGCGGCGGTGGCCCCGGCGAGTGCTGGCCGATCTCGATCGTCACCGTCGTCCCCTTCGTCGCCGTGGAGCCGCCGTCCGGGTTCTGCGACTGGACGATGCCGTCCTCGCTCGGGTCGGTCACCGACACGAACTGCTGGTTGACCTGGAAGCCTTGGCTCTCGAGGTCGCCGACCGCCTGCTGCGCCGTCTCGCCCACGACGGACGGGACGCTCACCTGCGGCGGGCCGTTCGAGACCGTGCAGATTGACGGTCGTCCCCTTCGTGGAAGAGGTTCCGGGCGCAGGATTCTGCGAGATGACCTGGTTCTGCGGTGCGTCGCTGTTCACGTAGGTCGGGTTCGGGTTGAAGCCGTCGTTGCGGAGCGTCGTGAGTGCCTGGGAAAGGGTCTCGCCGACGACGCTCGGCACCGTGGCCGGCGCCGGACCGGTCATGACGTTGACGCGCACCGTCGAGCCCTTCGGCACGCGCTGGCCGGCGGGCGGATCGGTCGCAGTCACCTGGCCCTTTGTGTTACCTGGGACGAGGTGCTCCACGGGCTTCAGGCCGAGGTTGGCGAGCGTCTGCTGCGCCTGCGTCCACTGCTGCCCCTTGACGGTCGGCACCGTCACCTTCGGCGGTCCGGTCGAGACGAAGATCGTGACGATTCCGCCCTTGTCGACCTTCGAGCCGGCGCTCGGATCCTGCTTGAAGACGTTCCCCTGAGTGATACCGCTGTTCGGGCCCTTCTTCACCTTCGGGTGGAGGCCGGCCGTGGTGATCTGCTGCTCAGCTGCCGCCTTCGTCTCGCCAACGTAGTTGTTGACAGGCACCTGCGGCGTGCCCGACAGCTCGTGCCAGACGAAGAAGCCGGCGACCACCGCCGCGATGACGAAACCCGCGGCGACGAGCCACGGCCAGAGCGGCCGGTCCGGACCTCGCTCTCGTCGAACTCCTCCTCCTCGACCACCGCGGGCGGGACGGCGCCGGCCGAGGCGGGCGGCGCGATCATCGTCGCCGCGGTCGCCGCCGCAGCTGCGCGGCCGCCGTTGCGGGGCGGCGCAGCACCTGGGTCGCCGTGTCCATGGTGGTCGCCGAGACGCGGACACCTCGCGCGACCCGGTCGAGGTCTCCCTCCATCTCGTCGGCGCTCTGGTACCGGTCGTCCGGATTCTTGGCGAGCGCCCGCATGACGACCATGTCGAGCTCGGGCGGGACGTCAGGTCGCAGCTTCGACGGCGGCTTGGGCGCAGTCGAGAGGTGCTTCATCGCGATCTCGACCGGCGTCTCGCCGTCGAACGGCGTCTTGCCGGTCAGCAGCTCGTAGAGGACGATGCCGAGCGAGTAGAGGTCGGAGCGCGGGTCGACCTCGCCGCCGCGCGCCTGCTCGGGCGAGAGGTACTGCGCGGTGCCGACGATCGAGCCCGCCTCGGTCATCTGGCTCGTCCCCGCCCGCGCGATGCCGAAGTCCGTCACCTTCACGCGGCCCTCGCCGTCGACGAGGACGTTGTGCGGCTTGATGTCCCGGTGGACGATGCCGTGCCGGTGGGCGAAGCGGAGCGCCGAGAGGATCTGGCGCGCGTACTCGATCGCCACGTTGACCGGCGCGGCGCCGCGGCTGACGATCAGCTCCTTGAGCGTGCGCCCGTCGAGGAACTCCATCGCGATGTAGTAGGTCTCCTCCGCCTCGCCGCGGTCGTAGATCGAGACGATGTTCGGATGGTTCAGCGCTGCGGCGTTCTTCGCCTCGCGGCGGAAGCGCTCGATGAACTGGTCGTCGTTCGCGTGACGGCCGTTGAGGATCTTGATCGCGACGCGACGGCCGAGTTCCTGATCCTCGGCGAGGTAGACGTCGGCCATCCCGCCGGCGCCGAGTTTGCGCTGGATCCGGTAGCGCCCGTCGAACAGGGTGTCGATGAGAGAGTCGCTTACCGCCACGGCCGCCTAAAGGGTAGAGACATGGTCAGCGAGCCAGGAGTTTTTCGAGGATCGCCTTGGCGATCGGGGCCGAGACCGAGGCGCCGAAGCCGTTCGGCTGCTTCTCGACGACGACCGCGACGACGTAGCGCGGATTGTCGGCAGGGGCGAAGCAGACGAACCACGCGTCGTAGACGGTTCCGAGGCCGAGCTCGGCGGTGCCGGTCTTGCCGGCGACCTTGAGGCCGGCGGGGAACCCGACGGTCGCGGCCGTCCCGCCCTGGACGACCAGCTGCATCATCTGGTTCAGCTGAGCAGCGGTCTCCGGCTTGATCGGCCGGCCGAGAACCTGTGGCTTCGTCTTGCTGACCAGGCTGCCGTCGGGCGCGACGATGCGATCGACGAGGTGCGGCTGCAGCTCCTGGCCCTTGTTCGCGATCGTCTGCGCCACCATCGCCATCTGCAGGGGCGTGGCGAGCATGCTGAACTGGCCGAACGCGAGCCGACCCGGGTCGATCTGAGACTCGTGAGTCGGGTCGAAGAGCTTTCCGTTCTTGTAGAGACCGGACGCCACTCGCTCACCGGCCGGTGTCTCGAGCGGCGGCACGGAGTAGAAGCCGAAGCGCTTTGCGTACTTGAGGATCTCCTCGCCCCCGATGCTCTTGCCGACGTTGCAGAAGACCGAGTTGATCGAGTGCTCGAAACCCTGGGCGAGCGTGACCCTGCCGAAGGCCTCCGGTCCGCTCTGGTCCGGGTTGCCCGCATTGGAGACGCGCTGGCCGTACTCGGTGCAGTAGCCGGGATCCTCGAACGGCGAGCTCGGCGTGTAGGCGCCCGAGTCGAGCGCCGCCGCGGCGGTCACCATCTTGAACGTCGAGCCCGGCGGGTAGAGACCCAGCGTCGCGTTGTTCCGGAGCGCCGTATGGTCGCCGCAGGTGCCCTTGATCTTCCTGACCTTGTTGAACCCTCCGTTCGGCTGCACCATGAGGTTCGCGTTGTAGGTCGGCGACGAGGCCATCGTGAGGACGGCGCCGGTCTTCGCGTCGAGCACGACGACAGCGCCGCAGCGGCCGGCGAGCTGCTGGAGCGCGAGCCGCTGGATGTCGGGACGCAGCGTGAGAATCACGTTGTCGCCCTTCACGGTCTGGCCGCCGAGCCTGTCGAGCTCCTGCTTGAGCGTGTTGCTGAGATTTGTGTTCGCGCCGGTCAGGTAGTCGTCGAGCGACTGCTCGAGCCCGGTCGTCGTGCCGGCAGAGGTCGAGTAGCCGATCACCTGCGGCGCGAGGTCGTTCTGCGGGTAGTGCCGCGTGAAGATCGTGATGCCGTGCTTGCGGTGTCTGCGGTTCCTCGCGAGGACGGTGCCGCCGGCTGCGATGAACTTGCCGCGGTCGACCGTGAGCCGCGCGACGTTCGCGACGTTGTTGTCGCTCCGGTTCGCGAGATCGGCCTGCGCCCACGTCTGCCAGTACGTCGTCGAAACGATGAGGACGGCGAGCAGCACGAGCGCGACGACGGAGACGTTGCGGATCTGCCTGTTCACGTCGCCGCCGCCTGTCGGTTCGCCCGGTTCGAGATCAGCATCAGCCCCGCGACGAGCAGGAAGTTCGCGACCACGCTCGACCCTCCGTACGAGACGAAGGGGAGCGTGATGCCCGTGAGCGGGATGACCCGCGTGATGCCGCCGACGATGACGAACGTCTGGAACGCGAAGCCGAAGCTGAGGCCGGCCGCGAGCAGTTTCGAGAAGCCGTCGGTCGAGGCGAGCGCGATCCGGAAGCCGCGCAGGACGAAGGCCATGTAGAGCAGCAGGATCGCCGCGGCGCCGACCAGTCCGAGCTCCTGAGCGAGTGCCGAGTAGATGAAGTCGGTGTTCAGAGCCGGGATCACCTGCTGCCCGCCCGTCGACGTGAAGATCCCGTGGCCGAGGCCGGTACCGCCGAAGCCGCCGTGGCCGATCGAATAGAGCGACTGCACGAGCTGGTAGCTCTGGCACTCCTGCCGCAGAGTCGGGGCCGTACCG
Organism: uncultured Actinomycetes bacterium; assembly: GCA_963725965.1. Taxonomy (GTDB): domain Bacteria; phylum Actinomycetota; class Thermoleophilia; order Gaiellales; family Gaiellaceae; genus Palsa-739. The sequence goes on along the minus strand of CAVSAK010000004.1, from coordinate 208,600 downwards.
GGGCAGGCGACCTTATGAACCGTCCAGGGCGAAATCCAGTCGGTGATCCGTTCCTGCACGTGCGGCGTCGCCTGCGCGACGGCGAATGCGCCGACGAGGAAGAGCCCGAGCGCGGCGGCGACGAACGAGATCCGCGCCGTCGCGACGTAGAGCATCGCGAGGAAGATCCCGTAGTAGAGAAGCGCGCTGCCGAGGTCGTCGGTCGCGAAGAGGACGAGCATCGCGCCGCCCCAGATGACGAGCAGCGGCCCCCAGTCCTTCAGCCTCCCCTGCGCGAGCACCTCGCGCTTCTCGCGGAGGTAGGCGGCGAGGAAGACGATCAGCGCGATCTTCCCGAGCTCGCCCGGCTGGAACTGGAGCGAGCCGAAGTGGATCCAGAGCCGCGAGCCGTTGATCTGCTCGCCGATCCCGGGCGCGAGCGGCAGGAAGAGCAGGAAGATCGCCGTGACCCCGAAGACGTACTTGTACCGCTCGAGCACGCGGTAGTCCCGGTGCAGCCAGAACAGCGTGGCCGCGAACACGGCGACGCCGATCACGACCCAGAGCCCCTGGCGGAACGCGTTGCTGGGGCCGAGGCGGTAGATCTCCGTCAGCCCGATCGCCGTCAGGAGCGCGGCCATCGGCAGCAGGTACGGGTCGGCGAGCGGCACGGTAAAGCGCGCGACGATGTGCGCGACGAGGTAGAGACCGAAGAAGAAGACGGCGTAGCCGAGCGAGCCGCCCGAGATCTGCGACTTGAGCGCGATGTAGACGGTCGCGAAGCCGATCGCCGTCAGGACGCCGACCGTGAGAAGCGCCGCGAGCTCCCGGTTGCGGAGGGTCATCGCAGCAGCCACCAGACGATCGCCGCGGCTACCAGCAGCAGCAGGACGATCACGATCAGGACGAGCCAGACCCGCTTCGCGCGTGGCTCCGCCGGTGCAGCCGCAGCGTCGGTGAGCTCCGGCACGTCGCGCCGCTGCTCATCGGGCGCCACGATCATCGTGCCCCCGCCGGGATCGGCCTCCACGTACTCGCGCGTCTGCTCGTCGGGCTCGTCCCCGTCGAAGGTGATCGCCGGCATCGCGACGGTGTCCTCGAGGTTCGGCGCGGCCTCCGACGAGATGCGGAACGCGACCGCCGTGATGTTGTCCTCGCCCCCGCCGCGGTTCGCCGCGGCCACGAGCGCCTTGACGGCCTTGTCGAGGTCGTCGCGGTTCTGATGGAGGAGCTCGAGGATCTCCTCGTCGGAGACCATGTCCGAGAGCCCGTCGGAGCAGATGAGGAAGACGTCGCCGTCCTCGGCCTCGATCGTGAAGCCGTCGACGTCCACGTCCGGATCGGTGCCTACGGCCCGCGTGATCACGCTGCGTTGCGGATGCACCTGCGCCTCTTCCTCCGAGAGCTTGCCGGTCTTCAGCAGCTCGTTCACGAGCGAGTGGTCCTCGGTCAGCTGCTCCATCTGCTCGCCGCGGACGAGGTAGGCGCGCGAGTCGCCGACGTGGCCGATCGCGACGGTCATCCCCTCCACGAGCGCGACCGTCATCGTCGTGCCCATGCCGGACGCGGTCGGGTCGGTCGAGGCGCGGTCGTAGATGCGACGGTTCGCCTCCTGGATGAGCGAGTCGATCCGCGTCGTCCCTTCGAGCCCGTCGGAGTCGCCGCCTTCGAGGGCCGAAGCGGCGAGCCGCGACGCGACCTCGCCGGCCTGCGCGCCGCCCATGCCGTCGGCCACGGCGAAGAGCGGCGGAGCGACGACGTAGTTGTCCTCGTTGCGGCGCCGTCTGCGCCCCGTGTCGCTCGCCACCGCGTATGCCCCGACGGGCACTCCTAGGCCTCCTCGACGCGAAGGTCGGTCTCGCCGACGCGCAGGACGTCGCCCGGGTCGAGCCGTTGCGCGCCCGCGATGCGCGAGCCGTTGACGTAGGTGCCGTTCGTCGACTCGAGATCCTGCACCCAGACGCCGTCGCCGCGGACCTCGATCCTCGCGTGGCGAGCCGATGCGAACTCGTCTCCGGTGAGCACGAGATCGTTCTGTCCGCCGCGTCCGACCGTGAGCGGGGCTGAGTTGAGCGGGAACTCGCCTCCGTCCTCGAGGCTCGGGCTGCGCTGGACGACGAGCCACACCGACCGGCGCTTCGCGGCCCCGCGACCGAGCCCCGCGGCCGCGGCGGCCGCCGGGGTCAGGATCATGCTGTCCTGGCTCGGAGCCTCCTGCTCGCGCCCGGCCGAGCGGATCACGCGAATGACGAAGAGGTAGAGCAGAACGAGGAACGCGATCTTGAGCACGAGTAGGAGATCCGCGACCTGTGTCGAGGCGAGCATGGTCACGACGCTCCTATTCCCGTTCGGTCGAGAAGGTGACCGTCGTCTCGCCGACCGTGAAACTCGAGCCGTCGCCGAGCCGCGCGCGCTGAACGCGCTTCCCGTCGACCTCCGTACCGTTCGTCGAGCCGAGGTCGACGAGCCAGTACGTCGAGCCCTCCTGCACGATCTCGGCGTGGCGGCGGGAGATGTTCGGGTCCTCGATCCTGACGTCGGCGTCACGGGAGCGGCCGAGGACCGAGCGCCGCTTGTCGAGGACGCGCCGCTGGCCGTTCCACTGCAGCACCGCGACCTCCCGCTCGACGCCGAGGTCGACCGGCGAGGCCGCCTCGGTCGGCTGCGTCCGCGGCTTGTAGACCATCGTCGCGCCCGAAGCCGGGATCTCGGGCGCCTCGTCGCCGGCCTGCCGTCCGAACTGCGCCATCCGCGTGGCGATGCCGAACTCGCCCACCCCGAGGTCGTCGTCGGTCTCGAACAGGATTCGCGGCGGTGTGAGCAGCGCGTAATTCTCGCGCGAGGCGTGCTCGGAGAGGTACTCCTCGAGCTCCGACACGAGCGAGTTCTCGTAGCCCTCGAACTGCTCGCGGTCGCCGGGGGAGAGGTAGATCGTGTACTCGTTCGGGACGTAGACGCGCGTCACCGACGTCGAGCGGTGCTCGTCCATCTCCTTCGCGAGCTTGCGCGCGAGCTCGACCGGCTGGACGTTCGTGCGGAAGGCGCGGCCGAAGACGCCTTCGAAGACTCGCTCCAGTCTCTGCTCGATTCCCCGCAGCACCATCAGGTCGTCGCGGAGGGTACCCCCAGGGCAGGAGCGCGAAGCGCCGTGAACGCCGCGATCGCCCACGCAGAGAGGAGAAGCGGCACCGCGGCGGCGCTCGGGACGGCGGCGACGGTGAGCACGATCATCCCCGCTCCGAGTCCGACCGCCGCCCAGCGCCCGCGAGGCCGTGCGTACGGCAGCGCGAGTGCGACGAGCGCAAGCGCGCACGTCTCGAGCAGGAGTGACGGATGCGCGCCGGCGGCACGCGCGAGCGAGCCGGCGACATCGAACGGGTCGCGGGCACCGGTGACGCCGATCCCGAGCGGCGCGGGTCCTCCTACGAGCGGCAGCGCAACGTGGCGGATTCCGGCGGCGAGAGCCGCGGTCAGCACGCCGAGCGCGACGGTGAGAGCGCGGAGCGGCGCCGAGCGGAGGCGCACGGCGACGAGCGGGAGGAGGCCGAGCGCGGCAATCGGGGCGAGCAGCGGCCCGATCACGAACAGCAGCGCGGCCCGCGGCTCCCGCCAGGTCACGAGCAGCCACCCGGCGGCGAACGCCGCATAGAGGAGCGCAAGCCCGAGCGAGATGTTGCCGAGCGGCAGCACCGGCACCGCCAACGTGAGCGCGATGCCCAGGCGTTCGCGGAAGAGCGTCGCTCCGGCGGCGACGAGCGCCAGCGCAACCGGCCACCCGTGCGGATAGAAGGGCAGCGCGGCTGACGTCCAGCCGGCGAGAATCGCCGCGAGGACGGCGGTGAGCGACTGCTGGGCCTCGATGCGACGAGGAAGGCGGAAGCCGGGACGCGGAACGGCCGCGGAAGAGGCGGCACCGCGCAGCGCGTCGGCGAGCTCCCGGGCTGTCGGCCGCCTTGCAGGGCTCTTCGCGAGCGTGCTGTCGACGAGGCGCAGGAGCCGCTTCGGCAGGTCGGGCCGAAGCTCCCCGAGCGGCCGGGCGCCGGCCTCGATCGCGCGCGCCGTCTCGAGCATCGAGCCGCGCCAGAACGGATGCCGTCCCACGAGCGCCTCCCACAGCATCACGCCGACCGCCCACACGTCGGCGGCGGGCGTCGCCTCGCCGCCTGCGAGGCGCTCCGGCGAGATGTACGCAAGCGTGCCCGGCACGTCGCCCGCTTCGGTCAGCGTCTCGGCATCGGCCATCTGCGCGAGCCCGAAATCGAGCACGCGTGCGGAGACACGGTCGCCGTCCGCGAGGAGGACGTTCGACGGCTTGATGTCGCGGTGAAGGATCCCGGCCGCATGCGCGTGGGCGAGGCCGTCGCAAACTTGCGCACACGCCTCGATGGCCTCGTCGTCGTGAAGCTCGCCGGCGCGCAGCGCCTCGCGATACGTGCAGCCGGGAACGAACTCGTAGGCGATGTAGACATGACGCGAGTCGCGGCCGAAGCCCCGTGCACGGAGGCAGGCGGGATGGCGCAGCTGCGCCGCCGCGGCAGCCTCGCGCTCGGCCCGCATCGCCGACTTCCCCTCGCGAGCGACCATCTTGAGCGCGACGTCGAGTCCCGTCCGCTCGTCGCGGGCGAGCCAGACCGAGCCCGAGCCGCCGCTGCCGAGCGGCCGGAGCGGGCGATAGCGGTCGAGGACGAGCTCGATGCCGGTGAGCTCTGGGGCAGCCTCTCCCATGCAAGAGTGGAGGTTGGCGACACGGTCGGACTGTCCTCCCCGACACGGTTAGGCTTGCGACCCAGTGAGCACCTTGGACGACGGAGAAGAGCTCGAGTTCTTCGAGGAGCCGGAGACGGTCGAGTCGCCGGACAGGCCGCGCCGGCGGATGAGGCCGCAGCGCCCGGGCGGGCCGCGGCGTCCCGGTCCGCCGCCTCCCGGAGCCGTCGCGCTTGCGAGGCTCGCCGGCTTCGTGGCGCTCGCGATCGCGGTCGTCGTCGGCCTCGTCTTCTGGGTCGGCTCCTGCCAGGGCAAGAGCACACACGACGAGTACAAGTCGTACATGGACAAGGTGCAGCCGATCGCGCAAACCTCGGCAGAGGCGGGCGGCACGGCAGCGCTCGCGACCGCGTTCAGCTCGCAGAAGCTGACGCTGAACCAGCTCCACTCCAAGCTCGAACAGTGGTCGTCGCAGCAGCAGCAGAACTACAACGCAGCCGTACGCCTTCGGCCGCCGGCGGCGCTCCAGGCGGCGCACCAGCAGGTGCTCGCGACCCTTCAGCTGCGGGCGATCGGTCTCACCGGTCTCGCCAACACTCTCGCCGAGGCGGGGTCGAAACCCTCCGCCAAGGTGGCTGACCTTCTGGCGAAGCAGGCCAAGCTCCTGAGCGCGAGCGACCTCGTCTGGACCGAGCTGTTCAAGCTGCCGGCGACACAGACGATGACGAGAGCCGGTGTGAAGGGCGTGATCGCGCCGGCGTCGCAAATGATCTCGAATCCGCTGGTCGTCACCCCGCACTCGTTCGATTCCGTCTACTTGCGTCTGAACGCGACGAATCCAACCGGCAAGGTGACCGGACTGCACGGGAGCGAGCTCCTCAGCACCTCGGCGGTCGGCGGCGGCAGCACGACGCAGCTCTCGCCCTCCAGTCCGACAACGGTGAACGTGTCGTCGAACCTCGTCTTCAGGGTGGCGTTCAAGAATGCGGGCAACTTCCCGGAGGTGAACATCCCCGTAACGCTGACGGTGGCCCTCTTCCAGGACACCATTCTGACCCAGAGGAAGCGTGTCGCCTCCATCGACAAGGGGCAGACGGCGACCGTCGACTTCGGGAACCTCAAGCTGCCGACGAACGCATTCGCGAAGCAGGCGACGGTGCATGTCGAGGTCGGCAAGGTGCGGGGGGAAAAGAACCTCGCCAACAACCGAGCGTCGTATCCGGTCTTCTTCAGCCTCTCGAAGTAGGGATCGCCGTTGAGCTCCTCGGTAGCAGGCTGGATCGCGATCGCAGCGGCGGCAGTCGCCGTCCTCGCTCTCCTCGTCGCGCTCGTGCTCCACATGCGGCTCCGTCGAGTCCGCGCGGCGCAGCTCACCTTGCTCGCGGGCGGCGGAGGCGACCTCGTCGACTTCGCCGTCTCGCTCCAGGGCCGGGTCGACGGGCTCCATCGCGCGATCGACGACGTCACAGGTGCGCTCGGGCGGCTCGAGCGTCGCGTCGACTCGACCATCTCGCGGCTCGCCGTCGTCCGCTACGACGCGTACGAGAACACGGGCGGACACCAGTCAGCGTCGGTCGCGCTGCTCGATGCGTCGCGCACCGGCGTCGTCCTGACCGCCATCCAGGGACGGGACTACGCGCGGATCTACGTCAAGGAGCTCGACGATGGCCGCGCCGCGGTTTCGCTCTCTCCCGAGGAGCAGCAGGCCGTCGAGCGCGCGATGAAGTCCCACCAGTAGCCGCTTCTCCCCCTGCTACTTTTCGCCCAGGTTGCAGCACGTTCTTGTCTTGAATGCAAGTTATGAGCCGCTCAACGTGTGCACGGTGCGGCGCGCTCACGTGTTGGTCTACAAGGGCAAGGCCGAGGTGGTCGAGCGGCTCGACAAGCCGCTCCGTTCCGCAACCGGAAGCTTCATCTGGCCGCACGTGATCCGCCTGATCCATTACGTCCGCGTGCCCCGCGCCATCCAGCGGAAGATCTCGCGCCGAGCGCTCTTCGCCCGCGACGGCTGGCGTTGCGCATACTGCGGCACGACGAACGGCCGCCTCACGCTCGACCACATCGTCCCGCGGTCGAAGGGCGGCGAGTCGATCTGGGAGAACGTCGTCACCGCCTGCGCGCCGTGCAACCTGCGCAAGGGCGACCGGACGCTGGAGCAGGTCGGAATGCAGCTCCACACCTCGCCGCGCGCCCCGACGCCGACGCTGTTCATCAAGCTCGCGGCGCCCCGGATCCCTTCTGGGTGGACGCCGTACCTGCCGGCTACGGCGTAGCCACGGACTCGGGGGAGAGGACGCTCACCCAGGCCAGTATTGACTCGCCAGGCGTCTTAGAATTCCTTGTAGTGGTCAGGTCTGCAGCCGTGAGACTGGTGGCAGCCGTCGTGGCCGTGCTCATTCTCGGCGCGGCGCTCGTAGGTGCTGCCGCCCTTCCTTGGAATCCATTCCAGGGCCTTATCCACTCTTGCCCATCAACCGCACCTGTATACCGGTGCCGCTACGCCTCCAGGCCCGCGTGGGTCCTCCCGACCGCGTTTGCCATCGGTTTGGTCGGACTCGCCGGAGCATCCGCCGTCCTAGCAGCGACCCGCCCTCGCCGCACCCCTGCGCGGACGAACCAGCCCGGACGCCCGCTCTAGCCGTCTGCGTCAGGGATCATTCCCGAACACTGGCCCAGGCGACCCACTGAGCCTTGACTCACAGTTCCGCCCGGTGACCCCGCTAGGAGGCGATTCAGAACGGGGGGACCTGGTGGTCGACCTGACTCTTGATACCGGCCTCTTGGCGGATCTGGTCGCGCTCGCTCTCCGCTTCGGCGCGAGCGGCAAGCTCCTGCTCGGTCGGCGGCCGTCCTTGAAACAGGGTTTTGATCTTTTCGGTGATATTCATGAGCGAAGTCTACGACCGCGAACCGTAGCGACCGCGCCCGGCTCACGGGTCATTCCGGAACACCGGCGCAGACGAGCGTCCCCACGCCCGAGAAGCGGCCGACGATGTACGCGCAGGCCGGAACGGTCGTGCCGATCGAGGCGCGTGCCGCAGATCCAGACATCCGTGACGGTCACGTACAGCGCGGGCTAGAGCTCGCCGGCTCCCTGGCGGGAGGCGATGCACTCGAGTGCCCAGCCGTTCGCGACGAGGACGATCCGTTCCCCGAGGACCTCGGGCTCGACGCCGCCGTGCTCCTGATGGACCTCGATCACGACCTGGTGGACCGACGCCTCGACGGCGTCGCCGAACTCGTGTCGCTCCTCCGACACGATCGCGAACGACGGCGCCAAGTCCCTCAGAGTCGCTGCGAGCTCGTCGATCTCGGCCGGCGTCGCGTGTCTCCCGGCAAAGACCCCGAAGTTGACTCGAATCTCGATGCCGGGCTCGTCCCACTCGCGCACGAGCAACGAGATGGCGGGTTCGTCGATCAGTGGATTCATGCCGAACCTTTATCCGGCCGGCCGAACTCCTAACGCTCCCGTGGCTCCCAGCGGAACTTGAAGATCGTGAACACGACGCCTGCGATGCCCCAGGCGACCAGGATGGCGAGGGCTTCCGGCTGTGTCCAGACGCCGTCCCCGTGCAGGTAGACGGCGTTGACCAGCTTGACGAAGTACGTGAGCGGCAGCACGTCTCCGATCGCGCGCAGGACTTTCGGATAGCCCTCCGTCGGCCCGAACGCGCCGCTCAGGAATGCCATGGGCAGGAGGATGAAGTTGACGACCGCTGACGAGCCCTCCGCGGAGCGGATCGCCGACGCGGTCGCTGTTCCGAGTGCGGCGAAGACGGCCGCGCCGATCACGATGGTTGCGACGAACGAGCCGATGTCCGAGGGAAAGGGCGTTCCGTAGAGAGAGCGCCCGAGCAGGAAGAGCGCGACCGTCTGGAGCCCGAACACGACCAGTGTCGAGACCAGGAGTGCGGCGACGTACGTCGCAGGTGGCAGAGGCGTCGAGCGGAGCCGCTTGAGGATCCCGCTCTCACGTCGCAGGACGAGCTGAATCGCGAGCCCCGCGAACGCCGTGTTCGCGCACCCGTAGCCGATGAGGCCGGCGAGGACCGCCCAGGCCACGGGCACGCCCTCGAACTTCCCCGAGTAGACCGAGCCGAGAAGCACGAACAGCAGCAAGGGGAACAGGAAAATGAAGAAAGCTGCCTCGCGGCTCCGCCAGAAGACGAGCTGCTCCGCACGCAGCTGGTGCAGGAAGAGCCGCCGGACCGGGCGCCGGACCGCTATGCGTACCGCTTCGGCGCTCACGCCTCGACCTCCGCATCCCCGTCTTCCGGCGGTGAGTGCGAGGTAGACCTCCTCGAGCGAGGGCCGCTTCACCTGCAGGCCGTCGAGCTCCTCGCCGCGCGCGACGGCGGCGGACGTCAGTTCGGCGAGCACACGAGTCGGCTCGCCGGTTCGCACGACCACCTCCTCGCCGTCCTGCCGGTAACGAATCTCCGTCTCCAGGTCCGTGGTCGTCAGCTCGCGGGGCGTCCCGATGCGCACGATCTGCCCCTCCCGCATCACCGCGACACGGTCGGAGAGCTGCTCGGCCTCGTCGAGGTAGTGCGTCGTGAGGAGGACGGTCTTGCCGAGCGAGCGAAGCGAGCGGATCATCTCCCACGCCGCGCGCCGCGCCGCCGGGTCGAAGCCGGTGGTCGGCTCGTCGAGGAAGACGAGGTCGGGGTCGCCGACGAGCGCGACGCCGAGGTCGAGCCGCCGCTTCTGGCCGCCCGACAGCGACTTGACGCGCGCGTTCGCCTTCTCCTGGAGCCCGACGAGCGCGACCACCTCGTCGACGTCGCGCGGCTCCCGGTAGTAGCCCGCGAAGATGGCGTGGATCTCGCGCACGGTGAGGTTCGGCCACAGCTCCGACTGCTGGAGGACGACGCCGATGCGCTCACGGAAGTCCCGCGCCGGCCGATCGGGGTCGCTGCCGAGCACGCGCACCTCGCCGGCGTCGCGCTTGCGGTACCCCTCGAGAATCTCGACGGTCGTCGTCTTGCCGGCGCCGTTCGGCCCGAGCAGCCCGAAGACCTCTCCCTCCTCGATCGAGAAATCGACCCCGCGGACCGCCTCGAGGTTCCCGTAGGCCTTGCGCAGGCCGCTGACCTCGATTGCAGGCATCGGCGGAGAAGGGTAGACGGGACCCGCCGGTACAGTCACGCTCCGTGGGCACCTTCCGCTTCGTCTTCGCGGATGTCTTCACCGATGTCTCGTTCGCGGGGAACCAGCTCGCCGTCTTCACCGACGCACGCGAGATCCCCGAGGAGCAGCTGCAGCCGCTCGCGCGCGAGATCAACTTCTCCGAGACCGTCTTCGTCTACCCGGCGGCCGGCGACGGGCACGCGCGGATTCGCATCTTCACTCCGGCGCTCGAGCTGCCGTTCGCCGGACATCCGGTGCTCGGAACGGCGTTCGTCCTAGGCGGACCGCTGCAGCTCGACGAGCTCTGGCTCGAGACCGGAGCGGGCGTGATCCCCGTGCGACTCGAGCGCGAAGGCCCACGGATCGTCTTCGGCTGGATGCGGCAGCCGGCCGTCACCGCGGAGCCGTACGAGCAGGCCGACGAGCTGCTCGCCCTGCTGGGGGTGGAACAGAGCGGGCTGCCGGTCGAGCTCTACCGGCAGGGGCCGGGTCACGTCTACGTCGAGCTGGCCTCGCCGGAGGCGGTCGCGGCGCTGCGCCCGGACTTCGCTGCGCTGCTCGAGCTCAGTCCCTACGGCACTGCCTGCTTTGCCCGTGACGGCGAGCGGTGGAAGGCGCGCGTCTTCGTCCCTGCACACGGCGTCGGCGAGGATCCCGCGACCGGCTCGGCCGCGGGGCCGCTCGCGCTCCATCTCGCGCGGCACGGCCGGATCGGCCTCGGCGACGAGATCGAGATCCGCCAGGGAGAGGAGATCGGGCGGCCGTCGACGTTGTACGCAGTCGCTCGTTCGGAGGAGGAGGCCGAGGTCGGCGGCTCGGCGGTCGTCGTCGCGCGCGGCGAGTTCCGGCTGTGACCCGCGTCGTCGTCATCGGTCCGAGCGGCAGCGGCAAGACGCGCCTCTCCGTCGGGCTCGCCGAAGCGCTGCACGCCCGTCACGTCGAGATCGACGCGTTGTGGCACGGCCCGAACTGGCAGAACTGCGGACCGGATGAGTTGCGCGCCCGCGTCTCGGCCGCGACAGACGACGACGACTGGGTTTGCGACGGCACGTATCACACGATCATCGGAGAGCTCGTCCTCGAACGCGCGGAGACCGTGGCATGGCTTGACCTGCCGGTCGCGCTCGTCATCTGGCGGCTCGTGCGGCGCAGCTGGGTACGAAAGCGCGACAAGGTCGTGCTCTGGAACGGGAATCTCGAGGATCGGTGGGTCAATCAGGTTCGCTGGCTCATCTGGCCTGCGTTCAAGCGCACGTTCGAGAATCGGCGCGACCTGCCGGAGCGGCTAGCGCGGCATCCGCAATTGCACGTCCGCCGGCTGCGGTCAGACGCGGAGATCACGGCGTTCGTTCAATCGATCCAGGCGACCGAGTCGATGTCCGGCAGCTCGAAGGGCAGCGAGCTCCAGAAGATGCCGCCGTTGGCCGAGACGTAGAGCCGGTTCCGCGCGGCGTAGAGCATCCGGTCGGGATCGTCTTCGGCGATAACGACGGCGAACCCCGGCGGCAGGCCGCCGCCCGCCTCCCGCCAGGTCGCTCCGCCGTCGTTCGAGAGCATGAGCGGCGGCCTGCGCTCGACGACCGCGACCAGGGTCGAGCCGGCCCGTGCGGCGGCGACCACGCGCGGCAGCGCAACTTCGGGCCGCTCCGCTGCCGGCACTTCCTGTCCCTCGCCGAGCAGCTCCTCGGCCTCGACGTCGACGAGGAAGACACCCGCGACGGTTCCGACGGCAGCGATCATCGCGCGGGCACCGACAGCAGGGCAGAGACGAGGGCGCTCGCGCGGCGGGCGGCGGAGGCCGGGCGATGTCCGCCGGCGCGCGCGCTCAGATACGCGACCGAGAACGCGTCGCCCGCACCGGTCGGCTCACCTCGGCCCGGTTGCGCCGCTACACGCACCGCGGAATCGCGGGTGAGGACGAGCGAGCCGCCCGCCCCGAACGTCACGACGACCTCCGGGACGCCCAACCCCCGAAGTTCCTCGAGCTCGCCGCCGCCGAGGATCGCATGCGCTTCCTCCTCGGCGACCTTGAGGATCGAGACGTGGCGCAGCAATGCGCGGTCGAAGTCCCCGTCGAGCGCGAGCGGGCCCACCCGGCGCGCGCGCACGAGTCCGTGGGCGTCGAGCAGCACGCGCCGCCGGTGCGCGATCCGTTCGAGCGCCTCCGGCGGGAAGTCACCGCGCAGGAGCGGCGCGACGTGCACCCACTCGACCCGGCGCAGCAGACGCTCCGGCTCGTCGCCCTCGCTCCACGGCTCTCCGAGCGCCTCGACGCGCATCGTGCGGCGGCCGTCGGCGTCATAGCGGAACGAGAAGGACGTCGTCTCGCCGGCTGCTACCAGCGACACCGGCAGGCCGAGCGCCGCGAGGCGGCGCAGGTACGAGGGCCGCTCGGGCCCACCGCACTTCGCCGCCACGATCGCCTCCTGCTGCAGCGCCCGCAGCGCGCGTGCCGCGTACCACGGCCCGCCGCCGATCCGCTCGACGCCGCCGTCCACGACGTCACGCGTTAACGGGCCGATCACGGCGAGCGGTCGCACGACCCACAAGCGTAAGGCCGAGCGAGAGGAGGAAGGCGAGGGCAAAGCTCGGCAGCGAGCCGCCGATCGCTCCCTGGCCGGGATGAGTGTGCTCGACGAAGCGCATCCACGAGCTCGGGCCGACCGGCGCGAGCCACTGATAGAGACAGAAGCCCGCGAGCCACGCAAAGACCTGTCCCGGCCGAAACTCGGGAGCAGCAAAGGGATCGCGCTCGCCGGCGATCCACTGCGCGAGCAACACGCCGAAGAGCGGCACGAAGAACGAGCCGAGCAGGTAGAGGAAGTCCTGGTAGTGGACGAGGTCTATGACGAACGTCCCGGCGGTGGCGACCCCCGCGACGGCGAGGATCAGCACTCTCTGCGGCACGCGCGGCAGGACGTTCTGCAGCGAGACGGCGGCCGAGTAGACGTTCGCGAACGGCTCCTTCGTCTCGTCGACGCCGAGGACGACGAGGGCGATCGCCGCGCCCGCGCCGCCGGCCGCGATGGCGGTGATCACGGAAGGCGCGTCCGAGAGCCCCCGTGAGAGCAGCAGGATCGCGCCGAGCGCGTAGAGCCAGACGTTCGGGATGAAGTAGCCGACCGCCGCTCCCCAGAATGCACCGCGGCCGTCCCTCGAGAAGCGCGTGTAGTCGGCGGCGAGCGGGAGCCACGAGACCGGCATCGCGATCACGAGGTCGACCCCCTGCCAGAAGCTGAGCCCGCCCTTCCCGGGCTGCGACCAGAGCGCCCCCAGGTTCGCGTCGTGCAGCGTCCACCACGTGAGATAAGCGAGCGAGGCGAGCACGACCCAGAGCGCGAAGCGCTTCACCCATTCGCGCACGAAGCCGACCGGTCCGATGAGCGCGAGAGCCGTCGCCGCCGCGGCGGCCACGAGCTTCCACACCCAGAGTGGGCCGTGCACGAGCGCCTGCGCGGCGGTGGCGATGACGAGCACCTCGAAGACCGTCCAGCCGAGGTTCTGGACGATGTTCAGCCCCGTCGGGAGATACGAGCCGGCGCGGCCGAGCGGCGCGCGCAGCAGCACCATCGCTGGGACGCCTGCCTCCGCGCCGATCCCTGCCGCGCACCCGAGCAGCGCGTTGCCGAAGATCCCGCCGACGAGGATCGCGAGCAGAGCCTCGGGCAGCGACAGGCCGGGGACGAGGAAGGCGCCGGCGACGAGCACGAGCAGGCTCAGCCCGAGGCTCGACCACAGCATCCCGTTCTCGAGCCCGCCGAGGGTCCGCAGCCGCTCGGGAACCGGCGTGATGCCCCAGGCTGGTGCTCTCTCCAAGCGCTCCTCCCTTCGCCGGCATGACCCGGATCAGGTTCGACGGGTGTGATCTCAGCCGCCTCGTGCGGCACCCCGGTCTCCCGAGTGTACGAACGCGAGGTCCGAGAAGCCCTGACATACTCGCGGCATGAGACGCACGCCTCTTCATCCGTAGTCGTCGTCGCGCGCCCGAGAGCGCGCTGGAGAAGAGGAAGGAGCGTTGCGCAATGAAGCATTGGACACGGCCCGACGGGCGGTGTTTCGTCTTCGGCCCGCCGGACGAGGATCTGCCGTCCGGCCGGTTGTACGCGGAGGCCGACGAGGCCGACGAGACGAGGGTCGGAGCGCTGGTACGGCTCGGCTTCGGCATCCAGCGTCGAGAGCTCGTTCTCGAGCTCGCGACCGATCCCGCTGCGTGGAGCTTCTCGAACGTCGACCCGCCGCCGGGGATCGCGTTCGTGACGGCGGACCGGGTCAGGGAAGAGCAGTTGCGCCTGCTTGACGACCTACTGCGCCAGGAGGTTCCCGGAACCGACGGCTGGAAGTGGAGTGCCGCGGGATTCCGCGCGGAGACCTACGAGTCGTCCGACTTCGACCCGGCCACGTATCTCGTGGTTCTCGCCCAAGGCAGGGACGGCATCGGCATCGGCCGCGTGTGGATGAGGCCGGACCAGCCGCGCCTCGGCCTGATCGGCGTCCGCTCGGACCGGCGGCGGAGAGGCGTTGCCCGTGCGCTGCTCTCCGCAGCCCTTACCGCCGTGCGACAGCGTGACCCGCGTGAGGTGCGCACCGAGGTCGACGAAACGAACGTCGCGTGTCGACAGCTGCTCGACGGCTTCGGTGCCCGGCCGGTCGGTGCGCTCGTCGAGCTCGTCAGAGAAGAGAGCTAGGGCGTCTGCGACGGCGTGCGTTCTCCTGCTGGAGCGATGCCCTCGGCGAGCCAGCGGACGTTGCTCGCGATCTCTTCCTCGGGGTTCTCGCCGAGGTGTCCGGCGGTGTCCTCGACGTCGACGATGCAGCCGGGGACGTTCGCGGCCAGCCATTCGCCGTGGGCGGGTGGCACGAGCACGTCTGTCAGGCCGTAGCGGATCAGCACCGGCACCGAGATTGTGGCGACGTCGAATCCCCACGGCTGCAGGAACGCGAGGTCGTCGTCCGCCCAGCCGCCCACGCCGTTCGCCGCAAACTCGGCCGTCATCTCGCGAGTGACCTGCATCGCCTCCGGCCGCGCGAGTGCCGCACGATCCGCCTCGCTCAGGTCGAAGTCGTCGAGAAGGCTCGCGGGATCGACGGCGACCCGCTCCTCCGCCTCCTTCTGCAACTTCTCGAGCTCGGGCACGAGAACGTCCTCACCCGCCCGCGCCCACCGGAACTCCTTGATGTTCTCCGGATCCATTCCGGCCAGCCACTCCTCTTCCGTCAACCCGGGGCTCCCGAGCGGCGCGACCCCGACGCTGCACACCGCACGCACCACGCGACCGGGAAGGAGAGCCGCGCACGCGAGCACATGCGGGCCGCCGCCAGAGCCCCCGGTCACTCCGAAGCGGTCGAGGTCCAGCTCGTCGGCGAGCGCCTCGACGTCGGCGACCTCGTCGGCCACGTTGCGCCCGTAATGGCGGTCGGACCTCCCGTAGCCTGCGCGATCGTGCGTGATCCAGTAGGCGCCGGCCCCGGTGTAGACGTCCTCGTTCGGCCAGCGGTTGAGGCGGCAACCCGGCGTGCCGTGCAGGCTCAGGATCGGGAAGCCATCAGGATCGCCCCAGGTGGCGTACGCGAGCGTCCGCCCGTCGGGGAGCTCGAGTGTGCGTAGCGGTTCTCCCACAGGGCGAGCATACGCGCGTGACACAGGCGTACAGGACGTCGAGCGTCAGGTCTGCGCGATCACGAGTACGACCGTCAGCAAGCTGAGCGCGACTCCACCGACGGTGAACAGCGCGACGGTGCGGAACGCCAGCGGTGCGTGGTCGCCGGTCCGGAGCGCGTGCTCCAAGTCGCGCTGGCGTCGTGCGCCGACGATCGAGAGTGCGACCGCGAGAGCCGCATAGCCGCAGCCCAGCAGGATGTACGGCCACGGAGCGACGTCGAGCAGTTTCGGAGCGAACCGGCCCACGGCGAGCGCGCCGGCGGTCGCGCCCAGCGCGGTGCGCCACCACGCGAGCCAGGTGCGTTCTGCAGCCATCGATGTCCGCCGCGCCTGATCGAGCTCGGACAGCGCGACCGCGTCGTCGGTGTGCTCCGAACCCGGCGGCTGCGTCATGGCTCCATCTAACACCCTGGCCGCCTCGAATCCCCGAATCGCCGAAGCCTGAGCAGTAGGACGCTCGGCTGGGCCAGTGTTTCGGAATGACCCCGGAGCGGCGGCGTCCATTTCACGTCGAACCCATCCTTGTCGGCTAGATGTGTTCGGGAAGACCGAAGCGGCCGGGCAGCGCGGGGTCGGCGAAGAAGGTGATCTCGTCGACCTTGCTCCCGCTCAAGGTGACCACCATCATGCCCCAGGGCTGCGAGCGCAGGTAGCAGCCGAAGGCCGGCTGGCCGTTGGCGCGGGTCGGGCGTACCTGTAGCGGGGCGCCGCGGACCTCGGCGCCGTGGTCGAGGTACACGCCGATCGCTTCGTGTCCGATGAGCTCGCCCGGGCTCGGCGGCATGGTCACACGAGCGTCGGAGCTCAGCAGAGTTAGGAGGCGCGCCGTGTCGCCGGCTTCGACGGCGTCGCTGAAGGTGGCGAGAAGGTTCCGTTCGGTCGGCGAGTCGGGAAGCGGCGCCTGCTCGCGTTCGACGGTGTACGAGTCGAGCGTTGCGCGTGCGCGTTGGAGCGCGGCCTTGACCGACTGCGGCGTCGTCTCGAGGATCGAGGCGGCTTCGTCGGTGGGGAAGCCGAGCACGTCGCGCAGCACGAGCGCTGCGCGCTGCTTCGCAGGCAGCTGCTGCAGCGCGACGATGAACGAGAGCTGGATCGCTTCGCGCTGCTCGTAGCGTGCTTCAGGTCCGGGAGCGGGATCCGGAAGCGCGCTGTCCGCGTAAGGCTCGAGCCAGCTGGGCTCGACGGCGCGGCGGGTTCTTGACGGTTTCATGGTGTTCTCCGTGGCGGGGCGGCGCCCGCGTTCGCGAATTGCGTTGAGACTCCGGTGGGTTGCGATCCTGTAGAGCCAGGAGCGCAGCGACGCCCGCTCCTCGAAGCCGTTGAGCCCGCGCCAGGCGGCGAGCAGTGTTTCCTGGACGAGATCCTCGGCGTCCTGCACGGAGCCGAGTAGCCGGTAGCAATGCAGCTGAAGCTCGCGCCGGAACGGCTCGACCAGCGACGCGAACGCGCGCTCGTCACCTCCCTTGGCCCGCTCGAGATCGACGGTCATCGCGTTAATGACACCAGGTCCGTTGTAAACGGACCGCGGTCCGTTTCGCGGCATCGCGGTGTCTTTGACCTCCGATGTACCCCGAGCTGATTCATCAGATGGTGCTCGAGCGGACGGCCCGCTTCCAGCGCGATGCCGATCGGTACCGCCAGGCGCGGGAGGCCCACATCCGCCCGCCCCAGCCCGTGCGGACGGCGATCGAGCTGCGGCTGAGCGCCTGCCGCGAGGAGCTCGAGCGCCTCGCTCGCCGTCGTGGAGCGGCCGGTCGCCCAACAGAGTGAGCAGCGCGCTCGCACGTGTTTTCGCCCTTTGGCGTACGGGCCTACCGAGGCCTGTCCTCGTTCTTCAGGGCGGAGACGCGCTCAACTACTTCGGCACCGGACTGCTCCTTCCCTTCGAGATCATCTACCTCCACGCGGTCCGCGGCTTCTCGACGGCGACCGCGGGGCTGGTACTGGCGACGGTCATGGGCACGGCCGCAGTGGTAACGCTCCCTTCGGGTGCGCTCCTCGATCGTTTCAGTGCGAAACGGATCCTGATCGCGGGCAATGTCTTGAACGGACTCGGCTACGGGGGCTTGGCGTTTGTCGACCGTCCTTGGCAAGGCTTTGTCTGCTCGGCCGTCGGCGGTGCCGGCTTTGGACTCGTAGGAACCGCCGGCCAAGTCCTGACCTTGACCCTGGTCCCGGCGGAGCAGCGCGCCGCATCGACAGCGCTCCGACGAGTCGCAGGCAACTTCGGTCTCGGCCTCGGCGCGACGGTTGCGGGCTTCATCGTCGCGGCCACCCATCATCACCTCCAGGCGTTCCAGGGCCTCTACCTCTTCGACGCAGTCACGTTCGCCGTCTTCGCGCTGGTTGTGCTCGTCTGGATCCCGGATCCTGGCCTCGCGGATGCTCCGTCGGCGAGCGAGGGCGCACGGGGTTTCCGAGCTGCTGCTCGGGATCGGCTCTTGCTCGCCTTGATCGCGGGCAACCTCGCGCTTGTGATGATCGGCGGCGCGTTCTTCTCCTTCATCCTCTCGCCGTTTGCGGCGGCGCATACACCTGTCGGGCCCGTGGGGATCGGTGTCGTCCTCTTCATCAACACTTTCTTCATCGTCGTAGCGCAGATACCGGCGACACGGGTGGTGGCGCGGATGCGACGCACTCACGCTTTGTTCGCCACCAGCGCCACATTCGCAGTCGGCCTGCTCGCGGTCCTGCTCGTAACGCTCACGCACTCGACGCTCGCCGCTACCACCGTCTTGGCCGGCGTCGCGATCCTGATCGCGATCGCTGAGTGTGGCCAGTTCATCGTGCTCGGCCCGCTAGTCGCGGAAATCGCGCCCCCGCATCTGCTCGGCCGCTACATGTCGTTCTACCAGCTCAGCTTCCTGGTCGGCGTGGCTCTCGGCCAGGCGGTCGGCGGCGTGCTGCTCGAAACGTCACCCGACACCATCTGGTGGGGCGGCGCGCTGGCGCTGGCACTGACGGGAGCCGGCTTCCTTCGACTCGGAAACCGGATACCCGACCCCCTCTTGCCGGCGAATCCCCCGCCGCTGCAGGCTGCGTCAGAGGCGACTTGATGCGCCGAGGGATGGCGGGGGCGGGGATCCTCTGACCGGGCGCCCATCGCAGTGACGCAGCGCGGCGAAGCCGATGTCAAGGCCGCGATGCGCGCGCAGGGCTCGCGCGATCGCTCAAACCTACTCAGGCGCTGCCAATCAGGCGACAGGCGCGTGGGTTGGGCCAATGTTCCGGAATGACCCCTGAGGCGTCCCTACGCGGGGTTGCTACTTCTGGTTCTGCGGCGTTGTCGAACCGCTCGAACGGGTACCAGCGACTCGCAGCTTTGCTCCCGCAGTCAGGAGCGGCTCAGCCTCGGTGACCTGCCAGGTGTGCTGCCGGGCTTCCCGGCCCGTGCAGGCTGTCGGGGCGCAGGGCGGGGAGTTCCACGTCTCGGTGAAAGTGACGACCAGCGCTGGTTCTTGTGTATTGGCGCCACCAACGCTCGACTCGCAGGTGCCGTGCAACCCGGAGGCGCCGTTGGGGACTAGGCACTTCTGCGTGCCCGGCGCGGCTGGGAAGATCGAGAAGAGGTCGTTCGAGGCGCGAGCAAGCTCAACCTGTTGGGCGGGCGGCGAGTCGAGTGTGACCTTCGCACCTGAGCCACCGCACCCCGAGACGACTAGGACGCCGGTGATTACCGCTACAGCTGCGGCACGCATCCCACCCTTATATGGCACCCTGGTGCCTCCTGTCACCGCGTCGCCGCAAGCGGTTGCCGGGCCAGATGCCGCTCGCCTGGGGCCAGCGTCCTCTCACCTGACGCCGCTCGGTCGTGTCTAGTTCTCGCTGAGCAGCCGCCGCAGCACGTACGGGAGGATCCCGCCGTGGCGGAAGTACTCGCGCTCGCGCGGTGTGTCGAGCCGGACGCGGGCGCGGAACTCCTTGTCGTCGGCGCGCACCGTCACCTCTTCGGCCTCGCCGCCCTCGAGCCCAGTGATCGAGAACTCTTCGCGGCCAGTCAGGCCGAGCGACTCGGCGTTCTCGCCCGGCATGAACTGGAGCGGTGCGATCCCCATCATCAGGAGGTTCGAGCGGTGGATGCGCTCGTACGAGTCCGCGATTGCGGCCCGCACGCCGAGCAGGTTCGGCCCCTTCGCCGCCCAGTCGCGCGACGAGCCCGAGCCGTACTCCTTGCCTGCGATGACGACCGTCGGCACGCCCTCGGCCCGGTAGCGCTCGGCGACCTGGTAGATCGTCCCCTCCTCGCCGTCGGGGAGGTGGACGGTCCATGTCCCCTCGTTGCCGGGGACGAGGAGGTTCTTGAGCCGGACGTTTGCGAACGTGCCGCGCACCATCACCTCGTGGTTGCCGCGACGAGCGCCATAGGAGTTGAACTCGCGCCGCTCGACGCCGTGTCCCGTGAGGTACTGCCCCGCCGGCGAGTCGGGCCGGATCGCGCCGGCCGGCGAGATGTGGTCGGTCGTGACGGAGTCGCCGAGTAGGGCAAGGCAGCGGGCGCCCTCGACGTCGGCAACCGGCTCCGGCTCGCGCGGCATCCCTTCGAAGTACGGCGGGAGGCGCACGTACGTCGACGCGTCGTCCCAGGCGTACAGCTCGCCTTCCGGTGTGTCGAGCGCCCGCCAGCGGTCGTCGCCGGTGAAGACGTCGGCGTACGTGGAGGAGAACATCTCGCCCTTGACCGACGCGCCGATCACCTGGTCGATCTCGTCGCGGCTCGGCCAGAGGTCGCGCAGGAAGACGTCCTCGCCGTCAGAGCCCTGGCCCAGCGGCTCGTTCACGAGGTCGACGTCCATGCGGCCGGCGAGCGCATAGGCGACGACGAGCGGCGGCGACGCGAGGTAGTTCGCCTTGACCTCGCCGTGGATCCGCGCCTCGAAGTTCCGGTTTCCGGAGAGGACGGCGCACACGACGAGGTCGCCGTCGGCGACAGCGGCGCTGATCGGCTCCGGAAGCGGACCGGAGTTCCCGATGCACGTCGTGCAGCCGTAGCCGACCGTGTTGAAGCCGAGCTCGTCGAGGTATGTGTCGAGGCCGGAGGCGCGGTAGTAATCGGTCACTACCCTCGAGCCCGGTGCGAGGGAGGACTTGACCCACGGCCTCCTTTCGAGCCCGCGCTCGACCGCCTTCTGTGCGAGCAGGCCGGCGGCGATCATCACCGACGGGTTCGACGTGTTCGTGCACGACGTGATCGCCGCGATCACGACGGAGCCATGCTCGAGGGCGTACTCCTCGCCCTCGACTGCGACCTGCTTCTTCTCGAGCGTCGCGGTGTGCGCGGGCGCCGGCTCCTTGCCGTCGCTCACGCCGTCGCTGGTCGGCGGGTCGCTCGCCGGGAACGAGTCCGCGATCTCCTTGTCGTACGTGCCGTTCGTGTAGTCGACGCCGAAGGTGTCCAGCGAGTCGATGAACGCCTGCTTCGCGGTCGCGAGCGGGACGCGGTCCTGCGGCCGGCGGGGCCCGGCGAGCGAAGGCTCGACGTCGTCGAGGTCGAGCTCGACGACCTGCGAGTACTCCGGATGCTCGTGCGGCTCGTGCCAGAGCTGGTTCTCCTTGCAGTACGCCTCGACGAGCGCGATCCGCTCGGCGCTGCGGCCGGTGAGACGCAGGTACCCGATCGTCACCTCGTCGACCGGGAAGAAGCCGCACGTCGCGCCTGTCTCGGGGCTCATGTTCCCGAGCGTCGCGCGGTCGGCGAGCGCGAGCGAGCCGACGCCGGGGCCGAAGTACTCGACGAGCTTCCCGACCACCCCCGTCTTGCGCAGGATCTGGGTGACCGTCAGAACGAGATCGGTCGCCGTTGCGCCCTCCCGCAGCGCTCCGGTGAGGCGGAAGCCCACGACTTGCGGAACGAGCATCGACAGCGCCTCCCCGAGCATCGCCGCCTCGGCCTCGATGCCGCCGACGCCCCAGCCGAGCACGCCGAGGCCGTTGACCATCGTCGTGTGCGAGTCCGTCCCGACGAGCGTGTCGGGGAAGGCGACGCCGTCCCGCACCTCGACGACGCGCGCGAGGTACTCGAGGTTGACCTGGTGGCAGATGCCCGTGTTCGGCGGCACGACCCGGAAGTTGTCGAACGCGCCCTGGCCCCAGCGGAGGAAGGCGTAGCGCTCCCGGTTCCGCTCGAATTCGAGCTCTACGTTCCGCTCGATCGCGAGCCGCGACGCGAACTCGTCGACTTGCACGGAGTGGTCGATCACGAGCTCCGCCGGGATCAGCGGATTGATCGCATTCGGGTCGCCGCCCTGGTCGCGCATCGCGTCGCGCATGGCGGCGAGATCGACGACCGCGGGCACGCCGGTGAAGTCCTGCAGGAGGACGCGAGCGGGGTGGAAGGAGATCTCCTGCGACGGCTCGGCGTCGGCGACCCAGCCGGCGACCGCCGCCGCCTCATCCTCCGAGCCGTTGCGCAGCACGTTCTCGAGCAGGATGCGGAGCGTGTACGGAAGCCGGGTCGCGGCGCTGTCGAGTCTGTGGAACCCGTAGCTCTCGTCTCCGACCCGAAGCTGCTCCATTCCTCGATCTTAGAGGCGGTGCCATGCGTTGGTCCGCCGTTGGGCAGACTGGCGTCCCCAGGGGCTGCTCCTGCATCGAGTAGCGACGGGCGGGACCCTGGCGCTACCTTTGCGCGGTGGAGCGCGGGGAGATCCACGCCGGCATCGTCGGGCGGCTTGCCGAGCAGGCCATTCCCGAGGAGGCTGAAGAGCTCTGGACGGAGGACGGCCAGGAACACGTCGGCTGGTTCTGTGTCAGCACCGATCCTTTCCCGTGTCCGGCTCCCGGCTGCTTCTTCGTCGCAGAATTCATGACCGCCGCGCATCTCGTGCTCGTCTGGGAGCAGCAGGACGACCCGAACCTCCTGCGGCACGCGCAGCGCGCCAAGGAGGTCGGCCGCAACCCGCGGATCGTCTCCTACGAGGTCGACTTCGGCCCGAGCGCGTCGTACTACGCATGGGAGGCGGCAGGCCGCCCCGTGCACGGCGTCCGCGGCAAGTAGCAGCCAATGGATCTGAGCCGCTTCGGAGCGGCGCGGCCCTGGTCGCTCGGCGTCGAGGAAGAGCTGATGCTCGTCGACGCCGAGACGCTCGAGCCTGCGCCGGACGGATTCTCGCGCGTGTTCGGCGAGGCGACCGAGCGGATCAAGCCCGAGCTGTTCGAGTCGTTCGTCGAGATCACGACGACGGTGGTCGAGACACCCGAGGAGGCCGAGACGGAGCTCCGCGCGCTGCGGCACGAGGTGGCGGAGCGGGCGGCGGCGAACGGCCTCGCGCTGCTCGCCACGGGCTCGCATCCGACGGCACGCGGACGGGTCCCGATCGTGCCGGTCGACCGCTACCGGCGGCTGAAGTCGGAGCTCGGACCGGGCCTCTACCGGCAGCAGATCTGCGGTCTCCACGTCCATGTCTCGGTCCCCGATCCCGAGACGTGCCTGCGGGCCTTCGAGGGCGTCGTGCCACGGCTGCCCAGCCTCCTCGCCGCCTCGGCGAACTCGCCGTTCTGGGAAGGGGCCGAGAGCGGCTGGCGCTCGATCCGCTCCCAGATCCTGCTCGAGATGCCGACGGGCGGAACTCCTCCGGTGCTCCGGAGCTGGGACGACTGGGAGACTGCAACGCGCCAGGACAGCACACGACGGCACTGGGACGCCTGGCCGCGGCCGGAGTACGGGACCCTCGAGGTGAGGATCCTCGATCAGCCCACCTCGCTACGCCGGACCGCCGAGCTCGCCGCCGAGGTGCAGCAGCTCGTGCGCGAGGCCGCGAATGCCGAGGGAGAGCCGTTCGATCGCGACGTGTACGCAGTCCTCCGCGACGCCGCCGGTCGCCGGGGCGGCGGCCCGGAGGCAGAACGTCAGCTCGAGCTCGGACCAGAGGCTGCGGTCCGGGAGATAGCCGCCCTGACGCTAGGCTGACCACGGTGGCGACCCAGACCCAGACGATCCAGGTCGGCGGCGTGCGCTGCGAGCGGTGTGTGATGCGGCTCGCGCACGCGCTGGAGGGCCACGAGGGGCTCGAGGCCGCGAACGCGAACCTCATGGGGCTGGTGACGCTCGCCTGGGACGACGAGTGGACGAGCCGTGAGGAGATCGTCGAGCGGCTCGCGAAGGCCGGCTTTCCCGAGCTCGCAGCGGTCTGACGCGGAATAGCAGCGTCCCCGCGGCCGTTCCGAAAGGAATGGCCCTCAGTGGTACGGTTGCCCGCGTGGACGCGGAGCCGGAGGACGAGGCGCAGCGGCTGGCGACCGAGGCGCGCGATCGCGTCCGGTTCGAGGAGGACGCGCTCGCACTTTCAGACCAGGTCTATCGTGTCGCCCGCCACCTCGCCTCCTCGCGCGAGGACGCGGACGAGCTCATGCAGGAGACGTACGCGCGCGCCTTCCGCAGCTGGCGCTCGTTCACGCCCGGCACGAACATGCGTGCCTGGCTGCTCCGGATCCTGACCAACCTCAACATCGACCGCGGCCGGCGGCAGCAGCGCGCACCGCAGATGCAGCCGCTCGAGGCGAACGACTATTTCCTCTACGACCGGCTCGCTGAGAGCGGAGACGGCGACTCCGACGAGGACCGGGTCGTGGAGCGTTTGTCGCAGGACGACATCGTGACGGCCCTCTCGGTGGTGCCCCACGACTTCCGCGACGTACTCGTACTCGTCGACCTCGGCGACTTCAGCTACGCGGACACGGCTCAGATCCTCGACATCCCGGTCGGCACGGTGATGTCGAGGCTCCACCGCGGCCGCCGCATCCTGAAGCGGGAGCTCGCCGAGTCCGCCCTGGAGGAGGCGACATGACGGACCCCTGCGCGCACTGCGAGGAGATGATGCAGCCGTACATGGACCATGTCCTCACCGACGAGGAGCTGGTTCAGGCGGAGGCGCATCTCGACGAGTGCGAGTCCTGCCGCAAGCGCTACCGATTCGAAGAGAGCTTGCGCGTCTTCGTGCGCCAGGCGGCGAACGAGCCGATGCCGGCGGAGCTAAGGCTGAAGCTCGCCGCCCTCAGAATTCCGCTCGACTAGCGACGTCGACGTCACCCGGCGGGCGCAGGTCGTCGCAGGGGACGAGCCTTGCGGGGAGCGACTTGGCGCCTTCGTCGGGTACCGCGTTCCAGATCGGTCGTGCGAGCAGCACCGGATGGAGGCGGACGCGGTCGTAGCTCGCGGCCACGGCTTCGCCGCCATTTGCCCGCCAGTCGTCGATCACGCGGTCGACGGCGCGCGGGTCGAGATCGGGGCCGTCCGCGAGAACGACGACCGCGGCCTCGGCTTCTCGCGGCAGCGCTGCGAGGCCGCACCGAAGCGAGGCGCCCGGCCCGCGCTCCCACTCGGCGCAGTGGACGCTCTCCACTGGCAGCGGATGGGCGCCGCTCACGACCACGACCTCGTTGACGGAGCTCTCCCGCAGCGCAGCGAGCACGCCCGGCAGCAGCGCCACCTGCTTCGGCGGCTCCGTCCCGTAGCGGGACGAGGCGCCGGCTGCGAGCACAACGGCGTAAATGACCATGTCTCGGTATCAGATACCAAGACATGGCCGAAGAGGACGATCTTGGCTCAACGGAGCCGAGAGAGTGGCGGCGGCTTGGCCATCTGAGCCGTGTCTCGGTATCAGATACCGGGAGACGTCCTAGTCGAGTGCGGACAGCGCGCGCCTGACGAGCGCGCGCGCGAGCGGCACTTTCCACTCCGTCCGCGGCAGTGGAGTTGCGGCGTCGAGGTCGGCGATGCTGTCGATCCGCCACGGGATCGGGGCGACGCCCGCGAGCGCAATTCGCGTCGAGCCGTCGGCGTCACGCGCCGCGGCGGCACCCACCTGCGGAAAAGACCAGCGCTTGCGGTCCATCGCCTTGACGTACGCGCTCGACCCCACCACGGGCAGCTCGACTTCCAGGAGCAATTCGCCGTCCTCGAGCGTCGTCGTCCGCCGGTCGCCCTCGTCCGGGAGCCGGTACAGCTCGTCGACCGCAAGCTGCCGCCGGCTCGTCCGCAACCGCGCCCCGATTGCGACGAGGGCGGCCGCCACGTCCGACGGATGCGCGGAGGCGCAGAAGTCGTTCGCGAAGACCGCGTGCTCCCGATGCTCGCCCTCACGCGCCTGGCAGCGGTCGCCGCCGTGGAGACGGCACCGGTAGCCCAAGCGCCAGTACCAGCAGCGCGTCGACTGGAGGAGGTTTCCGCCGAGGGAGCCCATGTTCCGGAGCTGCGGCGACGCCGCGAGGCGGCACGCCTCGCGCAGTGCCTCCGGGATCGAAGGCTCGATCTCGAGCTCGGCGAGCGTGGTCCCCGCGCCGATCACACCGTCACGCACGCCGCGCGGCACGACGCCGCGCACGTCGACGAGGCGCTCCGCATCCAGTAGCCCTTCCCGCAGCAGCGGGACGACCTCCGTCCCGCCGTGGACGAAGACGCCCCCTCCAGCCGGCGTCGCCAGTTCCGCGACGCTAGACGGCCGCAGGAGCTCCACGCTTCTCCTTCCCGCGCTCGCGAGCCTCGGCCTCGCGCAGCGCGCGCAGCATCTCCTCGCGGGAGATCGGCAGCTCGTGGACGTCCGCGCCGGTCGCGTCGCGGACCGCGTTGGCGATTGCCGCGGCGATCGGCACGATCGGCGGCTCGCCGAGGCCCTTGGAGCCGAGGTTCGTCAGGTGCTCGTCGGGCCGGTCGACGAACTCGCAGACGATCTCCGGCACGTCCGCGATGGTGGGCATCCGGTACGCGTCGAGCGAGGTGGTGAGGATGCCGCCCGTCTCGGGGTCGAGCAGCCGCTCCTCCGAGAGCGTGTGCCCGATGCCCTGGATGATCCCGCCCTCGACCTGACTCGAGGCGCCGAGCGGGTTGACGATGCGCCCCACGTCGTGGATCGCCGCGACGCGCTCGACCTGCACCTCGCCGGTCTCGACGTCGACGGCGACCTCGACGACGTGGACGCCGAACGTGAGGACGCTCATGCCGGTCGGGTTCGGGCCGCGCGCGCCCTTGCCGAGGACCTGCGACTCCTCGAGCACCCCGACGATCTCCTGCAGCGGCGTTCCCTGCGGCAGGCCGCGCTGCTCGGCGATGTCCTCGACCTGCTCCCGCGCGTCGGCCGCTGCCGCGCGCACGGCGGGGCCCATCGACGGCAGGGTCGAGGAACCGGCCGAGATCGAGGCGTACGGCCCGCGGGCCGAGTCGCCGAGCGCGACGTCGACGTGCTCGAGCGGTATCCCGAGCTCCTCGGCGGCGATCTGCGCCATCGCCGTGCGCGTGCCGGTGCCGATGTCCTGCATCGCCGTGATCACGGTCGCACGTCCGTCCGACCCGAGGCGCACCCACGCATACGAGGGAGGGCCGCCGCCGCCGTACCAGATCTGGCTTGCCATCCCGACGCCCCGCTTCCAGACTCCGTCGGAGCGCGCATGGACCTCGTGGCGCCGCTCCCAGTGTGGCTCGGCACGGCGGTAGCACTCCTCGAGATTCTTGGAGGAGAACGGCGTGCCCTCGTTCGAGCCCGCGTAGTTGCGGCGGCGCAGCTCGAGCGGATCGACGTCGAGGTTCGCAGCGAGCTCGTCGACCAGACACTCGAGGCCGAACGTCCCCTCGACGAACCCGGGCGCGCGGAACGCCTTCATCGGCGGCGTGTTGAGCTGCGCGCCGTACGTGACCGTGCGGATGTTCTCGCAGTCGTAGAGCATCCGCATCGGGCCTTCGGTCGACGCGTTCCACCCGGACCAGCCGACGGAGTTCGTGAACTCGCCTTCGAGCGCGACGATCGTCCCGTCGCTGCGTGCGCCGGCGCGCAGTCGCTGGATCGTCGCGTTGCGGTTGCCGGCGGAGGTGTTCTCCTCGCGGCGGGTGAGCGCGCAGCGCACCGGCCGCCCCATCCGCTTCGCGAGCTCCGCGGCGACGTACGTGTACTCGTCGGGGCTGTTCTTCGAGCCGAAGCCGCCGCCCATGAACTCGCACACCACGCGCACCTTGTCCTCGGGCAGGCCGAGCGTCTCGGCGACCGACTGGCGGATACCCCAGATGAACTGCGTCGAGATGTAGACGTGGAGCGTGTCGCCCTGCCACTCGCACATCGCCTGGTGCGTCTCGAGCGAGTTGTGGAGGACGGTCTGCGTGCGATACGTAGCCTCGACGACGACATCCGCGCCGGCGAACGCCTTCTCGACGTCGCCCCGCTCGTAGCGGCGCGGTTCGGCAGTGAGGAGCTCTCGCCGAACGGCATCGTCGGGATCGAGCACGACCTCGAGCTCCTCCCACTCGATCTCGATCGCGTCTACAGCGGCCCGCGCCTGGTCGAACGTGTCGGCCGCGACGGCGGCGACGGCGGCGCCGGCGAAGCCCGCTTCCTCCTCGAGTCCGTGAGCTTCGCCCGGCCCGATCGCCGCCCGCACTCCGGGTAGCGCGAGCGCCGGCGCCAGGTCGATCGACCGCACCTTCGCGTGCGCGTGCGGCGAGCGGAGGACGGCCGCATGGAGCATCCCGGGGAGCTTCAGGTCGGCGGTGTACCGGGCCTCGCCGCGCACGCGCTCGTGACCGTCCTTGCGCTGTGCGGGCCGGCCGACCACGTCGAGCGGGCCTTCCGGCCACTGCTCGAGCGGATCCTCCTCGACGACGATCCACACCTCCTCGAAGCGTCCCTCGACCTCTTTCTCGGTGCGGATCAGCCTTGCCAACTGAGAATCGCCTCCTCGATCTTGGGATACGTCCCGCAACGGCAGATGTTCCCGGCCATCGCGTGCCTGATCTCCTCCCGCGTCGGTTCCGGATTCGCGGCGACGAGCGCGGCCGCCGAGACGACCTGGCCCGGCGTGCAGTAGCCGCACTGGACGGCGTCCGCCCGGACGAAGGCCTCGACGAGCGGATGCTCTCGCAGCCCTTCGATCGTCGTCACCTCGCCCTCGACCGTGTGCGCGAGTGTGATGCACGAGAGCCGCGGCACGCCGTCGACCTGGACGGTGCAGGCGCCGCAGTGTCCTTCGTTGCACGCGACCTTCGTCCCCGTCAGCCCGAGCTCCTCGCGGAGGAGTTGCGCAAGGCTCGTCCCGACCGGCACGTCGACGACGTGCTCGCCGCCGTTCACGGTGAGACGTAACTCGCTCATGTCGAAGTCAGTGCCACGGTGTCGGCGATCTGAATCAGACGAACCGCGGTGCGCGCGAAGAGCCGGCGCTCGGCGTCGTCCTCCGCCTCGGGCAGCGTCCGCCAGAGGTCCCGCGCCGCTTCGAGCAGCTCGCGGATCTGCGCGAGCTCCTCCCGGTGCAATCCGTTCGGTTCCTCCGTCGCGTTGAGCGCGAGCCCGAGCGCTCCGAAGGCGTCCGGCTGGCGGACGAAGAGGAGCGGCATCGCCATCGAGACGTACTGGTGGATACGCGCGTGCGCCAGCGGCTGCGAGAGGACGTCGCCTCCTCGCGGGTGCGACGGCTCGAGCGGATCCTGGCCGTTCGCGATGCGCGCGGCGTTGCCCGAGAACAGATCGCTCAGCTCCCGTTTCTCGAAGCCGGATGCGCGCGCCACCCGCAAGGTGAGGAGGAGCGAGCCGGGCTGTCCGCCGTACGGATAGTCCGAGGCGTAGACCACTTGTTCCGGGGGCACGAGCCGTAGCAGGCCGAGCAGGTCGATCGCGCTCCAGACGGACGTATCGAAGAAGACACCGCGCTTGCCCGCGAAGCGATCGGCGAGGTTGGCGAGGTCGGCGATCCCGGCGTGAGCGAGGATCAGCTGCGTGCCGGGGTGGGTGTCGACGAGGCGCTCGAGCCCCTCCGCGATCGGGGGCAGGCCGCGGCCGGCGTGGATCAGGATCGGAACGCCGCGCTCGGCGGCGAGTGCGAAGACCGGCGCGAGCCGCTCGTCGTTGAGCAGGAACTTCTGCGCGCGCGGATGGAGCTTGATCCCACGGGCGCCGAGGTCGAGGCAGCGGCGCGCCTCCTCGATCGGCCCCTCGTCGAGCGCGAGCCTGACGAATGGGATGAGCCGGCCGTCCGAGCGGGCTGCGAACTCGAGCGACCGGTCGTTGCCGGCGCGGAACCCGGGATGCCGGTCGGGCTCGTCGAGGCAGAACATGAAGGCCCGGGAGATGCCGTAACGCTCCATCGCTCCGGTGAGCTCCTCGTAGCGGCCGACCATCCCGTCGATGTCCGTGCCGAGATGTGTGTGGGCGTCGAAGATCTCGAGGTCGGCCGGAAGGTCGGCACGCAGCCGCTCGTCCCAGGAGGCCGCGACCTGCCCCGCCCGCTCGAGCGCGTCCATTGAACTGAATCTAGCCGTCCGTGCACTGGCCCCGTCGCGCGCTGATGTGTGCCGTTTCCGTGCCGAGTTCGCAAAGGACACTGTCGGCGCGACGCCGCGAGCGATAGCAAGGAGCCGTCATCTCTCCGGATCGGAGGCTCCATGAAGCGCATCTACCTGCTCGTCCTGCTCTCGGCCCTCGCCCTACCGCTCGTCGCCGCCTCGGCGCGAGGCAGCGGCTCGGGCAGCCTCGTCGTCACCGAGGTCTACGCCGCCGGCGGCAACAGCGGCGCTGCCTTTACCAACGACTACGTCGAACTCTTCAACCGCGGCGCGGGTGCCGTGGCCGTAAACGGTTGGACGCTCCAGTACGCGTCGGCCGCGAGCACGTCGTGGCAGTCGACCGCCCTCAGCGGGTCGATCCCGGCCGGCGGGCGGTATCTCGTCCAGCTCGCCTCCGGCGGAGTGAACGGAGGAGCGTTGCCGTCGCCGGACGCCACGGGCACCTCGAACCTCGCCGCCACCGGCGGCAAGGTGGCGCTCGTCAACGGCGGGACGGCCCTGTCGTGTGGGGCGTCGCCGGGGAGCTGCTCGGCCGTGTCCGGCGTCGAAGACCTCGTCGGTTACGGCAGCGCCGCCGACTTCGAGGGAAGCGGCGCGGCGCCCGCGGGAAGCGCGACGAATGCGCTCGCGCGTGCCGACGGGGGCTGCGGGGACACGGACGACAACGCGGCCGACTTCGCGACCGCGGCTCCGAATCCACAGAACTCCTCGGCGGCTGCGAGCACGTGCTCGGCCTCGCCGCCCCCGAACGGCGCCAGCGGCTCGGCCGGCGTCGATGTCGACGTCCAGCCCGTGCTCTCGCTCGCGCTCGACCATCCGACGCTGAGCTTCCCGGCCGCGGTGCCGGGGACGACTCCGAGCCCGTTGCCGGAGCACGTCACAGTGACGAGCAACGACCCGAGCGGTTACACGCTCGGGGTTCACCGGACAGCCTTCTCGCCGCTGGACCTCCCGCTCGGCATCGCGGTCGGCGGCGGCAGCCTTGCAGCGGTGCCGATCGCGCCGGCGGCCGACCTGTCCCTGGCTGGTGCGAGCGGCCCGAGCGGGAGCGGCGGCGACGCGATCGCCACCAACGTCGGGTTCGTCTCGCCGCTGCCCGTCGTCCCGGCCGGGCACTACACGGCCACGCTGACCTTCACGGTGATCGGCAAGTGAGACGCGCGCTGGCAGCGCTCGTCGTCGGAGCGGCCGCGGCATCCATTCCGGGTGCCGCGGCCGGCCGCGGGATCGGCCTCAGCGCGAGCCCGTTGCGGCTCACGCTCCGTGGCGCCTCGGCCGCGGCGATCACGGTGCGGAACCCGGGGCGAAGGCCGCTGCTCGTCGACGTCTCGCGCTCCGGATTCGCACGCTCCCTGCACGGAAAGCCGCGGGTGCAGCCGGCCCACGGCGCTGCAGGCTGGCTCCGACTGCGGCCGAAGCGGATCAGGCTGCGCGCGGGCGCGAAGGCCGTCCTCCACGTTCGTGCCGCGCCGCCGCGGCGAACAGCCCCGGGAGACCATCCCGCGCTTGTGCTCCTGACCACGCGGCCGCTGGGCGTGAAGCACGTTCGCGTGCGGCTGAGGGTGGGCGTGATCGTGGACCTGCGCGTCCGGGGCCCGATCGTGCGACGTCTCGATGTCCGTGCGCTGGCCGTTCGACGTCTCGGGGCACGACGGCTCCTCGAGCTGCGCCTCGTCAACCGCGGCAACGTGACCGAACGCCTCGGTCCCGACGGGCTGCGGCTCTCGCTCCTTCGTGACGGCCGGCGGTTCGCCACGTTGCGGCCGCGACGTGCCGAGCTGCTGCCGCACAGTGCCGGCGTGGTCGGGTTTCCATACGGCGGTCGCATCCGAGGGGTCGTCGTCGCGCGGGTCGAGCTACACCCGCCGCTGCGGGGGACCCGGCGTTCCTTCCACCTCCGCCTGTGAGGGTCTGGTCCGGGAGGGCGCGGGCCGATAGCTATGGCATGGACAGACGCGTCATCTGGCTCTTCGTCGGCGTGGGTATGACGGTGGGCGGATTTCTGCCCGCGGTCTGGGGCGGGAGCGCGCTCGGCTTCGCTTCGCTCGTCTTCGGAACGCTCGGCGGCATCGCTGCGCTCTGGCTCGGCCTGAAGCTGACGGGCTAGACCGCCGACAGGATCCGCCGGAGGAACTCCGGCTCGGGCACCGCGCCGTCCCACCGCGGCTCGCCGTCGACCACGATCCGCGGCACCGCCCGCACGCCGAGCTCCTGCGAGAGCCGTGGGAACTCGTTCGCCTCTATCGCGGTCGCCGTCACCCGCTCCGAAGCGAGGGCACATCGGTACGCCAGCAGCACGGCCGGCGGGCAATGCGGTCAGGTCGGCGTGACGAAGACGTCGAGCGCCAGGTCGCGGTCGAGCGTCGCGAGCGCCGCGCGCGATTCGGGCCGCAGCGTCGAGCCTTCCCGCCCCGCGTCGACGATCGCGCCGACGAGCGAGCTCAGCTCGTAGCCCCACGGGAGGCCGTCGTAACGGACGCCTGTGTCGCGTCCGTCGGGTCTGATCGAAACGGCAGGGAAGCGCGGGAAGCCGTCCGGCTCCTCCTCCACGCGGCAGGTCACGCGCTCGCCCAGCTCGGCAAGGCCGTCGCAGAGACGGACCATCTCGGCGCCAAAATCGGTGTCGCCGACACCAGCACGTGGCGTCTCCTCAGGGCCGAGCGCCACGAAGAGCTCCACCGGTCGCGCGAGGGCCGCGAACCACTCGCGGACCTTGGCCTCCTCCTCGGCTCGCAGCAGCGCCACGCTCTACCGGCCGTACAACTCGTCGATTGCCTGCTCGAGCTCCTCGAGCCGCGCGGCCCCGAAGGCGCGCACCGTCCCGTCGGAGTCGACCACCACGTTCGTCGGCACGCCGCGCACGCCGAGCTCATCCGCGAGCATCCCCTCGGGGTCGAGCAGGATCGGCCCTTTGATGCCCCACATCTCGCAGAAGCGCTCTACCTCGGGGCGAGGCGCTGTGCCTTCCCAGATATCGACGAGGATCACCTCGAGGCCCGACCGGGCCTCCTCGCGAACGCGCAGATCCTCGAGGAACGGCGCTTCCGCGTTGCACGGTCCTCACCAGGAGGCGAAGAAGTTGAGGATGTACTTCTTCTCGGCCCAGTCGTGGTTCGTGCGCTGTTCGCCCGACCGGTAGTCCTCCAGGGAGAAGTCGGGCAGGGCGTTGCCGATCCACGGGCTCGGCTCCTCGACGACCGGGGCCGGCGGCCGCGCAGCGAGCAGGTCCTCGACGATCGAGATCGTCTGGCTCCCGGCGTTGGCGACGAGGATGCTGCCGTCGAACGGGTCGACGACCACACCGCCCGGCCCTCCGCCGACCGGGATCTGCGACCACTCGGCTCCGTCGGCGACTCCGAGCACGCTGACCGAGCCGCCTCCGCGGTTCGTCACGTACACGCGGTCGTGGGATGGATGGACGGCGAGCCCGACCGGCGCCGAGCCGGTGCGGATCTCCTCCAGGAGCTCGATCGCGTCGAGGTCGACGCGCGAGACCGTGCCGGCGATCGAGTTGACGATGAAGGCCTCTCCACGCTCGGGGAGGATCCCGATCGCGCACGTGCCGATCCCGAGCTCGAGCCGGCCGACGTCCTCGAAGGAGTCGGCGTCGTAGAAGTTCGCGGACGCCGCGACGAAGTTGACGCAGATGACGAGGCGGCGGATCGGATCGACGCCGATCGCCCCGGCGCCCGGCTCAGCGTCCACCGTCGCCACCGTCTCGAGGCTGTCGAGGTCGATCACGCTCATCGTCGAGCCGAGCGAGTTACCGACGTAGAGCCGCCGGAACTCGGGGATGTGTGTAAGGCCCGACGGATAGCCCCCCACCGGCAGCGCAGTCTCGACCTCGAGCGTCGCCGAGTCGATGACCGTCACCCGGTCGGAGTGAGCGTCGGCCGTGAAGACGCGGCCCGTCTCCTCGTCAAGGCCGATGTCGATGGGCTCGTTGCCGGTGGCGATCTCGCGGATCACCTCGTGCGTCTCGAGGTCGACGACCGAGACGAAGTCGCTGCGCGAGCACGCGACGAACGCACGTCGGCGCTTCACGTCGATGGCGATTCCCTCGGGATCGAGACCGACCGGGATCTCCGCGATCTGCCGCCACGGCGAGCGCGAGTCGGTCCGGCACGCGGCTCCGACCGGGAACGCCGGGTCGTCTCTGGAGCCGGTTGCGGCCATCTAACCGGCGAGTATCGCCTTTCGCAGATGGAGCCCGCAGGGGAACCGCCACCACGCCGGTACGATCGATCCCGGGTGTCAGACGCGCTCCTGATCTACGCCGATTCCTTCCGCTCCGCCGACATGCGGCATGCCGTGCCGCTCGGGGTACCGGATCCGTTCCTCTACGCAGAGCAGAACGGGAACCGGCACGTCTTCAGCAGCTCGATGGAGGCACCACGGCTCCGCGCGCTCGGGCTCTTCGACGTCCACGAGTACGAGGAATTCGGGTACGACGAGTTGATCGCGTCGGGAGTCGAGCGCACGGAGCTGGACGCGCAGCTCGCGCTGCGGGCAGTCGGGAGCCTCGGGCTCGCACGCGTCAGCGTCCCCGACAACTTCCCCGTCTGGCTCGCCGATCGGCTCCGCGCCGACGGCCTCGAGCTGGTAGTCGACCAGGAGCTCTTCGACGATCGCCGTCGCGCGAAGACCGAGGCGCAGGTCGCCGGGATCCGCCATGCGCAGCGTGCCGCCGAGGCGGCGATGGACGCGTGCCGCGAGCTTCTCCGGCGGGCCGAGATCCGCGGCGACGAGTTGCTGCTCGACGGCGAGCCGCTCACCGTCGAGCGCGTGAAGGCGGACATGAACGTCGCCTTCGCCACGCACGACACCACCGCCGACGAGTACATCGTCGCGCCCGGCGCGCAGGGCGCAGTCGGTCACGACATGGGCTCCGGGCCGATCAGGCCGAACACGCCGGTCGTCGTCGACATCTTCCCACGGGACAACGCCTCGGCCGTCTACACGGACATGACGCGGACCTTCGTCGTCGGCGACGTGGCCGATGACGTCCGTGAGTGGCACCACCTCTGCAAGGAGGCGCTCGACCGCGCGATCGCCGAGATCCGCCCGGGTGTCGAGGCGCGGGCCGTCTTCGACCTCACCTGCGAGATCTTCGAGGCGGCGGGCGAGCCGACGCAGCGCACCAAGAAGCCTGGCGAGAGCCTGAGCGACGGGTTCTTCCACGGGCTCGGCCACGGGGTCGGCCTCGAGGTACACGAGGAGCCGAGCATGGGTCGGATGGCGCGGAAGAAGCTCGTGGCCGGCGACGTCGTCACCGTCGAGCCCGGTCTCTACCGCGCCGGCCACGGCGGCGTGCGGCTCGAGGACATCGTCCTCGTGACCGAGACCGGGGCCGAGGTCATCACGGATTACCCGTACGACCTCGAACCCTAAGATCCCGCCTAAAGGAAGGAAGGGAGGAGCTGCTCTTGGCAACGGAGGCGGACCACCACGCGATCGACACGATGTTCCTCGAGGAGCGGACCTACCCGCCTCCCCCGGATTTCGCGGCCCAGGCCAACGCGCAGCCGGGGATCTACGACATCCCGTTCGAGGACTTCTGGGAGCGCGAGGGTCGCGAGCGGGTCACGTGGTTCGAGCCGTTCACCGAGCTCTACCAGTGGGAGCCGCCGTACGCGAAGTGGTATCTCGGCGGCAAGCTCAACGTCTGCTTCAACTGCGTCGACCGGCATGTTCTGGCGGGCGCGGGAGAAAGGGTCGCGTTCCACTGGGAGGGCGAGCCCGAGGGAGAAACGCGGACGATCACGTACGTAGATCTCCAGCGCGACGTCGTGCGCTTCGCGAACGCCCTCAAGACGCTCGGCGTCAAGAAGGGGATACCGGTCGCGATCTACATGGGCATGGTCCCTGAGCTCCCGGTGGCGATGCTCGCGTGCACGCGTCTGGGGGCGCCGCATACCGTCGTCTTCGGCGGCTTCTCGGCCGACTCGCTGTCCGACCGGATGAACGACATGAAGTGCGAGTTGATCGTCACGCAGGACGAGGCGTGGCGCCGCGGCTCGAGGATCGGGCTCAAGACCGTCGCCGACGAGGCGATGGCCGACGCGACCGGCGTGAAGCAGTGCGTCGTTCTCCGCCGGACCGGCGCTGACGTGCCGATGCAGGACGGGCGTGACCACTGGTGGCACGACCTCTCCAGTGACGTCTCGGACGATCCCGACTCCTGCCCGTGCGAGCCGATGGACAGCGAGGACCTGCTGTTCCTCATGTACACGAGCGGCACGACCGCGAAGCCGAAGGGGATCATCCACACGACGGCCGGCTACCTCGTCGGCACGTCGACGACGCACCACTACATCTTCGACCTGAAGCGGGACGAGGACGTGTACTGGTGCGCCGCCGACATCGGCTGGATCACCGGCCACAGCTACATCGTCTACGGGCCGCTCTGCAACGGGGCGACGTCGGTCCTCTACGAGGGGACGCCGGACTTCCCGGAAAGGACCGGTGGTGGTCGATCGTCGAGAAGTACAAGGTGACGATCCTCTACACGGCGCCGACGGCGATCCGCTCGCACATGAAGTGGGGGCCGGAGTACGCGCAGCAGCACGACCTCTCCTCGCTGCGCCTGCTCGGCTCCGTCGGCGAGCCGATCAACCCGGAGGCGTGGATCTGGTACCGCGAGCACATCGGCGGCGACCGGACGCCGATCGTCGACACCTGGTGGCAGACCGAGACAGGGATGGCCCTGATCACGCCGCTGCCGGGGGTCACGACGCTCAAGCCCGGCTCGGCGACCCGGCCGTTCCCCGGCGTCGTGCCGGCGATCTTCGACGAGCAGGGCAAGGAGGTCGGCCCCGGCGGGGGCGGCTATCTCGTCCTCAAGCGTCCGTGGCCGGCGATGCTGCGAGGCATCTTCGGCGACGACCAGCGCTACCGGGACACGTACTGGTCGAAGTACGAGGACATCTACCTCGCCGGCGACGGCGCCCGGATCGACCAGGACGGCGACTACTGGCTCCTGGGCCGGATCGACGACGTGATGAACGTGTCGGGGCACCGCATCTCGACGATCGAGGTCGAGTCGGCGCTCGTCGACCACCAGGAGGTGGCCGAGGCGGCCGTCTGCTCGCGCGCCGACCCGGTGACCGGCGAGGCGATCGTCGCGTACGTGACGTTGAAGGGCGGGGGCGAGGGCTCCGTCGAGAAGCTCGAGGAGCTGCGTAATCACGTGGCGGAGAAGATCGGGCCGATCGCGAAGCCGGCGAACATCGTCTTCACTCCAGAGCTGCCGAAGACCCGCAGCGGCAAGATCATGCGCCGCCTGCTGCGGGACGTCGCGAACGACCGGAAGCTCGGCGACACGACGACGCTCGCCGACCCGACGGTCGTCGACGAGATCGCGAAGCGCGCGACCGACGAGAAGGCACAGGAGGCCGAGGCCTGACAGGAGGCTAGGCGCCGTCCGCGTCGAACTGTAGAAACCTCGCGTACGAGCGGCAGCGAAGGTCGAAGGCACTCCAACGGGCGAATCCGGGTCAGGTGCCAACTGGACCGCCGACCTGCGGAAAGCGCCGCCGCCCGTCTTTCCTGGATCTACGCCGGGCAGGATCTGCTCGGCGCGCCGATTCTCGGCTAGCCGTCGAGGAGCGGCTCGAAGCGCGAGGCGTCGTCGAACGGGCCGATCACCGCGAGGCGGAAGCGATCCGTCGCGATCAGCTCCGAAGCAACCCGCGCCACGTCCTCGCTCGTCACGGCATCGAGCGCGCGCAGCACCTCGTCGGGGTCGGGGAGCTTCCGCTCGAGCACCTCTTTCCGGAGCCCGAACATCATCAGTCCCTGTGGGCTCTCGAGGGAGAGCACGAACCGGCCTTTCGCGAAGTTGCGCGCCTTCTCGAGCTCCTCCACGGGCAGCGGTGCTGCAGCGATCTTGCGTAGCTCCGCGGCGATCGTCGCCACGGCGTCGTCGATCCGGGCGATGTCCACGCCGGCCTGGGAGTAGAGCGTCCCGGCGTCGGTGTAGCTGTGGTTGAGGCCGTAGACGTAGTACGCAAGCCCGCGCCGCTCGCGGACCTCGCTGAACAGGCGCGAGGACATGCCGCCGCCGAGCGCGGTCGCGAGGAGTTGGATCGCGTAGCGGTCGGGATGGTCGAGTGGGAGGCTGTGCACGCCGAGCGAGACGTGAGCCTGCTCGGACTGCTTCGTATGGACGACGACGCGCCCGTTCAGGTACGGGATGGTGGGCTCCGGCTCGCCGGTCTCGGCGTCGGCGAGGTCGCCGAGTAGCTCCTGCGCGCGTTCGACGACGTCGTCGCCGATCCGCCCCGCGACTCCGAGCACCATGCGCGACGGCTTGTACCAGCGGTCGAGGTAGCCCGTGAACGTGTCGCGCGTCGCGCCGCGGATCGTCTCCTTGGTGCCGATGATGTCGCGCCCGAGCGGCTGGTCGCCCCAGAGGAGCTGCTCGTACACGCCGCCGATGAAGTCGCGAGGCGTGTCGTAGTACATGTTCATCTCTTCGACGATCACGCCCTTCTCGCGCTCGATCTCCTCCCCGTCGAAGCGGGAGTTGCGGAGCATGTCGACGAGGACGTCGAGCGCCACGTCGCGGTGCTCGGCCGCGCACTTGACGTAGTAGGTCGTGTTCTCCTTGCCGGTGAACGCGTTGAACTCTCCACCGATCGCGTCGATCGCGCCGGCGATCTCCCGCCCGGTCGGCCGCTTCTCGGTTCCTTTGAAGAACATGTGCTCGGAGAAGTGCGCGATCCCGCTCGACTCGGCAGTCTCGTAGCGGGATCCCGCGGCCAGCATCACGACAACCGCGACAGACTGCGCATAGGGCAGGTCGGCCGTAAGCACGCGCAGGCCGTTGTCGAGCGTGTCGCGTTGGAACATCGCCATCCGCTCTCGATCGTATAGAGCTATCCACCGTGTACGGCGAGCAGACGAGACGGGCCATCGCGTCCCAGCCCGAGTGGCTGGCGCGGGTGCCGACGGACAGGCGCTTTCCGGACGGAGCGCGTCTCCTCTTCACCGGCTGCGGCACGTCGTTCCACGCTGCCATGACCGGGGGCGAGGCAGTGCAGGCACTCGAGCTCGTGCTCAGACCAGACCGCGACGCCGACCTGCTCGTGCTCGTGTCCCACGAGGGAGAGACGCCGCTCACGCTCGAGGCGGCGCGCGCGTGG
This sequence comes from uncultured Actinomycetes bacterium, assembly GCA_963725965.1. Classification (GTDB taxonomy): domain Bacteria; phylum Actinomycetota; class Thermoleophilia; order Gaiellales; family Gaiellaceae; genus Palsa-739. The sequence continues at coordinate 169,725 of CAVSAK010000004.1, read as the reverse complement.
CGCGGACCGCGGTGGCTCGTGACCGGACAGGCGGATGGGCCGATCGCCGAGCTCTGCGACGAGGTCGTCGTCTGCACGCCGGAGATCGAGGAGAGCTGGTGCCACACGGCCAGCTACACGTGCGCGGTCGCCGCGCTTGCGGGGCTACACGGGGAGGACATCGCCTGGCTGCCGGGCGCCGTCGAGGAGGCGTTGGCCGCGCCCTTGCCGGACGTGGGGGACGAGGAACGCTTTCTCGTGACGGGCGCGGGCCGGGACCTGGCGACGGCGCACGAGGCGGTGCTGAAGCTGCGGGAAGGCGCGTGGGTGGCGGCGGAGGCGTACGAGACGGAGCAGCTCCTGCACGGATATCTCGCCGCGGTGGACGAGTCGGTGCGTGGCTTCGTCCTCGAGGGCGAAGGCGTCGCGGCGCGGCGCGCGGCTGCAGCGGCTGCAGCGCTGCGCGAGCTCGGCTGCGCCGTCGATCTAGTGCCGACCAGGCATCCGGTCGTCGACGTCGTGCGCTTCCAGCGACTGACGGTCGAGCTGGCCGAGCGACGCGGCCGCGAGCCCGACCGGATCCGCCGCCACGATCCGCGCTGGGCCGCGGCCGCCGAGGCGGCCAAGGCAGACAACGCCGCCGGCTAGAGGCTCGCGAGCGCCTCGAGGAGCCGGTCGACGTCCTCGAAGGTGTTGTAGTGGACGAACCCCGCCCGAACGGCGCCCTCCGGCTCCAGGGCGAGGCTCGCCATCGCCTCGACGGCGTAGTAGTCGCCGTCCCAGACCGCGATCTCTCCCGCGGCGAGTCGCTCGGCGACGTCGCGCGGCCGTAGTCCGTCGACCCGGAACGCGAAGGTCGGCACTCGGCCGTCCATCGAGTCGAGGCCGTAGAGCGTGCACCGATCCGGGAGTCCGTCGAGGAACCGCTGTCCGAGTGCGCGCTCGTGCGTTCGGATCGAGTCCCAGCCGATCTCTCGGACGTACTCGACCGCCGCGATGAAGCCGGCGAGCAGCTCGTGTGCGAGCGTCCCGGTCTCGAAGCGGCTGCCCACGGGCTCGTCGGCCGCCGGCCGGACCTTGTACGGCCGCCACGAACGCAGCAGCTCCTCCCGTCCGTAGGCGAGGCCGAGGTGGGGGCCGAAGAACTTGTACGGCGAGCAGAAGAGAACATCGACGCCGAGGGCCGCGACGTCGATCGGACGATGTGGCGCGAAATGGACTGCGTCCGCCCAGGCGAGCGCGCGGGCCGTGTGCGCGAGCTCGACGATGCGGGCCGCGTCGGTCGTCGTGCCGAACGCGTTCGCGGCGAGCGGAAAGGCGACGACCCGGGTGCGTTCGGTCAGCTTCCGCTCGAGGTCGTCGAGGTCGAGGGTCGTGTCCTCGCGGATCTCGACGAACTCGACCCGGAGGTCGCGATCGCGCGCGAGCTCGAGCCACGGCGCGATGTTGCCGTCGTGGTCGAGCCGTGTGACGAGGATCTCGTCTCCGGCCTCGAGACTTCGTCCGAGCGCGCGGGTCAGGGCGAAGTTGAGCGTCGTCATGTTCGGCCCGAAGATCGTCTCCTCGGGCCGGCAGCCGAGGAAGCCGGCCGCCGTCGCATGCGCCTGCCCGACGAGCTCGTCGCTCCGCCGGCTCGCGGCGAACGCGCCGCCGAGGTTCGCGTTCGACTCGCGCAGGTAGCCGGCGATCGCGTCGATCACCGACTGCGGGCACTGCGTCCCCCCGGGTCCGTCGAGGAACACGACCTGTGACGCGAGCGCCGGGAACCTGGCCCGGATCGCCTCTAGGTCGAAGGTCATCCTTGCTCGAGCGGCGCCAGCGTCAGGCCGTGCCCGCGGAGCTGCTCCCAGTAGAGCTCGGCCTGTTCGCGGAGGCCGGACCAGACGACCGCCTGCCCGGAGTTGTGAATCCGGTTCGCCAGCCGCATGCCGGCGTCGTACGAGAGGCCCGGGATGACCGCCGAGAGCGCAGCGGCCACGCCCTGGAACGTGTTGTGGTCGTCGTTGAGGACGATCACGAGCCAGGGGCGGCCGAGACCCGTGTCCTCGCCGCGGTCGAGCCGCTCCCGCGGCGGCGTCAGCGTCTCGCTCACGAATCGATCGTACGGCCGTTCACGATCCACCGATAGCTCGGCTTGGCGGTCAGCGAGGAGCCGACGAAGCAGTCGCGCTCGGCGAGTGCCAGGAGGTCGTGGAGGCCGTCCGGCTCCGGTTCGGGCGCGATCTCGACAGCGAGCTCCACCTCGGTCTCGACAAGTGCGTATCGGGCGTCCGCTTCGCGCCTCGTCACCAGCGTCCGGCCGCTGCCCGAGGCCGAGCGGACGTCGACGCCTTGGGGCTTCGCGTGGTAGCGGAGGCTCTTGAGCGAGCAGCGGACGAGCGCGGCCAGGAGCAGGTGCTCGGGCGACCACTCCGTCGGCGCGTCGAGCGCGACGCCATGCTCTTCCGTGAGCTGGCCGGACGGCGAGAGGTCGACCGCGTACCGCAGCTCCTTCGCTCTCACGGTCACGGCAGACATGGTCTCAGATGCGGGGGCCGTCCGGGACGCGTCGTACTCTGCGACACGTGCGGCGACTGCGTTCGCTGTCAGAGACCGAGTGCTATGTCCGCCTCTACGGCGGCTGGGATTCGACGGTGACCCTTGTGAAGCTCGAGCCTCGGCGTGCGCGGTACGACCTGGCCGTCTCCGGTGAGGATCTGCGTCGCGACTTCGAGGCGCGCATCGAGGGGCGAACGGAGGAGCTCATCGCCGAGCTCGACGCGGCCGAGGCGGCCGCCGAGGCTGCATAGGGCGCGCCAAAGCTTCGGCACGAACGTGCCAACCCGGCGTAACGCTTCGTCGCCTACCTTTCGCAAAGGGAACCTCGCTCCCCCCGTGGGGGAATAGGTGGCTCGCGAGACGGACATGGCCGGACTGGACGCGACTCCCAGGAACATGCCCAGCGACGTGCCGGATGTCCTTGCTCCGGGCCTGCGCGTCGTCTTCGTCGGGATTAACCCCGGCCGCGTCTCCGCTGCCGCCCGCGCGCACTTTGCCAACCCGCGCAACGACTTCTGGCGCCTCCTCCTCGCATCTGGGCTCACCTCCCGTCTCTACCAACCGCAAGAGCAGTTCTCGCTGCTCGAGGAAGGGATCGGCGTCACGAACGCGGCCTACCGCACGACTCCCGGTTCGGGCGACCTGCGCCGCGCCGACTTCGCCGGCTCCGCCGAGCGCCTGGAGCGGATCGCTCGCGAGCTGAACCCGACGTGGCTCGCCTTCGTCGGGAAGGAGGCCTACCGCGGGACGTTCCGCGCAAGGCCGGAGCTCGGCGTCCAGGAAAGAACGTTCGGCGAGACGAAGCTGTTCGTCCTCCCGTCGACGTCACCCGCGAACGCGGCCGTCCCGTGGGACGAGCGGCTGTTCTGGTTCCGCGAGCTCGCGGAACGGATCAGCTCCGCCAGTGGTTCGTGATCGGCGTCCGGCGGTCCCGGCCGAACGCCTTCGGTCGCAGCCGCACCCCGGGTGGCGCCTGCCGCCGCTTGTACTCGGCCCGATCGATCAGCGCGACAGCCCGCGTCACGACGTCCGGGTCGAAGCCGTCCGCGCTCAGCTCGTCGAGCGAGCGGTCGTCCTCGACGTAGGCCTCGAGCACGCGGTCGAGCTCGGGGTACGGCGGCAGCGAGTCCTCGTCGAGCTGGTCCTCGCGCAGCTCGGCGCTCGGCGCCCGGTCGATCGTCGACTGCGGGACGAGCTCGCGGCCGGCCTGCTCGTTGAGGTGCCGGGCGAGGCGGAAGACGTCGGTCTTGAACACATCCTTGAGCAGCGCGAACCCGCCCGCCATGTCGCCGTAGAGCGTCGCGTACCCGACCGACAGCTCCGACTTGTTGCCGCTCGCCACGAGCAGCCAGCCGAACTTGTTCGAGAGCGCCATCGCAAGGGTCCCGCGGATCCGAGCCTGGAGGTTCTCCTCGGCGACGTCCGCCTCGCGCCCAGCGAAGGACTCCGCCAGGATGTGGGTGTACGCCTCGACTGCCGGCTCGATCGGGAGCTCCCGGAAGTCGCAGCCGAGGTTCTCGGCGAGCCGGCGTGCGTCGGTCCGCGTCGCCTCCGACGAATAGCGGGAAGGCAGCGAGACGCAGTGCACACGCTCGGGCCCGAGGGCCTCGACGGCGAGCGTCGCGGTGACGGCCGAGTCGATTCCGCCCGACACGGTGACGACGACGTCTTCGAAGCCGTTCTTCGAGACGTAGTCGCCGAGGCCGAGGACGAGCGCGCGCCGCATCTGCTCGAGGTCGTCGTCGATCGCAGCCACCGTCGCAGTCTCCGGTCGCTCGAGGTCGACGACGAGAAGAGCCTCCTCGAAGCCGGGCGCGCGTGCCAGCACGCTTCCGTCGCTCTCGAGGACGAGCGAGTGGCCGTCGAAGACGAGCTCATCCTGTCCTCCGACCATGTTGCACAGCGCGACACGCACGCTGCTCTCTCGTGCTCGCGCGGCGAAGATCGCCTCGCGCTCCTGTGCTCGCCCGACATGGAACGGAGACGCGGAGAGGTTGACGACGAGCTCGGCGCCGGCCGAGACGAGCTCGGTCGTCGGCGGCCCGGGAACCCACATGTCCTCGCAGATCGTGATTCCGACCTTCGTGCCCGCAACGTCGACGAGCGCGAGCTCTGTGCTCGAGGCGAAGTAGCGCTTCTCGTCGAAGACGCCGTAGTTCGGCAGGTGCCACTTCTTGGCCCAGCCGACGATCTCGCCGTCGGCGCAGATCGCGCACGCGTTGTAGAGGTCGCCGTCGAGGAGCGGCACGCCGACGAGCGCGACGAGGTCGTGCACCTCCGCGGCGATCTGCTCGACCGAAGCACGGGCTGCGCGCACGAACCCCGGCCGTAGGAGCAGGTCCTCCGGCGGATAGCCCGTCACCGAGAGCTCGGGGAGGAGCACGAGGTCGGCGCCGGCAGACCGCGCCTCCTCGATCTGCGCGAGGATCAGCTCACGGTTTCCGGCGAGGTCGCCGACCGTCGGGTCGATCTGGCAAAGAGCGAGACGCATAGGGTTTCCGCCTCACAGTCTAAAACATGCCGACGCCCGTCGCACGCATCAGGCGAAGTTAGCGCGCGCTAACCTAGTGAGCGCTAACTTTCGACGAGGGAGAAGGTACGTGAGAGCAAGAGTGCTGGCCGCCCTGACGGCCGAAGAGAACCGCAAGTGGATCACCCTGGCGGCCGTCTCGTTCGGCCTCTTCATGATCATGCTCGACAACACCGTGGTGAACGTCGCGCTGCCGACGATGGAGCGCGACCTCCACGTGTCGATCTCGCAGCTCGAATGGGTCGTGATCGCCTATGCGCTCACGTTCGCTTCGCTCCTGATCACCGGCGGCAAGCTCGCCGACCTCTACGGCCGGCGCCGCATCTTCGTTTTCGGGCTCGTGATCTTCACGCTCTCCTCTCTCGCCTGTGGACTCGCTCCGACCGCGGGCTTCCTCATCGGCGCGCGTGCCGTCCAGGGAGTGGGAGCGGCGCTGATGAATCCCGCCACGCTCTCGATCATCGTCGCCACGTTCCCGCCGAAGGAGCGGGGGCAGGCGATCGGCATCTGGGCGGGCGTGTCGGCGCTGGCGCTTGCGATCGGCCCGCTCGGCGGCGGACTGATCGTCGAGTACCTGAACTGGAACTGGATCTTCTTCATCAACGTTCCGGTCGGCATCCTCGCGATCATCGTCTCCCAGTTCGCGATCCGTGAGTCCCGCGACAGCTCCGCCGAGCAGAGCATCGACCTGCCCGGTCTCTTCACCTCGATCGGCTTCCTTTTCGCGCTCAGCTACGCCCTCGTCGAGGGAAACAGCCACGGCTGGACCTCGCCCGAGATCCTCGGTCTCTTCGCGGCGGCAGCTGTCCTACTCGTCGCGTTCGTCGTGGTCGAGCACCGGCAGCGGCTGGCAATGCTCGACCTGTCGCTCTTCCGGATCGGCTCGTTCACTGGCGCCAACATCGTCGCGATGCTCGTCTCGCTCTCGATGTTCGGCGTCTTCTTCTTCGTCTCGCTCTACATCCAGAACATCCTCGGCTACTCGGCCACGCAGGCCGGTGCCTCGTTCCTGCCGATGGTCTTGCTGATCATCCTCATCGCGCCGATCGCGGGCAGGCTGTCCGACCGGATCGGCTCGCGGTGGCTGATGGGCGGCGGGATGACGCTCGTCGGCTTCTCGCTCCTGCTCTACGAGCGCGTCACGGTCCACTCCAACTTCTGGACGCTGTTGCCCTCGATGATCCTGGGCGGGGTCGGGATGGCGATGACGATGTCGCCGATGACCTCGGCCGCCATGGGCGCGGTGCCGGTGGACAAGGCCGGCGTCGGCTCCGGCGTTCTCAACAGCTTCCGCCAGGTGGGCGGCTCGTTCGGGATCGCGATCATGGGCGCGATCGTCGCCGCGTACCTGCACCATCCCGCGCACAGCCCCGCTGCTGCTCAGGACTACGTCAATGGTCTCCACGCGGGCTTCGCGGTCGCGGCGGCGATCACGTTCGGCGCGGCGATCGTCGCCGTGGTCACGGTCAGGACGCGGCCCGAGGTCGTGCGCGAGCACATCGTGGAGCTGGCAGCGTGAGCGTCGCCGCGCCCCGGATGGCGGCTGCGGACCGCCGAAAGCACCTGGTGGAAACCGCGATCCGCCTCTTCACCGAGGGCAGCTACCACGGGACGACGACCGCGGAGATCGCCCGCGCTGCCGGGGTCTCGGAGCCGATCCTGTACCGGCACTTCGCCTCGAAGCGCGACCTCTACCTCGCCGCGCTCGAGGATGTCTGGGCGAAGACGCGCGAGGACTGGGAGCGGAAGCTCGACGAGGCGTCCGACGCATGCTCCGCCGTCGAGGCGATCGGCAAGGGACACGTCTCGGTCCGGTCGCCGAAGTTCCAACTCGCGGAGCTCTGGGTGCAGGCGCTGGGCGAGGCCTCCGAGGATCCGGCGCTGAAGCGCCACCTGCGGCGGCACATGCGCGAGGTGCACGACTTCGTCGCCGACCTGATCCGCCGCGGCCAGGAGCAGGGCGCGATCGCGAAAGAGCGGGACGCCGACTCGGAAGCGTGGATCATGCTGGCGGGCGGCATCCTGGGCATGGTCGGCCGCCGAGTGGGCCTCCTGGACGACGAGGAACTCCAAGCCATCCGCGCGGCGCGCCTCGCCTGGCTAAAGGGCTGAACTAGCTGTTGCCGTGCCGGGCCCGACCTGCGCGGGCACGGCACCCGGCGAAGCGGGCGACGCGCCCAATGAAAAGGCCCCGGCTGCGGCTCCGGGGCCTTCTCGAGAGGTGTGCCACTCTCGGTGGGTTTTGAGGAGACGGATCTGCGGCCCACCCGTCTCGCCTTCCCTGGCCGGGAGTACCGGCACACCCCCTGCGAACCTCGGCCTGGCGTCCGGCCTGGTTGCAAGGTGCGCTCACTATAGGAGCGTTCGGGGCAGCCGTCAAGTACCTCGGTCAAGTGATTCTGCATATCGCATGGTTGACCGACTTTTTGCGATGAATACGCTCGATCGAGGGATGGCTAAAAGGGACTACTTGCGCTTCAGTGAAGTATGCGCTTGACTAGAGCGGCGCCGAGACATGCCCATGAGAGAGACCGCCAACCGCACCACGCGCAGGACGAGCCCGGAGGGACTTCGCCTCGGGGAACGGCTCCGCCAGCTCCGCGTGGCCGCGGGGTTGACGCAGAGCGAGCTCGCCGGCGATCGCTTCTCGAAGGAGTACGTCTCGCAGATCGAGCGCGGCAAGACGCGCCCGACCGAGGGGACCATCGAATGGCTCGCCGATCGCCTCGGAGTCGACGCCGGATTCCTCGCAAGCGGGGTCGCGACCGACGAGCGCGCAAGGATCGAAGGAGCGCTCTCCCGGGCCGAGGCGTTGTACGAGGCGCAGGAGGATGAGGATGCGGTCGCCGCTTTCGAGCCGCTTGCCGCAGCTGCACGTGCGAGCGGCGTGCCCGAGCTGCAGGTGCGCGCGCTCGTGGGCAGCGGGCTCGCCAAGATGCGCGTCGGCGAGCATCGTGCTGCTCTCGCCGTCCTCAACGAGGCGCGCGCGATCTCCGAGGCCGAATCGTTCTCCGACGTCGAGCGGGCCGACGTATTGCTCAGGCTCGGCGGCTGCCGCTTGCAGCTCAACAGCATCCAGACTGCCGTCGGCCTGCTCAACGAGGCGTTTACGCTCGCCGAGCGCTCCGGTCTTCCGTGCGATGCGCTCAAGGCGAACATCCTTTCCTGGCGCGCCCGCTGCTGGCTCATCCAGCGCGACTACGAGGCGGCCAAGGAGGACGTCGAGCGGGCGCTCGAGCTCGCCCACGCCGTCGACGACCTCCGCACGGTCGGCGCCGCGTTTTTCCAGGCTTCGCTCGTCGCCGACCGCGAAGGTCGCTGGGTCCTCGCGCGCAACTACGCCGAGCGGGCCCGGGAGGCCTATGCCGAGCTCGCAGACCGTGTCCATGTCGGGCAGCTGACCAACAACCTCGGCGGCCTCAACTTCCTGCTCGGAAACACCGAGGACGCGATCGCCCTGCTCAAAGAGGCGTTCTCGATCGCGCTCGAGGCCGGTCAGGACGCCGACGCGGGACGCGCCATCTCGTCGCTCGCGCAGGTTCACCTGCGCACGGGCAACTTCGAGCAGGCTGAGAAGCAGGCGCGGCAGGCTCTCGAGCTGCTCCGCGGGCGAGTCGACTACGTCGACGAGACCGGCAATGCGCAGCTCGTGCTGGGCCGGGCATTGCTCGAGCAGGAGCGGCTCGACGAGGCCGAAGCGGCTTTCGCGGCGGCCGAGACCAGCTTCGGCGATCTCGGATCGGCGAGCCACCGCGCTGCGGCCTGGGTCGCGCGCGGCGACCTCGCAGCTCGACGGGGGGATCACGAAAAGGCGTCGGAGCTGTACCGGACGGCGGCAGAAGCTCTACAGGACTTCCGCTTCTAAGGAGGGAGGTGACGAATTTGACCAAGGCAAAGCTCACGTATCTACTGCTCATCGCATCGCTCTTTGCGTACCTCCTCGCCGGTGCGATCGGCCCCGGCGCGGCCGGTATGAGCAGCGGCGGCGGCTTCTAGGCCCTCCCGCGCGCGGCTCTAGCTCACGTCGCCGTTGCGGGAGCCCATGCGCTCGATCACGACCTGCGGAATGCGCGCGGTCGGGCTGAGGCGGAGACACATGCGCACCACCTCCGCGCAGTCCTCGGGCTGGATCATCGCGTCCGGCTCGATTCCCGACCACTGCGCCATCGGCGTGTCGACGAAGCCCGGACACAGGGCGACGGCACGCACGCCGTCGGCAGCGAGCTCCTCGTTCAGCGAGCGGGTGAGCGCAATCACCGCTGCCTTCGTGGCACCGTAGGTCGCGAGCCCCGGCGTCGGAACCGTCCCCGCGATCGAGGCGAGGTTGACGATCCAGCCGCCCGACTCGCGCAGGAGCGGGATAGCCGCCTGGGTGACGAGGAAGAGGCCGCGCAGGTTGACGCCGAGCTGGAGGTCGAGACTCTTGGCCGGCAGATCCTCGACCCGACCGCCGATCCCGATCCCGGCCGAGTTGACGAGCACGTCGAGCCGCCCGAAGCGCTCGCGATGCTCGGCGACGGCGCGGTCACAGTCGTCCGCGTCGGCCACGTTCGCCGCGACCGCCGCGGTGCCGAGCTCGGCCGCCGCCGCCTCGACGCGCTCGGGCCGGCGCGAGACGAGCGTCAGCTCGAACCCCTCGTCGCGCAGCATCCGCGCGATCGCGAGCCCGATGCCCGACGAACCGCCGGTGACGAGTGCAGCGCGCTCCATTGCGCCTACAGTAAACGGCCGTGGAAGCTGCGAGCCTCATGAGCCTCACCGCCGGCGGTGGATGTGCGGCGAAGTACTCGGCGGCGCGGCTCGAGGAGCTGCTGAAGGGCTTCGTACCGGCGGAGGCGGACGAGCTCCTCGTCGGACTCGACCCGGCCGACGACGCCGCCGTCTACCGGCTCGACGACGAACGTGCGCTCGTCTTCACGGTCGACTTCTTCCCGCCGCTCGTCGACGACCCCACCCTCTTCGGCCGGATCGCCGCGACGAACGCGCTGAACGACGTCTTCGCGATGGGAGGAATGCCGCTCCTGGCGCTCTCGGTCGCCGCGTTTCCTGAGGAGCTCGCGACCGACGTGGTCGCAGCCGTCTTCTCCGGGGCTGACGAACAGGTACGCGCGGCCGGAGCGATCCTCGCGGGCGGGCACACGATCCGCGACGTGGAGCCGAAGTACGGCCTCGCGGTCGTCGGCACCGTGCACCCCGACGGCGTGTGGGTCAAGAGCGGCGCGCGGGCCGGAGACGCGGTCTTCCTGACGAAGCCGCTCGGCACGGGGCTCGTGCTCGCCAGGAAGGGCGACCTCGCAGAGGCGGCGCGCTGGATGACGACGCTCAACGACCGGGCGGCGCAGGTGCTGCGACCCTTCTCGCCGCACGCGGTCACCGACGTCACCGGCTTCGGCCTGCTCGGCCACGCGCACGAGACCGCGGAGCGGAGCGGCGTACGGATCCGGCTACAGGCCTCGGCCCTGCCGGCGCTCGACGGCGCGGTCGAGGCGGCTCGCGACGGTGTCCGCACCGGCGGCGATCCGCGCAACCGCGACTTCGCTGGTCCGCACGTGGAGAGCGACGGCGTGCCGGAGGAGCTGCTCGCGCTCGCCTACGACGCGCAGACGGCGGGCGGGCTCCTGGTCACGCTCCCCGCCGAGAAGGCGCTCTCGCTCGAGGGCGAGTTCGAGCGCTCCGGCCTCTTCCTCGCGCAGGTGGGCGTGGTGGAGGAGGGCGCGGGGGTAGTGCTCGAGCCTTAACCGGCGGGGGGACCCGGTCTACACTCGGGACGTGGATGCGGGGTCAGCATCGGCCGCGCTGCCGCGCCGCCTCGCCCGGACGGTCTCTCCGGTCGTCTTCCGGCGCGTTGCGTTCGCAGCTGTCGGCGTTCTCATCTTGATTGTCGCCACCGGCGCGACCGTCCGGCTCACCGGCTCGGGACTCGGCTGCCCGCACTGGCCGACCTGCACCACCAAGCACGCGCTGCCGCGCGGCTACCACTCCGACATCGAGTTCGCGAACCGCCTCGTCTCGGCGGTCACGGTGATCACGACCCTTGCTCTTGCCCTGACTGCCTGGATGACTCGCGGCCTGGGGCGGCGCGGTCGGTGGCTTGCTACGGCGGTCTTCGCGGGGACGCTCGCGCAGGCCCCGCTCGGAGCCATCGTCGTCTACTTCGACCTGAACCCGTACCTCGTGATCACGCATCTGCTTCTCTCGTTCACGCTTGTCGCACTCGCGGTGCTCACGGCGCTCGAGGCGTCGCGGCTCGTCCGCGGCGGAGCCGCTCCGCTGCCGCGGACCGCGCAGCTCGGCGGGCTCGTGCTCGTCGCGGCCGTGATCGTGCTGGCGGTGAGCGGGACGGCGGCGACTGCGGCCGGTCGGTTCCCCGGAAGCTCAGGGACGGAGGTCGTGCCGCGGCTCGGCTCCTTCTATCCCGCGGTCTACTGGCATGTGCGCGCCGTCGCCGCCTTCGGGATCGTCTTCATCGTCCTCGCGGCCTGGGCGTGGACGCGTCGCACCGCGTACCCGTGGCTCTTGCGCGGCTGCACGGGACTGCTCGCGGTCCTCGCCGTGCAGATGACGATCGGCGAGGTGCAGTACCGCAGCTACGGCGACGTGCCGTGGTGGCTCGTGCTGATCCACGTCGCGACAGCGGCGATCCTCGTCGGCTGGACTGTCGGCCTGGCCGCGCGCATCTGGCGGCCGATCCGAGCCGACTAGACTCGGGGAATGTCGGAGCTGATCGTCTCCTCGCGGCCCGACCTGCGCCGCCCGGTGCTCATCGCCGCCTTCCGCGGCTGGAACGACGGCGGCCAGGGAGCGACACTCGGCGGCAGCTACCTCGCGAGGCAGTGGGACGCGGAGTCGTTCGCCGAGATCGACTCGGAGAACTTCTACGACTTCCAGGCCGTGCGTCCGAACGTCTCGCTCGAGGACGGTCTCACGCGCAAGCTCGAGTGGCCGACGAACACCTTCCTCCACGCTCCGATCCCGGGTCTCGACCGCGACGCCGTGGTCCTGCTCGGCGTCGAGCCCAATCTGCGCTGGAAGACGTACACGGGCCTCGTGCTCGAGCTCGTGCAGGAGCTCGAGGTCGAGCTCGTGGTCACGCTCGGTTCTTTGCTCGCGGACGTGCCGCATACGCGGCCGGCTCCGGTGAGCGCCGCCGCGAGCGACCCGTCTCTCGTGGAGGAGCTCGGGGTCGAGCCGTCGCGGTACGAAGGCCCGACCGGAATCGTCGGGATCCTCCTCGACGCGTGCCGGCAGGCGGAGCTGCCCGCGGTGAGCCTGTGGGCGGCCGTTCCGCACTACGTCTCTCTCGCCCCGAGCCCGCGCGCTGCACTCGCGCTCTGCAACCGCCTCGGCGAGCTCATCGCGGTCGATATCGACGTCGCGGAGCTCGAGCAGGCGGCGGAGGAGTACAACGAGCAGGTGACCGAGGCGGTCGCTTCCGACGCCGAGACGGCTTCGTACGTCGAGGAGCTCGAGCGCCGGGTGGATCTGATGGAAGCCGCCGAGGACCTTCCCTCCGGCGAGAGTCTCGCGGCGGAGTTGACGCGTTTCCTGCGCGAGCGCGACGAGGAAGAGGACGAAGGCGGGGAAACCGCCGGCGGCCCGGCCTCCTAGCTCCCCAGTCGGCTAGCTCACCCGAGCTCGATCAGTCGTTCGCGGCGGGGGCCGCTTCAGCGACCGGCTGCTCCGGCTTCGACTCGGCCGCGCCGTTCTGCTTCTGCGCCGCGCTCTTCCCGGCCGCGCCGCCCTTGCGTCTCCGCCGCCGGCGCCGTCTGCTGCGCCCTGAGCCCTGTTTCGGTGCGGGAAGGTTCTCCGCGAGCGCGACCGCTACGTCCTGGATCGTGCCGAGCTGTTCGCGCGCCTCGTCGATGAGCTTCGTCGCCCTCGGCGTATAGCCCTCCGCGGAGGCGAGGAGCGCTACGCCCACTTGCAGCGGCAGCTCGCGAGCCGCCTGCACGAGTTTCGCGGCGTTCTCCTCGTGCCTGTGGCCGCGCGAGTTCGCGAGCGCGCCGAGCAGGCGTTTCGCCTCCGGGTACTCCGCCGAGGCGCGCCGATCCTGCACCTTGCGCGTCGCGCGCGCGAGGCGCCACGTCCAGCGGGCGAGGATCTGCTCGGGCGCGTCGGGTTTCTCCTCGCCGATCGCGCGCAGGAGGATGCGGATGCCGGGCAGCCGCTCCTTTTCCCAGGTCGGCGCCTGAGTCACGAGCGTGACGAGGTCGTCGAAGTCGGCGCGCTCGACCCGCATCGAGACGCGGTCCTGCAGTGCCATCATCCGCAGCCGCCGGTTCGGGTTCTCGGCCGCCGCCGTCGTCAGGAACTGCTCGAGGGCGACCTTGCTCGCGCTCCGGTCGGTCAGCTTCTGGACGAAGGAGGCGCGCTCGTCGAAGCGGATCTGTCGGCCGGCGATCGTCGCCCAGTAGCGCTGCTCGTCCTCGTCGAGGTACTTGGGATCGATGCGCTGCCACTCCCGCTGGATCACGTTGATGCGCCGGCGGACGTCGGGGGTGACCGGCACGAGCCACGGCGCGGGCGTGAGGCGGCGGCGCGCGCGGCGCTGTGAGCGGCGTCGCGGCGCCGGGGTGACACGCGCGCCCTCGCGGTAGAAGTCGGCGTCGAGCAGCGAGTGGAGCGAGACGACGCGCTCGTTGTGGGTCGCGCCCTTCGGGACGAAGTCGACGACGATGCCCGCTTCCTTGCGCGGGTGGAGGCGCATGATGCGGCCGATCCGCTGCTGGTAGACGCGCCGCGAGGCGGTCGGCGCGAGGTGGAAGCACACCGTGGCGCGCGGCGAGTTCCAACCCTCGGCGAGCAGTTGCGCGTTGATGAGCACGTTGATCTCCCCGCGCTCGTACGCGGCGAGCGTCTCGGCGAGACGGACGGGCGGCGTCCGTCCCGAAACCGCCTCCGCCTTCAGTCCCGCCGCGCGAAACTCCTGCGCGAGGTTGTACGCGTGCTCGACTCCGGCCGCGTAGACGATGCCCGGCGTGTTGTCGAAGCGGTCGCGGTAGAGGCTCGCCGCCGCCTGATTCAGCGCCTGATGGTCGAGCGTCCTGGCGAGGATCTCCTGGTCGAAATCGCCGCCGACGATCGGCACCGAGTTGATCGCGGTGACCGGGGGCACGCGCAGGTCGCGCAGCGGGGCGATCAGGCCGCGGCGCGCAGCGTCCTGCAGCGGGAGGTCGTCGACCGAGGCGGGGAAGACGTCGGAGACCTGTTTCGCGATCAGCTGCTCGGTCGCAGTCATGCCGATGTACAGCGGCTCAGGGAACGAGCGGATCGCCGCCGAGGTCTTCTCCCCGAGCGCTGTGTGCGCCTCGTCGCAGATCACAAGCTGGTACGCGTCGCGGTCGATCTCGTCGACGTGACGCGCGAACCAGGCGTACGTCTGGATCGTGAGCGGCGCCTTCTTCGCGCTGCGGCTGTCGCGCGTGATCACGTCGGTCAGCCGCTTGGCGTAGCCCTCGGTCGTCAGGTCGCGTGTGAACTGTGAGACGAGCAGGCGCCGGTGGGTGAGGATCAGTACGCCGAGCGTGCGGGCCGCCTCGACGAAGCCGGCCGCGGCGATCGTCTTCCCCGATGCGGTCGGGTGGCGGAAGCGGTAGCGGCGCACCGCGCCCGGGTCGTCCGGTTCCGGTTCCTCGGGAAGCTCCGCGTCCGCAATCTCTACGACGAGCGTCGAGTCCTCGTCTTCGTCCTCGACCTCCTGCTCCTCTAGCTCTGCGGCCGTCGCAGCGTGGCCGTTGCCGTTCCCGTTGGCGGCCGCTTCGTCGTAGCGCTGGCTCGCGGCGATGAGCTCGGTGAGCATCCCGGCGAGCGCGTCGACCTGGTGGCGGCGGAGCCCGGTGCCGGCAGCGGTGTGCGGCTCCGGCTCGGCCAGCACGCGCTCGAGGCCGAGCAACAGGCCGTAGCGCACCTTCCACTTCGTGGATGGCGCAGCAAGGCCGGCGTCGATCTCGGCGACTGCGTCGTCGAGTGCGCGGCGGCGGGCTGTGCCCTCGCCGAGCGTCTCGGCCGGGTTCTCACCCTCGCGGATGAACGGCTCGTCCGCCCACGCTTCCGCGCGGAGTGCGGCGGCGACTACCGGGTCTGCCGCCTCCAGTGAGCTGGTCGGCTGCTGAATCGCTTCCTGCATATGCGCAGCACGGTTCGGTGCTGCAAGTCCATCGAGAGATGCGCGGCGCTCTGCTGATTCCCCTGGGCGAGCGGCGCAGCAGAAGAATACCGCCTACGGGCGGATCGTCAACGTGGATTACTGGCCGAGGCCGCCGAAAAGGGCGAACCACCGGTTCCCAGGCCGCTTCTCCCACGTCTCCCAGGCGACCTCTCCGCCCGCCTCGACCACGCCGTGCAGGCGTGCCGCCAGGGCGTCCGCGTCCTCGCGGGTCGCCGTTCCGACGATCAGGTACTGGAAGCGACGCTCGGGCTTGTAGCCCTCTGCCTCGAGCTGTTCGGCGAGCTCGTGTGCCTCCTCCCTGGACGGAGTCTCGACTCGCACCTCCCATGGAGCGTCGCCGCGGTCGAGCTCCTCCTCCTCCCAGGTTTCGCCCTTTGGCTCGTCGTCCCAGCGGTCCTCATCGTCGAGCCAGTGCTCGACCCGGCTCGAGCGCGCCTCGATGCCGTGCGCGCGCAGCTGCGCCTCGACGACTGCGTGGGCGCTCCTGGCCGCCGCGCGCGTCGCCGCATAGACGAAGATCGTCTCGCCGTCGCGAGAGACCGCGAGCTTCTGGGACTTGAGCTCCTCCGCGAGCTGACGGGCCTCGGAGTCGAGATCGCCAGTCAGCCGTTCGAGCAGCCCGGCGGCGTGTTCCTCCTCGTCGACCTCGATCCTGATGCGCCAGTCGTCGTTCGCCATGTGCGGTCGAGCGTAACCTGCCGCGCGTGGAGTGGCGCGAGCGGTACGAGGGTGCGGCGGCGCGGTACGCGGCCGGCGAGACGCGGGAGCCCGACGAGCGACAGCTTGTCCAGCTCGCCAACGCGGCGTGGGCGGCCGGGTTGTCCCTACTGATGGCCGGCGACGGTTGGGGCGCGTGGCGCTGGCTCCGTCAGGCTGCGGCGCGGTATCGGGAAAGCTGGGACGCCGGCGGCGCGACGGACGCGTGGGGGCGTCCGATCGGCGCGCTTAAGGCGCTGCTGATCGCGGACGACGCGGGACGAGAACACGGTCTGCCCGACGACAGTCTCTCGCTCGCGGCGCGGTGGACGCTCGACGTCGGCGCAGCGGAGGCGGAGTCCCCGATCGGTCGCTACGCGGGTGTCCTCGCGCTGCTCGCACTCGGCCGCGACGACGAGGCGGCTGCGCTCGTTCCGACTCTCGGAGACGACTTCCCGCGCGACGTCGCGGACGCGCTCACGGCGCTGGCGACCGACGACGCCGATCGCTACCGCGCAGCCGTCGCCTCCGTGCGCCGGTCCTTCGAGACTCGGGACAACTTCCTCGAGGACGTGCCGGTGCCCGACACGGCGCTCGCCCTCGACGCGCTGGCGGCTCGACGCGGCCTCGCCTAGAGCTTCGCGGCGGCGGCGCGGTCGAGCACGGCGCGCGTCACGCCGCCGCTCCAGGCGCGCGCGAGTCTTCCCGGCAGCTCGGACGGCTCGGTTGCGAATGACCGCGCGACGGCGTCCGCCTTGTCCTCGCCCGTCACGAGAAAGACGAGCTCGTCCGTGCCGCTTATCCGCGGCACGGTCAGCGTGATCCGGTCGACGAAGGGCTCATGTCCTGCCTCCGTACCGACCGCGTTGCGGTCGTAGACCCCGAGTGCTGGGGAGCCGGGAAAGAGCGACGCCACGTGCCCGTCCGGGCCGAGCCCCAGCAGCTGGAAATCCCAGGCACCGCGGACGCCGATCTCCTCGTCGTATGCGTCTGCGCCGGTGTCCCGGCCGAGCTCGCCTCGTATCCTGTGGACGGCGGCAGGCTGCACTTCCAGCCGATCGAGGAGGGCCGCCTTCGTCATGCCGTAGTTCGAACGGTCGTCGTCGGGCGGCACGCAGCGCTCGTCTCCCCACCAGAGCTCGACCCGGCTCCAGTCCGGCTCGAGCTCGGCAGCGAGCTCGTAGGCGCGCCGCGCGGTCGAGCCGCCGGTGAGGACGATGCTGCCACCGGCGCGGGCCTGCTCCGCCAGGCGCTCGGCGACGACGCGAGCCGCTTCCTCGGCGTCGGCGACGACCGCGATGTCGACCGGGCTCATCCGCCCTTTGCGAGCTCCCGCGCGCGGTCCATCGCAGCCTGGATCGCGTTGAGGAACGCAGCGCGCACGCCTGCCTGCTCGAGCTCGCGGATCGCCGCGATCGTCGTGCCTCCCGGCGAAGTGACGGACTCGCGCAGCTCGACCGGGTGCATGCCCTGGTCGCGGAGCTGCTTGGCAGTCCCGAACATCGTCTGCACCACGAGCGTCGTCGAGACCTCGCGTGACACTCCGAGCAGGATCCCCGCCTCGATCATCGCCTCGGCGACGAGCGCGAAGTAGGCCGGGCCCGAACCCGAGACGGCGGTGATCGCGTCCATCCACGACTCGGGCACGCGCACGACGCGGCCGAGGTGCGAGAGCAGCTCCTCGGCGAGCGCGAGCTGCTCGTCCCCGGCATGGGCGCCGGCGCAGATTCCGGCCATGCCCTCGTGCACGGTCGCCGGCGCGTTCGGCATCGCGCGCACGACCGGCACGCCGTCGGCGATCCGCTCCTCGATGTGCGCGGTCGGAATTGCGGCCGCGACCGAGACCAGCGTCTGCTCGGTCGTGAGGTGCCGGCCGATCTGGCCAAGCAGGACGTCGATGTCCTGCGGCTTGACCGCGACGACGACGATGCCTGCGCCGGTGACGGCAGCCGCGTTGTCCGTGGTCGCCTCGACGCCGTACTGCTCGTGCAGCTCGGCGTTCCGCTCCTCGCGCCGGCTGGTGACGACGACCTCCGACGGCTCCCGCCAGCCCGAGCTGAGCAGGCCGGAGAGGAGGGCCTCGCCGATCCGCCCTCCGCCGAGAATCGCGACCTTGCGCTCGCTCATACGGGAAGCCTAAGCCGCCCGCGCCGAAGGCATCGGGATCAGGCCGCGGCTGAAGCCTGCGAGGAGATAGATGCTTGCGAGGCCGGCCCACTCGCCGTAGGGCTCGAGGAGCTCGGCCGTCTCCCACGTCTCGACGGGCCGACCGCGCAGTGCGCGCAGGAGCTTGACGAGCCCAAGGTCGCCGACGAGCCCGTGCTCCCGCCGGCCGAGGCCCTCGAGGCAGACCACACCCGCCGACCACGGGCCGAGGCCGCGCTCGCGTTCGATCCGCCGCACGACCGCGTCGGTCGGCACGTCGTGGAACCGTTCGAGCTCGACCGCGCGGCAGAGTCGGACGACCGCTGCGCCACGTCGCTCGTGCAGGCCGAGGCGCCGGAGCTCGAAGGGTGCGAACGCCGCGAGCGCGGTGGTCGACGGCGGCTCGCTGAGGCCGTTCTCATCCGGCGCTGCGAGGGCACGGATCACGCGGCGTTCGTGAGTTCGTCCCGTCTTCCAGTCGACGAGCTGCCCGCAGACCGCGCGGAGGAGTGCCTGCGCGACCGTCGCCGTCCTCACCGGCCGTAGCCCGCGGAAGTGCTTCGTCGCGCGCCCGAGCAGAGGATCGTCCGCGAACCGCCGCAGGAACTCGGAATGGTCGTCGTCGATCGCGAGCGTCCAGCGGAGCTTCTCCGCGGCAGCAACCGACTCGGATCGGATCGTCACGACGCCGTCGCGCGACTGCCACGCGCGGGCGATCGTGCCGCAGCACCGCGCCGTGACGAGGCCGTCTCGCACCTGGCGCGTCGCGTCGCTGGCGAAGCGAGCGGAGCGAGTGAGCGAGTACGGCCCGTTAGGGCGGACGGCGATTTCGACCATGTCCGCGAGCCTACTGGCTCGCTTGGACACGACTGCAAGAGCGTCTTGCGGCCGCCGGAGGCGCGGCCTACGGTCGGCCTGATGGCGAGGCGGCGCGTCACTCCGGTCGACCTCCTCATCGCCGTTTGCGTCGTCGCGGCGCTCGTCGTGGTCTTCGCTCACGGGCACGCCCCCCGAACGAACGCGATCCTCGCCGATCCGGTGCGTACGCCGGGCGTCGTCAACCCGAACGTGACGCAGGCCAACATCCGATCGACCATCTGCCGCAGCGGTTGGACGGCGACGATCCGCCCGCCGGTCTCGTACACGAACGCGCTCAAGGTGAAGCAGATGAAGCAGTACGGCGAAACGGGCTCGCCGTCGGACTACCAGGAGGATCACCTGATCAGCCTCGAGATGGGCGGCAACCCGACCGATCCCCGCAACCTCTGGCCCGAGCCGTATCCGCGCGCCTCCGAGATGGACCAGATCGAGAACGAGCTCAACTCCGAGATTTGCGATGGGAAGCTGACCCTTGCGCAGGCGCAGCAGCGCGAGGACACGATCAAGCACACGCAGGGCTAAGTCAGGCGGGGAGCTCGGCGAGCAGTCCCGCCACGTCCAACGGCTTCGTGAACATCGTGAAGCTGCCGTCCTCGGTGCGCGGCCACTCCTGCTTCGGCCGGTCGCGGTAGAGCTCCACTCCGTTCGAGTCCGGATCGCGCAGGTAGATCGCCTCGCTCACCCCGTGGTCGCTCGCGCCGGTGAGCGGGATGCCGCCGTCGATGACGCGCTGCACCGCATCCGCCAGCGTGCGCCGGTCGGGGTAGCGGATCGCAGTGTGGAAGAGGCCCGTCGTGCCGGCCGGCGGCGGCGACCCGCCCTTCGACTCCCACGTGTTCAGCCCGATGTGATGGTGGTATCCGCCCGCCGAGACGAAGGCCGCCTCGTCACCGTGGCGCAGCTGGAGCTCGAAGCCGAGCACGCCGCAGTAGAAGTCGAGCGCCCGATCGAGGTCCGAGACCTTGAGGTGGACGTGGCCGATGTTCACGCGCGGGTCGATCGGTTCCACGCGGCGATCGTACTCCTAGGAGGGTTTGGCGAAAGGTCGCGCGCCGGCGGCCCAGCCTGCATTTCGCCAAACCCTCCTAGCCGGTTGCCGCTTTCGGCAGCCAGCTGAAGCGCGTGAGTGCGACGACGAGCCCGACCGCTCCCCAGAGCACGAGGACGCCGATGTCGCTCCAGACGATCCCGGTCCCGGTCGTTCCGGGCGCAAAGGCGTGGTGGAGGCCGTCGGAGAGATGCTCCACCGGGAAGAACTTCGCGACGTGCTCGAGCCATGAAGGCAGCTTCACCGCCGGGATGAAGATGCCGGAGATGAAGTACAGCGGCAGCATCACGGCCTGCACCATCGGCTGTGCTGCATCCTCGTTGGCGACCACCGTCGTGAAGGCGTACGCGAGGATGCAGAACGAGATCGAGCCGACGACCGCGGTGACGGCGATGCCGGGGATCGTGTGCGTCGGGAGCCGTACGCCGTAGGCGAACCGACCGACGAGTATCAGCACGACCATCGACGTCAGCGAGACCGTGATTGCCATCAGCGTCCGTCCCCCGATCAGCACCCAGGCCGGCGCCGGCGTCGCGCGGCGCCGCTTCAGGATCCCCTCCTCGCGCAGGACTACGATCGTGATGACGAGGTTCACGAACGAGGCCGCGATGATGGCAAGCGCCGAGATGCCGGGGACGTAGTAGATGCGCGCCGGCAAGGCCCCCGGGCCGACCTTGTCGTTGCCGAAGACGCTGACGAAGATGACGAGGAAGAGCAGCGGCAGGATGAGCGTGAAGAAGCGCGCCTGCCGGTTGCGAATGAAGCCCAGCAGGTCGAAGCGCGCCTGGTGAAGGACGAGCGCGGCGGTGCCCCGCGACGCGGCGGTCCTCATGCGGGCTCCTTCGTGAGCTCGAGGTAGACCTGCTCTAGCGTCGGCCGTCGCACGTCGAGGTCGGGCAGGTCTATCCCGCGCCCGAGCGCCCAGTCGGCGAGCGCGCCGACGTGGACGAGCGGCGTGTCGGTGGTCAGCGTCACCTGTCCGCCGTCGCTTGCGACGAGGGTGCGCAGCTCGGTCGGCAGGTCGTCGGCACCCGTCCCGCCGGGGAGCGTGAACGAGATCGTCGCCGCCATCTGGTTGCGGCCGCCGAGCGTTCCCGGCGTCCCTTCGGCGACGATCCGGCCGCCGGCGATGACCGCGATGCGGTCGGCGAGCTGGTCGGCCTCGTCCATGTAGTGGGTCGTGAGGAAGACGGTCTTGCCGAGGTCGCGCAGCCCGTCGATCACGTGCCAGGCGGTGCGCCGCGCCGACGGGTCGAAGCCGGTGGTCGGCTCGTCGAGGAAGATGAGCTCGGGGTCGCCGATCAGCCCCAGCGCGACGTCGAGCCGTCGCCGCTGTCCGCCGGAGAGTTGTGGCGCGAGCGTGTCGCTCTTCCCGTCGAGCCCGACGAGCGCGATCGTCTCGTCGATGTCGCGCGGCTCGAGGTAGTAGCCGGAGTAGAGCTCGAGGCTCTCGCGCACCGTGAGCCCGGGCTCGGCGTTCGACTCCTGCAGAACGGCGCCGACCCGGTTTCGCCACTCGGTGTCGCCGTGCGCGGGATCGACGCCGAGCACGCTGACCTCGCCGGCGGTGCGTGTGCGAAAGCCCTCGAGGATCTCGACCGTCGTCGTCTTGCCCGCGCCGTTCGGCCCGAGGAAGGCGAAGATCTCGCCACGCTGCACCTCGAGGTCGATCCCGGCGACGGCGTCCACGTCGCCGTAGCGCTTCTCCAGCCCGCGAACGGAGACGACCGGCTCCATGCGCCGAGTGTAGGTATGCCCAAGGGCCGTGCCGTGCGCTATACCTGCTTGTAGGAGATGAGCAGCAAGCCCGTCGAGCAGCTCTCCCAGGTCATCGTCCGGTTCGCCGGCGACTCCGGCGACGGCATGCAGCTCACCGGCTCGCAGTTCACGAACGAGGCCGCTCTGCTGGGCAACGACATCTCGACGCTGCCCGACTTCCCCGCCGAGATCCGCGCGCCGGCCGGCTCGCTGCCGGGCGTCTCGGGCTTCCAGCTCCACTTCGCCGACCACGACATCCTCACGCCCGGCGACGCGCCGAACGTGCTCGTCGCGATGAACCCCGCAGCGCTGAAGACGAACCTCTCCGACCTGCCCAAGGGCGGGACGCTGATCGTCGATGCCGACGCGTTCACCGAGCGCAACCTCCAGAAAGCGGGCTATGCGGAGAGCCCGCTCGAGGACGGCTCGCTCGACGAGTACCAGGTGCACGCGGTGCCGCTGACCTCGCTCACCGTCGGCGCGCTGAAGGAGATCGAGGGCGTCACGCCGCGCGAGGCCGAGCGGTCGAAGAACATGTTTGCGCTCGGGCTCATGTCGTGGCTGTACGGGCGCTCGACCGAGCCGACCGTCGAGTTCCTCGAGGAGAAGTTCGGCGCGAAGCGGCCCGAGATCGCGGCGGCCAATGTCAAAGCGCTGAACGCCGGCTACGCGTTCGGCGAGACGACGGAGTCGTTCGCGGTCACGTACGAGGTGAAGCCGGCGAAGCTCGCGCCGGGGACGTACCGCAACATCACCGGCAACCAGGCGCTGTCGCTCGGCCTCGTCGCCGCGTCGCGGCTCTCCGGGCTGCCGCTCTTCCTCGGCGCCTACCCGATCACGCCGGCGAGCTCGATCCTCGAGGAGCTCGCGGGCTACAAGAACTTCGGCGTCCGCACGTTCCAGGCGGAGGACGAGATCGCCGCCGCCGGCGCCGCGGTCGGTGCCGCCTTCGGCGGTGCCCTCGGCGTCACGACCTCGGCCGGGCCGGGCATCGTCCTCAAGGCCGAGACCGTCGGGCTGGCGATCATGCTCGAGCTCCCGCTCCTGATCTGCGACATCCAGCGCGCGGGCCCGTCGACCGGGATGCCCACGAAGCCGGAGCAGGGCGACCTGCTGATGGTCATGTACGGCCGCAACAGCGAGTCGCCGGTGCCGGTCGTCGCCGCAGGGTCGCCTTCGGATTGCTTCCACGCTGCGATCGAGGCGGTGCGGATCGCGCTCAAGTACCGCACGCCCGTCTATCTCCTCTCCGACGCGTACCTCGCGAACGGCTCCGAGCCCTGGCTCCTGCCCGACCTCGACACGCTGCCCGACCTGACGCCGACCTTTGCCACCAAACCGAACGCGGGCGACGAATTCCTCCCGTATCTGCGCGACGAGAAGACGCTCGCCCGGCCGTGGGCGTTGCCGGGGACGCCGGGCCTGGAGCATCGGATCGGCGGGCTCGAGAAGGCGGACCGCACGGGGAACATCTCCTACGACCCCGAGAACCACGACCTGATGACGCGGCTGCGTGCGCAGAAGGTCGCCGGAATCGCCGCCGACATTGCCGAGCTCGAGGTCGACGACCCTGGCGGCGAAGCGAAGGTGCTCGTCCTGAGCTGGGGCGGCACGTACGGCCCGGTCGCGGCAGCGGCGCGGCGCGTGCGCGGGAACGGCAAGGAGGTCGCGCACGCCCACCTGCGCCACGTCAATCCGTTCCCGCGCAACACCGGCGACGTGCTGCGCCGCTACGAGAAGGTGCTGATCCCGGAGATGAACCTCGGGCAGCTGCTGCAGCTCGTGCGGTCGCAGTTCCTGGTGGACGCGCTCGGCTACAACCGCGTGCGGGGCTTCCCGCTGCGCGCACAAGAGGTGGCCGATGCGGCCGAGGCCCTGGTGGACGCCGCATGAGCGTAGGCTCGACGGAGCTCACCAAAGAGCGGAGGCGCCGGCATGTACGGCGCCGGAGCGGGAAATGAGCGAAGGCAACGGCAACGGGAAGCTGACCGCGAAGGACTTCCGCACCGACCAGGAGGTGCGCTGGTGCCCGGGCTGCGGCGACTACGCGATCCTCGCCGTGATGCAGGGGTTTATGCCGGAACTCGGGATCGAGCGCGAGAACACCGTCTTCATCAGCGGGATCGGCTGCGCGGCGCGCTTCCCGTACTACATGAACACGTACGGGATGCACTCGATCCACGGCCGCGCGCCGGCGATCGCGACCGGCCTCGCGACGACGCGGCCCGACCTCTCGGTCTGGGTCGTGACAGGCGACGGCGACGCGATGTCGATCGGCGGCAACCACCTGATCCATGCGCTGCGCCGCAACGTCAACCTCAAGATCCTCCTCTTCAACAACCGGGTCTACGGGCTGACGAAGGGGCAGTACTCGCCGACGAGCGAGCTGGGGATGGTGACGAAGTCGACGCCGATGGGCTCGATCGACTGGCCTTTCAACCCGATCTCGCTGGCGGTCGGCGCCGAGGCGACGTTCGTCGCGCGCGCGATCGACACCGATAAGAAGGGGATGACCGAGGTGCTGCGCGCTGCGGCGGAGCATCGCGGCAGCGCGTTCGTCGAGATCTTCCAGAACTGCCCGATCTTCAACGACGACGCGTTCGACTACGTGCGTGACGACAAGGAGGGCGTGAACCGGATCCTGCTGCGGCAGGGCGAGCCGATCACGTGGGGCAAGGACGGCGAGCACGCGCTGTGCCAGCGGCCGGACGGGACGATCGAAGTGTGCGGTGCGGGGGAGGACGGCGTGCTCGTGCACGACTCCTCGCACGCCGAGCCTTCGCTGGCTTTTGCCTTGTCGCGCGTGACGCAGGCGACGCACGGAGGCACGCCGGTCGGGATCTTCCGCAACATCGAGCGCCCGGTCTACGACGACCTGATGGCCGAGCAGCTCCGCGTCGCCGAGGAGAAGAAGGGCAAGGGCGATCTCGCCGAGCTACTCCACTCCGGCGAGACCTGGGTGGTCAGTTAGACCGCACGATCGCTGTGGCCGACACGCGGTGAAGCCCGCGACGCCGCCCGTCAGCACTCTCGGCTGGCTACTCCCAGCCGACGTCGTCGCCGGTCTCGAGCTTGCGCCAGAAGGTGATCTGCGGCTCGCTCGTCGCGACCTGCGCCATCATCGGGCCGATCGTCTCCTGCTCCGCTGCGAAGAACGCCTGGAAGCTCGCCGCGTCGGGCCACTCGTCGACCACCATGATCTGGCCGTCGCTGCCGTAGAAGCGGTGGCCGATTACGCCGGCCGCCTGCGCTCGCTGCGAGATCCCGCGGATGGCGTCCGGGTTCTCTGCCGCCATCTGTTCCAGCTTGTCCGGATCTCCCGAGACCCGCAACGTCATGATGACCGACACTCGATCCTCCTCCTTCGACAGTGGACGCCTATCTTCGTGCGCGCCGGGGATCGGATCAAGCGTGCTGCGGCTGCTCGGCGCGGCGGCGCATCGTGAGGCGCGGCGTCCAGCCGAGCGCGAACGCGGTTGCGACCACTGCGGCCAGGCCGATGAGGCCGGAGACGACGAAGGAGAGCTCGGTGCCGCCGATGTCGCAGAGCCAGCCGGTCATGATCCCGGCTATCGCTCCCGTGCCGTTGAAGGCGTAGAAGTACAGCCCGATCACGCGGCCGCGCAGGTGGTCGGGCGCGGCGAGCTGCATGATCGCGTTCGAGTTCGCCGACCACGCGGTGAAGCCCGCGCCGACGAAGAAGAGCAGGACGCCGGCCAGGAGCGCCGAGTTGACCGGCGCGAGCAAGAGCTCGGCTCCTGAGAAGACCAGCCCGCCGACGAGCAGCACCTTCATCGACGCGCGTCCCAGCGACGCAGCTACCAGCGCCCCGACCAGCGCGCCCACGCCGAAGGCGGCCGACAGCAGCCCGTACACGTAGGCGTGTCCGTTCAGCGTGACCTTCGCCAGCACCGGCAGCGTGACGTTGAAGTTGAAGCAGAACGTGCTGATCACGAAGACGAGCGAGAGGATGACGAGCATCCGCGGCTGTCTTCTGATCCACGACAGCCCCTCGCGCGTGCCGGCGAGGATCTTCGGCCGCTCGAACTCCTGGAGCGGGAAGAACTCCGAGACCCGCATCAAGAGGAGGCAGATCAGGACGGCGAGGTAGCTGACCGAGTTGACGAGGAAGCAGATTCCGGCGCCGGCGACGAGCACGACTCCCGCGATCGCGGGCCCGAAGATCCGTGAAGCGTTGAAGAGCGTCGAGTTGAGCGCGATCGCGTTCGGCAGGTCCTCGCGGCCGACCATCCGGTACGTGAGCTGCTGGCGCGACGGCACGTCGAGCACCAGCACCGTCCCGTTGATGAACGCGATCGTGTAGAGCATCCACGGCTCGGCGAAGCCGCCCAGCGCGACCCATGCGAGCGCCGACGCCGAGATGAGCTGAGCCGTCTGTGTCGCGAGCACGGTGCGGCGCGCGTCGAGCCGGTCGGCGAGCACTCCGGCGAAGAGCCCGAACAGCATGTACGGCGCGAACTGTGCGAAGGCCATCACCCCGACGTCGAACGGCGAGTGCGTGAGCTGAAGGACGTACCAGCCGAGCGCGATGCGCTGCATCCACGAGCCGGTCTGGGAGACGATCTGGCCGCCGAAGAAGAGGCGGTAGTTGCGGTAACGGAGGCTGTGGAACGTGCGCCGTGCGGCTTTCGTCACCGGCGAGCCTCCGCGAGCTCGAGCAGCCGCGCGAGCGGCTCGGCCGCGGCACGATCGCGGCGAGCTCCTCGGGCGACAGCGAGCTCAAGCGGCTCGCAAGCCAAGCGGTACGGCGGGAGCGGACGCGGCGGAGCGTCCGCTGGCCCTCGTCGGTCAGCGTCAAGCCGATGCGGCGCCGGTCGGACTCGCTCTTCGTACGCGCGACGAGGCCGGCGCGCTCGAGCCGCGAGATGCGCTTCGACATCGCAGCGGTGGAGACGTGCTCGTCGTGGGCGAGCGTGCTGACGGTGACGCCGGGCGCGTACTTGATAGTGACGAGCAGGCCGACCTGCGGCGGTGAGACGCCGCCGATCCTCTCGCGGCGCAGCTCGCGGGCCAGGCGGAGTAGCGTCGGGCGGAGACTGTCGGCCACCGCCATCGCATCGAGCTGCTGTTTCGTCGCCTGAGGCATTCGTTAACCAGGTTAGCAAAATGCCTAACCAGGTTACGAATTCCTTACAGAAGTGGTGCGCCTCCGGTGTCCAGCTCCAGCGGGGGCGGTGTACCGGTGGCGACTCGCGCCCGCGGCGTCGGCGAATCTCCAGCGCGACGGTGAGCAGAATCGCCGCCAGCCCGATCCCGATCGTCGCGAAGCCGATCTGTTCGGCGGTCGTCTTCGCGGTCTGCTCCCACTCCCCACGCAGGAACTGGTCGCCTGGCGATGAGCGCGGGATGTTGTCGAAGCCCAGGGGGAAGCGCTTCGTGTGCGCGGCCGCCCAGGTCGCGAGTGGGAGCATGAGCAGAACGGACGCGACGATGGCCGCGACGGCCGGGACGATCACTGCGAGTCGCGACCGGAGCAGCATGGCGAGTACGCCCACGAGGACGAGGGCCATCGAAACCGCGAACGCGAGCAGATAGATCGTTCCCACGGTGCCCTTCGTCGGATCGCCGAGGGCGATGGTCCCCTTCTTCGTCAGGTGATGGGAAGGCTTGTCGATCTTGAGGGAGAACGCCATCAGCCCCACGAAGAAGAGCGGCAGGGCCAGGATCCCCGCGACCGCGACCGGCGCCTTCGACGCTCCGCGCAGCCGCCTCATCGGCGGCCCTCGAGCGTACGGGCGAGGAACTCCCGCGTACGCTCTTCACGCGGAGACGAGAAGATCTGCTCGGGCGGGCCTTCCTCGCTGATCACACCGGCGTCGAGGAAGCAGACCTTTTCTGCCACCTCCCGCGCGAAGCTCATCTCGTGGGTGGCGATGATCATCGTCATCCCGGAGGCCGCGAGCTCGCGCACCAGCTCGAGCACCTCGCCGATCAGCTGCGGGTCGAGCGCCGAGGTGATCTCGTCGAGCAGCATCACCTTCGGTCCGGTCGCAAGCGCGCGGACAATCGCGACCCGCTGCTGCTGCCCGCCGGACAGGCGGTCGGGAAACTCGTCCGCCTTGTCCTCGAGGCCGATCTGGCGCAGGAGTGCGCGGGCATGTCCCTCCGCCTGTTCGCGCGAGATCCCGAGCGCCTTGCGCGGAGCCAGCGTCACGTTCTGGAGCACCGTCATGTGCGGAAACAGGTTGTAGGCCTGGAACACGATCCCGATCTTCTGGCGGAGCTTGTTGACGTCGATCTTCGTTCCGGTGATCGTCTGGCCGTCGACGACGATCGTGCCTTCGTCGACCTTCTCGAGGAGGTTGATGCAGCGGAGCAGCGTCGACTTCCCCGAGCCGGACGCCCCGATCAGGCAGACCACCTTGTGCTCGGCGACGTCGAGATCGATCCCGTGCAGGACCTCGAGACTGTCGAAGCTCTTCCGCACTCCCTGCAGCGAGACGAAGTGTCCGTTCTCGCTCATACGGCCTGCGCCCGCTCTCGACGCTCGCGCTCCCTGATGATGTGGTCGGTGAAGCGGGCGAGCGGGATCGTGAGGAAGATGAAGAAGACGGCGGCGACGGCGAAGGACGCGTAGTTCGCGAAGTTGCTGGCGTAGAACCCGGCCTGCGTAGCTGCCTCCGTCAGCCCGACGATCGTGACGAGCGCTGTGTCCTTCTGGAGGCCCACGAAATCGTTCAGGAGCGGCGGGATGACCCTGCGGATCGCCTGCGGCAGCACGACGTAGCGCTGCGCCTGCATGTAACTCAAGCCGAGTGAGCGCGCTGCCATCCGCTGGCTGGGATGGACCGACTCGATGCCCGCTCGGAAGACCTCGGTGACGTAAGCGGTGTAGACGAGTACGAGCGCAATCACACCGTTCTTGAACAGCGTGTTGGCAGAGAGCCCGAAGTAGTTCAGCGTGGCGAATCCCCCGTTCACCATCAGGAGAACGAGGATGAGAGGCGTTCCGCGGAAGATGTCCGTGTACGCAACCGCAACGGCGCGGAACGGAAGAGCGACGCGCCCTGGGAGGCCGCGCACGATCGCGACCAGCAGCGCCAGCGGAAGCACGAGTGCCTCGGCGACGAGCATCAGCTGGAGGTTGAGCTTGAAGCCGCTCCAGACCTGCGGCACCGCGCGGAGGAAGTCGAGCGGGCTGAAGAACTCGTGCAGGAACTGGCCCACCTCGACCTCCTCCGCGATCTACGACTCGATCAGTTCCGCACCTACTTCAGGACCGGAACCTTGGCGGGGTCGTAGCCGAACCATTTCTTCGTCAGCGCGCTGATGGTTCCGTTGCTCTCCAGCGTGTTGATCGCCTTGCTCACGTCCGGAATGAGTGGGCTGCCCTTTGCGAACACCGCGCCGTACCCCTCGTGCGTGTCGATCTGACCCACCACGCCGGCGAAGGCACCCGGCTGCTTCTGGTTCTGCGCTTCGATGATCGGGACGTCGAGGATCAGCGCCTGGCACGCGCCCGATGCGACGGCGTCGAAGGCGGCGTTCGACGACGCCGAGTAGACGCGCGGCTGCTTCGCGGGCCGCAGCTTGTGCTGGATCCAGTCGAGACCGGTCGTCGCTGCCTGGGCGCACGTCTGCAGGCTCTTGAGGTCGACGATCGTCGTCGGCTTCGTGACGCCCTTGGCGAGTAGGACGCCCTGGTTCGCGTCGAAGTATGGGGCGGAGAAGCCGATTACCTTCGCTCGCTGAGACGTGATCGTCGTCTCCTCCATTGCGAAGTCGTACGGCTTCTTCCCCGCGAGGAGAATGGTGGCGAACGGCGCTCGCTTGAAGGTGACGTTGTTCTGGCTGATGCCGAGCTGCTTCGCGACATCGAGCGCGAGTCCGTACTCGAACCCCGACGGGTTCTTGAGGGTTGTTCCGGACAGCTGGCCGTTCCAGAACGCAGTTGCCGGGACATCGAACCCGACGACGAGCTTGCCCGGCGTCAGGGTCGGCGCGCTCGCATTCGACGACGTGGTCGTCGTGTTGTTGCCGCTGCCACCGCCGCAGGCGGCGAGCGTCGCGACGAGCCCCGCGACAGCGAGCAGGGGGAAGAAACGCTTCACAGATGCCCTCCTATTTCGAAACCGGCGAGATGGACGACTTTACTCCGTGAGGGCAGCGGCCGTCAGGGCCTGGAAGTGGCCGATCAGCTGCTCGCTACGGCTCATCAGCATGCCGTGTCCGAGCGCACCCGAGGCGACGCCGCGCTGCACGCCCTTCACGAGCGCCGCGTCCTCCCGTCCGACCTGGTCGTCGAAGGCGAGGAGGTCGTCGATCCAGGCTTGCTCGACGTCCGGGCCGAAGAAGTAGTCGAGCAAGCGGTACGTGCGTTCGGGTGTCCGGGGCACGCTCGGACCGATCGAGATGTTCGGCTCGCCCGGGAAGATGTTGATCTCGAGATTCGGCCAGAGGAAGTGGAACTGCGACCGAGGCAGCGGCCCCTGAAGGTTCGCCGTGCGGAGCGGGCCGTGTTGGGTCGAGAGGCGTCCGTCGCTCGACAGCACGTAGGCCTCCGGCGACACGTCGATCACCTCGCTGAATCCCGGATGGGCGACCTGGCAGTGGTAGCACTCGAGGAAGTTCTCGCAGACGATCTTCCAGTTCGCGTCGATCTCCGCCTCCCAGCGCGAGTGGTAGACGAGCGAGTCGACGTCGAGCCCGAGCTCTGCGACCTGCGCGGGCAGCGACCCGAGTGCGTGCGCGAGCGGCTCCGGATCGGGGGCGGCGTTGGCGAAGAGGAACGGCCCCCAGGTGTCGACCGCGACGGGCACGAGGCCGAGCTCGTCCTGCGGGAACTCCGGCTCCTCCTCGCTGCGCGGGGCCGCGCGCAGGCGCCCGTCGAGTCCGTACGTCCACGCGTGATACGGACACTGAAGGGTTTCGCGCGTGCTCTCTCCCTCGGCGACGACGTGGCCGCGGTGCCTGCAGACGTTGACGAAGCCGCGCAGCACGCCGTCACGCTCGCGTGTGACGACGACCGGCGTCTGCCCGACCTCGGTAGCGAAGTAGCCGGGTGCCGCGAGCTGTCCTGTATGGCCCACGTACTGCCAGGCCGGCCGAAAGATCCGTTCCTGCTCCCGGCGGAGGATCTCCGGATCGGTGTACCAGCCGTACGGCAGGGTCGTCTCCACAAGAGAGAATCTAGTCGTGCGCGCGATGGTGCTTCACGCGGCCCGCGAGCCGCTGCGGCTCGAGGATGTGCCGGTGCCGGAACCCGGGCCGGGCCAGGTGCGGCTGCGCGTGTCGACGTGCGGCGTCTGCCGCACCGACCTGCACATCGTCGACGGCGAGCTGCCGAATCCGAAGCTCCCGCTGGTCCCCGGCCACCAGATCGTCGGGCGCACCGAGGACGGGCGACGGCTCGGCGTGCCGTGGCTCGGCTGGACGGACGGCACGTGCCGGTACTGCCTCTCCGGCCGCGAGAACCTCTGCGAGTCGGCCCGCTTCACGGGCTACGACATCGACGGCGGATACGCGGAATGGGTCGTCGCCGACGAGCGTTACTGCCTTCCTGTGCCCGAGGCCTACGACGACCTGCAGGCCGCCCCGCTCCTCTGCGCAGGGCTGATCGGCTACCGCTCGCTGCGACTGGCCGGCGACCCCGAGCGGCTCGGGCTCTACGGCTTCGGTTCCTCGGCGCACATCGTCGTGCAGGTGGCGCGGCACGAGGGACGGCGCGTGTTCGGCTTCGTCCGGCCGGGAGACGACGCGGCGGCGGCGTTCGCGCTCGAGCTCGGCTGCGAGTGGGCCGGTCCGTCGGACGAGCCGGGGCCGGAGGAGCTCGACGCGGCGATCATCTTCGCGCCGGTGGGCGAGCTGGTGCCGGCGGCGCTGCGCGCGCTCGCTCGGGGCGGTGTGGTCGTCTGCGCCGGCATCCACATGAGCGACATCCCGAGCTTCCCGTACGAGCTGCTGTGGGAGGAGCGCATCGTGCGCTCGGTGGCGAACCTGACACGCCGCGACGGGCAGGAGTTCCTCGCCCTGGCGCCGCAAGTGCCGGTGCAAACGGACGTCGAGATGTTCCCGCTGGAGAATGCGAACGAGGCTCTGGATCGCCTCCGCGCTGGGCTGATACGTGGTGCCGCGGTGCTAAAAGTGGAGTAATGAGCCGCCTTTCGGACGTGGCGAGTTGGGCATCCCGGCACCGTCGGCTGCTTGTCGCTGCGCAACTCACCGTGCTCGGCGTCTTCTTCATCAGCCTCGGTTGGGCGCTCCGCGGCACGGTCCATTCGGCCGCGCACGACCTCAGCAACGCGAACCTCGTCCTGTTCGCACTCGGCTGCGCGGCGCTCGGGGCGTACTACCTCGTGTTCGTGCTCGGCTGGATGTGGATTCTCCTGGAGTGGGGGATCCGGCTCCCGTATCCGGCTGCCCTGCGGGCGGAGATGATCTCGATGCTGGCGAAGTACATTCCCGGCGCGATCTGGGCTCCGGCCGCGCGGGTCGTCGCGGCGCGGCGTGCCGGCGTGACCGACGCCGCGCTGGTCACCTCGTCGATGCTGCTCGAGGCCGGCCTCTCTGCGGTCGCCGGAGTGATCGTCTTCGTCGTCAGCCTCCCGTTCGTCGACGAGGTGAACGCGCCGCTCGTCCCGCTCATCGCTTTCGGCGCAGTGCTCGCGGTGCTCGTGCAGCCGCGTGTCTTTCGGCCGCTCGCGCATACGGTGCTGCGGCGCTTCGGCTACGAGAAAGAGCTGCCGAACATGCGCACGCATACGCTCACGATGCTTCTCGTCTTCTACGCCGGGACGTGGGTGCTCGGAGGCTTCGCGCTCTGGCTGCTTCTGCGCTCGGTCGGCGCGCATCCCGAGGTTGCGTCGATCGTCTTCCTCGGCGGGGTGGCCGCAGTCGGCGCGATCGTTGCCGTCGTCTTCGTCTTCGCTCCGTCGGGGATCGGCGTGCGCGAGGCGTCGATGTACGGCCTGCTGCTCGCGGTCGCCACGCCGGGACAGGCCCTCGGAGCGGTGGCGCTGAACCGCATCGCGCTCACGCTGGTCGAGGTGGTCGTGCTCTTCGTCGGTGGCGTTCTGCTCCGCGGTTTCGAGGACCGGGCGGAACCCGCCGAGCTACCTTCGGGTTAGTTCGTTGCACATCCTGATCGACATCGGCCACTCGTTCCGCGAGGCGTTCTTCATGTTCTGGGAGACCCTCTGGGCGCTGGTGCTCGGGTTCGGGCTTGCGGGCGCGGTGCAGGCGTTCGTCTCACGCTCGGAGATGAACCGGCTGCTCGGTCGCCGTGGGCCGCGCGCGATCGCGCGCGCGAGCGTCCTCGGCGCCGCCTCGTCCTCTTGCTCCTACGCCGCGTCTGCGATGGCGAAGACGCTGTTCCAGCGAGGGGCGGACTTCGTCAACTCGATGGTCTTCATGTTCGCGTCGACGAACCTCGTCGTCGAACTCGGGATCGTCATCTGGGTCCTGC
This sequence comes from uncultured Actinomycetes bacterium, assembly GCA_963725965.1. Taxonomy (GTDB): domain Bacteria; phylum Actinomycetota; class Thermoleophilia; order Gaiellales; family Gaiellaceae; genus Palsa-739. Next base: position 136,559 of record CAVSAK010000004.1, on the reverse strand, counting down.
TCGGCTGGGAGTTCGCGCTCGCCGAGCTCGTCGGCGGCGTGATCATGATCGTGCTCTTCACGCTCGTCGCCCGGCTCGTGCTGCGGCGGGAGGAGACCGACAAGGCACGCGAACGGCTCGGCGACGGCGGTCACGCAGACGACGCGATTCAGCGGAGACCGTGGCGCGAGCGCCTGACCTCGCGGGCGGGCTGGGCGGACGCAGCGAGCTACGCATTTGCCGACCTGAAAATGGTGCGGAAGGAGATCGCGGCCGGTTACCTCATCGCGGGCTTCCTCGCCGTCCTCGTCCCGGACAGCGTCTGGCACCGCGTGTTCGTCAGCGGGCACGGCTTCTGGACGTCGCTCCAGAACGTCATCGTCGGTCCGTTCATCGCGATGATCAGCTTCGTCTGCTCGGTCGGGAACGTGCCGCTCGCGGCCGCGCTCTGGAACGGCGGGATCAGCTTCGGCGGCGTGATCAGCTTCATCTTCGCCGACCTGCTGGCGATCCCCCTGATCTTCATCTACCGCCGCTACTACGGCGGCCGCCTGACGCTGAAGCTGGTCGCGATCTTCTGGACGGTGATGAGCGCCTCCGGCCTCGCGGTCGAGTACCTCTTCCGCGCCGTGGGGATCGAGCCGACGACGCGGCCCGCGGTCGTCGCACCGACCGGATTCCACTGGAACTACACGACCTACCTCAACATCGTCTTCCTCCTCGTCTTCGCCGGCCTCTGGTGGCTGGCGCGCAACCAGCGGCGGCTCGGCGGCGGAGCCGGCTATGCCATCGACCCCGTCTGTGGGATGCAGGTCGAGGTGGCAAACGCCGCGGCCCGCTCGGAGCGCGACGGCGGCCTCGTCTACTTCTGCTCCGACCACTGCCTACACCGTTTTGAGGCAGCGGGGCATGCGTAGCGGCTAGCGAGCCTCGTCGAGCGCGATCGCGGCGGCATCCCAGAGATCCATCGCACGCCCGCGTTCCCGAGCAGCGACGACCTGCTCCCGACCCTCCTCGGCGAGCGGGCCGATGCGCCGGGCACGCTCGTCGGCCCAGCGCGGGAGGCTCTCGCCTTCCTTCTCCGCGGCGCCCCAGAGGATTCCGGCCCGCTCGAGGTCGCCCCGGGCGAGCGCGACCTGCGCGAGGCCCGCGAGCGTGTAAAGCGCCCAGGTCCGATTCTCCTGCTCGCGTTGCATCCGGAGCGCGATGAGCCCTTCGCGCTCTGCCTCGTCGAGATCGCCGCTGCGCAGGGCGAGCATCAGGAGCTCGTGCCGTTGGCCGGACTCCCACCAAATCCAGCCCGCCTCATGCGCCATCTCCGTGCCTCGCCGCGTCAGCTCGACCGCCAAGTCGAGGTCGCCGTCGTTGAGCGCGAGCTGTCCGAGCAGCCAGTAGTTCGACGTCTCGATGAAGGGGAACCGGCCCTCGGCGAGCTCGAGGGAATGTTGGGTCAGCTCCCGCATACGGTCCCAGTCCCCGCGCCGCCAGGCCGACACCGCCAACATCTCCTCGACGATCGAAACGCCGCGATCGTCGCCGAGTTGCCGGTAGAGATCGACGCTCTCCCCCGTCAGCTCGACGGCGAGGTCGTCGCGGCCGGCCAGGTCGGCGGAACCGCCCGCCACGCGCAGCGCGCTCGCCCGGAGCTCGAGCGGAATGTCTCCCGCGCAGTTCAGGAGACGCTGGATTCGCTCCAGGCCCTCCCTCGGGACGGACGCGTTCCAGAGGTGCTGGAGCTCGACCGCAAGCTCGAGACCGAACCGCGCGTCGTTCTTCTCCGCCCAGTCGAGTGCCCCGCGGAGGTCCTCTCGCTCCGCCAGGACCAGACCGACGTCGGCCTCGCCGTACTCTGCGCCCAGCCTGCCCTCGCCGCCGATCTGGAGCATCCGCTCGGCGTGGCGCCTGCGGAGACTGTCTTCGAAGCCCGAGTCGCTGAGCCGTTCGTCCGCGAACTCGCGGATGGTCTCGAGCATCCAGTAGCGCTCTTCGCCGAGCCGTCCCACTCGCCGCCGGAGCAGGCTCTTGTCCAGCAGTGAGGCGAGCGTGTCGAGATCTGCGTCGCAGACGATCTCTGCCGTCTCCAGCGTGCACCCACCGCGGAACACGCCGAGCCGCGCGAAGAGCTCCTGCTCGGCGCCGTCTAGCAGGTCATGCGACCAGGCGATGGTCGCCCGCAACGTCGCATGGCGTTCCTCGGCATCTCGCGTCCCTTTGAGGGCGTCCAGCCGGTCTCCGAGACGGTCGAGAAGCGCCTCAGGTGCGAGCAGCTTCGTCCGCGCTGCGGCGAGCTCGAGCGCAAGAGGAAGACCATCGAGCCGCTCGCAGAGCTCGGCGACCGCGGGCGTGGGCGTGATGTCCGGTCGTACCGCGCGGGCGCGCTCGCAGAAGAGCGTCACCGCCTGGTCACGGACGAGTGGCGGGAGGTCGAGCTCGACCTCGCCTTGGATCCGCAGCGCCTCGCGGCTCGTGGCAAGCACCTTCAGAGTGGGGACGGCGGCCACGAGCTCGGCCAGCGGGCGGGCCACGTCGGGCAGAAGCTGCTCGAGGTTGTCGCACACGAGGTGCGTGCGCCGTTCGCCGATGCGGGCGGCAATCGCCGCGGGATCCGGAGCTGAAGCGCCGAGCCGGTCGGCCACCGCCGGCAGCACGAACTCCGCATCGCGCAACGGCGCGAGCGGGACGAAGACCGTCCCTCCTTCCGCGTCGTCGCCGAGCAGGCGCGCCAGCTCGATCGCAAAGCGAGTCTTGCCGGTTCCTCCCGGCCCGACGATCGTGAGGAGCCGCGGGTCGCGCTCGTAGACGAGCGAGACCGCGTCGAACAACTCCTGCTCGCGGCCGAGAAACGGCGTGGCCGGCGTCGGGAGCTCGACGCTCCCCGGCGTTCGGAGCGGCGGGAACTCGCGATCGTCGAGCTGGTAGAGGCGAACCGCGTCCTCGAAGTCCTTGAGGCGGTGCCGGCCGAGGTCGCGGAGCGGTTCGGGTTCGAGGAGCGCCGCCGTGCTCGGCGAGACGAGGATCTGGCTGCCGTGCGCGAGCGCGGCGATGCGCGCTCCGCGGTGGACGTCCAGCCCGACATATCCCTCGCCCGTGGGAGTGGGAACGCCGGTGTGCAGTCCCATGCGCACGCGCACCGCACCCCCGTCGAGCCCGTCACGCGCGGCCCGCGCTGCAGCGGCAGCGCCTCCGGCCGTCGGAAACGCGATGAAGAACGCGTCGCCCTGGGTGTCGACCTCTGTGCCGCCCTGTGCGGCAGCCGCCTCGCGGACGATCCGCCGATGTCCGGCGAGCGCGTCGGCGTACTCGGCGGGCCCGAGCTCGTGCAGCAACCGGGTCGAGCCCTCGACGTCGGTGAACAGGAATGTGACCGTTCCCTCGGGAAGCGCGCCCACGGCGAAATGATGAACCGCGTCTAGACGCCGAACCAGCGCTTCCGCCGGCTCCAGGCGAACTCGGCCTTCTCGGCCGCGAGATCCTCCGACGGGCCGACCACACTCGCTCTCGGCGACGAGCCCCCGAGAAAGTTCGCCTCGACCTTCGCGACTCGCCCGCTGCCGAACTCGAGGTAGCAGTTGCCCTCGCCCTCGTACCGGCGCCCGAGCTCCTCGCCGCGGAGCCGCGCGATGATCCCGTCGGCGGCGACGTCGGCCGCGTTCTCCGCGAACACGCCCGCCTTCGCCATCGGGATGGCGACACAGTCGCCCACCGCGTAGACGTCCGGGAAGGGCGTGAGCAGGGTGTCCGGGTCGACCGCGACCCAGCCGTTCGCGGCGAGGCCAGACTCTGCGACCACAGCCGGCACGCGGTGGATCGGGATCCCCACGAAGAGGTCGTACGGCAGCCGCTCGCCGCTCTCGAGTACCGCCTCCTTACCCGCGACATCGAGCTCGACGACACGGTTCTTCGCCATGTACTCGATATCGCGCGCGGCGAGCTCGTCGAGGAAGCGCTGCGAGACCTCGGGCGTGACGGGAACCGGCGCGGCCATCGGCGCGATGACGCGGATTTCGGTCTGCTCCCGGATTCCGCGCTCGACGAGCTGATCGTGCAGGAGGAACGCACCCTCGAACGGCGCGGGTGGGCACTTGTAGGGCTGGCCGAGAACGCCGAACAGAATCGTTCCGCCGGTGAAACTCGCCAGCGCGTCATCGCGCATCCGCTCGGCCCCGGCGATCGAGTAGTACTCGAATCCACCTTCCGCGAAGCCCGGCGTCGCGGCGATGTCGTAGCCGGCGCCGAGTGCGACCACGAGGATGTCTGCGTCGTACGAACCTCCGTCGGTCGTTACGTGCCGAGCCGACGGATCGATCGCTGTGATGCGCTCCTGCCGGAACTCGACGCCCGGCTTCGCGAGCCCGCGGTAGGGGATCCGAACTTCCGCAGCGTCCGCGCGCCCGAAGAGGATGTCGAGCTTCGAGAACCCGAACGTGAACGCGTCGTTGCGGTCGATCAACGTGACGCGAACCTCGCCGGCGAGCGATTCGGAGAGGCGGCTCGTGAGCTCAAGGCCCGCAAAACCGGCTCCCAGGACGACGACGTGCTTCACGCGCCAACCATACGCCCGTCCTCAGGACGCCGAGTCGAGGTACGCGAGCACGGCGAGCACGCGACGATGGGTCTCCTCCGACGGAGGCAGCCCCAGCTTCTGGAGGATCGATGCGACGTGCTTCTCGACCGCGCCGACCGTGAGGACGAGAGCCTCGGCGATGCTCGCGTTCGAGCGGCCCTCGGCCATCAGCGCGAGCACCTCGCTCTCGCGCGGCGTCAGCGCAGCGAGGCGGCCCTTCCTCCCGACGAAGTGGGCCACCACTTCCGGATCGAGAGCCGTGCCCCCGCCCCCGACGCGCCGCACGGCCTCGACGAAGGCGTCGACGTCCATGATGCGGTCCTTGAGCAGATAGCCGACGCCGCCGCGGCCGTCGGCGAGCAGCTCGCGCGCATACGTCTCCTCGACGTACTGCGAGACGATGAGGATGGCGGTCTCGGGCACGCGCTCGCGCAGGGTGAGCGCGGCTCGGAGGCCCTCGTCGCGGAAGGTCGGCGGCATGCGGATGTCGACGATCGCGATGTCGGGACGCTCGCGCAGGACGGCGTGCACGAGCGCGTCGCCGTCCCCGACCGCGGCCACGACCTCGATCTCGTTGTCGCGCAGCAGCCGCGTCAGACCGTCTCGCAGGAGCGCGAGATCCTCCGCTATCACCGCGCGCACGGCAACACCGCCTCGATCACCGTCGGGCCGCCTTCAGGGCTGGCGATGCGCAGCGACCCGTCCAGCGCTTCGATCCGCTGCCGGAGTCCGTGGAGCCCGCCGCCGTCCTCGGCTGCGCCGCCCTTGCCGTCGTCGAGCACGCGCACGACGATCGCATCCTCCCGTTCGTGCACGTCGATGTCGATCCGCGACGCCTGCGCATGCTTGAGCGCGTTCGCCAGGCCCTCGGCGGCGACGAAGTACGCCGCGGTCTCGACCGTCTCCGGCGGTCGCTCGGCGAGCTCGACGTCCACCGAGACCGGCACGCCGGCGTGTGCCGTGAGTGCGCGGATCGCGGCGTCGAGGCCGCGGTCGGCGAGGATCGGAGGGTGGATGCCGCGCGCGAGGTCGCGCAGCTCCTGCAGCGCCGCGGCGGCCGCCGCCCTGGCCTCGGCGAGATGCTCCTGCGCCTTCTCGGGGTCCTTGGCCAGCTGCTGCTCGGCCATCCCGATGTTCATCCCGAGCGCGACGAGCCGTGCCTGGGCGCCGTCGTGCAGGTCGCGCTCGATCCGGCGGAGCTGGGTCTCGGCCGCCTCGACGGCGCCTGCGCGGGTCTGGGTGAGCTCCTCGACGCGCGCCTCATCTTTCTTGCCGCGCTTGAGAGCTTGCAGCCCGAACACGAGTGCGAGAACGGCGATGGGCCACACCGGCCAGAACGATCCACGTCCCGCCGCTGCCCAGACGCCGATCAGGAACAGCGAGAACAGGGCCGCTTCGCCCGCCTGTTTCGCGAAACGGCTCGGTGCCCTGCCCGTCCACCAGGCCGAGGCGACTGCGAGCCCGGTCGGCAGCCAGACCCATACCGGCCAGAACGAGCCCGCTCCGCTCGCCGCCCAGACGACGAGGACGAAGAGATCGACGAGGAGGACGGCCCAGGCCGAAGCCCGGACCGTCTTCCGAAACAGCGTGAGCGTGATCACGGTGTCCATTCTCGATCACGCGCCCTCGGCCGCAAGGTCGAGCCGCGGCAGCCGGCTGAGTGCCTGCGGCAGCCACCAGTTGCGCTCGCCCAGCAGCGTCATCGCGGCCGGAAGCAGGAGCGCCCGGATCACCGTCGCGTCGATCAGCACTGCGACGGCGAGGCCGAAGCCCATCTGCTTGAGCGACAGCAGGCCGAGCGTGGCGAAGACCGCGAACACGCCGACCATCACCATGGCCGCGCTCGTCACCGTCGAGGCGGTCGAGCGGATGCCGCGGTCGACCGCCTCGCGGGTCGAGTAGCCGCGGTCGACGAGTTCACGGATCCGGCTGACGATGAACACGTGGTAGTCCATCGAGAGCCCGAACAGCACCGCGAACAGGAACAGCGGCACCCACGGCACGATCGCGCCGCTCGAGTGGAAGCCGAGCAGTTTGTGCAGGTGTCCGTCCTGGAAGACCCAGGTCATCGCGCCGTAGGCGGCTCCGACAGAGAGCACGTTGAGCGCGATCGCCGTCAGCCCCACCGTGAGCGAGCGGAAGCAGATCAGCATCAACGCCAGAGTCAGGAGGAATACGAAGCCGAGGATCAGCGGCATGTGGTGGTTGATCGTCGACGTGAAGTCGGCGTTTCCCGCCGTCTCGCCGGTGACCGCGACCTGCACGCCCGGCACCGCGCCGATCGTCGCCGGGATGATCTGCGAGCGGAGCGTGTGGAGCGCGCGCATCGACGCGGCGTCGGCTCCGTCGCCGGCGAGCGGGACGTCGAGCTCGACCGTGTCGTTCGCGTGGCGGATCAGCTTCACCGGCCGGTCCACGGCCCTGCGGAAGGCGTCGATCCCGGACCGGACGCGAGGCGCGTTCAGATTCGGCGCGTGCACGACCACGACGGCCGGCGCGCTCGTCGTTCCGAACGCCTTCGTCTCCTGCTTGTAGGCCTTGACGACGGGCAGGCTCTGCGGAGCGTCCGAGACGCCGTCGTCCCGCGTGTGCATGTGCAGCGCCGGTGAGGCGATCGCCAGCAGGATCGCGACGGCGCCCACCACCGTGATCTTGGGATACCGCAGGGCGGGACGCAGCGCCGCCCGCCAGATCCGCGACTCGCGGTTCGAGCGCAGGAACCGCAGCCGTCCCCACTCGACGCGGTCGCCGAGCTTCGCGAGCAACGCGGGCAGGACCGTCAGCGAGCCGAGCACGGCGACTAGAACGACCAGGATCGTCCCGAGCCCGAGCGAGGTGAAGACGCTGTTGCCGGAGAGCATCAGGCCGGCCGCGGCCGTCATCACGGTGAGGCCGGAGACGAGGACCGCCCGTCCCGACGTGGCCGCGGCCCGCTGCAGCGCCTCCTCGCGGCTCGCGCCGCCCAGGCGCTCCTCGCGCTCGCGCTTCAAGTAGAAGAGCGAGTAGTCGACGCCCACGGCCATGCCCATGAGCAGGATCACGCTTGCGGTCGGGTCGGCCTCGTGGACGAACGAGCTCGAGAGATGCGTGAGCCCGAGTGCCGCGAGCACAGCGGTGAACGCGAGCAGAACCGGAATCCCGGCGGCGAGGAACGCGCCGAACGCGAGCAGCAGGATCGCGAACGTGATGGGCAGCGAGAGCTTCTCCGCCTTCGACAGCCCGTCCGAGACGACGCCGTTCATCGCCTTCGAGAGGCTCGCGTCGCCGACCTCGGCGATCGCGTACCCGGGGTGTGCCCCGGCGAGCCGGCCGACTGCATCCAGCGCGGGCTGGACTCGAGCGTCCGCCGTGTCCGCGTTGCCGCCGATGTCGAAGCCCACCAGGGCGAGATGTCTGTCCTTCGACACCGCCCCGAGGTGGACGTGCCGCACGTTCGGCGTTCGCGTGAGGGTCGAGCGCACGTCGGCCACCACCCTCCGGAACGCCGGAGACGAGGCGGTGAGCGTGTCCGAGCGGACGAGCACGTTCTCGCTCGCGACGTTCTTGACGTGAGCGGCGGTGAGCATCTGCTCGGCGCGCGCCGCCTGGCCGTTGGTCTGCTCGGCGTCCGTCTGCTTGATCGTGCCGTGCATCGAGCCGAGCACCGCCGCCGCGGCGACGAACGCGAGCCACCCGATGGTGGCGGTCTTCCAGTGCGCGGCGCTCCAGCGTCCCGCGCGTGCTGCGAGGTTCATCTTCGCCTCCTGGGTCGTGTGCGAGTTCACGACTCCAGGCTGCTCGCGCGGCCCGCCCCGCACCATGGGACGACCCGGCGTTTCGCCCTGGGGCTACCCCCAGAGCGAGCGGGCAGCCGCCGCGACTACCGGTGCGACGGCTGCCCCGAGGTGTGGACGCTCAGCGACCGGTGACCGCGAACCACTGTCCCGTGGGCGAGGTCACGAACACGATCGGCGCGAAGCACGGCGAGGGAAGCGCGACGGAGGTGTCGAGATGTCCGTTGCCGCGAGGCGTGACGTTGAACAGCTTGGTCGTCACGTTGGCGACGGTCGCCATGCCGTTCGTCGTCGTCTGACAGCTGACGATCGCGCCGAGCTGTGTGAACGGGATCGTCCCTTGGAGATTCGGCGGCACGGGTGCGCGACGGGCGAGCACGAGGCCCTTGACCCTGAGGTGCAGCCGGCCGTTGGCACGGAGATTCGCGTTGCCCGCCCTGAGCTCCCAGGGGAGCCCGCCGCCGTTGACGCCTCGGATCGGATTGGCCGATCCCGTGTACGGCTCCGTGACGGGCGCGAGCACGTTCGCGCCGAGCACCTTCCGCCCGTCGCCACCTCCGAGGCCGAGGGCGGGGACGGCGAGCGCCGCCAGAACCGCCAGGCCGAGCATGAGCACGAGTGTCTTCCGCATTACCCCTCCCAAGGTTGGAGCGATTGACATCTCGATCCTACGGGCGTCCCGCGCAGTTGGATTCCCGACACCGGCACGGATACAACTCGGCGGGGTTCCTCCATTAGAGGGTGTGAGACACGTGACCGACCGGACGGACGCGGAGCTCATCGACGCCGCTGCGACGGACGCGGGTGCGTTCGGCGAGCTCTATCGACGGCACGTCTCCACGGTCCACGGCTGGTTCCACCGTCGCCTCGAGTGGGCTGCGAACGACCTGACCGCCGAGGCGTTCGCCCAGGCCTGGCTATCCCGCCGGAGCTTCCGCGACGAGGCCGACGGGTCGGCGCTGCCGTGGCTGCTCGGCATCGCACGCAACTTGGCGTGCGAGTCGGCTCGCCGGAACGAGGTGGAGACGCGGGCACGGCGCCGGCTCGGGCTCCCGACCGACCTCGCGTCCGAGGACGGCTACGACGCCGTCGAGAAACGGCTCTCGCCGCGCACCGCGCTCGCGGAGGCGCTCGAGACGCTGCCGGAGCACGAGCGCGAGGCGCTCGAGCTTCGCGTCGTCGACGAGCTTCCGTATCCCGAGGTCGCCGAGCGGCTGGGAGTTCGTCCCGCCGCCGCGCGCCTGCGTGTCTCGCGCGCGCTCCGGCGACTCTCGGCCCTGCCCCTGAAGGAGGACACATGACCGATCTGCCCCCGACTCTCGACCACTTCGGCGCCGAGCTCGAGCGCGCCGTCGGCCGCGACCTCCGCAGCCGGCGCACGCGCCGCCGTGTGTTCCGGGGCGCCGCCGTCCTGGCGGTCGCTGCAGCAGCCGCGCTCGGGCTCCTCAGCGCGCTGCCGAGCGGCGGACCGTCGGTCGTCCAGCGAGCGGCGGCGGCGCTCCAGTCGTCGGACGACTCGATCCTCCACTACCAGATCGACGCCGACCAGCAGAACGGGGATGGGACGTCGGTCAGCTGGAGTTCCGAGACCTGGCAGCTCCTCGTGCCGCCGTACACGCGGCGGCAGATCGAGGTTCAGGCGGGCTCGCCTCGCGCAGAGTCCGTCACCCGCGGCGGCCTGAACGAGCTCTACGACGCAAGCAACAACACGATCTACGTCGCAACGAGCAAAGAGCTCCGCGACGCGCGGATGCCGACCATCGAGACTGTCTCCCAGAGCGAGCTCGACAAGCTCACCGGGAGCACGAAGGCGTCAGTGGTCTACGAGGTCCAGAAAGGTGGCGCACAACCGAAGGTTCTCGCGACTGAACAGGGCGCCGAGCGTCTGCGCAAGGAGCTCGCCCATCCGGGGGGACCGTCCTCCCGCATCCTGCTTCCCGAGTTCCGCGCGCGGTTCTTCGCACTTCTCAAGTCAGGACGCTTGCATGTGACCGGCCACGTGGTCGTCGACGGCCACGACGGGATTCAGCTCTCCTCGCCCGACGGGAAGGACGTCTATGTCGTCGATGCCTCGACCTACGACCCGATCGAGTGGACGACCACGGGGAACGGCGGCGGTGTCACGCTCCACTTCCCGGTCTACGAGGAGCTACCAGTTGATGCTCAGTCGATGCAGCTGCTCGATCTCCAGGCGCAGCACCCGAGTGCCCAGGTCGTCCGCGACCCGCAGGCGTACATCGCCGCCGAGTCCCGGCTCTACCCGCACGGCTAGCCGACCCGCGTTTGACTGGCGGTTCAATCCCGTGTTGGATACCGCCGTCGCTATTCCCGCCGCGCCGCCCGCCGAGGCGGCGCGGCCCATAGAAGGGGGGAAGCATGCGCGTCAAGCTCGCCGCGGCCGTGCTCGTCCTTGCGGTCGCACTCGCGTTCGGAGCCGGAGCCGCAGCGGCCAAGCCGGTCAACGGCTCCGCCAAGAACGGGACTTACCTTGCCCTCGGTGACTCGGTCGCGTTCGGTTTCGTGCCGTCGAACGCGGTGCCTGCGCCGAACTACCTCGACCCGCACTCGTTCCTCGGCTACCCGGAGTTCCTCGCCCAGCAGCTGGACGAGCACGTCGCGAACGCGGCCTGCCCCGGTGAGACGTCGACGAACATGCTTGTTGCCGGCACACCGAGCAACGGCTGCGAGAACTCTCCGGGGTCGCCCGTCGGCTACCGGACGCTGTTCCCGCTGCATGTCGGTTACGACGGAACACAGATGCAGTACGCGGTCCACTATCTCGAGGCGCACAAGCACACCAACCTCGTCACGATCGACATCGGCGCGAACGACGCCTTCCTGTGCCAGGAGACGACGCCCGACCAGTGCACCGGCGCGGACCTGATCGGGGTCAGAGACCAGCTCATCGCCAACCTCGGGACGATCTTCCACCAGCTCCGTGACGTGGCCGGGTACCAGGGCCGGATCGTCGCGCTCTCGTACTACTCGCTGAGCTACACCGATCCCGCCTCGATCGCGGTCAGCTTGTTCCTCAACGGGGCGATCGCGACCGCCGCAGCCGCGAACGGCGTGATCGTCGCCGACGGATTCGGCGCCTTCCAGGGGCCGTCGATGGCGGCCGGCGGCGATCCGTGCGCGGCAGGGCTGTTGATCAAGCTCCCCGACGGGACATGCAACATCCACCCGTCGCCGGCCGGCCACAAGTTGCTGGCGGGGGCGATCGCGACAGCGATCGGCGACTGAGGGAACTCGTACGTTGCGAGAGGCCGCGTGAGCGGCCTCTCGCTCAACTGCGCAGGAGGACGCGTTCGTACACGCGGTCGCGCAGGCCGGCCGGTAGCCGCTCGATGAGCGCCCGCCGCCGTGCGTCGCGCCCGACCACGTAGCGCGCCTTGAGCTTCTCCGCCGTCAGCGCGCTCTCGACGACGATCGCGACGTCGTCCGCCGGCTCGGCGCGCCGTCCCGCGGCCGCCGCCGCCTCCCGGAACGCCGCCATGCGCTTCCCGTAGAGCTCGCCGAGCTCGGCCGGAAGCTCCGCAGCCAGCTCCGCGAACCGCTCGCCACCCTTGCGCCAGATCGGCGTCGCGATCGTCCCCGGCTCGATCACGGTGACCGCGATCCCGAACGGCCGGAGCTCGACGCGTAGTACATCGGTGACAGCCTCGAGCGCGTGCTTCGACGCCGCATAGGCGCCGAGGAACGGCAGTGCGCTGCGGCCGGCGATCGAGCCGACGTTCACGATGCGCCCACGTGCCGAACGGAGATTGGGCAGCAACGCCTGCGTGACCGCGACGTGGCCGATGAGGTTCACCTCGAGCTGGCGGCGGAGCTGGTCGAGCGGGAGGAACTCGAGCGGCATCGCAAGTGCCGTCCCGGCGTTGTTGACGAGCCCGTCGAGCGGCTCGTCACCGAGAGCTGCCGAGGCGGCGGCGATCGTCGTGGGCTCGGTCACGTCGATCGTCACCGGCTCGAGCCGCTCCCCGGCCGCAGCGCGCAGGCGATCGCCGTCGGCGCTCGCACGGACGCCGGCGAGCACGCGCCAGCCGGCTCCGGCGAGCCGGAGCGCCGTCGCCTCTCCGATCCCGGACGACGCTCCGGTGATGAGGACGGAACGCGTCGCGGCGGTCACCCGGCCAGGAACGTCGGGTCGAGATCCCGGACCGCCCGGCCGCCGAGCAGGGCGAGCGTGATGTCCGTCTCGGCGAGCAGTTGTCTGATCACCGCCTCGACCCCCGCCTGGCCGCCGACGGCGAGGCCGTAGGCGTAGGGGCGGCCGACGAGCACGGCGTCGGCGCCGAGCGCCATTGCCTTGAGGACGTCCGCTCCAGTGCGGATCCCCCCGTCGACGAGGACGGTCGCATCGGCGCCGAGCGCCTCGCGTACCTCGACGTACGCGTCGAGTGCCGCGACGGCGCCGTCGACCTGGCGGCCGCCGTGGTTCGAGACGATGATCCCGTCGACGCCGCAGTCGCGGGCACGGACGGCGTCCTCGGCGGTCAGCACTCCCTTGACGAGCAGCGGCAGCTCGACCTGCGAACGGAGCCAGTCGAGGTCCTCCCAGGTGAGGCCGAGGTTGGGGAAGGTGCTGAGCATCGTCGCCGCCGCGGTCAGGAGGTCCTCGTCCGGCGATTTCTCGAGCCGCGGCAGGAACACCGGGTCGGTGAAGTACTGCGCGCAGCCTTGGCCGCTGAGGAACGGGAGATAGGCGCGGGCCAGGTCGCGTGGCCGCCAGCCGAGAATCAGCGTGTCCAGGGTCAGGACGATTGCGCCGTAGCCGGCGTTCGCCGCGCGGTCGACGAAGCTCGCGGCAACGTCGCGGTCGTTGATCCAGTACAGCTGGAACCAGCGCGGCGCGTCGCCCATCGCCCCGGCGATCTCCTCGATCGAATGGGAGGCGGCGCTCGAGAGGATGAACGGGACGCCCGAGGCCGCCGCCGCCCGTGCGCAGGCCAGCTCTCCCTCGGGATGCGCGATGCTGAGGACGCCGACCGGCGCCAGCAGGAAGGGCGCGGCCGAGCGGGTCCCGAGCACGTCGACCGACAGGTCGCGCTCGCTGTTGCCGGTCAGCATCCGCGGCCGCAGCCGTCGCCGCTCGAACGCCTCGCGGTTGGCGCGCATCGTCAGCTCGCCGCCTGCTCCGCCGGCGATATAGCCGAACGCTCCGGGGTCGAGAGCGTCCTCGGCGCGGGTCTCCCACTCGACCGGCGTGATCGGCCACTCGGCACCGGCCGTGTAGATCGCGTTCTGCACGGTTGTGCCGTCGAAGCTCATGGCTCGGCGATCCTAGCGGGGTGGAGCGGCGAGGTCGGCGGCCGCCTCGGCGATCGTCGCGACAGGTCCGACGCAGACGTCCTCGGCTTCGAAGAGCTCGAGCCAGTCGGCGAGTGGCCGCGTCGCGAAGATCGCTGCGAGCTCGCCGGCGAGCGTCTCCTGGTCGGCGTCGAACTGAAGCTCCGCCAGCTCAGGCCGGCCGAGCAGCTCGGTCAGGCGGCGGAAGAACACGGGCTCGAGCGCGGCAACGGTGAGATGGCGGCCGTCGGCCGTCTCGTAGATGCGATAGCCGGCGAGGCCCCCGGTGAGCATGCGCGGGACGGGGTCGCCGCCGAGGCGGTGCGCGACGAGGCGGTGCGAGCCGTGCGTCAGCGAGACGACGACATGGCCTCCCTTACCGGTGCGTTCGCGCTCGACCAGAGCAGCGAGGATCTTCGTCACGGCGCCGAGCCCACCGACCGCGAAGTCGGCGATCTGGACGGGGGGCAAGGACGGAGAAGTGTCCCAGAGCACCCCGGCCCAGCCCAGATAGTTGAGGTCGTGCCCGGCCCGCTGCTCGTGGCGGCCGCCGAGCCCGAACCCGGTGATGGAGCAGTAGACGGTGCGTTCCGGAACGCGCTCCGGGCCGATGCCGAGCCGGGCTGCGACGCCCGGCCGGAACGACTCGAGCACGATGTCCGCCTCGCGCAAGAGCTCGAGCGCAGGTGCAGGATTCTGCTTCAGGTCGACCTCGAGTGACTCCTTCCCTGCGCGGAGCGCAGCGTCCCAGGCCGGCGCAGTTGTTCGCATCGGGTCGCCGCCGGGAGGTTCGATGCACACCACCCGCGCTCCGAGCTCCAGCAGCTCGCGAGACGCGAACGCGCCGGGAAGGTACCGACTGAAGTCGACCACCAGCATTCCGCTCAGCGGCTGCATCAGCTAGCCGTGATGGAGGACTTGGTACACGCCGAACACGATTGCCGCCACGCCGAGAACGACAGCGAGCACACGGAGACGGTCGCTCAGCATCGGGGAGTCAGGACGGCTTGCCGGCCATCGCCCACACGGCGACCACGTAGGCGCCGAGGAGGACGACCGAGAGCACGAGCGTCGTCCGAAGCAGGGTCGCCCCCTGACCGGCGCGAAGCCGGCGAACGCCGACCCCGCCGGCGATGAGCGAGATGAGCAGGATCAGCCCGCCGGCGTCGGCGAGTATGAACCCGATGTTGAGCCAGGTCGGAGTCGGGACGCCCTCGTGGTTCCAGCCCTCCCTCGAGGCGATCCACTCGGCGCCGATCCGCATCACGAGCCAGCCCGGCAACGCGACCGCGAGCAGCGACCAGTAGCCGAGCCGCAGGTACTTGACGTCGCCGCGCGCAAACGCGAGCGAGCTCGCGCCCGCGAGGAGCCCGCCGACGAGGATCATCGCTCCGAGCACGTGGACGAAGAGCGGGAAGTCCCAGCTGTCCGGCCGGACTGTCGCGACCATCGTCATGCGCCCGGCTTGAAGATCATGTCGATGAGGATGAGCAGCACCGCCAGGGACGTGAGCGCATGCAGGATGACGCCGACCTGCGTGCGGTTGAGCGCGAGGAGCTCCTGGTCCGGGCCGGTCTTGCCGGCGGCGTCGAGCTCCTTCGCCTTGTTCATGCCTTGCATGTAGGCGGCGCCGGTGCGCTGCCCGAGCGCGCCCGAGACGGCCCAGAGGACGAGCGCCGCGATGATCCAGCCGTCCCAGATCGCGTAGCTGTCGACCGCGAACGCCAGGTAGATCCCGACCACGATGGTCCCGACCGCGCCGATGCCGACCGCGACATTGCCGACCTTGACGATCGGCGCCATGCGAAGCGTCTCCCCGGGCGTGTCCACGCTGCGTACGGCGACGATGAGAACCCAGAAGAGCACCAGTCCGCCCACGTAGGCGAACGCGCTGAGGACATGAACCACCAATGCCCAGTCGAGGAAGCTCACGCGGCGATCATCTCAGGCCGATCGGAGGGCGACAACTCGACTCAACGCTCGGCCGCCGCAGCCCGCACGAACGAGCTGATCCGGTCGAGGTAGCCGTCGACGAAACGTGGCGGCTCTCCGTGGTAGAGCCGGTGATCGCCTTCCGGGAAGACCTCGACCTGGAGAAGCTCCGGGCGCACCGCAGCCCTGAGCGCAGCAACACTTTCATCGGGCGGCGTCACCTTGTCGTCCGCGCCGAAGAGAGCGAGGACCGGCGCCGTGATCCGGGACAGCGCCGGCGCAGGGTCGTAGTCGCTGATCACCGCGAAGAGGCGCCAGATGGCGTCGTCCTCGAACACGAACTCCAGTCCGGGGAGCTCGCGGTACGGAACTCCGGCTGCGTCGAGTTGCTGCAGTCCCGTGGCCAGGCTGGGACGTTCGCGCATGACGGCGACAAGGGCGTCGTACGTCGCGAGCGTCTCGGGTACCCGGTCGCCCGTCACCTTGTTCGCGAGCGAGTAGCGCTCCTGTCTAGCCGGCGACACTCCAGGCCCCGAGTTCGTGATCACGAACTCGACGGGAACGTCTCGCGAGGCCGCCTCGACGACGACCCAGCCACCCTGGCTATGACCGAACAAGCCAAGGGGGAGGCCGGGAGGGCTCTCGGACTCGAAGACCGCCAGCGCCGCGATGAGATCGTCGGCTTGCTCGGCGATCCCGGCGTCCAGCCAGCTTCCGGCGGAGCCGCCCACCCCACGTTTGTCGAACGAGCACACGGCGATCCCGGCTCCGAGCAGGTGCTCTCTGATCGGCGGGAAGAGCACGTCGTTGTTCCGGTCCGAGGGCCCTGAGCCGGGATGCATGAGCACGCCCGCCACCGCCTCGCCGGCGGGACGCCAGACCGTCCCGGCGAGGCGCAGACCACCCGAGTCGGCCTCGATCTCGAGTGCGGACGGCGGGCTGCTCTCGGTGAAGGTCACTCGGCCATTCTGACGGCCGGCCGGCTCCGCGATGAGATGTCTCCGCGTGCGAAGATCAGCTGGTGGAGGCAGGTCCCACTCCGGTCGTCTTCGTCCACGGACTCTGGCTGCACGCCGATTCGTGGCAGCCGTGGGTCGACCTTTTCAACGAGGCGGGCTATTCGGCGAGCGCCGTCGGCTGGCCGGGTGACGGCGAGACGGTCGCCGAGACGCGCTCCGCACCAGAGCGGGTCGCGGGCCACGGCCTCGCGGAGGTCATCGCACATTACGCCGGCGAGATCGGCAAGCTTGGTCGCCCGCCGATCGTCGTTGGCCACTCCTTCGGCGGCCTGATCGCACAGCGGCTCCTTTCCGACGGCTCCGCTGCAGCTGCGGTGGCGATCGACCCGGCGCCGCCGAAAGGCGTGCTCTATCTGCCGCCTTCCGCGCTGCGCGTCGCCTCGATCGCGCTGCGCAATCCCAGGAACCGAAACGGTGCCATATCGCTGACCAAGGACCAGTTCAGGTACGGGTTCGGCAACGCGCTCTCGCAGCAGGAGTCGGACGAGCTCTGGGAGCGGTGGACAATCCCCTCGCCGGGGAAGCCGCTATTCGAGGCGGCCCTCGCGAATGTCACGCCGGGTTCCCCCGCGGCCGTCGACCGCAAGAACGCAAGCCGCGGGCCACTGCTGATCACGGCAGGCGGAGAGGATCACACAGTTCCGGCTGCGGTCAGCCGTCAGACGCACTGGCTCTATGGCAAGTCTCCCGCTGTGACCGACCTGCGTACGTTCGCCGACCGCGGACATTCGCTGACGATCGACAGCGGGTGGCGCGAGGTGGCAGACACCGTGCTCGGCTGGCTCAACGCGCACGGTCTCTAGCCGCCTAGCGCGATCCATAGTGTTGGCGCCTGATCGACACGATGAGTCTCGCCGTGGGTTCGAGTCTGTATCCACGACCGATCAATCCACCCGAGGAGCGCATCCATGGCCGCTACCTATACCTTCGACGTCTTTTCCAGCCTGGACGGCTTCGGTTCCGCCAGCGGCGGCGACTGGGGCGGCTACTGGGGCAAGCAGGGCCCCGAGCTGCTCGACCACCGCCTCTCTTTGTACAACGAGGAGCAGCGGATGGTCTTCGGGGCCAACACCTATCGGCTATTCGCACAGATGCTCGCCTCGAGTACCGAGGAGTCCGAGGTGAGGGACCCCTGGGTCACCCGGATGGTGGCCCAGCCGGCGATCGTCGTCTCGAACACGTTGGAAGGACCCCTTGACTGGCCGGACGGGACCGTGGTGAGCGGTGACGCGGTCGATGTCGTGGCCCGACTCAAGGAGGAGTCCGAGGTGCCGTTGCGCTCGCACGGGAGCCTGTCGATAAATCGGGCGCTGATGGCCGCCGGCCTGGTCGACCGCGTCCAGGTGACCCTCTTCCCCGTGATCACGGGCGAGAACGGATCGGATGCGATCTTCCAGGGTGCGGCCGACTTCGACCTCGAGCTGATCGAGGCTCGAACGCTGGACGGCGACATCCAAGAGCTCACGTACCGGCCCACCCTGCATACGTCGATGCCGTGAGTCCGTGCGAGCGACCCAACTGGCCTGAGCGGCGCCGCTCGAGCGACCCCCGCTGAGCGGCATCCCCGAGCGGCGGCGACGGCGGCGGGAAATGCTGTCGCCGCCGCCATCGCCTGTCTCACCCCCGTCGCCGTTGCTACGCGGTTAGTTGACGACGATGCCGGAGGGGGTGGCTCCGACAGGGCCGGTTGCTTGTGTCAGGGGAGTGAGCGTGCCCCCGTTGACGGTGAAGCCCGTGACGCCGTTGGTGCCCGACTCGACGACCCAGAGGGTCGTGCCGTCGGGAGATAACCGTGCGTCCTCGGCGCCTGCGCCGATCTGGCCCGGTGCGGTGCTCTGCAGGAACGTGAGCGTGCCTCCCGCTCCGATCGAGTAGCTCGAGACCGAGGCCGACGCCGTGTTGACGACGAATAGGAAGCGGCCGTCGTGGCTGATCTCGATCCAGCAGGATGCCCCTCCGTCGTTCGCGACCGGCGCGCCCACGGGGGTGAGCGTCCCGTCAGGCCCGTCGATGAAGCTAGACACGAGACCCGGGAAGGCTGCGCCACCTCCGGCGGTGTGCGCGTCGGAAACGAACAGCTCGTTCGGGTCGACGGGGTTGAACTCGCCGCCGAGCTGCCCGAAGCCCTGAGTTGGAGCGAACGCCTGGGCGTCGTAGGGCGAGCCCGGAGCGACCGTCAGCCTCCCGTCGTGGCCGACGGTGAAGCTGTCGATCTTCGACGTCGCGATTCGAGTGCCGGCGAGCCTTGTCCCGTCACCGCTGAACAGCACCTGGCCGGGCTTGGAGTCGTTCGGCAACACGTAGGTCGAGTTCGAAATCGGTCTCAGATGCCCACCGGCATTGAGCCTGAAGCCGGTGTAGTTCGTATCGCCGGTGCTGGCGCCCGGGCCGGCGTTGGCGACATAGACGAGATCGTGGTGGACGCCGATGCTGACGGGGGCGACACCCCCCGAAGCGAACGGCGATCCGTGAACGACTTGCAGTGAGCCGTCGTGCTTGACCCGCAGCACCGAGATCTGGTTGCTGCCGGCGTCGACGGCAAGGAGATACCGGCCGTCCGAGCTCAGCTGCAATGAGCCCTGCGATGCATCAGGAGCCCCCGCTCCGGAGCCGCCGACGACGAACGGCGATCCCGGCATTGCCGTGAGGCTTCCGTCGGCGTGGCGATCGAAGCCGGCCACCGTGTTGACCGGTGCACTGTTGTCGTTGACGTAGACATGCCCGACCACCTTCGATCCCTTACCGGGCGCGGCCGCTGCCGCCGTGCCTGTGACAAGCGCGACTGCGGCGACGAGCGCCAGTAGGGCACTGAGGTGAGACAACTTCATCCTTGGCCTCCCGAGAGTCGCGCGGAGCCGTTCTCCGCGCACTCGCCGGACGGTCGCAGCAGTCCCTCTCGCCACGCTTACGGGGAAGTGAACGATCACTTAAATCTCGCCGCGGCCGCCGCGCGGACGCGACACCGCACGACCTGAAAGCCACAATGCGTCGATGGAGACCGTTCTCGTCGTCGACGACGAGCCGATCGTCCGCGACGTCGTCGTCCGCTATCTCGAGCGCGACGGGTTCCGGACGTTGACTGCGTCGGACGGAGACCTGGCCCGGGCGGTGATCGAGGAAGCGGAGCCCAGCCTCGTCGTCCTCGACGTGATGCTGCCGGGAACCGACGGCCTCTCGCTCTGCCGCTGGATTCGCGAGCGCTCGAGCCTGCCCGTGATCCTGCTCACGGCGCGCGGCGAGGAGGCCGACCGGATCGTCGGGCTCGAGCTCGGTGCCGACGACTACGTCACCAAGCCCTTCTCTCCACGCGAACTTGCGGCGCGTGTGCGATCCGTCCTCCGTCGCAGCAACGGCAGCTCACTGCCGCGCGAGACGATCCAGTTCGCCGATGTCATCCTCGACGGCGGCGCTCGCGAGGCGAAACGCGGCGGCGCGCTCGTCCAGCTCACCGCGAAGGAGTTCGAGCTGCTCTGGTTCCTCGCCTCGCACCCCCGCCACGTCTTCTCCCGCGATCAGCTGATGGCGCGCGTCTGGGGCTACGAGTCGGCAGTCGACACCGGAACCGTGACCGTCCACATGCGACGGCTGCGGGAGAAGATCGAAAGCGATCCGAGCCATCCACGGCACCTCCACACGGTCTGGGGTGTCGGCTACCGCCTCGACCCGTGATCCAACTCGCAGTGATCGTCGCCGCCGGCAGCCTCGCCTCGGGGCTGCTCCTCGCGTATCTGCTGAGGCGCGCGCCGACGGTCGGGATCCAACTGGCCGGCCTAGCCTTGATCGCTGCGTGCGTGCCGCTGACCGCAGTGCTGCTGTCTGGATGGGTCATGTTCCACATGGGGGCCGACGAGAAGATCCTCGCGGTGGCGGCGGGCTCTGCCACAGCCGCGGTGTTCGCGGCACTCGTGCTGGCGCGCTCGATCACCGGCTCGCTACGGCGCGTCGGCGAAGCATCCCGGGTGCTCGCCGCAGGCGAGCTTTCGACGCGCGCACCCGCCGGCGGACCGCGGGAGATCTCGGAGCTCGCCGAGTCCTTCAACGCGATGGCCGCAGGACTCGAGCAGCTCTTCGACGCGCGCCGCGAACTCGTCGCCTGGGCTAGTCACGACCTCCGGGCTCCGATCGCGTCGCTCCAAGCAATGCTCGAGGCGATCGAGGACGGCCTCGCATCGGCGGATGACTACCTTCCAACGCTTCGGGAGCAGGTCCGGACGCTGTCGATGCTCGTGGACGACCTGTTCGAGCTCGCACGAATCGATGCGGGGGTGCTCACGCTCGAGCTGCGCCGAACGCCCGTCGCGCCGCTTGTCGACTCGGCATTGCAACTGTTGCGGCCCGAGGCCGACGCCCGCGGCGTCGTCCTAACGGCCGAGATCGACGAGCGGATCGAGGCGCGGCTGGCGCCGGACAAGATCGAGAGAGTCCTCTTCAACCTCGTGACGAACGCGTTGCATCACACGCCCTCCGACGGCGCTGTTGCCGTACGGGCCGAGAGACGAGACTCCAACCTCCTTCTCCGCGTGGAGGACACCGGCGAGGGGTTGTCCGCCGAGGCGCCGGGACGGATGTTCGAGCGCTTCTGGCGGGCAGACCGTGCGCGTAGCGGCAGCGGCGCCGGCCTCGGCCTCGCAATCGCTCGGGGTCTCGTCGAAGCGCACGGCGGCCGCATCTGGGCCGAGAACCGTCCCGAAGGTGGTGCCTGCATCTTCTTCACCCTCCCCGCCTCCTAGGAGCAAAGAGGAGCTTCCGTCCACGACGAAAACCCGCCGTATGGGCGGGTTCTCGGAGCGGGAGCGACGGGACTCGAACCCGCGACCTCCGGCGTGACAGGCCGGCGTTCTAACCAACTGAACTACGCCCCCGCGGGACGCCCAGTGTAGCCCGGCGGCTCGCGCACCGACCTCCCATCTACTCTGCCCGGGTGAACCTCGCCGACTGGATCGCGATCGCGATCGTCCTCATCGCAGCGGTCGGCGGGCTTCGTCGCGGCCTCGTCATCAGCGCGTTCTCTCTCGTCGGGCTCGCAGCCGGGGCCTATATCGGTTCCCGCGTCGCGCCGCACGTGTTGCCCGGGGGCGCCAACTCCAAGTGGACGCCCGTCGCGGGGCTCGTCGGCGCGGTGCTCGGGGCGGTGCTCTTCCAGTTCGGCGCACTCGTCGCGGGCTCGTTCATCCGCGGCGGCCTGCGGCTGACTCCGTTGCGGCTGCTCGACTCGGCAGGCGGCCTGCTCCTCGGCGCCGCCATCGGGCTGGCAATCGTCTGGGTCGGCGCCTCTGTCGCGCTGCTGAGTCCGGGCCAGACACGGCTCCGCCAGGAGGTGCAGCGATCAGCGATCGTCAAGCAGCTCGACTCCGCGCTGCCGCCGCGCACGCTCCTCAACCTGCTGGCGCGCATCGACCCGTTCCCCTCGATCGTCGGTCCCAAGCCACCGTCGCTGCCGCCGAGCAAGGGCGTGCTGCGCGACCCGTCGATCCGAGCCGCGACCACGCGAGTCGTCAAGGTGCTCGGCACGGCGTGCGGCGTCGGAATCGAGGGAAGCGGATGGTTCGCGGGCCGGAGCCTCGTGGTGACCGCGGCGCACGTCGTCGCCGGAGAGCCCAAGGGCACCACGCTCGTCCGCATCCCGGGACAGCCGCTTCCGTCCCTGGCCGACATCGTCGTGCTCGACGTCCACAACGACGTCGCCGTGTTGCGCGCCTCGGGAGTCGATCTGAAGCCGCTTCGCCTCGCCGACCCGCAGTCCGGTGCGTCCGTTGCGATTCTCGGCTATCCGCTCGACGGCGGACTCACCGCAACCCCCGGCCGCATAGGCCGGACGGCAACCGTGCTGACGCAGGACGCGCTCGGTCGCGGCCCCGTCGCGAGGTCGATCACCGCCGTGGCCGGGAAGGTCGAGCACGGCGATTCCGGCGGGCCCGCTGTCGACGCCGCCGGCCGAGTCCAGTCGATGATCTTCGCCGCGCGCATCGGCTCGACGAGCGGCTACGGGGTGCCGTCGTCGATCATCCGCAGCGATCTCGCGCGCGCGGGGACGCGGACTGTCTCCAGCGGCGCCTGTGCGCCCTAAGAGCTCTCGGGAAGAAGCTCGACCACGTCGAGCGGCCGGCGGAACGGAGCCATCACGTAGACGCCGCTCGCAAGCTCGCGCGCGCCCTCGATGAGCTCTTGCCCGAGCGCGAGTCCGACCTCGCGGGCTCCGGTCCCGGCCGAGCGATACCGCTCCTGCACGTGGTTGGGGACTGCGATGCCGGGCACCTCGTTGTGGACGCGAACGAGCGTCTCCGTCGTCCGGATCGGCCAGACGCCGACGAGCACCGGCACCGGCCAGCCGCCGATTAGCTCCCGGAATGCGTCGAGCGCCTCGAGGTCGAACAGGATCTGCGTCATCGCGAAGCGTGCGCCGGCAGCGACCTTGCGGTGGAAGCGTTCGGCCTCGAGCCCCAGGTCGTCGGCCGTCGGATTCACCGCCGCGCCGGGGAAGAAGGTCGTCGGCGCGTCGATCGCACGCCCGTGCCAGTCGGCTCCTGCGTTGAGCTTCGCGATCAGCTCCACCAGCCCGATCGAGTCGACGTCGTAGACGGCGTGGGTGCCGGGGTAGTCGCCCGCCTCCGGCGGATCGCCCGTCACCGCGAGCATGTTCCGGACGCCCTCTGCGTGCGCGCCGAGCAGGAGCGACTCCAGGCCGGCGATCGTCGTGTCGCGCGGAGTGAGGTGCGGGATCGTCTCGACTCCCGTGAAGCGCTCGATCGCGACCGACGCCATGATCCCGCTCATGCGCGCCCGCGCACGCGGGTTGTCGTTGACGTCGACGAACTGCGCGCGGCCCGAGTCGCGAACGGCCTGCGCCGTCTCGATCAGCGCCTGCGGGTTCGCCCCGAGCGGGGGATCGACCTGGACCGAGACCGCGAACTCGCCTTCGCGCAGCATTCGCGCGAGCTGCGTTTCTCCCGTCGCCGGCTCGAAAGGTGCGACCTGCTCGCGCTCGTGGACGAGGAACGAGCCGGCCGGGCGGCGATTCGCGTCGATCGCCCCGCGGATCGCGGCGACCTGGGCCGGCGTCGTGCCGCAGCAGCCGCCGATCAGCCGCGCGCCGAGCGCGCGCGCCTGCGCCGCGAACTCGGCGAAGTAGGCAGGCGTCGCGTGCGGGAAGACGATGCGCTGGCCGCTCATGCTCGCCAGGCCGACGTTCGGCAGCGCCGCGAGCACCGCTCCGTCGTTCCTCATCCGCGCCAGGGCCGTGAGCGCGGCCGCAGGGCCGGCGCCGTGGTTCGCGCCGAACGCGGCGAGACCGAGCGGCTGCAGCTGCGCGGCCGCGTCCTCCGCCTTCGCGCCCGCGAGAGTCTCGCCACCCGCGTCGAAGGTGAGGAGCGCGACGACGGGCAGCGCCGAGACCGAACGGACCCCGGCGATCGCCGTCTCCAGCTCCTCGAGGTCGTAGAACGTCTCGACCATGAAGAGGTCCACCCCGCGTCCCTCGAGAATCTGCGCCTGCTCGGCGTAGAGCTCAACAGGCTCCTGCCGGGCCAGCTCGACGTCGCCGAGCGGCCCGATCGAGCCCGCGATGAACACGTCGCGGCCGGCGACCTCTCGCGCCTCGCGCGCGATGCGCACCGCGGCGGCGTTGATCTGCTCGAGGTCGTCGGCGAGGAACTGGCGGGACAGTTTCGCCCGATTCGCGCCGAAAGTGTTCGTCTCGATCAGCTCGGCGCCCGCCCGGATGTAGCCGAGATGCACCTCGAGCACGCTCTCCGGCGCGCGGAGGTTCGCCTCCTCCGGACAGCGAAGCCCGGACACCGCGCTCGAGAGGAGCGCGCCCATGCCTCCGTCGGCGACGATCGGCGTCTCCTGCGCGAGCCGCTCGAGGAACCGGTTCATGCGTCTGCGTGGACGGTGCGGCCTTCCATCCCGCCCGCGACGGTTACGAGCTCCCCCGTCACGTGGCCGGAGAGCTCGTCGGACGCGAGCACGACGACGGCGCGCGCGATGTCCTCCGCCTGCGCGACCTTGCGCAGCGCCATCGTTCGGCTGAGGCGTTGGACGAACTGCGGGTCGAGCTCGCCGCGCGTCATCGGGGAGTACGTCCAGCCCGGGGCGACGGCGTTCACACGGCCGCTCGGTGCGATCCGGACAATCTCGTTCTTGAGGCTCAGGAGCAGCCCGACCTGGATCGCCGCCTTCGCGGCCGCATAGTCGGCGTGGCCGGCTTCGCCGAAGCGCCCGGCGGTCGAGCCGACGAGGACGAGGTTGCCGTGGCCGCTTCGCTCGACGACGCGAAGGAACGCCCGCGCCGTGAGGAACGTGGCCGTGAGGTTCGTGCGCAGCGTCGCCTCCCAGCGTTCGAGCGGAAGTTCCCAGACCGGCTCATCCTCCCGAGGCCAGAAGCCGGCGACTGCTGCGCAGACGTCGACGCCGCCGAGCTCCCGCTCGGCCGCCTCGAACAGCCCGCCGACCTCGCCCTCCACGGTCAGGTCGGCCTGGAGCGCGACGCCGCCCGTCTCGCCTGCGAGCTCTTCGGCGCGCTCTGCGCTCGTGCGGTAGTGGATTGCGAGGCTCGCACCTTCTGCCGCGAACGCACGCACGCAGGCCGAGCCGATCCCGCCCGCGCCGCCGGTCACGAGGACGCGCTTTCCGGCCAGTCCCGTCTCCACGGCTTGACGTTATCGTCCCGCCGCGCCGGGTCGCCGTCCCGCGAGGGACGGTGTAGCGTGGCAGCCGAGACCGAACCGGCGATCAGGGGTCGTGAGGAGGGAGTGCGATGAGTGACAAGCCGGGTGTCCTGGCGGGCGACGGCTACCAGGTGAGCGTCGTGCAGAACCCCACCCTGTCGCTCGAAGGGGATGCGCTGGCTACCCGCATGATCCTCGACCGCCGGCAGGGGCCGACGATTCTCGTGGGGCACTCGTACGGCGGGGCGGTCATCACCGAAGCCGGAACTCATGACCGTGTCGCCGCGCTCGTCGATATCTGCGCATTCGGGCCGGACACGGGCGAATCGGTGAACACGTTGCTCCAGACCTTCCCGGCCGACGGGCCCCAGCCTCCGATCCTGCCTCCTGTCGAGGGGTTCCTGTTCCTCGACCGCGAGAAGTTCCATGCGTCGTTCGCGGGTGACCTGAGCGCGGAGCAGGCGGCCTTCATGGCTGACTCGCAAGTCCCGTGGGGTGTGGATGCTCTCGGCGGGGCGATCAGCGAGGCCGCGTGGCGGAGCAAGCCGAGCTGGTACTTCATCACGAACCAGGACCGGATGATCCCGCCCGACGCACAACGGACGATGTCCGGACGACTCGGCGCGACGGTGGTCGAGGTGGACGCCAGTCATTCCGTCTACATCTCGCAGCCCGGTGCCGTCTCAGACCTGATCAAGCAGGCCGCAGCCGCCACGGCGTGACGGCGGCCGTCTGATCGAATAGCGCCGTGCGCGTTCACGTGATCAGCGACATGGAGGGCGTTGCCGGCATCGTCAAGTGGCAGCAGACCACCGGCGGGGAGAAGCTCTACGACGAAGGCCGTGTCCTCTACACCGCGGAGATCAACGCGGTCGTGCGCGGAGCGAAGGCCGCCGGCGCGACCGAGATCGTGGTCATGGACTGCCATGGCGCTGGCGGCGCGTACGACTTCAACTCGCTCCTCCCCGACCTCCTCGATCCCGCTTGCGAATACGTCGTGCAGCAGGAGTGGACGGAGTACACGGCCTTCCTCGAATCCGGGTGTGACGCCGCGCTCTTCCTCGGCATGCACGCGATGGCGGGCACGGCGGACGGGGTCCTCTCGCACACGGTCTCGGGCCAGGCGTGGCGGAGCCTCCGCTTCAACGGGACGCTCGTCGGCGAGACGGGGATCAACGCGGCGCTCTGCGGCCACTGGGGCGTGCCCGTCGTCCTCGTCACCGGCGACCGCGCGGTCTGCAGGGAGGCGCGGGAGTTGCTCGGCGACGGCCTCACGACGGTCGAGGTGAAGGAGGGGCTCGGCCGCTTCAGCGCGCGGATGAAGACACCGCAGGAAGCGCGCGAGTTGATCGAGGAGGGCGCGAAGAAGGCGCTGTCCGATCTGTCCGCCGTGGCGCCGTACGACCCGGGCCGGCCGTCCGAGATCGAGATCGAGTTCACGACGCCGGACCGCCTGCAGGAGTACGCGAACCGGAAGGCGGTCGAGGTGACCGGGACGAGCTCGCTCGTCGTCCGCGGCGACGACTGGTGGTCGGCCTGGTCGAGCTTCTTCTTCTGACCCGCCGCAAGAGCTAGGTTGGCGGCATGGCAGGCTGCGTTGCGCGGATTTCGATCGCGCCGGTCAAGGCGCTGCACCTCGTCGAACCGGACGAGGTCGAGCTCACGCGCGCCGGCGTCGTCGGTGACCGCCGCTTCTGGCTCGTCGACCGCGACCGGCGGCTCGTGAACGGGAAGCGCCACCCCGAGCTGATGCGGGTGCAGCCGACGTGGGACGAGGCATCCCGAAGGCTCGCGCTCGCGTTCCCGGACGGCTCCGTCGTCGAGGGCGAGGTCTCGCCGGGCGAGCCGTTCGCGGCCGAGCTCTACAGGACCCCGCATCCGTCGCGAACGGTCCCGGGGCCGTGGCAGGACGCGCTTTCCGAGTTCGCCGGCGAGCCGCTGACGCTGCTCTGGTCGGAGGGAGGTGCGCAGGACCGCGGGAACGACCGCGGCGGCTGGGCATCGGTCATATCTCGCGGTTCGCTCGAGCGGCTGCGCGCCGAGGCCCGGGACGCCGAGCCGGTCGAAGGGCGCCGTTTCCGGATGCTGTTCGAGATCGAGGGCGTCGAGGCGCACGAAGAGGATTCGTGGCTCGGCCACCGTGTCGCGATCGGCGAGGCCGTGATCGTTCCACTCGGCGACGTCGGCCGGTGCGTCGTCACCACGTGCGACCCCGACTCGGGAGTCTCCGACTTCGACACGCTCAAGCTCCTCGCCGGGTACCGGCGCGAGGGCGTTACCGAGCCCCTGCCGTTCGGGGTCTACTGCGACGTGGCCGTTCCCGGGCGCGTACGCGTAGGCGATCCGGTGCGCCTCGTCGTGCCGGACGCGGTCCAGGCATAGCATTACGGCGATGGCGGCGAAAGCACGCGCGGAGGCGAAGGGGCCGGTCGAGCGGCTGCGCGAGCGGATCGTCGCGGGCGACCGCGGCTGGTTCTTCGCGCAGATCGCCGACAAGGTCGCCGAGCAACGAATGGCGAAAGGCCTCTCGCAGCGGGAGCTGGCAGAGCTCTGCGGCACGACCCAGTCGGCGATCGCCCGCCTCGAGCGCGGCGGCCGGCCGCCGCGCATCGACACGCTGCTGCGAATCGCGGAGGCGCTCGACTGCGACCTCGTCGTCGAGCTCGAGCCGCGCAAACACTAGGAATGGCGCAGATAGTCGTCGCCGTAGCGGGCGATTCGATCTCAGCCGGTTCGCCGTTGTGGGATCCCGACCCGGCGGTCCGTGCGCAGATCCCGAGGCCCGACGAGCGGAGCTCGTGGCAGTGGTGGGCGTCGCGGGCGGACCCACGCCTCGAGTTCCGGACGACCGCGGTCTACGGCGAACGCACAGACGAGATCGCACAACGCCTCGACCTCGTCCTGCCGGACGCCGCGGTCCTCGTCGTGCAGGGGGGCATCAACGACGTGGTGCAGCGAAAACCAGTCGAGAGGGCCGCCGAGAACCTTGGCGCCATGCTGGATCGCGGACGCGCGGCGGGGCTCGCGATCGCCGTCACCGACGTGCTCCCGTGGAACAACGGAGACGCGCGCGCGGCCGAGGCCGTCGTCCGCCTCAACGCGTTGATCGGCGAGGCGGCGCAGCACGCGGGCGCGGCGCTCCTCCCGTTCCACGACACGCTCGCCGATCCCGCCGACTCGACCCGCATGCGCAACGGCCTGACCGACGACGGCGATCACCCGTCGATCGAAGGGCACCGGCTCCTCGGCCGACGAGCCTTCCGCCTCCCGCCGCTAGACGTCTAGCTCGAGCCCGTCGTACGCGCGCTCGACGCCGTCCGGTAGCG
This sequence comes from uncultured Actinomycetes bacterium, assembly GCA_963725965.1. Taxonomy (GTDB): domain Bacteria; phylum Actinomycetota; class Thermoleophilia; order Gaiellales; family Gaiellaceae; genus Palsa-739. The sequence goes on along the minus strand of CAVSAK010000004.1, from coordinate 108,011 downwards.
GGAGCTCGTCGGGCCGGTGGATGACGACGAAGCGGCGCGCGCCGGAGGACGCGAATGCATCGAGCGCCTCCTCAGCCGTGAGGTGACCGCGGATGCCCTGCTCGGGCTGGGAGAGGGTGGCCTCGCAGAGGAAGAGGTCGGCGTCGCGGGCGAGCTCGACGAGCCCGTCGCACGGCGCGGAGTCGGCGCTGTAGGCGAGTGTCCGGTCGCCGTCCGACACGCGCAGCCCGTAGCTCTCGATCGCGTAGTGGAGCATCCGGTAGCCGACGAGCTCGAAGCCCGCGGCGACGAACGGCGTCTCCTCCTCGTACTCGTGCACCTCGAAGAGCTCGAGGATCGCGTTCGCGTAGAGGACGGGATCGAGCCCGTGCAGCGTCTCACGGCCGCCGTGGGGCAGCCACAGCTCGGGCGGCGGCTGCTCGCGGCCGACGCCGAAGAGCCCGCCGAACGCCCACGGCACCAGGTCGCCCCAGTGGTCGAGATGGAAGTGCGTGATGACGATCGCATCGAGGCGCGGCCACGGCTCGAGCCGCCGCAGGCGCGGCAGCACGCCGGGGCCGCAGTCGAGCAAGAGGCGCCTCCCGTCCTCCTCGACGAGATACCCCGATTGCGCGCCGCCTGGGTTGGGCCAGGCGGGAGAGCAGCCGACGACGTGGACGCGCACGGGCGTATCCTCGCTGCAACGAACGGGTGCTCGCACGGAGAAGCGGAGCTGTGTATAACTGCGCCGTGGCCGCCATCTCCGCCGACACCCTCAAGAAGGTGCCGCTCTTCTCGGGGCTCGACAACAAGGAGCTCGACCAGATCGCGAGCAGCATGCGCGAGCGCCGCTTCAAGGCAGGCGACACCGTGACGCAGGAAGGCGCTGGCGGCGTGGGCTTCTTCGTGGTCGAGGAGGGCGAGGCGGAGGTCGACGTCGGCGGCGAGACCAAAGGCGTCGTGGGCCCCGGCGACTACTTCGGCGAGATCGCGCTGATCAACGAGTCGCCGCGCACCGCCACGCTGACGGCCCGCACGGACATGCTCTGCTACGGCATGACGCCGTGGGACTTCCGGCCGCTCGTCGAGAGCAACTCGACGATCGCCTGGAAGCTGCTCACCGCCATGGCCGAGAAGATGCGCTAGCCGGCTAGCCGAAGCGCCGAGCGCCGTAGTAGCTCGAGTACGCGCCCATGGTCGAGACGCGGACCCGTGCGCCGGTGTGCGGCGCGTCGATGAAGCGGCCGCGGCCGGCGTAGATGCCGACGTGGCCCGCTCCGTAGAAGAAGACGAGGTCGCCCGGCCGCAGGGACCCGCGCGAGACGCGATGCCCGTGCGCGAGATCCGCCCAGCTCGAGTGCGGTAGGCGATCCCGAAGTGGCTGTAGACGAACCGGACGAGCCCGGAGCAGTCGAAGCCGCTGCGCGGGCTCGAACCGCCGTAGCGGTACGGGGTACCGAGGAAGTGGCGGGCGTACGAGACGACGCGGTTACCGAGCGGCTGCGCCCGGTGGTGGTGGTGGTGGTGATGGTGGTGGTGACGAGCCATCAGGTAGCGCATTGGCACGGGACTCGGAACGAGCTGCGCCGGAGGTGCTCCAGGTCGCTTCACCGTGTGAGTCGCGCGTGCCTGCAGCGGGCGCCAGAGCGCGAGTGCCAGCGCGAGGGCGACGGCGAGCAGCAGTATGAGGAGGCGGATCGGCCGCAAGAGGATCGGAGGTCCCGTCGATGGGCGCGGCCGTCGGAATGTGCGGCCGCTCGCGTTCGGCGTGGTCGCGCACTTCAGCAGACGCCTGCGAGGCTCGTATCACCCAACTGGGTCAGTGGACGAAGCTTCTGGCAGGTTGGCGCAGGTTCGCCGAAATGTCTTTACTTCGTCCGCGCCTGGGCTATCAGGGTGCGCAGGGTGGGCCAGCCCCTCACTGCGATGTCTCGCTGGAGGACGATGCGGCCGGTGCGTGACACGAGCTCGAGGTACGGCGAGTCCTGCACGCGGTATCCGTCGGCGAAGGTGCCACTCTTGTCCACGACCACGGGATACCGGAGCGGGTGCGACAGGCCGTGCAGGAACCGGGCGAGCGCGTTGGTCGACGGCTCGACCTTGTCCTCGTCCACGGCGACGAGGTCCGGCAGCCCGTGGCGTCGCGCCGCGACCACGTAGTCGTTCAGCGCCATGAGGTGCTTGGCGAGATCCGTCACCTCGGAGTCCCAGGTGTCGAAGAAGAGCACGAGATGCGAGCCGGAGCCGGGACCGAAACGGACCTGCCCGCCGTCGGCGCGCGGCAACGTCACCGGGTCGCGCGGGCCGGAGAGCACCGGGGCGGCAAGCGGCAGCGTGCTCTGCAGCCGAGGGTGGCCGGGGAGCAGCGGCGCGATGCTCCGCGCGATCTCGTACCCGAGCTGATTCACGCTCGAATACGCCATCTGCGTCAGGAAGAGCCGCGACTCGCGGCCGCGCATGTCGATCACGTAGGTCGCCGGCGTGTGGTCGATGGCGTCGTTGATGACTGCCGCCTCGATTCCGTAGTCGCGCCAGACGCGTCTCAGCTCCGGCAGCGATCCGGTCAGGAAGCGCCACTTGTGCATCATCCTGTGCACCCGCGAGTAGTCCCGAACGAACTTGACCTGGGTCGCCTCGGGGTTGGCGCCGACGCCCAGCAGCTGGACGCGCGAGGCCGCCGGCCCGAGCAGCTCCTTCGCGTAGAGGAGCGCCGTCGTCGTGAGCGGGCAGATCGTCGTGCACTCGGGGTCGTTGAAGGTGAGGACGACGACCTTGCCGCGGAACGAGCTGAGCGATACGCGCTTGCCGAACTGGTCGGTCAGCGTGAAGGCGGGAGCCGCGGCCTTGAGCGGAGAGCCGGGATCGAGGTAAGGGTTCTTCAGCTCGGGGGTCGCCGAGATCGGGGCCGTCACCGGCGTCCCCGACGAACGGGTCGCCGCGACGGCGGTTCCGATGCCGACGCCGGCGAGGAGCGCGATACCCAGAACGGTCCAATGCAGCCGGCGGGACACTTCGCTCCAGTATGGCAGCGCGCTGGAGAGCCAGATACGCTCTCCGGCCGTGGCGGTCAGCTCTTCCCTCAATGCCGCTGGGGTCCGCTGGGATCTGAGCGATCTCGAGCCGGACGCCGAGCGGGCTCGCAGTGACTGGGACGTATTGCTGGAGCGAGCGGGCGAGTTCGCCGACCGGCGGCGGGGCACCGTAGGCCGGAACGGTTCGCAGGAACTACGGGAGCTGCTCGACGAGCTCGACGAGCTGACGCAGGACATCTCCCGTGTGCATTTCTACGCGACGGCCCGCGAGCACACCGACGCGAGGGATCTCGAGGCGAACGACCTTGCGACGGTCGCGCGCGACCGGGCTTCCGACCTCGAGAACCTCCTCCTCTTCGTCGAGCTCGAATGGCTGGCGCTCGAGGATGCCGAGGCCGACGCACTCCTCGAAGCCCCCGAGCTGGAGCCGTACCGGCACCGGTTGCACGTGGCGCTGGAGGAGAAGCCGTACGTCTTGCCCGAGGGCGAGGAGCAGGCCCTCAACGCGCGCCGCCCCGCGATCTCGGCCTGGGAGTCTCTGCACGGCCGCGAGCTCGCGACGCTGACCGTCGAGTTCGACGGCGGCGAAGGTCCCGAGCCGCACACGATCGACCGTCTCCTCGCCTACGTCTTCCACCCCGATCGCGCGCTGCGGCTCGCGGCGCTCGACGTCCTCTACGAGGCGCTCGACGGAGTGGCCGACGTGCAGGCGGCGTGCTACGACGCGATCGTCGGCGACCGGCTCTCGCTCGACCGGCTGCGCGGGATCCCGGATTCGATGTGGCCGACGAATCAGCGCAACGAGCTCGACGGGGAGGTCGTCGAGACGATGATGCGCGCCATCGAGGAGCAGTACCCGCTCGGCCGCCGCTGGTTCGTCCGCAAGGCCGAGGTGCTGGGGCTCGACCGGCTGCAGCTGGCCGACCAGTATGCGCCGGTCGGCAGCGACCGCCGGGTGGAGTGGACCGAGGCGGTCGCGATGGTCGACGACTCCCTCCGCGACTTCGACGCGCGTCTGGGAGACATCTTCCGCGGTTGTATCGACCGCGGGCACGTCGACGCGGAACCGCGTGCCGGCAAGGTCGGCGGCGCCTACTGCAGCTCCATCTCGAAGACCGTCCTCCCGTTCGTGCTTCTCAACTACACCGACCAGCTTCGGGACGTCGTCACGCTGGCGCACGAGTTCGGCCACGCGGTGCATGGGACGCTGTCGCTCGAGCGGCAGACCTACCGCTCGTATCACACGGGCCTCGCAATGGCCGAAGTGCCCTCGACGTTCGCGCAGCTTCTCGCCGTCGAGCGGCTGATCGGCCTGGAGGAGGATCCGGCGACGCGCGTCATGCTCCTCGCCGACCGCGCCGAGGGTGCGATGGCGTCGATTTTCCGCCAGACGATGATGGCGCGCTTCGAGGTGCGCGCCTACGCGGCCCGTGGCGAGGGGAAGGCGCTCACCCGCGACCGGCTCTCGGAGACGTGGCTGGAGGAGAACGAGCGCTACTACGCCGATTCGCTCGACCTGCCGTCCGGCTATCGGCTCGGCTGGTCGTACATCCCGCACTTCATCCACGTCCGCTTCTACACCTACGCGTACGCGTTCGCGCACCTCATCGCGTTCTCGCTTGCGGCGAGGTACCGCGAGGATCCGGAGCGCTTCACGCCCGCGTATCTCGACTTTCTTTCGAGCGGCTCCTCGCGTTCGCCGCAGGATCTACTCGCGCCGCTCGGCGTCGACCTCCGCGACTCGCAGACGTGGGCGCACGCGTTCGCCGAGTTCGACCGCTGCGTCGCTGAGGCGGAAGCCGGCGTCGACGAGCTCCAGTCCGGCTGATCGAGCTCTGCTTCCTGACGGGCTTCGACTCCCTTCCGCAGGACCTTACGCAGAGCGATCTGGCCGACCGGCTCGCCGCGTACCGCGTACCGTCCGAGCGGTAGTGAGCTTGAACCGGAAGACGCTCGGGATCTACTACCTCGGTGTGCTCGCGCTGATCGTCGTCGGCGCGACGTTGTGGCTGACCGGACACGGCAGCGGCGACCCGTACTTGACTCTCGGCGTCGTCCTGGCGGTCGCGCCGGTCGTCGTGAGCTGGCTACGCCAGCGCTTTGGCCGCTGAGCCGAGTCGCGCCGCTCAGGAAAAGCGGGCGACGATCTTGCCGGCATACGCCGCCAGATCCGGCGCCTCCTCGGCCTGCGCCACGACCAGGGTGCCGTACTTCGTCTCGAGCGATTCGCCAACCTGCGGGAGTCGAGGCAGCTCGACGTCCTGGACGTCGCTCCACCCGGGTCCCTCGATGGTGACGATGAACCGTGCGATGAGCGCATGATCGCATGCACCGAGACCTATGATCGCGCCGTGGCGACGCCCGTCGGCTTCGTGGACTTCGCAGTGGGCGCGCCGGTGCGCGGCGACCTCGAGGTTCGTTGGATCCACGGATCGCCGCGCGGCCGGCCCAACGACGATCCCGCCTTCCAGGTCCACCGCTATGACCCTCACACGTATGTGCTGCGGCAGAGCAAGGCCCTCACCGCGGAAGCCCCCTTCCTCTACCTCCTGTTCGGAAACGACCGGGCCGTGCTGCTCGACACCGGCGCGGTCGAGAAGACCGTCGACAATCCCCTGCGCTCGACGATCGACGGCCTCGTCGACACATGGCTCGCCAAGCATCCGCGCGAGAGCTACCAACTCGTCGTCGCCCACACGCACGGCCACTCCGATCATGTGGCGGGGGACGGGCAGTTCACCGATCGACCGGCAACGACGATCGTGGATCGCGAACTTCCCGCTGTTCAGGCATTTTTTGGCTTTGCGAGCTGGCCCGAGCAGATCGTCGAGTTCGACCTCGGCGGCCGGGTGCTCGAGATCATCGGGACGCCCGGCCACCAGCGCGCAACAATCACGATCTACGACCCGTGGAGCGGATTCCTGCTCACCGGCGACAACGTCTTGCCGGGCCGAATCTACGCCTTCGACTTCCTCGCCTACCTCGACAGCATGGAACGGACAGTCGAGTTCGCAACCAGCCGCCAGGTCACCCAGGTGATGGGCTGCCACATCGAGATGACCCGTCAGGCCGGACGGGACTATCCACTCGGCTGTACGTACCAGCCCGACGAGCCTCCGTTGCAAATGACGCTGCAGCAACTGGTCGCCATGCGAGACGCCGCACGATCGATCGAGCACAAACCCGGCGTCCACACATTCGACGACTTCCTGATCCTGAACGGCAAACCGCGCCGCTACATCGTCAAGCTCCTCGCCCGAGCTCTCTGGGCAAAGGTTCGACCGCCCGCTTAGCCCTCAGGCCGCAGCGAACCCCTCGCGGCGGAGGAGCTCGCGCGCTCTCGCCGCGTTGTCGCTCCCCGCGACGAGGATCACGAGCACGCCGCCGTACTCGGGCGAGACGTGGCGCATCTCGAAGTCCTCGAGGTTGATCTGCGCCGCGCCGAGGATCTGCGTGATCCGCGCCAGCACACCTGGCTGGTCGGGGATCCGGATTCGGATCCGGTTCAGCTCTGCCGGCGCTGTGCGGTAGGCGAACGACTCCAGCCGCTCGCGCGCAGCAGCGGCGGTGGCGATCGTCGCCTCGATCCGATCGCGGTCGCCTTCCTGCAGCGAGTGCTGGAGCTCGTCGAGTGAGGCGCGGAGGCCGCCGAGCGCTGTCGCGATCTCGTCGGCGTTGCCGAGGAAGATGTCGCTCCACACGGCCGCGTTCGCTCCGGCGAGGCGCGTCATCTCGCGAAGCGAGGCGCCGGCGAACGCGAGCGGCGCGTCGTCCTCGCCGGCCGCCTCCGCAACGCGCAGCATGAGGAGGTTGGCCAGCGCGTGGGGGAGGTGGCTCGTCAGCGCGAGCAGGCGATCGTGCGCCTCGGCATCCGTCCGAACCGTGCGCGCGCCGAGCGACGCGACGAACCGCTCCACCAGCGCGACGCTCTCGGCCGCCGAGGTGTCCGTCGGCGTCAGGAACCACGTCGCTGCGTCGAAGAGGTCGGCCGCTGCGCGCGCCGGCCCGCCCGCGGCGCCGCCGGCGACCGGGTGGCCCGGCACGAAGCGCGGGTCGGCGACCGAGGCGAGCGGCCGCTTCGTGGAAGCGACGTCGGTGACGACCACGTCCCCACGCACAGCGTCCAGCACCTCCTGCACGACGGCAGGAGCAGCTCCGACCGGAACGGCGACGACGACGAGCTCGGCGTCCGCGACCGCCTGGGCAAGGGACGACGCCGGCTCGACCGCACCGCGCGCGACAGCGCCCTCCAGCACTCCCGAGTCCACATCGAAGCCGCGAGAGCGGGTTCCCCCGCGTCCGGCGGCGAGCGCGACCGACGTCCCCACGAGCCCGGTGCCGACGACGGCGAGACGCTCCACCGCTCGCCGCCGCTCGGGCGCCGAGCCCGGCGGCGCAGGCGCGCGCCGGTCGGCCGCGACCTCCTCTTTGAGCACGTCGAGGACGGCCGAGAAGATCGAGCGCACGCCTCGCTCCGAGAGCGGGCCCGAGTTCGCAGCGACGAGCGCCTGCAGCAGCTCGGCCTCGCGCTCGGGATCGATCCAGCGCTCACCGGCCGTGTCCTTGTAGTCGCGAACGGCCGTGACGAGCTCGAGCCTCCGGTTCAACAGGTCGAGCAGTTGCCGGTCGAGCTCCGAGATCTCGCTCCGGAGTTCTTCGAGGTCGTTCACGCGATATGCAGCTCTCCAGCCTCGACCGCGACGGCGAGCCGGTTCGCCGGCGGCGCGAGCGGGCAGACCCAGCCGGGGTCGTACGAGCAGGACGGGTTGTAGGCGAAGTTGAAGTCGAGCACGAGCTTCCCGTCCTCTTCCCCGAGATCCGCGCCCTTCACCGTGTCGAGGACGTAGCGGCCGCCGCCGTAGCTCTCCTTCCCGCTCGTCGCGTCGCGGAAGGAGAGGAACGCGCCGCCGCCGTAGGCCGCGAGCCACGCCACCTCGAGCGTGAGTGGCTCGCCGTGCAGGACGAAGCTCGCGCGGGCGAACGGCCTGAAGAGGATCGGCTCGATTCCGCTCGACTCGATCGGCTCGGGTGGTCCCTCGATGTCCTCGAGTTCGGCCAGCACGCGCGCCTCCGGGTCGTACGGCCAGTAGTCGAGCCCCTCGAACGCGTCCCGGCGCTCGGCCGGCAGAGGCGACTGCGGATGCGACCGGAAGAGCTCGTCCCGCGTCTCGCGCCACAGCTCCCAGCCCGCCTCCGGCGACATCGTGCGGATGGCAGCGTAGAGGCCGAAGACGCGGCGCTTCCAGTCGAGCAGGGCCAGCGTGTCGGCGGCTGTCATGACCCGACGCTACCCCGCGAGCTCACGGATGCGCTCGACGGCCCGGCGCAGCGACGTCTCGTCGAAGAGGTACGGCGCGGCGTTCCCGACCGAGCGGAACGGGCCGTTGAGCTCGGCGCTGCCCGCGGCGGCGTTCGCGAGGTAGCGCACCGGGATCTCGTGGCAGACGACGAGCATCGTCGCTTCGGCGCGCGTGAGCAACCGCTCGAACGCTCGCGCGTACCGTAGCGCCGCCTCGTCGAGGCTCTCGCCGCCGGGGAAGCGCTCCTTGCGGTTCGCGTGCGGCGCCACAACGCGGTAGGTGTCGAGCGACGCGCCTTCGAGCTCGCCGATGCGGACGTCGCCGAGCTCCCCGTCGACGATGTGCGGGACGTCGCGGCCGGCGAGTGCGATGTTCGCGGTCTGAAGCGCGCGCGGAAACGGCGACACTGCGACGAGCTCGAGGGGAAGCGCGGCGAGCTGGCCGGCGAGACGTTCCGCCTCCTCGATCCCCTGCTCCGAGAGCCCGCGGTCGAGCGTCGGGTCGCCGTTCACGAGCTTCTCGACGTTGAAGAGCGACTGTCCGTGCCGCGCGACGACGAAGAGCCTCATCGCGGGAGCCTAAGCCGCCGTCAACCGTTCTTGGGTCGTCGCTTCGGGAACAGCCAGAAGTCGGCCACTGCTCCGACCGCCCAGACGACGACCGTCCCGCCCACGAGGTCCCAGAAGCCGTCGATGTGGAGGCCCGAGACGATCAGGTCGGTCAGCCAGAGGATGAACATCGCCACGAAGAACCAGGCGATGCCGAGCGTGACGATGGCGAGCGGCAGGGTCAGGAGCTTGAGTATCGGCTTGACGAACGTCGCGAGGATCCCGTAGACGAGCGCGGCGAGAATGAGCGTGCCGACCGATCCGCCGACCGAGATGCCCGCGAAGATCCACGCCGCAACCGCGAGCGAGGCGGCGTCGACGGCCCAGCCGAGGAGGATGCGAACGCCGAACGGCACGGGGCGATCGTAACCGTTCACCGTGGCCGCGCATTTGTAAGGATCGCGGCGCAATCAGTCGTCGCAAGCGGACAGAGGGGGTAAAGCGTATGCGCGCGTTTCTTGTCCCACGGCGTTTGAGACTCGGCGGAATCATCGCGGTTGGGATCGTGGTGATCGTCGGCGCGCTCGGAGGCAGCTCCGTGCGTGCAGCCCACGCCGATACCTACAACTCGCCGCTGTGTGTCCTGCATCCACAGCTGTGTACGGAGGTGAGCAATCCAGTTTCGTACAACGGATACTCGTACCCCTCCGGTCACGACGAGCCGTCGCTCCTGTTCTATTCGAGCAAGCCGGGCTCGGGTAACTCGAACCTCTACAACTTGACCCTCCCGACGGATCCGTCGACCCCACCGGCGCAGAACGGGAGCGGCGGTACCTCGAACTTCATGCTCCATCCGGCGTTCTGGTTCGGCATGGCCTTGTGCGACGACCAGTCCGCTCCCGATCCGGGCAAGCCGTGCCCGGCCGACAGCGACAAGAACATCTACAAGAGCACGAACCCGAACTCGGCCGATTACCTCGGCCTGACGCCCGGCACCGCCTTTCTGGAGATGCAGTTCTACCCGCCCGGTTGGGGAGGCGTCGGAAGCGGAGTGAGCTGCGGTCCCAACAACTTCCAGTGGTGCGCCGCGCTGAACATCGACAGCTTCTCGTCGAACTCGAACACGGGCGTTCCGAACAACAGCGCGTGTCTCAACGCCGCTGGAGAGGAGTACGTCAACTACGCGATCGTCACCAAGAGCGGAGTGCCGAATGGGCCGCCCGATCCACTCGACCAGACGCTCGCGACCTTCGAGACGACAGCGGACACGCTGGAGATGAACTCCGGTGACAAGTTGACGGTCGACATGCACGACACGTCGGCCGGCTTGGAAGTCGTGATCCACGACCTCACGACAGGCGATACCGGCTCGATGACCGCGAGCATCGCCAACGGGTTCGGCCATCCGCTATACCAGCCGAACTCTTCGTCGTGCACCGACCAGAAGTACGCCTTCCACCCGATGTACAGCACGTCCTCGCCCGACACCCGCGTGCTGTGGGCGGCGCACTCGTACAACGTCGCCTACTCGGACGAGATCGGCCACTTCGAGTACTGCAACGCTCTCACCTCCGTGAACGGAGGCAGCTGCCTGGCCTCGAGCTTCCCGGATCCGACCGATACGAGTAAGGACACCGACGACAGGCCGTGCTACAACCTCCCGGTCGTGGACGGGACGGACACGACAATCGTCCCCTCATTCATCGGATGCCTGGGCGCGGACGGCGACTTCGACGGGCCGGAGTACCAGGCCGGAACGTGGCCCGGGAGCCCCGGCGCAGACCCGAGCAAGGTCTCGGCGCCGATCCAGTTCTCGAGCCCGCTCTTCACCGGGCCGGGAAATAGTGGTCCGGCCAACTACAAACAGGTGGCGTTCGAGAACGACCTCCCGCGCATCGAGGGAGCGGACTCATCGCCGAACAACAACTGCCAGCGCCACGTGTTCAACCCGATGGATCCAAGCCCTGGCTCCGGGTGCATCCCACTGCCGAACGGCGCGACCTTCTACCCGATCTACAGCACGACCACGGACTCGAACGGATCGTGCTTGTGGCAGGAGGGCGGCGGAAGTATCTCCGGAACGATCGATAACTTCGGAGGAACGGCGGCCTCCGAGTACGGTGGCCTCCAAGTACAGGTCTATCCGGCGCCCGGCTTCACGACCCAGGGCATCTACGAGACGTTCCACAACACACTAGGCAAGAACCCCTGTCCGGCTCCAGGCGGAAAGGGCTGATCGCCTGAGTGAGTGACTGACGCTCGACTGAAGAGGGCCGCCGCTTGGCGGCCCTCTTGCATTTCGGTCAGCTCGGCTTCCGGGCGACCACTCGGCGGACGTTCGAGAAATCCTCGCCGCACTTGGTCGTCTTGGGCGGGCAATCCGTTACGCCGCCCGTGTCGACCGCCGTCACCTGGACGAAGTAGACACCCGCGCCTAGGGCCTCCGGGCTTTGCCAGCGGACCAGGCCGCTCGCCGAGGCAGGAAGCCTGATCGTCTCCTGCAGGCGTACGTTCTTCTGCAGAAGCGCTCCGTGGACGTCGACGGCACGCCGTTTGGCGACCGTCAACTCAACCGGGCGAACGTCGCCGACGGAGATCTCGAGCACGACGTGATGGTGGACGACGCGAGCGGCACGAAGAATCGGCAGCTGACCTGCCCCCGCTCGCCCAACGACTCCGAGCGCGGCGGCGATCACTACTCCGGCGAGTACCCCCCTCGCCATGCCGGGATCCTAACGGCTGCTCCGGGCCTGCGCCTATCTGCTCGGACCGAACTCGGCCTCGGCACACGCCGGGCAGTAGAACCCGAGTGCCGCGGGCTCGTCCAGCTCCGGGTCGTCGACCCGGTACGCGCGCCAGCCGACCCAGCCGGCTTCGCTCCGGCAGCCGCACTCGACGCAGTCGACGAGGCGCCGTTGCTCCCGAACTTGCTGATGCTGATGTCCCCACTCGCTCATCCACGAACAGCCTCGCCGCTGCCGAGCGAAGGTGCACCGCATCTAGGTCCAGGCTGCATCGGCCCTCCGTAGTGCCTCGTTCGAGGGTCGCTTTGGGTGAAGACGTCCGTCAGCGAGCCACCGCGATCACGCTGATTGAATCGCCGTTGAACTTGTTCTGATCCGTGCTTCCGGTTGAAAACGTCCGGTGACAGACGATACGAGCGTCGTAGCTCCCGGCGGGCACGTTCAGCTCGCCGACGACCGCGATCGTCGCCTCGTCGTTGAAGGCGTTGAAGCCGTTGGTCAGGCCGAGCATCTCGGGTCCGGCGTCGGTGAAACTGCCGCCCGCCGGCGCGATCTGCGGCCGACAGCCGCTCTGGTCGGTGTTGCCGGCGCCGGTGTTGTTGCGAAGACGCACGACTCCCGAAACGTGCAGGGCGGCTGGGAACGGCACAGCGAGCTTCGTCCCTCCGCCGGCAGTGAGCTGGACCGCGGTGGTGTCAGTGCCAGAGTCGACGAACACAAACGTGTTCTGGTCCTGTGCGTACGCCGACGCGGTCGGCCCGGGCGCGCCCGCAGCACCGCGAGCACCGGGTGTACCGGCGGCGCCGGTTGCCCCTTGCCGACCCCGTGCCCCCTTCAACGCCGCGATCGTCTTCGCTTGGATCTTCTTCTTCGTGACGGCTCCGTTCTTCAGCTGCTTGGTTCCGACGCTGTTCTTCGGCAGGTTTGTCGCGGCATACGTCGTCCCTCCGAGCGCGACGAACAACGCGATCAGCGAGATGACGAAGGCCGGGCTCGGTGCCCTCAACCGACGCTTCATTGATTGCCCCCTCGGGGTAGACGGCGTGTCTTCGGACTCTTCATCGCCGTCCTGGAGCAGTCAACCCCACACGCGCGTCGTCGACGACTGCCGGCGGTACGGGGATGGGCCGGGGAGGGATCGAACCTCCGACCTTGGGATTAAAAGTCCCCTGCTCTACCGACTGAGCTACCGGCCCGACGTACGGGCTATTGAAGCGGACGCGACCTAAGGGCCTGCGGGAGTGCCCGACGGCATCGCTTCGACGGGCATCTTGACCTTCGCACCTGCACCCTCGACGTCAAGTTGGGGCAGGATCCGGTCGAGCCAGCCTGGGAGCCACCAGCTGCCGCTTCCAGCCAGGACGAGGACGGCCGGGGAGAACACGAGCACGCAGGTGGCGGCGAGGGCGACACCGACCGAGAGGCCGACGCCGAACTGCTTTACGGTCGGGTCGGCGTTCAGCACGAAGCTGCCGAAGACCGACATCATGATGAGCGCGGCCGCGACGATCACGCGCGCGCCAGAAGCGAGGCCGCGGCGGATTGCGTCTCGGTCGGTCTCGGTCTCGGCGCGGTGCTGTTCGATCCGCGAGATCAGGAACACCTGGTAGTCCATCGAGAGCCCGAACAGGACGGCGAACATCATCAGCGGCACGTAGCTCGCGATCGGGACGGTGCCGTTCGCGGCGTCCAGCCCGACGATGCTGAGGCCCCAGCCCTTCTGGAAGACGGCTGTCAGCACGCCGAACGAGGCCGTCACCGACAGCACGTTCGCGACCGCGGCCTGCGCGGCGAAGAGGAAGGACCGGAACGCGGCCAGCAGGATGCAGAAGCTGAGCCCGATCACGACTGCAATCACCAGGAAGAGCCGGGCCGAGATCCCGCTGGCGAGGTCGACGTAGCTCGCCGTCTGGCCCCCGACGTATGCCGTCACATTCGTGCCCTGGGTCGACTGCGGGATCGTGTACTTCCGGAGCGTCCGCACCAGGTCGGCGGTGGCGGGCGCCGCAGGTGCGGTCGTGGCGATGACGTTGAACGTCGCCGCGTTGCCCGACTTGTTGATCCGCGGCGGCGAGACGACCTTCACGCCCTCCGTGGCCCCGAGGGCGTTCTGGAGGTTCACGAGCCTGGTATCCGTGCCGCGCGGATCGCCGCCGGACTGCGTCAGCTCGTCCGTGAGCTCGCCCTTCAGCTGCTCGGCCTGCTTCTGCTGGCTCTGCGCGCTCTGCTGCTGGTTCTGGAGCTTGACCTGCTGCGTCTGCAGTTGCGCCGACTGCGTCTGGAGGTTCGCGGCCTGCGTCTGGAGGTTCGCGGCCTGGACCTGCAGGTGGGACGCCTGGAGAAGGAGCGACTGCTTTTGTTGCACGAGCTCGACTGCATCGGAAGCGAGCGTGGCCGACTGCCCGGCGAGGGAGATCGCGCGATTGGCGACGTTGACCTCCTGCTTACGCAGGCTCTGTGACGTTGCGAGCAGGGCCTGGGACGCCTCGCGGTTCGCCTGGTCTTCCTGGACGAGCTTCTCCAGCTGGTTCTCGAGCTTCGTCTCCTGCTTCTGCAGCGAGCTTAGCTTCGCCTCGAGCTTCTTCTTCTGAGTCGGGTCCGTCGTGTGCTCGATCTGCTTCTCGACCTTCTTTTGCTCGGCCTGGTTCTTCGTCAGCTTCTTCAGCACGGAGGTCAGCTTCTTGGTCGTCTTCGCGCCGTCGCTGACGACCGTCTTCGCCTGCGCACCCGCTCCGGCGATCTGTTTGTTCAGCGCCACCTGCTCGGCCTCGAGCTTGTTTGCGGAGGCCTGGATCTGCTGTTGCTCCTGCTTGTCCGATTTCGCCTGGCGCTCGAGCGCCGCCTGTTGCGACTCGAGGCTGCCCTGCTGCTGCTCGAGCTGCTTCTGCTGTGCGGTGAGCTGGTTGCTCTGCGCGTTGAGTGAGTTCGCCTGCGCCTGGAGCTGCTGCTGCTGGGTCTTCCCCGACTTCTGCTCCTGCTCGAGCTGCTTCTGCAAGCTCTGCGCCTGGTTGTACTGGCTCGTGTACTCGCTGCTCTGCTTCGCCGGGCTTCCGAGGTCGACCGCGACGAGGAGTGGCCCGTTGTAGCCGACGCCGAAGCCCGCCGACAACAGGTCGTAGGCCTGGCGCTCGGTGGTCGACTTCGGCGTGGCGCCGATGTCCTCCTGACCGAGGTTCAGCGAGAGGAACGGCACGATCAGCGGGATCAACAGCGCGAACACGGCGAGGATCGCCCACCACGGCCGCCTTGTCAGGGCGTGCGCCCAGCCGCCCCAGAAGCCGCGGTCCACATCCTTCGGCGAGGGGCGCAGGACTGTAGGCAGGCGGCCCGACTCGATGTGTTTTCCGACGATCGCCATCACCGCCGGCAGCAGCGTGAGGGCGGCGAGCACGGCGGTCACGACCGCGACGGCCGACGAATAGCCGAGCGACGTCACCAGTGGAATCCCGGCGACGAGGAGCGCGAGGAGCGCGATCACCACGGTCGTTCCGGCGAAGACGATCGCGCTGCCCGAGGTGGCGACCGCCATCGCGATCGACTCGTGCATCTCCATGCCGTGCTTGCGGTTGTCGCGGTGGCGCGTGACGAGGAAGAGCGCGTAGTCGATGCCGACGCCGAGGCCGATCATGGTTGCGAGCGTCGGCGCGATCGTCGGGACGGTCACGCCGTGGCCGAGGACCGTGATGAGCGAGAGCCCGGCGATCAGGCCGAGCACCGCCGAGACGAGCGGAAGCCCCATCGCGACGAGCGTCCCGAACGTGAAGGCAAGGATGATCGCCGCGGCGATCAGCCCGATCACATCGCTGCTCCCGGTATCCGGCTCGGAGAGCTCGGTCCCCACCGAGCCGCCGACGGCTACTTCCATTCCGGCGTTCACGCCGGGGTTCCCGGCTTGGAGGACACTCTCGGCGATGTCCTGGGTGAGGTCGCTGCCGCCGACGTAGAGCAGGATCGAGATGAAGGCGGTCTTCTTGTCCTTGCTGATCTGGGACGCGCCCTGCTGGGAGAAGGGATCGACGACGCTCGCGACGTGTGGGAGCGTCTTGACCTGCTTGTACGCGGCCTCGATCGCCTGCTTGTTCTTGGCGTCGGTGACCTTCCCGATCTCCGTGTGGAAAACGAGCGGGTTGCCGCCGTTCTGTTGGGGCGGGAACCGCGCCGCGAGCAGGTCCGTGGCGGCCTGGCTGTTGGTTCCCGGCAAGTTGAGGTTGTTACTCGTGTTGCTGCCGAATCCCTTCGCCAGGGTGGCGAGGGCGGCGATGCCGACGACCCAAACGGCAAGCACGATCCACTTCCGGCGTGCCGTGAGCAGTCCCAGCCGGTAGAGGGCCTGGGCCATGCTCTCGAGGCTAGACCTCTTAGGGCGATTGGTCTAGACCCGCTGGCTCGTAGGATCTGGTCGTGTCGTCCTACCCTTACGCGGCGGAGTTCCCGTCCCTCGCTCTCGACCGGCCCGAGGAGGGGATCCTGCGGCTGACGCTCCGCGCGCCCGGCCGGCTCAACGCCGTGAGCGAGGCGCAGCACGGCGAGCTCGCGCGGGTCTGGCAGGCGATCGGGCAGGACGAGGAAACGCGGGCGGTGCTCGTCCGCGGCGCCGACGGTGCCTTCAGCTCCGGAGGCGATCTCGACCTCGTGCTCGCAATCGCCGACGACGCCGACACACGGCAGCGGGTCTTCCACGAGGCCCGCGACCTCGTCTACAACATGCTCCGCTGCCCGACGCCGATCGTCTCGGCGATCACCGGCCCGGCCGTCGGCGCCGGTCTCGTCGTCGGCCTCCTCGCCGACGTCTCGCTCGCGAGCCCGAACGCGCGCATCGTCGACGGCCACACGAAGCTCGGCGTCGCTGCCGGCGACCACGCGGCGATCGTCTGGCCGCTCCTGTGTGGCATGGCGAAGGCGAAGTACCTCCTGCTCTTGTGCGAGGAGGTCGATGGCGCCGAGGCAGAGCGGATCGGGCTCGTCTCGCTCTGCGTGCCCGAGGAGGAGCTCGAGGAGCGTGCGCTCGAGATCGCGCGGAGACTCGCTTCCGGCTCCCGCGGCGCGATCTCCCACACCAAGGTCGCACTCAACGAGTGGCTGCTGCGGGCGGGGCCGATCTTCGATGCCTCGCTCGAGCTCGAGTTCCTGGACATGACCGGGCCGGATGTGCGCGAGGGCGTGGCCGCGGTTCGCGAGAAGCGGCCGCCGAGGTTCGGCTGATGGACGAGGCTCAGCTCCGCGAGGTGCTCGGGGGCGAGCCGGCGAAGCTCATCCGCGAGAAGATCGCGGACCGGCTCAACCCGCTGACGCGCCAGTTCATCGAGCGTTCGCCGTTCGTCGTCGTCGCTTCGGGACGCCCCGACGGCGGGCTCGACGTCTCGCCGCGCGGCGACCCGGCCGGCTTCGTCCGCATCGTCGACGAGCGGACGCTGCTCCTTCCCGACCGGCCTGGGAACAAGCTCGCGGACACGCTGACGAACCTCCTGCGGGACGATCGCATCGCGCTCCTCTTCCTGATCCCGGGCGTCAACGACACGTTCCGCGTCAACGGCCGCGCGCGGATCGTCGACGACCCCGAAGTGCTCGCCGGCAGCGAGGTCGAGGGGAAGGTGCCGAAGCTCGGCATCCTCGTGGAAGTCGAGGAGGCGTATACGCAGTGCCCGAAAGCGCTACTTCGCTCCGACCTCTGGAACCCCGAGCGGCACATCGACCGCTCGGACCTGCCGAGCCAGGGCGAGATTCTTCGCGCCAGCGCCGACCCGGAGCTCGACGTCGAGGAGTACGAGGTAGCGCGCAACGAGCGATACCGGCACCGGGAGGGGTTTTACTAGGAGGCCGCGCTCTGGCGTTCCCACGCGTCGAGCAACTGCTCCACGTTCCGCCGTTGCTCGTCGCTGAACTCGAAGCCGGCGAGGAGCCGACGAGCCTCGGCGACGTCGTCGTTCTCGACCGCCGCCTCGAGATGCTCGCGCATCGGAATCGGCTGCCGCAGCTGCCGGCGCAGCCAGCGGAGGAGGCTCACCTGGGCCGCTTCCACCGCTTCAGTCTCGCATGACATGCGCCGTCCGAGTTCGCACAGCGAAACGAGCGCGAACGCGGCTCGCTACGATGTGCGCCTCCGCGGGCGGTTAGCTCAGTTGGGAGAGCGTCGGCTCGACAAGCCGAAGGTCACTGGTTCGAGCCCAGTACCGCCCATCTGTTTGTGCCAGCCCTGAGGTTCCGTTGGGGCATTGCAGGCGCCGCAACCAGCGGAGGGGGCTCACCTGGGCCCCTTCCACCGGGTCAGTCTCGCATCATGGCCGCGTGCCACCGCGCTTGCCGCCGAGGAGCACGCCGGAGAATGCTAGGCGCGTTCCCGCAGCGGCTCGCGCGTCGCAGTCACCGTCGCGTCGGCAGCGGGCGTCCGCGCAGGTGCCGCCAGACAGCGTGCGCGAACGGTGCGATCAGGACGACCCAGAGAAGGAGGCCCGCGAAGATGGCCAGCGCGTCGACGCTCTCTCTGCCCTGTCGTTCCCAGTACACGTCGCGCAGGTTGAGCCAGAGCGCGAACTCGTCGAGGATCAGCGCGGCGCAAATCCCGTATCCCAGGGCCGTGACGCGGAACCAGCGCCGTCTCGGCTGATGCTCGATGCCGTACAGCAGGAGCCAGCCGAAGCCGAGCAAGAGCATGCCGAGGATTCCGAACACGAGGTGGTGGATGTGGACCCCGCCCACGATGATGCCGCCGTTCGCGCCGGCGCCGTTGTCGTGGAGCCAGGTCGTGAGCCCGCGCGTGATCGCAAGCGCGACGACGAAGCCGAGGGCAGCGAACATCGCGCGCTCCCGTCGCGGGCCGAGATGGTGGTGGAGGTGGAGACCCTGCTCCAGCTCGTCGCCGACGTCTTCGGCGACCTCCTCGATCTCGCCCATCCCCAAGATTCTGGCGACCGCGCAAGACGAGAAGTGGGCGGTGCAGGGCTCGAACCTGCGACCTACGGCGTGTAAAGCCGTTGCTCTCCCAGCTGAGCTAACCGCCCGCGCCTGCGAACGGTAGCGCTACTGCTCGTCGAGCTTCAACGCGGCGGAGTTGATGCAGTAGCGGAGGCCGGTCGGGTTCGGGCCGTCCGGGAAGACGTGCCCGAGATGGCCGCCGCAGCTCGCGCACAGCACCTCGGTGCGAACCATCCCGAAGCTCCTGTCGCTCTCCTCTTCCACTGCTTCCTCGCCCGCAGGCGCGGAGAAGGCGGGCCAGCCGCAGCCGGAATCGTACTTCGCGTCGGATTCGAACAGCTCCGCGCCACAGCCGGCGCAGCGGTAGGTGCCGGGCTCGAAGACATGGTCGTACTCGCCGCTGAACGGTGCCTCCGTCCCCTTCTCACGCAAGACGCGGTACTGCTCCGCGGTCAGCTCCTCGCGCCACTCCTGCTCGGACTTCTCGACCTTCGACATGGAGCGAGCGTAGCCGCGGAGGTCTAGTCTGGAGCGGGCCCCGTCGTGCCGCGGACGACGAGCTCGAGCGGCAGCAGCTCGCGCAGCGGCGCGACCTGGCGCCCAGCCAGCACGTCGAGAAGGAGCCTGGCTCCGCGGCGTCCGCTCTCCACGAGCGGCTGGCGTACCGTGGTCAGCCCGACGTAGGCGGCGACCTCGATGTCGTCGAAGCCGACCACCGACAGCTCTCCGGGAACGTCGATCCCCAGCGCTCGCGCAGCCTCGAGGACGCCGATGGCCTGCGTGTCCGAGGCCGCGAAGACCGCGGTGGGCCGCTCCGGCAGCAAGAGGAGCTCGGTCGCGATCGCACGCGCGACGTTCGGCAGGCGGGTTCCCTCGCGGATGTACTCCACCCGCAGCTCGATTCTCGCCGCCGCCAGCGCGCGCTCGTACCCACGGGTGCGGTCGCGGCTCCAGTCGAAGCGGAACTCCGGCGGAGGGTCGCCGATCAGGGCGACGCGCCGATGGCCGAGGTTGACGAGGTGTCGGGTTGCCATCTCGCCGCCTGCGACGTCGTCGACCGCGATGCTCGGGAAGCGCGGGTGGACAGCGTCGATCAGCACACAGGGAATGTCCGCGGCATCGAGGCGTTCTACCTCGGGCTCGGGCGGGCGAGTGGAGACGACGAGCAGGCCGTCTGCCCGGTCGCCCCGGTCGAAGAGCTCGAATGCGCGGCGCTGTCTGTCCTCCGACTCGATGTCGAAGATCATCAGGTCGTAGCTCGAGGCACTCAGGCCGTCGACGATTCCCCGCACCCGCTGCACGGCGGACGGGTTCGTGAACCAGGGCAGCAGGGCCGCGACCACCATCGTTCGCTGGAGCGACAGGCTGCGCGCGAGCGAGCTCGGGCGGTAGTTCAGCGCCTCGATCGCGTCGATAACCCGCTCCCGGGTGCTCGGCCGCACGCCGACGCGGTCGTTGAGGACGCGCGAGACGGTGGCGACCCCGACGCCGGCCCGGGCAGCGACGTCCGCGATGCGGGCAGGCGTCGCCGCCGAGCGCGCCGCAGCGCTTGGTAGCGGTTCCATCGCCAACAAGCGTCGCGTCTCGACGTCTCAAAGTCAAGGGAACCGAGGTTTGGTGCTCGAAGCGAAGGGGTGTAAGAATGGGTCGAACGGGTAACCAGAAACCTTTGAGCCCCCTGTTTTGAAACCGGTTCCAACAATGAGGGAGGGTCGTCACTCATGACGAAACGTCTAGCGGTGGTCCTCGGCGTGCTGATCTTCGCCGTGGTCATGGTCGCTGCATCTGCCCAGGCAGGGCACAAGACTCAGAAGGTCACCAACGTCACATTCGCTGGCTGGTCCTCGGGGCCTGATGAGGATGCACTCGACACGCAGATGGCGAACGCGTTCAACAACAGCGTGGGGGCGAAAGAGGGCATCCACGTCACGTGGCAGGTCATCAACGGCGACTACGGCCAGGCGATGACCGCGCGGTTCGCCGCTCACAATGCTCCCGACGTGTTCTACGTCGACTCGAGCGTGATCGGCAGCTGGATCAAGCAGGGCGTGATTCAGCCGCTGAACGGCATGGTGAAGAGCAGCCACTTCAACACGAAGGCGTTCTATCCGAAGCTCCTCGGCGCCTTCAAGAAGGGCTCGTCGATCTACGGCTTCCCGAAGGACTGGTCGCCGCTCGCCACTGAGACCAACAACAGCTTGTTCGCTCAGGCCCACGTCAAGGTGCCGAAGACATGGGCGCAGCTGAAGTCCGCTGCGAAGGCGATTCAGCAGAAGACCTCCTCCAAGCACCCGATCTGCCTCTCGGCCGACTGGGCGCGGATGGGCGCCTTCATGTACCAGAACAAGGGCTCGATCACGAAGCACCTCACGTCGAAGGCAAACGTCCAGGCCGTGAACTTCTACGTCGGCCTGCTGAAGAGCGGGCTGGCCTACACGCCGCCGTCGGGCAGCTGGTGCGGCCAGGAGCTCGGTCAGGGCCACGCCGCGATCGCCTTCGAAGGCAACTGGATCCTCCCGTACATGAAGTCGACCTATCCGAAGACGCACTTCGCCGTGCATCCGATGGTCAAGAACAAGGCGCAGGGCAACCTCGCCTTCACCGTCTCGTGGTCGATCGCGAAGAGCGACCAGAACAAGGCGGCTGCGTGGAAGGTGCTCAGCTGGCTCGTCGGCAAGCAGGGCGAGAAAATCTGGATGTCGAAGGGCCTCGCGCTTTCCCCGCGCAAGGACGTGCCGTCGATCGGTGGACGCGCGCCGTTCCTCGCGGCGGCCCCCTACGCTCGCGGTTGGGGATTCGGCAACCCGAACTTCTCCAGCGCGTACACCGTGATGGGCAACGACCTGAACGCGGTCATCTCCGGCAGCAAGTCGGTTCCGGCGATGCTTGCGGACGTCGGCAAGGCCCTCAAAGGGCAGTAGATCGAACTGACTGAACCGTCCCCTGCGCGGTGCTGGCCGCGCAGGGGACGCTCTCGTCGATGATGGCGACCCCGACCGCGACCGAAGCCGCGCCAAGCCGCCTCAGCGTCACGCTGCGCGGCGCTCGCCTGCGCGAGGCGGGCTGGGGTTACGGGTTCGCCGTCATACCGCTCGCGGTCTTCGGGCTCTTCTTCATCTACCCGTTCGGCTACGCGGTCTACATCAGCTTCTTTCACTGGGGGATCCTCGGGAAGACGTCCCCGGGGACGGGGACCTTCAACTACGCGAAGGTGCTCCACGACCCCATCTTCCACATCGCGCTCAGGAACATCGCGGAGTACACCGTGGCGGTCGTCCCGCTCGAGATGGCGCTCGGGCTCTCGCTGGCGCTCGTCATCAACCAGAAGATCCGCGGCCGCAACTTCTTCCGCTCCGCCTTCTACTTCCCCTCGATCGCCTCGTCCGTCGCGATCGTGACGATCATCCTCTACATCTTCAGCCAGAACGGTCTGTTCAACCACATCTTCGGCCTCAACACGGACTGGTTCGGGCAGGCGAGCACCGTCGGGTGGGGCATCGTCGGCATGAACGCCTGGACGACCTCGGGGACGGTGATGATCTTCTACCTCGCCGCCCTGCAGGCGATCCCGGACGACGTCTACGAGGCGGCGGCGCTCGACGACACCGGCGCCTGGCGGACGTTCTGGAGGATCACCTTCCCGCTGCTCCGCCCCGCCCACTTCTTCTGCCTCGTCGTCTTCGGCATCGGAGCGCTCAAGCTGTTCGACCAGGCGTTCCTCATCGCCGGCGGTGCTTCCGGCTCGCCGAACTATTCGACGATGTATCCCATCATCTACATCTACAACGCGGCGTTCGGGAGCTACGACTTCGGCCTCGCCGCCGCCGCCGGCGTCATCTACTTCATCATCATCTTCGGCCTCACCATCGTCGAGCGCCTCACGGTCGGCCGGCAGGAGGCCGCATGACGCTGCAGACGTCGGTCGCGAGCGCCGAGCCGTACATCCCCGGGCGATCCCGGTCGGAGGTCGCCCGCAAGGTCCTGCTCTACGGCCTCTACCTCTTCATCGCCGCGATCTTCTTCGTGCCGTTCCTGTGGACCCTCACCACGTCCTTCAAGACGATCCCGGACAGCGTCAACGTCACGTTCTTGGCGCACCCGTGGACGACCTCCGCCTGGCACACCCTCTGGACGCGACTACGACTTCCCGACCTACATCAAGAACAGCCTTTTCCTGTGCGCCGTCGTCGTGTTCTGCAACCTCTTCCTCTCGGCGCTGGGCGGCTATGCGTTCGCGCGACTCCGGTTCCCCGGCCGCGAGCTCCTGTTCCTGCTCGTGCTGGGGACGCTCATGGTGCCCGACCAGCTGCGCCTCATTCCCATCTTCGTGATGATCGTCCACTGGGGCCTGTACGGGAGCTTCACGAGCTACATCCTGATCAACCTCGTCTCTGCCGTGAACCTCTTCTTCATGCGCCAGTACTTCCTCACGATCCCGAGGGACTTCGAAGAGGCGGCGAAGCTCGACGGCGCCGGCTACTTCAAGACGTTCTGGCGCATCATGCTGCCGCTCGCGCTCCCCGCGATGGCCGCGCTCGCCATCCTCCAGTTCCAGGGCACCTGGAACGACTTCTTCTGGCCGCTGATCCTCTTCGGACAGGGCCCGGCCAGCCACTACACGCTCCAGCTCGGGCTGGCGGAGCTGCACTTCACCTACACGACGTTCTGGCCCGAGATCTCGGCCGGCGCCGTGATCGCCATTCTCCCCGTCCTCGTCATCTTTCTCGCCTTCCAGCGTTTCTTCGTGTCCGGCGTCGTCTCGGCGGGGGTGAAGGGATGAGCGCGCGCCGTGCTCTCGGGCTCGCCGTCGCCGACCTGTACCGCAATTCGTGGCGCCTCGTCCCCGTCAACGCCGCGGTCGGAGCGGTGCTCGTCCTCGCCGCGGTTTGCGCGATCGCTGTGCACGCGCTGCTGGTGCTCGCCGTGCTCGCGGGACCGCTGGTCGCGGCGCTCGCCCACTCCTCGGTGACCCTCGTCCGCACCGGCAACCTCAAGCTCGCCGACGCCTGGGAGGGACTGCGGTTGCACTGGCGTCGCGGCCTGGCGCTCGGCGCAGCCGGGCTCGCGCTCGGAGTGGTCGCTGCGCTGGCCGTGCACTTCTACACGCGGTCGAGCGTCGGTTGGCCATTCGCCTTCCTCACGCTCTACCTCGTCGTCCTCCTCGGCATCTATGCCGCCGTGCTGACGACGGTCGCCGTCGCCGATCCCCAGCTCGCGTGGCCGGCCGCCGCGCGGAGCGCAGCAACGTTGGCGGCGCAGAGGCCGGGCGCGACCCTGCTGCTGGGCCTCGCGCTCCTCCTCGTCAACCTCGCCGGCGTGGCCGCAGCAGTCATGCCGTTCCTCACACTCACCCTCGCCTACTCTTTCGTCGCCGTGGCGCATTTCGTGCTGCCCGCAGAGGCGAGGGAGGTCTGATGGCGACGATCACGCTCGAGCACGTGACCAAGCGGTTCGACGACACCACCGCCGTCGACGACCTCAGCATCGAAGTCGCCGACGGCGAGTTCCTCGTCCTCGTCGGCCCGTCCGGCTGTGGCAAGACGACGGCGTTGCGGATGCTCGCCGGCCTGGAGGAGATCACGAGCGGGCGGATCCTCATCGACGATCGGGTTGTCAACCACCTCGCGCCAGGCGCGCGCGACGTGGCGATGGTCTTCCAGTCGTACGCCCTGTATCCGCATTTCACGGTCTACGACAACCTCGCCTTCAGCCTGCGCAACCACGGGGTGCACAAGGCCGAGGTCGACAGGCGCGTCAGGCAGACCGCCGACACTCTCGAGCTCGGCGACTTCCTCAAGCGCAAGCCGAAGCAGCTCTCAGGCGGTCAGCGCCAGCGGGTCGCGCTCGGGCGGGCGATCATCCGCGAGCCGAAGGCGTTCCTCATGGACGAGCCGCTCTCCAACCTCGATGCAGCGCTGCGTGTTCAGACCCGGGCCGAGATCCTCAGGCTGCAGAAGCGTCTGGGCACGACGACCATCTATGTCACACACGACCAGGTCGAAGCGATGACGATGGGCGACAGGATCGCCGTCATGAGCAAGGGTGAGCTGCAGCAGCTCGGCACGCCCGAGGAGCTGTACGAGCATCCGGCCAACACGTTCGTCGCGCGCTTCCTGGGCTCCCCGGCGATGAACATGCTCCCGTCCTCGGTGCTGGGTATCGGCGGCGCCGGCCAACTTGCAGGATTCAGGCCGGAGCATGTCCAGCTCGGCAACGGTCGTGCCGGCCCCGGCAGCCTCGACGCGTCGGTCGAGGTCGTCGAGTACCTGGGCGACGAGCAGCTCGCGCACCTTCGCCTCGGCGACAACGAGATCGTCGTCAGGCTGCCGCCGGACCCGCGGCTGCACGCCGGAGAGCACGAGACGTTCTCCGTACCACTCGACAAGGTGCTCCTTTTCGACGAGGCCACCAGCCGCGTCGTCGGGCCGGCCGCGTAGCCCGTTGCCCCTGACCGTTCTCGACGGGTCGACCTTCTGCGTCTGTGACGAGCGCGGCGACGTCGACGGAATTGCCGCCGCCTCCGGCTTCTTCGCCTCCGACACGCGCTTCCTCTCGCGTTCGGTGCTGACGCTCGGCGGCGCACGCCTCGATCCCCTCTCGCACGACCACGCCACGCCGCATCTCGCCTCGTTCGTGCTCCGGAACCCGCTCGCCGGCGGGCTGCGGCCGAACGAGCTCGTCATCGAGCGGGAGCGCTTCGTCGGCGACTGCATGGAGGAGCGGATCGCGATCGAGAACCACAGCCATCGCCGGGTCGACGTCGACCTCGGCTTGGAGCTCGCTGCCGACTTCGCCGACATCTTCGTGGTCAAGGACCTCGAGCCCGGCTTCGGATTGCAGGTGGAGGAGACGCTGCCGCAGGCCCATCCGCCGGAACGTGCCGGCAACGGGACTCTGGTCTTCTCCGACGGTTCCTTCCGCGGCCGCACGGTCGTCCACCTGTCTGAGGCGTTCGACGAGTCAGACGGTGTGGCGCGCTTTGCGCTTTCCCTGGAGCCCGGCGCCCGCTGGCGGCTCGTGGTCGGCGTGCAGGCCGAGCTCGAAGGGGTCGAACCGCTGACGGCCGCATCGTTCGCGCGGGAGCTCGACGAGGAGCGTTGCCGTGCCGAGCGGTCGTTCGCGGAATGGCAGAGCTCGGCTCCGGTGCTCGGCGCAGGCTGGGACGACCTCGTCCACACCTGGAATCGGTCGCTCGGGGATCTCGCCGCGCTCCGGATGCGCGTCCCGGAAGTCCCCGACGGGCACCTACTGGCCGCCGGCACGCCGTGGTTCATGACCGTCTTCGGTCGGGACACGCTCATCTCGTCGCTGCAGACGCTGCTGCTAGGCCCGGAGCTGGCGGCAGGCACCCTGCGAGTCCTCGCCGCGACGCAAGCGACGGCCGACGACGCCGAGCGTGACGCCGAGCCCGGGAAGATCATCCACGAGCTGCGCCGCGGCAAGGCTGCACTGGCCTGGACCGACCGCTACTACGGCACCGTCGACGCGACGCCGCTCTTCCTCGTCCTCCTCTCGGAGGTCTGGCGCTGGACCGACGACCCCGCGCTTCCGCTGGAGCTCGAGGACGCTGCTCGTCGCGCTCTCGCCTGGATCGACGACTACGCGGACCTCGACGGCGACGGCCTCGTCGAGTACAAGCGCCGGAGCTCTCACGGGATCGGCAACCAGACCTGGAAGGACTCGGGGGACTCGATGGCGTTCCACGACGGGACGCTGGCCGAGGCGCCGATCGCGCCGGTGGAGGTGCAGGGCTATGTCTACGACGCGAAGCTGCGGATCGCCGAGATGGCACGCGAGCTCTGGCGAGACGACGCTCTGGCCGAGAAGCTGGAGAACGACGCGGCCGAGCTTCAGCGCCGCTTCGACGAGGCGTTCTGGCTCGAGGAGCGCGGCTTCTACGCCCTTGGGCTCGATCGCGAGAAGCGCCCGATCGACTCGCTGACCTCCAACGTCGGCCACCTGCTGTGGAGCGGGATCGTCCCCGAGCATCGGCGGGAGAGGGTCGCCAACCTGCTCGTGGGCGACGCCCTCTGGTCCGGTTGGGGCGTCCGCACGATGGCGGTGGGAGAGGGCGCATACAACCCGCTCGTCTACCACGACGGCACGGTCTGGCCGCACGACAACTCCCTCGTGGCCTGGGGCCTCGCGCACAGCGGCCACCCGGAGGAAGCCGCTCGCATCCTCCGCGCGATGGTCGAGGCAGCGGCGCACTTCGACTACCGCCTGCCGGAGGTCTTCGCGGGCTTTGCGCGTGACCACACCGGCTTCCCCGTCGTGTACCCGACGGCCTCGTCGCCGCAGGCGTGGGCGGCGGGAACTCCCGTCCTCTTGCTCCAGGCAGTGCTCCGCCTGGTACCCGACCGCAGCCGAGCGAGTTCTCCGCTCGGAGGCGTCACATGTACCGGAAGGCTGGAGGGCCTCTCGCTCGAGGGTGTCCGGCTTCCCCTATCTTGCTCCAGGCAGTGCTCCGCCTGGTACCCGACCGCAGCCGGCGAGTTCTCCGCTCGGAGGCGTCACATGTACCGGAAGAGCTTGAGGGCCTCTCGCTCGAGGGTGTCCGCGCGTTCGGCCGACGCTGGACGGTGCGGGTCGAGGGCGGAGTGGTGAGCGTCGAGCCGACGTCGGCCGGCTAGTAGCTCGTCTGCGATACCCCCAACGGGATTCGAACCCGTGCTTCAGCCTTGAAAGGGCCGCGACCTGGACCGCTAGTCGATGGGGGCCAGGGAGAACTCAGGCTACCGGCCGTGCGGCACCGGGGGCTACGTGCGCGCGCTGAGGATCGGGGCCATGGTCGGCCCATCCTTGGCGCCGCCGGCTCGCTCCTCCGTCACGGCGACTACAGCCTTCGGCGGCACCGTGCCGTGGAGACGCAGGGTCGTGTCCGCGCCACCTGGGAATAGCCCCGCCGGCCTGGGGGCGGTTCCCACCGGGATGATCCAGGCCTCGTACGTCTTTCCGCTCGGCGCCGCGGACAGCCCGGAGACATGAATCGTCGCCGTCCGGTTCGGGCTGACCGAGACCGAGACGCTGAGCCTACGCGTGTGGCTCGACTGGCTCAGGGCAACGGCCAAGCCGACGACGATGCAGGCCGCTGCCGCCGCGGCGACGGCCAGCCCGCGCGTCACCCAGCGGCGCCGCAGGAGCGGGACGACGTTGGTGCGCTCGGAGGCCGCCTGCTCGAGAATCACGGCCCGCAGGCGGGGAGGCGGCGCCGGTGCGACCGTGCCGAACGCGAGTGCCGCGGCCGTCGCGTTGAGCTCAGCCAGCTGCTCACGGCACTCCTCGCACTGGCCGAGGTGTCGCTCGTACGTCTCGGCCTCGTCGGGCGAGAGCGCATCCAGCGCGTATGCGGCGGTCAGGTCGTGGAGGTCCATGAAATCTCCGTCCCGGGCTCCCCGAGCTCCTCGCGCAGACGCGAGAGCCCCGTGAACATGCGGCTTTTGATGGTACCCAGCGGCTGGCCGAGCCTCTCGGCGAGCTCCGACTGGCTGAATCCACCGTAGTACGCGAGCTCCAGCGCCTCGCGCTGCGTGTCGGGAAGGTGGCGCAGCGCCTGCTGAACGCGCTCGCGCTGCAGGCGGAGCCACGCGTCCTCCTCCACGCCCTCCACGGACGGCTCACCGGCCAGCTCGAGCGAGTCCGCGCGCCGGCGTTGCTCGCGGCGCACGGTGTCGACCGCCCGCCTGTGCACCAGCGTGAGAATCCAGGTGCTCGCTCTGCCCTTCTCCGGCATGAACCTGGCCGCCGTTCGCCAAATGGTGAGGAACGCCTCCTGTACCGCATCCTCGGCGAGCGACTGGTCGCGCAGAACGCGCAGCGCGAGCCCGTACGCGGTGCGGCCGTAGCGGTCGTAGAGCTCTGCGAGCGCCGACTGCTCCGACCGGGCAGCGAGGGCCACGAGCGCTTCGTCGGAGAGGTGGGCGAGCTGCCGATTCACAGCGTCCGATATTCGCGCGCGGAGCACGGCCGGTTCAAGTCGATCGAACCGGATCACCCGTTCGAGCGAATCAGCGCCGACCGCAATCCACACGGCGGCCGGAGCCGCCGGGAAGGAGAGGGCAATGGAACGCCTGAGTAGGCGCTCATTCATGAAGATCGCCGGCGGGGCCGCCGGCGCGGCGGCTCTGGCCGGCGCGCCGTCGATCGCGCGGGCTGCGGTCGGTGAGGAGGGGGCTCAGCCGACCCATCCGACGACCGGTGTGCCCGAGGAGCCGGTCGTCGCGTACATCCGCGACGCCGAGCGCGGAGAGGTCACCGTCGCCGCCGGCACCGCCGAGCACACGTACCGCGACCGCGCGCTCGTCCAGCGCCTGCTGCGGGCTGCCGGCAGGAAGGGCGTGAGCTAGATGTCCTCCCACCGCGAAGCCCCGGCGATCAGCCAGGACCCGGTTGCCGACAACGCCGACACCTACGCGTTCGTCAGCCCGGACGATCCCACCACCGTCACGATCATCACGAACTACGTGCCGCTCGAGGGCCCGCCCGGCGGGCCGAACTTCTTCGAGTTCGGCGACGACGTCCTCTACTCGATCTTCATCGACAACGACGGCGACACGTTCCCGGACATCACGTATCAGTTCCGGTTCCGCACGACGTTGCAGAACGAGGACACGTTCCTCTACAACACGGGCCCGATCGGTTCGCTGACGGATCCGAACTGGAACAAGCGGCAGCTCTACTCCGTCCACGTCATCCACTCGCACCACAAGGACAACCACGAGCGGGACGGACTCGGCGACCTGCTCGGCGACAACCTCGCGTGTCCGCCCTGCAACATCGGGCCGCGCTCGACACCGAACTACGACTCTCTCGCCACGTCCGCCGTGCATCACATCGCGCGCAACACGACGGTGTTCGCCGGCCAGCGAAACGACGGCTTCTTCGTCGACCTCGGCGCGATCTTCGACCTCGGCGACATCAGGCCGATCCAGAACCTGCACCTGATCCCGACTCCGGCAGCTCCGGCGGTCGACCCGCTGAAGACGCTGAACATCCACACGATCGCGATCAAGGTGCCGATCTCGAGCCTCACGAGAGATGGGTCCGTGCCGAGCGATCCGGCGAGCGTGAAGGCCGTGCTCGGCATCTGGGGAGGCGCGAGCCGCCGCAAGGTGCAGGTCCGCAACGACAACGGGAACGGGACGATGGGGAGTGGGCCGTGGGTGCAGGTCTCGCGCCTTGGCAACCCGCTCTTCAACGAGGTGATCGTGCCGATCGGGGACAAGGATCGCTGGAACGCCCTCGACCCGGTCAACGACAACCAGTTCGAGAAGTACGTGAACCAGCCGGAGCTCGCGAGGCTCCTGCCGGTCCTGTACCCGGGCGCGTTCCCGAACCTCGCGACGTACACGAAAAACCGGGCCGACCTCCACGCGATCCTGCTCACCGGGATCCCGAGCGGGATCGTCCCGGGGTTCCAGAACTTCACCGGGCCGAAGCCGGCGGACATGCTGCGGCTGAACGTCGCCATCCCGCCGACCACCTCGAGCCCGAACGCACTCGGCGTGGTGGGCGGCGATCTCGCCGGCTACCCGAACGGGCGACGCGTGTTCGACGACGTCGTCTCGATCGAGCTGAAGGCGGTTGCGGGAGCGACCATTCCGCTGGTCGATCCGAGCTTCACCCCGGATGCGGCGGTCGGCGCAGTCTCGTCGTACCTCACGCCCGGAGCCGACCGGTACCAGGCGAACTTCCCCTACCTCGGCTCGCCGCACGACGGCTTCGACACGCCATCGTCGTGAGTTCGAACCCGCACCACTCGAAGGACCCCCGGCCCGAGCACGTGATGCTCGATCTCGGGCCGGGGGTCGGGGCCCTCGTCCTCCACACCCGTGCGGACCTGCACGGGATGGAGATCGAGATCAGCCCCATCGGGCGCGACGGCGACCGCTCACACAAGCAGGTCCACGAGCGGCCGGTCGCCGGCCGGCCGCTCTACGGAGCCGTGTTCGCGTCCCTACCGGCCGGCGAGTACACGCTCTGGCTCGACGACCGTCCGCTGCGGCGCAACGTGGCCGTGGCGGGCGCGGCCGTCACCGACATCTCGATCGAGGAGGCACACGAATGATCGGCTTGACCAGTCCTACGCACCTCGCACTTCTGCTCCTGATCGCGCTGCTGCTCTTCGGCGCCAAGCGGGTGCCGGAGATCGGCCGCTCGCTCGGCTCGGGCATGCGCGAGTTCAAGGAGTCGATCACCCACGAGACGGCTGCCCTGCCCGAGAAGACCGAGCACGAGACCACTGACTGATGCGAACGCGCCGGCTCGACCACGGAGAGGAGGCGGAGCTCGTCGAGCATCTCGAGGAGCTGCGGCGCCGCGTCATGGTCTCACTCGTGGCAGTCGGCGCAGCGACGGCCGTCGCGTTCGTCTTCCACAACTCGATCCTCACCTGGCTCTCGCGTCCGCTGCCGCCCGGCCACCGTCATGTCGTGGCGTTCGGCGTGACCGAGCCGTTCTCGGTCTCGATCGCGGTGAGCCTGTACGCCGGGATCCTCTTCGCGCTGCCGATTCTCCTCTGGCAGGCCTGGTCGTTCCTTGCTCCGGCGCTCGACCCTGCGGCCGAGCGCCGGATTCTCCTCATGGCCGCCCTCGGCTTCGTGATGGCGGCGGCGGGTCTGGCGTTCGGCTACGGGATTCTGCTGCCGCGCGCCATCCACTTCCTCACTGGCTACGACACGACGCACTTCAGGCTCCTGGTCCGGGCGAGCAGCTACTACTCGTTCGTCGTCACGGTGCTGCTCGGGATCGTGTGCGTCTTCGAGACGCCGCTCGTCGTGCTCGCGCTCGTCAACCTCGGCGTGCTCACGTCGGCCGCTCTCCGCCGGAATCGTCGGAAGGGCTACTTCATCGTCTCGGTGATCGCCCTCGCGCTGCCCGGCCCCGATCCGGTGACCACGCTGCTCGAGCTCCTGCCGATGCTGGCGCTGTTCGAGGGCTCGATCTGGCTTGCGGCGTTCGCCGAGCGGCGCGCGGCGAAGCTGTCAATCGCGGGCGCGCAGGCATGACGGGCACGTCCCGAAGAAGCTGATCTCGCGCTCGCCCAGCCGGTAGTCCGAGTCCTTCTCGACGCGGGCGCGAAGGTCTCCGAGCGCCTCTTCGTGTAGGTGGGTGACCTTGCCGCAGCGCTCGCAGATCACGTGGTGGTGCCGATGTTCACCGACGAGTTCGTAGTAGGCACGGTCTCCACCGAGATCGGTCCTCAGTAGCAGTCCGTCGTGGACGAGGATCTCCAGCGTTCGATACACGGTGGAGGTGTTCACGCTCGGCAGGCGCTCGCGCACCCGCTCGACGACGTCCTCCGCGCTCAGGTGCTCGTGCGGCTCGGCAAGCAGCGCCTCCCAGATCACCCGTCGCTGGGGCGTGAGCCGCCGACCGCGCCTGTGTAGGTTGGGTGCGTCGTCGCGGGCCACGGGTCGATCATCTCCGAACCGGTCTGCACCTTCCAGCGAATGGTTCGCAATTGGCGAGCGACGAAGGGGAGGCTGGTGATGGAGGCATCCGTGGTTCGGATCAAGTCGGGCTCGAGGTTGCGAGGGTTCTGGGCCTCGCTCGACCGCGGCCAGCGCCGGACGATCGTGATGATGGCGACGGTGATCGCGGTGCTCCACGCGGTGGGGTTCGGGATCCTGGTCTTGGTCGTCGCTCCGCACCACTACTCCCTCGGCGGCGGCGGCGCGTTCTCCGTCGGAATCGGCATCACGGCGTACACGCTCGGGATGCGTCATGCGTTCGACGCCGACCACATCGCGGCGATCGACAACACCACTCGCAAACTGATGGCTGAAGGCAAGCGGCCGACGAGTGTCGGGTTCTGGTTCTCTCTCGGCCATTCGAGCATCGTGTTCGGGCTCGCACTCCTCCTCTCGATCGGGATTCGCTCGCTCGCCGGACCGGTCGGCAACGACGGCTCCTCCCTCCACCAGGTGACCGGCTGGATCGGCACGCTCGTCTCCGGAACCTTCCTCTACGCGATCGCGATCCTGAACGTCGTCGTCCTGGTCGGGATCGTCAAGGTCTTCCGGCAGATGCGGCGCGGCGTATTCGACGAGGACGCGCTCGAGCATCAGCTGAACAACCGCGGGTTGATGAACCGTTACCTCGGCCGGCTGACCCGGGCGGTGACCAAGCCGCAGCAGATGTATCCCATCGGCCTCCTGTTCGGGCTCGGCTTCGACACGGCCACCGAGGTCGCGCTGCTCGTGCTGGCGGGCGGTGCCGCCGGTGCAGGCCTTCCGTGGTACGCGATCCTCTGTCTGCCGGTCCTCTTCGCAGCGGGAATGTCGCTGCTCGACACGATCGACGGCTCGTTCATGAACTTCGCCTACGGTTGGGCCTTCTCGAAGCCGGTGCGCAAGATCTACTACAACATCGCCGTCACCGGGCTCTCGGTCGCCGTCGCGCTGCTGATCGGCACGATCGAGCTCGGTGGCCTCGTCGCCTCGCGGCTCGAGCTCTCCGGCTCCTTCTGGTCCTCTCTCGAGAACGTCGACCTGAACACGATCGGATTCATGCTCGTCGGCATGTTCGTGGCTACCTGGGCGCTCGCGCTCGCCGTCTGGAAGTACGGGCGCATCGAGGAGCGCTGGGGGTCTCTGCTCAGCTGAACGGCGGGTGGAGCGGGAGGATCAGCGCCGGTCGCGGCTTCTGGTCGAAGTCGAAGTCGTGGACGAGGTTCCCGAGGATCTTCACGTTCTCGCGCACGTCGGGCCGCGAGTCGGGACGGCCGTCGGTGTGCGGGTCGATCCGCCGGCCGTGCAGGAAGTCGTCCTCGATGAACTTCAGGTACGCGTCGGAGCTGAGCACCTGATGGTCGATGTAGCCCCGCCTGGCGTACGGGCTGATCACGAGCGACGGAACGCGTAATCCGTAGCCCTCGCCGTCGACGTGCGGCGGTTTCACGTTGTCGTAGAAGCCGCCCCAGTCGTCCCAGGCGAGGAAGATCGCAGTCGACTTCCAGTTCGGGCCGCGCATGATCGCGTCGATCAGGTGCGTGACGTAGGTCTGGCCGGCGCTGATGAGCGAGGGCGGGTGCTCGCTCACGCCCTGCGAAGGCGTGATCCACGAGACGGCCGGCAGCCGGCCGTGGTCAGCCGCGTGGAAGAAGTCCCGGAGCGGCCGGATGTCGCCGAGCTGGTGGTCGTGCTTGACGTCGTCGAAGCGCGGCAGCGGGTTCCAGATCCCCGGCGTCTTCGCGCTCTGGGGCACGTGCGGGCAGAACATCATGTTGTCGGAGCAGTCGGGCTGGCTCCCGTTCGCGACGTAGTAGCCCCAGCTCACGTGGAAGCGGTGCATCAGCCAGGTGAGGTCGGTCCACGGGTAGTCGACCTTCTTGCCCTTGCTCGTAGCGCCGAACGGGGCGGTGAGTGCCGAGTGGCAGCTCATCGGGTCGCCGTGCCTCGAGCAGCGCGCCGTCCAGCCGGAGACGAGTGCGAGGTGCGCGGGGAGGCTCCAGGAGTTGTCCGCCTCGAACATGTGGTCCTGGAGGACGAAATCGCGGGCGTAGTCCCAGTAGTTCGGGATCTCGTGCCAGTCGTGGTAGCCCATCACGTCCGGCGCCTTCGGCGTCAGCGAGCAGCCGGGATTGTCCGTGTCGTGGCACGCGAGGAAGCGACCCTTCCGCGCCTGCCGCTCGAAGCCGTCCATCTTGCCGCCGTCGACATCCTTGATCGCGTCGACCGTGTCGTGGGGGCCGCCGGCATTGCGATCGCGAGTGTCGTGGTACGGCCTGATGCAGAGCTTGGTACCCGGGTCGGGGTTGCAGACGGTCGGCACCCCGTTTGTCATTCGGGATCCCGTCGGCGCCGGGGTACGTGCCGAAGTAGTTATCGAACGAGCGGTTCTCCTGCATGATGATCACGACGTGGCGGATCTTGTGGATCCCGTCGCGGTCGGCGGCACGCGCTTCGTGTCGATGCCCGGGCAGCTCGACCGAGCCGAGCAGCAGGCCCACGAGGGACGCGCTTGCGAGCATGAGAAGAAGGAGCCGCTTCAAGGCCCACGGGAGGCTAGGGCGCTTGTCTTAGAGCGAGGTGAGTGTCGTCTAAGAGGGAGCTAAAGGAACATGACCCACGAGCGGGTCGCGCCGCATGCGCAGTCCTTGTGCTTCGCGGAGCAGTGGCGGCAGTCCCAGTACTCCCACCAGATCCACTTCAGGTGCTGGACCTCCAGCATGAGGAGGGCGAAAATCCAGAGGAGGATCGCAGTCCGCGGCACCCCCTCACGGTCGCAGAGGAACGGGCGGCCCGCAATGGGCCGCCCGACTCATCCGCGAAGCGCTTCCGGCCTATCTACAGCCGTGCGCCGCCGGAGCGGCCGAAGCCGCCTGTGAACAGACTGATCAACCAGATCAGCGCGAGCACTGCGGCGACGATGAACAGCCAGTGAATGGTGAAACCGACGCCGAACGCGATGATGGCCAGAATCGCCAACACAATCAGCAAGAGCATTTCCTCACCCCTCCTTCCGCCCGAAAACGGGGGGTTTGTTTGCGGGTTCGAGGCTGAAACGGTGAACCCCCGGCCGCGGTTACGCGCGTACGCTCAGCCCGTGAACACCATCGACGCGGAGTTCTCGCCGGACGAGCGGGCGCGGGCGCGCGCCTACCACCGGCCGCTCTATCTCGCGCTCCTGCTGGACGTCGCGCTCGGCGCCGGGCTGCTGGCGGCTCTCGCCTGGACCTCGCTCGGGCACTGGCTCTTCTCCCCGCTCGAGTCGATCTCGCCGATAGCCGCCGCGGCTGCCTACGCGGCCCTCGTCACCGCGTTCGTGACCATTCTCGACACACCGCTCGCCTTCTGGCGCGGCTGGTGGCGCGAGCGACGGTGGGGGTTCTCGACCCAGACCGCCGGCGCGTGGCTCGCCGATCGCGCCAAGGGTCTCGCCGTGTCGGTCGTACTGGCGGCGGCCGCGTGGAGCGGGGCGGTCGCCCTCGCGCGGGCGCTGCCCGGGTGGTGGGCGCTGCCGGCCGGCGTCGCGCTCGCACTTGCCGTGCTCTTGCTCTCGTTCGTCGCTCCCGTCGTCCTCGAGCCGATCTTCAACCGTTTCCGGCCGCTCGAGGACGAGACGCTCGCGGACCGGTTGCGCCTGCTCTCGAAACGGGCCGGTGTGCCGGTGCGCGAGGTGCTCGTGGCCGATGCGAGCCGCCGCACGACCAAGGTCAACGCCTACGTCTCGGGCATCGGCCGTACACGCCGGGTCGTCCTCTTCGACACGCTGCTGCAGGTCGCCGACCCGGGAGCGGTGCAGGTCGTCGTCGCGCACGAGCTGGGACACCGGCGCGACGGTCATGTCGCGAAGCTGACCCTGCTCGCCATGGCCGGTGCCGCCGTCGCGGTCGTCGTTCTCTGGGCGGTGCTGGGGACACGGATGGGTGATCCGCGGACGCTGCCCGAGGCGCTGCTCTTGCTCCTGGCCCTCGAGCTCGCGGGACTGGCTCCCGGCGCGTGGCTCTCACGCCGCTTCGAGCGAGCAGCGGACCGCTGCTCGCTCGACCTCACGGAAGCGCCGTCGACGTTCGCCCGGGCGCACCTCGAGCTGGCGCGTCGCAACCTCTCCGATCTCGAGCCGCCGCGCCTCGTGTATCTCCTGCTCTTCAGCCATCCGACGCCGCCGGAGAGACTGGCTCTGGGGCGGGCGTGGCGCGCCGCGCCCGGCTAGGGCGCTGGATTGTCGCAGCGCGATGCTTGTTGCCTATGCGGGCGGATCCGCTCTACCCTGTCTAGACGCGGTCGAGGGAGCCGCGTGGTGAAGCCGTGACCGGGAGTGGGGACAACCAAGACTCTGCCGACGAGCAGGACGTCCTGCTCGAGGTCAACGCGCACGTGCACGAGGCGGCGCGGCGGTTCGAGGGCGTCGAGCCCGGCCAGGACCCCTGGGACTTCACGTGCGAGTGCGGCGCACCAGGCTGCCGCCTGACCGTCTCCCTCACGCTCGCGGAGTACGAGGCGCTGCGGAAGGAGCACGGGCGCGTACTGGCTCCGGGGCACGCACGCAAATAGTCTGAGAGGGCGTTGGCCACCCTCGATCTGACCGGGAAGCGGGCGATCGTGACCGGTGCCTCCTCGGGCATCGGCCGGGCGACGGCGGCCGCGCTCGCAGCCGCGGGGGTGCGCGTCGCGGGCGGCGCAAGGCGCGTCGACCGGCTCGAGACGGAGATCGCCCTCGGACTCGACGTCGCCGACGCCGGGAGCTCCGAGCGGTTCGTCGCGGAGGCGGTCGAGCGTCTAGGCGGCCTCGACATCCTGGTCAACAACGCAGGACTCGCGCTCGGGCGGGTTCCGTTCGACGAGTCGACCGAGGAGGACGAGGCTCCCGTCTTCGCCGTCAACGTGGCCGGGCTCGTCCGGATGACGCGGCTCTGCCTGCCGCACTTCGGCGACTGGGGTCACATCGTCAACATGGGCTCGGTCGCCGGCCGCCAGGCGTACGAGAACGGGGCGATCTACGTCACGTCGAAGTTCGCCGAGCGCGGCTTCACGTATGCGCTGCGCGAGGACCTCCTTGGCCGGCCGATTCGCCTCACGACCGTCGATCCCGGGCTCGTCGAGACGGACTTCTCGCTCGTCCGGTTCAAGGGCGACGAGGAGAAGGCGGCGGCTGTGTACCGCGGGATCGACGCGATCCAGCCGGAGGAGATCGCCGACTGCATCCTCTTCGCGCTCACGCGACCGTGGCACGTCAATGTCGACGAGATCGTCGTCAAAGCGCGCAACCAGTCGTCAGGCGGCCGGATCCTGCGGAACGAATGAGCCTGCGCGTCGTCATCGTGACGCGCATTCCGCCGGTGCTCGCGGGCTTTGACGGCGTGATCCGGGCTGCGGGCCACGAGCCGGTCGGGTTCCTGACGATGCGAAACGTCGACGGCCGCTACGGCCCGCCGGCTGACACGGGCGACCTCGTGATGGGGGCCGCCGAGGAGCTCGACGTTCTTCTCCCTTCGCGCCGCAGTACGGTGGCTCCGCTGCTCGCCGCTGTCGAGCCCGACCTCGTGGTGTGCATGGGCTTTCCGTGGAAGGTCCCGCCCGACGCGCTCGGAGTGCCGCGCCTGGGCTGGCTCAACGGCCATCCGTCGCTGCTGCCGAGGCATCGCGGCCCGCTGCCCGTCGCCTGGGCGATTAGGTGCGGCGACGAGGAGATCGGGATCACGTTCCACCGCATGGACGCCGAGCTCGACACCGGGCCGATTCTCGCGCAGCGGCGCTACCCGCTCGGGGAACTCGAGCCGCCGGATGTCTTCTATCCGCGGTTTGGCCCGACCGTGGCCGACACTCTGGCCGAGGCGCTCGACCGGCTGGCGGCCGGCGACGAGGGGACGCCACAGCCGGAAGGCGGCAGCTACGAGACGTTCTTCACTGACGAGGACACGTGGCTCGACCTCTCGAATCCAGCGGCCGAAGTGCACCGGCTTGTGTGGGCGTGGCGCTTCGGGATGTCGCTGGGCGGAACGCGGGGCGCGCTGCTCGGGCTCGACGACAAGCCGATCCGGGTCCTCGCGACGTCGCTGAAGGAGGTCGAGGGCGCGCGGCGGCTCGAATGCAGCGACGGGCCGCTCTGGGTCGTCGAGACGGAAGAGCTCAGCGAGGAAGAGGCCAGGCAGTCCAGCGGTCGGGCTCCATCCACGCAGTGACGCGGCGAGCGTCGCGGCTGTGGAAGGGGTGACCGTAGTAGCGGATCGAGAGCCGGTCGATGCCGGCCAGGTCGGGGTCGTCCTCGATCGAGACGACGCGGCCGAGCAGCGTTACCTGGGCGTACCAGCTGTCCTCGCCGAGGACGGTGAGCGCGACGGCCGGGTTCTCGCGCATATAGCGGAGGCGAAGCCGGCTCTCGTCCATGTTGAGGAGGACGCGGCCGTCCTCCCAGTCGTACCAGGTCGCTGCCGTGTGCGGCTCACCGCTCGGGCTGACCGTCGCGACGACGGCCGGGTTCGGCTCGGCGAGGAACGCGTCGACCTCGGGCGGGACGGGCACGGGCGGCACGCCGACGAGCCTACTTACTGGGCAGCAACCGGCACGGCGTCGGGCTCGTCCTCGAACCCGACTTCGCGGACGGCAGGCAGCCGGATGACGAACAGGGTGCTCGCGATGATCCAGGCCGCGGCGATCACGAGGTATGCCTTGATGCCGATCAACGCCGCGATCGGTCCTGCGAGGGCGTAGCCGGCGGGCAGGAAGACCATCGCGCCCATCCAGGCATAGGAGGCAACGCGCGCGAGCTTGTCCGCCGGGACCTTTCGCTGCAGCGTCGTGTCCCATACCACCGAGCCGAGGGCGAACGCGAATCCGGCGCACAGAGCAGCGAGCGCGAGTAGCACCGTCGTGGGATGGAAGGCGAGGACGAGGTTCTGAGCCGCAGTGACCATCAGGAGCAGCCCGGTCGTGACCATCGGTCGCCCCCGCGGCCGCCAGCGGAGACCTGTGACGCCTCCGAGCAGCGCTCCAACTCCTTCCCCCGTGACGACGAACGCCCAGGAGCTCGCCCCGTTCATCGACTGCTTCGCGACATACGGGCCGAGCACGAAGAACGGCGCGTACGTGATCAGGAAGTAGAGCGAGACGTAGACGACGAGCACCCACACCCAGGTCTGCTCGACGAAGGCGCTCCAGCCGTCGCGGAGCTCGTGCAGGAAGCCCGCGCCCGCGCGTGCGATCGATTTGACCTTGATCCTGGAGAGGAGGAGCGCGCTGGCGGCGTACGTGCCGGCGTCGACGAGGAGCGCGGCTCCCGGCCCGATCAGAGCGACGATCGAGCCACCGATCGCGGCGCCGAGCGGGAAGGCGGCGTAGCGGGCGATGGCGAGCAGTCCGTTCGCCTGCTGGAGCTCTTCCTCCGGAACGACTTCCCGGACGAGTCCGTACGACGCCGGCGAGTAGAACGCGACAGCGGCGCCGCCGCACGCCTGGAGTGCGATCAGCTGCCAGACCTGGGCATGCCCCGAGACGAGAAGCACTCCCATCGTCGCGCGCACGACGGTGCTCGCGCCGTCGGAGCCGACCATGACAAGGCGCCGCGGCACCCGATCGCCGACCACCCCGCCGAACGCGAGCATCGCCACCTGCGCGAGCGTCCAGGCGGCGAAGCTGAGTCCGACTGCGGTCGCGCCGCCGCCGTTGTCGAGGATGGCGAACGCGACCGCGATCGGCGCGAGGTACGTCCCGACGTACGAGATCGCCCGCGCTGCAAAGAGCAGACGGAAAGCGGGTAGCCGAAGCGGACCGGCCATGGCCCGGATGCTGACGCGTTACGTCTCGCTCGGCAAGCGCGCGACCCGTTTCTCGGCCCAGCGCTTGAGCCCTGCGTACGACTGCCAGAGGGGCATCGCGAGGTCGTAGGTCGGCACGTCCTCGCTCGAGTCGCTGAGCTGGGCATGGGCGTACTCGACGAACTCCTCCTCGGTTGCGCCGCCCTCGACCGACTCCGCCCAGTCGAGCAGGTTGAGCCGCAACTCCATGATGTGACGGCCCACGTCGTCGGCGACGCCGAAGTGGACGAGCGCGAGCCGCTCGGGAGCTCGCCGTTCGATCTCGTCGAGTGAGTCTGCCCACGCCTCGACGTCGACCTCGGGCGGCGGCGTCGGCGGCATGACGAAGCGGCCGGGCGCGACACGTACGCCGCAGGCGTCACCGGCGTAGAGCGTCCCGTCGGGGTCGAGGAAGCAGACGTGGTGAGAGGCGTGGCCGGGCGTCGGGAACGACTCGAGCCCGACCACAGGGCCGTCGAGCGGGTGGACGTTCGCCTGCGGCACCGGAGCGAGCTCGCCCCAGAGCGAGTCGAAGCTGTCCCCGTAGAGCCGGCGCGCGCTCTTCTCGAGCCGCGCGGGGTCGACGAGGTGCGGCGCGCCGATCGGGGAGACGTGCACCTGCAGTGCCGGGTGCTCGCGGACGAGGACGCCGGTCGCGCCTGCGTGGTCGAGGTGGATGTGGCTGAGCAGGAGGTGGCGGACGTCGGTCAGAGCGAGCCCGCGGTCGGCGAGGCCGGCCTTCAGCGCGTCGATCGTCGTCGACGGGCCGCAGTCGAAGATCGCCGGGCCGTCGTCGGTGTCCAGGAGGTAGCTCGCGATGATCTTCTCGCGGCCGAGGTGGTGCAGGTCGATCGGCTCCGGTGCGCTCACGCCCGCCCTTCGCGTTTGCGGGCGGCGGCAAGGATCAGCTCCGCCTCGTCGCGGTTGCCCCAGCCACGCGTCTCCGTCCGCTTCGACGGCTCGAGGTCCTTGTACCGCTGGAAGAAGTGCTCGATCTCGTCTCGCAGCTCCGCCGGGACGTCGTCGATGTCGCGGATACGGTCGAACGCCGGGTCGCCGAGCGGCTCGCAGAGGAGCTTCTCGTCAGGGCCTTTCTCGTCCGCCATGTGGAAGACGCCGATCGTCCGCACGCGGATCCGGCAGCCGGGGAAGGTCGGGTCGGAGACGAGAACGAGCGCGTCGAGCGGGTCGCCGTCCTCGGCGAGCGTCCCCTCGACGTAGCCGTAGTCGGCGGGGTACGTCATCGCGGTGAAGAGCCGGCGGTCGAGGACTATGCCGCCGAGCTCCTTGTCGTACTCGTACTTGTTGCGCGAGCCCGACGGGATCTCGACGAAGACGATCGCCTCGCCGCTCATTTCCCGCTCCGGCGCCGTACACGCCGGCGCCTCCGCTCTTTGCTGAGCTCAGTCAAGCCCACACTCACGCATGCACAGGGACGAGCGCGCTTTCGAGGTCGTCCACGAGATCCTCGGCCGACTCGATCCCGACCGAGAGGCGGACGAGGTTCGGCGGCGCCGCGAACGGCGCGTCGGCCGTGGCCGCGTGGGTCATCCGGGCCGGGACCTCGATCAGGCTCTCGACGCCGCCGAGCGACTCGGCGAGCTGGAAGATGCGCGTCCGAGCGGCGATCGCCTCTGCCTCCTCCGGCGACTCGGCGAGGAACGAGACCATGCCGCCGAAGTCGTGCATCTGTCGCGCCGCGACCGCGTGGCCGGGATGCGAGGGGAGCCCCGGATAAAAGACGTGCGAGACGCACACATGCCGCTCGAGCACGGCCGCGATCTCCATCGCGTTCTGGCAGTGCTGCCGCATCCGCACCGCGAGCGTCTTGATCCCGCGCAGCACGAGCCAGCAGTCGAACGGGCCCGGCACGGCCCCGAGCGACTTCTGGAGGAAGCGCAGGCGCTCGGCGATCGTCGGATCGTTCGTCGCTGCGAAACCGCCGACCACGTCCGAGTGGCCGCCGAGGTACTTCGTCGTCGAGTGGACGACGACGTCGGCGCCGAGCTCCAGCGGACGCTGCAGATACGGCGTCGCAAACGTGTTGTCCACGATGAGGAGCGCGCCCGCCGCGTGTGCCGCCTCGGCGGCGGCAGCGATGTCGACGACGTTGAGCAGCGGGTTCGACGGCGTCTCGATCCAGACCATCCGCGTCGAGGAGTCCAGGTGCTCGGCGAGGTTCGGGAACTCGTCGGCCGGCAGGTAATGGAAGCGATAGCCCTTCGGCTCGTAGACCTGCGAGGTCATCCGGTAGACACCGCCGTAGACGTCGGCGATGAGGACGACGCGGTCGCCCGGATTCAGGAAGTGCAGGAGCGTCGTCGTCGCGCCGAGGCCGGACGAGTAGGCGACCCCGTGCTCGGCCGACTCGAGTGAGGCGAGCGCCGTCTCGAGCGCGTGCCGGGTCGGGTTCGCAACGCGCGAGTAGTCGTAGCCCTTGTGCTCGCCGACGGCCTCCTGGACGTACGTCGACGTCTGGTAGATCGGCGTGATGATCGCGCCGGTGGCGGGATCGGGCTCCTGACCGGCATGGATGGCGCGCGTCTCGAAGTCCATCAGGTCGATGCTAACCAGCCTTCGAGGTCGCCCAGAGGCTCGGCCAGATCGATCTTCTTCTGGCCCGGCTCCCACCAGACGCCCTTGACGTCGAGCCGGCGGGTCTTCCGGTCGAAGACCGGCTCGATTCGGCCGACCAGGCGGTCGCCATGGAGGATGGGGAGGACGTAGTAGCCGTACTCGCGCTTCACCGCCGGGACGTACATCTCGAGCCGGTAGTAGAAGCCCCAGAGCGCCTCGGCGCGAGCGCGGTCGTGGACTAGCCGGTCGAACGGCGAGAGGAA
Organism: uncultured Actinomycetes bacterium; assembly: GCA_963725965.1. Taxonomy (GTDB): domain Bacteria; phylum Actinomycetota; class Thermoleophilia; order Gaiellales; family Gaiellaceae; genus Palsa-739. Next base: position 65,418 of record CAVSAK010000004.1, on the reverse strand, counting down.
CGTCAGGCGCTCTGGGATCGGGCCGTCCTTCGCTTCCGGGTGGGCGACCAGCCGGCCGCGTTCGAGCCGCACTCCGAGGGCGCGAAAGCGTTGCTCCGCGATGAGCTTCTTGGCCCGCGGCCAGGCGATCGTCTCCGTCTCCGGATACCACCGGTCGGCGAGATCCCAGACGCGCTGCTTGCCGCGGCGACCCACGACGGCGACCTCGCCATTCGCAGCGAGGATCTCGAGCATCAGCCCCATCTTGCGCGCCCCCCACCAGTCGTGGTGTTCGCGCTCACGGCCCGAGTGGTCCTCGATCTCGCGCGACAGGAGCGGACCGCGCGCGTCGAGCTCGCGCAGCACGTACCTGCGGAACGAGCGGTTCTCCTTCAGCCAGTCGTTCGCGTTGCGGTTCAGCGGCCGCCGCATCCGCGCTCGAAGGAGCGGCAAGTCCTCGACGGGATAGATGAAGGCGTGCCACTCCACGAGCTTCCGCTCCTGCCAGAGCAGCCGGTCGAGCTCGGCGGTGTCGAACGCGCCGAGCCGGCTCCAGAGGACGAGGTGTTGCGGTGGCGCGACGCTCGAGATCGGGTCGAGCTGGAGGAAGCCGAGCCGGCGCACGGTCTCGAGCACGCCGTCGGCACCGCCGTCGAGGCTCTGCGCGCGTATTGCGATGCGCCGAGCCTCCTCGACCTGCACCTCACGCATGGCGCACCTCCTCGAGCCCGAGCACGCGCGCGAGACGCACCGCCGCGCGCTCGAGCTTCGCTCCGACGTTCCCGCGCGCACCCGGTTCCGGGTGGAAGCTGCGGACCTGGAGGACTCCCTCGGCGCGGTCGGCCTTGAGATCCGCGCGGCCAACGATCCGGTCGCCTGCGAGCAGCGGCAGCACGTAGTAGCCGTAGGCGCGCTCGTGCTCGCGTTTGTAGACCTCGATCACGTGGCGGAAGGCGAAGACCCGCTCGAGCAGCGGGCGGTCCCAGAGGATGTTGTCGAACGGACAGACGAGGACGGGTGGCGCTGCGGCGCCGTCGAGCTCGGACTCGGCGTCGACGTAGAACGGCGGCCCGCCGTCGTCGACGGCCACCTCGCGCAGCAGCCCGTCGTCCACGAGCGCGAGGACGTGATGGTGGAGCCGCGCGCGACCGCCCTTGAGCCGCCAATGCTCGCGGATCGCGGGCTCGGTCAGCGCGCCTCGGGCGCGGACGGCGAGAAGCGCGAGCGTGCGCAGCGTCTCGTCCTCGTCCGGGACGGGCGCGTCGAGGATCGCCCGCGGGATCACACGCTCGGCGAGGTCGTAGCGGCGCTGGAAGGACTGCCGCCCGGCGACGACGAGCACTCCGCGGTCCCAGAGCGCCTCGAGCACCATCTTCGCCGGCTTCCAGTTCCACATGTCGGTGCCGTCGCCGGCGCCCTCGAAGTCGCGCGAGCCGAGCGGGCCCTCGGAGCGGATCCGCTCGAGCACCGGCTCGACGAGGTCGGCGTGCCGCTTCATCGCCTGTTCGTGGAAGCGCCAGTGCGCGTCGCCCTCCATCGTGCGGCGGCAGTGCGGCCAGAGCTCGATGGGGAGGAGGCACGCCTCGTGCGCCCAGTACTCGAAGACGCGGCCCGAGGCGAGCAGGCCTTGCAGCTCCTGCTCGGAGTAGGCGCCGATGCGACTCGAGAGGGTGAGGCGGTGCGCGCGGTCGACGGCCGTGATCGAGTCGAGCTGGACCGCTCCGAGCCGGCGAATCGCTCCCTCCACGTCCCCGGCCCGGGCTCGCCGGAAGCGCGGCGCGTACTCCTGAGTCGAAACTGTGAGCCGGCGGATCGCGGCAAGGCTGACGGTGGTGGTCGCCATCCGTCTCTACCTAGCAGGTAGGTGCAACGTCTCGCCGCCTGAGTCGATAGCCTCACGCCCGTGCCGCGCCCGAGACGCCGGAATCCGTGGACCTCGACGGGCGAGGTTTTCATCTGGGTGCTCTTCGCCGCGCTCCTCCTGCCGGCCGGCTTCGCCGGCTACGTGGTCGGCCACTACACCTCGCTTGGGAAGTCGGCCTCGACGGTCGTGCACACGGTGACCCTGGGCGTTTCGACGACCGCCGCAACGACGACCTCGGCCGCGACCACGACGTCGTCGGCAACCACGACCTCGGCGACGACCACGACCTCCTCGGGCGGCGGCAACGCCGCTGCCGGTAAGGCGGTCTTCGCGGCTAACGGCTGTGCGTCGTGTCACACGTTCCAGCCGGCGGGAGCGACGGGCACCATCGGCCCGAACCTCGATACGGCGCCAACCTCGGACGCGAAGGCAGACAACAACATGGATCTCACGGCGTTCGTCAAGGAGTCGATCGCCGACCCGGACGCCTACATCGCGAAGGGCTACAGCAAGGGGATCATGCCGACGACCTTCGGCAAGTCCCTCTCGAGCACGCAGTTGAACGACCTCGTCGCCTTCGTCGTCTCCGGCGCCCAGAGCTGACGCGCCTCAGGCGTAAGGCGTTCGCCTCGTGACCACGGCCGAGTTCGTCCCGCCCGACTTCGAAGTGCCGCTCGGGGTCGAGACCTCCGAGTTCGGGCTCGAGCCACTCGGGCCGGAACACAACGACCAGGATTATGAGGCGTGGTCGGCCTCGATCGAGCACATTCGCGCGACGCCTGGGTGCGCGTACGGCTCCTGGCCCGCGAGATCAGCCGGAGGAAAACCTTGGCGATCTGCAGGGACATGCCGAAGACTTCCGCAACGGAAGGGTTTCACCTACACCGTCCTCGACCCGGCGACCGGCGACGTGATCGGCTGCGTCTACATCTACCCGTTCGCAAGACGGAATAGACGATGCGCGGTCTCCTGGGTGCGGGAGAGCCACGGGGAGCTGGACATTCCGCTGTGGCGGGCCGTGAGCGACTGGCTCGCATACGACTGGCCATTCAAGAACGTCGGTACGCACCGCGTACGTAGCCGAACTCGGTGGCGTCGTCGGAGCGAGCCGGATCTACGAGCGGGAAGCTACGTCGCAAGCGCCTTGGCCTTGAGCTGATCGAACTCGGTCTGCGTGATCGTGCCGGAATCGAGGAGTTGCTTCCCCTTGGCGATCTGATCCGCGCTGGAGTCGGATGAGCCGACCGAGCGCACGTAGTCGTCCACCTGCGACTGCTGGGCCTGCGCCCTGCTGGCGGCCCTTTCGCCCATGCTCTTACCGTTGGCGATGAGGTAGATGAAGATGCCGAGGTACGGGACGATGATCACGAAGATCGTCCAGCCCGCCTTCGCCCACCCGCTGAGGTCAGTCCGGCTGAACAGGTCGCCGAAGACGATGAAGAGCAGCCAGAAGAAAATGATCCAGGCGAAGAACACGAACATCGTCCACATCACGTCGCCGAACGAGTAGGCAGCTAGCACCGCTTGTCTCCTTAGTTGTTGGGGTCGCCCATGGATGAATAGTCAACCATGCGGACGGCGTGGCGTCCGAGGTAGCTCAAGCTGGGCGATTCCGGAAGGCGACAAATTTCACCCACCTCGGGCTAGTAGCCGCGTGCCAGGATTCCGGCATGGGCCGAATCATCTGGAGCGTGAGGGCAGGCAAGCCCGGCGACTTCGAGGCGCCGGAGCTCGTCGAAAGCTTTCGCTCCGCGAATCCAATTCATGAACCGAAGCTGGGCGAGGTTCTCTACCTCCCGGACGGATCGGGTCCTTGGCGCGTGGTCGACTGGGCCGTCGCCGACCGCGCCGACGCGCCCGGAAACGTGCTCGTGGTCCAGCCCGCCGCCGGCTAGCCGCCCGGCTGCGTCACTGGTTCGCGACCGGCCGGGTGCTGACCTGGCCCTTGTCGTCGATGCTGACGACCATCACCTCCGGGCCACGCCGCAGGATGGCCGAGCCGGGGGTCTGGTTCTCGAGCGCCCACCCCTGCGCGGCCCAGCTGGCGACCGCGGCCTCGAGGCGGCGCTGCCGCTCCTCGTCCGAGATGCCGCCGCGGCGGGTGAAGACGGCGACGAGGAGGCCGATCACTGCAGCGGCGAGGATCCCGAGAACGACCCAGACCCAGGTCGGCGTCGAGCTGGATGAGCTGGTGCCCGTCGTCGTGCCGGTCGTGTTGGTCGGGACGACCACTCTTCGCGTCGTCGTCTGCTCGACGGTCGTGAGCGCCGTTGTCCCGGGCTCGGTCGTCGTCTGCTCGACCGTCGTGGTGACGGCTTGCGTCTCGGTCGTCGTGATGTCCGCAACGCCCACGGCCGTGACCCCGCCCGCCAGCAGCAAACCGGTTGTGAACAGCGCCGCGAGGGCGACGAGCTTCGACATGTCTGCGAGCTAAGCGACCGCCGCCCGCCCTGGCGTCATCCAACCAGGATGATCAGCTACACACGCGTACCGCTGAGCACGTCGACCACGCGCTCCTCAGCGCCGTCGCCGTAGTCGGCGCCGAGCTTCTCCTCGAGAATCGTCCGCAACTCGCCGCTCTCGGCGAGCTCCTGGGTGATGTCCGCGCCGCCGACGAGCTCACCCTTGACGAAGACCTGCGGGATCGTGGGCCAGCCCGACACCTCCGCCAGCTCCTGCCGGATCGACGGATCCGGGAGGACGTCGACCGCGGTCACCGGGGCGCCCGCCTCGCGCAGCGCGCGCAGCGCCCGATCGGAGTTGCCGCACATCACGAACTGGGGCGTGCCCTTCATGAAGAGCACCACCTGCTCGTTCTCGATCACGTCCTTGATCCGCTGAGAAACATCTTTCGAGATCACGTCGTCCCCCTCGTCTTGATCCGGAGTTCGTGGATGGTGCCGTCGCGTAGCGGCTCGGCGAGCGCGTTGTTCACGAGCCGATGCTGCTCGAGCAGCGGCAGCCCGTCGAAGCGCGGGCTCTCGACGGTCACCTGGAAATGGTCGCCGCCGCCGGTGCGGTCCTCGACACTCAGCTCCGGCGCGTCGGGAAACGCGTCACGGAGCAACGACTCGAGGTGCTCGACGGCCATGCCCGGAGGGTAGCTAGCGCTGGTGGGCCAGGAAATCGAGAAGGTCGCTGCGTGTCAGTACGCCGACCGGCTTTCCCTCGCGCGCGACGACCACGGCGTTCATCCCGCCGGACAGCGTCGCGAAGACTTCGTCGAGCGTGGCCGTGGCGTCAACGGCCGCTAGCGGCGGCTGCATCGCCGCGGCGACGTCCTCGTGCACCGCGTCCGGATTGCCGAACACGCGCTCGAGGAGTGCGCGATCCTGAAGCGATCCGATCACGTCGGCGAGTGACTCGCACCGCCCGTCGCGCACGACCGGGAGCTGCGAGATCCCGTACTGCCGCATCGTGTCGATACCCTCGCCGACCTTCGCGTGCGCCGCGATCGTGACGAGCTCCGGCACCTCGGCACCGTGCTTCGTGCGCAGCACCTCGTCCACGGTCGGCAGCGTCGTCTGCCGCTCGACGAAGCCATGCTCGAGCATCCAGTTGTCGTCGTAGAGCTTCGACATGTACGAGCGGCCGGAGTCGGGGACGATCGCGAGCACGGTTGCGTCTGCACCGAGCCGCTCGGCGACCTTCACCGCGGCCCAGATCGTCGTACCGGCGGATCCGCCGGCGAGGATGCCCTCCTCGCGCGCGAGCCGCCGTGCCGTGAGGAACGAGTCGCGGTCGGAGACCCGGATCCATTCGTCGACGACCTCGAGGTCGAACGTCTCGGGCCACGTGTCCTTGCCGATTCCCTCGACAAGGTAGGGGTGCAACTCGGAGTCGTCTTTCGCGGTGAAGATCGACCCTTCCGGATCGACGCCGACGATCTTCACCTCCGGCTCGCGCTCGTGGAACCAGCGCCCGACGCCCGAGATCGTGCCTCCGGTGCCGACGGAGATGACCAGCGCTTCCAGTTCCCCGCCGGTCTGCTCCCAGATCTCCGGCGCGGTGACGTCGTAGTGCGCCTGGGGATTCGCCATGTTCGAGTACTGATCCGGCTTGAAGCCACCGGGGATCTCCTCGGCGAGCCGCGACGACACGGAGTAGTACGACTCGGGCGAGTCGTGGTCGACCGCGGTCGGCGTGATCACGACCTCCGCGCCGTACGCGCGCAGCATCGAGATCTTCTCCTGACTCATCTTGTCGGGCATGACGAAGATGCAGCGGTAACCCTTGCCGGCGGCAGCGATGGCGAGTCCGACGCCTGTGTTGCCCGAAGTCGGCTCGACGATCGTCCCGCCCGGCCTCAGCTTCCCCTCGCGCTCGGCCTGCTCGATCATCGCCAGGCCGATTCGGTCCTTGACCGAGCCGCCCGGGTTGAGGTACTCGAGCTTGGCGAGGATCCGTGCATGGCCCGGCGGAGAGAGCCTGTCGAGCCGGACGATCGGCGTGTTCCCGACGAGGTCGAGGACGGTCGGATACTCCCGCGGCATCGCCGCGAAGCGTATTGCAGCAGTCGTCCTTGCGAGCCCTACACGGCGGCAACCGCCTGCGCCTCGCCCGGAATCTCGTTCTTCACAAGAGTGAGCGCGGCGAGTGCCCCCGCGGCGGAGATGCCGGCGACGACCCAGAACGCGAGCGCATAGCCTCCGGTCAAGGCGGCCGCCGGGGAGTCCCCGGTTTGCAGGAGGTGCGTCGAATGCGACACGGCGACGCTCGTCGCGATCGCCACGCCGATCGCGCCGCCGACTTGCTGCGATGTGTTCAGCAATCCCGAGGCGAGCCCGGCTTCGCGGGGCCCGACGCCGGCGAGAGCGGCGATCGACACGGGGATGAACGCAAACGCGAGGCCTAGTCCGAACAGGAGATAGCCGCCGAGCAGGTCGTTCACGTATGTCCCGTCCACCGGGATCTGGGCGTACCAGATCAGCGCGGCCGTGTTGAGGACCATGCCTGTGACCATCACCGGCTTCGGCCCGATTCTCGTGGCGAGGTACTGCGCTAGGCCAGCCCACAGGACCGTCGTCCCGGCGGTCGCGAGGAAGGTGATGCCGGTCTTCAGGGGCGAGTAGTGGAGGACGTTCTGGACGTAGAGCGTGAGCAGGAAGAAGTCGGCGAAGATGGAACCGCCGAGCAGGAAGCCCACGACGTTCGCTCCGGCCAGCGTGCGGATGCGGAATATCGAGAGCGGCATCAGAGGGTTCTCGACGCGCGTCTCCCAGACGAGGAAGAACACGATGAGCGCGGCGGCCGCGACGAGCAGTCCGATCGTGGTGGCGTCGCCCCAGCCGTCTACCGGTGCTTTCGAGATCGCGTAGACGAGCAGGGCCAGACCGCTGGTCACCGACGAAGCGCCGATAACGTCGAAGTTCCGGCCGACGTCCGGAGCACGGCTCTCGCGCACGATGCTCGGCGTGAGTGCGAACACGAGCGCACCGACAGGGACGTTGACGAAGAAGATCCACTCCCACCCGAGGTACTTGACGAGGATGCCGCCGAACAGGACGCCCGCGGCGGCACCGCTCCCGCCCATCGCGCCCCAGATGCCGAGGGCCTTGTTCCGGTCCGGGCCCTCTTCGAACGTCGTCGTGATGATCGAGAGCGTCGAGGGCGACACGATTGCCGCGCCGAAGCCCTGTACGGCGCGGGCTGCCACGAGCACGGTCGTCGACCCGGCGAGGCCGCAGACGAGCGAGGCGATCGTGAAGATCGTGACGCCGACGAGGAACATCCGCTTGCGGCCGAGGATGTCGCCGGCGCGCCCGCCGAGAAGCAGGAAGCCGCCGAAGGTGATCGCGTAGGCGGTGATCACCCACTGCAGCCCGGTCTCCGAGAAGTGCAGGCTCCGGCCGATCGAAGGTAGCGCGACGTTGACGATCGACACGTCGAGCACGGTCATGAAGAAGGCGACGCAGACGAGCGCGAGTGCCTGCCAGCGCTTCGGATCGGGTCCGGCAGTCGCGGTTGCGGTTGCGGCGGTCATCGGATGCTCCTCCCCTGTGGTACGGCCATCGTAAGCAGACGAACGACCGAGCCTCGAATCGACTTCCGCAGCGTCAGTGACGGAAGTGGCGGCGGCCCGTGAAGACCATGGCGGCCCCCGCGTCGGCGATCGCGGCGATCACGTCCTCGTCGCGACGGGAGCCGCCCGGCTGGACGATCGACGTCGTGCCTGCGTCCAGTGCGATCTGCGGCCCGTCGGGGAAGGGAAAGAACGCGTCCGACGCGAGCGCGGAACCGCTCGCGTCGTGACCGAACTCGGCGGCCTTCTCGACCGCGATCCGCACGGAATCGACCCGACTCATCTGGCCCGCGCCGATCCCGATCGTCTGCAGATTCCTGGCGAGCACGATCGCGTTCGAGGCGACGTGCTTGCAGACGCGCCACGCGAAGACGAGGTCGCCCCACTGCGGCTCGCTCAGCTCGCCGGTCACGAGCTCCCAGCCGTCGCGGTCCTCGATCTCGGCGTCCGAATCCTGGACGAGCATGCCGCCCATCACCCGCTTGTAGCTGCGCTCGCCCGGCTCGCCCGCACGCCGCTCGCGGTCGAGGAGGACACGGATCATCTTGCGCCGCTCCCGGATCGCGGCGAGCGCGTCGTCCGCGAAGCCGGGGGCGAACACGAGGTCTGACGAGACCGCGATTTGCTCCGCGAGCGAAAGCGGGACGTCGCGGTTGAGCACCACGACGCCGCCGTACGCGGACGTGGGATCGGTTGCCAGCGCTTTCTCGTACGCCTCCTCCACCGTGGCGCCGACCGCTACGCCGCATGGGTTCGCGTGCTTGACGATCACGCAGGCAGGCAGCACGAACTCGCGTGCGATTGCCCGCGCGCCGTTGAGGTCGAAGAGGTTGTTGAAGGAGAGCTCGGGCCCGTGTAGCTGCTCGACGCGGGAGAGAAGGTGGCGGCGGACGCCCCGCTCGGCGTAGTAGGCAGCGCGCTGGTGCGGGTTCTCGCCGTAGCGAAGGTCCTGCGCCTTGTCGAACGACACGACGAGCGAGTCGGGGAACTCCTCGCGTGCGTTGAACCACGTTGCGATCGCCGCCTCGTACGCGGCGGTGTGCGCGAAGGCCTCCGCCGCCAGGCGACGGCGCGTCTCGAGCGAGAGCTCGCCGCCCGCGCGCAGCTCCTCGAGCACTCTGTGGTATTGCCCGGGCGAGCAAACAGGAGCGCAGTGCGCGAAGTTCTTCGCCGCACCGCGCAGCATCGACGGGCCGCCCACGTCGATCGTCTCGACCGCTTCCTCCTCGGTCACTCCCCGACGGGCCGTGACCTCCTCGAACGGATAGAGGTTCACGCAGACGAGATCGAAGGCCTCGATTCCGTGCTCCTCGAGCGTGGCGACGTCCTCGGCCTCGTCGCGGCGCGCGAGGATCCCGGCATGGACGCGCGGGTGGAGCGTCTTGACCCGCCCGCCGAGCATTTCGGGCGAGGCGGTCACGTCTTCTACGCGCTCGACCGGCAGGCCGATCGCTTCGAGCGCGGCGGCCGTGTTCCCGCTCGCCACGAGCCGCCACCCGAGCGCGACGAGCCCTCGCGCGAACGTGTCCAGGCCCGACTTGTCCCAGGTGGAGATCAGTGCGCGCACAGTTCCCTCACCACCTGCGGGAGGAGTCGATGCTCGACCGACTGGATCCGCTCGTGCAGGGTCTCCGTCGTGTCGCCGGCGAGTACGGGAACGCGCTCCTGCGCGAGCACCTCTCCGCTATCGACGCCTTCGTCCACGAGATGGACCGTCGCACCAGACTCGGCGACGCCCGCGGCGAGCTGCTCCTCCACCGCGTGCGCGCCGGGAAAGTCCGGCAGCAGCGAGGGGTGGACGTTGATTACCGCGTCGGGGAAGCGTTCGAGGAAGGCCGGAGTGAGGAGGTGCATGTAGCCGGCGAGCACGACGAGGCGGACGCCTTGGTCCTCGAGCCAGTGCGCCATGGCCGTGTCGCGTGCGCTGCGGTCGGGGAAGTCGGCGAGCTCGAACGAGCTTGTCGCGCACGAGGCGCGGGTGAGTGCGGGAGCCTCCCGCTTGTTCGAAGCTACGGCGACCACGGGCAAGCCTGCGTCCAGCAGCGCCTGGAGGTTCGTGCCCTCGCCGCTGACGAGCACGCCGATCACCCGATCCGCCCGATCACGAGCTCGCCCGGCTCGGGCTCGCCGACCACCGCGCAGTAGCCGATGCCGAGGTTGAAGACGCGCCGCAGCTCGTCCTCCGCCACGTGGCGCGCGAGCCACTCGAAGACGGGTGGTCGCTCCCACGCGTCCCAGTCGATCTCGGCTCGCAGCTCGGCCGGCACGACGCGCTCGAGGTTGCCGAGGATGCCGCCGCCGGTGACGTGGGCGAACGCGTGCGTGGTCTCGCGGCGCCGCCGCACCTCGTCGAGGTAGAGCCGGGTCGGTGCGAGGAGATCGTCGCCGTCGTAGTCCTCGAGCTCGAGCACCTGCCGGACGAGGGTGAAGCCGTTGGCGTGGACGCCTGCGGAGGGAAAGCCGAGGACGTAGTCGCCCGCCTCGATCGTCGAGCCGTCGAGCGGCTCCGTGACGACGCCGACGCATGTTCCCGCGAAGTCGAGCTCGCCTTCGCGGTAGATCCCCGGCAACTCGGCGGTCTCGCCGCCCGCCAGCGCGACGCCCGCAGCGCGGCAGACTTCCGCGGCACCCTCGACGAGCTCGGCCACCTCGTCGAGCTCGACCTGGGCTGCCGCGACGTAGTCGAGGAGGAGCAGCGGCTCGGCGCCGCACGTGATGACGTCGTTGATGCAATGCGCGGCCAGGTCTGCGCCGCAGGCACGGAGCGCGCCGCGCTTCCGGGCGAGGATGAGCTTCGTGCCGACGCCGTCGATCGAGGCCGCGAGGAAGCGGCCATCTCCGAGCGGATGCAGGGCCGCGAACCGACCGAATCCGGCCGCTCCGGTCGACTCGACGGCCGCGCGCAGCCGCGCGACGACCGCCTCGGCCGTGGCGAGCGAGACGCCGGCCGCGTCGTACGTCCGTTCTTCCTCCGCCACGCGGCGAGTCTATGGCCGGAGCTAGACGAACAGCTCGCCGAAGAGCTCCGGCCGGCCCTGTGGGCCGTCGGGGACGAAGCGGACGAGGGTGTCGCCCACCGCCACGGTTGCTCCGTCGCATTCGACGTCGAGGATCTGCGCCAGAGCCTTTGCCTTCCCCGCCGGGTCGTCGGCCTTGAGATGCAACTCCGACAGCCGCAGCTGGTTGCCCTGCGCGAGGAGCTCGTCGATCCACTCCCGGGGCGGATGCAGCTCGAGCCGGTAGCCGGCGTTCGTGGATACGAAGGTGCGCCGGCCGCCGTGCTCCTGCACGCGCAGGTCGCCCTGCGCGGCGCGCTCCAGAGCCGTGTCGAACTCGTCCTCGTCGAGCACGAACCCGAGATGGTCCACGCGCGGCGTAGGCCACTGGCCCGGTTGGACGACCACATTCACGGCGCCTTTCTCGAGCTCGGTCAGCCGGAGCCTGAAGCCCATCGCGTCGAGCTCGGTCCACGCGATGCCAGGCTCGTACGACGTGAGCTCCTCGCCGATCCGGCCGTGGCGCGCCACCAGGTCGAACCCGAGCTTGCCGATGTAGCGCGCCTCGACCTCGCGGACGCGGCTCGTGACGAGGTGGTAGTGGAAGAGCTGCACGCGGCGCATGGTAGGAAGGCACCGACATGGAGCGCGTCAGCGGCATCGGCGGCTCTTCCTGCGAGCGCGCGAGCCCGCTGTGCTCGCGGCGTGGTACGCCGAGTCACCTCGGCATCGAGGTGGAGGACTGGAGCGGAGCCGTACTGCGCTCGTCCGGCGGGGATCGGGAGGACGAGAACGGCCGCTTCGGCTGGGCGCCGATCCGGAGGGCAACCGCTTCGAGCTCTGGCAGCCGCCGGCCGGGTCCTAACCGTCCCCGAGCAGCCAGGCCACGTCCGGCTCCCAGCCGTCGATCGTCGCGCCGTGGCCGCGGGCTCGCGCAAGCGCCTCGGTCTCGTGGAATAGCGCCTGCTGTTCGGCGAGGTCGCCGGTGCGGGCGATTCGCTCGAGGCGGTCGAGGTCGACCGGAACCGGCAAGGGGTGCTCCCGCAGCTCCCACTCGAGCCACTTGTTGTAGGGACGCACGCGTCCGTGCACGGCGAAGACGAAGTCGAGGTAGTACGGGATCGACTCCTGTGCGTCGAGGAGCGCTGCCAGCTCGAGGCCGGCGCGCACGTTCTTGGCGGAGCGGTAGTAGGAGTTGACGTAGCCGTCGAGGGGTTCCGCCGCCGTCGCCGGATCGACCTTCGTGACCTCCGCCAGCTGCGCCGCGAGCTCTCCTGTCTTGTCGAGGTTGGGCGTCGTCCAGGTCACGGCCGGCAGCATCCATTGCGGCAGGTCCGCGAGGCTCCTCACCTCGAATACCTCCAGTTTCCCGCCTCGCTCGAAGTCGTAGCGTCCGCCGAGCTCGCGGACGACGACGATCACGTCCCAGTCGCTTGCTTCGTGGACGTACAAGCCACGACCGCGTGACCCGTGAACCACAACCCCCAGCACGTTCTCGTCGTCGCGAGCCTGCTCGAGCAGCCCGTCAAGCACGCGCAGGCTCGAAGCGGAGCTTCGCGGCCTCGGCGGGCACCTCGGTGGGGTAGTCCCCTGTGAGACAGCCACGGCAGAGGGCCGACGCCGGCCGCCGCGTCGCTGCGACGAGCCCGTCGTGCGAGAGGTAGGCGAGCGAGGTGGCGCCCACGTGCTCTCGGATCTCCTCGACCGAGCGGGTCGAGGCGATCATCTCCGACGGGTCTGCGAGGTCGATCCCGTAGAAGCACTGGCCGATCACCGGTGGCGACGAGACGCGGAGATGCACCTCGGCAGCGCCGGCGTCGAACAGCATCCGCACGATCTCGCGCGTCGTGTTGCCGCGGACGATCGAGTCGTCGACCGCCACCACGCGCTTTCCGGCGACCTCGGCGACCGGGTGGTACTTGAGCCTGATCCCCTGCCTCCTCAGCTCCTGATCGGGCTGGATGAAGGTCCGCTGGACGTAGCGGTTCTTGATCAGCCCCTCGCTGAAGGGCAGCCCGAGCCCGCGCGCGAAGCCGATCGCGGCGGGGGTGCCCGAGTCGGGGATCGGAAGCACGAGATCGGCCTCGACCGGGGCTTCCCGCGCGAGCTGCTCGCCCATTCGGACGCGTGCGTTGTGGACCTCGATCCCTTCGAGCCGGCTGTCGGGCCGGGCGAGGTAGAAGAACTCCCAGATGCAGAGCGCGCCGCCGTCGGGCTGCTCGAGCGCCTGCATCGCGTGCAGGCCGTCGGCGTCGGCGACGACCAGCTCGCCGGGTGCGACCTCGCGGACGAACTCCGCGCCCACCAGGTCGAGCGCGCACGTCTCCGAGGCGAGGATCCAGTCGTCCTGAATTTGGCCGATTACAAGCGGCCGGAAGCCGTGGGCGTCGCGGAAGCCGACGAGCCGTCCCTCCGACAACGCGACGATCGAGTAGGCGCCCTCGAGGCGGCGCATCGCGTTCGCCACGGCCTGTTCGAGCGGAGCCGGGTCGTTCGCGATCAGCGCCGCGATCAGCTCGCTGTCCGACGTCGTCCCGAGCGGAACGCCGGCCTCGCGCAGCTCCTCCCTGAGCTGTCCGACGTTGACGAGGTTTCCGTTGTGGCCGAGGGCGACCGTGCGAGCGCGCCCGTGCTGGACGAGCGGCTGCGCGTTCGCCCACTGCGACGAGCCCGTCGTCGAGTAGCGGTTGTGGCCGATCGCGACCTGACCGTGCAGGCCGCCGAGCTTCTGCTCGTTGAACACCTGCGAGACGAGCCCGAGATCACGCAGCCCCGTCAACCGCTTCTGATCGGAAACGGCGATGCCCGCCGACTCCTGGCCGCGATGCTGGAGCGCGAAGAGGCCGAAGTAGGTCAGCCGCGCGACGTCGCGCTCGGGCGCGTAGACACCGAAGACACCGCACATCAGACAACGACTCCGATCTGGAAGAAGCCGCGGGAGCCGAGCCGTTTGATGCGTCCCGGCCGGCAGGCGAGGATCGCGGCCCCGCGCCGCGAGTCGTAGTCGGCCGGGAGCTCGACCTCGGCCTCCAGACCTCCGCTCCAGGCTGCAGCCTCGGCGAGGGCCGCCGCGATCCCGCCCGTGCCGACGTCGTGGCAGAGGCTGAGGTGCGGCGTGGCCTTCCAGAGGAAGCGGATCAGTGCGGCCTCGGCGCCGAGCGAGCCGTCGGGCGAGGTTGCGAGGAGGACGGCGTCGCCGCTTTGCCACCGGCCCGGCACCTTCCGCACGTCCGGCACGAGGCCGACGCAGCCCACCACCGGGGTCGGGGGGATCGAGGAGCCGTCCACGTCGTTGTAGAGCGAGACGTTCCCGGAGACGACCGGGATGCGCAGCGCCTCCGCCGCCTGCGCGATCCCCTCGATCGCCTGCGCGAGCTCGTGCGCGATCGCGGGCTTCTCGGGGTTGCCGAAGTTGAGGCAGTCGGTGAGGCCGATCGGTTCGCCGCCCGCGCACGCGACGTTGCGCGCGGCTCCGAGCGTCGCCTGGACGCCGGCGCGAAAGCCGTCGCTCTCGCCGGGCGCAGGGCCCTGGAGCGCGACCGCGAGCCCGCGGAGCGACGGCCGCAACCGCAGGACGGACGCGTCGAGGCCGGGCCGGCGGACGGTGCGCGAGCCGACGAGGTGGTCGTACTGCTCGATCACCTCACGGACGTCGAACGCGGGCCGGGAGATCTGCCGCGCCGAACGGGGCTCGGGATCCTGCTCGACCTCGTAGCGGGGACACTCGTCGGTGAGCAGCCGCGCGGCGATGTCTCCGACGAGCTCGTCGTCGTGGAACGCGCGCAGCGCACCCGAGTCGGTCACCTCACCGATTACGGTGCAGGTCAGCTCCCAGCGGGAGCAAGCGTCGTGTACGGCGTCGAGCATCTCCGGCCGGACGACCGCGACCATCCGCTCCTGCGACTCCGAGATCATGATCTGCCAGGGCTCCATCCCCTCCTCGCGCAAAGGCACGCGGTCGAGGTGGACGTCGATGCCGGCATCACCCGCGGCCATCTCGGACAGTGCGGAGGCGAGACCCGCCGCGCCGCAGTCCTGCAACGACTCCACGAGACCCGACTCGACGAGCTCGAGGGACACCTCGATCAGCTTCTTGCCGGTGAACGGATCGCCGACCTGAACCGAGGGGCGCTTGTCGGCGTCGCCCTCGCTCAGCTCCGCGCTCGCGAGCACCGACGCGCCGCCGATGCCGTCGCGTCCGGTAGTCGCGCCGTAGAGGACGACGAGCCGTCCTGGCCCGCTCGCCTTCGCCGAGCGCAGCCGCCCGGTCTCGACCAGTCCCACGCACATCGCGTTGACCAGGCAGTTCGCGGAGTAGGCGGGGTCGAAGACCGTCTGGCCGCCGACGGTCGGCACGCCGACGCAGTTGCCGTAGTGGCCGATGCCTGCCACGGCCTGCTGGAACTGGAAGCCGGGCTCGCCGAACCAGAGCCCGTCGAGGAGCGCGATCGGCCGCGCCCCCATCGCGATGACGTCGCGCAGGATCCCGCCGATCCCCGTCGCTGCGCCCTGGAACGGCTCGACGGCCGACGGGTGGTTGTGCGATTCGACCTTGAACGCGACCGCCGTGCCGTCGCCCAGGTCGAGCACGCCCGCGTTCTCGCCCGGCCCCTGCAGCACGCGCTCGCCCGCCGACGGCAGCCGCCGCAGCAGCGGCGCCGAATGCTTGTAGCCGCAGTGCTCCGACCAGAGGAGCGAGAACACCGCGAGCTCGAAATGGTTCGGGTCGCGGCCGAGCAGCTCCCGGATACGGTCCGCTTCCCGGTCCGTCAGACCAAGGGCGCGGTGGAGGGTCTGATGGGCGGCCAGCTCCGTCAGGTGATTCAGTCTAACCGGCCCTGCGGCGGAATCTCACACCATCCGAACGCGTTCCGTTTTACTGGGTAGATGCGTCGGCCGGCCGTCATCCTCGTGCTGCTCGCGCTCATCTGGGGCGCCTCGTTCATGCTGATCAAGATCGCCGACCGGCAGCTCGAGCCGGCAACCTTGATCCTCGGCCGCGTCGCCTCGGCGACCCTGCTGCTCGCCGCGATTGCGCTCCTGCAGCTCGGCCCTCGGCGGACGCTCTCCGAGCTGCGCGGCGCGTGGCGGTGGCTCGTGGTCGTCGGCCTCGTGAACACGGCGGTGCCGTTCTGGCTCCTCTCCTGGGGCGAGACGCGGATCGACTCCGGGCTCGCCTCGATCATCCAGGGAGCGGTGCCGATCTTCAACGCACTCCTCGCGTTCGCGTTCTTCCGGGAGGAGCGCGTGGGAGGGATTCGCCTCGTCGGCCTCGCCATCGGCTTCGTCGGGGTCGCGCTGCTCGTCGGAGCGCAGCCGGAGGGGAAGCTGCTCGGAGCCCTGGCCGTCGTGGCCATGGCCCTTTGTTACGCGATCGGGACGCTGATCGCCGGCCGCCATCTCCGCGGCACCCCGCCGCTCGTCGTCGCCCTCGCGTCGACCGGCGTCTCGACGATCGCCGCTTTGCCGGCCGGGGTGATCCAGGCGCCGGCGGGGATATGGCACGGCGAGACGATCGCTGCGATCCTCGTCCTCGGCTTCGTCGGCACCGCGATCGCCTACCTCCTCTTCTTCGAGCTCATCCAGCGGGCAGGCGCCAACTACGCGACGCTCGTGACCTACCTCGTGCCGCCGATCGCGCTCGCCTACGGCGCGATCTTCCTCGACGAGAGCTTCGGGCTGACGGCGTTCGCCGCCCTAGCGCTCATTCTCGTCGGCGTCGCGCTCGCCACGGGATCCGCTCGACTGGACTCACTGCGTGCCGGTCGAGCCGAGGCGCGGGAAGCCGCCTGACGCTGCCGCACCGTAGGTGCCGTCTCGTTGCGTGGCCTACGATGCGGGCGTGAGCCGCTTCCTCCACACGATGGTTCGGATCACGGATCCCCAGCAGAGCCGCGCCTTCTACGAGGCACTCGGCTTCCGCTTCGAGCGGGACATGGACATCGTCCGAAACGGCGAGCTCGAGGCGACGAACTACTTCTTCGGCGTCGGCGACCAGGACTCGGTGCTCGAGTTGACGTTCAACCACGACGGCCGTACCTACGACCTTGGCACCGGCTACGGACACATCGCCGTCGCAGCCGACGACCTCGAGCAGACGCTCGCGGAGCTGAAGGAGCAGGGCATCGAGCCCGAGCGCGAGCCGTACCGCGTCCGCGAGGGCGGTTCGCTGATCTGCTTCGTCCAGGATCCGGACGGCTACCGCATCGAGCTGATCGACCGCAGCGGGAAGTAGCCGCTCGTGGTGGTCGTGCTCGCACTCCTGCTTTCCGCCGCGTTCGGCGCGGGCGACCAGTACCTCGGGAGCCTGACCGGCTCGGGTCATGCCTGGGCCGCGGGCTGGTCGAGCGACATCAGCCTGCTCTCCGCACCGTGGCTCGTGCTCCCGTTCGTCGCGGGCGCCACGCAGCGCGAGCCGCGGCGCGCCGCGCTCCTCGGTCTCGCCTGCACCTATGTCGCGCTCGTCGGCTACGGGCTGATGGCGCTGAGCCCGGTCGAGCACGCCCACCTCACGGTGGCGAGCCTCCGCGGCTTCGTCGTCAGCGAGCGCACCGTGCTCGTCGGGGGGATCGTGACCGGGCCGCTCTTCGGCTGGTTCGGGCAGCAGTGGCGGACGCGGCGCGCGATCGTCGGCGCGCTCGTCACGGCTGCCGCGCTCTGCCTCGAGCCGCTCGCGCGTCGCGCGACCATCGATCCGATCCAACATCGCGAAGTCTGGCTGGCCGAGGTCGCGGCCGGCCTCGCGCTCGCCGCGGCCGTCGTCGGCATCCGGTACTCGGGCAGCACGAGCCAGGAGTAGCTTTCCCGCGTTTGCGGGATAGCTAGGGCGTGTGGTCGGAGGGATCCACCTCGGAGCATGTCCGGCGGCTGCAGTCGGTCACCGACGCGGCCCTGGCCCACCTGCGTCTCGACGAGCTGCTTGCCGCGCTGCTCGAACGGACTCGCGAGATCCTCGAGGTCGACACCTGCGCGATCCTCCTGCTCGACGAGGAGACGAACGAGCTCGTCGCGCGCGCCGCGCTCGGGATCGAGGAGGAGGTGGAGCAGGGCGTCCGCGTCCCGGTCGGCGGTGGCTTCGCCGGGCGGATCGCCGCCGAGAAGCGGCCGGTGATCCTCGACGACGTCGACCACGCGCACGTCCTCAACCCGATCCTGCGGGAGAAGGGGATCAAGTCGATGCTCGGTGTTCCGCTCGTCGTGGAGGGGGAGGTGCGCGGTGTCTTCCACGTCGGCTCGCTCGTTCCGCGTGCCTTCTCGGAGGACGAGGTCAAGCTGCTCCAGCTCGTGGCCGACCGGGCCGCGCTCGCAATCGAGCATGCGCGCCTCTTCGAGGCCGAGTGTGCGGCTCGAGAGCGGATCGAGCACGTGCAGGCGGTGACCGACGCGGCGCTGGCCCATCTCGAGGTGAACGAGCTGCTGCGCGTGCTCCTGCCGAGGATCCGGGACATTCTCCGCACGGACACCTGCGCGGTTCTGCTGCTCGACGTGGAGACCAACGAGCTCGTCGCGCGCGCGTCGCTCGGAATTGAGGAGGAGGTCGGCGTGCGGATCCCGCTCGGCGCGGGCTTCGCCGGCCGGGTCGCCCTCGAGGCGCGGCCGCTGGTGATCGACGTCGACGAGTACCCGGTCTTCAATCCGATCCTGCGCCAGAAGCACCTCAGGTCGATGGTCGGCTTGCCGCTGCTCGTCCGAGGTGTCTCGCTCGGCGTCCTCCACGTCGGGACGCTCACGCCCCGGCAGTTCACGCGGGACGAGGTGGAGCTGCTCCAGCTCGTCGCCGAGCGAGTCGCGATCGCGATCGAGCGGGCGCAGCTGCACGAGGAGCTGGTCCAGCTCGACCAGCTCAAGCTCAACTTCGTCGCGATCGCCTCGCACGAGCTGCGGACACCCGCCACCTCCGTCTACGGCGTGCTCAAGACGCTCGCAGATCGCGGTCCGGATCTGAACGAGGACTTGCGGGAGGAGCTGCTCCGCGTCGGCGTCGAGCAGGGCGAGCGTCTCCGGCGACTGGTCGAGGAGCTGCTCGACCTCTCGCGTCTCGACGCGCGGGCAATCGCCGTCGAGCCCCAGCCGGTGGTGCTGAAGGCAGCGCTGGCGGACGTCGTCCAGGGCGCGCTGTCCACGTCGGACGCGGTCGAGCTGGACATTCCCGACGATCTCGCCGCCGTCGTCGATCCGCTCGTGCTCGAGCGCGTGATCTCGAACCTCGTCGCGAATGCAGTCCGCTATGGCGCGCCGCCGATCCGGATCGTCGCCCGCCAGCGTGACCGCCATCTGCGCGTCGCCGTCGAGGACGCAGGCCCCGGCGTCCCGGAAGAGCTCGAGGGCACGGTCTTCGACCGCTTCGCACGCGGCGGCAGCGATTCGGGGCACGGGCTCGGGCTGGCGATCGCCCGTGCGTACGCGCAGGCGCATGGAGGAGACCTCTTCTACGACCATCGCCCGAGCGGTGCGCGCTTCGAGCTGCTCATCCCCCAGGAACGAAAGCTCGACCGGACCGCCTAAGCGGTCGTCCTACTGCTTCGACAGCTGTTTCTGGATCGCGGTGAGCGTCTGCGGCCCGACGATGCCGTCCTCCGGGAGCCCCTGCGAGACCTGGAACCGCTCGACCGCGTTCTGCGTGGCAGGTCCGTAGACGCCGTCCGGCTTGCCCGACGAGAAGCCGAGCGTCGCGAGCGACTGCTGAAGGAGCTTCACCTGCGAGCCCGTGTCCCCCGGCTTGAGCGTCTGCTCGGGTCCCTGGACCGTGGAGGTCGTGGTCGTTTGCGTCGTGGTCGGGGTCGTCTGCGTGAGCGGCTTCGGCGGCGGCGTCACCGGCTGCGTCGCGGGCTTGCTGCCGTTGAACACGCCGAACGCCGCGAGGATCGCGAAGAAGACGGCAAGGAGGCAGATGGCGATGATCGCGACCTGCGTGGTCGTCAGCGTCCGGCCGGCGACGACGATCTCGCGGTGGCGCTGCGGGGCCGCGTCATCGTCCTCCGGGAGCACCCAGACCTCATCGGCGTCTTCATAGACGCCGCGGCCGACGGCGCTCTGCGTCTCGGTCGGCGGCTCGGGCTCGTCGAACCAGTCGTCGTAGCCAGGGTCGCGCTCGTGACCCTCCATACCTGGAGGACCGTACAGGCTCCGAGGCCGGGCCGACAAGGGAGGTAGCCTCGCGCCAGGTGACGGCGCTCCTCATCGTCCTCGCGATCGGCTTCGCGTGGAGCATCGGCGCGCACTACACGGGCGCCGTGATGGGGATGCCGCACGCGCTGCGGGCGATCGGCGCCTGGCAGGCCCTTCTCCTCATGGCCCCGCTCGCGTTCCTCGGCGCGACGTTCGCGAGTCATGCGGTCGAGCAGCGGGTCGGCACGGGCCTCACCGACCACCCGCTCTCGGTCGAGCAGCAGGTCGTCGTCATCGGTGTTGCATTCGCGGTCACGACGTTCTTCAACCGTTTCCGGATGCCGACCTCGACGATCCAGATCCTCGTCTTCTCGGTCGTCGGTGTGGCGCTCGCGACCAGCACCGGGGTCGACTGGAGCTCGATCGGGCACCTCGTGGTGATCTGGGCAGCCGCGCCGATCGCGGCGATCTTCCTCGGGCTGCTCCTGACGCTCGGCCTCGACCGCCTTCGGCTGGGAGGTCGGATCGGGACGGTTCTCGTCGCGATGGGCGCGATCGCAGCGTTCGCGATGGGCGCGAACGACGTCTCGAACGCGAGCGGCGCGCTCGTCGGCACCGGCACGTTCAGCCCGCTCGAGGCCGGAGCCCTCGGCGGCGCCGCGATCGCGGTCGGCGTCCTCACCTGGGGGAAGCCGCTTCTGCGCCGGGTGGCCTTCGAGATCGTCGAGGTGGACCGAGCCATGGCGACCGCGGCGCAGCTCGTCCAGGCCGGCGTCGTCCTCGTCGCCGTCGCCTTCGGCTTCTTCACCTCGATGAACCAGGCTCTCGTCGGCGCGATGGCGGGTGCGGGCTTTGCCCGCGGACGCGAGACTGTCCACCTGGGGACACTCTTTGCGATCCTCCAGGGCTGGGTGCTCGGCCCGGCGGTCTCGATCGCGGCCGGGTTCGTGTTCGGTCTGTTGGTTTCCTAGAAGGAGAGAACCACGAGGAGCGCGTCGACGACGCGCGGGTCGAACTGCGTCCCGGCGCAAGTCCTCAGCTCGGCCGCCGCGTCCTCGTGTGAGAGTGCGCGACGGTACGAGCGGTCGGTCGTCATCGCGCTCCACGCGTCGCACGCACACACGATCCGCGCCACGAGCGGGATCTCCTCGCCGGCCAGCCCGTCGGGATAGCCGTTTCCGTCCCAGTGCTCGTGGCACGACCGGACGAGAGGCCCGACCTCGCCCAGCAGGCCTCCGGCGCGCTCGAGCATCTCCTGGCCCAGGATCGTGTGCTTGTTGATCAGGGCCCGCTCATCCTCGTCGAGCGGCCCGGGCTTGTTGATGATCTCCGGCGGGATCCTGACCTTGCCGACGTCGTGCAGGAGCGCCGAGAACTCGGCCATCCGCTGAGCATGGTCGTCGAGCCCCATCTGCCCGGCGACGGCGAGGACCAGCTCGACGACGTCGCGGCTGTGCGAGCCGGTGTAGGCGTCGTCGGCCTCGATCATGTCACCGAGCAGGTACGACGTCCCCTGGTAGGCGTTCTTCAGCTCGAGCACCTTGTCGTTCTTCTGCTCGCGCTCGCGTCCCACCCAGTCGACGATCAGCACCATCGGCAGGAGAAGCAGTAGGGCGGCCGGGTGCCGGTAGGCCGGAAACGCGGCGAGAAGTCCGAGCGGCGCGAGCATGACGTCGAACCCGTACGCGAGCATGACGCTCCTGAGGTGGGCGCGCGCAGAGACGCGGACGAAGGCGCGGGCGACCGCGAACGTCACGGCGAAGTCGACGAGGAACTGGGCGGCGAGCGCGGCGGCGTAGATCGGCACGTCATGCCAGCGCGGCGCGCCGGTTCCGGCGAGGTACAGCACGAGGGCGGCTCCGACCGTCGGCCAGCAGGACGCGACGGAGAGGGCGAGCCGATCGGGCGGGACGCGACGGCGCAGGACGTCGGGAAGGGCGCCGAGCACCATCGCTGCGCACGCCACGAGCGGCAGCGTCGGCAGCGGGAGCACGAACCACATCACGACGAAGATCGCTTCGGTTGGAATCGCGGCGAAGCTCGGGAACTCGACCTCGACGCGCGACGCGAGTGCATAGGCGATGAGCGCACTGGCGAGCGCGATGAGCGAGAGCGGCCGGTGCGAGGGCAGCAGCAGCGCGCCGAGGAGCGCGACGGCGACGAACCCGGCGGCGAGCGGGCCCGTCACGTCGCTCCGCGCAAGATGCTGCGACTCGCTCTCTCGCTGGAGCTGGAGAACGGCGTCCTCGGTTGTACGAGCGGCGGCGCCCGCCCTGATCGCTTCGGTCACTGGACCATGATCGGCACACCCACGGGGGCCGCTTGAGGGCCGGAGCAAGAACCCTCGTTCGAGTGAACGACGACCCCCGGCCGAGTGATTGTCGGCCGCGTGGGGCCGGTACACGATGAGCGCACTGGTTCCTGCGGATATGGCGGAGGTCCGAACATGTGGGTCAAACGGGGTCTGTGGCTATTCCTGGCAACGGTCATCGTCTCGGCCGGGCTCGTAGTTCCGGCCGCCTCGGCCTCTCGCACGGACGGCCTGCTCCTTCCCTCCTGCGGAACGACCTCGAAGCCGTTCATGCTCTGGGGAGACTCCGCCTCGTACTGCGCCTTCCCGAATCTCGGCTTCGAGAGCGGGAAAACGGCGTGGACGTTGGGCGGCAACGCCTCGATCGTCTCTGCGAACGAGCCGTGGCATGTGTCAGGCCCCGGCACGCACGCGGTCCAGCTCGGTCCGGGCGCGACGGCGGCCAGCTCGTCCTTGCCGGTGAGCCTCCTCGATCCCTGGATCCGGCTGTTCGCCCACAGCGCCGGCGCGAACGGCTCGCTCCGCGTGCAGGTCGTGTTCCACGGGCTGCTGGGCAACGTGACCGGACTGCTCAACGTCGGCACTCTCTCGCCGAGCGGCTATTCGAGCTGGCAGCCCACACAACGCGTGCTCTCGACGCTTGCATTGCCGCTCGCGACGATGTCGGCGCAGGTCGTGCTCACCTCGCAGGCGACGCTGGGCAGCTGGCAGCTGGACGACGTCTATCTCGATCCCTGCAAGATGAAGCTCGGCTAGCGCGGCTGTCAGCGAATAGCCGGGAAGCCGGCACCAATCCGGCACGGCTTTCCCTCTAGCGTCCTCGGCATGGCGACGAGGGCGGCGACACCGTGGGGACCTGCGGATCTCGTGGAGGAGCTGACCGTCCCGCAGCAGGCCGGGACGAAGCGGTTCGCGTCGAAGGTCCAGCTACTCGAGACCGCGAAGGGGGAGAGGCTCGTCCGCTTCTCCTATTCCGGCCCGGGCGGCGGCACCCGCGGCCCGGTGACCCTCCGAGAGCGAGACATCGGACGGTTGAAAGCCGCCCTCGCAAAACATCCCGCGCTCGGGGAGGCGCTCGGGATGAGCGACTAGTAGGCCGCGAGCACCCGCTCGCGCGCGGCGTCCACGAGCGAGGCGAGCAGCAGCGCGCCGTCGTCGGAGCCCAGCAGCGGATCGACCGCGTGCTCGGGATGGGGCATGAGTCCCATGACATTGCCCGCCTCGTTGCAGACGCCGGCAATGCCCTCGACGGATCCGTTCGGGTTGTCGAGATAACGGAGCACGACCTGAGCGGGATCGAGCTCCGGCGGCGGCAGGTACCGGCCGTCGCCGTGCTTCACCGGCAGCACCAGCCGCTGTCCTGCGGTGCAGCGCGTGGTGAAGGGCAAGTCGTCCCGCTCGACCGTCAGAGGCACGTCGCGGCAGACGAAGCGGAGGGACTCGTTGCGCAGGAGCGCGCCGGGGAGCAGCCCGGCCTCGCAGAGCACCTGGAAGCCGTTGCAGATCCCGAACACGAATCCTCCGGCCTCCGCGAACTCACAGACCGCGGAGGTCGCCGGCGAGAAGCGGGCGATCGCGCCGCAGCGGAGGTAGTCGCCGTAGGAGAAACCGCCCGGGATCACGACCGCGTCGAGGTCGGGGAGCTCGCGCTCCTCGTGCCAGACCGCGACCGCCTCCGCGTCGAGGGCGGCGAGTGCCCAGAGCGCGTCGCGGTCGTCCTGCGAGCCGGGGTACGTGACGACCCCGATCCTCGGCTGCGGGCTAGCCAACGATCTCGACCTCGTAGCTCTCGATCAGCGGGTTCGCGAGCAGACGCTCGCACATCTCCTCGACCTCGGCCCTGGCCTTGGCCTCGTCCGTCGCCTCGACCTCGAGATCGATCACCTTGCCCACACGGGCGTCGCGCACGTCGAAGCCGAGGTGGCCGAGCGCGGAGCCGACCGCCTCACCTTGCGGATCGAGGATGCCGGGCTTCGGCCTGACGAGGACAGTGGCCTTCACCCGAGCACCACCCGTGGGTCGTCGAGATAGGCCTGGAACGGGATCGTCGTCAGGCGCTCGAATGCCTCGACGTACTTCGCGCGCGTCTCCTGGACGACCTCCTCCGGCAAGTCGGGGCCCGGGTACGTCTTGGGCCAGCCGACGAGCTCCGCGTAGTCGCGGACGTACTGCTTGTCGAAGCTGTCCTGCGCCCGGCCGGGCTCGTACGACTCGCCGGGCCAGAAGCGCGACGAGTCGGGCGTCAATGCCTCGTCGCCGAGGACGATGTTGCCCCGATCGTCGAGCCCGAACTCGAACTTCGTGTCGGCGATGATGATTCCGGCTGCCCACGCGTGCTCGGCCGCAATTGTGTAAAGCCGCAGCGAGAACGCCTCGACCTCGCGAAACCGTTCCTCGCCGATCAGCTCCGCCGCCTGCTCGCGCGTGATGTTCTCGTCGTGTCCCTCGTCAGCCTTGGTGGCGGGCGTGAAGATCGGCTCCGGGAGCTTGTCCGACTCGCGGAGGCCCTCCGGCAACCGGTGCCCGCAGACCTCGCCACTCGCCTGGTAATCCTTCCAGCCCGAGCCCGCGAGATAGCCGCGGACGACGCACTCGATCGGCAGCATCCGGAGCCGGCGGCACTCCATCGAGCGGCCGTCGTCGCGGATCGCGAGCATGTGGTTCGGCACGATCGGTCCGAGGAGCGTGAACCAGTAGCCGGAGAGGCCGGTCAGCACGCGGCCCTTGTCGGGGATCTCGGTCGGCAGGACGACGTCGAACGTCGAGATCCGATCGGACGCGACGAGCAGCAGGCGTTCGTCGTCGATCGAGTAGATCTCGCGCACCTTCCCGGACGCGATGTGGGTCTCAGGCATGTAGCGGCTCCTCCTTGAGTGCTTCGAGACGGGCGAACACGGTGTCGATGTGGCGCGTGTACGCGCCGAGGTCGAAGGTTGCGTCGAGGTCGACGCGCGTCGCGATCTCGTCGTCGGCGCGGCAGAGCTCGCGGAAGTCGAGCTCCTCCTCCCAGGCGCGCATCGCGGCGCGCTGGACGAGGCGGTAGGCGTCGTCCCGGGCGAGGCCCGACTCGACGAGCGCGTTGAGGACGCGCTGGCTGAAGAAGAGGAAGTGGCTCGCCTCGAGGTTGCGGCGCATCCGCTCGGGCCGCACGACGAGTCCCTCGACGAGCCAGGCGAAGCGCTCGAGCATGTAGTCGAGCGCGAGGAAGGCGTCGGGGATGGCGACGCGCTCGGCCGACGAATGGGAGATGTCGCGCTCGTGCCAGAGGGCGACGTTCTCGAGACCGATCAGGGCCTGCGCCCGGACGACGCGGGCCAGCCCGCAGATGCGCTCCGCGACCACGGGGTTGCGCTTGTGCGGCATCGCCGACGAGCCCTTCTGGCCGCGGCCGAACGGCTCCTGTACCTCGCCGACCTCGGTGCGCGCCAGGTGCCGGATCTCGAGCGCGAAGGCGTCGAGGGACGAGGCCACGACTGCGAGCGCCGTCAGGAGCTCGGCGTGGCGGTCTCGCTGGAGGATCTGCGTCGAGGACGGCGCCGGCTCGAGGCCGAGCCGCTCGCACGCGAGCCGCTCGAGCTCGGGATCGGTCGCGGCGTAGGTGCCGACGGCGCCCGAGAGCTTGCCGACCCGCATCCCCTCGAGCGCCCGCGCCACCCGTTCGCGGCCGCGTGCCAGCTCGAAGGCCCAGCCGACGAGCTTCAGCCCGAAGGTCGTCGGCTCGGCATGGACGCCGTGCGTGCGGCCGATCTGCAGCGTCTCGCGATGCTCCTCGGCTCGTGCTCGGACGACGGCGAACGCGTGGTCGAGACCGGCGAGGATGAGCGCGCCGGCCTCCCGTATCTGCAGCGAGAGCGCGGTGTCGACGACGTCGGACGAGGTGAGGCCGTAGTGGAACCAGCGGCCGTCCTTGCCCAGCTGCTCGGCCACGGCGTCGACGAAGGCGGCGGTGTCATGGTGGAGCGTCGCCTCGAGCTCGGCCACTCGCGCCGCGCTCGGAGGGGTCGCCTCGGCGATGCGCGTCGCCGCGTCTGCGGGCACGACTCCCAGCTCGGCCCAGGCTGCCGTCGCGGCGAGCTCGACGTCGAGCCACGTGGCGAGCTTCCCCTCGTCCGACCAGATCCTGGCCATGGCCGGGCGCGAGTAGCGGGCGATCACGAGCCCCAGTCTAGAACGCCCGTCCGCCGGAGCTCCCTTCAACCGGGACGAACTGATCCTGCACGGCGTGGCTTTCACGGACTTCCTTCGAAGTCTGGCAAGCGCCCGGGCCTAAGCACCTTGGGCTGGGCCAGTGTTCCGTAATGACCCTGCCCTAGCCCCAACGCTCACGGGCCAGCAGCCAGCCGGCGGCCGCACCGAAGGTGTTGCAGAGCACGTCGGCGGTCGCGGTAGTCCGACCGGGAATGGCGAGCTGCAGTAGTTCGATTCCGAGCGAGAGGACGAATCCGGCCACGACGGTTCGGCGAAGGGACCAGCCGAAGGACCAGAGCACGGCGGAAGGCAGGGCGAAGAGAGCAACATTGCCGACGACGTTGACGGCGTTGTGCGTCGTCCAAGGTGCAAGCTCGACATGGTTCGGCCCGCCGGCTGGATGGAGGGTAACGCCGAAGACGAGCGCCAGCGAGGCGGCGAGCGCCACGAACTGCAGGAGCCTCCTCACTCGCCGGGTTCTACATGCTCGCCCGGGCGAGTGTCCTCTCGCCCGACCGCCTGACCACGCGCCAGGGCCGGGCTAGGCGTTGAGGATCCGGAGCGCGAGCGCAGCGGCGTTCCGCGCATTGTCGACGCCGACCGTCGCAACGGGCACCCCAGGCGGCATCTGCGCGATCGCGAGCAGCGCGTCGAGGCCGTCGAGGACGCTGAGGCTCGACCGAAGCGGGACGCCGATCACGGGCAGGTCCGTCTGGGCGGCGACCGCACCCGGCAGCGCCGCCGAGAGACCCGCGCCACAGATGAGGACGCGCAGCCCGCGGTCGCGGGCGCTCCGCGAGTACTCCGCGACGGCATCAGGATTGCGGTGAGCGGACCGCACCTCGAACTCGTAGCCGACGCCGGCCTCGTCAAGCAGTGCCGTGGCGCCCTGCATCCGCTCGCGGTCGGACTCCGAGCCGACCAGGATCCCGATCTTGGGCCCGTCAGGCACGGGCGATGTCCGTCCGGTAGTGCATGCCGGCGAAATCTATGCGCGCGGCCGCGTCGTACGCTGCGCGTCGAGCCTCCTCGACCGTGGCGCCCGTGCCCACCACGTCGAGGATGCGGCCGCCGTTCGTGACGAGACTCCCGTCGTGCAGCGCCGTCCCGGCGTGGAAGACGAGCGCGCCGTCCGCTCCCGCCTCCTCGACGCCCTCGATCGGACTGCCCTGGTCGCTGCGCGCCGGATACCCGCCTCCTACCAGCACGACCGTCACGGCGGCCAGATCCGCAAGCTCCGGCGCCTGCGAGAGGTCGCCGGCGAGGAGAGGCAGAAGGTCACTCTCGAGTCGAGGCAGGAGCGACTGCGTCTCGGGGTCGCCGAAGCGGCAGTTGAACTCGATCATGCGGAGGCCGTCGTCCGTCCGCATCAGCCCCGCGTAGAGGAGGCCCTGGAACGGCGCGCCGCGCTGCGCGAGCTCGCGGAGCACCGGAAGGTGGACCGTCTCGAGGATCTCCGCAGCGTCGTCGTCCGCGACATCGGGCAGCGGTGAGAAAGACCCCATCCCGCCGGTGTTCGGGCCGGTGTCGCCGTCGCCGATCCGCTTGTAGTCGCGGGCCGGCGGGAAGGCCACTGCCTCCTCGCCTGCGGCCACGGCGAAGAGGGACAGCTCCGGCCCCTCGAGCAGCTCCTCGACGTGGAACGGCTGCTCGAACGCCTCCACGACCTCGAGCGCCGAGTCGAGCTCCTCCGCGCTGCGGCAGACCCACACGCCCTTGCCGGCCGCAAGCCCGTCGAGCTTGACGACGCACGGCGGCTGCGGGACCGGGAGGGTCCGGGCGGTCGGGACGCCGGCGGCGTCCATCACGTCCTTCGCGAACGACTTCGAGCCCTCGATTCTGGCGGCTGCGGCGCTCGGGCCGAAGACGGCGATTCCGCGCTGGCGGAGCTCGTCGGCGAGGCCCGCCACGAGCGGCGCCTCGGGGCCGACGACGACGAGGTCGATCCGGAGCTCGCGGCACAGAGAGGCGAGCGCGGCGTGGTCGTCGGCGCGCACGGGATGGCAGTGAGCGAGCGCGGCGATTCCGGGGTTGCCGGGTGCGGCATGCAGTTCGTCGAGGGTGCCGCTGCGCGACAGCGACCAGGCGAGCGCGTGCTCGCGACCTCCCGCACCGACGACGAGCACTCGCACCGCGCGATCCTATGTGAGAGGACGGCGCCGTTAGGCCGGGCCGACCTCGATACGCTCGCGCCGTGAACTCGCAGTTTCGCGTCGACGGCGACGCCTACGACGACTTCATGGGTCGGTACTCGACCGTCCTCGCGACACTGTTTGCGGACTTCGCCGACGTCCGTTCGGGCATGCGTGTCCTCGACGTCGGCGCCGGCACGGGCGCACTGACCGCAGAGCTCCTCTCTCGTGGTGCATCGGTTGCGGCGGCCGACCCGTCGCCCGAGTTCGTCGACGTGCTGCGGACGCGTTTCCCGAACCTGGAGGTCGAGGAGGCCCCGGCCGAGTCGCTTCCGTGGGGAGGCGACGTGTTCGACATGGCGCTCGCGCAGCTCGTGGTCGCGTTCATGACCGACGCGCCTGCCGCGATCGCCGAGATGGCCCGCGTTGCGCGTCGCGTCGCGGTCTGCATGTGGGGCGTCGCGGAGGTCGACATGTTCGCGGCCATCGACCGGACGGCTGCGGCAATGGGTACGACGGCTGTCACGGAGCCGCGCCGATACCGGACACCGCGCGAGGTCCACGGTTTGCTCGCTCCGCTGGGGGAGGTCGAATCCGCCGAGCTCGAC
Organism: uncultured Actinomycetes bacterium; assembly: GCA_963725965.1. Taxonomy (GTDB): domain Bacteria; phylum Actinomycetota; class Thermoleophilia; order Gaiellales; family Gaiellaceae; genus Palsa-739. The sequence goes on along the minus strand of CAVSAK010000004.1, from coordinate 36,210 downwards.
GTGACCGCCGGCTACCGCGACTTCGAGGAGTTCTGGCAGGCCATGGACAAGGGCGTCGGCCCTGCCGGCCAGTGGGTTGCGTCACTCGACGCGGACCGGCGGGCGCGCGCGCGTGCCGAGGTCTATCGCCAGCTCGGCAGTCCGGAAGGGGCGTTCGAGTTGAAAGCGCGAGCGTTCGCCGCTGCGGTCACGCCCGGGTGAGCACCGAGGAGCGCTCGGCTCCCGTGCCGACGAGCGTCACCTCGACGTCTAGCTCGCGCTCCACGAACTCGACGTAGGCGCGCGCCGCGTCGGGCAACTCCGCGACCGACGAGCAGCCGTCCAGCGGCTCGTTCCAGCCTTCGAGCACCTCGTAGATCGGCGCCGCCGCGTGAAAGTCGCTCTGGTGCGCCGGGAAGTCCCGCGTCTCGTGCCCGTCCCGGGTGCGGTAGCGGACGCACACCGGAAGCTCCGCGAAATGGGAGAGGACGTCGAGCTTCGTGAGCGCGAGCTGGTCGATCCCATTCACGCGTACGGCGTAGCGGAGCGCGACGAGGTCGAGCCAGCCGCAGCGGCGCTCCCGGCCGGTCACGGTCCCGTACTCGCCGCCGAGTTCGCGCATCCGCGCCTGCTCGTCGCCTTCGATCTCCGACGGGAACGGGCCCTCGCCGACGCGGGTCACGTACGCCTTCGAGACCCCTAGGACGCGGTCGATCCGCTGCGGCCCGATCCCGACGCCCGTCGCCGCGCTGGCCGCCACCGGGTTCGAGGACGTGACGAAGGGATAGGTGCCGTGATCGAGGTCGAGCAGCGTCGCCTGGGCTCCCTCGAAGAGCACCTCCTTCTGCTCGCGTAGAGCGGTGTCGACGTAGAGGGACGTGTCGGAGACAAGGGGGCGCAGCCGTTGCGCGTAGCCCTCGTACTGCGCCGCGACCGTCTCGAGATCGAACGGCGTCGCCTCGTAGACGCGCTCGAGCCAGAGGTTCTTCTCGGCGAGTGCGACCTCGATCTTCTCGCGGAGGATCTTGGGGTCGAGGATGTCCTGCACGCGGATGCCGAGCCGCATCGCCTTGTCGGCATAGCAGGGGCCGATGCCGCGTCTCGTCGTGCCGATCGCGAGTCTGCCGAGGCGGTGCTCGCTCGCCTGGTCGATCGCGAGGTGCCACGGCATGATCAGGTGGGCGTTGCCGGAGACGTAGACCTCGTCCGTCGCGTGGCCGCGCCGCTCGAATTCGTCCAGTTCGGCGATGAGCACCTCGGGGTCGACGACGCAGCCGTTGCCGATCACGCACGGCTTGCCGCGGACGATCCCGCTCGGGAGTGCGCGGATCTTGTACGTCTCGTTGCCCACCACGATCGTGTGGCCGGCGTTCGGGCCGCCCTGGTAACGGCAGACGACGTCCGAGTGCCGGGCGAGCAGGTCGACGATCTTGCCCTTCCCTTCGTCGCCCCACTGCGCGCCGACGATGACGGTCGCAGGCACGGCCGGGACGATAGCTCGCGGGTGCGACGCACCCGCTCGCTGGGATATATCCCAGCGAGCGAGGCGAAGCTTCGTGAGCTATGCCGCTTCGCGCTCTCTGTAATCGTCGCGGGCGTCCACGTGGACTTCCCGCGCCAGCCGGCGAAGACGGCTCGCCGTGGGGCCGCCGACCCGGCCGGCCAGCTCCCGCCACTCGTGGTTCGTCGTCACGATCACGAGCCGCCGCTGCTGCTCGCGCTGGTTGACGAGGTTGTAGATGCGGTCGCGTGCCCAGCTCGACCAGTCCTCGGCGCCGAGGTCGTCGAGCACGACGAGCTCGTACCCGGTCGGGTTCGGCGGCGGCTCGCCGTCGCCGTAGCTCTCGCGCAGCGCGTTGAGCCAGGCGGGGACGTTGAGGAAGAGCGCGGTGGGCCGCGGCTCGCGGTCGCTCCAGATGACCTCGCGCAGGGTCGCCACCGCAAGGTGTGTCTTGCCCGCGCCCGGACTACCCCTCAGGAGGAGGCCCTGGCGCAGGTCGGTGCCGGCCCTGAACTCCTTCGTCCACTGCTTGCAGACCGCGAGCGCGTTGCGTGTATCGGGCACAGGCTCGAAGTTCTCGAACGTGCAGTCGTCATAGGCGGAGGGAACTTGCACCCGGGCCCAGCGCGTGTCGGCCCGGCGCTGCTCGTCGACGACCTCTTCGGTGGCGCGGCACAGCTCGCAGTAGCGCTCGGCCGGAAACGTCTGGCCGAGGAGGACGACCTGCTCGGTCTCGAACTCGCGTCGGCAGTTCAGGCAGCTGACGATCATTGGGCGAGGTTCGCGAACTTCGCGTACTTGCTGATGAACGCGACGTTGAAGTTCCCGGTCGGGCCGTTGCGGTGCTTCCCGACGATGACCTCGGCGATGCCCTTCTTCGAGTCGTCGGCGTCGTCGCGGTCGTAGTACTCCTCGCGGTAGAGGAACATCACGAGGTCGGCGTCCTGCTCGATCGAGCCCGACTCGCGCAGGTCGGAGAGCATCGGGCGCTTGTCGTGTCGCTGCTCGGGCGAGCGGTTGAGCTGGGAGAGCGCGATCACCGGCAGGTCGAGGTCCTTTGCGATCTCCTTCAGCCCACGGGAGATCGAGGACACCTCCTGCAGGCGGCTTTCCTCGCTTCGACCGGTCGTCATCAGCTGGAGGTAGTCGACGACGACAAGGCCGAGGTTCGGCTCGCGCCGCTTCAGGGTCTGGGCGCGGGCGCGCAGCTCGAGCATGCTGAGGGCCGGCGTGTCGTCGACGTAGAGCGGGGCCGACTCGAGCTGGCCGCAGGCCTGCGCGAGGCGCGGCCAGTCGTCCTTCGAGAGCTTGCCGGTGCGGATGCGGTGGGCGTCCACCTTGCCGCGCGAGCAGATCAGCCTCTGCGCGACTTCCTGCCGCGACATCTCGAGGCTGAAGAAGGCACACGCGGTCTGCTGGTCGACTGCGACGTGGTTCGCGATCTCGAGGGCGAAGGCGCTCTTTCCCATCGACGGGCGGGCGGCGATGATGATGAGGTTCGCGGGCTGGAAGCCGGCGGTGATCCCGTCGAGGTCCTTGAAGCCGCTGGCGAGCCCCGTTACGTCCGCGCCGGATTCGTAGAGGTGGCTGATCCGCTGGAACGTCTCGACGAGCGTGTCCTTGAAGAGGACGAGCTCGCCCTCGGCGCGGCGCTCCCCCAGCTCGAACACGAGCTGCTCGGCGCGCCCGACGAGCTCCTCGGGCTCGCCCTCGCGGTTCCAGCCGAGCTGCGCGATCTCGCCGCCCGCGAGGATGAGTCCGCGCAGCGTCGCGTTCTCGCGGACGATCTCCGCGTAGTGGCGGGCGTTGGCCGTCGCCGGTACGAGACGTGCGAGCTCGTGGAGGCGGACGCGCCCGCCGACGTCGTCGAGCTCGCCGCGCTGCTCGAGCTCGTTCGTGAGCGTGATCGCGTCGACGGGCTCGTTCTTGCCGTAGAGCTGGAGTGCCGCGCGGTAGATCTTTGCGTGGGACTCGCGGTAGAAGTCGCTCGCGTCGAGGATCTCGGTGACCGCCGCGATCGCATTCGGCGAGATCATCATCGCGCCGAGGACCGACTCCTCGGCTTCGAGATTCTGCGGCGGGACTGCGCCCGGGACGGAGGCAGGCGTCGGAACGGGGGCGAGCGACATGCGTGCCGATTCCAGCACGCCGCCCGCCGGGTTTCCAGGGTCGCCTACCCCTGTGGGAATGTCCTTTGTGAACAGGTCGTTTTTGGCCATTTGCAGGAGAAACGATCAGCATTACAGGCGCGCCGGACGGCGCACCTGTGTACGAAACGGCTGCTCTGAGCGGGAACTTCCTGCAGAGATCCACAGGTCGTGGACAGTGAGTGTGAAGAGGCGCTCACACGGCCCGCGACGCTCGAGGTCCGGAACGTAGCCGTAGAGGGCAGGTGCCGAGGGTGAGCGGCCGGCGCTACTCGTCCGCGAGCGCCGCGTCGGCGTCGGCCCGCCACTCGGGCTCCGGCTCGGCCTCCGCGGCGTCGGTCTCTGCGGTCTCCGCGGCTTCGGTCTCTGCGGTTTCGTCGGCCTCTGCGGATTCGGCCTCCGCCGCTTCGGCGTCGGCCGCCTCGGCGGCGTCCACCTCCGCGAGGACCTCCTCGAGCTCGAGCGACGGCTCGGCAGCCGCCTCCTCCTCCTGCTGCTCGGCGCGCTCGGCCGCCTCCAGCTCAGCGAGCTCCTCGTCGGACGGCAGCTCGCCGCCCTCGGGGATGACCTCGGTCTTCACCTCGACGCGGACGTCCTCGAAGAGCCCGATCGGGATCTCGTAGCGGCCGATGCGCTTGATCGGGTCGGTCTCGATCTTGCGCCGGTCGACGCGGATCTTCTTCGTGTTCCAGATCTCGTCGGCGATGTCGGTCGGCGTCACCGAGCCGAACAGCGACCCGGTCGGACCGGCCTTGACCTCGAACTGCAGCACCGCGTTCGACAGGGCGTCGGCGATCTCGCGGGCCTGGTCGGCGGTCTTGGCCTCGTGGCGGGCGCGCAGCGTGTCGCGCTTCTGCAGCTCCGACACGCGCGCCGCTGTCGCCTCCTCGGCGAGCTGCCGGGGGAGGAGGTAGTTGCGCGCGTAGCCGCGCGCGACCGAGACGACTTCGCCGCGAAGGCCGACGTGCTCGACGTCCGAGAGGAGGATGACCTCCACGTCAGCGATCCCCACGATCGCCGCGGTCGCCCCGATCTCCGCGGTCGCGCCGGCCGCCGCCGCGCTCCTCGGCGCCTTCCGCGACGTACGGCAAGAGCGCCATCTCGCGGGCCCGCTTGACCGCGGTCGCGATCTGCACCTGGTGCCGGCGGCACGCGCCGGTGATGCGGCGGCTGCGGATCTTCCCCTTCTCGGAGACGTAGCGGCGCAGCTGGTTGACGTTCTTGTAGTCGATCTCCGCGATGTGCTCCTTGCAGAAGAAGCAGTTGCGGCGCTTGATCTGTCCGGCCGGGCCGCCGGGGCGCCGTCCGCGCTGTTGCTGAGTCTTCTCTCTTGCCATTGCCTCTCCTAGAACGGGATGTCGTCGTCGGCCGCCGCCGGGAAGTCGGCGCTCTCCTGTTGCCCTGCTCCGGCGGGCACGAACTGGTTGCCGCCGCCGGCGGAGTCTCCGTCGCCGCGGCTGCCGAGGAACTGGACGCTCTCGGCGATGATCTGCACGGCCTGCCGCTTACCCGAGCCGTCGGTCGCATCCCACTCGCGCCAGTCGAGCCGGCCGTCGATGCCGACCGGGCGGCCCTTCGAGAGGTACTGCGTGCAACTCTCGGCCTGGTTGCCGAAGACCGAGACGTCGAAGTAGTTCGGCTTGTCGACCCAGGTGCCCGACTCGTCGCGGCGGCGACTGTTCACCGCCACCCGCAGGCTGCAAACCGGCGTTCCGCCGGGGGTATGCCGTAACTCGGGATCCTTCGTCAGGTTGCCTACGAGAACGACGCGGTTGATATTCGCCATGTCTTACTCCTCTTCCTCGCCGGAATCCTCGCTGGGTTGCTCCTCTGCGTCAGCGTACTCGGGCTTGGCGTCGGCCGAAACGGTCGTTTCGGCCGGGGTCGCTTCGGCCGGGGTCGCTTCGGCCGGGGTCGCTTCGGCCGGCGTCGTCTCGGCTGCGACCGGCACGGCCGCGGCATCGTCACGCGGGGCGCTCGTGCGCGACCCGGCGATGTGGCGCGTGGCCATGTGCCTCAGCACGGCGTCGTCGATCTTGAGGACGCGGGAGATCTCGTCGAGCGTCGCTGCGTCCGCCTCGAAGACGACGAGGTGGTAGACGCCCTCCTCCTTGTGCGCGATCGGATAGGCGAGACGGCGTCGGCCCCACGCGTCGTGGCTGCGCCACGAGCCGCCCGCCTTCTCGACGAGCTCGCGCGTGCGGGCGACGATGTCGTCCTGGCGGGCCTCCGCCTGCTCCGGGTCCAGCATCAGCAGAATTTCGTAAGTCGTCACGTCCCGAGGTCCTCCCTTCCCATGGTCTCGATGTCGGCCCCGACTGCCGGCGCCGCTCGGGACAGAACGGCGCGATGACGGGGCAGGAAGCGGCGTCACTGTAGCATCGGCGCCGTGAGGCGCCTCACCGCGTGGATCGGCGGAACGGCCGCCGGGATCGCCGCCTACCGGCTGCTGCGGCGGCGCCCCGAGGTCGCGCCGGAGCCCGCACCGGCGGAGCCGGACGCAGATACGCGCGCCGACGAGCTACGGGAGAAGCTCGCCGAGTCGCGAACGGCCGAGCCGACCGAGCCGGTCGCGGAGGAAGAGCCGGAGTCGCCGGAGGAGCGCCGGCAGCGCGTGCACGAGGAAGGCCGCGCGGCCCTCGACGAGATGCGCCAGGACGACCCGGGCCAGTAGCCAGGCCCCTGCGGGCATTGGCTTCGCCTTCCCTCGAACGAGGAATTGAGCCGCACCGCAAGTAGGAGTAGCGTCGAAGCCCCCTCATACCCCGCGAGCTGCGGCAGAAGGGCAGGCAACCCGAAGCCGACTCTCTTGAGGCTCGGCACGTAACGCGCGGCGGAAGTCACGGTGCTCGAGAGGCAGGCGGCGGGCGGCACGCTGCGCTCGCTCGACTCCCGTGACATCCGCGGACAACTGCGGCGGGACGGAGGGTGAGATGAAAAGAAGCCTCCTACGCAGGGTGTTCTCGATTGCCGCCCTGGTGGCTGTCGCGTCGATCCTGGGCAGTCGGGCCCCCGCCCGCACACGCGAGTGGCCCCGTAACGATCACGAAGCACGCGAATCTCGGATTCACAACGAGCATTCCGATCAGCGAGGACACCGGGGTCGGGAATCCGCCGTGTCTGTTGAGCTTCATCGGCTGTCTGTTCCACGGAGCGGTCGCCTTCAACGGGACGCTTACGGCACATGTGAAGTTCGCGACCGATCTCGCGCTGACATACGACCCGTCAGACCTGAACACGCCGAACGGGCCGCTCCCGGTCCACGTCAAGTACACGCCGACACCGAACGGCTCGACGGTCTCCTATTCGCTCGCCGGCACGATGACCTTCAACTTCGACGGCTGCCCGAGCTGTCCCGACGCGGTGCCGTTCAGCGCCACCTCGACGGCGAATTCGTTCACCGCGCCCATGGGTTCAGACGGTCCGGTGACGATCCCGGGCACGAGCTCGGGCATCACGCTCAACGTCGGCAGTCTCGACGTGATCACAGCGTCGCTCGGGAGTGCGCTGACGCTGGCGCCGGCGCCGGCGGGCTCGCTCCCCGGCCTCGGAGGAGCTGCGGGCCTGGTGCAGGTGACAGGTGCGAGTGGCGCGCCGGTCCTACCGCTCGAATGGGACAGCGCCGGCTCGGACCAGTCGTTCACGCTGACCACGCCCAACAATCCGTCGGCGCTCGGAATCAAGTTCTCGCCGCTGCTCCACTGGGTGGCGACGTCCGGCAACGCCGAGATCGACCTCCACTGGACGGACGACTTCCAGAACACCGTGGGAGTCATCGCGGACATCGTCTCGAGCGGCGTCTGCCTCATCGTCGACTGCTCGATCCCCGATCCCTCTCCGGTCAGCCTGTTCTCCGGAGGGTTGGGACCCATCTACAGCTCGGCCGGTCTCGACACCGAGATCGGGAACGACGTCGGCGGTGTGGCCGGTCCTCTGGTTGCCGGCCGGGTCGCCGACGGATTCGTCCCCGTACCGCTGACGGACCCGGCGGAGTCCTCGATACCTCCGCTGTCCATCGGCTCGCTCGACTTCGACGTGCCGGCCGTGTCGGTCGCCGGCGCGCCGGCTGGAGTCGTGCTGAAGGGCGACTCGGTCAACCTCAGCGCAGTCCCCGACGGAGGAACCGGTCCGTTCACGTACGCGTGGACGAAGGACGGAGTGCCGTTCGCAACGACGCCGAGCATCACCGACACGCCGGGGCTCGGAGACTCGACGTACGCGGTGACCGTGACCGACTCGCTGGGTGCGGTGTCGAACACGGCGCAGACGACGGTCCACGTCTACGACTTCACCGTCGCCGGCAGCCCGACGAGCCAACAGATCCTGACGACAGGCTCGAACACGTACTCCGCGACGGAGACGCTGGTTCCAGGCTCGGTGACGTCGGGGCTGCCCACGATCGGCCTGTCTCTTTCGGGCCTGCCGTCGGGAGCCACGCCGGGCTTCAGTCCCGCGAGCGGGAGTGCGGGAGGGTTCTCGTCGACGCTGACGCTCACGACCGCCAACGCGCCACCGGGGACCTATCCGCTCACGCTGACCGGCACCGATGCCAGGTCTCTGATCGGTGGATCGAGATCGACCGGCCTGAGTCTCACGATCCTCACTCCTGCCCAGGCCATCCCGAACGTGATCACCACGATCGAGGGCCTGGAGGCGGCCGGGGTGCTGAACCACGGGCAGGCGAACTCGCTCGAGGTCAAGCTGGGCCACGCAATCGACAGTCTCAACTCGAAACCTGACCAGCCCACGGCGTGCAACCAGCTGCAGGCGTTCGTCAACGAGGTCAACGCCCGCCACCTCACGCCGGCGCAGACCGACTCGATTCTGGGAGGCCCGCTCGGAATCCTGGCGATCATGGCGGCCATTCCGTGCTGAGCTGACACTCGGCCAGGCGGATCTGAAAGGAGGGCCCGGACCGCCGGGCCCTCCTTTACGGAGCGGCGCCGGAGTCGAACCGACCTAGCCGTGGGTTACACGACCGTACGGGTTTTGAAGACCCTCGGTTCGCACCCCGCAAAGCGTCTACGGAAGCGCACTCGCGCGCTTGGGCCTCACCCCGCGCGCCAGTGTGCGCGCCGGTCCGACCGGCACGGCGAGCTCGTCGATCTCTCGGCGTTCGAGCGCGACATCCTCCCGCTCATCCAAGACATTCCGCTGAGCCGGTTGCAGGAAGCGACCGGACTGTCACTCCGCTATGTCTCGCTGATCCGGCGCGGTGAGCGGACACCGCACCCAAGGCATTGGCAGGCGCTGCTCGGCGCTGCAGAGGACGTTGGACGGATCGGCCGGTCAGCGGCGCCGGAAGTACGGGACGCAGAAAATGTCGGCGCATTAGATCGTGCTGAGGGCGCCGTTGAAAGCGTCGTAGTCGGTGATGAGCGGTAGACCGTCTGCGCCGATGGTTACGGACGTGCCTCCGCCGACGTTGTTCGGTTCGCTCGCGAGTACGGTGACTGTGTTGGTGCCATTGCAGTCGACGTCGCCGCAGTGCATAACGTCGAGGTTGCGACTGCCGGTGTGGTAGCTGATCAAGGGAAGCCCGTCAGGGCCGATGGTGACGGTGCCAGCGCCGGCATCGTTGGTGCCGATTTCCACCGTGGTCGTGATGTCACCGGAGCTGCAGCTGTCATTGCCGCAGTGCAGGACATTCATGTGGGCCTGACTCCCCTGGAAGTAGCTGATCAGGGGGAGTCCGTCGGAGCCAATCGTTGCGGAGTTCGATCCGCTGCAGCAGCTGCTGCTGTCGACCGTCGTGGTGGTGTTGCCGGAGGTGCAGGCGGTGTTGCCGCAATGGAGGACCTTGAGGAAGCCGTTGACGCGGTCGAGGTAGCTGATCAGCGGCAGCCCATCGGAGCCGAGCGCGACCGACGTGCTCATCCCGACGTTCCCGGCGCTGTCGACCGTGGTCAGGGTATTGCCTGAGCTGCAGGTGAGATTTCCGCAGTGGGCGACCTTGAAGTCGCCGTGGGCGTTGTCGTAGTAGCTGATGAAGGGCAGACCGTCGGCGCCGATCGTCACCGAAGTATCCACTTCCTCCCCGCGAGCGGAACCGCCGCCGACTCGAGCCTGCTCGGCGGCTTCCCCGCCGGCCACTTCCTGGGCAACCTGAATGCCGCGTAGCTCGTCCCGCCAAGCGCGACGAACAGCGCGAGCAGCGAGATCCCGAGCGCCAGGCTCGGCCGGCGCACAAGACGCCTATTCACGAACGCCACTCTGCTTCTTGCCCCCAAGGAAAACCACATCGGATTGTGAGGCTTTGTGAGCCAAAGTCAAACTCCTAGGTCCGTTGGCCTTTGCGGACCGCCAGGCTGGTCCACAAAGGACATGTCCGAAACGGACAATTGACAGGTGGCTCGTAGTCCGGTTTAGTCGTCGCAGTCGAACTCACACTGCACGGGACCGTTGCGGCCGGCCCGCGAAAGGAGGGAACCTAATGGGTATCCCAACGCGGAGACGAGGCCGCTTCGCTCGACTGATCGTCGGCGGACTCCTCGTCGTGGCGCCTGCAGGAGCTGCTTCGAGTTCATCGATCGCTGCAACGTCGCCAGCGCTTGTGTCCGGCTGGGGTGCGCCGCTGCTGGCGGCGGGTGTCGCGCCTGCGGGTGTGACGAGCGGTAGCGTCACGGCGATGGTGACGCCGGACATACAAACGGTGGGCGCCAGCGCGTCTCCGGTCGCGGTCGGGGCGGCGCCAATCGACGGTTCGGGCAACTTCGCGCTTTACGCCAACCCGGGAACGGGCCCGATGGCGTCGATCGTCGCCAACGCGATCCAGAACAACAACGGCTGGGTCAACTTCGATCTTCAGGAGATCGGCGCCGACGGAACGATGACCCTCCAGTCGGTTTCGAGACAGTTCGCAAGTAGCCTCAACCAACCGGTATCGGAGGCAGGTATCCAGTCGGACGGCGGCGTTGCGGCCAACATCGGTTCGTGGCAGGGCGATGGCGCCATCAGTGACAGCTCGCCGATCACGAACGGCAGCTCGACGGTGGACAGTTCGAGCTACGCGGTACTCCGCCAGCCGTCCGCGGCCGCGGCCAGCGCGGCGGCAACAGAGAACGCCGATGCACTTGCGACGGCGCAGCAGCTCGACTCGGTGTCGCCGGAGGGGGGCGTCGGCGGCGGCAATTGTCTGGGCAACACGACGCTGCAGAATGAGACGAACAGCGACGTCGTCGTTGGCGAGCTGCATACCGCCAACGACACGACAGCCAGCTTCACCTACGGCCAGACCGCCGATACCGCAGCCGACGTCGGGATCGAACTCGCTGGAACCGGCCAATACAACGTGAGCGGCAGCGTGCACATTGGCAACGCGCACGGGAGCACAGCAGGCACCGGCTGGAACGAGGGCTCGCAATTCGGCTACAAGCTGAAGACCGGCTTCCTCCACAAGCACTACTACACGGTGGAGCCGCAGGGCTGTGGGAGCAACTACTACTCCGTGAAGACGAGCGAATGGACCGCCACCCCCGACGGAAAGGCCCTGGGCGACTACATCCACAACCTCGACAACAACTGCAAGAACAGCTCCTTCTCCGCGAACTTCCAGGGCGCCGGACCCTTCGACCGGTCCTCGCATGCGTTCACCCATTTCGGCGGCGCCTTCAACGTCTTCGGCTTCAATGGCGGCGCACGGAGCGGTGCCTCGCAGTACGCGAGAGCGCACTGGCAGTTCGGGACCCAGCAGAACCACTACCTCTGTGGAAGTGACAACTACGTCACCCAGTTCCCACATCGGATCTTTGCGGGCTTCGGCTAAACCGCGGCGGGCCGTGCTGGTCGCCGGGATGGCGGTGGCCGCGATCGCTGCTTTCGCGGTGGTGTTCGCGGTCACCCGCCTCGGCGGTACCGGCCAGGGACCACTCGTGCCGCTGATAAGCGGCAAGGTTGGGATGGGGTGGATCCTTCACGTCGGCCAGTCTGGATCGATCAGCGGTCCGTTGATCATTCGAAACGCGAGCGATCGGCAGCTCGTGCTCGACCGCGTCGAGGGGGTTGGGCTGCAGAACGGCGGCCCAGACATTCTCGGCGCGTATGTGCTCTCCCGCCCGAACAGCATCGGCAGGGTCTTCGGTTACCGAGTGCCCGCGAACGGCCGCGCACTACCTGGCGCTGTCATTGCGCCGCACGCTCAGGTTGAGCTCGTGTTCGGAGTAAAGGCGACGAAGCCCGGGCGCCACAGCTTCACCGCCCTCGACATCGTCTACCACGACAGCGCAGGCAGCTACACAAGCCAAGCGGCCCTCGGGGTATCGATCTGCGCACCGATTACGGTCAAGAACTGCCCCGACCCGCTCAACGCTCCGCCCGCTTAGCTCCACGGCTCAAGGATGGGGTCGGTCCGACGGCCCCATCCGAAGCCGTGGATTTCGGCCATCCCCAGCGTGTGCGCGAATTACCGTTAACGAGCGCAGAAACGACTGGACGCGACGCGAACCTTGGGCATCTGCGCATGCACGTGCTCGCTCGAGGCAGGCTTAATGGAGCGGCGCCATTCGGACTCTAGAGCGACTTCAACCCGAAGACACGACCGCCCTCAGGCACGACTAAGGCGTACGGTCGGCGAGTATGAAGCGTTACCTCTGGTGGTGGGTCTTCCTTCTGGCCGTCTTCGTTATCGCCGCGAAAGTGAGCGGCAACGGATCGACCGCTTGGACGGTCGCCCAGGACGTGGGCTTGGCCGTGATCGGATTCCTGGCATGCGTGCTCGTACTCGCACTCGTTGCCGATGCGAGAACCGAACGGCGGAGGAGACGGTCAGGCAAGTAGGTGGGCAGCGCGTATGTCCTGTCCCGACCGAACGCCATCGGCACGGTCTACGGCTACCGGGTGCCCGCCAACGGCCGCGCACTACCCGGCGCGCTCGTCGCACCGCACGCGCAGGTCGAACCCGTGTTCGGAGTCAAGGCGACGAAGCCGGTGCCGCCACAGCTTTACGGCGCTGGACATCGTCTACCACGACAGCGCAGGCAGCTACCGACGCCAGGCGGCCCTCGGCGTGTCTATTTGCGCACCGATCACGGTCAAGAACTGCCCTTCGCCGCTCGACGCGTCAACAGGATGACGTCGCTCAGGGTCATTCCGGAACACTGGCCCAGTCGAGCGGGCTATCGCCCGGTGCTGACGCAAGCGCGGCGATGACCGCCGATTTCGTAGGGTGTTCAGGACTTTCTCTGACCCGCGTCGCGAGCCAATCTCCCGTTATGGCTCGACTCAGTGACGCACGCGAGGCGAGAGCCCTGGGGCGAAAGGTCCGATACCGGAGAGGCGTTGCGGCCCGATGGGATTACTTGCGTGCGTTGACCGCTTTGGAAAGGAGGAGAGGGTGAAGCGCAGGCTTGTTCAGCTTGGGGTTGCACTGTTGGTCGGCTCGGTGGCTGTTCTCGTCGGAGCGACGCTGGCAGTGGCGACGATCCCGGATGCGAACGGGACCGTCCACGGCTGCCTGAAGAAGAGCAACGGGCAGGTGTATGTGATTGATCCGAGCGCCGGTCAGACGTGCGGGAAGGACATCCCGCTCGACTGGAACAAGAGCGGCGCAGCCGGGCCGCAGGGCATCGACGGGCCGAAGGGACTCACGGGCCTGCAGGGCACGACCGGAAGCTCGGGTTACCAGCGGACCTCCGACCAGGAGACGACCGACAGTAGCGGGAACGGGTCGGCCGAGGCTGTCTGCCCCAGCGGCGAGGTCGCGATTGCCGGCGGGTACGAGCTGACCGGCCCGAAGGCCATGGTCCCGCTGCATTCGGCGCCGGCGAGCGACGGCTCAGGCTGGGTCGTCGACGTCACTGACGCGCCGAGCCAGACGTTCATCGCCTTTGCCATTTGCGTAACGAATGGGGGCTCGTGATGTCCCGTCGTCGCCTGGCATACATCTCGATCGTCGCGGTCGTGGGTCTTCTTGCTGGCTTCGGCGGCCGTGTCGCCTGGTCGGCGATCCCTGACGGCAATACGATCCACGGTTGCTACAAGAACGACACGGGCGTCCTGCGCGTGATCGACCCGAGCGCGGGCGGTGCCTGCAATTCGAAGAGCGAGACGGCTTTCAATTGGTCACAGACCGGGACCCAAGGCGTCCAGGGGATCCAGGGGCCTCAGGGAGCTCAGGGGGCGACCGGGTCGGCTGGTCCGGACGGCGTCTCGAACTACCAGATCGTTACCGGGACAGCGACCACCGTCTCCGACGCCACCTACGGGACCGGGCTTGCGACGGCGACTGCTCCCTGTCCGACGGGGACGGCTGCCAACGGTTCGGGCTTCGATCTCCCGTCGACCAGCGTCAGCATGTGGGACGAGAACGGCGGCGTCGGTATCGAGGGCACGGCCGGGTTGACGGTGACGGGAGCCACGGGGGTCACAATCACCGCGTACACCGTCTGTGTCGGCGATCAGATCGAAGGGGAGTGAAGAGGTCATGGACACGAGAGTGAGAAGGTCGCTGACAGCCCTCACAGTGTTCGTGCTCGCTGGAGTTGTTGCCGGCGTCGCCTGGGCAACGATTCCCGATGGGACGGGCACGATTCACTCCTGCTTCAGCGCCTCCGACAAGAGCCTGCGCGTGGTCGACACCGGCAGTTGCGCTAAGGGCGAGGCGCCGGTCAGCTGGAACCAGAACGCGATCCAGGGACTACAGGGTCAGCAAGGAAGCCAAGGCCCACAAGGAGACACTGGGTCGCAGGGGCTTGCCGGGCTGACCTTCGGGAGCACCCAAAATGGCAATCTCTTCACGGATCCGGTGATCGGCGGCGGCTTCGCGTCACTCACTTGCCCGACGGGCCAGAAAGCCCTCGAAGGAGGGTGGAATTGGTGGGTCCTCGACGGCAGCACCAAGATGGACCAGCCTGACGTCGAGAGCTTTCCGATCGGCGACGACTCCTGGGGGTTCGCAGTCGGCGCCAACAGCACCTATGCAGGAGAGCCGCTCGCCATCACCCTCACCTGCGTTAACGCAGGCTAGACAACACGCCCGCAGACGGCGCCCCGAGCTAGATCGGGGTGCCGTCCGTGCGCTCAACTCCGCTCAGGCGTCACTCCCGAACAGTGGTCCAGCGGTGTGACCTCACCGCGGCGACGAGAATTGCTCAGTGGTCCGGGCGTCGCCACCGTTCCGGCTTCGGATACGTTGTTTGGCGATGGGAGGAGTGTTTTCGTCCCCTCCGGGAGGCGAGAGTTCGGACGCCACCGATCCGGTCTCGTGGCTTCAGATCGCGCAGGGCTGGAGCGTGGTCAGCTCCGATGGCGTGTCGATTGGTGCCGTCGAGCAGATCGAGGGTGACAAGCAGGACGACATCTTCGACGGCCTAGCCGTCCAGCTGCCCCCTCCGGGACACCTTGTGTATGTGCCGGGAGAGCAAGTGGGACTGATTTACCCCGGCCAGGTGACGCTGAAGATCGCGTCTGCTGAGGCTGAGGCGCTCGAGCCGTTCCGGGCCCCTCCGCCGGAAACGAAATGGCTGCCGGGCAAGCCGCCGGGCCGACTCTCCAGGTGGATGCGGGGAGGGCGTTAGCCCCAGCACTCGGCGGCTCAGAGGGTAGCCCCGCTCAGGGGTCATTCCCGAACACTGGTCCAGGCGAGGGCCGCGAGCGCGAGTCTCTAGCTGGCTAGGATCCCAGCGAGCTTTGCGATGCCGATGGTCAGCGTCAACGGTGCCGAGCTCTACTACGAGGTCCGCGGCAGCGGCCCGCCTGTTCTTTTTGTCATGGGGGCGACCGGTGACGGCGGTCATTTCGACACGCTCACCGATCTCCTGGCCGACGAGTTCACGCTTATCACGTACGACCGGCGTGGGAACGGCCGGAGTCCGGCTCCGGCAGGGTGGACGACGACGTCCGCCGAGGAGCAGGCCGATGATGCGGCTGCCCTGGTCGATTCGTTGGCGGTCGGTCCGGTGGCGGTCTTCGGCACGAGCAGCGGCGGGAACTTCGCGCTCTGGATGTTGACCCGCCACCCCGCGATCGTGCGCGGTGCCGTCCTGCACGAACCAGGTGTGTACGCGGTCCTCGACGACTTCGACGTGGTCCGGTCTCCATTACAAGGAGTCGTCCGGCAGTCGATGGCCGAAGGCGGGCATCGCTTGGCGGTGGAGCGGTTCTGGCAATACATCGCCGGAGACGACGCGTGGACACAGCTTTCCGCCGCACTCAGAGAACGGCTCTGCTCCAGCGCCAGCACTCTCTTCGACGTCGAGCTCGGCACCTACGAGCGGTCCATGCCGGACGACCAGGCGCTAGCCGCCATCGCCGTCCCTGTGCTGCTGGTCGTGAGCGCGGACAGCCACGACTTCTTCGCCGAGGTCGCCGGGCGGCTCAGCAAGCGACTCGGCGCAAATGTAGTGATCACGCCGGGCCGCCACGGGGCCTACCACGACCGCCCCAAGGAACTCGCCCGGACGATCCGGCCGTTCCTGCGCGAAGTCAGTCGGTCGTAAATGGCAGGCGCCGAGAGACGGCGCCACGGCCAGATGACGCCTTCGCTCAGGGGTCATTCCGGAACACTGGCCCAGGCGACAGCGGCCCCGCCTGATAGCCCCGGGACCTATCTCCGCGCTTCGCGCGTACGGTGTGTATGCGGAGGGTGGCTTTAGCGGTGCTCCTCGTCGCGGTCGGGCTGCTTGCCGCTTCAGCCGCCAGAGGCGAGCGTGCTACCAGGTCGGTTCCGGATCGGATCAGTATCCGTGTGCCTGCCAGCTGGTATCTGCTCCAGGGTCGGCTGAGCGACGTGACCGATCCAGCGCCGCGACTCGCCATAGCTTCCTTTCCGGCACGGCTGTCACGACAGACGTGTGCGTGTGGGTTACCGAACGTGATCCACTTTCCGCGCGACGGCGCGTTCGTGTTCGTTTGGGAATACCTACATCCCTCCCGACGGATGCTCGCGGCGCTCCGGCCCCGGCCGCCTCACCTTCTACTGAGGGCGGCTGAGCCTCAGCGGTTCACCTGCCAGGGGCCAAGTGACAGCTTCAACTTCAGGGATCACGGCCGCGACTTCCAGGTCGAGGTCTACCTCGGACCAGCGGCCGAGCCCGTCACCCGAACGCAAATGCTCGCGATGCTCGACAGCTTCCGTGCTGGGCCGACCGCATGAGCTGACCTCCGACCGCGTCGGGGGTCATTCTGGAACACTGGCCCAGGCGAGGGATGGACGTTGTCCGGTGCTGCGTACGATCCGGAGCGTGGCACCGCATGACGTCGAGGACGGCCCGTGGATCGAGATCGCGCGCATGCAGCAGCTGCTCGGCGAGCGCGACTAGGGCTCGGCGAGGAACGCCTCCAGACGCCCTGCCTCGTCCTCGATCTCGCGCCGCGCCGCGGCTGAAAGAGGATCGAACGGCTCCAGCGCGACGCGGCCGTCGTCGAGGCGCCAGATCCCGGCGACGAAACCGTCGACGAGGAACGTCTGTGCGACGTCGCCGTTCGTCTTGATCACCATCTTCCGGTAGGCCTCCGGGAGCACGCGTGTGCGGTCGGCCCACGCGAGCAGGACGTTGTCCCACTTCGGCAGGAAGCGTACGGGCGCCGGGGTCTCGGCGTCCGGCAGCGGCGCTCGTGGGACGTCGAGGAGCTCGCGGCCCTGCTCGTCGCGGAAGCGGCGCAGCGGCTCGAGCAGCTCCAGGGCAGCGTCGATCTCGGCCACGCGGATCATGCTCCAGGCTCCGATGTCGCGGCGCGTCGAAGGGCCGAAGGCCGCGAGGTAGCGGCGGAAGATCTCGGCGCGCGCCTCGACCGGGACGTGCGCCTCCGGTTCTTCGATTGCGACAAACCGTCGCTCGTTGCGCGGCTGCCAGAGGGCCGTCTCGTGGTGGTGGACGATGTGGGCTGCGACGCGCGCCGTCTGCCAGGCGCGGCGCGCATCGACGCCGGCGAGGCCGTACTCGCTCTCCAGGTGGGCGAGCGCCTCCGCCGACGTGACTGGTCCCCGGGCTGCGAGTGCGCGCACCGACGGGGCGAGCTGCTTCGCCCGCTTCGTCTCCCAGGGGAAGGCCGCCCGGATGAGCCCATAATCGCGCCGCGTGACGAGGTGCAGCGTCTGCCGCGTGGCCGTCGCCCTGACGATCGCGGACTGCCGGAGAAGTCGCTCGAGCGACCCGCGCCGGAACCCCGTCGTGCGCGTCCAGATACCGACGTACGGAGCCTGCGGCGACTGCGCCTGCATCCCGACGAGGCGCTCGATCACCGCCGTTGGCGAGAGTCGCGTGCGGTGGAGGAGGAGCTGCCGCGCGAGTGTCGCGCGGTTCAGTTCTCGCAGCGTGAGGACTCGTTCGGCCACAGGCCCGAGGCACCCTACCCCCCGCCGACGGAGCGGCGAATCCGGTCGCGCGGGTCGTTCGTAGTCCCGGGGGACATTGCCGCCACTGCTTTCAGGGGACATTCGCGAACGCTGGCCCAGGTGAGTGAACTCGGGCTAGGAGTCCCTTACGCCGACCGCTCGAAGCGCAGCTCGCAGGTGATCGAGGTCGCCATCCTCGGGCCGCACATCGCTAGCACCAGCGTCGCTCCGTCAGGGAGCGGTTGCCGGCGCGCGGAGTTGCTAGTGCTTAGCATTCGAGAGTGCTTCCCGAGGGCGTATACCACTGGACCGCGACGCATCCCGAGTGGGAAGGGCCGGTGTCGGGGTACGCGATCGACGACGGTGAGCGGCTGATCCTCATCGACCCGATCGCCGTTCCAGATGACGTGCGCGCGCTGTTTGGATTGCGGGAGGTGGTCACCGTACTCACCTCCACGTGGCACGAGCGGGACGCCGCATCGCTTGGCTTTCCTGTGTGGGCGCCGGCCCCTGATCGCCCCGAGGATCAGCTCGTACCAGCGACGCGCTACGCAATCGGCGACTCGCTGTTCGGGATGGACGCGTATCCCGGCCGTGAAGGCCAGCTCGACCTCGTGCTTTGGAGCGAGCGGATTCGTGCGGTGATCGCCGGCGATACGCTGATCGACCTGGGCAATGGGCTCGAGATCCCCGCGAGCTGGCTTCCGGAAGGCGTCACGGTCGAGCAGGTCGCGACCGGGCTGAGGCCGCTGCTCGACAAGCCTGTGGAGTTCGTGTTGCCGACGCACGGCGAGCCCGCCGACCGCGCGGCTCTCGAACGCGCCCTCGCCTGATCAGTGCGAGTCCAACGCGTGACGGACCTCGCCTGCGCGAAGGCCTCAGGGGTCATTCCCGAACACTGGCCCAGGCGAGCATCCACACCCGGCGACTTATCCGCCATGTCCGCCGCCGCCTCCGCCGTGACCGCCGCCAGCGTGACCACCGCCACCGTCGCCACCGTCGCCACCGTCGCCACCGTCGCCACCGTGTCCACCTGCGTGTCCGAAGTCGAAGCTCCAGGTGCGGGGACCGGAGCCGTCGTCAGGTGGCACATAGTTGGCACCTAGCCGCTGACGCAACCACCAACGTCGTAGGCGACCGCGGATGGGGTGCACCGTTACCGCACCCACGCCGTCCAGTCGGCGAGCGGCCGCTGCAAGATCCTCCGCATCCGAGTTGTCAGTTGCTCCAAGGTCAATCGCCCGGTTGTCGGTCCCGATCACAGGGTGATGCAGTTGAGGAAGCTGCCTACGAACACGGCGAAACTCGAAGACGCTGTTCAACTCCAGACGGACGCGCCAACGGATGTCTCCAGGATCAAGTTCGCTCTCGATCCAGACCTCGCCTGTGTCCGGGTCATCGTCGGGGTGTTGTGGGTCGACGTAGCGATACTGCGCCTCACTCCAGACCCGGACCTCGGCTCCCGTTGCAGCACCCGTTCCCAGAGGTCTTGCTGCTGTAAAACCTGACGGATTTCGTCGGCTACGGCTTGCGCCGCTCCCTCGGTTCCCTCAAACGCCCACACACGTGCGCGAGCCGCTTCGACATCGAGGTCGAGGGCGAGCGACCGACCTCGTAGCGCCCGTCCGACCTCCTTTGCGGCCTCCGAGGACGTCAGGTCGACAACAACGCACCAATCCCGCATCCCCTAATTCTCGCGGCCAAGCCGCCGACCGCTCGGGGGTCACTCCGGAACACTGGCCCAGGCGAGTGTCGAGAGCTGTAAGCGCTAGAGCTGGTCGAGCCAGGCAAGCACGTTGGGGGCCGCGTCGTTGATGTGGGTCAGCATGCCTTCGTGGTCGTGGCGGGGGAACGAGACGTGTTGTAGGCCGTGGCGGTCGAGCCCGGAGGCGAGTTGCTCTGTGCCACCGGGGCCCATCTCCCCGTCCTGGTCGCCCCAGAATGCGAACAGCGGGCAGGGCAGGTCACTGACCAGCGAGTCCGGAGGCAGTTCTGAGAGTTCACGGTAGAAGGCGAGCGCGGCTCGGTTGTCGAAATGGGCGTCGACGCGGGCCCAGGCAGCGGGATCGGACTTCGCTGCCTCACTTTGACGTTGGATTTCCGGGTAGAGATAGGCGTAATCGCCGACGATGGGAAAGCCACCCGAGACGACCGCGTCGGCCTTGCCCGTGAGCTGCGCAAGCCAGGGGGCGAACGCCCCGGTGAACGAGTAGCCGAGAACGAAGAATCGGTCGAACCCGACCGCCTGCATGACTGCGATCAGATCATCGGCCAGGTCGCGGACTCGGTAGGGAGCATCTGCGTCGAGGCGGCTGCTGGTGGCGAACCCGCGTGGGCTTGCGGTAATCACCGTGAAGCGCTCGGTGAACGGGCTGAGATCGAGGTAATCCGGCCAGGAGAAGTTCAAATGGGGCAGCAGCAACGCCGGGCCTGACCCACCGCGCACCTCGTAGCGCACTTCCAGGCCGTCTCGAACAAGCGTCGTCACCGGGCCGCGAGTCTACTGTCGGATGAGCAGCCACCCCATCGCTCAGGGGTCATTCCGGAACACTGACCCAGGCCAGCATTGACTCGCCTGGCGTCGTAGGATTCTCTGTCGTGGTCAGGTTTGCAGCCGTGAGACTTGCGGCAGCGGTCGTGGTCGCGCTCATTCTCGGTGCGGCGCTCGTAGGTGCTGCCGCCATTCCTTGGAATCCGCTCCAGGGGCTTCCCCACTCTTGCCCAGGAGGCGCATCGGTATCCGATTGCAGCTACGCCGCCAGGCCCGCCTGGGTCCTCCCGGCCGCGTTTGGCCTCGGTTTGGTCGGACTCGCCGGAGCATCGGGTGTCCTAACAGCGACCCGCCGTCGCCGCAAAGTAAGCAACTCGCCTAACGCGTGATGACTTTGGGCGTGAAACCGGATGGATCGCTGACCGAGGCCGCCGCCGCGCAGATGGCGATCACGAAGTTGTTCGGCTCGTCGATGTTGTTGAAGTTGTCGAAGAAGCCCGAGACCTGTGTGCTCGTGGCGACGAGCACATCGCTGGCCTCGACACCCTGGTCGTTGCTGTGCGACGCCGTGCCGATCACAACGGTGCCCGCCGGGCAGAACGCGTCCGATTCCGTGCTCTCCGCGAAACCCGAACCGCCATTCGCCGGAGCGTCTCGAACGGTTCCCTTCACGTACGTCACAGATCCGATGGCGTTAGCGACGTTCGCGGTCTGGGCAGTGGTCGCGGTGGTCGCATTCGTCGCGCTGTTGGCGCTCGTCGCGTGCGTCGCGTTGGTCGCATTCGTCGCGCTGTCGGCGCTCGTCGCGTGCGTCGCGTTCACGGCGTTGGTTGCGTTGTCGGCGGTCGTTGCGTGCTTCACGCTGAGCAAAGGAGCGAGCCTCTTGACCAGCGTCGTGTCTGCCTTCGCATCCTTGTGCTTTGTGAGGATGACCTTGTTGGCGGCATACGACGTCCCGCCAAGCGCGAGGAACAGCGCGATCAGCGAGATGAGGAACGCCGGGCTGGGTGCCTTCAACCGATGCTTGAACATTGAAAACCTCTTTCCGAGTGGTTGACCTTCGCCCGCTAGAGACACCGAGGCGCGTGGGCTATTCCCGCGGCGTCGACGAGACCTAGACGATCGTCAGTCACCAAACGAAGGGCGTCAGCTCGGGTATACACGCACCCTCGCTAGTGCGAAACACCCGACTCCGTGGCCTATCGAAGCCGCTCTGGGAGCGGCTTCGCGCTGTACCCACAGCGACTTGCACTCAGCAACCACTCAGCAAGAGCGGCCGCAGGCCGCATGCCGAGCCGGCTCAGGGCTGCGTCTCCTGCTGTGTCAGCAGGAGGTCGATCGAGCCGCAGACCCTCCGTCTCCAGACCTCGAGCCGATCGTGAGCAGCTCGTCGCGGGAGCTGCAGGCGAGCGTTACAGCCTCCGCGATCGATCGTGACATCGCATCTCGCGTTGCGTCTATCCGTCTGCCCGGACCGATCGCCTGCCTGGCAGGTGCCACCCCCCAACGGCGTCGGAGTCTCGGCTCTCTCTCACCCCGGACCCCTCAGATCGCTAGCAATTCTCGTGGCCGCTCCAGACCCACAGATCGCTAGAGACTCTCGCCCTCGGCTCGCCTACTTGGTCGAGGTGGGAGAGACCGTGAGCGAGGTGCAGGAGACCGTGAGCGATCCGTTCTCCTGGTGTGTGAGCTGCATGCCTCTCGACGAGTGCGTGGTTCCACTCGGCGTGACCTCTCCTTCGCCCACGTTCGCCGCACTCCCTGGAGGTGGGACCTTGACGCCTCGTCCCGGCCATCCCTTGCACTTGATCCTCGTGCCGGTCTTCACGTTCGCGATCGTCGTAGTCCCCGTCACCGTGATGGGTCCGGAACCGGCCTTCTCGTACAAGGTCACTGAGTACTGGTACTGGCCAGAGTCAGCCTTCTTGCTTGAGCCGCAGCCAGCGACGGCAAAGCCGAGAACTGCGAGCAGCGCGAGTGCGAGGATCGGCTTCATCTCGTCCTCTCATCATCGTCGTGGGCCGCTCGGCTGTCCACGACGTAAGGCCCAGCTCAGGGGTCATTCCCGAACACTGGCCCAGGCGACGGTCCTCAGGCTGGTGGCGCAATCCCTGGTGATCGCGATCCAGTCGGCGAGGGTGTGGTTGGGGTTCTAGGCTTGGCGCCGTGGCTACAGGCGCGCAGTGAGGGCGATCGTACCGTTCGCTGTTAGGCCCGTTCTCGTCGTCGTGGGGTTGAAGTGCGCTCTGGAGCTTGCCGTCGCCGGGCGATACGGCTGGCACCGCGATGAGCTGTATTACGCCGTCGCCGGGTTGCATCTTCAGGGTGGGTACGTCGAGTTTCCACCGGTGACGGCACTGCTTGCGGCGCTGGCTCGAGAGCTGTTTGGTTGGTCGCTGGTCGGTCTTCGCGCGATCACGATCCTCGCCAGCGCGGGAACGGTCGTGGTCGGTGTCCTCGTAGCCCGGGAACTCGGGGCGACGCGCCGCGCGCAAACGCTCGCGGCGGTGGTGATCGGGTTCTCGCCAGGGATGTTGGGAACAAACCTGTTGTTCCAGCCGGTCGCGCTGGATCAGTTGGCGACGATGGTCGTCCTCTGGCTCGCGCTTCGGCTCGCGCTTGGGTGCGGCTCCTGGCCGCTGCTCGGAGTCGCCGCCGGCATCGGGCTGGAGACGAAGTACACGCTCGGGGTCGTCCTTGTCCTGCTGATCGCGACGTTCTTTGTCTGGCGTCGCGACGTACTGCGCTCGTGGGGCTTCCCGCTGGCGGTGGCGATCGCGGCCGTTTTGCTCGTCCCGAACCTGGTCTGGGAGGCGGGGCACGGCTGGACGAGCGTGCACTGGTTCCTCAACCCGCCGCCAAGTGGGAGCGACGAGACGAGGCCGCAGTTCATCGTCAACGTGGTCCTGCTCACGGCGGTGGCGTTTCCGGTAGCTGTCGCGGGAGTCGTGTCGCTCGTCCGCAGTCGCGCGTTGCGTCCGCTCGGCTGGACGGTCGTGGGCACCGCCGTCGCGTACTTCGTGCTCGGAGGGAAGTCGTACTACACCCTGCCGGTGCTGGTGTTCGCGCTCGCCGCCGGTGCGATCCCGCTCGATCGCTGGGCGACACATCGCCGTCTCCTACTGGCCGGCGCCGCGTTCGTCGCGATCGGCCTCGTCACCCTGCCGCTCGCGTTGCCGGTACTGCCGCTGCACACAGCCGTCCGGCACGGCCTCGTGAAGGCCCGCAGCGACTACCAGTCGGAGATCGGCTGGCCCGCATACGTGCGCCTGGTCGAGCGACACGCGGAGGGCGCGGACGTGATCGTCGCGGACAACTACGGCGAAGCCGGCGCACTCGAACTGTTCGGCCGCCGCCTCCCGCCGGTCGCCTCGGCAGCCGTGACGATGCGCTACTGGCGCCCCCAGGCGGCCGGGCGGCGAGCGCTCGTGATTGGCTACTCCCGCGGCGCCGCCCGCTTCTGCACCGGCTACCGCGTCCTCGCACGCATCTCCACGGCGAACGACAGCGATGAGGGCGGCCAACCGATCGCGCGCTGCACACTGCACAGCACACTCGCCCAGATCTGGCCGAGCATCGTCGCGACACAGAAGAACTAGGCCCGGCCGAGTAGGTTCAGCCGTCATTCGCGAACACTGGCCCAGACGAGCGCTGCCTCGTCAGAACCTCTCAGCAGCTTGGTAGTGGTCGATGCGTCCCGCGACGAGGTGGCGCGGACCATAAGACCAAGGCCGCAGTGGGTATCGATGCCGCGAAGTTCCGCGCTGAGCGGCACACGGCTCCGACGTTCAGGCGCAGATCTCTTTACGACCCGGAGCGATCGAGCAGTTCTCGCAAGAGCACGACGATGCCGATCAGACCGAGCATGAGGAGAACAAAGCCAAGCCAGACGCCGGCTAACGCTCCACCTACCCCAAAGAAAAACATCAGCAATGACAAGACGAAGAAGATTTGGAGATACCAGGTCTTCTCCTCTTCCGGCTTAATCCCCTCGAACTCCTTGCGACGCAACATGCCAATAACGGTACTCCGATAATGCGCCCGCCGTACAGCGCTGACAACCACCGCTAGTGTCGAGCGCCGCACTCAGGGGTCATTCCGGGACACTGGCCCAGGGGTGCGCACTCGGTAGAGATTGCTACTTCGACTCGGGCGAGTGGGCCACCTCATTTCCGGCGTTGTTGAAGGCGGTGACTTTGTCCACCTTGGTCCCTCGCGGGATTGAGCCGAGGAACAGGTTCTCGACGACCGGAAGCGTCACCGATGAGCCATCGTCGAGGGTGATCTGCACGCTTGCCGCCGGGACGTACACGCTTCCATAAACGGTCATGACATCCGGGTGCAGGTAGACCCACACCTCGCTCACACTGATGTTCGACCGAGGCGGCGGCGACTGCTCGCATCCATTGACGCCGTACCTGCTGCCGTCCTTTCCAATCGGGTCGTTCGCCCAGTCGATGAGATAGCACTGGCCGCCCCGATTGTTCGGTGCAGCCCAAAGGTCTTCGGGGCCATCGGGCGTCAGCCTCTCGCTCGACGAGCTCTGCGGCGAGAAGCGCTCGCAGAACATCGTCTATCCGCGCGAGCTCGACTGTCATCGGCCGACCGGTGAGCGACGAGAAGGCGACGACGCGAGTCAACGCCCCTTCGAGCTCGCGGATGTTCGACGACACACGGCTGGCGGTGAAGGTGAGCTTCCCGGGTGCACGAGACGAAACCCGGCCCGGGCGAACATGGCGTCGTAGCCCGTGTAGGGGTCGACACTGGGAGCCTTGACGGGGTAACCCTCGACCGTGCTCGCGCCGTGCGCGGTTGCGCGTTCGACCGCTGCCGCGAGAAGTGCCGTACCAACGCCGCTGCGCCAGTCGGAGCGATAGACGTAGAAGCAAGAGACGGCCCACGTGCGTTCGTCGTCATCGCCGTCCGCAGACCGGAGCTGAGGCGAGTGTTCGAGGCGGACGAGATCGGCCCGCGGCGAGACCGACGCCCAGCCGGCCGCTCGCCCGTCGCGATAGGCGAGGAGACCCGACGCGCCGCCGCGTGCGATGAGCCGCTTCATCGCCTCCTTGTTCGGCCCCCCGCTGCGACTCTCGAGCGACCGCTGGCGAAAAGCGGCCTCGTAGTCGGCGGGCTGCAGCCGCCAGAACATGCAGTAGCACGCACTCGTCCGCGGCCACGAGCCGCGTGGGCCTGGGCGCTCGAACAGATCCACGAGATCCGCCCAGCTGTCGGGAGCAACGTCGACGATCTCGAGTTCGCCGTGCGGCCGCCCGCGGCTCGGCGCCATCCGTCCGACTCTACACGGCGCCGAAACCCGGGCTCGGAATCACGCCATAACTTCAGCAAGTCGGGATTTGTTGGGCAGTGCCTCTCCCAGCACGGCTACACGCAGTGGACCAACTATCAGCCGGCCGGCCGGTTCTGGGCATTCCAGTGGACCGAGGGCGGCTGGCTGCTCGCGCTCTCGGCGCTGCTGATCGCCGCGACGGTCTGGCTCGTCCACCGCCGGGCGGCCTAACCTCTCATTCCCGATCTCCCAGCTGTCCGGGTCGTTCCGGAACAGTGTCATGGGTCATCCCCGAACACTGGCCCAAGCGAGAGCCATCGTTCCTCGCGGCCGGGGCTAGAGTTCGGGCATGAGACGAGCACTCGACATCTCACTCATCCTCGGCTTTCTCGCCGTCGACGTCTTGTTCTTCCACGACCTCTTAAAGGCCGGAGAGGTGACCACCATCCCTCAGTACATGACCGGCATGCTCAGCATCCTCGTCTTCGCTATCTGCGGCCAGTCGCTGCTGACTCAGCGCCGCTAACAGGCCGTGCCCCGCCGGAGTTCCGCAAGGCTTGCTCAGGGGTCATTCCGGAACACTGGCCCAGCCCAGCGGTGCTCAGTCGTGCGGCTGGGTTTGCTCGCTTCGGGAAGCAGGCGCCGGCGGTCGCGGAATTCCCGAACCGTTGGCCTCAGACCATGACGGTTACACGCAGGTAGGCGGCTTCGATGCGTGTCCCTTCGCTGCTCTCCGCCGTGTTGTGCTCGTTGACGAGCGCCTCCAACTCGCCGTGTAGCTCCGCCTCCCGGCCGTCGGCCGCCGCCGCGGCATAGGCATTCATCGTGGGTCCGTAGTAGTCCCGGAAGTCCGCGAGGTATTCCGATGGCGTTCTCGCCGACTCGAACACGAACAGTGTCCGCTCGCAGGTGATGTTCTCGGCAGGGATGCCTGCGGCGCCGAACCGCTCGAGCACGTTCTCCTCGACGCCCCACGTCATCGGGCTCACGAAGCCTTGCGGCGGCGGAGGCGAGTACGCCATGCTGACTCGAAGAAGCTGGGCGACGAAGGTCGGGTCGTTCGGGATCCAGTTCCCCATCACGATCCTGCCGCCCGGCCGGGTAACTCGGACGACCTCTTTCGCGACATCGAATGGCTTGGGGGCGAACATCGCGCCGAAGATCGAGACGACGAGGTCGAAGCTGTGGTCGGCGAGACCCTTCAGGTCGGTCGCGTCGCCCTGCTGGAAGCGCAAGTTGGCGAGGCCGAACTGCTGCGCTCGCGCGTTACCCGCCGCAACGAGGTTCTCCGCGATGTCGACCCCGAGCACGTTGGCGCCGAGCTGCGCTTCAGGAACAGCGGTCGTGCCGTCGCCGCAGCCGAGATCGAGGACATCGAGGCCCGGTGTGACTCCGAGAGTGGCCGCGAGAGCCTCGCCGCTCTCGCGCATAGATTCGGCGATCCGAGTGAAGTCGCCCTTCTCCCACAGCGCCTTGTTTGGGTTGACGGGAGGGTCGGTCTGGGTGCTCATTACCGGTTAGCTCCTTTCGCGTCTACCGGACGCGATCATCTCCTACTGCAAGCGCGTCGTTCAGAGGGTCATTCCGGAACACTTGCCCAGTCGAGCCTGCGGAGTGGATTACGGCGGATAGCGACGGTGCGCCTCTCACGACGACCGAGGGGCGCCACCAGCTCGAACGGCCGACAGGCGAGAACGACGCCGACCACACAGGCAAGGCAACCTCCAGCAACTGGGAACGCCGACGCTACCAGCGGCTCACCAGGCCTCGAGACTCACCCGATCGGGTTCCTGGACCCCACGGGCAGGCACGGCGTGGCACGGCGTGGAATCCGGCGTGCGAGGCCTCGCGTAGTCGGAATTAGCCGTCCACCTCCAACGTTGAAGGCCCGGAATGTCCACGAGTTCTTACGCGCGAGATCTGACCGCGCTCGGCCCTGCCCCGGGAGCTCCTGGTCTTCCTGCGGCGAGGAAGCGCGCCGTCGTCGTCCTCCTCGTCCTGGCCGCAGCGCTGCCGATGATCGGGCTCGCCTCGTTGCTCCTGCGGTCACAGCTCGATCCGCACATCGAGAACTACCCGGTCCACTTCGTGGTCTTCGGAATCGTCGGCGCCGTCGCGTTCGGTCTCGGCTACGCGGCGGGCGAGGCGGCCAACCGGCGCGGCGACGCGCGCGTCCTGCTGCTCTCGCTGGCTTTCATGGCGACCGGCGGGTTCCTCTGGTTGCACGCGATCGGGACGCAGAGCATCCTCTTCTCGGGGGAGCACGCAGGCTTCCAAGTGTCGATTCCGGTCGGCCTTCTCGTCAGCGCGTTCTTCGCGGTCGGCTCGGCGTTCGTCGATCTTCGCCCGGAGCTGGGTGAAGCGCTCATCCGTCGACGAGCGCTCCTTCGCTTCGCGATCGTCGTCGCCATGGGTTTCTGGTTCGCATGGACGGTCGCGGATCTGCCGCCGCTGGGCGGGCCCGAGAGTGAGGCTGCGACGAACGAGCTCCTCACGGCGCTCGCGGTCCTCGGGACGTTCCTCTACGCCGTTAGCGCGGTGCGGTACGGCAGCATCTTTCGGAACCGTCGCAGCCTGCTCGCGGGGGCAGTGGTGGCCTGTTTCGTTCTGCTCTCGGAGGCCATGATCGGCGTGGCGGTCACGGGCGAGCGTCGGTGGCACGCGAGCTGGTGGGAGTGGCACGGACTCATCGTGGTGGCTTACCTGCTGATGGGCGTCGCGGCTCGCCGCGAGTGGCGCGACGAGCGCTTCCGGCGCTTGTACCTGGAGACGACCCGCAGGCGCGAGCACGACGTGAGCGTGCTCTTCGCCGACCTCGAAGGCTTCACTGCCTTTGCGGAACGCGCCGCGCCGGACGAGGCTGCGGCCGTGCTCGATGCCTACTGGGGGATGGCGGCGCCCTTGATCGCCCGTCGCTTCGGCGGCGAGGTCGAGAAGTTCATCGGCGACGGCATGATGGCGATCTTCAATCACCGCGGAGACCAGCCCGACCACGCGCGACGCGCCTCATGCGCTGCGCTGAGGCTCCAGAAGAACGCCGCGCGCCTGGCAAAGGAACGTCCGCACTGGCCGGCGCTGCGCGTCGGCGTCAACAGCGGTGCCGTCACGGTTCGCGAAATCGGCAGCGACGGGCACGTTGCGTACCCGGCCGTCGGCGATACGGTCAACACGGGCGCGCGTCTTGAGGCTCTGGCGCCGGTCGGCGGTGTCTTGATCGGGAGCGAAACGTATGAGCGTCTGCCGGACGGTGCCGTGGTCGAGAGACGAAAGGGATTGCACGTCAAGGGCAAAGACGCCATCGTCGACGCCTACGTCCTCCACTCCCTTCCCTGCTAGACAGACAACGCGTGACCCCACCGCACGCGCCGCCGTACCGCGCGTGCGGGCGCTCCTCAGGGGTCATTCCGGAACACTGGCCCAGGCGAGGGTGTCGGCGCATGGGTCTGCGCGCCGAGCAGTAATCTCGGCGAGGTGTTCGAGCGGTTCACCGGAGGTGCTCGGCAGGTCATGGTGCTCGCCCAAGAGGAGGCGCGGGCGCTCGGCCACAACCACATCGGGACCGAGCATCTGCTGCTCGGACTGATTCGCGAGCAGGAGGGTCTCGCGGCGCAGCTGCTCCAGTCTCTTGGCGTCCCGATCGAGGAGGCGCGGGCGCGCGTGGCGCGGGAGGTCCCTCAGGCCGACGAGGTGGTCGCGGCCGACCGCCAGATTCCGTTCACGCCCCGAGCGAAAAAAGTGCTCGAACTATCTCTGCGCGAAGCGCTTTCCCTCGGCCATGACTGGATCGGCACGGAGCACATCCTGCTCGGGCTTGTGCGTGAGAACGAAGGAGTGGCGGCGCGGGTCCTGCTCGACTTCGGAGCTGACGCCGAGGCGATCCGCGACGGCGTGATCTCGATGCTCTCCGGCGGCCCTCCACCGGCGCGCGTGGACGGTCCGCCAGAGGTCGAAATCCGCTTGCGCCGAGTCGTCCCGGTCGCGGAGCAGCTCTCCGACGGCACGTGGGTCGTGAGCGTCGAGATCTGGGATCACGGCGTCACCCTCCGCTGGGCGAAGTCCGAGCGACCCGCGCCTACGCCGCCCTTCGGAGGTATGCGTGGCGGCTGGCACATATCTGACGACGCCGGTACGAACTTCACGCGGGTCGGGGACAGCGCGGGCGGCGGGCCGCAACGTGGCTTCCACGGCGACGTCAAGTTCGAGCCTGCTCCACCGCCAGAGGCCACCTCGCTCCGCATGCGCCGCGACGGCGTGGACGAGGCGCTTTCGATCTCCCTCACAGGCTGACCTCAGGGGTCACTCCGGAACGCTGGCCCAGGCGACTGCTGACGCCTTGACGGGACGCCAGTCGCGCAAAAGGCTGTGGCCATGGAGGTAGGCGTCACACCGGGAGCTGCCGACTACATCACCCAGCGCGGCGGACGCCTCTACCTCTGGGAAGAGGCTGTCGGCGTGGATTGGTCTGCCGACCACACGGCGTTTGAAGATCCGAGCGCAGGGATGACCTTCACGGCGGTGTGGGTGGCTGGAGTCGCGGTCATGCTGGCCGATGATCTAGAACGGCCGATGAAGCTGCGAATCAGGCTCGACCGCCTGCCGCGCCGCCGCCTTTACATCGATTGGGACGGAGCGCGATGGGGCTGGCGCGGCGACGCCGTTGGCGCCAGCTGAGCGTCAGGGGTCATTCCGGAACACTGGCCCAGGCAAGCGTTCTATGCCTCTTGTGGATTGACTTCCGTTTTTTCGAGGATCCGCGCGAGTCCGCTGTGTCGCCCGCGGCCAGGTCATCATCTCCTGACGCAGACTTGGAGCGGCTGCGCCTGACTTGAGAAACGCGTCAGCGAGGGCGACCGCTCCGGCCTAGCCGTCGACGATGAGCCCGGTCGTCGGGCCGAGCAGCCTGCTCGACCGCTTGGAGACGTGGGGAAGTGAGACGAGGCGGTGTGTAAGGGGTTGCCTGGCTTTTCGGAGTTCGAGCTGCTCCTTGCTGATCGGCTTCCAGATGTTGTCGATCACGTGGATCGGGTCTCGGTCGAGGTCGTCGATCGGGAGTTCGAGGTGCTCCGACCAGAGGCGGAGCCGCGTTTCGCGAGCGAGAGCCGGGTCGTGGGTGACGATGTTCATCTCGGTGTCGTTGAAGAGGGAGTGCTCGTTCAGATTTGCCGAGCCGATCGTGAGCCATGCGTCGTCGATGACGGCGAGCTTTGCGTGTACGTAGATCGGATCCGCGCGGACGCCGGAGCGGGCGTAGAGCGTCGAGGCAAAGACACGGCCGCTGTCGGCGTCCGCTTCGAGGAGCTCGCCGAGGACGCCGCGTGTGTCGTCGGCGCCGCTGTTGGGCTTCGCCGGCAGGACCGCGAGAAGGCGGAAATCAGGTGTGGGCGGGTGAGCGATCTTGTCGGCGAGGACTGACGCGATCTCGGGTGACCAGAGGAACTGGTTCTCGAGATAGATGAATCGCTGGGCGGCGCGGAAGGCACGAACGTAGGACTCGAGGATTCCGAAGTCGCCGGTGGGTGTCGCTTTGTAGATCTTCTCGGGCACGGTTCGGACGATCTGCAGCTCGACGTCCCCGGCGCTCGGCTGTGCGGCCGCCGGGGCGAGCCGCTCCCCTGTTGTTTCGTGCCAGCGCATGCCAAAATGCTCTGCGACGTCTGTGACGGCAGGGCCTTGGATCCTTGTG
This sequence comes from uncultured Actinomycetes bacterium, assembly GCA_963725965.1. Taxonomy (GTDB): domain Bacteria; phylum Actinomycetota; class Thermoleophilia; order Gaiellales; family Gaiellaceae; genus Palsa-739. The sequence goes on along the minus strand of CAVSAK010000004.1, from coordinate 4,850 downwards.
GCAACGTCGTGCCAGCCCACCTTTCCTCGTGCGGGATGGCTGGGGGTGTCGAAGCGGTCGCCGTCCTCGGACGTGAGGTCGATTCCGCCGACGAATGCGACCCGGTCGTCGATGACGACCGTCTTTTCGTGGTGGCAGTGGAGGGGTCGCTCGTGTGAGTCAAGCGCTACCTGCACGCGCGATCCGTCGACCAGCCGGTCGCGCATCTTGCGGACATCTCCGCGGGAAGGGCGAAAGAGCGGCAGCGGTGCGCCTGCCCACACGAGCACGCGCACGTCGATCCATTCCGCGAGTTCGGCCAGCAGGTGTCGTAGGGCCGCCGAGTCGCCGTCGCGCTCAAGATCGAACGATGGCGTGAAGGACCAGCCCGCGACATGGACGTGCGAGCGGGCGCGTCTCATCTCCGCCGCGACGGTCGGCAGTGCTTCCGCGCCGTCGATGAGCACCTCGACGGCGTTGCCGGGTCGCGGCGGGTAAGCAGCCGTAGCCCAGCCGCCGGCTGCCGAGTCGAGGGCCCGTTCCCAGCCGATCCGACGCAGCCGCCGCTCGTGGTGAGCGCAGATCTGCCGGCTCAGCTCGGTCCCGAACCAACGCTCAGCCCGCACTGGCAGGGCGCGCAGCCGCGCCTGCGACGGCGCCTCCTCGGTCTGCCTGGGGGATGACGGTGACATCGACTCGCCGAGCTACGAGCGCGGTGCTCCAGAGGGCACCGGTTGGGTGCGATTCGACTGTCTTGCCTCGGCACGAGGCGACGGGCTGGATACAACGGCTTCCGCGACCTCGGCGCCGGCGCCGGCGCCGAATCGAAGCAGGCGACCGCCGATTGCGATGCCGCAGATGGTAAACCAGGCCCAGCCCAGAGCCAGGCCGCCGATCACGTCCGTGAGCCAGTGGACGTCGAGGAACACACGACTCGCTTCCTGCCGTACGCCGGCGCGAGGGCGTTCGGCTCGCCGCTCCGGCGCCAGAGCGCGTCGTAAATCCCGCGCAGGTTCTCGTCCGGGAGGCTCAGCGGCTCGCCGTCATCGAGAGTGAACTTGACCAACCCCCTTCGGCCATAACGAGCTACATCTTTGGGCGTCGCTTGCGGCCACCGCGAGGGACGACGTACATGAACACGATCAGGGCGACGATAACCACCGCAGCGATAGCGACGATCGAAACCGTGGACACGCCGAGGATCACGTCTCCACTCCTTTCCTTTGGCTCGCTCGCGAAACCCTCGAAGCCCCTGTATTTTGGCAAAGACCCTTAGTTGGGATTGGCGAACCGGGCCGCGGCGCCTGATTCTGCGCAGGTTGGACAGATCGAGTGCGACAGCGCCATGGGCTGATCGATGGTGTCCAGACTTCCATGCGTCGGCTCAACCCATTCGCCGTCGATGCACACGCGGCCGCACCACGAACAAGTCGGGATGAGTTCTCCAGACTCTGACGCCTGCCAGATTCGGTCGAGGATCAGATTCCGATCCACGCCATGGAGCGTACTCCTACGTGGGCTGCGCTAGGGGCGTTCGGCTCCCCGCTCCGCGCTTATGTCGTGGAGTCGTCAATGGCGCGTCTCAGCGCCGCGCTTTGCGCCTCGCTTAGATCGACGGCGTGCGGATAGCCGGGGTGTTGGGTCGCGTTGAGAAGAAGCCCGGCGGTCGAGATGGCTCCGGGGATCTGTTTGGAGAGTGTCCATAGTTCGTCGTAGACGCGGCGATAGTCGCTGCTCTCCACGGCAACGGTCGTACCGTCAGCGAAGTCGAAGTGGACGGACTCAGAGGAATCCATCGAATGTGCCCCTTCCTTCTGCATGTTCCGGGCACGCTGCTCGCGTCCGGAAAACGATGCGTCCTCGAGCCGTTGCAGAGACGCGCAGGCGGCGGAAGGGCGTGTGCCTAAGACCTTACCCGCTTCGGAAGATCTCACACGCTGCCGGAGCGAAAGTCGATCAGCTCGCCGCTCCGGCCGACGCTCTTCCTCGAACGTCGACTCGCGGTGATGCAGCCCAAGGTCGCGATAACGCCCACCTGCGTCGATTGCCGCGACGTGTGGCTACCCGCCGACACGGACCGCTGGAAGCTCCACCTCGACATCGACGACGGGCCCATCTGGCTCTGCCCGGAGTGCGACGAGCGCGAGTTCGGCAGCTAACTCAGCAAGGCGTTGGGCTCGTCGCTCCGGTGTTCCCTCGGCCACGAGGAGCGAACTGCACGTACGGCTAGCACCACCTAGCGTCACGTCGCGCGCCCAAGCCTGACCGCGACCCGATAGTGAGATTGGCGGAGGCTGCGCCACTCCTCGAACACAGCGGAATCCTCCTGCGGCCACCTCAGCCCGGCTGAGGTCTCAGCACGGGTCTCGCTTCTAGCGGCGCAGCCACCGCCGCCAACGTATGCGTATGCGGGACACGATCGAGGTGCTGCGGCGGCTGCTTAGAAGGGTGCGCCCTGGATTCGTGCCTCAGGTGAGTCCGAAGCGACCCGGCGAGAGAGTACGTGCCAGCGAAAGACTTACTTCAAATAGTTGCGCCGACTCGTCGTTCAGCTAGCAGCACCCCTCGAACCATCAGTCTCGGCTTGATGCTGACCCTTGTCGGCCGCCTTCGCCCCGACAGCGATCCCGCCGAAAAGCGCCGTTCCCGTGACGCTCAGAACGGGGGCAGCTGGGTCGTCATGTCCAGGAGTCCGGGCATCCACGCCGCCGGCGAAAGCCTTTATTTCTGACTTCACACGCCAACTCGGGGGTGTCTTGATATCGATCCCGCCGAAGACGGCGTACAAGGACAGGTTTGCCGGAGATGCAAGCTCGACCTCGCGGAGATCGAGTTCGACGCCGCCGAACCATGCGAGCACCGAGCCTCCCGTGAAGTCCGTCGCCCGGCTCTTGAGGTCGATGCCGTCGAAGACGGCAACGAGGCCGAGTTCATCGCTGTCCTCGTCTCCGCGCGAAGGCACTGCCCGCCGCACGAACGCGGCGGCGCCGATCATCCCGGCCCAAGCGCCAAGCGTGAAGAGAGTGAATCCACGGAGTCGACGCATCCGTTGAAGCGTACAAAGCGGAGCGCGCATCGCTCGCGGGGCGGCAGCGTGACCCTGCTGCTCGAGCAGTGCCCACCGAGCGGGGAACCGACCGGTGGCGGCTTCATCTTCCCGGTCCACGCACGCACGCACGCCCGATCGCCGACGAGGAGGACGAGCTCGCCGCGCTCGTGCTGCTCGCTGCGCTGCGCCGGCGACGGCTGCGCCGCTGACCTGAGGATCCGCCGGTCCGGGGAAGGCGCGGGAACATCGGAAGACGGCCTGCCCCACGTGCGTCCTATTGGTATCGACGTCAATCAGGGGAGGGTCCGATGGCAATCGCGGACAAGGTCGAGAGGTACGAGGTCTTCATCGACCAGAACGACTACGTCGACTACTACCGATCGATCAAGCTCAGCCTGGAGTCCGGGGGCGAAGCCTTCATCGGATTTCCGGCGGTGCGGCCGCCTAACTGGCTGCAGTTCAACGGCAACGACGTGGTGCTCTACATGACGGTCGACCAGTTCACCGACGTCTACCACCTGCTACAGAGCGAGGCGCCGGTCTTTTCCACCGCGCTGAGCTTCTTCGGGCTCGACGTCGGCGCCGTGCACACCGAACTCGACCTCAGCAAGGGAGAGCCGCCCGGCGAGGGCGACGAGGACCACACGCAGAACCTTGCGGCGCTAATCCGGCGCGCCAAGAAAGAGGCCAAAGCCGGGAACGCGGTGGCCGGCGCCTAGCTGCGTGCGCCTGGCGAGCTCCGCGGGCGTGCTCGTTCTCCTCGGTGGGCGCTGGTGGGCCCGCCGGGATCTTTCGCACGAGTAGCGACTCTCGGCTGTGCGAGTGTTCGCAAAGACACTCAGAGCGTGGTCACCACGGGAGGGCACAATTGATGTCAATCATCGAGGACATCCAGCACCGCTCAGCGCACATCCACTGGCCGGAGGGCGTCGTGCCCGAAGAGGCCGACCTCTTCGCCCACAACGACATCGTGATCGCTGCACCCGTGGGAGAGATCTGGGAGCATCTCATTCACGCCGCCGGATGGCCGAACTGGTACTCCAACGCGAGCGCCGTCACGATCGACGACCCCAGCCGACTCCTCGGCCCCGGCGTCACGTTCGACTGGGTCACCTTCGGCGCACACATCCACAGCACCGTCAATGAGTTCGAACCCTCGGCTCGCATCGGCTGGTACGGAGAGACAGATCAGTGGTTGGCCTACCACACCTGGCTGCTCGAGCCGCGCGACGAGCGAACCACCTACGTGGTAATGGAAGAGACAGGAACTGGCGGCAACCCGAAGAAACTCGCCCACTCGAATCCCGGCCATATGCACCGCGGTCACGATCTGTGGAACGTCAGCCTCAAGTTCCTCTGCGAAAGCACACAGAGCTAGCGGCACGCAGGACCGCCGCACGCCGTCGTGTTCGACACCAAGCCGATCGCGTTCGCCGTCCGCGACGTCGTCGCGGGCATCGACCGGGACCAGTTGGACTGCGCCGAGGACTGGCTGACCAAGGCGAGGAAGAAGTCGATCTCGGCGATGGCAGTGGCGATGCGCTCGATCAATGAGTCGCCGATCTTCAGCTCGCCCTCGTCGATCCAGACACGCAGACCCCGCTTTTCAAGCTCCGTCGCGAGGGCCTGGGCGAGCGCCTTGTCGGCATGCGAGTAGGAGATGAAGATCGAGGCCAAACGGCTCATGCCCCTCACCGTAGCCCGCCCCTCCGACGGCCAACCGGGCATGCCTCAGACGCCCCAGCTCGGTGGCGTCTAGCCGGTTCCTCGGACTCGTCGCCGCCCCGGCGCGCGCCGGTTGCGCGCCCGTCCGGGGGCGCGT
>CAVSAK010000003.1:0-396522 GCA_963725965.1 uncultured Actinomycetes bacterium | reverse complement strand
CTGTCGGCAGCGGAGCGCCTCGGCGGGCCGATGTTGGTGCAACCCTTCGTGCGCGGCGGCACGGAGCTCCTGGCAGGCGCCGTTCAGGATCCCGTCTTCGGCCCGCTCGTCGCCTTCGGCCCGGGAGGCGTGCTCGCCGAGTTGATCGGCGAGGCCCGCTTCCGGCTCGCGCCGCTCACCGACCTCGATGCCGAGGAGCTCGTGCGAGTCGGCAAGGCGGGACGACTCGTCGCCGGCTTCCGGGGCAGTCCTCCCGCCGACGTGGACGCGCTCGCGGATCTCCTCCTGCGGCTCTCGCTTCTCGCCGACGACCTGCCCCAGGTGGCGGAACTCGACCTGAATCCCGTGCTCGCGCTGCCCGACGGCTGCTTCGCCGTCGACGCCCGGGTGCGCGTTGCGGATCCGACCCGGGCGCACCGTACGAAGAGCTGGTGAGGGGATAGCGTCCAGCCATGCGCGCTTTTGACACCGGCGGCACAGTCGAGCGTCTGCGGGACGCGGGCGGTGGCTACGAGATCGTGCACGAGTCACCGGGCCTCGAGCTCGGCGTCTACGTCCTCGTCGCTCCCGAGCCCGACCGCCAGCAGCCCCACGAGGACGACGAGGTATACGTCGTGCTCGAGGGCAGCGGCACGCTCGAGGTCGAGGGGGACCTCGTCGCTCTGAGCGAGGGTCAGGCGGCGTTCGTGCCAGCGGGCGCCAACCACCGCTTCGTCGGCTACGAGCAGCTCGCCGTGCTCGTCGTCTTCGAGCGGCCCAGACGCTGAGGAAACTCTCGGGCGACCTTGGCTCTCTCCTCCCTTGCGAGGGTCGGTGACCCTACTCGAAGCGGCTCGTCGACTTCGCGAGAGGGTGCTTGTTTCCGGAGACCGGGGCTCCGTATCGGGAATATCGCGACTCGAAGCTACGGGGAACTACCGAGCGCGTGCGCGGTCAGCCCGGATTCGGCCGAGGACGCCAGGGCCGAGGATGCGGGCATGCCACGGACTACCGAAGGAGCCAAAATGAAGTTCTCGCTGATCTCACTCGCAGTTGCCGCGACCATCTGTGCCGGAGCATTCGGCACCGGACAGGCTCTTGCGAACACAAGCCACCAAGCCGCGGCGAGAACGCTGCAGATCGTGATGCACGATCCGGGCTGCCACTGGTTCAAGACGCACGGCAAATTCACCGAGACGGCCACGGTCACGACCGGACGCGTCCGGCTCGTCGATCTGGACGAGGCAACGCTGAAGGTCGCCTCCCGCCACGGTATGCGGCACATCCCGGTTGGCAAATCGATCGTCGTTGGCCGCGGGAACTACGTGATCATGATGGTCGGACAGGCAGTCGACGACAACTACCTCAAGCTCACCGTTCGCTGAACGAATAGCGAACTCCGACGAGAGGGCCAGGTAGCCCTCTCGTCGACATGAGAGAGCTCGCATTCGGGGATGCCGGGGGCGGGACTTGAACCCGCACGGCCCGAGGGCCACCCGATTTTAAGTCCCTCCCGAGGTCTCGGCACGGCTCGGTGGTTCTGAGCAAAGCGCTTAACCATGCCGGTTTGCGCCGGGAGGGTACTCGAGCGATCTCGGGCCATCTCGGTGGCACTTGTTGCCCCAAAGTTGCCCCACGCCGCCGCCTCGCATCAGGCGAGAGGACGCTGGCCCAGCCGAGCGTGACGTTTCCCTCCGTGGCGACGTATCTTGGTGTGAGATGAAGCGCCTGAGCGTGGCGGCTGTTGTCGCGGCGACCCTTGTGGTGTCCGCTTGCGGAGGCAGCCATGAGGCTGTCCGGGCAGGTCCCCGGCCACTCGCGGTGCGGATCGCTGCTGACGCCCGAGCCACAGACGTGGGGGTACGGGCGTTCAGGATCACGGTTCCTCGGAGCCTTCAGCGATACGCAATCCGAGGCGGCGGCTACATGAAAGGGAGCCGTCCGCCGGTCATCGGCGTCCTGGCCACGGATGACCGAAGCGCGCATCGCCGCGGGCAAGGCTTTGCGAAGTGGTCGCAAAACGGGCCACCTGCGAACAGAGTCGCGCTCGAACTCTCGGAATGGGTAGCCATCGGGCCGATCTTCCCGTCGGCAGTCCGGCTACACCTGCCGCTCAGCCTCGACCAGCCATGGTTCCGAGAACACCTCAGGAACGGACACCGGGGGTATCGCTGGGGCTACCTGAGACTGCACCGGCCAGCTCTACGAAGTCTCTTTCTGGAGCGGCCGGGCGGCCCCCCAGCACGACCGCGTCGCTGTCCTGAGCACGCTCACTTCGATCCGCCCCACACGCTGACCCTCAGGGGTCATTCCGGAACACTGGCCCGGGCGAGAGTCGCGATCGTTACCGTTTGACCAGCACGGTGAACGGCTCGCTCGGGCTAGACGAAAAGCGAAGTTCCACCCGAACGTTTTCGCGATGTAGGTGGTGGACAGTCCGGGCCGGACCTCCCGCTGCCAGCCGTAGCTGCAGCGGTTGTTGACGGCTCTCTTGGAGTGGGGCCGCCCGTTACAGGGAACATGGCGATGCGCTTGAAGGGCTGGGCGCGGTCGTGACGCGCGAGAACCAGGACCACCGCGCCAGAGGGAAAGCCGCAGAACGGGCCGCCTTCGTTGTCGAATGTGACTTGCCCTTGAAGCTTGACCCGGCTGCCGAGCCTGATCGTGTGCGTTCTCGCCGTCACGGTCACCGACCGGAAGAGACCCACGACGTGGATCGTCCCGAAAAACTTGCCGTCCACTATGTAGCGATAGGTGTGTGCACGCGCGCCATCTTGCAGGGGTTTTCGCCGACCGTGGGTTCGCCGGGCGGAATCTCGAACGAACAGTGTCCACCGGCAAAGACGACCGAGTGCGTCACCGAGTCGGTGTTCACGAACAGCAACTGCGCGGTGGGGCCGGCGCTGATCGTGACCGTCCTCGGGGATGGGCCACCCGAGATAAGCGCGACAGTCACGTTTTTCACGCCCGCCGACCCGTCCGAGGCTACGACGAGAGCGGCCACCACACCGACGAGAGCAACCCTTGCGATCAGCACCCAGCGCGGCACGTCCCAATCTTCGTACCGCGATGTCCGGCCGTCAACGCCAAGCCCAGCCGCCCTCGTCGCTCAGGGGTCATTCCTGAACACTGGCCCAGGCGAGCGCACCGGGCGTCGACTGACAAGCCCCGTCAGGAAGCCTGGATGAGATTCAGTACGGGGGCGGGGCGAGCCCGTCGCCGGCAGCGCGCTGGGCCTCGCGCTGGGCGTCGAACTGGGCGTCGATCCGGGCGGCTTCGCTAGCCCGATCGGGCAGGCTCTCCCCTTCTCCGTGAGCGGCAAGCTCCTCCGCCGTGGGCGGGGGCTTCCGGCGAAACAGACTCGTGATCCTCTCGCTGATCTTCATGTAGCAGGAAGGCTACAACCGGCCCTGGCGGGTGCACGGGCTCGCCGGCCCGGCCGTGGTTGCTTGGGTCACGTTCCGCTCCTATCATCCCCGGGAGCTAGAGGGGAGCCTCGCGGATGATCAAGAAGGGCCGCGTGACCTCTGAGAAACGCAGGCCCGTCGCCCGACTGAAGGACTGAGCGAAGATCAATCTCCTGGTCAGCAGGGGGAGCAGATGAGACGCCTGTGGCGGTCTTTGTTGGTGGCCTCGCTGGCTGCGCTTGTCGGCGCATCCGTGGCAGCGGCGTTCAAGTTCACCCAGGCCCCCGGGTCGCCGTTCGCCGTGGGGAAGTACCCGTTGTCGATCGCGGTAGGAGACTTCAACGGCGATGGCAAGCCGGACCTGGCAGTCGCCAACCTCGGCGCACTCAGCGGCCAGGCCAGCAGCCCGGGCTCGGTATCGGTTCGCCTGGGTAAAGCCAACGCCCGCTTTAGTCCCAGTCCGGGCTCGCCGTTGACGGTCGGCGGGGGCGCGACGTCCGTGGCGGTGGGGGACTTCAACGGCGATCACATCCCCGACCTCGCCGTCGCGAACTTCAACGACAACACGGTGTCGGTGCTGCTCGGTAACGGCTCCGGCGGTTTCAGCCCTGCTGCGGGATCTCCGGTCTCCGTCGGCGCCGGACCGAACTCGGTGGCGGTGGCGGACTTCAACGGCGATCACATCCCAGACCTCGCCGTCGCCAACTACAACGACAACACGCTGTCGGTGCTGCTCGGTAACGGTTCAGGCGGTTTCAGCGCCGCGGCGGGATCGCCACTCACGGTCGGACGCAACCCGTTCTCGGTTGCAGTGGGGGACTTCAACGGCGATCACATCCCCGACCTCGCCGTCGCCAACTACAGCGACAACACGGTGTCGGTGCTGCTCGGGACTGGGTCGGGCGGCTTCAGTCCTTCAGCCGATTCTCCGTTCCCCTCTGGCGGGTTCTTGACCTCGGTGGCGGTGGGCGACTTCAACGGGGACCACAAGCTCGATCTCGTCACTGCCGATGGCGCCAACGGCAGTGTGTCGGTGCTGCTCGGTGACGGCTCGGGCGGACTCAGCCCCGCATCGTCGTTCGCGGTCGGGCGCGGCGCGTCCTCGGTCGCCGTGGGGGACCTCAATGGAGATCACCGCCTCGACCTCGCAGTCGCCAACTCCAACGACAACACGATGTCGCTGCTCTTTGGTGACGGTTCAGGCTTCTTCAGTCGTGCGCCCGGGTCCCCGTTCCCGGTCGGGCACGCACCGTCTTTTGTTGCGCTGGGCGACTTCAACGGCGATGGCACGCCCGATCTCGCTGTTGCTAACAGGGACGACAACACGGTGTCGGTACTGCTCAACCCGAAGCCCTGCACGGTTCCTAGCCTGAAGGGTAAGACCTTGGCCGCCGCGAAGCGATTGATCGAGTCCCACGGTTGCTCGCTCGGACGGATCAAGCACACCACCTCGCGGAAGGTCAAGAAGGGCGCTGTGATCTCACAGAAGCCCAGGCCCGGCACCCGACTGAACAACGGCGCGAAAGTCAGTCTCGTGGTCAGCAAGGGGCGATAGGCCAGCCGAACACCAGCTCGCCGGCCTAGTTCAGCGGTCAAACCCTTGTAGTGGCTTGACCTACTTCCCGACTCTCAGCGCGACCTTCGAGCCCTTCTTTAGGGTGGCGGCCTCGACGTCTGACCGGCTCCGGTAACGGAACCCACGGAACCCGTTTCGGGCGACCGTTCTTCATCTGACCTTCCGAAGCCGGCCGCCTCACCGCTCAGGGGTCATTCCCGAACACTGGCCCAGGCGAGAGCGGCGACGGCGCTTAGCCGAGTCGGGTGAGGTGGGCTCCGTTCGGTCGAATGGTCCAGACGTGGACGGCGCGGTAGCCGATTCGGTGCGCCAGGAGGAGGAGGCGGGAGCCGTCAGGAGACCATTGAGGCCCGCCTTCAGTCTCCGATTGAGTGACGTAGGCCAACGGACGATCTTTGAGGAGGTCCGTGAGCCGTGTGCCATCGGGCCTCACCGTGCTGATTTCGGCGCTCCCGGTTACTTGGCTGGTGCAGTCGAAGGCGATCACCTTCGAGGTCGGAGACCACGAGAGATCGGGACGGATATAACTGGCCGGGCAGGTAGCCAAGACGCGTGGCGCACTTCCCCCCGCCGTCGGTACGACCTCGAGATTCGAATTTTCAACGAACGCGATCCAGCGGCCGTCAGGGGACCACTGCACCTGGCGCACATCGTTGGGAACCAGTCCTGCCCCGGGAATCCCGCTCTGTGCCAAGGGCACCGGCCCGCCACCTGAGAGGCGGATCGCCATCAGGACGGGTGGTCCGGTGTTCCCCCCGAGCGAGTCCCAAGGAGTGCGGCTGAAGACCAGTTGCCTGCCATCCGGTGAGAACGCGAGAAGCGAGTCGAAGATCGAGCTTTCCTGCTCCTCGGCGGTAAGTGGTGTCGGGAGCACCGCCGGTTTCGCAGCGTTCACCGTTGCGAGCGCGATCCCGTCGGGGACATGTGGGTCGAAGTCGCTGGTGTCGACCGCGGCGATCTCGCGATTGGGAGAGAGAAGAAACGCCGCCGGGTAGCACTGGGGATTCGACGACTCGGGCGGGCGGCGGCAGCCCGGGAAGAGGAGCCCTTTCGGCTTCCCGCCGCGCACACTCACGCTCAGCAGCAGGGCGTTCACGCTGAACACGATCCGGCCGCTTGCCGTCCAGCGCATCGAGTCGTAGGGCACGACTCCCTTCCTCCCGGCATAGACGGTGTGAATCGTTCCGCCAGGTTTGCTCGACGTTCGGACGATTCGGTACCGCGACGGCGTAGGACCAAAGCGCGTCCGCGCATATCGGACATAGGTAAAGACGACCTGCTTGCCGTCTGGTGACCAGCTCGGTGATTCCGCGTCCTGCAAAACTGGCGTTGCCGCTCGGCGCTGCAAGGCGGCGGTTGCACCACCTATCGACGCCGGCCCGGCCGCGATCGCCGCCACGCCAATGAGCACCACTGCGCCCACACGCATGACCATCAGTTTCCCACGCACATGTACAGAGAGCGTAAGCCACTCGCGGGCCATTCCGGAACGCTGGCCCAGGTCAGGGTGCTCGATCCAGACGGCCGCGAATGTCTTGGTTCTCGGCCCGGATGTCTGCAGCCGCGCTCTGATTGAACTGGCGGAGCCGCAACTCTACGACTGCGTCCGCCGCGTTTTCGGTGATGTCCAAGAGCCGCGCTATCGACCGGCGTGCTTCGTCCGGATCACGAGCTTCAGCGGCCGCATCGATCACCTCCGCTCGACGCTCGGCCGCAAGGAGGTAAGCGTCCAGAACCGACAGCCGCGCCCGTAGCTTCCCTTGCTGCTGCTCCTCACTCAGCGGCTCACGGAACTGCGACACGACGCAGAGCCTACTCGGCCTCAGGGGTCATTCCGGAACACTGGCCCAGCGGAGCGTCCTAACCCAGCTGCGCCTCAGCCACTACGCCATCGTCGCCCGAATATGGTCCCTGCGAACTAGCGACTCAGGACACTAGGCGCTCGCCGGGTCCGTCGAGGAGCACGTAACGCCCTGTCAGTAGGGAGTTCAGTGGGCGGCCAGGGCGTAGATGACGGCCTCAGTCGGTTCGAGACGACGGCCGTCGTCGAATGCCTGCCAAAGAGTCTGTACGTCCAAGGCGCCGCCTAGAGATAAGGAGAGGTTTTCCTCGGCTTGACGCTCGCTCGGCATTGCGGCGGCTCCTGTCTGCTCGCGAAGCGTTTGTGTGGCGGCGAGCAACGTGCTCGCCCGGCGTGGGTCGCCGTCCCGTTCGGCGAGCCGCGCGAACATCGAGAGGCAGGCGGCGATCCGCGCCGTGCGGTCGAGCTCGCGATAGAGGCGGAGAGCGGACGCGACTGCCTCGTGCGCGTCCTCGAGTCGCCCCTGTCCGAGCGCTGCTTCACCGAGTAGGAGCAACGAGGCAGCGGCACCCGATCGGTTACCGAGGCGCTCGAATAGTGCGCTTGCCTCTCTGCATGCCGCGTCCGCAGCTCCCAAGTGCCCGAGCCCGAGCTCGATCGCCCCGAGGTTGACCAGCGAGACGGCGCAACCGCGTTGGTCGCCCGCTTGTCGAGAGATAGCCAGCGCCTCGTTATACAACGACCGTGCCGATTCGATCTCGCCCTGAGCGTTCGTTGCATTGCCGAGTCGGTTGAGGGCATGCGAAAGCCGCTTGCCGTCGGCCAGCGAACGTTCGAGCTCGACGGCCTCCTCGGCGTGTCCGCGAGCGCGTGCATAGTCGCCCTGAGCGTGCTCGAGCATCGAGAGCGAGGCAAACGCCCTGGCCTTGAGCTCAGACGGGAGCGCCGCGTCTGTCTCGAATCCAGTTTCGAGCCAACGTCGCGCCTCGCCGAACGCGCCGCGAATGATCCAGAACTCGGCCGCCGAGGTCGCCAGACGCGCGAGCAGTTCTCGCTCGCTGGTGTCCAAGCTCCAGGCGAGCGCAGCGCGGACGTTGTCCTGCTCGTCCGCAAACCATTTCGCGGCGGCATCGTGCGAGTCGTCCCAGAGGGAGCTTTGCAATGCCGTCGCGCGCTGGGAGTAGTGGTCGGCGTGCCGCCGCCGGGTCGCGTCGGCGTCGCCTCCCGACTCGAGCTGCTCCGTCGCGAACTCGCGGACCGTTTCGAACATTCCAAGCCGCTCGCGCCAGCGTCGAACGAGGCTCTGCTCCATCAGCGACTCGACATCGTCGAGTGACACGGCACACACGGCTTCGGCAGTCTCGAGCTCGAAGCCCCCCGCGAAGACGGACAGTCGCGCGAACAGCCGCTGCTCGACCGGCGAGAGCAGCTGGAAGCTCCACTCGATTGCTGCACGCAGCGTCCGCTGCCGTTCCGGGATTTCACGGAGGCGGCTCGTCAGGATCGGCAGCGCCTTGTCCAAACGCTCCAGCAGCCGCTCAGGCGTAAGCACGTGCGTGCGCGCGGCGGCCAGTTCGATCGCCAGCGGGAGACAGTCGAGGCGCCGGCAGATCGCCTGCACAGCCGTGCGTGGCTCTGCGACCGCAGCTCGCTGGCGGAACAACTCGACGGCTTCAACTTCACTGAGCGGGTCAACCGAGTACTCGCTCTCTCCCGCAACGCGCAGAGGTGCCCGAGACGTGACGAGCACAAAGAGCTTCGGACACTGCTCGATCAGCTCGATCAGTGCCCCCGCCGCCTCGACGACCTGCTCGAAATTGTCGAGTAGCAGGAGCATCGACCTACCGCCGATATGAACATGCAGCTCTGTCTTGGCGCCGATCGTCTCGCTGATCGTCGGCAGGACAAGGTCAGCGTCGGTGAGCGGGGCGAGCGACACCCAGAAGACTCCGTCCTGAAAGCGGTCGACGAGCTCCGTCGCTGCTTGCAGCGCAAGCCGAGTCTTGCCCGAGCCGCCGGCCCCTGTGAGCGTCACAAGTCTCGAACTTGCGGTGAGCCCGGCGACCTCGGCGACCTCCTGCTCGCGCCCGATCAGGGGCGATGCGGGCGACGGAAGGTTCGTGACGTTGAGGGAGCGAACCGGCGGGAACTCGCCGTCGTTCACCTGATACAGGCGAACCGGGTCGTCGAAGTCCTTCAGGCGATGCATGCCAAGATCGCGAAACTCGGCACCCGCGGCCGCTCGTGCCGTCGCCGACGCGATGATTTGCGCCCCGTGCGCCGCCGCGGCGATTCGCGCTCCCTGGTGGACGTCCATGCCGACATAGCCCCCCTCGGCAAGAAGCGGCTCACCCGTATGCACACCCATCCTCACGCGCACCGGCCCTTCGCCCAGCCCCTCTTGCGCCTCGAGGGCGGCAGCGACCGCGTCTTCGGCGCCGGCAAACGCAAAGAAGAAGGCATCGCCCTGACTGTCCACCTCGGTGCCGCCGTGTCGCCCAAACGCCTCTCGCACGACCCGGCGGTGCTGAACCAGCGCGTCGGCGTAAGCGGCGCCCAACTCACGCAGCAGCCGAGTCGATCCCTCGATGTCCGTAAACACGAAGGTAACCCTCCCGACCGGAAGATCCCGCATCAACGGATCATGCGCCAGCCTCGCGCAGAGTTCCAGCGCGCCTCGGAGCGAGCGCGACGCCGGCCATCACCGTGGCCGGTGCCGGCAGGCGAAGCCGTTGCCAGAGTTTCCTTCCGTTCGACACCCAGCGCCTCCCTATTCGATCGCCCGAGTCAAGAGACACCCGCTAACACGACGAGAGCGGCAACGCTGAGATTCGAGAGTTCACCCTCGACGGGCGGCTTGTCCGCTCGGGTGACTGGCGCATCTGGCCGGAAAACGACCGTTGCGATGATCAGATCGGTGAGATGACCTGGTTCGACTCTTCGGGGGCTGAGATCGAACGCCAACCACTCCGGAAACGCGACAGCCCTGAGGGGTCATTCCGGAACACTGGCCCAGCTGACTGCACTGTCACTGACTAGGTACGGCGCGAGCTAGTCCGAGCTAGAACCGTGGTCCCGCTCGTCGCCCTCCCCAGAGCCACTCGAGTTCTTGATCTCCTCGGCCACGATGCTCACAGCGGACGGGTCGATTCCCACCCCTCCCATCCCCGAACGCTCTCATCATCTGCTCGAAGGCGGCGCTTGCAACCGGGTCCTCCGGACGAGTTAGAACCGGCATTGCCGAGATCTGAGATCTAGTCAGCGTGACCTGGACTTCCCGATCTTCTACGCGGACCACGGCACCAGCAGGGACGACGCGATGCCTCCGGCGGAGGAGACCCGTTGTTACGACGAGGTAGGCCTCGCTCGGCGCGTAGCTCGCCCATGAGACCCGACCCGCTACACCATCACTCGCCACAAGTCTGAAGCCTTTGACCGAGTCATTGCCAGCGAGCACACCCGGCCGGAACGTGCGCGCCTCCACGAACCCAGTCTAGAGCGGTGCAGTCCGCTCAAGGGTCATTCCCGAACACTGGCCCAGCGCAGCGTCCCTGTCCCCCGTTCGTAACCTGCGTGGCGTGCCCATCTCGATCCAGAAGGTCGAAGGCGGTTACACCGCACAGGTGACGCCACCCCACGGCGACCATCCTTGGGCCACAGAGCGACCTATCTCGGTCAAGGAATTGGTCGCCGCACTGAGGGCACTCCGCTGTCACACGACAGACATCGGTGATGCCTTCTACGCGGCCAACCCGAACTGGCTCGACGACGCGTCATAGCGTCAGGGGTCGGATTTGGTTTGCCGTGGTCGGGCGGTCCTCGGCTTGGCGCTTGGCATCCTCGTCAGCGTGACGACTGACGTTCCCCTTGCGCTGGAGGTCGGACTACTGCTTGGTGCCCTGGTCGGTTGGTTCTCACGCGCACTCGGGTACCGCCGGCTGTCTGAGTAGCGCCTCCGCGGGCACTGTTGCCCGACCACAGCCACCGCGCAGACGTTCCTGGCCCGGACGAGCCTCTGCCCGCGGACAATGACCACTTGGAGCACGTGCGACCTCTGTGCGACCTTGGGGGTCCCAGAGGCACGAAATGGCAACACCCTTAGCTTGCGGAAGCCCCGCAAATGAGCCGCTTCTCGCCCGCCATGCCGTGCTCTTGTCGCCCGAATAGGCTTATTCGGCGAGTGCTTCGAATGGGTACGCGCGGAAACAGCGTCATCCAGCTCAGATGATCCAGGCGCAAACGACCCGTCGGCCTAGACTGCGTCCAGGTGAAACCGTCGCTCGCATCCGACACAGAGGCGGCCGGTCCGCCCCCGTTCGAGAACATGCGCTGGATTCCCCCCGGCGCGTTTCGGATGGGATCAGAGGACTTCTACCCGGAAGAGCGGCCCGTCCATCGCGTCGCCGTGGATGGCTTCTGGATGGACGACCATCCAGTCACCGCGGGAGAGTACCGCCGCTTCGTTCGCGAAACAGGCTACGTGACCTTCTGCGAGCGGCCGCTCGTCCCGGCGCTCTACCCGGAGGCCGACCCCGAGCTGCTTGCCCCGGGCTCGGTGGTCTTCCGCAAAAGCGCCGGTCCTGTCGATCTAGGCGACTTCCGCAACTGGTGGGAGTACGCCCCCGGGGCGTACTGGAAACGGCCCGAGGGACCAGGGTCGACGATCAATGGCCGCGACCGGCACCCCGTCGTCCACGTCGCCTTCGAGGACGCGGAGGCGTACGCAGCCTGGGCGGGCAAGGAGTTGGCGACGGAGGCGGAATGGGAGTACGCCGCCCGCGGCGGGCTGGATGGCGCGGTCTTCAGCTGGGGCGACGAGCACTTCCCTGAGGGAACGCCGATGGCGAACACCTGGCAGGGCGAGTTCCCCTGGCAGAACCTGAAGCTCGACGGGTACGAAGGAACCTCTCCGGTCGGCTCGTTTCCTCAGAACGGCTTCGGGCTCTACGACATGGCCGGGAACGTCTGGGAGTGGACGACCGACTTTTTCACGATGCGCCATCCGGACGCGGTCGAGAGCCCGTGCTGCATCCCCCGGAACCCGCGGGTCACGAGTGATGCGGGCAGCCTTGCTGCCGGCGAGACGATCCCGCGCCGGGTGATCAAGGGCGGCTCGCACCTGTGCGCGCCGAACTACTGCCTGCGCTACCGGCCCGCCGCGCGTCAAGGCGAGGCCATCGACACCTCCACAGGTCATATCGGCTTCCGCTGCATCGTCCGAACCAGTGAATGATGCGATCGACCAGTAACTCGGCGATCTCCGCCGCCTAGCCGAAAACGGCAGTTCCGGCCGCCCGTCACCGCAAAGTCATACCACCGGTATGAGGACGACCCGGCGTTCTCACGCCCATAGTTGCCGAAGCGAGCGAGGCGGTCCAGGAGAGACGGAAGTCGAAATGCCCGTTGCGTTGGCACACGCTCGCGCGCTGATTCGCAAGCGATCAAGGAAGAGGAAGCCGTGACCGGGCCGCTTCGCGATCCAAGGGCACAGCTGACGCCGAGCCAGAAGACGATGATCATTCCGAGAGGGTGTCCACGAGCGCCTCCACGGCGGAGCGTGAGGGTTGGGCGGCTCGGGGCTCGCCGCGATCGCACTCCTCGTCCTCGCCTACGCGGCGGAATCGCGACAGAGGCAGTCCTAAGCCTGGACCTCGGCCTTCACATCCTTCCGGCCCTCGGCGCCTGCGCTCCGGAAGCGTCCGAGGGTGATCGCGCCGAGGGGCAGGATCGCGACCGAGTAGAAGACGCGCCAG
Organism: uncultured Actinomycetes bacterium; assembly: GCA_963725965.1. Classification (GTDB taxonomy): domain Bacteria; phylum Actinomycetota; class Thermoleophilia; order Gaiellales; family Gaiellaceae; genus Palsa-739. The sequence goes on along the minus strand of CAVSAK010000003.1, from coordinate 384,006 downwards.
AGGAGTGCCGCGGCAACAAGCGTGTCGTCGGATGCGCTGCTCGACTCGATCAGCATTGTCATGAGCACCGCGTCGACGACCCCGAGGCCGCTGCCGGTGATCGGAATCACCGCGCCGGCCCAGACCGCGCTCGCCTGTCCGGCGCTGTCCGCGACGGGCTCCCGCTTGAGCTTCACGAGGATCCAGGACAACGGCCGCTGAGCCTTGGCTCCGATCCGACGAGCCGTCGACTCGCGCCGGAGGAAGAGCCAGCCGGCGACGCAAGCCGCGCCGGTGATCGCCAGCGAGAGTGCGCCCGCGAGCAGGATCGTCCCGTCGGCGTCGCCGGTAACGAGCAGCACGAGTAGCGCGATAAGCGGGAGCAGGAACCTACCGAGGGTCGGGAAGACGAACGATCCGAACGCCGCGATCTCTGCGTCATCCGCCTCGTAGCCGCCGCGGAAGTAGCCGTACTGGATGAGGCTCGCACTCGGCGGAGGCAGCAGCTGCCCCGCCAGGTTAGAAGAGAGATATGCCTCACTTCCGCGCGTGAGTCGGAGGCCGGGCGGGAACGCTCGGTACATGAGCGCCTCAGTCGGGACGCGGGCGAGGGCGAGGAGTACGAGGGCGGCGAGCTCCCATCCGTCGAGTTGCTTCAACGCGCTCCAGACGTCGTCGTAGTCGATGAACTGGGGCAGCACCCACGCGAACACCACGACGAGGCCGACGACCACGAGCATCGGTCTGAGCAGCCGCCGCCGCAGCGGCACTGACGGCTTTGCGGAAACGCTCGTCATCTGGCTCCTGGGCAGGACGGTTGTCACGAAGACGCTGGCCGGCCACCCCATGTGACAGCGGGGATCGAGGCGCCTGTCAGTGGTGCAATGTTGGCATCACGCCTAACTCGTAGAGCGCGTCGAGAATCAGCTGCACCGCGATTGCTGCGATCAGAAACCCGAACACCTTCTCGATCACCAGCATCCGGCTCTCATCAAGTGCTTCGCTCGCGCGGTCCGCCCAGCGGAAGACGAGGGCATCGATGACCAGAACGGTCAGGAGGATGGCTATCTCTACAGCGAGCACGCTGACGGACCCGGCTTCGGACGAGATGGTGATCAGACCGACGATCCCTACCGGGTTGAGGAGATATGGCACCGCGAGCGGCACCATGGCCAGCCGCATCGGATCTGTGTCCTTTGTGCTCCATTGGTCATCGCTTCCACGTTGAAGCACCATTTCGACTGCGAGCACGAGCAGGATGACCCCGCCGGCGATTGAGAGAGACTCGACCGTGAAGTGCAGCAGACGCCGTAGCAGCTCACCGAGAAGGACGAGGACCAACGCCACGATTGCCGCTGTAGTGAGCATCTTTCTGCGTACTCGTGATCGTGTCGATTCGTCGAGCTGCGCTGTGATCTGAAGGAGTGGGACAAGCGCAAGCTTCGGTCCGATCCCGATCAAGAGCAATAGAAAGGTGTCGATGACACCCATGGCCGTGATGTCGGTCTGCTTCATGCGAGATCAGGCGGCTTGCCCGGGAGGGTCAGAGCTGCACCACTGATACGACGAGCAACGCGACGCCGACAAGGCCGTAGGGTGAAGGCGGACCCGGCGTTCTCGATCACGGAGTGTTCAACCTAGGACGCCGCGCGCGGGCTGCGACTCGTCCTGATGGGGTGATGCTCTCCTTGTGCTTACGGCGTAACAGTCGAAGGCGCATCGAAAGCTATGGCGGGCGAGGGAGGGACTATGTGGTGGGGCATCGGAATTGGCGGAGCGGTCTTGTACCTAATCGTTGCCTTCACGCTCGGGCTGATGACCCTCAGGAACGGACACGGGTGGATGTTCTTCTTCGGCATCTTCTTTCCGATTCTGTGGATCTTCGGCGCCTTCATGAAGCCGACGTCGGTCCAGCCCGCGTAGCCGTCGCACGTTCCAACGCCGGTTCACGCGGCTTGTCTCGTGCCGGCACCTAACCAGTCGATGAAGGGAGTCACGGTGGAGCAACAGACGCACGAGAGCCCATTGCTCGACCTGCTCACGAAGATGACGATGGAGTCGATCGAGCCGTCGACCCTCGATCCGAAGTCGCTGATGCTTGTGCGTATCGCAGGCCTCGTTGCGGTCGATGCCCCGCCGGCCTCCTACCTCCTGAACATCGGGACCGCTGGGGAGATCGGCGTCGACGCGGACGAGGTTCAAGGTGTGCTGATCGCACTTGCGCCGATCGTCGGTACCGCACGCATCGCGTCGGCGGCGACGAAGCTCACGCGGGCGCTTGGCCTGGCGATCAACCTTGCCGAGCTCGAGGAGGCCGACGCGCAAGGGGCGTAGACGGCCAAGCTCCAGGTGAGCCGGTGCGGGAGGGGCGCGTAGTTCCCGCCTGAGAGAACGTGACAGCCACCGGATGGGCTTCGAGGGGCGGTGGAAGGACTGGATCGCAGCGCAAAGCCAGCATCTGACGAACTTCCAGCCGGGACTGGCGGTCGGATCAAGGCGATACAGGGTTGGCTGAGCGGCCGCGCCGACACACGCTTTGGCCGGCTCGCACTGCAGTGGTTCCGGGCCTACTTCTCCGCGAGCCGTAACTCGGGGTGTGCAGTCACCGTCTACGCGGCCCTGTCGGTCCTGCCAGCCGCCGTCGTGGCCATTGCCCTCTTCGGTTCCTCCGGCAGCAGCAACGACACCCCCTTCGCCAGGCACCTGGTCTCACACCTGAACCTGACCGGTTCCACAGCAAATCTCGTCCGGGACACCTTCGGCAGCGCCTCTGCAAACAAACTCGCGGCGACCATCACCGTGCTGATCGGCGCCCTCTTGTGGGGGATCGCCATCGGCCAGATCTACCAGGATGTCTACGCCCGCGCCTGGGGGATCAAGGTCGGGGCGGCATCCGATCAGGCGCTCTTCGCAATCTTCTTCTTCGTCTTCACGGCCGCAGTCGCGCTCGTCGTCGTCTCGGCGGGAGAGGTCCGTGATACCGGTCGGCTCATACTTGTGCCCGTCTGGCTCCTAGGGTCGATCGCCTTCTGGCTCTGGGCGCCGCGCTTCCTCCTGCACCGCAGGATCGGCCCGCGCGCGCTGCTTCCGGGCGCGCTCCTCGCAACGTTCGTCCTCGGCGGAGCGAGCGCCACCTCGCCCTTCTTCTTGCCGGCGACCATAAACGCGAACGGGAAGGCGCTAGGTTCGTTCGGGGTGGTCCTCACGATGATCGGCTGGTTCTTCATCTTGATCGTGATGTCGCTGGTCTGCGCGGTCTTCTCGCCCGTCTGGTCGGGCTGGCGGCAGACCGAGAGGCAACGCGTCGAGACAGACGCCACTCCGGACAAGACCCTTCACTCCTGAGCGGCTGCGATGCCCTCTCCCCCTCAGGAGAACGGCACGGAGCAGATGAAGCTGCCGCCGCCGCGGCGCACGCTGCTGCGGCGGGTGACGCTCTGGGCCGAGCGCGCCCGTGCGCTGAGAGGCTTGGTCGAGCAGGCCCGTCGACGCTCGCCGGCGCTCGATGCGACCTTCGAGACAATCGAGCGAGACTCCCACATCGGCGGCGGCATGCTCGCCGGGGCGCTCTCTTACAGGCTGTTCGTGTTCTCCTTGCCCGCCGCGTTCTTCGCCGTCTCGGGCCTCGGACTGCTGGCCAGTGCCGTCGGCGTCGAGCCGCACCTGATCTCGAACTCGGTCGGGCTGACCGGGGTGGTGACCAAGCAGATCGCGAGCACCGCCAAAGAAGGCTCCAACTGGTGGATCGCCCTCACCTCGTTCTTCGCGCTCGTCTACGCGACGCGAGTCTTGCTCCGCGCCATTGCAATCGCCCACTCCCTGGCCTGGGAACGCTCAGCGGCCGCGGTCAAGGTGAGTTCGCATTCGCTCGGGGTCTTCGGCGCCGCGCTTGCCGGCCAGCTTCTGCTCTTGGCGGGCGTGGGTGCCGTCAGCCATCAGACCGTGATCGGAGGCATCCTCACGCTCATCGTCCTCGTGTTCGGCCTCGCCGGACTCTGGCTGATCGTCTCCCTGGAGGTGGCCCACTCGAACGCGGGATGGACGGACTTGATCCCTGGATCGGTCTTCTACGCCGTCGGCTTCACCGGAGTGGTGATCTTCAACGTCCTGATTCTCGGCCACCTCATCCATTCGAAAACGAGTACCTACGGAGCTCTGGGGACGGCGGCCACTCTCCTGCTCGCCTTTTTCTTCATCGGACGCGTGATCGTCGGAGCCGCCGTGCTCAACGCCACACTCTTCGAGCGCCACTCGCGCTCGCCAGATCGGCGCGCGTAGCTTTACGAAAACGGACGGCTCGACACGATCGCGCCGAGCGGCAACGTCAAATTGTCCGAAGCCGCGAGGCAAGCCGCCCTCGCCAGGAAATGGCCCACCGGCGAGGGCGGCTTGCTCGTCATCCACTAGCGGCGCGAGACGCGCCGTGCGGTGCGCCGGCTCGTGCGGCGTGCCACCCTTCGTCCTCCGAACACGTTCTACCTCCCGTGGCTCGTAGGGGTCACTGCGGGCTGCCGACGGCGGCCGTCTCCATTGCGTGGAGCTCTTTCGCCTCCTCGGCTGAGATGAGGCCGATCTCGATCAGGTCGAGCGGGCTGATGAAGCCGTCGCCGATGCGGAAGCCACCGGCGCGCGCGATCGCGTCGCGAAGCGGCACCGCCCAGTGGTGCTCGATGAGTACCAATGCGGCCGCGGAGTCGTTCGGGATCTCCTCGAGCACGTCCCAGGCCTCCTCGTCTGAAAACGCATGGATGCCCTCGGCAGCTGCGTGCTCGCCGCCGGCGGCGGCCGCCGCTTCCATGCCCTCCTCGCCTTCGATGCCAAGGCCGATCAGTGCGCCGATCGTGGTCCCTAGCTCGATCGCCTCGTCCTCGGTGATGTTGCTGAGGTGCTCCACCTCAAACTCGCCCTCGGCGTCCTTGTAGACCGCGAGCGCGTCGATCACGCGCACGGTATCGCTCTCCTTCAACTTCTCCAGCTCGGCGATGATCTCACCATGGAACTGAGGGTGGTTGAACCCCAGAACGATGAGCTGAACAGGTCCGATCGCCATAGCTCCTCCTTTCTCGGGTGCCCGTCCGAAAGCGCTCCGGTGGCAGGATGTGGTCGCGGCCCCCCGGGAGCATCGTCCGTACCGGGTGAAATGGCAGGCGAGCTGGGTGCCCCGAATGGTCGGCCGAGCCAAGATGCGTAGATCGGCTTCGATCAGGATCGGCCTTGAACGGCGGCTCTCGGCCGATCGTCCAAGCAGGATGACGCGGCGAGCAAGCGATCGGTTTATTTCTGACGCGATGACCGTTCGACTGTCGCCTTCGCTGGAGGGCCGGTGGGACGAAGTGGCCGGCGTACGGGTCCACGCGCACGCCGGAGGGCAGGGACCGTCGGTGGTGCTCGTGCATGGTTACGGTGTTTCGGGCCGCTACATGCTGCCCCTCGCCCGGGTGCTCGCCTCTTGCTGCTCTGCATTCGCGCCTGACCTCCCGGGACACGGACGAAGTGAGCGCCCCGGCGGTCAGCTCGGGATCGGCGGCCTCGCCGATGCGCTCGGGGCCTGGCTGGACGCGGTCGGGCTCGACCGGCCGGCGTTCGTCGCCAACTCGATGGGCTGCCAGATCGCCACCGAGTTGGCCGTGCGGCGACCGCATCGGGTCGGCTCGTTGGTGCTCGTAGCCCCCACCATCGACCCGGCCAGGCGCACCGCCCGCCACCAGATCTTCGGTGCTCTTCGAGACGCATCCCATGAACCGGCACTGATGGTTGCGCTCGCCGGCCGCGAGTGGGCTACCGGCAACCTCGGCCAGCTCCGGGCCCTCGCCCGGTCGGTGCTCGCCGACCGGATCGAGGACCGCCTGCCGGCCATCGAGCAGCCAACGGTCGTTGTCCACGGCGACCGGGACGGCCTGATCAGCCGTGAGTGGGCCGAACAGGCTGCCGCTCTGCTACCGCGTGGCCGCCTCGTCATCGTTCCTGGCGAGCCGCACGCGATCCCGTACACCAGCCCCCGCCTGCTCGCCGGAATCGTCCGGGAGTTGCTCGCCGAGGAAGGCGAGCACGCAGCTCGCAAGCTCCCGCGGAGCCTCCCACATCGGAACGTGTCCGCACGGCAACCGCACCAACTGTGACTGTGGCAACAACCTCTGCCACTCCTCGGCGACCCACGCCGGCACCAGCCGGTCGCGCTCGCCCCAGACGAGTAACGTCGGCGCCTGCACGGCGCCCAGCTCTCCGCGGATGTCCCGCTCCCAGACGTAGGCGATGCCGTGGACGAGACTGACCGGGCCCGTGCGCACGGCGTCGCCGACGATCGTCTGCAATTTTCCGCGGACGTCGTACAGCTCCCCCAGCAGCGGCAGCGTGCGCCTGAGCACGCCGCGGCCACACGGGACCCCCGCGGGTGCCACCAACACCAGGTTCCGCACCCGACTTGGCTGGTCGATTGCCAGCTCCGTCGCAACGAGCCCACCCAGCGAGTGCGCGAGGACGTCGACTGGCCCGAGTCCGACCGCATCCAACAGTCGCCCCAGCCAGGGCGCCATTTCGCCCGCACGCAACCGCCCCAGCCGTGGCAACTCCACCAGATGAAGCCTGCTGCGCTCCGAGAGCGTTTCTACCAACGGCCACCACCAGCGCCACGACCCCGACAATCCATGCATAACCACGATGTCGTCGCCAGCCCCAACTACCCGGTAGCGGACCCGCCTCCTGTCGACGTCGATCTGCCTCAACTCCACAACGACCAGTCTGCAGCAACCAGCCCGCAAGGGCCGTTCGCGCGGCTACGCCTGGCGCGTCCACCGAGGCTCGAGCTTCGTGCGGTCTCATCTAGTCGATGGAGAGAGCCGGCGCGCGGCGACGGCCGCAGGCGCATGAGACCGTTTAGGGTCCGCGCGCGGTCGTGAACGCTGTCACAGCTCCCATCGATCCCGCGGCCCTGATGCGGAGCAGGGATTACCGCGTGCTGCTGGTGCTCGCGGCGTTGGTCGGACTGCTGGTCTCGGCGGCGTCGTGGTGCTTCCTGGAGGGGGTTCACGAGCTCCAGGTCTGGGTGTACCAGGATCTGCCCGGCGAGGTCGGGTACCACAGTGCGCCTGTCTGGTGGCCACTTCCATGGGTTGCCGTCGCAGGGCTGCTGACCGCGATCGCTGTCCTGCGCCTTCCCGGGCACGGTGGCCACGTGCCCGCGGAGGGGCTCAAGTCGGGTGGCGCTCCGATCCGTCCGATCGATCTGCCCGGCGTGCTGTTGGCCGCGGCCGCCACGCTCGGATTCGGGCTCGTACTCGGACCGGAAGGCCCCCTGCTCGCTGTCGGGGTCGGGCTCGGGACGCTGGCGATGCGTCTGGTCAGGCGGGACGCGCCGGAGCAGGCGGTGGGGCTGATCGCCGCCGCGGGGAGCTTCGCCGCCGTCTCATCGATCTTCGGCTCGCCGGTGATCGGAGCCGTGTTGGTGATCGAGGCGGCAGGGCTCGGCGGGGCCACCCTGCCGCTCGTGCTCCTGCCCGGCCTTTTGGCCGCCGGTGTCGGCTCGCTCGTGTTCATCGGGCTGGGCTCGTTCTCCGGCTTCAGCACCGCCGCCTGGCAGTTGAGCCCGTTCCCGCTGCCACCGTTCGGCGGCCCGGGCTGGGGCGACTTCGGCTGGACGATCCTGCTGGCCGTCGCAACCGCCGTCACCGTCTTTGCGATCATGGAGCTCGCCCGGTGGGCGAAGCGAGTGGTCGACCAGAATCCGCTCCTGCTCACGATTGCTGCTGGACTGGCCGTCGGTGGTCTTGCTATCGCGTTCGCCGAAGCGACCGACAAGTCGCCCGACGCTGTCCTCTTCTCGGGCCAGGAAGCCTTCGGCACCCTCTTCGGACAAGCGGCGACCCTCTCGCTCACGACACTGACACTGCTGCTCCTGTTCAAGGGGCTCGCCTGGTCGATCTCGCTGGGGAACTTCCGCGGTGGCCCGACCTTTCCCGCGATCTTTCTCGGCGTTGTCGCCGGCCTCATGGCGCAGCACCTGCCGGGCTTCGCCGAGACCCAGGCGGTGGCCGCGCTGATAGGGGCCGCCTGCGTCTCTGTCCTCCGGCTCCCACTCTCCTCGGTCATGATCGCCTCCCTGCTCTCGATCAAGGCCGGCCTCGCCGTCGCCCCGCTGATCGTGGTTGCAGTCGTGGTGGCGTACCTCACGAGCGAAGCACTGACCGCGTACGTCGACGCCCGCGTCGGCGCCGCCCCTGCTCGGAGGGAGACCGCGACCGGCGCCGCGGCAGTCTCACCAGCCGACTGACGACTCCGGCGATTCATCCTCAGAGGGTGACGAGCCTCAGGCGTGCCTGGTCTAGCTTGCGACACAGGCCGGACCGAAGGGAGAATGGTGATGGCCGAGACACCGACCGACGTACTCGTCGCGGGCTACCAGGACATCGGGGAGGCGACGAACGACTTCGAGGCGCTCGTCGCGCTCGTGAAGGAGAAGCAGGTCTCGATCGAGGGCGTCATCCTGGTGACGCACGCGCAAGACGGCAGCGTCGCGGTGAGGCAGACGGGCGACAACCTCGGCCGCAAGGGGATGGGCTGGGGTGGCGGGGTCGGGCTCGCCGTCGGTCTCTTCGCGCCGCCGCTGCTCGCATCGGTCGCCGTCGGGGCTGCCGCCGGCGGTGTGATCGGCAAGTTCGTCGACCACCGGGTCGAGAACGAGATCCACGATCAAATCGGCGAGAATCTGCCGCCAGGGTCGGCAGGGATCATCGCGATCTTCGACGACGAGCACCGGTTGGGTGTCGAGCAGGCGCTCGCGGGCGCTCAGCTCCGGTCGGTCGTCCAGGGCGACAAGGAGGGCACCGCCGCCTTGAAGGAGTCACTTGCCGAGGCGATGGGGAAGTTCAGCCCGGACCGGACTGTGCTTCCCATTCCCGATCCGAACTTCGGCGGCACGATCGGCAGAACCATCGATGCGTCCGTCGCCGACTGGACGATCAACATGACTCCCTCGCCGCCCAAGGACGCGCCGAACATCTTGCTCGTCCTGATCGACGACGCCGGCTTCGGCAACCCGTCCACCTTCGGTGGGCCCGCCTCGACGCCGACCATGACGCGCGTCGCCGAGCAGGGCCTCAGCTACAACCGCTTTCACGTCACTGCGCTCTGTTCGCCGACGCGGGCCGCCCTGCTGACGGGCCGGAACCACCACAGCGTCGGCTTCGGATCGATCGGCGAGTTCCCCGGCCCGTTCCCGGGCTACTCCGCGAACGTACCCAAGGACTCTGCTCCATTCGTGCGGGCGCTTCAGGGGAACGGCTACTCGACCGCGGGATTCGGCAAGTGGCACATGACGCCCGACCACGTCCAGGGAGCAGCCGGTCCGTTCGACCGCTGGCCGAACGCCTGGGGCTTCGACCACTTCTGGGGCATCCTCGGCGGCGAGGCGGGCCAGTACGACCCGGTCATCACACAGGACAACACGACACTCGGCGTCCCGGCGGGCGAGGACTCCAAGGAGTACTACTGGCCGGACGACCTCACCAACCAGGCGGCGCGCTGGCTGCACAAGGTGCGCGCCCAGGACCACGAAAAGCCGTGGTTCGTCTACTACTCGACCGGCTGCTCACATGCGCCGCACCAGGTCGCGGTCGAGTGGAGCGCTAAGTACCGCGGCAAGTTCGACCAGGGCTGGGACGTGCTGCGCGAGGAGATCTTCGAACGACAGAAGGAGCTGGGCGTGATCCCCCCGGATACCGTGCTCACGCCGAGACCGGACGTGCTCCCCGCCTGGGACTCGCTCACGGAGAGTGAGAAGACGCTGTACGCGCGGCAGATGGAGGTCTACGCCGGTTTCCAGGAGAACGCCGACTGGAACGTCGGCCGACTGCTCGACGCCGTGGAGGAGATGGGCGAGCTAGACAACACGCTCGTCATCTACATCTTCGGCGACAACGGCGCGAGTCTCGAGGGGACACTGACAGGCTCGTTCAACGAGCTGACGATGCAGAACGGGATCGCGCTGACGCCCGAGCAGCAACTCTCGCTGATCGACCAGTACGGCGGACTCGACGCCTGGGGCACCGATGCGTACGCGCCCCATTACGCGTCCGCCTGGGCGTGGGCCGGGAACACACCGTTCCAGTGGGGCAAACAGTGCGCCTCCCACCTCGGGGGCACACGCAACCCGATGGTCGTCTCCTGGCCGAACCGGATCAAGGACGCCGGCGGGTTGCGTACCCAGTTCACCCACTGCATCGATATCGGTCCGACGATCCTCGAGGCCGCGGGCATCCCGCAGCCAGACGTCGTGGACGGGATCACCCAGAAGCCGATGGAGGGGACGAGCTTCCTCTACAGCTTCGGCGATGCGAAAGCGGCCGAACAGCACAACTTGCAGTATTTCGAGATCGTCGGCAACCGGGCGATCTACAAGGACGGTTGGTGGGCGGCCTGCAGGCCCGACCGGGTCCCCTGGGACATCTCGCCGCCGACGATGGCGAGATTCGCACCGGGAACCTACGACCCGGAGGAGGATACTTGGGAGCTGTACTACCTCCCCGACGACTTCAGCCAGGCCAAGGATCTAGCCGCGGAGAACCCGGAGAAGCTCGCGGAACTCAAGGAGCTTTTCTGGGAGGAAGCCAAGAAGCACAACGTGTTGCCGCTTATGGCTGCGTTCTCGGTCTTCTTCGGGATCCTGCCCCCTCTGCCGACCGTCACGACCTACACGTTCTACGGCGAGGTCGAAAACATCGCTTCCGGGATGATCCCAAGGGTCTACGGCCGCTCTTACGCTATCGAGGCGGAGCTCTTGGTGCCCCGAGATGGTGCCGAGGGCGTAATCGTTGCCGAGGCCGACGAGATGGGCGGCTTCTCGCTCTGGGTCGATGAGAAGGGGTTGCTGCACCACAGCTACTCCATGATGGGCGTCGAGCGCTACGCGCAGGTCTCGACCGAGCCGATCCCGACCGGCGATGTCCTGGTTCGCATGCAGTTCGACGCCGACCGCCAGGAACCGTCGGCCGGCGGAACGGTCTCCCTGTACGCGAACGACGAGAAGATCGGCGAGGGACGAATGGAGAAGACGGTCGCCGTCCGCTTCTCCGCCTACGCCGGTATGGACGTGGGCCGCGACAACGGCCTTCCCGTCGACCGCGCCTATGCCGACAAGTCGCCGTATCCCTTCACGGGAACGGTGAAGAAGGTCGTCTTCGACCTGAAGCCGGGCAGCCACGACGACGAGAAGGCGCTGCACGAGGCCGGCGCGCACGTCGCCACGGCACACGGCATCAGCGCCTAGCGGGCCAGTGACTGAAAAGGACGAGCACGCGGGCCAAGAGAGCTCGACGCCGAAAGCATCGTCTCGGCCCCGGCGTGTCTACGACTCGGCGCAGACGCGTGGAACTGGAGCCTACGAGCGCGGACGGCTCTGGATCGCGAACCAGGATCCGGCCTCGCGCAAGGGAGCGACGATCGGTTGGGTCAGGCGCTACCAGGCTGCCGACGGGCAGCTCTATGCGGTCTTGCTGTCCGCGTATCTGTTTCTCACCCTGGTTCCGCTGCTTCTCGTCATTTCGAGCTACGTGTACAGCGACCCCGAGGCACTGGCGAGGCGGGTCGAACTGCGGCTCCGGCTGGAGGGAAGCACCTCGAAGCTGTTCGAGACCGTTCTCGCGGGTGCATCCGGGCACAAGCTCTCGGCGGCTCTGATCGCCGCCGTCGACCTCTTCTTCTTCGGGCTCGGCTTCGGACGTGTTCTTCAGCTCGTGCACGCTCGCTCCTGGGGGTTCGACCTGCGCAAACGTGTTGTCATGGATCAGGTGCTCTACCTCGAGGTGCTGGGCGCACTCGCGGTTATGGCACTCGTCTTCACCCTGGAGACCAAGGCCTTGCGCGGCGACCCTTCCTGGATCGGCTGGGTGCTCGACGTCGGCTGGTTCCTACTGCTGTTCGGGTTCTTTGTCTGGGCGCCGCGGCTCCTGCTTCACAATCGGGTCGCCGCGCGCGACATCCTCCCCGGCGCGTTCTTCACCATGCTCGGTCTGGTCGGGATGCGGATCATCTCCGGCCTATTGCTCAAACACTGGCTCGAGTGGTACTCGAAGAGCTACGGCGCGCTCGGAATCGTGATGGCGATCTTCTTCTGGCTGATCATCACCGCCACCATCCTGGTCCTCGCCGCTGCGCTCTCGCCGGCGCTTGCCCATCGCCGCGACCTGCGACATGGTCGGTTCGCCGGAGCCGAGGAACCGGTGACCACCCAGTGAACGACCCAGGCCGGATGTCCAAGGCTGGGCAAAAGGTCAAGGCGGCCCCACGGCCAAGCCCGATTGAGCGCCGGATGTCGAAGTTCCTCCGCGAGCCGCCCAAACTAAGGACCGCGGCGAGCGTGATCGTCACGGCGACGCTGGTGCTCGTGGTCGGCGGCGGCGCGCTGTTCCGCGTGCTCGACCACAAGGAGTACCCCGACATCTGGACCGGAATGTGGTTCGCGCTCCAGACGGTGACCACGGTTGGCTACGGCGACGTCACCCCAAAGAACGCAGGCGGCAAACTCGTTGCCGCACTCATCATGCTCGAGGGAATTGCCTTCTTGGCCATTATCACGGCGGCAATCACATCCACCTTCGTCGCTCGCGCGGCCCGCGAACGCCTTACCGTCGCGGAGGACGCGCACACGGATGAAGAAAGCCGGGTCGACGCTCGTCTCGACGACCTCGTACAGCAACTCAACCGGCTCGAGTCGAAGGTCGATCGCCTCGGCGAGCCCCCGCCGTGATCATCCGTTCGTCTGTGGCGCGGGCTTGTAGGGCAATCGGCATGTGCAGTCGCTCGGACTCGAGCTGAAGCGCGGCAACCGCATCGCCGTCGGGCCGGATCTGACGATTCCAGGGCATCCCGAGGTGTACGTGCTCGGCGACATCGCCGCGATTCCGGACGAGAAGACGAAGCAGGTCCTCCCGCAGCTCCGCTCGGTCGCGCTGCAGTCGGGCGAGTACGCCGGCCAGAGCATCGCGCGGCGACTCGAGGGCAAGGAGACCAAGTCCTTCAATTATCGCGACAAAGGCACGATGGCGACCATCGGCCGCCGCGCGGGAGTCGTGCCGGCGGCAGGACGATGAAAGGCAAGACCGCGCAGCTCGCTTGGGGGACCGTCCACCTGGCGCTCCTGCCCACGAACGAGGATCGCGCGAAGGCCGTCGTGGAGTGGGCAGGTGCCGGGCTCACGCACCAGCGCAGCGGCTGCATCACGGCCGGCGTGGACTGACGGGGAAAATCCGCCAGTGTGACCGGCTGGACGATGCAAGAGTCGGCATACAGGCTGTCTGAGACGCCCCGCCGACTCCCGGAGGACCGACTTCGCTGGACAGTGCTGGACCTCATCCCGCCGGGATGAGGTTGCGGATGGAACGGCGGCTTACGCTCCTGGTGAGCTCCTAGAAATGCCCGCTCAAGACCTCGACACCGCCCAGCAGTTCCAATCGGCCGCCGAGGTTGCGCTGCGCACGGGCGACTTCGGGCCGGTCGTCGCGCTCCTCGCACCGGATGTGGAATGCGTCACGCCGCAGCACTCCCTGCGCGGCGTCGACGCGCTCACCGAGGAGTTGAGCCACGGGCGTCCGACCGAGAGGTTCGAAATCGAGTTCGAAAATAGCGACTGGAAGCGCCTCGCCAATGGACGGTATTCCTGCGAGATACGCGCTCACTATCGGTCGAATGTGACGGACGAGCTGTCCTACAGCCGAGATCGCAGCTTCGAACTGACGATCCGCGCCGGGAAGGTCATCCGGTGCGAGATGCGATTCGCGGACTGAGATGTGGCGGGGCAACGAACTGGAGACGGTCGCCTGGGCCGGTGTTGCGGAATGACCGCTGAAAGCTAGACCGAACGCGCTAGATCGTCAGGTCCGGCAGAGGGCATGCGTGTCTTCGTGCCTCCGGACGAGGAGCCCGGAGTTGGCGGCTGGCCGCCGCGGAGGAACTTGTAGAGAAGGAAGGCAAGAGTGCTCGCGCCGGAGACGGGGATGATGAAGAAAACGAGGTTGGCTAGCAGGAGCTCTGTCATCCGTTTCTCCTCGGAGGTCTCCCCGGATACGGCCCGACGTCAACCGCGGCAGTGTCGAGTGTGCCACTGCGCACAACGCGCTCGCCGCAGCCTTTGGCGTCAAGCCGCTCGGGTCTCCGCGTGCAAGCGAGCCACCCCTGGCGGAGTAACGGTCGCCTGGGCCAGTGTTCCGGAATGACGCCCGAGCGTGGAGCCTTGGCGGGAAGCCGCGCGTCGAGGTACAACGGGCGGCGACGCGTCGATGATCACCTGGGAAGAACTCGAGACGGCCGCGCCACCGATCGCGCAACTCGCGAAGGAGCGATTCGAGGGGACGCGCGTCGCACTCCTCGAACCATCCGCACCGATGGTTCGCCTCGCATAAGCCCGATCGAGCCGTATCTCAGCCAGGGAAACCTGCTTCTCGGAGCGATGTCCCGGTCGCTCAAGACACGCGACCTGCTGCGTGATCCCCGGTGCGTCTTGCACACTGCGGTCACGGCACCCGATGCCGGGAATCCCGAGGTCAAGCTCTACGGCCGTGCGGTCGAGGCGACGACGGAGATTCGAGAAGGTTGCTCGGCTGCGTGGTGGCAGGCACGACCCGAAGTGGCCGTCGTCTTCGTCCTGGTCATCGAGCTTGCGGCCTCGATCGAGTGGAACCTGCACGAAGGCCAGATGCTTGTGCGGAGCTGGTCGTCCAAAGCCGGCCTCACCGAGACGACCCGCGGGTACCCCTAAAGCGGAGCAACACTCTCGAGGGTTCAGATGGCTGCCCGGAGCGCGTCCGCCGCAGCTTGCAGGCGCTCACTGACCTCGGCTAGTTCTCGCGCTGCGAGGTCAATGCGGTCTTGTTGTGTTTCAGTTCGGTCTCGTTGCTGGTCAGCGCGCTCTTGCTGATTGTCAGCGCGCTCGCGAAGCGTCCGGACCTGCGTCTCCATCTCCGCGACCGTCCGGGTGAGATTGGCCAACTGGCCAGCGACAAGCGCGATGTCCTCCTTGGCTGTCACTTCGCCTAAAAGTCTAAGGCCCGCTGGGGGCCAAGGTCAGCCGGATTACGCGGCGACCGGCACGGCCCGCGTTCTGGCGAGTTCCAGCGCGAGCCGACCGAGGATCGTCAGAGGGGAGCCCTCTCGGCTGGGCCAGTGTTCCGGAATGACCACCCCTGAGTGGCCAGCCAGGGCATACCGCGGCGTGGTGTGAGCTCACACCAGCGGTCGCAGCTGGGGTCGCTTAAGCACTCGGCAGCGCCGCTGGGTGATAGAGGGTTCATAGTCCGCTCTTGGGAGGACCGCTTAGCGGGCCACGGTTGACGACGCCGTATTGACCGTGATCACCTCAGGTACCTCCTGATCCGCGCGAGGCTCATCCCCGCACGTCAAATGAACATCCGAACCTAGCTAGGCCTTTCACCACGCACAGCTTCGCAGCCGGGGCCGTTGCGCGGTTGTCGATTAGCCTCGCTCTGCCTCCGATCCGTGTGATCGCGAGGTCGACCTGAGAGCTAGCCGTCGTCCGCCGGCGGCGGCCTCGTGATCAGCCGGGCGCCGCGGCCGTGCGTCGTGAAGCTGAACAGCCAGCGGGTGAGCACCAGGACGCGGTTTTGGAAGCCCACGAGGTAGAAGAGGTGGACGAAGAGCCAGGTGATCCAGGCGAGGAAGCCGCTGAGCTTCAGTCCTCTCAGATCGGCGACCGCCGCCGCGCGCCCGATCGTCGCGAGGTTGCCCTTGTCGTGGTAGCGGAACGGGCTCGTGTTGCGGCCGCGAATGCGGTCGCGCACGACCCGGGCGGCGTAGCGTCCCTGCTGCATCGCCACCGGGGCGACGCCCGGCAGGACGGTGTCGTGCAGCCGGACCATGTCGCCGAGCGCGAACACCTCCGGGTGGCCCGGGAGGGTCAGGTCCGGTTCGACTGTCACTCGCCCCGCGCGGTCTCGCTCCGCGCCGGTCAGCTCGGCGAGCGTGCCGGCGAGCCCGGATGCGACGACGCCCGCCGCCCAGATGACCGTGCGAGTGGGGACGCGCTCCGCGTCGATCGTCACGCTCTCGGCGTCGACCCGGGTCACCGTCCGCCCCGTGAGGACGGTCACGCCGAGCTTCTCGAGCGAGCGCCTGGCCTTGGCCGATAGCGAGGCCGGGAACGTCGTCAGCACGCGATCCGAGGCCTCGACGAGGAGGATGCGGGCAGCCCGCGGGTCGACGCGGCGGAAGTCGCGCCGCAACGTATCGCGGGCGAGCTCGCCGATCTGGCCGGCCATCTCGACGCCGGTCGGGCCCGCGCCGACGACGACGAAGGTAAGCCATGCCGTCTCGCGGCCGGGATCGGGCTCCTGCTCGGCCGCCTCGAAGGCGCTGAGCAGGCGGCTTCGAACGACGAGCGCGCTCTCCAGCGACTTCACCTCAGCCGCGAAGTTCGTCCAGTCGTCGTGACCGAAGTACGAATAGCTCGAGCCGCCCGCGACGATGAGACTGTCGTAGGGAATCGATTCCGGCGCCGGGGTGCCGCCGACGGGGCGCACGACCAGCTTTCGTGCGTCGAGGTCGAAGCCGGAGACTTCGGCCATCACGACGCGGATGTTGCGGTTCCGCTTGAAGATCGCCCGCAGCGGATAAGCGATCTCGCCCGAAGAGAGCGCGCCGGTAGCGACCTGATAGGTGAGTGGTTGGAAGAGGTGGAAGTTCCTGCGGTCGACCAGCGTCACCTCGACGCGAGCTCTCCGGAGCGCGAGCGTCGCCTGCAGCCCACCGAAGCCGCCGCCGACCACAACGACGCGGTGTCGGCGGGTGGGAAGCGTCGCCACGGGCCGAGAATAGTCCGGGCGGCCGCCCCGATTAGGAGCCTGTTCTCGCGTAACGACGCTCGGCAGGCGAGCAAGCGCTCTTCGTCGCGGCCAATCGCGCACATATCCGCGGGGTCACCGACGCATGCTCATCCCCTGGGGCGAGGACCCCTCCTCACGTTCGTGGTAAGGAGGGGTCGACGGTTCGAGTCCTCACGGGGACGCCTGAACGGCGGCTTCTTCGCGAGCGGTAGTCGTCGCAGTCAGGTCGCCGACGACCGTGCCGTCCGGCAGATCGTCGTCATCGAGATGCAGGTACGTCCCAGCCGTGAAGTCCCAGGAATGATGCCCGAGCAGCCGCCGGATCGCCTCCTTCGGAACACCCCGCCGGAACATGATCGACGCGCACGAGTGTCGGAACGTATGCAGGCCGACTGGCCACTCGATCCCCGCCCGCTTCCCGGCAGCCCGGACGGCCGCGTAGAGCTTCGAGCGGTCGACTGGGCCGCCCGTCGATGTCGCGAACACGAGCGCGTCGTCGTCTTCCGTCGCGAGCCGCGTCCAGAGCCATCGCCCTGTACGCCTGAACTTAGGCCCGACGAGTCGGGCCCGTTTGGCTTGGTTGAGCGATGCCGGGGGCGGGACTTGAACCCGCACGGCCCGAGGGCCACCCGATTTTAAGTCGGGCGCGTCTGACCAGTTCCGCCACCCCGGCGCGGTCAGCGTAACGCTCGCCGCCGCGACCGACCCGTGCGGACGCGGCTCGCTACGGCGTGCACTCGCACCGCGCGAGCCTTCTGGCTCGTGCGCCGGCGAGTGGAATGCACAGCGCCGTGCACGCGCGCGCAGCGCGCCTGCACAAGCGAAGCGGGCGAGCAGCAAATCGCGGGCGAGTCTGACCATTTCCGCCACCCCGGCGCGGTCGGCGTAACGGTCGCCGCTCGGGCGGATACCCTGCGCGGCGATGCCGCACGACACCGGGCTGACGCACGACATAGCCGTCGTCCTCTCCGTCCTCGGCGTCGTCGGCCAGGTGATCGTCGGGCTGGGGATCGTCGTTGGGGTGCTTGCGCTTTTCGGCGTCCGCGGGCCGCTCGACGCCATCCGCAACCTGCTGTGGGGCTACGAGCTGTGGGGAGCCTTCGTCGTCGCGTCGATCGCAACCGGCGGCAGTCTGTTCTACTCGCAGGTCGGGGGCGCGATCCCCTGTGAGTTCTGCTGGTTCCAGCGGGTCCTCATGTATCCGCTCTCGATCCTCACGCTCTTGATCGCGGCGCGCGGCGACAACCGGGCGGCCAGGTATCTGCTTCCCCTTCCCATCGTCGGTGCCGGCACCTCGATCTACCACATCCTGATCGAGCGCCACGTGGTCGAGGAGCCGAAGGCGTGCACGATCAACGGACCGGGTTGCGCCGCCAACTGGATCGCCAGAGAGGGGTTCGGCTATCTCACGATCCCCACCCTCGCGCTCACAGCCTTCCTCCTTCTCATCGGATTCTTGGTCCTGGCGTCCACCGGGGATGCCGAGCAAACTGAAGCCGCCGCTACCCTTCCCGCGCATGCCGAGCGGTAAGAGGGCAAGACAACAGCGTCAGGAAGCCGCGGCCGCATTGCGGACGCCGCCGCCCGTGCGCTCGAAGGGCGTCGGTGGAGCCCGCACGCGCCAGGCATCCCCGCGCGCGCTTGCGATCGCAGGCGGCGTCGTGCTCGTCGTGATCATCGCCATCGTGCTCGGCGTCGTCCTCACGAGGGGCGGGAGCAGTGGCGGCTCGGGAGTCGTCTCGTCGAGCGACATCCAGGGCTTGCCTGCGACCGGAAGCGCGCAGTGGCCCGGCGCCCTTCAGGGCGCGAGCGATGCGAACAACCTCTTCAAGGGGATTCCGCAAAAGGGACTCACCCTCGGCGATCCGAATGCGCCGGTCACGATGGAGATGTTCGTCGACGTGCAGTGCCCGTTCTGCCAGGACTACGAGATCAACAACCTGCCGACGATCGTCACCAAGTACATCCGGGAGGGCAAGGTGCAGTTGCACCTCAAGCCATGGGCCTTCCTCGGCGGCGCCGGATCCCAGTCGTTCAGCGGCCGTCTCGGCCTGATCGCCGCCTCGTCCCAGAACAAGGGTTTCGAGTACGCGAAGGTCCTCTACGACAACCAGGGCACGGAGGAGTCTGGCTGGTTGGACGGCAAGATGATGGCCGCGATCGGAGCCAGCGTGAACGGGCTCAAGATGGCCCAGTGGCAGACCGACACCAACGGTTCCGCCCCGAAGGCGATCGCAAGCCAGGTCGACGCTCTCGCCACCCAGCAGAAGGTCGTAGGGACGCCGACGGTGTTCGTCGGCCCCACGGGCGGGAAGCTCAGCAACGTCGGGACTCCCGGGACCGAGCCGACGCTCGACCAGACCGAGCAGGCGATCGACACCACGCTCGCGAACTCGTAGCGCGCACCGACCGGGCCGAAAATCCGCAAAGAGCGCGCTTTTTCTGCTTGACCTCCTGGGCCGCGCCCACTTAGGCTCTGCGAGCCGGTTCCGATGGACTTACGGGTTCGTTGGGGCCGGCATTTCCGTGGTCCCGCACGGTTCCGTCCGACGCGATCTCTACGGTTCTGCGCCCCAATGATCGCCGGACTCCTCATCGGTCTCGTCCTCGGAGCAGCCGGGGCGTGGCTCCTGCTTCGCAGCAAGAACGCCGAGCTCTCGGCGCGGTTCGGCGCGCTCGCGGCCGAGGCTTTGCATCGGAACAACGAATCGTTCCTCGACCTCGCATCCGGCAAGTTCGAACAGAAGGAGCAGGCGGTGGCGCAACTCGTGCAGCCGCTCAAGGATTCTCTGGAGAAGGTGTCCGAGCAGGCGGAGAAGCTGGAGCGGTCACGCCGCCAGGACTACGGTTCGCTGGCCCAGCACGTGAAGGGCCTCGCCGAGACGGGCGAGCGCGTGCGCTCCGAAACGGCAAACCTGGCGACGGCACTCCGTTCGTCGGAGGTGCGAGGTGCGTGGGGCCAGATGCAGCTGCGAAATACAGTCGAGACGGCCGGAATGCTCGCGTACTGCGATTTTGAAGAGGAGGTCCACACGACGTCCGACGGTCGTTCGCTCCGGCCGGATCTCGTGGTCCGCCTGCCGGGGGGAAGGCGCGTCGTCGTCGATGCGAAGACGCCGCTGAAGGCCCTACTCGAGTCGTTGAACGCGCCCGAGGAACGGCGCGAGGCGCTTCTGGCCGACTACGCGCGACACGTGCGCGAGCACGTTCGCGGCCTCAGCGCCAAGAGCTACTGGCAGCAGTTCGAGGACACCCCGGACTTCGTCGTCATGTTCCTCCCCGGCGAAAGTTTCTACCGCGCCGCGATCGAGGCCGATCCCTCCCTGCTCGAAGCAGGAGCAAACGAACGCGTCGTCCTCGCCAGCCCGATGATGCTCATTGCGCTGCTGCGAACCATCGCTGCCGTGTGGAACGAGGAGAAGGTCGCCGAGAGCGCACGCGCCGTGAACGAGCTCGGTCGCGAGTTGTACGAGCGCCTGACCGTGATGACCGAGCATTTCGTGGCGCTCGGCAAGCGCCTCGACGGGGCAGTCCAGGCGTACAACCAATCCGTCGGCTCGTTCGAGCGCCGGGTGCTCCCGCAGGCTCGGAAGCTCACCGAGCACGGCGTTCGTCCGAAAAAGGAGCTCCCCGAGCTCGAGGGGCTCGAGCGCGCGACCCAACCACCTCAGACGGTCGAACTCGCAGGGAGACAGCTGGAAGCCTCGGCGCTGCCGCCCGCAGCCGACGCCGCCTAGTACCTCAGCAGGGCTGCAACACCGCCGACCGGCTCGAGGTCGTGGTGCTCCTCGCCGATCATCTCCACCCTCCCACCGTGCGTCAGCGTCTGGTGGACTGCGAGATCGAGGCCGGTGTCGGCCGACTGCAGCGTCGTCCCGTCGAGGGGGCAGCTCCCCTCCTCGGCCTGGGCGCGTCCACACTCAGGGCAGACATACGCGGGTCTATCGGCCCCCTCCTGCACGAGCAGGAGTTCGACGCGACCATCGGAAGCGGCCTGCAGCGTCTCCTCCCAGCCGGAGGCGGCGCGGCCGTGCCGCCCGGCCTCCTCCCGCCAGCGTGCGAGCAGCTCTTCCTCCCGGTCGGCCCGCCACTCGTCGAGCAGGGGCTGCGCCGCCTCGAGCAGCCTCGGTGCATCGACGTGCGCCTCGGCGGCCACCCAGCCGACGAGGGCCGCGCGCGTTTCCGGCGCGAGCAGGCCATCGAACTCGGCTCGCGACTCCTCGGGGCCGGCGAGAACGACATGAACGCCGCGAAACGCGCGAACCGAACGGTCGAGCGCGTCGGCCACCTCACGGAGATGGCGGTCGACGATCGTGTCGATGTGCCGCTCGTAGCGCGCCTGCGACCAGCCGCCCTGGTCATGCCGACCGGGAACGTCGGCCGTCTCGTCGACGAGCGGGGTGAGCTGTCCTCCGTGCAGTCGGTACACGTCGCCGCGTTCCCGCCCGACATAGGCCACGATCGCGCCATCCCCTTGCCCGACGACCCGCACGAGCGGAGCAAGATAGAGCTGCGTGGCGATCCGGGCCCCGTCGGCGACGGGCCACGGCAGCAGCAGCGGCAGGAAGAGGTCGTCGAGCTCGCTGGAGAAGACCGCTACGCCGCGGACGCCGTCGCGGTTGAACTCGCTGCCGAACCACGTCTCGATCCGCGCGAGGTCGCGAGCGAGCGCCTGCCGCTCCTCGTGAGACAGCGTCGTGCGCTGCGCGTCGAGCTCCCGCTCGACGCGCGCGAAGAGCGACCGGGTATGCGAGGCGAGATCGCCCGGCGTGGGCACCGTGCTCGGATCGAGCCCGACGTACAGGCTGACCGCACAGCCGTGCTTCGCCCGGAAGGCTGCAAGCTCCCGGAGCTGCTCCCATGTAATCGTTTCGGCCACGCCACCCCTCTCCCCTCGCAGTACTTTGTTTACGCCTTTCAGGCCATAGACCGGGAACGTCAATCCGGCCACAATCGTTTAATACATCAGACAAGATTTTCCAGAGAGGAACTGCATGAGCGACGTACGTGATGTGATCGTGATCGGCGGAGGCCCTGCGGGTTACACCGCGGCCCTCTACGCTGCGCGCGCGAACCTGCAGCCGCTCGTGATCGAGGGCTTCAGCTGGGGCGGACAGCTCATGATCACGAGTGACGTCGAGAACTATCCCGGCTACCCCGACGGGGTCATGGGCCCGGAGATGATGGCCGAGTTCCGGCGCCAGGCTGAGCGCTTCGGCACCGAGTTCGTCACCGACGACGTGACGCGGATCGACTTCTCGGAGCGACCCTTCCGCGTCTGGGTCGAGGACGAGGAGTACCGCGCCCGTTCCGTGATCGTCGCCACCGGGGCGAGCGCCCGCTGGCTCGGTCTCGAGTCCGAGGAACGGCTGAAGGGCCGCGGCGTGTCCGCCTGCGCCACGTGCGACGGCGCCTTCTTCCGGGACAAGCACATCGTCGTCGTCGGCGGCGGCGACTCGGCGTTCGAAGAGGCGCTCTTCCTCACGCGCTTCGGCTTCAAGGTCACGCTCGTCCATCGCCGGCCCGAGTTCCGCGCCTCGCCGATCATGATCGACCGGGCGCGAGCCAACGACAAGGTCGAGCTCAAGACGCCCTTCGTCGTCGAGGAAGTCCTCGGCGAGGACTCGATCAGCGGCGTGCGCCTGCGCAACACCGAAACCGGCCAGACCGAAGAGGTCGGGGCCGGCGCGCTGTTCGTCGCAATCGGACACGACCCGAACACCAAGCTCTTCCTCGATCAGCTCGACCACGACCCGAACGGCTACCTCGTCACGAAGCCTGGGACAACCGAGACCAACATCCCCGGCGTGTTCGCGGCAGGCGACGTCCAGGATCACGTCTATCGCCAGGCCGTGACCGCCGCGGGCAGCGGCTGTATGGCCGCGCTCGACGCCGAGCGGTTCCTCGCAGCGGAGGAAGGCCACGGCGGCACCGCCCTCACGGCGCCGAGGCCCGAGGCAGAGACGACGCCTGTCTAGCAGCCCCGGTCGCCGTAGCTAGCCTGACGCCGTGCCGCACTTCATCTGCCCGAATTGCAAGGAACGGTCGATCGACATCGACCGCAAGGAGGGTATGTACGACGAGGCCGTCGCCTGCCACCACTGCGGTTTCGGCTTCCTCTTCGAGTTGATGGACGACTACTACCCGGCGCCGACGACCGGGCTCGTGACCTGCGACCAGGAGGGCCGTATCCTCGCCATCGGGCGCGGTGTCTTCGAGTTGAGTGGGTGGAGCGAGCAGGAAGTGCTTGGGACAGACGTGATCTCCGCGTTCGGCCTGGCGGGCTTCGAGGAGGAGAAGAATCCGGTCAAGCTTTCCCTCGAGTGGGGTGTGCGCCGCCTGAACGAGCAGCTGCAGCTGCGGACGCGAAGCGGCCATATGAAGCGCATCATCGGCGACTTCTTCCCGGCGCTCGACGACGACGGCGGGCTGCTGGTCGCTCTCACGCCGGCGCTCGGCTAGTCGGCGGGCGCCGGCGCGACCGGCGCGGTCAGATCGCGGTGCAGCGCTGAGTCGGGCTGGTAGAAGCGCTGCGCGATCACCGTCGGCACGATCGCCGACAGCACGACGACCGCGATCAGCAGCGAGAACTGCGTGCGGTCGATGATGCCGGCCGAAAGGCCGTACAGAGACGTGATCGTCCCGAACGTCAGCCCCGTCGACATGAGGAGTGTCGTGAAGGTCGCGTGCGGCGCCGTGAAGCGTCGGGCCAGCGGATAGACCGTGACGAGCTTCGGTCCCATCTTCGCGGCGAAGAGCAGCGCGAGAATCCCAAGATTCGCCCAGAGCGCGCTCGTCGAGACGTTGAGACCGCCCTTGAGGAAGAAGAAGGGCGTCAGGAAGGCGAACGAGACGACACGCATGCGCTCCTGCTCGCCTCGATGAGAGGAGTAGAAACGCGACATGGCCAGGCCGAGAACGAACACCGGCAGAGCCGCTTGCGAGTTCGCCCGCTGGCCGAGCCACATGAGGAGGAACAGGCAGGCGAACACGAGCTTGATCTCGGGCTCGATCACACGGTTGCCGTAGCGCGGGAAGAAGAGCCGCGCCGCGTGCGGAAGCCCGACGATGAGCGCGACGGAGACGAGCGCGAACGGCACGATCCAGATCGTCGGCTTCAGGAACAGAACGGTCAGTCCGGTGACGGTAGCGATGTCGGTCACGAACGTCGCGGACATGAGCCGCTTGCCGACGAGCTCCCGGTTCAGCCCGGTCTCCACGAGCACGGCGTAGACGACGGCGAGGCTCGTCGTCGAGAGAGCAAGGCCGCCGATCTCCGCCTGCTGACGCGACCAATCGAGCCCGTAGTAGGCGACGAGACCGACCACCGCGAACGGCGCGGAGAACGACACGAGCCCGATCGAGACCGAGGCCTTCCACTCGCGCACCAGCTGCGGGACGTCCACCTCCGCCCCGGCCTGAAACGTCAGCACGATGCCGGCGAACGAGCCGATGAAGGTGAGCCAGCTCGGGACGACGACGTGGGCGGCGTTGCCGACCACGACGCCCGCGAGCAACTCGATCAGCGCGACCGAGAGCCCGAGCTCGACCGAGATCGTCGAGGCGAGCAGGATCGTTCCGGCCAGAACTGTTGCCAATGCAAGGTCGCTCACCGCGTTCTCCTTCCAGGGTGGTCTGACGTCTAGAGGCCATCAGCCCTGGAAGGGCGGTTAGCGGGGAGCCTCATCCCCGAAAACGACAGAGGCATGCTACCCGGCACAATGAACAGGTGGAGTCGCTCTGCGGAACCCTCCTCGTCGCGTCGCCGTCGCTGCTCGACCCGAACTTCCGCCGGGCCGTCGTCCTCGTGACGGAGCACACGGAGGACGGCGCCGCGGGGCTCGTCCTCAATCGCCCCTCGCCGGTCGAAGTGGCGGGGGCCGTTCCGCAGCTCGAACCCGTCGTGGACGACGGCGAGCCGGTCTGGGTGGGTGGGCCGGTGCAGCCCGAGGCGGTCCTCGTCCTGGGGGAGTTTCTCGACCCGGACGACGCCGCTGTTCCACTCTTCGGCGCGCTCGGCTTCCCGTCGCTCGCCGACCCGGAGGAGATCGTCCCGGCCACCACCCGCCGGCGGGTCTTCGCCGGCTACGCGGGTTGGGGCGAGGGCCAGCTCGAGGCCGAGGTCGAGGACGAGGACTGGATCCTCGAGCCGGCACTCCCGGACGATGCGTTCACCGATGACCCGGAGGAGCTGTGGCGCGACGTCCTGCGCCGCAAGGGCGGGATCTACGAGCTCGTGGCGCGGATGCCCGAGGACCCGCGCGTCAACTGAGTCGTTCGAACGCGAAGACGTAGGTCAGCCGCGGCAACGTGAACCGCTCGCCGTAGCGAGACGTGATCTCGCGCACCGCGCCCACCAAGCGCTCCTGCTCCGCCGGATCGGCGACGAGGAAGGCGCTCGCGGTCGAGAGATAGCCGACGAGCGCGTCCGGACTGGATTCCTGAGCGGACTCGACCACGGTGCGGCCCGCCTCGCGGAACCACGGCTCGCCCGGCAGTCTCTCATCACGGTACGGCTCGAGGCCGGCGAAGCCAAACAGCTCGCCGAGCTCGTGCTGGAGGGGGTCGCGCTCGTCCCACCAGTTCCAGAGCAGTGCGAGACCGCCGTCGGCTCCGATCACACGGTGCAACTCGGGCAGCGCCTGTTTCCGATCGAACCAGTGGAACGCCTGCCCGGCGAACGCGGCGTCGACGCTCTCGCCTGGCAGCGGGATCGACTCGGCCGACCCTTCATGCGCCTCGGCCTCCGGGACGGCGGCCTGGAGCTGGTCGAGCATCGGAGCGCCCGGCTCGACCGCCACGACCTCGAAGCCGAGGCCGACGAGGCCGCGGGTCAGCTTCCCGGTTCCGGCTCCGACGTCGAGGACGCGCGCGCCGGGCTCGAGCCCGATTTGCCCGGCTGCCCAGGTCAGCGCCTCTTCTGGATACCTGGGGCGGTGCCGCTCGTACTTCGCGGCGACGGTCTCGAAGCTGCGGGCACGCTCAGACACGACTGGACGGGCAGAGGTCGCTCACGACGCAATCCTCGCAGCGCGGCCGCCGCGCATCGCAGACCCGGCGGCCGTGCCAGATCAACAGGTGCGGAAACCGCGCCCAGTCGGCGCGGGGCACGAGCCGGACGAGGTCGCGCTCGATCTTGACCGGATCCTCCTGACGCGTGAGCCCGAGCCGCTGGGAGAGGCGGCGGACGTGCGTGTCGACCACGATCCCCTGCGGCTCGCCGAGCTCGGAAGCCACGACGTTCGCCGTCTTCCGGCCGACGCCCGGCAGGCGGACGAGCTCGTCGAGCCTGCGCGGCACCTCGCCGTCGAACTCCTCGCGCAGCGTCCGCATCGTTCCGCGGATGGCCTTCGCCTTCTGGCGATAGAAGCCAGTGGCGAAGATGTCGTGCTCGAGCTCCTCCTGCGGCACCGCGAGGTAGTCCTCCGGCTTGCGGTACTTCTCGAACAGCGTCTGCGTGACGCGGTTGACGTTCACGTCGGTCGTCTGCGCCGAGAGCATCACCGAGACGAGCAGCTCGAGCGGGCTCCGAAAACGAAGCGCGATCGTTGCGTCCGGGTACTCGATCGCAAGCCGCTCGATGATCGGCCGGATCCGCTGCTTCTTCGGCCCGACGCGCTTTCGCGCCTCCTGCACGTAGCTACGAGGCAATTGCCTCCGGCTGCCGCGACCGCAGGCGCGGGCCGGCGCAGACGAGATCGAGTGCCGGACAGCCCGCGCACGCGAACTCGCTCGGCGTCGGCCGGAACTCGCCGGCCTGGATGCGCGCGATCGCGGCCGAGAGCTCAGCCTCCAGCTCCGGGACGTCTGCGCGGGAGAAGACCGCCTCCACCGGCGCTTCGGGCCGCTCGAGGAAGTGGTAGACGACCTCGACCTCGTCGGCTCCCGCGCGGAAGCACGCGAGCGCGTAGACGAGACGCTGCAACCTGTAGTCCTCCTCGACGATCTCGTCCGGCGACGCCTCGCCGAGTGCGTTCGTCTTGTAGTCGACCACCAGCGCCCGGCCGTCGCGAAGATAAAACGCGTCGATGAAGCCGTGCACGAGCACACCGTCGTGCTCGAACGTGAAGTGGCGCTCCTTCTCGACGCCCGTCAGACCGGCGACCCGGCGGGCGAGGTCCGACTCGCAGTACGCGGTCACGAAGCCGCGCACCAGCTCGTCCTCGAGCTCCGGCACGACGGGCGAGGCGAGGTCGATCTGCTCGAGCAGCGAGTGCACCGCGGTGCCGATCTCGGTGCCGGATCTCTCGCCCGGCTCCGCATCGTCGACCTCGACGGGACGCTCGCTCATCCCGAGCCCGTAGCGTGCGAAGTACTTGTACGAGCACTGGTCGAAGAGGGAGAGCGACGTGAAGGAGAGCCGGCGGACGCGCAGGAGCGGCGGGTCGGGCAGCGCGACGAGCGGTGGGAGCTCCGGCGCGCCAGGTCGCGCGGCGACCTCCTCGAGCGTCGCGAAGAGCTCAAGTTGGCCCTGCTCGTCGCTCTCGGGCTCGGCGACCACCGGCTGCGGCCGGTGGCGGTCGAGACGGACCAGCAGTCGCGCGTCCCCGCGCGCGAGCTCGATCGGCGCGTCGCCGGCCTGCGCGAGCTCCTCGTCGGCGTCCAGCCGGTCGAGCACCCATGCGATCGGCGTCGGGGTCTCGCGGTCCGAGCCGAGATCGACGGAGCCCGAGACGATCAGCCGCTCCTTCGCCCGCGTCATGGCGACGTAGTAGAGGCGGAGGCGCTCGGCCCGCTCAGCCTCCTGCCGCGCCTCCTTCACCGCCTCGTAGTCGAAGGCGCCGCGCCGCTTCGCCGTCACGGGATCGGCGACCCGGAAGCCGAAGCGGCCGTCCGGCAGCGCGAGGATCTCGTCAGGCGAGGGCGGGACACGGTCACGTCCCGCGTCGGCCACGATCACGACCTTGAACTCGAGCCCCTTCGCAGCATGGATGGTGAGGAGCCGAACCGCGTCGGCGCCCTCCTCCTCTGCAACCGCCTCGAGCTCGCGAGCGCCGACCGCCTCCTGCTCGGCGACGAAGCGGACGAAGCCCTCGACGTCCGGGCCGCGCAGCTCCTCGTACGAGCGGGCGAGACGGGCGAGCTTCCGGAGGTTCGCGTAGCGGCGGCGACCGTCCCACCGCGCGAGTACGGCGAGGTCGTAGTCGTGCTCGGCGACGACCTCCTCGCACAGTCGCTCGAGTGAGAGCCGCGGCATGGCCTCGACGAGCCGGCCGTAGCGCTGACGGAAGGCGCGCATCAGCCGCTCGTCGCGCTCGGCGAGGCCAGGTGGCAGCGCGTGCTCGAGCCCGGTGAAGAGCGGACGTCGCGTGGCGACGCGGCGTAGGAGAGCGAGGGCGTCGTTCGAGACGCCGACGAACGGCGAGGCGAGCACCGACGCGAGGGCCGTGTCGTCGTAGCGGTTCTGCAACAGACGGAGGTACAGCAGCAGGTCGACGACCTGCTGCTGGCCGAAGTAGCCCTTGCCGGTCGCGCGGTACGTCGGCAGCCCCGCGCGCCGAAGCTCGTCCTCGTACCACTCGGCGTCGGTGCCCGCCGCGAAGAGGAGGACGATCTCGCCGGGGGTCGCAGCGCCGGCGTCGACGAGCTCGCGCACCCGCCGCGCCACGGCCCTCGCCTCCCCGCGCCGCCAGTGGACGCCGCTCTCCTTGTAGCTCTCCTTGTCGGTGACGAGCAGCTCGACGGGATGGCCGAAGACGGGGTCCGGGAACTCGGCCGCGGCCGCCAGCTGCTGGAACTCGCCGCCGAAGTCCGCGCCGAAGAGCTCGTTGACCGCGGCGAGCACCTCGGGTCGCGAGCGGTAGTTGAGCGTCAGCGACAGGGGCTGGTCGACGGCGTCCCGCCGCTCGCGGAAGACCTGCACGTCGGCGTGGCGGAAGCCGTAGATCGACTGGAACTCGTCGCCGACGAAGAACAGCTCGGTCTCCGGAGTCCGCAAGAGGTCGACGATCTCGGTTTGCAGGCGGTTCGTGTCCTGGAACTCGTCCACGAGAATCGAGCGGAAGCGGCCTTGCTCGCGCTCGCGGAGGTCCGGCTGCGAGCGCAGCAGATCACGCGCCTCGAGCTGCAGGTCCTCGAAGTCGAGCGCCGACTCGGACGCCTTCGCCTGGGCGTACCGCGCCGCAAACAGCGTCAGCAGCTCCTGCAGGAGCGCGCGGTCCCGGGCCGCCGCCTCGTCGAGAGCCGACTGCTCGACTGCAGCGAGCGCCTCGCAATAACCGGCCGCGCGGTCTCCGCGCGCCTTGAAGCCGCTGAGGTTCATCAACCGGTCGGGGCTGACTCCCGCTCCGGCGCCGACAGAGCCGCCGCCCGCGGTCCCTGCCGGCTCCGTCGAGCCTACGCCGGTGTCACGGTCGAGGAGCTCGAGCAACTCGGCGGCCGCTCGCCGTTGCGCGTCGGTCGCTTCCGAGTCGCCGACCAGGGAGGTCGCGGCGGCGCGTAGCTCGTCCACGCGCTCGCCGAGCTCGGGCCGCGCGGCAACCTCCAGGTCGAGCTCGCGCCCGGCCGCGCGCAGTGTCTCGTAGACGCTCGTGAGCATCCGCCGCAGACGCTCGCTCCCGTACGTCGCGAGCAGCTCGAGCCGCTGGGGGTCGTCTCCTGTGCAGAACTCCGCGAGCGCCTCCCCGAACGCCTCCGAGCGAAGCACCGCACCCTGCGCCTCGTCGAGCTCACGGAAGCGCGGGTCGAGGCCGGCCGCCAGCGGATACGCCCTCAGCAAGCGGGCGCAGAAGCCGTGAATCGTCGAGATCCAGGCGCCGTCGAGCTCGCGGGCGAGGTCGTGCCGTCCACGGTCGGCGAGCGCCGCGCGGATCCGGGTCCGGAGCTCGCCCGCGGCACGGCGCGTGTATGTGATGACGAGGATCGAGTCGACGTCGAGCCCGCGATCGCAGACCGCGCGGACGACGCGCTCGACGAGCACGGCCGTCTTGCCGGTGCCCGCGCCGGCCGAGACGAAGACCTCTCCTGCCGCCTCGACGGCCGTGACCTGATGCTCGTTGAGCTCGTAGCCGCTCATGCCCGCTCGATCCGGCACACGGTCCAGAGATCGCACCAGCTCGGGCACTCTCCGCCGAGCGGGTCGTGACGGACGTCTCCCTCGCGGATCCGCTCGGCGAGCGCAGTCGCGGTGCCGCGGGCCGACTCGACGACGCCCCAGAACGCCTCCTCGTCGAGATAGTCGTGCGAGACGTAGCCGGTCAGAGTCTCGGCCTCCGAGCCCCGAACGAGACCACGCGGCTTGCGTGCTCCCGCGAGCGGCCGGTAGAGGCCGCCCAGCGGCTCGAGGCCGACGAGGTCGCGAAGCACGAGCATGTAGAGCGGGATCTGGAGGCGCAGCTCACTCTCGATCTGCCTTGCCGAGTACGCGCTCTTGCCCGACTTGTAGTCCTGGACGACGCCGCGCGCGCCGAACGGGTCGACGTCGATCCGGTCGATCTTGCCGGAGAGGGTCAGCCCCTCGCCGAGCTCGAGCCCGCGCTGCAGCTCCGGAGCGGCTCGCTCGCTGCCGAAGGAGACCTCGAAGCGCCGCGGCACGAGCGGCGACGACGACTCGCACTCCTCCTCGACGAGGACCGCGAGGTCGCGCCAGAGCGTCTGGTCGAGCTCCCGCTCCTGCATCTCGGTCAGGTCCATCCGCACTCCCCCGAGCGCCTCGTCGAGGCAGCGGCGCATCAGTCCGGTCGCAGCCTCGACGTGTTTCGGCTCGAGCTTCTCCACCCCGAGCTCGGCCGGAATCCGCGAGAAGAAGCGGTAGAGAGCCTGATGAGCGACGCTGCCACGCTGCTTCGCGTCCGCCTCGGCGTCGATCGTCTTCGGGTCGAGGAACCGCTCGACGAACCAGGCAGAGGAGCAGTCGGCAAACCGCTCGAGCTCGGTCACCCCGAAGGAGGTGCGCGAGCCGAGCTGCTCGAGCACGAGCGGATGGGTGAGCCGGGTCGGCCGCTGGAAGGCGCCGAGCGCACGCTCGAGCCTCCGCTCCCAGCCGTTCGCGCGCGCGAGCGCCTCGGCGTCTGACCGGTCGCGGGCGGCGAGCTCCGCGAGCGCGCGCAGTCGCTCCCGGTCGGTCGGCGCCTCCTCGAGCGGCCACGTCAGCGCCGAGAGGGGACGCCGGCGGGTCCAGCGCCTCACGTCGTCGCCGTCGAAGACCGCCTCGACGTCGTGCCAGAACGGGCTCGCCTCGCGCGGGCTGCCGTCGTCGTCCGCCGCCTCGCGCACGAGATACAGCCGCTCGGAGGCGCGGGTGCAGGCCGTGTAGAACAGGTAGCGATCGCGCTCGACCCGGTCGGGCTTCGTCAACCTTGCCCCTCGCTCGTCGAGGCGGCGCCTCGTTTCCTCGTCGAGGAACGGCGAGCCCGAGTCGCGCCGCGGCAGGCTCCCTTCCTCGAGGCCGAGGACGAAGACCGCGTCGAACCGGCGCGTGCGCGCTCGCAGCAGGTCGACGACCGCGACGCGGCCCGCATCGTCGCCGGTGCGCGGGGGAAGTACAGCGCGCTCGACGGCTGCGAGCACGTCCTCGCGGCCCAGCTCCGCGCACAGCTCGTGCCAGCCTGCGAGCTCCGCGAGCAGCCGCCTCAGCGCCTCGTAGGCCCGGAGGTCGAGCCGGCTCGCGGCATCCGCGGGCGGCCGCTCGAGGCCATACGCGTTCCGCAGCATCCGCTCTGCGAGCTCGCGCACCGCCTCCACGGGATCGGCGGCGTCCCGCAGCTCGGCGAGTGCAGGCAGCGCGGCGCCGTCGCGTAGGCGTTCCGCCTCCTCGACCACACGTTCCGGCGCTTGGACCGCGCGCCCGCGGAGCCGGCCCTCGACGAAGTCGACGGAGCGCCTCTCGAGCCCCGAGAACGGTGAGCGGAGAAAGCGGAAGAGGTCGTTGCGCGTCCCTCCTCCCCACGCGAAGCGCAGCAAAGCCGTCAGCGCGTGCACCAGCGGGGTCTGCGTGAGCCGGAGCTCGCCGTCGACGGCGTACGGGATGCCGAACGAGCCGAGCACGGTGTCGAGCGCGCCGCGGATCCGGTCGTAACCCGGTACGACGAGCCCGATCCGTTCGGGCGACGTCCCGCCGCGCGCGAGCGCGAGGATCTCTTCGGCGACGAGCTCGAGCGTCCCGCGACTCCCGGCGCCCTCGAAGAAGCGGACGACGCCGTCCAAGGACGGTGCAGATCCAGGCTCGTCCGCGAAGAGCACCCGTTCGAGGTGTGCGAGGGCCGGGGGCGCAATCGCGCCGTAGTTCGCCGGCAGTTCCTCGACGGTGGAGGAGGCGATGCCGGCGAGATCCTCGGCCGTCCGCCGGAGCGCGGCGAAGGCCGGTCGTCCCGGCTCGTACGGGAGCGAGACCGTCACCTCGGTGCGCGCGGCCAGCGCCTCGAGCAGCGACCACTCTGCCCCCGTCAGATCCTCGAAGCCATAGGCGAACACGGGCTCCCCGTGCCAGGCGTCGAGATCTGCCCGGAGGCGCTCGACGGCCTGACTCCGAAGGAGCCCGCGGTCCCAGCGCTCGAGCCGGTCGAGCTCGTCTCGATAGCCGGTGTAGAGCAGACCGAGCTCGCCGCCGATCGCCGCCGGGGCCAGCAGCCCTTCCTCGAGCTCGTCGAGCGCCCGCTCGAGCGAGTCGACGAAACCGGTGTGCGCCGCGGAGCGCGAAAAATCCTGGAGATCGGCCCCGCTCACGACACGCCGCACGAGCAAGGCGCGCTCGGCCCGTCGGAGCCGCGGACGACGCTCGCTCGAGCCAGCGGCGACACGCTCGAAGACGTCGTCGAAGGTGCCGATCGAGCCGCCGAGGAGCGCGTGACGCCGCGCGAGCAGCTCGCGCTCGACACGGTCGACGTCCGCCCGGTTGGGCACGATGAGCACCGGCTCGGGCGCGTCGGGCACGTCGAGCGCGTCGAGGTAGCGGCCGAGCAGGAGCTCGACCTTGCCCGCGTTGGCGGGCCCCACGATCAGATGGAGCGGCACCCGCCTACGCTAGCGCGGAGTGCCGACGGCTTCTACGCGCCGGCTGGGGACTTCGGCCGGCGGCCGCGGCGGGCCACCGCCCGGCCGGGCATCTTGCCGGAGCAGTTGTCGCAGAGGTCGGCCTGCTTCGCTCCGCGGCGTGCGTCCGTGTACGTCACTCGCAGCACCGCGCCCTTCCCCTCGTCGACCTCGTTCCCGCAGCTGTCGCATACGAGCACCGTTTTCCGAGCCACCGATCTCCTCCTTCGCGTAGGCGCCTTCAGCCGAAACCTACAGAAACGCGCCGACCACTATGCAGCCTCGCGCGCGCGTCTAATACGCCACGAACGTAGCAGGCTGAGCACGCTTTGTTCTTCCTGCGAGAGCCCTGCCTCTCGGGCCTTGACGACACGCAAATGCTGCGGCCGAAAATCGTCGATCGTTCGCCCGGCGAGGTATTGCTCGATAACCGCAGGCGACACGTACGACTCGCGCGTGACGGCAGGTGTATTTCCGAGTTGCTCCGCGACCCGCCGCATGACAGCCGTGATCGACCGCTTCTGCTCGGTTTCCGACGCCGGCAATCCCTGCTTGGCGGCTGTTTCTGCCAGGTAAATCGCTGCGAGGAGCGTGCCGCCCCAGGTGCGGAAGTCCTTGGCGGTGAACTCCTCGCCGAGATAGATCTTCACGTAGTCGTTCAGCCCCTTGCTCGTGAGGTTGTAGAGCTCGTCGTCCCAGCGGTATTTGAAGATACGCGGGCCGCCCTTCACCTTCAGCAGGCCGCGGATCGCGTCGGCGATGTCCTCGTCCACGAGCTCACAGCGCACCCGGATCCCGGCCTTCGAAGGAAACGAGAGCTTGATGCGCCGCCCACGCACCTTCACGTGGCGCCGGAGCAACGTCGTGACTCCGTAGGTTCCCTCGTGCGCGTAGCGCTCGGAACCGACGCGGAACCATCCGAGCGAGATCACGCGGAGCGCGAGGGCCGAGACGCGCTCGCGGTCGAGGTCGTCCTGGTCGAGATGCTCGATCATCGCGGCGCGCAATCCGGGCAGGCGCTCTCCGAAGAGGATCAGCCGGTCGTACTTCTTTTCTTCCTGCG
This sequence comes from uncultured Actinomycetes bacterium, assembly GCA_963725965.1. GTDB lineage: Bacteria > Actinomycetota > Thermoleophilia > Gaiellales > Gaiellaceae > Palsa-739. The sequence goes on along the minus strand of CAVSAK010000003.1, from coordinate 350,169 downwards.
CGGCGCGGTAGCTCGCGTTGTACAGATACTGCTTCCGGCCCGCCTTGTCGTAGCCGGTCGCCTGGAGCTTCGCCCCTGGCCGCGCAGCGACCCAGACGTCCTTCCACGCCGGCGGGATGGCGAGGTCCTCGATGCGCTCGAGGACGGTCGCGTCGCGGATCCGGTTCCCGCGCGCGTCGAGGTAGCGAAATGCGCGTCTGCTTCCGACTCGGCTCGGCATCTCGCTTCCTTAACGACACTAGACTGGCCGCCGATGCGCGACGAGCGGACGATCGTCGTCCTCGACGGCGACGAGACCGGACAAGAGCTGCTCGAGGAGAGCCTCCGTGTCCTCGAGCCCGACGTGATCGGGGTCGAGTTCGAGCTCCCGCACTTCGATCTCTCGCTCGAGCGGCGTCGCGAGACCGACAACGGCGTCGTCCACGAGGCGGCCACGGCGATCCGCGACCACGGGCTCGGGTTGAAGGCCGCGACGATCACGCCCGAAGGCCGCGGCGACGTCGGATCGCCGAACCGCATCCTCCGGGAGGAGATCGGCGGCAAGGTCATCGTCCGCACAGGCCGGCGGATCCCGGGCGTCGCCCCACTGGGGGGCGTGCACGCGCCGATCTCAATCGTCCGAATGGCCGTCGGGGACGCCTACGGCGCGAAGGAGTGGCGCGAGGGCGAGGGCGACGACGAGGTCGCCTTCCGCACCGAGCGGATCGAACGCCGCATCTGCCATGCCGTCGCCGAGTTCGCGTTCCGCCAGGCCGAGCGGACGGGCGCCAAGGTCTTCGGCGGCCCGAAATACACGGTCAGCCCGACGTACGAGGGGATGCTGAAGGAGGAGATGGACGCGGCGGCGGAGCGTCATCCCGACGTGCCGTACGAGCCGCAGCTGATCGACGCGACATTTGCGCTCCTCCTCTCCTCCGCCGGCGATCCACTCGTGATCCCCGCGCTCAACCGCGACGGCGACATCCTCTCCGACCTCGTGCTCCCGCTCTTCGGCTCGATCGCCGGCTCCGAGTCGCTGCTCGTCGCGTTCGAGTCCGGCTTCGAGCCCACGGCGATCATGGCCGAGGCGGCACACGGCACCGCGCCGTCGCTGCAGGGGAAGGACGTCGCCAACCCGATGGCGATGATCCTGGCCGGGGCCGCCCTGCTCTCGCATGCCGGCGAGGAGGCGCAGCGCGCAGGCAGGGCGGTTCGCGAAGCGTGCCTCGAGGCGGTGGCGCAGGGCGCACGCACGGCCGACCTCGGCGGTCACCTCGGCACGCGCGAGTTCACGGACGATGTGATCGGACGAGTCCGCGCGAAGCTCGAGATATGGAGCGCGCTCTAGCTCGCGTCGGCGAGCAGCTTCGCCGTCGGCACGAACACGAGCTTCCCCGGGGCGTTGAGACGGGGGTCGAGCGCGTAGACGAGGCCGCGGGAGTCGATCGCCGGTGGGCTGTCGGTGTGACTCGCGGGTGCGATCAGGACGTCCTTGCCCGTCGCCAGGTCGACGAGGTGCAGCTTGGACGGGCCTTCGACGGCCGCGAGGGGGCCGTGCACCGCGAAGCTCGCCTCTCCCCCGTCGGAGTGGATCGCGACCGGCCACGTATTCAGCAGTCGGCCGGTGCTCCAGTCGTACACGTCGAGCGTGACCGTCGTCGGGCCGGACGGCTCGTGCAGCGCCGTCGTCAGGACAACCAATTCTTTGCCGCTGAGCGCGACCTGGATGCCGGTGGTGTCCGGGTCGGGAGGGCCGAGGAGTACTTCGCCGAGGGGACTGCCGTCGCGCGAGTAGATGCCGACGCTGTTCGAGGTCGTCCAGGGCCTTGAGCTGAGAACGGCGATGTGGCCGCCGTCCACCGATTGAGAGACGATTGAGCCAGGCCCTCCCACGAGCGGTTTCAGCCCAGTGCCGGTGACGAGGCTGAGCTTCTGGTCGATCGCGACTGTGCCGTTCGAGCGCCACGTGCTCACCGCGAGGGTCTTCCCCGAGCCGGCCAGGCCCTCGATCCAGCGTCCGGTCGTCGAGGACGGGTCGTCCGTGCCGAGGCGGTGGACATGGGAGATCTGGTGCGCCGGTCCGCCGATCGCCGAGGTGTAGAGCGTTTGCTCTTCCTCGGTGTTGCCCAGCCGCCGGTCCTTGATCCAGGCGACCCTCTTGCCGGCGATCGCCACTTGGGCGGCGGTGTTGTTCACGAAATTCGAGGCGCTTCCTCCGTAGCGACCCTTCACCACGGACGTCGACCCGGTTGCGACGTTCCAGACGCGGATCCGGCCGCCACTTGCGTACGCGACTCGAGGGCCGTCCATGGCGAGCGTCCAGATCCGGTTGGCCACCTGCCTCGTCCTGCCCGCCTGCGACTTGGCCGCGCCGGCCTGCGCCGAGAACACCAGCAGAGCTGTCGGTGCGAGGAACAGCGCGAACCACCGGAGCGCTCTCATGGTCCGGAACCTAATGCGCCATTGTTAAGAAGCTACAGCCGCGCGTGTTAAGAAGCTGCGGCGGCGTACCAGGTGTCCCAGCCGTCGGCCCACGCCTCGACGAAGAGCTCCGCCGCGACCGGATCGAACTGCGCGCCCGCACACTTTTCCACCTCTGCGAGCGCGTGCTCATGCGTCAGGGAACTGCGGTACGGCCTCGGCGAGATCATCGCGTCGAAGGCGTCGGCGATCGCGAGGATCCGCGCCTCGATGGGGATCGCGCGCCCGCTCAATCCCGCCGGATAGCCCTCGCCGTCCCAGCGCTCGTGGTGGAAGAGGACGTACGGGAGCGCCTCGTGGAATCGCCGCAACGGCAGGACGAGTTGCGCGCCCGCGGCCGGGTGGCTCCGGATCTCTGCGAGCTCCTCGAGCGTGAGCGGGCCCGGCTTGCTGAGCAGCTGCGGTCGCACCTTGACCTTGCCGACGTCGTGCAGCGGCGCGGCGCGGCGCAGAGACTCGACCCGCTCCGGTTCCCACCCGAGCTGGCGCGCGACGGGCTCGGCGAGCGCAGCGACGCGCGCGCCGTGGCCGAGTGTCTGGTCGCGTTCCTCGAGTGCGCGGGCGATCGACTGGAGCATGTCCGCACGGATTCCGCGTACGCCGCCCGAGTCCTACCTCTACTTCCAGATGCCGCCGATCGGGGTACCGGTGCGAGAGAGTCCGAGGCGCGGAAGCCCCCAGGCGTCCTCGATCGTGCGCAGGAGGCCGTAGTGATTCGTCGCCTTCGCGAACGTCGAGCCGCTGCGCACGGTGGGCCCTAGCGCGAGCGCTTCGATCCGGCCGCCGCCGCCCGTGTCGCTCGTCCCCTCGTCGAAAACGACGAATACGACGCCGTCCTGTAACGCCGGCGAATGCAGCAGCGGCACGATGTGCGCCTTCAGCCAGGCGTCGCCGGTCGCGACGGAGCAGTCGTGCATGTCGTCGCAGAGGTTCGGGACGACGAGCGAGAAGTCGGGCAGCCGATCGGCGCCGAGGTCACGTCTGAGTCGCGTGAAAGGAACGACGCGGTCGCGCGGCGCCGACGAGTCGGCGATGTCGCGGAAGTAGAGGAATGGGTCGTGTTTCTTCGCGTAGCGGCCGGCGGAGGCGCCCGCGAAGCCCGGGTACGGGAGGTCTTCCGCGTACGTCTTCCACGTCTTCCCGGCCGCCGCGAGCGTGTCGGCGAGGCTCCGGGCGCGAACGATGCAATCGGTGCAGTCGCTCGAGATCCCATGCGTCGAGCCGGAGACGAGCGCGAGGTAGTTCGGCAGGCTCGGATGGGCGACGGCGTCGTAGTTCGTCAGCGTCGCGTAGCGGCGCCCGAGCGCGTTGAACGTGGGCGCGTCCGAATTGCCGGCGATCGAGGTCGCTTCCTTGTTCTCGAACACGACGACCACGACGTGTCTGAAGTCGGGCAGGCGCACGGACGGCGGAGCTTTGGCCGGGACGGTCGCGCCGGCCGACCCGCCGCAGCCGGAGATGACGAGGGCGAGCGCGAGACCGAGTGCGAGACGCCTCGCTAGAGCCGGTTTTCCAGCCACTTCTTGCCGAAGTGCGTGATGAGGAAGAAGACCAACACGGCGCCGGCGACCACAACCGCCGCGTAAATCCCGTAGCGCTGGATCGCGTCGGCGGCCGCGCCCCCCGCGTAATACGCAACAAGCCCGACCAACGTCGCCCAGCAGATTCCCCCGGCGGCGTTCCAGAAGAGGAACTTGCGCCACGGCATCCCGGCAATCCCGGCCACCCACGCGGCGGTGTAGCGGAGAATCGTGACGAACCGGCCGAAGAAGACGACCTTGCCGCCGTGCTTCTTCATCAGCTCCTCCGTTGGCGGCAGGATGCGCTCGGCACGGCGACGCAGAGGTCCCCATCGCTCGAAGAGGCGTCGGCCGCCGAGTCTGCCGACCAGCAGGTAGCCGAGGTTGTCTCCGACGATCGCGGCGGCGGCGGCAACGGCGATCACCACGACGATCGAGTAATGGCCTTGTGCCGCGAGGACGCCGAACGCGATCAGTGCGGTCTCCCCCGGCAACGGGACCCCGAAGGACTCGAGCAAGACGACTGCGAAGAGCAACGGGAGACCGTGACTCGTGAAGAAGTGCGTCAAGGTGCGTAGGCTACGTGGCTAGTGAGGGTCGGCATTCCGCGCGAGACGACGCAAGGCGAGCGCCGTGTCGCGCTCGTTCCCGAGACCGTCGGCAAGCTCGCGGCAGGCGGCTTCGAGCTCGTTGTGGAGCGTGGCGCGGGCGGCGCCGCCTCGTTCCCCGACGATGCGTACGCCGAGGCCGGTGCGACGCTCGGCGACCCGTGGGAAGCCGACGGCGTCGCCAAGGTGCGCAAGCCGTCGGCCGAGGAGCGCGCGCGGCTCCACTCGGGACAGCTGCTGATCGGACTCCTCGAGCCGCTCTCCGACCGGGCCGGTGTCGACGCGCTGGCGGCGGCCGGTGTGACAGCGTTCGCGCTCGAGTCGGTGCCTCGGATCACCCGCGCGCAGGCGATGGACGCGCTCTCGTCGCAGGCGACGGTGAGCGGGTACAAGGCGGCGCTCCTCGCCGCCGAGCATCTCCCCCGTTTCTTCCCCATGCTCATGACCGCTGCCGGCACCGTTCCGCCGGCGAAGGTGCTCGTGATCGGCGCAGGCGTCGCGGGACTCCAGGCGATTGCGACGGCCCGGCGGCTCGGTGCAGTCACCACCGGGTTCGACGTCCGCCCCGTCGTGCGCGAGCAGATCGAGAGCCTCGGCGCGAACTGGCTCGACCTCGGCGTGACGGGCGCGGAGGTCGACGGCGGCTACGCGCGAGAGTTGACGTCAGAGGAGATGCAGGCGCAGCAGCAGGGACTCGCGGGCCGGATCGCCGACTTCGACGCCGTGATCACCACCGCCGCAGTTCCGGGCCGCCCGGCTCCGAAGATCATTCCGGCCTCGGCCGTCGAGGCGATGCGTCCCGGCTCGGTGATCGTCGACCTCGCCGCCGAGACCGGCGGCAATTGTGAGTTGACCGAGCCCGGGAAGGTGGTCGAGCGCGCAGGAGTGACGATCGTCGGGCTGACGGACCTGCCGAGCACGATGCCGTACCACGCTTCGATGCTGTACTCGCGCAACGTCCAGGCGCTCCTTCTCCATCTCGCGCCGGAGGGCGACCTCACTCTCGACTGGTCGGACGAGATCACGAGCGGCACCTGCGTCGCAGGCAAGCAGGAGGTCGCTGCATGACTCACGACACGATCCTCGTTTTCGAGATCACGATCCTCGTGCTCGCGATCTTCCTCGGCATCGAAGTGATCTCGAAGGTGCCGACGCTGCTCCACACGCCGCTGATGTCGGGAACGAACGCCATCCACGGCGTCGTGATCGTCGGCGCGATGATCGTGCTCGGCCAGCCCGACAAGAGCGCGTTCACGTGGGTCGTCGGCTTCACGGCGGTCGTCCTCGCAGCGGCGAACGTCGTCGGCGGCTTCGTCGTCACCGATCGGATGCTCGAGATGTTCAAGAGCCGCGAGCGACCGAAGAAGCCCGAAGAGACGTGAGCTACAACCTCGCGAACCTCCTCTACCTGATCACGATCGTCGCGTTCGTGCTCGCGCTGCGCTTCCTGTCGAACCCGGCGCACGCGCGTCGCGGCAACCAGATCGGCGCAGCGGGAATGGTCGTGGCGATCGTCGTCACCTGGATCAGGGTCGGTTCGACCAGCTGGTGGGCGATCGCGCTCGCGATGCTGATCGGCGGCAGCTTCGGCGCGGTCGCCGCGCGCAAGGTGCGGATGACCGCGATGCCGCAGATGGTGGCGCTGTTCAACGGCGTCGGCGGCGGGGCGGCCGCCTTGATCGCGCTCGCCGAGCTGCACCGGGTGCTCCCGCAGTCCGGCGAGCCGACCGTCGACATCTCGCTGGGGATCGTCCTCTCCGCGTTGATCGGCTCGATCTCGTTCGCGGGCTCGATGATCGCGTTCGCGAAGCTGCAGGAGCTGATCGGAGGGCGGCCGATCACGTATGCGGGCCAGCAGTTCGTCAACGGCGCGCTCTTCGTCGGAGCGCTCGGCTGCGGAATCGCTCTCGTGGCCGGCGTCCAGGACGAGTGGCTGCTCTGGGTCACGATCGCCGCCTCGCTCCTGTTCGGCGTCCTGTTCGTACTCCCGATCGGCGGCGCGGACATGCCGGTCGTGATCTCGCTGCTCAACGCGTTCACGGGACTCGCCGTCGCGCTCGGCGGCTTCGAGCTCGAGAACAACGTCCTGATCGTGAGCGGCATGCTCGTCGGTGCGAGCGGCACGCTGCTGACGCTGATGATGAGTCGGGCGATGAACCGCTCGGTGGCGAACGTGCTCTTCGGCGCCTTCGGGAAGGTCACCGTCTCGGCGGCCGACGTGGCCGCGAGCAACGGCGGCCAGAGCGTTCGCAGCGCGAACGCCGAGGACGTCGCCGTGATGCTCGCCTACGCCCACAAGGTCGTGTTCGTACCGGGCTACGGGCTCGCGGTGGCGCAGGCGCAGCACGACGTCCGCCAGCTTGCGGACCTGCTAGAGGCCAAAGGCGTCGAGGTCTCGTACGCCATCCATCCGGTCGCCGGACGCATGCCGGGCCACATGAACGTCCTGCTCGCCGAGGCGAACGTCCCCTATCCGCAGCTGAAGGAGATGGACGAGGCGAATCCCGACTTCTCGCGGACGGACGTCGCCGTCATCGTCGGCGCCAACGACGTGGTCAATCCCGACGCGCGCTCGAACCAGGGCTCTCCGATCTACGGGATGCCGATCCTCAACGTCGACGATGCCCAGGCCGTCGTCGTGCTCAAGCGGTCGATGAACCCGGGCTTCGCCGGGATCGACAACCCGCTCTTCTACAACCCGAAGACGGTGATGCTCTTCGGCGACGCGAAGGACTCGATCGACAAGCTGATTGCAGACGTCAAGAACCTCTGATGGCGATCGTCGGCGCGCACATGCTGCTCTACACGCCCGAGCCGGAGGCGCTGCGCGCCGTGCTGCGCGATGTCTTCGAGTGGAACTACGTCGAGGATCATCCCGGTTGGCTGATCTTCGCGCTGCCTTCGTCCGAGGTCGGCGTCCATCCGTCCGACGGCTCGACGCAGCATCAGGTCTGTCTGATGTGCGACGACCTCGAGCAGACCATGGTCGAGTTGCGGGCGAAGGGGATCGAGTTCCGCGGGGAGCCGGAGGAGGAGAGCTTCGGCATCACCACCACGATGGTGCTGCCCGGTGGCGTCGAGATTCTCCTCTACGAGCCGCGGCACCAGACGCCGCTCGACCTCTAGAGGAAACGTGCCGGATCCAGTAGCTCGAGCTGCGGCGACTCGCGGCCGAGGATCGCGTCTGCGACGAGCTCGCCGCAGGCGAAGCCCAGCACGTTGCCGTGGCCCGAGTAGCCGCCGGCGACCCAGACGCGGCCGTCCCTGCCCGGCACCGGCCCGACGAGCGGCAGCATGTCCTGGGTCAACCCGAAGATGCCGGCCCAGCGGTGCGTCACCGCCACCTCCTGGCCGGCGAGCTCATGGAGGAACGACTCGAGCGACGACTGGATGGTGGGTGTCGTCTCCTCCACGTCGGTGAGCTCGTCGAGAATCGAGACGTCGCGGAAGCCGCCGAGCAGGATCCGGCCGTCGGGCAGTTGCTGCCAGTAGTCGAAGCCCTGGCGTGCGTAGTGCGGGCGGTCGTAGAGCACGCGGTCGAGCGGCTCGCTGGCAATCACCTGGCCGCGTGTAGGCCAGATGAGGTCGGCAAGCTCTTGGACGAGGCCGTGTCCGTAGCCGTCGGTCGCGACGAGGACGCGGTCGGCGTCCAGCGCCTCGATGTCCTCGACCCTGTCGTACTCGCGGATCTCGGCGCCTGCCGCGGCGGCGGCCACCGCCAGGCGCTGGACGAAGCGCGCGGGTTGGATGGAGCCGTCGTGCGGGTGGGAGATCGCGCCGTGGAAGCGGCCGGCCGCCGCGCCGGGAACGTCGTCGAGCCATTCGGCCTCGAAGCCGTCCTCGCGCAGCGCCTCGTACTCGAGCAGGATGCCCTCGCGCTCCTCCTCGTCACCGGCGAGGCGGTAGCTGCCGGTGCGCCGCAGCGCGTCGCCCGCGAGCTCTGCCATCCGGTCGAGCGCTGCTTCCGTCCAATGCCAATACGCGGCGGCCTGGTCCGCGCCGTACGTCTCCCGGGCGACGTCGTAGCGGGCTGCGCCCCCGCCCAGTGCGAAACCGCCGTTGCGGCCGCTCGCGCCCTCGGCAATCCCGCGCGCGTCGTGCACACGGACTCGCAGTCCCGCCTCGGCGAGCCGGAGCGCCGCGGAACAGCCTGTGACGCCGGCGCCGACGATCGCAACGTCGGCACGGCCGTCGATCCTCGTGTCGGGCGACGGCGGGCTCGGCTCCTCCAACCAGTACGGGTTCACGAAGCGCGACGGTACACGCCGTCGTACACGGCCACGCGACCTTCCAACTCGAGCTCGACGAGGGTGCGGGCGATCTCGGCGGCATCGAGTCCGGTCTTGCGCACGAGCTCGTCGGCGCTCGCAGGCAGGAGCTCGAGCAGCGGCGACCGCTCGCCCTCCGCAGGTTCCGGCTCGATCCCGAACGAGGCGAGGACGTCCGCGGCTGCCGTCAGCGGCGCTCGCTCCGAGCTTGAGCAACGCGTTCGTGCCGGCCGACAACGAGCTGGTTATCTCACCGGGCACCGCGAACACCTCCCTGCCCTCCTCGAGTGCGAGATCCGCCGTGATGAGCGCGCCGCTCCGCTCGCGCGCCTCGACGACGACGGTTGCCGCACAGAGCCCGGCGACGATGCGGTTGCGTGCGGGGAAGCGCCACGGGGCGGGCTCGACCCCCGGCGCGTACTCCGAGACGATGAGCCCTGCGTCCGCGACCCTGCGAGCGAGCTCGGCGTGCGCGGCGGGGTAGTCGCGGTCGATGCCGCAGCCGAGGACGGCGACCGTCGCGCCGTTTGCCTCGAGCGCTCCGCGATGCGCCTCGGCGTCGATCCCGCGGGCGAGCCCGCTCACGACGACAAGCCCCGCAGCCGCGAGCTCACGGCCCAGACCGCGACCGACCGACGCGCCGTAGCCGGAGCTTGCGCGTGCTCCCACGATGGCGACTGCCGGCCGGGCGAGGAGCTCGGGCTTCGCCACTCCGCGCAGGAAGAGACCGGGTGGAGGATCGTGAATCGCACGCAGGAGCGGCGGAAAGTCCGGCGAGGAACGAGGCAGGAAGCGATACCCGGCCGCCGCGAGCCGCTCGAGGGAGGCGCGCTCGTCGAAGCGACGTTCGAAGGCTCGCCAGCGCTCTCCGCGCGGCGTCCTGACGAGGTGCGTACCCGTCTCGGACGCGAAGACGGCGAGCGCGAGCTCAGACATTCGTCAGCTCGTCCGGCGAGCGATACGACAGAGCCTCCGCCACGTGCTCGGGCAGGACGAGCTCGGCTCCCGCGAGCGCCGCGATGGTGCGCGCGACACGGCCGACCCGCGCGTAGCCGCGCCCCGAGAGGTGGAGGCGGTCCGCGGCTCGACGGAGCAAGGCGTCGGCCTCCGAGTCTCGCGACGGCGCCGTCGCGGAGAGCCGCTCGCGGGCAGCGGCGACCCGCTCGCTTACCGCGGCCGAGTTCTCGCTCGCCGCCGCGGCGAGCTCCTCCCCTCGCACGCGGGGCATCGCGAGCACGAGATCGAAGCGGTCGAGGAGCGCGCGCGAGAGCTTGTCCCGGTAGCGAGCAAGCCGCTGTGCCGAGCAACTGCACTGCGCCGCGGGATCACCGCGGCCGCCACACGGGCAGAGATTCATCGTCGCGACGAGCTGAAACCGAGCCGGGAAGACCACACGGCCGACGGCACGCGACACCGAGATGAAGCCGTCCTCGAGCGGCTGGCGTAGCGCTTCGAGTGCCGGCCTCTGGAACTCGGCGAGCTCGTCGAGTAGAAGCACCCCGCAATGCGCGAGGCTCGCCTCGCCCGGTCGCAGGTGCGGGCCTCCGCCGACGATCGCAGCGGTCGAGGCGCTGTGGTGCGGCGCCCTGAACGGAGGCTGCGAGACGAGCGGATGCTCGCGGTCGACCATTCCCGCGACCGAGTGGATCCGGGTCACCTCGAGCGCGGCGTCCGAGTCGAGCGGCGGCAGGATTCCGGGCAGCCGGCGCGCGAGCATCGTCTTCCCCGTTCCGGGAGGCCCGCCGAAGAGGACGTTGTGACCGCCCGCGGCAGCCAGCTCGAGAGCACGGCGGGCGCGCTCCTGTCCGCGGACGTCGGCGAGATCAGGTGTCCCCGCGGGTCGGTCGCCGTTGGGCGCCAGCGGCGGCTCCGGCTCGAGCTCGAGCTCCCCTCGGAGATAGGCGACCGCCTCGGCGAGATGCCGGATCGGGATCGCGGCGACACCGGCGAGCGCTGCCTCACGAGCTGCGTCGGCCGGGCAGAGAAGGCGATCCACGCCGAGGCGACGCGCTCCTTCGGCGACCGCGAGCACGCCCCCGACGCGTCGAAGCCGGCCGTCGAGCGCGAGCTCGCCGACCGCGGCGGTGCGCTCGAGCGCGCTTCGCGGCACCTGCCGTGACGCCGCGAGCAACGCGAGCGCGATCGGTAGGTCGAAGCCGGAGCCCTCCTTCCGCAGCTCGGCCGGCGCAAGGTTGACGGTGATGCGCCCCTGCGGAAAGGTCAGCTCGGCGGCGGCGATCCCCGAGCGCACTCGCTCGCGCGCCTCCTGACACGCGCGGTCAGCGAGGCCGACGATCGCGAAGCCGGGAAGACCGTCGCGAACGTGCGCCTCGACGTCGACCCGCCGGGGCTCGAGGCCGACGAGAGCGTGCGTGACCGCGCGTGCAAGCACGCAACGACGGTACGAGTCAACTCGTAACCCCGGTGTGTCGTCTTGGTCGAGCATGCGACACGACTTGGCTAGGGTCCGACAGTGGCCGATGGCGAGCGCGTCCAGAACCTCCTCCACCTCACGCTCCCCGAACCGCCGGAGGGCCCGCCGGGACACCGTTTCACCGCGACGTCGCTGACGCAGCTCTTCGGCGCGGTGGCGACCGGCATGGGCGTCTACGAGCTCGAGCCGGGCAACGCCGCCTGGCCCTACCACTTCGAGACGACCGAAGAGGAGTGGCTGATCGTGATCGAGGGCGAGCTGACACTCCGCACGCCCGACGGCGAGGCGGTCCTGCGCGCGGGCGACGTCGCCTGCTTTCCGGCCGGCGCAGCCGGAGCGCATGCCGTCCTCAACCACACCGCTGCGCCGGTGCGCTACGCGATGCCCTCGACGAATGCGCCTTACGGCGACGCCTGCGTCTACCCGGACAGCGGGAAGGTGCGGGTCGCCGCCCGAGGATTCGACCATCGCGGATGGCTCGGGGAGTCCGTCGACTACTGGGAGGGCGAGCAGTGAGCGTCGTCAACCTCTTCGAGGTCGGACTCGCGGCGGACGAAGAGGATGCGCCGGGCTATGCCGTGAGCTACGTCCGTGTCGGCCAACTCGTCGGGGGCGAACAGCTCGGTCTCTCGGTGTACGAGCTTGCGCCCGGCCAGAGCATCTGCCCCTATCACTACGAGAACGCCGAGGAGGAGTGGCTGATCGTCCTCGTCGGCCACCCGACCCTGCGCACGCCCGCCGGCGAGCGCGAGCTCGGCCCCTGGGATTGCGCCTTCTTCCCGACCGGCGAGGAAGGCTCGCACAAGCTGACGAACCGGTCCGACGAGGCGGTGCGCGTCTGCATGTGGTCGAACCGGCTCGCGGTCGCGACTTCCGTCTATCCGGACTCGGAGAAGGTCGGCGCCTGGCCGCCCGGCAAGCTGTTCCGGCTGGCCGACGCGGTCGACTACTTCACCGGTGAAGCCTGAGCCGACGAGTTAGCTAGCGCGCGCGACGAGCACGTCTTCGAAGTACTCGCCTGCCCGCCGGCCTGTGCGGCGGTTGACGTGCCGGCGCAGGCGCTCTTCGAGCTCCAGCCCTGCGCGCGCGAGGATGTCCGGGTAGAGATCACGCCGGTCGTTGACCACGATGAGGATCGGAGCCCTCCGCCGGAGCTTGACCGCTGCGTTGGCGAGAACCGCCGCAATGCCGTTGCGATAGGCCTCGAGCGCAGCTGACGACGTCCCGTTCGCGGCGGCGCCGATCTCCCGCTCGCGCCGGTCGTCGAGCTCGAGCAGCTCGTACGCGTAGCGGTGCTGCTCGTGGTAGTCGATCAGTCCCGGATAAGGCGGCGACGTGAGCATCCCGTCGAACGGTCCCACGAGCTCGGCCTCGCGCGAGTCCCCGTGTAGCACCGTCGCCTCCCGCTCCACTTCGCGCACGCGTGCGAATGCCTCGATCCGCGCCAGCGTGTCGAGGGTGTAGCGGCGGAGGAAGCCGGCCGCCGAGGAGACCGGCCGACACTCGCGGCGATGCTTGTGGCACCAGTACTCGCCGCGCTGCGGCACCCTCGGCGCCTCGAGGTCGAAATGGGCCGCCTGCCGCGCCGACCGTGCCGCGCGCGAGAGGACGACGCGCAGGACATCGCGGTGCCGGTAGTCCGGGATCAGGCGGCGGAAGGCAATGAGCTCGGCGAGCGCCGGCGGCGCGTACCACTCGCGCAGATAGCCGCTCGCGCCGGCCCGTCGGCGGGGCAGCGACTCGATCCGTCCAGCCGCGTCACGCAGCTCCTCCCGGAGCTCGGCGAGGTCGTAGGGCGCCGTCTTGACCCGCATCAGGAGACAGTTGAACGACGCGATGTCCACCCCGGTCGCGTCGAGCCCGGACTCGAGTGCCTGGACGAGCGTCGTCCCCGAGCCCGCGAACGGGTCGAGGACGTGGTCGCCCGGCGCGAAGTAGCGGTCGAGCAGCACCTCGACGAGCTGCGGGATGAATTTGCCGTGGTACGGGTGGAGCCGGTGGACGTGCTTCGTCCGCTCGCGCTCCGGGAGCTCGGCCTCGGACCAGGAGAGGTCGAGGTCCAGCGTCGCGTACAGCTCGTCCTGCGTGACGGCCACATCCGAGAATTCGTCGCCGAGGTCAGAACGCCTGCGGAACCCGCTGCACGCGACCGTCGCGCACTGCGATCACGTCGAAGCCGACGGCGAGCCGCCCGAGCTCGGGACGCGCGCCGAGCCATGACTCGGCTGCGCGCCGCAGTCGCCGCTGCTTCTCCGCGGTGACCATCTCGAGCGGATCGCCGAACCTCACGCTCTTCTTCTCCTTGACCTCGACGAAGCGAAGCGTCCGCCCGCGTCGCACGATCAGGTCGAGCTCGTTGCCACCGGCCCACACGTTCTCGCCGAGAATCCGCCAGCCCCGCAGCCGGTACCAGCGCACCGCCCGCCGCTCGGCGGCGAAGCCGGAGCCTCGCCTAGGCAATGGCTGGAAGCGTCGCCGGCGAAGCCGACGACGCCCGGCCGGACGAAGCCCGGCCGCCTGCGGCGTCCGGTGGCGCCTGCTCGGCGGTCTCGTAACAAAGCGCCTGGAAGCTGAGCCGATGCACCGCCGACGGACCGATGGCTCGGACGACGGCGGAGTGGCCGGGTGTGATGTAGCCGACGTGCTGCGCGAAGCCGTACGCCGGGTAGAGGGCGTCGAGGCGACGCATCAAACGATCCCGCGTCACCTTCGCGACGATCGAGGCGGCGGCGATCGCCGCGCTCTTCTCGTCGCCGTCGATGACCGCCGTGTGCTCCGGGGCGGCCGACCCGAGCCGAAAACCGTCCACGAGACACGCCTCCGCCGGCGGCGTCAGGGCGTGGAGCATCGCGCGCAGGCCGGCGAGGTTCGAGCGGTGCAGACCGTTGCGGTCGATCTCGCCGGGCGGGATCACCCGGACAGAGACACGCGCGGCACAACCGACGACCGCGCGGAAGAGATCCTCGCGCCGCTCCGGCGAGCACTGCTTCGAGTCGTTGAGGAAGCCGAGCGGCCGGACGCGATGGTCGCGCAACGACCCGTAGTCGAGGAGGACGCCCGCGACGACGAGCGGGCCGGCGAGGGAGCCGCGCCCCGCCTCGTCCGCGCCGGCGACGAAGCGTGCTCCGAGGCGCCGGTCGAACCGCAGGAGCTTCTGGCCGGTCCGTTTCTGCACGCCCGCGACCATAGCGGGCGATCCGGCCGCAGAGTGTGCGCGTCAGGAAGTTGCCGGGAAGTCGTTACTCGGCGGGAGCCGCTTCGGGCTCCTCGGCCGTCTCGGGCTCGTCAGGCGCCTCAGGCTCTTCCGCGTCGTCTGCGGCAGGCTCGGCCGCAGCCTCGGCCTCTGCCGGCTCGGGCTCTTCGGCGACGGGCTCTGCAGCTTCCGTCTCGTCCGTGGCGACCGGCTCCTCGACCTCGGCCTCCCCGGTCGGCTCTGCCTCCGCCTCGGGTTCCGCGACTGTCACGTCCACTGCCTGCGGCAGCTCCGACCCGGCTCCGTACCGCCGCTCGCGAACGCGGGCCTTCTTGCCCACCCGGCCGCGGAGGTAGTAGAGCTTGGCACGGTTGACGTCGCCGATCGAGGCGACTTCGATCTTCTCGATCTTCGGCGAGTGGAGCGGGAACGTCCGCTCGACGCCGACGCCGAACGACTGCTTCCGGACGGTGAACGTCTCGCGTGCGCCAGCTCCCTGTCGCTTCAGCACGATCCCTTCGAAGACCTGCACACGGCGGCGAGTGCCCTCGATGACCTGGAAGTGCACGCGTACCGTGTCGCCCGCCTTGAAGCGCGGCACATTGCGCAGCTGGGCGCGCTCGAGGTCCTGGATCACGTTGCTCATGAAAAGAGGGCCTGACGGCCGACGGCCCAGAGTACCGAAGAGCTGCGCCCTTCGGTACCGGAACGACCGTCGGTTTGAGCGCTACGCGCCTTCACCGACGGAAGAGCGGCTGGACCTTTGCGCCACCTCAATGTGCTCTCAGCACGGAGCCGACGGGAGACCGCGTCTCCCGTCGGCGCAGTTCGTTCCCTCGCGCTAGCGGGTGCGCAGCACCCGCTAGCGGAACCCAATGCGGTCGGGAGGCCAGTAGACGAAGAACACGATCCCGATCAGCTTGTTGCGGGGCACGGAGCCCCAGGTGCGTGAGTCGCACGACTGCGAGCGGTTGTCGCCCATCATGAAGTACTGGTCCCGTGGCACGGTCCATAGCTGACCGAAGTGGACGCTGTCCGCCAGTCGCCGTTCCTTCGAGAGGTATGGCTCGTTGAGCTTCACGAACTTCTTCGAGTCGGGACCGCGGATCCAGATGAACCCGTGGTTGTCCTCCCTCACCGTGTCGCCCGGCAGTCCGATCACGCGTTTCACGAACGTGCCACCTTCGCCGCACTTGAGGGCGGCCTCGGTGGGCGTGTTGAAGACGACGATGTCTCCGCGCTTCGGCGGCCCGAAGTCGAGGCAGATGCGGCACGCGAGCACGCGGTCGCTCGAATCGCCGAGGCAGCCGGGGCCCGGCTTGGCGCAGTTCAGCGCCGGCTCCATCGACGACGAGGGAATGCGGTATGGGTTGACGACCCATTCCTTGAGCGCCACGACGATGAGTATTGCCCCCGCGATGGTGAGGATCCAGTCGAGGGTGACCCGGACGCTGCGCGGGAGTCCGGGGAAGAGACGGGCGAGCGGATCCCGGCTCCTTCGACCCGGGTACTGCTCGGCGTCTGCGTCGTACGCGTCTCTTCGGGTGAACCCCTGGTCCTGGTAGGCGCTGTAATCCCCCGGCGTCCAATCCTCCGCAGGTCGCCCGTAGTCCGGTTCTTGCCGCGTCGAGCCGGGGATCGGCCAGTCGCCCGGCGCGTCCCCGTCCTGCTCCGGGTCGTCGTCCGGCCAGCCGCCCGGCGACTCGCGCTCGGCTTGCGTGTCCTCCTCCGGCCAGCCCGGCGACTCCTCGTCGTCGTCGCCGACCCCGGGGCGATTCCAATCCCAGCCGCCGCTCACGTCACGCGCTCCCGCCGCCAGGCGTCCACCCGGGCGTGGTCGCCTGAGAGCAGCACGTCCGGCACGGACCAGCCCCGGAACTCGGCCGGCCGCGTGTAGTGCGGGTACTCCAGCCCGCCGTCGAACTCGGCGGAGAAGCTCTCGAGCTCGCCGGATCCCTCGGCGAGCGCGCCCGGCAACCGCCGCGCGACGGCGTCGAGGAGGGTCATCGCCGGCAAGTCGCCGTTCGAGAGGACGTAGGGCCCCACCGAGAGAGCGTCGGTCGCGAGGTGCTCGACGATGCGCTCGTCGAAGCCCTCGAAGCGCGACGAGAGAAGCGTGAGCGCCGGAAGCGCCGCGAGCTCCTCGACGACGCCCTGGTTCAACTGTCGGCCTTTCGGCGTGAGGGCGATCACCGGACCCGGCGGCTCCGCCCCGTAGACGGCTTCCAGCGCGGCCGCGACCACGTCCACGCGCAGCACCATCCCGGCCCCGCCGCCGTATGGCTCGTCGTCGACCTGACCGGCCCGCAGCGGCGTCGAGTCGCGGTAGTTGAAGAGCCGCAGCTCGAGCTCCGTGCCGAGCACGCTCGCCACCGGCCGCTGCTCTGTCAGCCAGGCATAGGCGTGGGGCACGAGAGTGAAGACGTCTATGCGCACTGGCTGGGCTATTCCGGGTCTGCGAACCCTACGGCGACAACGATTCGCCCGCTGGCCAGATCTACCTTCCGGACACACGCCTCGACGAGGGGGAGTGACGTGCCGGAGTCGAGCTCGAGCACGTCGTTCCCAGGGTACTCCAGGACTTCTCGCACCCGCCCGAGCTTCCGTCCGCCTTCCTCCTCGACGTCGAGACCCACGAGCTGGAAGACGTAGAACTCGTCCTCGTCGCCGAGGTCCGGCAGCGTCGCCCGTGCGACTGCGAGCTCGGTGCCGCGCTCCACTTGCCGGTCGAGCCGGATCACCGGGCGGCGGCCGGAACCGTGCCGCGAGGCGACGATCGAGGCCGGTTCTCCCTCCGCGAAGAGCGTCGCGCCCTCCGCGAAGACGCCCTTTCGCTCGCTGGCGCCTTCGACGAAGAAGCCGCCGTCGAGGCCGTGCGGCTTTCCCACACGCCCGACGGGCACGAAGTCAGAGGCCACGTTCCGTGAACTCTGCGATCGCCTCTTCGCGAGAGACCTTCAGCTCCGCGCCGTCATACGGCGTCCGCCGGTGGACGAGATCGAGTAGCCAGTAGGCACCCGGCTCCTCCTCGTACGGCATGCCCACGCTGCCCGCATTGACGACCCGCACGCCTGCGACTGTGCGCTCGTACTGCGTGTGCGTGTGACCGCAGACGACCGTCGGCACGTCGAGCGCGTCGAAGAGGAACGCGATGCGCTCCTCGGGCGTGCGCTCGGTGAAGATGTCGACGTCGTTACGTGGCGAGGCGTGGCAGTAGAGGACGGCGCCGATCCGAGCAGTGGACGGGTTCGCAAGGAGGAAGTCGATCTGCTCCTGCGACAGCGCTGCGCGCGTGGCGTCGAGCGCGCCCGCGGGAGCAAGGCCGGGTTCGCTCGGATCGAGCTCTCGGTCGGCGTTGCCGCGGATCCACACCACGCGGTCGCCGAGGGCACGCAGCCGCTCGAGCACCTCCGCCGGCTGCTCGCCGCCGGCGACGACGTCGCCGCCGACGAGGATGGTCGCCTCCTCCGGCACCTCAGCGAGAACCGCGTCGAGCGCGTCAAGGTTGCCGTGGATGTCGTACAGGGCCGCGACGGCCACTGCGGCTAGTCGACGATCTCGAGCTGGACCCGGCGTCCCGCCTCGACGCCGCCGGCGCGGACGATCGTGCGCAGCGCGCGCACGAGTCGGCCTTGGCGGCCGATGACCTTCCCCACGTCGCCCTCGGCCACATACAGCTCGAGGACCAGCGTGCCGTCCTCCTCCTCGAACTCCTCGACGCGTACGGCGTCGGGCTCGTCGACGAGTCGGCGGGTGAGCTCGGCGACCAGCTCGGCCACCGCTACTGGATGCCTTGCGCCTTGAGGAGCTTCGCCACCGACTCGGTCGGCGTCGCGCCCTTGGCAAGCCAGCCGCGGACCTTCTGCTCGTCGAGGTCGATGAGCGACGGATCCGACTGTGGGTTGTAGCGACCGACGATCTCGATGAACTTGCCGTCGCGCGGCGAGCGCGAATCGGCTGCGACGACGCGGTAGATCGGGTTCTTCTTCGAGCCGACCCGCGTCAGCCTGAGCTTCACTGCCATCCGGTTACCTTCTCGCTTTCCTCTTGCGTTTGGACTTCGACTTGCGCGTCGCGCTCGGGCGCGGCGGGCCCTGGGCGGGCAATCCGGCCTGCGGCATGCCCACGCCGGGAATCTGAGGCATCTTGCCCGATCCGGCCGCCTTCATCATCTTCGCCATCTGCTTGCGCGCCTCGATCAGCTGGTTGACCTGCTCGAGGGTCGTGCCGGAGCCGGCGGCGATGCGCTTGCGCCGCGACGCGTCGATCACGTGAGGGACTCGCCGCTCGTGCGGCGTCATCGAGAGGATGATCGCCTCGACCCGCTTCAGCTGGTGCTCGTCCACCTGGTCGAGGCCTTCGAGCTGGTTCCCCAGGCCCGGGATCATCTTGAGGACGCCCTGCAGCGGCCCCATGCGGCGGATCATCTTGTAGCTCGAGAGGAAGTCGTCGAAGGAGAACTCGCCCTTCATCATGCGGCGCTCGAGCTCCTCCTTCTCGTCCTCATCGATCGCCGCCTCGGCGCGCTCGATCAGCGTGAGGACATCGCCCATGCCGAGGATCCGCGACGCCATCCGGTCCGGGTGGAACCAGTCGAGCGCGTCGAGCTTCTCGCCGGCGGAGGCGAGCTTGATCGGCCGCCCGGTGACTGCGCGTACGGACAGAGCCGCGCCGCCTCGAGCATCGCCATCGAGCTTGGTGAGGACGACGCCGTCGAAGTCGATCCGCTCCTGGAACGCCTGCGCGACGTTGACGGCTTCCTGCCCGGTCATCGCGTCGAGCACGAGGAGGACGTTCGTCGGCTTCGCCTCGCGCCGGACGGCGGCGAGCTCCTCCATGAGCGCCTCGTCGACGTGCAGGCGGCCTGCGGTGTCGAGGATCACGACGTCGCGCCCCTCGGCCTTCGCCTGTTCGATCCCCTCCTGGACGGCCTTGACCGGATCGCTCCGCTCGCCGGCGTAGACCGGGACGCCGACCTGCTCGCCGAGCTGGACGAGCTGGTCGATCGCGGCGGGCCGCTGCAGGTCGGCGGCCACGAGCGCAGGCTTCCGGCCCTCCTTCTGGAGGAGCAGCGCCAGCTTGCCCGCGGCGGTCGTCTTGCCCGAGCCCTGGAGGCCCGCGAGGAGGATGGTGGTCGGCGGGCGCTGCGAGAAGGCGAGCCGTGAATCCGACGAGCCGAGCAGTTCGGTCAGCTCCTCGTGCACGATCTTCACGACCTGCTGGCCCGGTGTGAGGCTCTTGCGGACGTCCTCGCCGAGCGCGCGCTCGCGCACGTGCGCGACGAAGTCCTTCACGACGCCGAAGTTGACGTCCGCCTCGAGCAGGGCGAGCCGTACCTCGCGCATGGCGCGGTTGATCGCCTCCTCGTCGAGGACGCCGCGCCCACGAAGGTCGCCGAGGGCGCTCTGGAGCTTGTCGCTGAGGGCGTCGAACATTGCGGGTCGCAGGGTAGCCGGGCTGGAAACCGGAGACGCGGGGCGTCACACTTGTCACATGGTGTCCACTGCGGCAGCGCGGAGGACCGTCAGTGTCCTCTTCTGCGATCTGGCCGACTCGACTGCGCTCGGCGAGAGGCTCGATCCTGAGCCGCTGCGCGAGCTGATGGGCCGATGGTACGAGGAGATGCGGATCGCCGTCGAGCGCCATGGCGGCACGGTCGAGAAGTTCGTCGGCGACGCCGTGATGGCCGTATACGGACTCCCCCGCGCGCACGAGGACGACGCCCTACGGGCGGTGCGAGCGGCGCTCGACATGCAGAGAGCCGTCGACCGCCTGAACGCCTCCCTCGCCGGAAGAGGCGTACCAACGTTACGAATCCGGATCGGGATCAACACGGGTGAGGTCGTGACGGGAGACCACGCGTCGACGCTCGCCACGGGCGACGCCGTCAACACGGCGAAGCGGCTCGAGCAGGCAGCCGGCGGCGGCGAGATCCTGATCGGGGCGGTGACCGAACGCCTCGTCCGACATGCCACACGGCTCGAACCGGTGGGCTCGGTTAAGGCGAAGGGGAAGAGCGTGCACGTAGAGGCATGGCGCGTGTCCAGCGCGATTGCCGGCGCCGAGTCTTTCGCACGCCGTTCGGACATCCCGCTCGTCGGCAGGGCGAGCGAGCTCGCCATCCTGCGCGACGAGCTGACGGCGAGTGCAGACGGCCCCGAGTGCCGGCTGGTGACGGTGATCGGCGCGGCCGGCGTCGGCAAGACGCGGCTGGTGTCGGAGCTCGTCGCCGAACTCGGTGAACACGCCACCGTCGCCACCGGACGGTGCCTTCCCTATGGCGACGGCATCACGTTCTGGCCACTGACGGAGCTCATCCGGCGGCTCGGGGGCGAGCAAGCGCTGGCGGACGCGATGGCGAGCGAGCCCGACGCCGCTCTCGTCGTCGAACGACTAGGCGCGCTCGGCGGCAACGGGACCGCTTCGCCGGAGGAGCTCTCCTGGGCGGTGCGGCGGCTCTTCGAGGCTCTCGCGCGCTCGCGGCCGCTCCTGGTCGTCCTCGAGGACGTGCACTGGGCCGAGCCGACGCTGCTCGACCTCGTCGAGCATGTCAGCCGCTGGAGTCGGGACACGCCGATCCTGGTCCTGTGCGTCGCGCGGCCCGAGCTGCTCGAGGAGCGGCCCGAGTGGGAGGGCGTGATCGTGCGGCTCGAGCCGCTCTCCTCCGGAGAAGCGACAGAGCTCCTCAACGCCCTCGACATCGGCGGGATCCTGTCTTCGGGCCTCCGCACGCGGGTTACGGAAGTCGCCCAGGGGAATCCGCTCTACACAGAGCAGCTCTTCGCGATGCTCGCCGAGGATGCGCGCGCGGCGGCCGAGCTCGTCGCGCTGCCTCCGACGATCCAAGCGCTGCTCGCCGCGCGGCTCGACCGCCTCGATCCGTTCGAGCGGGAGGTGCTCGAGCGGGCCGCCGTGATCGGCAAGGAGTTCTGGCCCGGGGCGGTGGCGGCTCTCGGGCGCGGCGACGAGGCGCTGGGGGCCACGCTGCTCGCGCTCGTCCGCCGTGAATTCGTCGAGCCCGCGATATCGAGCTTCCCCGGAGAGGACGGCTTCCGTTTCCGGCACGCGCTGATCCGGGATGCGGCCTACGCCGGAATCCCGAAGAGAACGCGCGCCGATCTCCATGAGCGCTTCGCCGGCTGGCTCGAGCTTCACGACGGACGCGACGAGCTCGTCGGCTACCACCTCGAGCAGGCATACCTCTACCGAGACGAGCTCGGCACGGTCGACGAGCACGTGCGCGCTCTCGGCGAGCGGGCGGGCGAGCTCCTCACGGCAGCCGGCCGGCAGGCGCTGGCGCGCGATGACGTCCCCGCTGCGGCCAACCTGCTCGAGCGAGGCGCTGCGCTCTTGCCGCGCGCGAACGCCGACCGAGGCTACGTCCTTCTCGAGCTCGCCATCGCGCTCATGCGCTCCGGTGCCTTTGCGGCCGCTGAGGGTGCGCTCGAGGAGGCACTTGCTCTCGCCCGTAGCGACGGCGACCGGCGGCTCGAGCTCCGCACGCTGGTCGAGCGAGAGTTCTTCCGGAGCTTCACGAACGCAGGAACGTCGATGGAAAAGATGACGCGCGTCGCCGAGGCGGCGATTCCTGGGCTGGAGGAACTGGGCGACGACGCCGGACTCGCGAAAGCCTGGCACCTCCTCAGCGAGCCACACGTCTTCGCCTGCCGCTGGGGCGAGCGTGCGGCCGCGCTCGAGCGCGCGCTCGAGCACGCCCGGCTCGCGGGAGACGCACGGGAGGCTGCGCGGCTCGCCGCATCCTTGATGCAGGCAGTCCAATTCGGGCCGACACCTGTGGATCCCGCGATCGAGCGGGCGCATCTCTTCCTGCGGGAGATGGAGGGTGACCGCCTGGTCACGGCGTCGATCCTCAGTTCGCTCGCAGTGCTGCTCGCGATGCGCGGCCAATTCGCCGATGCGCGCGAGGAGTGGTCGCGTGCGCGAGCCCTCTGGGACGAGCTGGGGATGGTGCACTGGCGCGCGGTCTGCGCGCTCGACGGGTCGACGATCGAGCTGCTGGCCGGCGATGCGAGCGCCGCGGAGCATGAACTGCGAACCGGGTACACCATGCTCGTGGAGATGGGCGAGACGTCCTACCCGCCGACCCTGGCCTCCTATCTCGCGGCCGTGCTCGCGCAAGAGGGCCGCTTCAAGGAGGCGAAGGAATTCGAGCGCTTTGCGGAGTCGCACGCGTGGGAGGACGACATCGTGACGCAGGTCATGTGGCGGGTCGCCCGGGCCCAGGTTGAGGCGTCTGTCGGCGAGGCGGCAGAGGCGCTGCGGCTGGCCGCTGAGGCAGTGGAGCTAGCGGAGCCCACCGATTTCCTCGACCTGCAAGCGACCGCCCTGATTGCGCTCGCGCGCGTCCTCGGGGAGGCCGGGTCCCCGGAGGCTCCGACAGCCGCCGCGCGGGCGGAGACCGTCTACGAGCGCAAGGGGAACCTCGCCGGCGCCCGCCAGGCGGCGGTGCTGCGGGAAGCAGAGGCGCCGACGTAGGAGTAGGGTCTCGCGCGAGAGGAGGTTCCCATGAACCAAGCAAAAGGTCCCTGGAAGCCGGGCAAAGGCAAGACCCTCGAAGAAGCGGCGGAAAATGCCTGGGCGAACGCGAAGAAAGGGACAGCCGAGGCGGGATTCGCGGCCGCGAAGGCGCCGGCCGGCACCTACAAGCTCGAGATCTGGGTCGAGACGGAAAACCCGATCCGTGGCTACATCGTCGGGCTCATCCCGACCGGTCCATAGCCGAGGTCGAGGCCTACGCCGCCACGAGGGCCTGTGCGTAATCGAGCGGGTCGAACGGCTGGAGGTCCTCGAGCGCCTCGCCGACGCCGACGAGCTTGACCGGCAGGCCGAGCTCGTAGGCGATCGGGATCGCGACGCCCCCTTTTGCGGAGCCGTCGAGCTTCGTCAGGACGACTCCGGTGACTCCGACGGCTTCGCCGAAGAGGCGCGCCTGCTGGACGCCGTTCTGCCCCGTCGTCGAGTCGACGACGAGCAGCGTCTCGTGCGGCGCTCCGTCGAGGCGGCCGGCTAAGACGCGGCGTATCTTGGCGAGCTCCTCCATGAGGTTCGACTGGGTATGGAGGCGCCCGGCCGTGTCCACGACCACGACGTCGCGGCCGCGAGCGACGGCGGCCTCGACAGCGTCGTATGCGACGGCCGCGGGGTCCGCACCGCGCTCGGCGCCGACAAAGTCCGCGCCGGCCCGTTGTGCCCAGATCTCGAGCTGCTCCTCCGCGGCGGCGCGGTACGTGTCTGCGGCCGCCATGACGACCGAGCGGCCGTGCTGCACGAGCCTCGCCGAGAGCTTGCCGATCGTCGTGGTCTTGCCGGTGCCGTTGACGCCAACGACGAGGATCACCGCGGGCTCGTGGGCGACCGCGAGCACGGGCGGCTCGCCGAAGAGCTCGGTCACCTCCTCGGCGAGCGCCGCGTTCAAGTCCCCGAACTCGCCGCGCGCCTCGAGCCGCCGTACGAGCTCGGCGGTCGCTCGGACGCCGACGTCGCCGGCGATGAGCGCCTCCTCGAGCCGCTCCCAGTCGGCGTCGTCGCCGGGATCGAAAGACGCGGCCGCGGCCAGCTCGACCGTGAGCGCCCGCCGCGACTTGGACAGCGAGTCGCGCAGCCGAGAGAAGAGACGGCCGCCGCTCTCCTCCTCGACAGGGTCGGGCGCCGCATCAGGCTCGCCCAGCAGCTGCGACCAGCTACGCGGCGAGCTGCCACTCCTCGTCGCGGATGAGCGACACTTCGGTGCCGTCCGCCAGGACTGCGTCCACCTCGAGCTCCGGCCCGCCGACCATGAAGTCGACGTGGATGTTCGCGACGTTCATCCGCTCGTCCGGCTCTCCGTCGAACGCATTTGCGATCCCGAATCCGTAGGCGATGTGGCAGGTGGCGTTCTCGTCGAAGAGCGTGTTGTAGAAGAGCGTCCCGGTCTGACCGACGCGCGACTCCTTCGTGACGAGCGCGAGCTCGCCGAGCCGGTCGGCGTTCTCGATCCGCTCGAGCTGTCCGCGCACGATCTCCGCACCCGTCTCGGCCTCGACGCGGACGATCCGCCCGTCCTCGAACGTCAGCTCGAGGCCCCGGATGAGCTGCCCGGCGAGGCTGAGCGGCATGCTCGAGCGCAGTTTTCCCTCGGCGCGGGTGGGGTCGGGAGTCGTGAAGATCTCCTCGGTCGGCATGTTGGCGACGTACTCGATCCCCGACGCCGTCTCGAAGCGAGCGCTGCCCCAGTGTGCGGTCTGAAGCAGTCCGACGGTGAAGTCGGTGCCGGGCCCGCGATAGCGGAGCGTGTCCGGCCGGAGCTCGGTGAGCGTGGCGGCTCGCGCGTCGAGCCGGTCGAGATGCTCGCGCCACGCCGCCACTGGATCGGCCTCGTCCAGCCGGAAGCACGACGCCACGAGCTCCCACAGACGCTCGACGTCCGGTTCGCCCAGCACCTGATCGGCCCAACCCTCGTTCGGCGAGCCGACGGCGCACCAGTTGAAGGAGCGCGCCGCATGCTGGCGGCGCCGGATCTCCGCGACCTCGAGCGGGATCGCACGGCTGACACGGTCGCCGTCGAGGTCGGCGAGCAGGTCCGGCTCGGGGTTTCCCGCCGTCCCCAGCAGCGCGTTCCCCGCGGTCGCCTCCTCCAGGGACTTCATCCACTCCGGTGAGTACGTCAGCGCCTCGTCCGGCCCGAGCTCGATCATTGCCCGCCTCACGTGCTGGTCGCTGTAGACCGCGTTGACGTACGACGCGCCGGTCCGGTACGCCTGCCGCGTCAGCGCACGCACGAGGTCGGCGTGCTCGACCAAGCCGTGAACGAAGACCTCCTGCCCCGGCTGGACGTTCGCGCCGACGCGAACCGCGAGTTCCGCGTAGCGCTCGAGCCGGTCGCCGTTCGTGCTCACGCGAGCTGCCACTCCTCATTTCGGATCAGGGGCATCGCGGTCCCGTCTGCGAGGAGCGCGTCCACCTCGAGCTTGGGGCCGCCGACCATGAAGTCGACGTGCATGTTCGCGACGTTGAAGCCGTCGTCGGGCTCCCTGTCGAGTAGGAAGGGGAGGCCTGCGCCGTAGGCGATGTGGCAGGTGGAGTTCTCGTCGTAGAGCACGTCGTAGAAGAGCATCCCCGTCTGGCCCACACGAGACTCGCCCGTGACGAGCGCGACCTCGCCGAGCCGGTCGGCGTTCTCGAGAGTCTCGAAGTGGCTGCGGACGAGATCCGCGCCGTCCTCGGCCTCGACTCGCACGGCCCTGCCTTGCTCGAACGTCAGCTCGAGCCCGCGAATGATCTGACCCGACAGAGGGAACGGCTGCGTCGCGCGAATCGTCCCTTCGGTGCGCCGCGCGTCGGGTGAGGTGAAGACTTCCTCGGTCGGCATGTTCGCGACGTACCGAATCCCCGCGGCTGTGTCGCCGGTTCCCGCCATCCAGTGCACATCCGGATGCAGGCCTACGGTCAGGTCCGTGCCGGGACCGCGATAGCGGAGCGCGTCCGCACGGAGCTCGTTCAGCCTCGCCGCCCGCTCCCGGAGTCGCGCAAGGTGCTCGGTCCACGCCGCGACCGGGTCGGGCTCGTCGAGGCGCATGCAGAATGCGACGAGCTCCCACAGCCGGTCGACATCGGGCTCGCCGAAGACGCGCTGTGCCCAACTCTCGGTCGGCGCGCCGATCGCGCACCAGTTGACCGTGTTCTCGGCCATCTGCTGCAGCCTGATCTGGAGCAGCTCCTGCTGCACCGCGCGCCCGACGCGTTCGCCGTCGATGTCCGCAAGCAGCTCCGGCTCGGGGTCGGTCGACGTCGTGATCAGCGCGTTTCCGGCCACCGAGGTCACGCACGCCTTCAGCCACTCGGGGGTGTACGTCAGCGCTTCGTCCGGCCCAAGCTCGATCATGGCGCGCCGCACGTGGCCGTCGGTGTAGAGGACGTGGACATACGACGCACCGGCGCGGTAGGCCTGGCGCGCGAGGGCGCGCGCCAGCTCGTAATGCTCGACGGCCGGGTAGAGGAAGACCTCCTGACCCGGTTGGACGTTGATGCCGATGCGGACGACGAGCTCCGCGTAACGCTCGAGGCGTTCGTCCATCGCGAGCGATCCTACGTGGACCGCTCGATTAGGCTCCCCCGATGGACGAGCTCCAGCCCGGTCTCTGGCACTGGCAGGCGCCGCATCCCGGATGGGAGGCGGGCGAGGTGTGGCCGCAGGAGGTGTCCTCCTACGCGATCGATGACGGGACCCGGCTGCTGTTGTTCGATCCGCTGGCGGTGCCCGACGAGCTGCTCTCGCTCGCAGCCGAGCGCGAGCCCGTGGTGGTGCTCACGTCGCCGTGGCACGAGCGGGACGCGGAGGCTCTCGTGGAGCAGCTTGGTGCGCCGGTCTACTCACCACGGCCCGAGACGGCGCAGGACCTGATGGACAAGTACGGCCTCACCGCGGAGCAGGCGGGAGACGGCAGCCCCGATCTTCGGTGGCTCCGCGAAGGCGGTGGCGACGCGCGCTGGTACGAGTCGGGCGACCGGCTGCCGTTCGGGGTTCACGCATTCGCCGGCCGCGGCAGCAACGACTTCGTTCTCTGGATCGAAGGTCCCCAGGCGGTCCTGGCGGGCGACACACTCGCGGACTTCGGCAACGGCCTCGGCCTGAACGAGTGGCTACGCGACGACTCCAAGCGCGACCAGATCGTCGCGGGACTTCAGCCGCTGCTGGATCTACCGGTGGAGCGCGTCCTCCCCACGCACGGGGAGCCGACCGACCGCGCGGCGCTCGAGCATGCGCTGAGCTAACGCCTCTCCAGCACCGGGTAGCGCGCGTCGGCCTCGAGACACGCGGCTGCGAAGAGCGCCGTCCCTCCGCCGCCGGTGAACAGCGAGTAGCGGCCCGGCACGCGCTCCGCCTGCGCGAGCGCATGGACGGCAAAGCGACGAGCGCGATCGAGCCACACCTCGTCCTGCGTCCGCTCGAAGGCGGCGAGCAGCGCGAAGCCGTTGCCAGACGTGCCGTGGCAGATCCCGTGCCCCTTCTCCTCGCCGGGCGGGCCTGCTCGCCAGACGAGCTCGGCGCCCGCGAGGAGTAGCTCCTCGTCGAGATAGTCGCGGGCGGTGGAGACGACCCCCGGCGCGCCTGTGCACCACTGGAGCTTTCCCTCGCTGCTCCAGTTCGCGAGCCCGTCCTCTCGTGTGGCTGCGCCGGCGAGTGCAGCTGCCGAGTCGACTCGCAGCGACTCGTTGCGCGGGTCGTCGACCTGGAGGAGCGCCCGGACGTTGCCGGCGAGGCCGTGGACGGTGCCTACCCCGCGGAAGCTCGTTCCCCAGATGCGTTGTGTCCAGAAGCCTTCGGCGTCGCGGCGGGACGCGAGCGCCGCGGTAGTCTCGCGTGCCGCCTCGGTCCAGCGCTCCTCCCCGGTCCAGTCGCGCATCGCAGCCGACGCGACGAGCGTGCCCGGCGTACCCCACATGAGATCCTCGGCCTCGCTCTCGAGGTTGGCGAGCACGAGCGCATGGAGCCGGTCCGCGTGCGCCGGGTCGCCCGTGAGACGCCAGGCGACGAGGAGAATCCCGGCCTCGCCCGCGAGCAGAGACGCCGCCCCGGGCTCGGGGACGACTTCCCCCTCCATGTAGTCGGGCTCCGCACGCCAGCGCTCGAGCGCGAGCGTCGCGGCTGCAGAGAGGTCGAGAGTGGTCTCGGCAAGGCCGCGGCGGCGGAGCTCGTCGAGCGCGAAGACCATGCCCGCCGCGCCGAGGTAGAGATTCTTCATCGGCAACGCCGCGCGCCACCCGTCCCACTCGTGCGCCGGCCAGAGCGCACCGGGCTCGAAGCGGACGTCGGCATCCACCACGAGCGCGGCGATGCCGTCGCGGACGCGCGCCTCGTCCCACGGTTCTTCGGTCAGCGGTTCGAACACGCCCGGGTCGTAGAGCACGACCTGAGCTTAGGCGGCGCTCGCCGCCTCGGCTTCTTCGCGCGGCAGGCGGCGCGAGACGACCTGCGAGACGCCCTCGCCCCCCATCGTCACGCCGTACAGGACGTCGGCGGCCTCCATCGTCCGTTTCTGGTGTGTGATGACGACGAACTGCGCCCGATCGGAGTAGCGCCGCAGCAGCTCGACGAAGCGGGCGATGTTCGTGTCGTCGAGCGCCGCCTCGACCTCGTCGAGGAGATAAAAGGGGCACGGCCGCGCGAGGAAGAGCGCGAAGAGGAACGCGATCGCGCCGAGCGCCTTTTCGCCGCCGGAGAGAAGCGAGAGCCGCTGCACCCGCTTCCCCGCGGGGCGCAGCTCGACCTCTACGCCGGGTTCTGCCTCGTCTTCCTCGGCGTCCGCTTCGGTCAGCCGCAGGCGGCCCTCGCCGCCGGGAAAGACCGTGGCCGTCACGTCCTCGAAGTGGCCCCGGACCGCGTCGAAGGTCTCGGCGAAGCGCCGCTCGACGGTCTCCGTGAGCTCGGTGCGGAGCTTCTCGAGCTCGGCGAGGCTCGCCTCGAGATCGGCGCGCTGCGCGACGAGCTCCTCGAGCCGCACCTTCTCGGCCTCGTACTCCTCGTGCGCGAGCGGGTTGACCTGGCCGAGCGTCTCGCGGCGGCGCTCCAGCCGCTCGACGGTCGCAACGAGCTGCTCGCGGTCGTCTCCCTCCGCCGGCTCGTCCGCATTCGCCTGCTCGAGCCGCCGCGCTGCCTCGGCTGCTTCCGTCTCGAGCCGGGCAGCCTCGACCTCGACGGCGGACGCCTCGTCGGAGACGCCTGTGAGCTCCTGCCGCAGCTCGACCTCGGCGGCGCCGAGCCGGCGCAGCTCGGTGCCGAGCTCGCCGCTGCGCGCCGCGCCCGCGTCGACCTCGGAACGGAGCGGCGTCTCGAAGTGCCCGACCGACACCTCGAGTGCGTACAAGAGGCGCTCGGCCAGCCGGACGCTCCGGTCGGCGAACGGATTCCGCTCGAGCGAGTAGGCGGCTTCCGGAATCGGCGTCTGGAACCGAGCGCGAAGCTCGTCGAGCTCGGAAGCGAGCGTCCGCCTGCGGGCCTGCAGCTCGAGCAGCAGCGCCTCGGCGGTCTCTCCGGCGAACCACAGCTCCCCGCGCTCCGGGTCGTAGCCGAAGCCTTCCGGCGTCACGGCAGGGACGGGCGACGCGAGCAGCTCCTCCTTCGGCACCACAGGCATCCGGGCGACGAGCTCGGCCGGCTCGCGGCCGACGAGAACGACAAGGCTGCCGAGGCCCGCGTCTCGCGCTCGTTCGAGCAGCGCCAGCGCACCCGTCGCATCGTCCCGGACGACCGCGGAGGCCGAGCGACCCAACGCCGCCGCTACCGCGCGCTCGCGGCCGGGCTCGACCTCGAGCAGCGAGAAGGCGATCCGCTCGCCGTCCTCCGCCAACGCGCGCGCCGCGGGGGGCAGACCCTCGCGCTCGGCCAGCGTTTGGTCGAGCGCGCGCAGGCGGCTCTCCAGCAGACGGATCTCGTCGGCGAGGGCGGCTCGTTCGGCGCGGACTGACTCGTCGAGGACGCGGCGCGGACGAGCCAGCTCGTCACGGAGCCGAACAACGCGGGCCTCCGCGGACTCCCGCCGCAGCTCGAGCCGCTCTGCCGCACTGCGGAGCCGGTAGAGCGCCTGCAGTGCCTGCTCGCGCGCGCCCGCCGCGTCGGCGAGCTCGTCCTCGGCTGTGCCGCGTTCTGCGAGCAGCGTCTCGAGCCTCTCCTCCACGCCGCGCCGCCGCGCTGCGGCCGCGCTGCGTCGTGTGTCGAGCTCGGCGAGCCGTTCCTCCAGCCCGGCGAGGTCGAGCTGGGCCACCCGCGCCAGGAGCCGCGCGATTTCGACCGCAAGCTTCTGCGCGCGCTCGGCTGCGGTCGCCTGCAAGGCGAGCGGACGGAGCCGCTTGCGAACCTCGGCCTCCACGTCGCGGGCTCGTTCGACCCCGACGGCGACTCGCGCCAGCTTGAGCTCGGCGCGATGGCGGCGTGCCTTGAAGCGGCCGAGCCCGGCCGCCTCCTCGATCAGAGCCCTGCGCTCGGCCGGCCGCGACGCGAGGATCGCCTCGACCTTGCCCTGGCTGATGATCGAGTGCATCCCCTGACCGAGCCCGAGGTCGGCGAGCAGCTCGACGAGGTCGAGGCGCCGCACAGCGGCCCGGTTGACGAGGTACTGCCCTTCGCCGCCGCGATGCAGCCGGCGCGCGACCGAGAGGTCCGTGTAGTCGACCGGCAGCTCGCCGTCGGCGTTGTCGAAGAGGAGCTCGACCTCGCAGAAGTCCGCCGGCCCGCGCGAGCCGCCGCCCGCGAAGAGGACGTCGTCGGGCTTCTCGGCGCGCAGCTCCGTCGGGCTGAGGGAGCCGGCGGCCCAGCGGATCGCGTCGGAGACGTTGGACTTCCCGGAGCCGTTAGGGCCGACGATCACGCCGACGCCCGGCTCGAGGCGAATCTCGACCGGGTCGGGGAACGACTTGAAGCCACGCAGCTTGACGGCGCGCAGATGCACCGCAGGGAACCTAACGACGCGGTAGGACGCTACTCGTCGTCTGTTTCGCGCGTCAGCGCCGCATCCGCATCGTCGGGCTCGTCAACCTCCGAGAAGATCTCGAGGATCCCGCGAGGCTCGGAATCGGGCTCCTCCTCGGTGAGCCGCAGCAAACGCAGCTCGGAATTCGTGGGCCGGCGCTCAGGCATGAGGCGGGACAGGATGCCAGAAACCCGGTTCGACCCGTCAAGAGCGCGCGGCTACTGCTCAGGTGAGTCGTCTTCCAGTCTCGCGAGAGTCTCGCGGGCGGCCTCCTGTTCCGCGGCCTTCTTCGTGCGCCCCTCACCGCGACCGAGCTCCTCGCCTCCCACGATCGCCGCGCACTTGAAGCGACGATCGTGCGGCGGGCCTTCGACGGAGATCTCCGCGTAGGCCACCTGGCGACCACTGCGCGCAAGCAATTCCTGGAGATCCGTCTTGTAGTCGACACGGGTCGTGAGCGCCTGCTCGATCTGCCCCGAGAACGCGTCGACTACGGCGTCCTCGATCGCCGCGAAGCCGTGCTGGAGGAACAGCGCACCGAG
Organism: uncultured Actinomycetes bacterium; assembly: GCA_963725965.1. Taxonomy (GTDB): domain Bacteria; phylum Actinomycetota; class Thermoleophilia; order Gaiellales; family Gaiellaceae; genus Palsa-739. The sequence goes on along the minus strand of CAVSAK010000003.1, from coordinate 318,678 downwards.
CGCCGCCTCGATCACCGCGGCGAGCACGTTGCGGTTGCGCGACAGCCGCCCGAGCTCCTCGGCCGTCTGCGTAGAGTCCACCCGCTCGACGAGCCGTTCGCCCAGGCCGAGCTCGCCCGCCACCTCGGCACAGGTCGCACGCGAGACGACGTGGGAGCGAACCTTCGCGAGCTTCCCTTCGGAGAAGTCCGGATGGCGCGCGTAGAGCGCATGCGCGACGGCCAACTCGAGGACGCTGTCGCCGAGGAACTCGAGCCGCTCGTACGAGTAGGTGCGCTCGCTCGCCCACGACGTGTGCGTGAAGACGGGCTCCGCCAGTTCCGCCGGGAGCGCGTCGATCAGCTGCGCGAGGTCGGAGTCCGCGGCTACTGGTGCGAAGCGACGTAGTCGACGGCCTGGCCGACTGTCTGGATCTTTTGCGCGTCCTCGTCCGAGATCTTGATCCCGAACTGGTCCTCGAGCTCCATGATCAGCTCGACGAGGTCGAGCGAATCGGCGTCGAGGTCCTCCTGGAAGGAAGCCTCCTCCGTGATGTCCGCCTCGTCGATGCCGAGTTGCTCGGTGAGGACCTCTTTGACCCGCTCGTAGACTTCCTCGCGCGACGCTGCCATGTCACCTCGTTGTGTCGGGGGGCTGGAAAAGCGCGCCGATCATACAACCTGAGCCCTCTCGGGCAGGCGCGCAGCGAGGCGTCCGACGACGTCGCGGTCGACGCCGCGGGCGGCAAGCCGGATTGCATTGGCGATCGCCGTCGGTGACGAGTTGCCGTGCGCGATGACCGCGAGCCCCCGCAGGCCGAGCAGATACGCGCCTCCGTACGTGTCCGGGTCGAGGCGCTTGCGCAGCCGCCTCGCCGCGGGACGGATGAGAAAGCCGCCGAGGGTTCCGGCCGTCGACGCCGTGATCTCCTCACGCAGCGAGTCGAGCAGCGTCCTGATCGTCCCCTCCACCGACTTCAGCGCGACGTTGCCGGTGAAGCCGTCAGTGACGAGGACGTCGGCGGCGCCCTCGAGGATGTCGCGACCCTCGGCGTTGCCCCGGAAGTCGAGATCGGACGCGGCGAGCAGCCTGTGTGCATCCAGCGTGAGCCGATTCCCCTTCTCCGGCTCCTCGCCGATCGAGAGGAGGCGGATCTGTGGGCGGGCGATGCCGAGGATCTCCTCCGCGAAGACCGCGCCCATCGTCGCGAACTGGAGGAGGTGCTCGGGACGGCAGTCGGCGTTCGCGCCGGCGTCGATCAGGACCGACGGGCCTTTGCGGGCGGGGATCGGCACGGCGATCGCGGGGCGTCGTACTCCGGAGACCCGGCGGAGATGGACGAGTCCCGCGGCGAGCATCGCGCCCGTGTTGCCGGCAGACACGACCGCGTCGGCTTCCGCGTCGGCGACGGCCTTGACGGCCCGAACGAGCGAGCTGTCGGTTTTCGTGCGGAACGCGTCGGCCGGCTTTTCGTCCATGCCGACGATCTCCGTGGTCGCGACGAGCTCGAGCCCGCCGGTGTCGAGCTCCGCCGAACCGAAGATGACCGGTTGCACGCCGTCGGACGCGGCTTGCTGCGCGCCCTCGACTACAACCGCAGGACCGCGGTCTCCTCCCATCGCGTCGACCGCGACCCGGATCATGGCCGGAGCTTACGGAGCGTGGACGCGGAGCGGCTCGACCTCGCGGCCCTTGTAGGTGCCGCAGGTCGGACAGACGCGATGCGGGCGCTTCGGTTGGCCGCAATTCGGGCAGACGTTGACCTTCGGGGCGCTGATCGCGTGGGTCGCGCGACGCTTGTCGCGGCGCGACTTGGAGGTTTTCCGCTTCGGGACGGCCATCGCAGCGCGCCACTATAGCCTGCATCGGTGGATACGACCAGCATCCTCCGGCTCTTCGACGAGCAGATGCGGCGACGCGCGGCGCCCGACTGCCTCGTCGTCGGCAATGGATGGAGTGGCGTGGTCTGGCCGCCGGACAACGGCGAGGTGGAGCCGCTCGTCGCGCGGATGCGCGAGCTGCCGGGACACGTCGAGTGGAAGTACTACTCCCACGACGGTCCCGAGCTCCGCGAGCGGCTGCTCGAAGCCGGGCTCGAGCCGGAGAACGAGGAGACCCTGGTCGTGGCCGAGGCGGCCTCGATCGCGCCTCCGCCGAACGAGGTGGAGCTCCGCCTGGCGAGGGACGACTTCGACGAGATCGCGGCGCGCGTCTTCGGCCTGCGCTACGGGCTGCCGGGAAAGGCGGTCGCCGTCGTCGCCTACGTCGACGAAGAGCCGGTTTCGGGCGGGCGGGTCGACTTCGAGGACGGCGTCGAATTCGCCGGCCTCTACGGCGGCATCACGCTGCCCGAGTTCCGAGGCCGAGGGCTGTATCGCGCCACCGTGGCGAAGCGAGCCGAGCTGGCACGCGAGCGCGGCTACCGCTGGTTGTACAGCGATGCGCTGCCGACGAGCCGCCCGATCCTCGAGCGCCTCGGTTTCGTCGCCATCACCACGACGACGCCGTTCGTCATTCCTGCCGCAACTCGCTGAGCTTGGCCCAGCGCGGGTCCAGGCGCTCCTCCACGTGCTCGTGCGGCTCGGCGTTGAGGTCCTTGCCGCAGACCGGGCAGAGCCCGGCACAGTCATCGCGGCAGAGGATCTGGTCGGGCAATGCGAGCGCGATCGCATCGCGTGCCCAGGCCGAGAGGTCGACCCGGTCGTTCTCCAGGTACTCGGTGCGATCCTCGTCTCCCTCCGGCCTGGTGGCCTGGTACTCGCGCAGGCGAAGTGAGAGCGGGAGCTCGGCATCGCCGAGGCAGCGGAAGCACGGGCCTGCGAGCGCGACGTCGAGCGCGAGCTCGAGGACGGTGCCGCTCGACGCGCGCGTGACCGTGAGCTCGACCGGCGCTGGAGTCGGCCGCGGCTCGTACGTCTGGCCGGCGAGAAGGAGCGGCTCGAGGTCGATCTCGACGCGATCGCGAGACTGGTCGCCCGAGCGGAGACGGAGTGTGCGGAGATCGAAGGTGGTCATTCCGCCACCGTAGCGCGGCGGTCGGGTGCGACTCAGGGAGCGAGGCGGGGTAGTTCGGCCAGCTCCGGAGCCGTCGGCGGAAGCTCTTCCTGCGGTTCCGCGTCGTCGCGCTTCTCGCGCGCCAGGACGAGCATCCCGACCGAGGCGAGGATGACCGCGCCGGCCGCGAGCTCGCGCCCTCCGATCGCCTCGCCTGCGAACGCCCACCCCAGCACGACGGCCACTGCGGGATTGACGTACGCGTACGTCGAGACGAGCACGCTGGGCGCGCCGCTCCGCAAGAGCCAGCCGTACGCGGTGAACGCGACGATCGAGCCGAAGACCACGAGGAACGCAAACGCCGCAAGTGAGCCCGTCGAGATCGCCGCCGGATGGACGCGCCCAAGCTCTCCCATCGCGGCTCCTGCGAGCGCGAGAAGCGCGGCCGCGCAGAGCATCTGCATCGCTGCCGAGAGAAACGGCGCGTCGGGCAGCGGCGCGACCCGCGCGTACGCGGAGCCTCCCGCCCAGGCAAGAGCAGCACCGAGGATGACCGCGGCGCCGACGGGATCGATGTGCGCGCTCTGTCCGGCGAGCAGCGCGACGCCGAACAGCCCCGCGGCAATCCCCGCGAGGGCGCCGAGCGAGAGCTTGATGCCGAAGAACGTCCGGTCGATGAGCGCGCTGAACAGCGGCACCGTGGCGACGAGGAGCGCGGTCAGCCCGGACGCGACGCGCTGCTCGGCCCACGCGATGCCGCCCGTGTCGACGAACAGCAGCAGCCCACCGACGACCGCCGCGGCCATCCACTCGCGCCGACCGGGCCGCGCGCGCCGCACGTCTCCCCGCCAGGCGGACCAGGCGTAGAGAAGCCCCCCGGCGAGCCCGAACCGAACCGCGAGCATGAGCAGCGGCGGGAGCGTTCTGTCGGCGACGGCGATCGCGAGATACGTGGATCCCCAGACGACGTAGACGATTCCGAGCGCGATGGCGATCTTCGTCCTCATGGCTCCATGGTGCCGGGAGAGATCGATCAGCACAAGTTGAGTTATCATTCATATCGATCATGAGTGCTAATCAATGGCTGGGAATCGATCTACGGCATCTCGCGGCTCTCGAAGCAGTCGTACGCACCCGCTCGTTCGGCGGTGCTGCGCGCGAGCTCGGCTACACCCAGTCGGCAGTGAGCCAGCAGATCGCACAGCTCGAGCGGATCGTCGGGCAGAAGCTCTTCGACCGCCCCGGCGGTCCTCGCCGTGTCGAGCCGACCGAGGCCGGCCTCCTCCTGCTCGGCCACGCCGACGCGATCGTGGCCCAACTGGACGCAGCCCGCGCGGACATGGCGGCGCTCGCCGAGGGAGCCGCGGGGACGCTACGTGTCGGCATCTACCAGAGCGTCGGCGCGCGTCTCCTCCCCGCTCTCGTCCGCCGCTTCCGCGAGGCGTGGCCGCTAGTCGGCGTCCGCGTGCGAGAGGAGAGCTCCGCAGCCGATCTCCTGCGCCTTCTCGAGCACGGTGAGCTCGACCTGACCTTCGCCGATCTCCCGCTCCGAGAAGGGCCGTTCGAGTGGGCGGAGGTGCTGCACGACCCGTACGTCCTGCTCGTGTCGGCCCGGTCGGAGCTGGCGAAGCTCGACTCGGCGCCGTCGCTGCGCGAGGTCGCGAAGCTGCCGCTCATCGGCCGCCGCACGACCGACGAGCCGGAGCGGTTCCTTGCGGGACGTGTCCCCGAGCTCAACGTCGTCTTCCGCACCGACGACAACGGGACGCTCGGAGCCCTCGTCGCCGAGGACCTCGGCGCGGCGATCGAGCCGCGCCTCGTCGTCGACCCCCGCGACCGCGCCGTGAAAATGCTCCCGTTCGGTTCGCGGATCCCGCCCCGCACCCTCGTCCTCGCCTGGCACCGCGACCGCTATCGCTCCCAAGCGGCAGAGGCGTTCGTCGAGCTGGCTCGCGAGGTCGCCAACCCGTAACAGCTCTACCTTGCGCCGCAAGACAAACCGTACTACCATGCGGCGCATGGCAAACGAGAGTCGCCGCAGCCAGATGCTCCGCGGAGTCCTCGACCTCTGCCTCCTCGCCGTCGTGATCGACGAACCCGCCTACGGCTACGAGATGACGCGGCGGTTGCGGGAACGCGGCCTCTCCACCGTCGGTGAGGGCTCGATCTATCCCCTTCTCGGCAGGCTCGAGCGCGAAGGCCTCGTCGCAACCCACCGCGCCGCGAGCGATGGCGGACCTCCGCGCAAGTACTACAGCGCCTCTCCTAGCGGCCGCAGCGCGCTGGCCGAGGGAGTGCTCGCCTGGCGGGACGTCCGCAACGAGGTCGACTCGGTCTTGGCGGCGATCGAAGCGGAGGTAGCGGGATGACGGCGTTCGTTGACGAGTGCCGGCAGGAGTGGACGCGGCTCGGCGTGCCCGACCTCCTCGCCGAGGAGATGGCGACCGAGCTCGAGGCCGATCTCGCGGAGGCCGAAGCGGACGGAGTCTCGGCTACCGAGATGCTCGGGCAAAGCGACCCGCGCCGTTTTGCAGCGTCCTGGGCACGTGAACGAGGTCTCGTTGCCCAGCCGCAGCCGAAGAAGAGCCGGAGACATGCCTGGCTCTGGATCGCGGCCTTCGTCCTCGCCCTCGCCTTCGTTGTCGTGCTCGGACTCTTCGCGGCGGTGGGCGTCTCGACGCGCGTTCATGCCAGCGCGCCGCGACCGCAAACGGTCGGCGGCGTGATCGTCCCGAACCTCGTCGGGTTGAAGGCCTGCCATGCCCGACGGATCGCCCGCGAGTCGGGCCTGAGAGTCCGTCGGATCCCGTCTGGCCGCTGCGGCGCCGCGGTAATCGCCCAGCAGCCGTTGCAAGGCTCGCTGATCCCGGGGTCGCGCGGACCGCTCACCACCGTGATCCTGCGGCTGCGGGGCTAGGCGCTAGAAGCGCTCGTCGTCGGCGACGTCGCCGTTGGGGCCGAGGCCCGCGACGACCGTCTCCTGCGAGCGCTCGTGCAGGCGCTCGCGACCGCGCCGAACCGCGGTGAGGAAGCGCTCGAGATTGACCTCGAGGGAGCCGAGCTGGGTGTCGGCCCAGTCCTCCATCTCGAGCTTCATCTCGCGCGCGCCGCGCCGCGCGTCGTCGACGATCTCGTCGGCCTGCCGCTCGGCGATCTTCACGATCTCGGTTTGCGACGCCTCGCGCACCGCCTGTTCCCGCGCCTCTGCGAGCAGCCGGTCGACCTCGCGCTTCGCCTCGGCCAGCATCTCCTGCCGCTCCTTGACGATCCAGCGGGCCTGCTTGATCTCCTCCGGAATCGTGGCGCGCATCTGGTCGAGGATGTCGTAGATCTCCTCGCGGTCGATTCGCACCTGGTCGGTGAGCGGAACGGCCTTGGCGTTGTGAACGAGGTCGTCGAGCTTGTCGATCAGTACTAGGACGTCCATTGGGACCGAAGTGTAGCCCCCTGGGCGGAGGGCGCCTATTTCAGAACCGTTCGGCCAGCCAGTCGTAGATCTCGCCGAGGCGGCCCACTGCGATGGAGAGGTGCCCGTCTTCCTCGCTGATGTGCGCCTCGACGCCGGGAATCCGCTCAGCGAGCCAGCGTCCGTGCGCGGCCGGAACCATCTTGTCCTGCACGCCCTGCCAGAGGAGCGTCGGCACGCGAACCTCGGCGAGCTCGAAGCCCCACGGCTTGACGAAGGCGAGGTCGTCGTCGCGCCAGCCTGCGATGCCGTGTGCGATCGCGCGGTCGAACATCCTCTTCGCGAACTTCGCACGGTCGCCGGTCAGGACGGCCGCATCGACCGGAGGAAGGAGTGTGACGAGAACGTCCTTGATCTGCTCCGGCGTCGCCTTGGCGAACTCCGCGGCCTCCCGCTCGATGTACGGGGTGACGGCGTCTGCGCCTTCCAGCGCAAGGCCGAACTCCTCGATGTTCTGCTCGCCCATTCCCGCCAGCCAGTCGAGGCCGTCGACCGGATAGGGAGTCGGGGAGGCGATCGCGGCCGCGGCGATGCAGCGCTCGGAGCGCGCACCGCACGCGAAGGAGTGCGGGCAGCCGCCGGACGCGCCCAGCGACGCGTACCGCTCGATGCCGAACTGGTCGAGCACGTCCTCGATGTCGGGCACGACATCCGCAACCGAGCGGCCGGGATCAGGGGTCGAGCCGCCGTAGCCGGCGCGGTCGTAGCTCACGATGCGCAGGCCTCGCTCACGTGCCAGCTCGAGGTCGGGCGGATAGGTGACGCCCGAGCCGGGCGTCCCGTGATGCTCGACGAGAACGTTTCCGTTCGGGTCGCCCGCGTCGTAGACGTGGAGCGTCCGGCCGTCCCGCAACGTGATGTCGAGCTCGGTCATTCGCCCGGCCGTTCCGGTGTTCCGGGCCGGCCGTCGGGGAAGAGCTCGGCGAGCCGGCGCGCCACCGGCGCCGGCACGAGCGCCGAGACGTCGCCGCCGAACGCCGCGATCTCCTTCACACCGCTCGACGAGACGAAGCTCACCTGCGGGCTCGCCATGACGTAGACCGTCTCGACCTCGGGTGCCAGCGTCCGATTGAGCTGGTTCATCTGGAACTCCCACTCGAAGTCGGAGATGACGCGGAGACCCTTGACGATCGCCTTCGCGTCCCATCTCCGCGCGAAGTCGACGACGAGCTCGCGAAAGACGTCGATCTCGACGTTGGCGAGGCCGGAGAGCGCGTCGCGCAGGAACTCGACTCGCTCCTCGACCGTGAACATCGGCTCCTTGTGCTGCGGCGTCCCGACCACGCCGACCACGACGCGATCGAAGATCCCGGCCGCGCGCGTGAGTACGTCGACATGGCCGTTCGTGACCGGATCGTAGGTGCCCGGCGCAATTGCGGTGATCACTGCTGTGCCTCGAAGAGCGTGACCCGCGTCTGGCCGTACTTCCGGGTCGTGCGGATAGGGAGCGGCAGCTCGGGCTCGGCGCGAGAGTCCGTCTCGACGACGAGGAGGCCGTCGGCTGCGAGCAGCAGCGGCAGGTGGTGCGCAAGGCGTGGCTGAATCGCGGTGAGCATGCCGTAAGGAGGGTCGACCAGCACGAGATCGTACTTCGCACCCGCGTTCGCCTCCTGCGCGAGGGTGCGCAGGACGTCAGCACGGACGATTCGTGCGCCGGTCAGCCGCAGCCGGTCGAGGTTCTGTTCGATCGTCCGCACGGCATCCGCGTCATGCTCGACGAACACGGCGCTCGCTGCTCCGCGCGAGAGCGCCTCGATCCCGAGGGCTCCGGAGCCGGCGAAGAGGTCGAGGACGCGGGCGCCGTCGACCGGCCCGACGAGGTTGAAGATGTTCTCCCGAACGCGGTCGGACGTCGGCCGCGTATCGAGGCCGCGCGGCGCGACGAGCTTGTGTCCCTTCCGGCTCCCGGCGATTACACGCATGGCAGGATCGTCGCATGGCGTCGTTCTCCCTCGTCCACGGAGCCTGGCACGGGGGCTGGTGCTGGGATCCGGTGCGGGCCGAGCTCGAGACGCGCGGCCACATCGTCCACGCGCCGGATCTCCCCTGCGAGGACGTCGCGGCCGGTGTCGAGGAGTACGCCGCGGCCGTCCCCGCGGCGGACGTGGTGGTCGGCCACTCGCTCGGCGGTCTCACGATCCCCCACGTCGACGCGCGAGTCCACGTCTTCCTCTGCGCACTCGTCGGCAGCAGCGCCGGTTGGACGGACGTCTACATGCCGGGCTTCGGCGACGGACGTACTCGCGACGAGCTGGGCCGCTCGTACTACCCGGATCCTGCGGTGGCGGCGGCCGAGCTCCAGTATCCGTCCGAAGACGTGCACCTGGCGTCGAGGCTTCGCTGCCAGGTCCCGATCGCTGCCGACCCGATCGCGGTCGAAGGCCCTGTGTACGTCGTCTGTGCCCGCGACGCCGTGATCCGGCCGGAGTGGCAGCGCCATCTTGCACGGGATGTCCTCGGCGTCGAGCCGGTCGAGCTCGACTCGGGCCACTCGCCGATGCTCGAGCGCCCGGGCGAGCTCGCAGTGTTGCTCGACGGATTGCTCTAGGCCGCGCGGCGCAGCTCTTCGACGTGCCGGTGGGTCTCGCGGTAGATGCGCTGCAGACGCTCGGGATCGGCGGGGCGCGGCTTGGGTGGCCGGCGGCCGAGCAGGCGGCGAAGGAGTCTCATGCGAGCGCCTCGGGCTCGACCTCGGCGAAGAGCGCCTCGGCCGCTTCCTGCAACGGCCCCGGGCCGACTTCCGGCGCCACGGCGCGCGCCCGCTCGAGCAGATCGCGATCGCGGCGGAGGTGGGCGAAGCGAAGGTCGGAAAGGCCTGATTGCCTCGTCCCGAGCAGCGCGCCACCGCCGCGGAGCTCGAGGTCCACCTCGGCCAGCTCGAAGCCGTCGGTCGTGTCGCAGAGCGCCTGGAGGCGGGCCTGGGCCGACTCCGTCAGCTCCTCCTTCGCGCGTGAGACGAGCAGGCAGTACGACTGCTCGGCGCCGCGCCCGACGCGACCGCGGATCTGGTGGAGCTGCGCGAGCCCGAACCGGTCGGCCTCCTGGACGATCATCACCGTCGCGTTCGCCACGTCGACCCCGACCTCGATCACCGTCGTCGCCACCAGCACGTCGAGCTCGGACGCCTTGAAGCGAGCCATCAGCTCACGCCGGTCGGCGGCCTTGAGGCGTCCGTGGAGGCAGCCGACCCTGAAGTCGCGCAGCTCGGCCCGGCGCAGCCGCTCGGCCTCTTCTTCCGCCGCGCGCGCGAGCGAGGTCTCGGAAGCCTCGATCAGCGGACAGACGACGTACGCCTGCCGCCCCTCGCGCAGCAGCCGGGTCAAGCGCGTGTAGACCTCAGAGGCGCGATCCTCCGTGATCCAGCTCGTGATCACGGGCTTGCGGGACGCCGGTGGCTTGGCGATCTCGGAGACCGCGAGGTCGCCGTACACGGTGAGCGCGAGCGTACGCGGGATCGGGGTCGCGGTCATGTGGAGGACGTGCGGTGCGCGGCCCGCCACGAGCGCCGAGCGTTGCTCGACGCCGAAGCGGTGCTGCTCGTCGACCACCGCGACCGCGAGGTCGCGCAGCTCGAAACCCTCCTGGATCAGCGCGTGTGTCCCCACCACGACGTCGGCCCCGAGCGCGGCCTCGCGCTCCCGCTTCCTGGACGAGCTCGTGAGCAGCGCGCAGCTCACTCCGAGCTGGAGGCAGAGGTCCGCGATCGTGAGAAAGTGCTGCTCAGCAAGGGTTTCCGTCGGGGCCATGAGCGCGCCCTGGCGCCCCTTCTCGACGGCGCGCAGAAGCGCGTAGAGCGCAACGACCGTCTTGCCGGAGCCGACGTCTCCCTGCAGCAGCCGCTGCATCGGGAGCGTGCGCTCGAGGTCGCCGTCGATCTCCCGGATCGCCTGCTCCTGGTATGGCGTGAGCGCGAACGGCAGCGCCGTGCGGTAACGGTGGATCAGTTCGCCCGGTTCGCCGAGCCCCGGCGCGAGTGTCCGCTCGCGTTCGGCCGCGCGGCGCGCGATGCCGACCTGAAGGACGAGCAGTTCCTCGAACGCGAGCCGCTGCCGCCCTGCCTCGGCCTCGGCGAGGTCGCGTGGACGGTGAACGACCGTGAGCGCATCGCGCTTCAGCGGGAGCCCTTCGCGTTCGCGAAGCGCGGCGGGAAGGGGGTCCGCAACGTTGACCGCGAGCGGCAGAGCAGCGTCCACGACACGGCGCACCGTCACGGCCGCGATTTCTTCCGCGGCGGGATAGACGGGCGCGAAATCGGCCGTGGCTCGGGCTTCCTCGCCGATGTCGTAGGAGCGGGGCTCGAACCCGAAGCGGCCGAGCTTGCCGCGCAGGCGAACCTCCGTGCCCGGCTGGAGCCGGTCGGCGAGCCAGGGCTGGTTGAACCACGTGACGCTGACCGCCGCGGTGTCGTCGGCGACCCGGGCGACGATCCGGCTCCGCCGCCGCCCGCGCATCGGACGCTTCTCGACGTTGAGCACGCGGCCGCTGACGACCACCTCTTCGCCCTCGCGCAGCTCGGCGATGGACACCTCGTCCGCCGCCGTCTCGTACCGGCGCGGCCGGTGCTCGAGCACGTCGCGGACGGTTGCGAGAGCGAGCTTGCCGAGCTTGCGCTGCGTCGTCGCGGCGACGCCGGGCAGCGAGTCGAGAGCGAGGTCGAGGCGCTGCGGACGCAGTGCGCGCGGCGTCGGCGGCCAGGCCCGGGGCGGGTCCAGGCCAGCAAAGACCGTCTGTCGACGGGTGGTTGTCATCGTCCGCGGCACCGGGCGGGCTGAGTATTCCGCGCGGACCGGACGTCAGTCTCCGTCGCGGAACCAGAACAGCGCAAGCGTCCCCGGGCCCGCGTGCGCACCGATCACCGCGCCGAGCGTGACGACGAGCTCGAGCTCTGCGTGCGGCCGGCGCTCGCGGACGAGCGCCTCGAGCTCCGCCGCCCGCTCCGGCGTCGCGGCGTGCGCGACGGCGAGCCTCCATGCCGGCTCGTCTGCCGTCTCGGTCTCGAGCGCCGTGGCGAGCTCGGCGAACGCCTTTGCCTCGCCACGGACGCGCTTCACCGGCTCGACCTCGCCGTCGCGGATCGAGAGGATCGGCTTGACCTGCAGGAGCGTGCCTGCGAACGCGGCCGCCTTCCCGATGCGGCCGCCACGCTGCAGGAACTCGAGCGTGTCGACCGTGAATAGGAGGCCCCGCTCCCGACGATATCGCTCGACGAGCGCGTCGATCTCGTCGTCGCTCGTGCCGCGTTCCAACCGGCGCTGGATCGCGAGCGCGAGCATCGCAATCGAAGCCGACGCGGTCTCGGTGTCGATCGCCCGCACCCGGTCGTCCCCCAACTCGGCAGCCGCCGACTCCGCGCTCGCGAAGGTGCCGGAGACACGTCCCGAGACATGCAGCGAGAAGATCCGCTCGTAGGCGCCGAGCTCCGTGTAGCAAGCGAGGAAGTCGCCCGGCGTCGGCTGTGACGTCGTGGGGAAGACGTTCGACTCGCGCAGCCTCCGGTAGAAGTCCGCCGCGTCGATGTCGACGCCGTCGCGAAGGCTCTCGTCGCCGAAGTTGACGTAGAGCGGCACGACGCGCCAGTTGCGGAAACGGTCGGCGGCGTCGGGCAGGTCGGCGGTCGAGTCGAGGACGATCGCCGTGTTCTCGGTGGAGAGCCTCACGCCACGGCGGCGGCGTGCAGGATCGCCGCGACGATCTCGTCGAGCTCCTGATCCTTCGCCAGGCAGGCGACGGCGCCCGCGGCGAGGAGCGCCTCGCGCTCGGCGTCGTCCGCGGAAGCAGTCAGCGCGACGACCGCCACGTCCGGCACCGCCGCGACGACCTGCGCCGTGGCCTGGATGCCGTCGAGGGCAGGTAGGCGGTAGTCCATCAGCACGACGTCCGGCCGGTGCTCGACCGCCGCGGAGACGGCGGCCAGCCCGTCGGCGACGGAGGCCACGATCTCGACGTCTGCCCGCATCCCGAGCAGCAGCTCGAGTGCGTCACGGAAGACCTCGTTGTCCTCTACGAGCACGATTCGGACCGGCGGCATTCGTGCGAAGCCTATTCCGCTCCCAGCAGAAGGGGATAGTGCGGCTGCCCTCCCTCGTGCACCTCGACCTCCAGCTCCGGATGCGCCGAGGCGAGCCGTTCGACGAGCCCGTCGAGCGGCGGCGGCTCGGCGCCCGTGAGGAGAGTCAGCACCGCGCGGGGTTCCGCGAGCAGGCGCTCCGCCACTCTCAGCGTGACCTCGGAGAAATCGTCCCCGCCCGCCACCGGGTCGCCGTTCGCGAGACCGAGCCAGTCGCCGCGCCGGATCGCGAGCCCGTTCAGCTCGACGTCGCGTGAGGCGCGGGTCACCTCGCCGGCGGCCACGCTCGCCGCGACCGCGGCCATCTCGGCGGCATTGTCGGCGGCTCCGCGTGCGCCGTCGTACGCGACGAGCGCGGCGAGACCGGCGGGAATCGAGTCCGTCGGGACGACCTCGGCGGGGAGACCGGCCTGCTCGGCTGCGTGCTCGGCCGCGAGCCGCACGTTCGGGTTGTTCGGCAGGATGATCGCCTCCTCTGCCTCGAGCGCCTCGAGAGCAGCCACGAGCTCGGCAGTGGACGGATTCGCGGTCTGGCCGCCCGCCACGACGCGAATCGTCCCGACCGGCTCGGCGAGCGTCTCGAAGAGGCGCCGGTTCCCCTCGCCCGCGACGACCGCGACGACCCCGGTCTTCGCCTTCGCGGAGGGAACGAGCGAGAGTCGCCGCTCCCGACGCTCCTGCTGCTCGTGCATGTTGGCGATCTCGATCCCCTCGATCGTCCCGGCGGCGGTGCCGAGCGAGAGCGCGGCGCCCGGGTCGTCGGTGTGGACGTGCACCTTGAGCGCGGTCTCGTCGCCGACCACGACGAGCGAGTCGCCGAGCCGCTCGAGCCCGGCCTCGAGCCCGTCGCGATCGAGCGCCTCGCCCTCGACCACGAAGACGGTGCAGTAGCGGTAGCGGGACGGCTCGAGGTGGATCGCGTCCGGTCCGGCGGTCTCGCTCGCGACCTCGGGCGCGGGGGGCAACGCCTCGCCGGTGACGGCTCCGGCCAGTCCGCGAAGCAGCTCGACAAGGCCCGCGCCGCCTGCATCGACGACCCCGGCGTCCCGCAGCACGTCGAGCTGCTCGGGCGTTCGGGCGACCGCCTCCTCCCCGTGCCGCACGAGCTCGACGAGCAGCTCTCCGAGCGGCCCGGGGTCGGCCGCACGCCGCTCGGCCTCCTCGGCCAGCTCACGGATGACCGAGAGCATCGTCCCCTCGACCGGCCGCCCCACGGCACGGTAGGCGGCGTCGGAGGCTCCGCGCAGCGCGCGCGCGGTCAGCGCGGGGTCGATCCCGTTCGTCGATTCCGCCAACACGTCTGCTACGCCCCGCACGATCTGGGAGAGAATCACGCCCGAGTTGCCGCGCGCTCCCATCAGCGCGGCTCGCGCGACCGCCTGCGCGAGCGCAGGACGGTCGGCCGGCTCGGCCGAGGCGAGGGCGTCGGCGACGGCCCGAACCGTCAGCGTGAGGTTGGTGCCCGTGTCTCCGTCGGGCACGGGATAGACGTTGAGGTCGTCGATGCGGCTGCGGCTCGTCTCGAGCGACGCAAGCGCGGCGCCGACGAGCCCGCGCACGCGGCGGAGATCGTCCTGCGCGGTCACTTCCCGCCGGTTCGCACGTCGTCGACGTGCACCTCGACGGCGCCGACTCGCAGCCCCGTCAGGCGCTCCACCTCGTACGCGACGCGGTTGCCGACGCTCGATGCGACCTCGGCGAGGTTGAGCCCGTATTCGACGACGACGTGGAGGTCGATCGTCACCTCGCCGCCGTCGCGACCGATCGCGATGCCGCGCGGCCGACCACGGGCACGAGCGAGCTGCCCACGTAGCGAGCCCTTCATCCCGACCACGCCGTAGCACTCGAGCGCGGTCTCGGCCACGATCTGCGCGATCGCTTCGCTCGAGATCGTGATCCGCCCCAGCCGCGAGGAGAGCGCGTGCCCGGCTTCCATCGTTCGGTTGGACCGACGATGCGGGCGCGCGGTTGCGCGCTAGAGCGCTTTCTGGACCTTGCCGGCCTTGAGGCAGCGCGTGCAGACGTAGGCGCGTGTCGGCTTGCCGCCGATCACGACGCGGACGCGCTGGAGATTCGGGTTGAATCGGCGCTTCGTCGCCACCATCGAGTGGCTCCGGTGGTTGCCGAACCCCGGCTTCTTGCCACAGATCGCACAGACCTTGGACATCCGGCGGCGGAGTGTAGCCGAACGTCTCTTGGGGCCATGTCCCGGTATCAGTTACCGAGACATGTCCGGACCGGCCCGACCCGAGGCCCCGAGTGGTTTCCGCCTGCCGGACCTGGCCTGCTCGGCCACGTCCAGGTGTCAGACACCGGACGTGTCCGTTTGGAACACGGCCCCGCACGTGGCGCCGGTGTCACCAGACCGCAGTGTCGCGATTAGCCGGACTTGGCTTGCCGGCGGACTTGGGAGAAGAGATCGGCCATCTCGAGCGCGGCTCGCGCGGCGTCGGCGCCCCTCTCCACCCGTGCCTCGGCCTGCTCGGCCGTGTCCACCGTGAGGACGCCGAACGCAACGGGTACGCCGGTCTCGAGGCCGGCGAGCTGAAGCCCAGAAGCAGCCTCGCTGGCGACGTAGTCGAAGTGGGCCGTCTCCCCGCGGACCACACAGCCGAGCGCGATCACACACGAGTAGCGGCGCGTCTTCGCGAGCGCCATCGCGCCGATCGGCAGCTCGAATGCGCCGGGAACGGGCATCACGGTGATCCGCTCCTCGGCTACGCCCGCCACCGCGAGCGCTTCGAGCGCAGACGCGAGCAGCCGGTCCGAGATCTCCCCGTTGAAGCGCGATACGACGACGCCGACCGTTCGCTCCGCGCCGGACGGGGAACCCTCGAGGACTGCGACCCCGTCGGGAATGTCGAGCTCGCCCGGCAGGTGACCCGCGGGCACGACCTCGGGCTCAGGCGCCTGCTCCTCCTCCACGACCTCCGCTTCCGGGTCGGGCTCGGGCACGGCCGCCACCTCGGCAACCGGCGCGGCCGGCACCTCGGGCTCCGGTTCCTCGGGTCCCGCCGCCTGCTCGTCGGGCTGCGGCCAGCCGCGCGGCTCGACGACTTCCGGCTCCGACGCCTGCGCTTGCTCTTCTTCGGCGGCCGGCGACTCGCCCGGCCAGAAACCCCCAGTCGCGCTCATTCGCCCTCCGACTCGTACTTGAGACCCTGGTGATGCAGCTTGTGTCCGAGCTTATCCCGCTTGGCGGCTAGATAGCGAGCGTTCTCGGGACGGGGCGGCATCTCGATCGGCACCTGCTCGGTCACCTTCAAGCCGTACGCCTCGACGCCGGAGACCTTCTTGGGATTGTTCGTGAGCAGCCGCATGGTCGTGATCCCGAGGTCGGCGAGGATCTGGTTCCCGATCCCCCACTCACGCTCGTCGGCGGCGAAGCCGAGCGCGAGGTTCGCCTCGACGGTGTCGAGTCCCTGCTCCTGCAGCTCGTACGCCCTGAGCTTGTTGAGGAGCCCGATTCCGCGTCCCTCCTGCGCCATGTAGAGGAGCACACCGCGCCCCTCGGCGGCGATCGCGGCGAGTGCGGCCTCGAGCTGCTCGCCGCAGTCGCAGCGCAGCGAGTGGAAGACGTCACCCGTGAGGCATTCCGAATGGACGCGGACGAGGACGTCGTCGCCGGCCTCGCCCATGACGAGCGCGAGGTGGTCGCGGCCAGTGAGCGTCTCGCGGAAGGCGATCGCCTTGAAGGCGCCGAACTCGGTGGGCAGTTGCACCGACACGACGCGCTCGACGAGCTTCTCGGTCCGCCGGCGGTACTCGATCAGGTCGGCGACGGTGATCATGCGCAGCCCGTGCCCCTCGCAGTACGGGACGAGGTCGGGGACGCGGGCCATCGTTCCGTCGTCGTTCATGATCTCGCACACGACCCCCGCGGGGACGAGCCCCGCGAGCCGGGCAAGGTCGACGGCCGCCTCCGTCTGACCCGCGCGGACGAGGACGCCACCGTCGCGCGCCCGGAGCGGGAAAACATGTCCCGGCTGGACGAGGTCGTGCGGCGTCGACGCCGGATCGATCGCGACCGCGATCGTGTGCGCCCGGTCGGCCGCGGAGATCCCGGTCGTCACGCCTTCACGAGCTTCGACGGAGTTGGTGAACGCAGTCTCGAGACGCGCCTCGTTCCGCTGCGTCATCTGCGGCAGGCCGAGCTCCTCGCAGCGCTCCTCGGTCAGGCAGAGGCAGATGAGGCCGCGCGCGTGTGTCGCCATGAAGTTGACGGCGTCGGCGGTTGCGAATTGCGCCGCAACCACGAGATCGCCCTCGTTCTCGCGCTCGGGATCGTCGACGACGACGACCATCTTTCCGTTGCGGATGTCCTCGACCGCCTCCTCGATGGTCGCGAACGGGGTGACCGCCGAGCTCACGACAGCCTCCCCGCCACGAGGCGCTCGACGACCTTGCCGAGCACGTCGGCCTCGAGGTTGAGCGCGTCGCCCGGCTCGAGGCGGCCGAGCGTTGTCACCGCGAGCGTGTGCGGGATGAGCGCGACCTCGAAGCCGTCGTCGTCGAAAGACGCGATCGTGAGCGACACGCCGTCGACCGCGATCGAGCCCTTCTCGACGCAGTACGCCAGCACCGCCTGCGGCGCGTCGATCCACATGCGACGGCTGTCTCCGTCCGGCGTGATCGAGCGGACGCGGCCGACGGCGTCGACGTGGCCCTGCACGACGTGGCCGCCGAGCCGGTCGCCGACGCGCAGCGACGGCTCGACGTTGAGGACGTCGCGCGGCGCGAGCCCGCCGAGCGCCGTGCGCGAGAGCGTCTCCGGCACGACGTCGAACGCGAGCCGGCCCTCCTCTGTCTCCACCACCGTGAGGCAGACGCCGGCCACCGACACGGAATCGCCGACCGCAGCGCTCGCTGCGGTCTTGGGCGCCGCAAGCACGAGCCGCGAGCCGTCGAAGGCGGCGACGGTTCCAACCTCGAGGACGATGCCGGTGAACATCCGGCAAAGGTTACGGCTCGCGCAGGTACGCCTCCAAGAGCACGTCGTCTCCCGACGGCTCGGTGCGGAGGTGGAGGAGCTCAACCGGAGCATCGAGATCGCCCAGCACATGCGGTCCGTCCCCCGCCAGGATCGGCGCGACGAAGAAGAGCAGCTTGTCGACGAAGCCCGCCGCGAGGAAGGCCGTGGCGAGCGTCGGCCCGCCTTCGAGCAGCAGCGACTGGACGCCATCCGCCCCGAGCGCGCGAAGCTCCTCCTCGAGTGCGCCACTGCGCAGCTCGAGCTCGGAGTCCTCCGGCAGCGGACCGCGTCCGAAGGCGAGCCGCCGCGGCTGTGCCGCCGCTCCGAGGTCCCGCGCATCGAGCCGGGGCGCGTCGACCCGCACCGTGCCCATCCCAACTGCGACGGCATCAGAAGCAGCGCGCAGCTCGTGCACACGCCGCCTCGACTCCTCGCCGGACACCCAGCGGCGGCCCGGGACGGCGACGCGGCCGTCGAGCGTCACCGCGGCCTTGTAGGTGACGAAGGGACGGCCGAGGGACTTCCACACGCGCCATGCCTCGTTCTGGCGGCGCGCGTCGAGATCGTCGAGGAGCTCGACGTCGAGGCCCCCGGCGCGGAGGCGCTCGAGCCCACGACCGTCCACGAGCGGGTTCGGGTCGCGCGCGCCCACGACGACGCGAGCGACTCCCGAGGCGACGACGGCGTCGGCGCACGGAGGCGTCCGCCCGTGGTGCGAGCACGGCTCGAGTGTCACGTAGAGGGTCGCGCCCCGTGCCGCGTTGCCGGCCTGGTCGAGCGCGATCGCCTCGGCGTGGCGGACTCCGTCGTACTCGTACCAGCCCTCCCCCACGACCTCGCCGTCGCGCTCGACGACGGCGCCGACGAGCGGATGGTCTGCGGTCTTGCCCCGTCCGCGTTCGGCGAGCTCGAGCGCCCGCCGGAAGGGACTCACGCGAGATCCCGGACGAGCCCCTCGTATGCGCGCGCGGGGCCGTCGCCGCCGAAGACCGCGGAGCCCGCGACGAGAAGCTCGGCCCCGGCCTCGTTCGCGGCGCGGACGTTCGTGAGGTCGATCCCACCGTCGACCTGGACGTAGACCTGCTCGGGCAGCGCCGAACGCAGTCTCGCGATCCGCTCGAGCGCGTCGGGCATGAACTTCTGGCCGCTGTAACCCGGATGGATGCTCATGCAGAGGACGATGTCGGCGTCCCCGGCGGCGGCCGCAACGTCCTCCGGCTCGCTCTCCGGGTTGAACGCGACGCCGACCTGCAGGCCGTGCTCCCGCGCCGCCGCGATCGTGGCGGGCACGTCGTCGACGACCTCGTAGTGGAAAGTGGCGCTGTCGCCGCCCGCGGCGGCGATCTGCGGGAAGTGGCGGAGTGGGTTGTCGACCATCAGGTGGCAGTCGAGCACGCCGCCTGCCTCGTGCACACGCGGTGCGATCGACTCCAGCACGACCGGCCCGATCGTCACCGGCTCGACGAAGTGGCCGTCGCCGACGTCGAAGTGGAAGATGCGGCACCCGACGCGGAGGAGCTCGTCGACCTGCTCGCCGAGCCGCGTGAAGTCGGCCGCGTAGAGCGACGGCTCGACCTCCACGGTCCGGATCCAGTCGTGCCACGCCATGTGGCGATCGTACGCGGGAACCCGGCGGAGGGCCGCTGCGAGGCGGCCCTCCGCGCGGATCGGCGACTAGCCGGTGCAGGGGTTGCCCTGCAGGTCCCTGTGAACCGTTGTGAACGCGACATCGGCCGTCGGGCCGGGATCCGGGAAGACCGAAGGGAACGGCGCCCCGTACTCGGCGTCGGCCGTCCCACCGAAGTCGTTCGTCGTACCGGTGTAACTGGGGCCGCCGAACTGCCAGACGCAGGACGACGACCTTCCGTGACCGCCGAACGAGCCTCCTCCGATGAGATGTCCGGCGGTGTAGATCGGATAGAACTGCGCCTCCACAGGCTGGCCGGTGCAGCCCTCGCCTGTGTCGACGTCGCACTCGGACTCGAAGCTCGGCGTGTCCGCTTCGAACGCAACCTGCCCGAACGGCCGGTCGGCGCCGCCGATCGTCGGCGTCATGAACTGGATCGGCTCCGGGTCGAAGGCGGCATCGTGCGCCGCGGTGCTGTTTCCGGCCCAGCCGGCCGAGCTGTACGCCGGTCCGTCGAAGTCGAGGTCGCCGAAGATCGCCAGACAGCCGCTGACCTGCACAAGCGACGAGAACGAGGCCGGGAAGCACGGGAAGTCTTCGTCGGGCTCGCCCGCGATGGGCGGATCCGTCGAGGAGTCGGCGCAGGTGAAGTTGGAGGTGTCGACCGTGTCGCAGTACTCGAAGTGTCCGATCTCGTCAGAGGCGGCCACGTTGTAGGTGTGGTCGGCCCACGACGAGCGCGTCGCCTTCGTAGAGGTCGCGAACTCCGGGTGGAAGGAGTAAGGCGCCTCGTTGCACGTCTTCGAGTTCGGCTGGAACAGCACCTGCTCGAACCCGTTGGCGGCGCTCGCCGTCATCGATCCGGTCTGGTGGGTCGTCAGGTCGGTGAGCATCACCCTGAATCCCTCCCGGGTGTCGAACATGTGCAACTGCAGCCGGTCACCGCCGTTCATCTGCAGGTCGGTGGACGGATTCGGATTACCGGTGTCCGCGTTCGTGACGAGCGAGATCGGATCCGGCGGCGCATGCGGCTTGCCGTTGTGCGTGAGGTACGCCCAGTTCACAGGCTCGAGCCCGACCGAGTTCGCACACGCGTCATTGTTCGCGACGCCCGCGTTCTGGTCGATGTTGAGGCTGTCGATCGTCAGGGCTACGCACCACTTCGTGCCCGGACAGTCGAAGCCGGTGAACTGCGGCACCCAGCCCGGGGGGTAGAACTGCAGCTCCATATAGGCGTTCCCGGGAGCCTTGCCGATGTAGTGCGGGCTCTTCGGGTCTGTGCTGGTGAAGATGTTGCTGTCGCTGTCCGGCTTGCACTTCTTGTGCTGGAACTCGGGCGACGACTGCGTGTCACACATGATCATCCCGAACCAGTACGCCGCCCGCTGCTCGAACGCCCAGTAGACGCCGTTTGCGCTGTCTTGGGTCGGCTGAGTCGGCGGATCCTTCGGCAGGCGGATGTTGTAGGTGACGTCGTTCCCCGCACCGTGCTTGTGGTCGTAGAACAGGATCGACGGCTCGTCGTGGCCGACGTACGGTCCCCCGGCGAGGTCGTTGATCGGTTCCGACGGGTCGGTGCACAGCGGAAGAATGATCTTGCAGGTTCGCGACGCCCCGCTTGCGGTCGATCCGGAACCGGACGAAGCCGCACCGCTCGCCGGAAGCAGCGAAACGGCGGCCGCCGCAAAGAGCGCGAAGAGAGCGACAAATCGCGTCATGACCTTCCCCCTCGAGGTAGGTGGCCCCTTTTCGTCGCCTAGCCTAAGAGAGTCTCAGCCACCGCGCGTCGTACCCGGCTTGCCGCGCGCGAGACGGGCGACGAAGAAGCCGCTCGTGCCGTGGACGTGCGGCAGCGTGAGCAGGAACTCCTCCCGCGATGGGTGCGCGAACGCCGGCCACTCCTCCCCGAGCGGCAGGACGCGCAGGCCGCTTGCGTCGACGACCGACTCGCACTCGTCCGGATTGAGCGTGCAGACCGAATAGACGATCGTGCCGCCGGGCCGCACCCGATCGGCAGCGGAGCGGAGAAGCGCAAGCTGCAGATCGGGCAGCGGTTGCGCTCGCCAACGCAGGTCGGGGCGCTGGGCCAGCACGCCGAGGCCCGAGCACGGCGCGTCGACGAGTGCGCGATCGAAGCCCTCGAGCTCCGGCGGCAGCGCCGTGCCGTCCGCCACGACGACCGAGACGTCGGAGCGGCCGACCGTCGCGAGGTTCTCGCGCAGCTCGCGCGCGCGAGCCGGATCGATCTCCACCGCCGTCACCGCGCCTTGGAGCTGGCCCGTCTTGCCGCCGGGAGCCGCGCAGAGGTCGAGCACGCGCTCGCCGTCGCGCGAGCCGACACAGAGGCCGGCGAGCTGCGAGCCGCGGCTCTGTGGCCAGATCCTCCCGTCCGCCACGAGCGCCTCGTCGACTCGCGCGACGCGATAGGCGCCCGGCACGTCGGTCGGCTCTGCCGCGGGCGGAGGGGCGCCGCTTACGAGCCGGACGACCGTCTCGAGAGGTTCGTTCATCGCACGCATGAGCGCGAGCGCTCCTTCTCCCCCGAGGACGCGCACGAAGGTCTCGTAGATCCAGTCCGGATACGACTCCTTCAGCGGCCCGTCGGGCAACGACTCGAGGAGCGGGCGGATCCCGTCTGAGAGGCGCCTCATCACCGCATTCGTGAACGGCACGGCTCGCTCGAGTCGGGCGCGGCGGACGAGCTCGACCGACTCGTTCACGGCCGCGTGCGGTGCGGTGTCGGTGTAGCCGAGCTGGTACGCGCCGAGGCGGAGCGCCGCCCGCACGGGCGGGTCGAGCTTGCGCACCGGCCGCCGGCCGAGCGTCTCGATCGCGTAGTCGAGGGTGCGCACCCGCTGCACCGAGCCGTACGCGAGCCGCTGCGCGAATGCGCGCTCCCGCTCGTCGAGGCCATCGGCGGCGCTGCGGAATGCGCGATCCGCGTACGCCTCCTGCTCGAAGACGCGCAGCAGCACCTCATACGCCGCGCGGCGGGCGGGCGAGACGCTCATGTGCGGCAGACGAAGATCGCCCAGCCGAGCACTTCGCGCTCCCAGGCGAGATACCGGGCACGACGCGCCGCGCCCCGACTGCGGAACTCCTCCGCCTGTGGGTGATCGGGATTCGCGGCAAGCCACTCGTCCAGCGCCAACCAGTGGAGCGACTCGTAGCGGTCCCAGTCGTCATCGGAGGAGGCTATGAGCGAGACGACGCGGACGCCCGCCGATTCCGCCCGCTCGATCGTCTCCGGAAGCGGCAGCCATTCCCCCTCATCCACGCGCTCCTCGTCGCCGGCGTCGGCTCCGGCCGGTAGAGGCCAGTCTCGCCAGTAGGGCTCCCCGACTGCGAGGAGCGGCGCCGCGGTCCGCAACCGGTCGACAGTCGGCACGAGGCCGCCGTACACGAAGGTCGCACCGAGACAGAGCGCAGCGTCGTAGCTGCCGAGCTCGTAGGTGGCGGCGTCGGCCTCGACGATCTCGATGCGACCCTCGAGACCCGCCGCGGCCGTACGTTCGCGGGCAGCGACGACGAACTCCGGCGCACGCTCGACGCATGTCAGCCGGCAGCCGAACGACTCGGCGAGGAGCAGGGCAGGGCCGCCCGTTCCCGACGCGATGTCGAGGACGTGCGAGTCCGGGCGGAGGTCGAGTCTCTCTCCGAGCTCGCGGATCTTCTCCGGACTCGTGGGGTTCTGGCGCTCGTGCCGCGCCTCGACGACCGCGTGCCACCAGGTCATCGGCGGCCACGGAGGTACGCGTCGTACGCCATGCGGCGGCCGCCGGCGGGCTGCACCTCGACCGGCTCGAACGAGCCGTCCTCGGCGACCCTCGCCTGCCACACGATCAGGTCGCCCAGGCGCGCGCCGATATGCGGCGAGAGCGCGCGTACCCGGTTCACGAGCTCCCGCGCCGGCGCGCCGGGATCCAGCTCGCGGTCCTCCGGCCGGATCTTCTCGGCGTACGTGACGCCCTCCTCGCTCTGCGGCTCGAACCGCGGCTCGTCCTGCGCGAGCACGTCATCGAGAAGCTCGACCGCGACCTCGGCCGCTCGCGCATAGACCGCGCCGGCGTCGTCTGCCGGCGCGATCGCGAACTTACGGCACGCAGCGACGGGCCCGGCGTCGAGCGCCTCGACGGTGCGGTGAATCGTCACGCCTGTTTCGCTGTCGCCGGCCATGATGGCGCGCTCGATCGGTGCGGCGCCGCGCCAGCGTGGCAGCAGCGAAGGATGGACGTTGAGCCACAGCGCGCGGTCGAGGAGCTCGTTGGGGATCAGGAGCCCGTAGGCGCAGACAACGACGGTGTCCGCGGCAAGCGCGACCGAGCTGTCGAGCCGCGCCGGCTGCTCCACGGGGATCCCGAGCCGTTGCGCGACCTCCTTCGCCGGCGGCGACGCCACCCTCCGCCCGCGTCCCTGCGGCTTGTCCGGACGTGTCAACAGCTGCACCACCTCGCGCTCGGCAGCGAGCCGCTCGAGCACGTCCGCCCCGAACGGGGCGGTCGCAGCCACCGATATGCGGCGTGCCATGCTCAGCCGATGACGATGCGCGGCCGCAGGCTCGCGAGCGCCTCGCGTCGCGCCTCGGTCGTCGTCCGGTCGAGGATCAGGACGCCGTCGAGGTGGTCGAACTCGTGCTGCGCAACCCGGGAGTACGGCTCCTCGAGCTCGTACCGGACCTCCGCGCCGTGCTCGTCCTGCCCGGCGATCGTGATCATGGCCGGTCGCTCCACGGGCAGAAGCACACCCTGGATCGAGAGGCAGCCCTCGTCCTCGACCGTCGTCACCTCGCCGGCCGTGACGATCTCCGGGTTCGCGAGCACGACAGTCTCGTCCTCGGAGACCTGGAAGACGAACAGCCTCTGCAGGACGCCGACCTGTGTCGCAGCGAGCCCGATCCCGTTGGCGTCGACCATGAGCTGTTTCATCCGGTCCGCGAGCCGTCGCAAGTCGTCGTCGAAGTCCTCGACCGGGCGGGCCGGAATCTTCAGCGCCGCATCCGGGTACTGGCGGATCTGCGCGAGCGCCAGGCGTCGTCGAGCCTGCTGCTCGGGGTCGAGCTCCTCCTCCTTGATCTGTCCTTCGATCTCCGCCATCGGGCCGGACTGTACCCTCGCGGAGGTGGATCCCAAGACGTTGAAGGAGACGATGGGACAGGGCGCGACGCGGCCCGAGACGCCGCAAGAACGGCGCGAGCGCGAGCGCCTCGAGGCCGATCTCGAGACGAGCCCGGTTCGCGGGAGACCGCTGCGGCAGAGGCTGCGCAACTTCCGTCCCGACCCCTCGTCGGGTGTCCAGGCGCTCGGCGGCCCGACGGCGTGGATGCGCAGGCTGCGTGCGATCGAGGACGCCGTCGAGCAGCACGAGCGTCAGCTGGGCGAGGCCCGGCGAACGCTCGCCGACGAGCTCGAAGACCCGGAGGAGTTCGCGGCCGCGTGGCGCGAACTCGCCGGCAACTGGAGCTTCGCCGCGGTGAACGAGCTGATCGAGCGGCACAACCGCAACTTCCCGGCAGAGGCACGGCTGGCGATGGATCCGCGTACCCGCGACTTCGTCCGCATCAACGGACGCTCGTACCTGCGGGAGCCGCTCGGCGCAGACTGGATCCTCGAACGCTTCCCGCCCGACCGGAGCGCCGCGCGCCGCCGCTAGCGCCGGCTCTCGCGGTGCTGGAAGGCACCGTCGACCGGATGGATCCCGGCTCGCGGCGCTTGATCCAGAGCTCCGCCTCCGGGCGCAGCTCGAACGGGCGTCGTCGAGTGGCCGAGTTGAAGCTCGACGGCCTCCTCGCCGAGGAGAAACAGACGTGAGCCGCAACGCGGGCAGAAGCTGTCCTCTTCGTGGGTCACGTACTCGCCGCTCGATTCGAACGCCTTCAGCGGCCACTGCAATAGATGGCGTAGGTATCCCTAGACCGACTGCGGATCGACGTCCACGACGGCGTTGAGCCCGGCGCGACGCATCGCCGGGGTGGCCGCGGCGAGCAGCGCGGCCGCGCGAGAGGCGAGCGCCCGCGGCCGATCGGTCTTGCCGACGAGCTGGGCGCGGTGGCGGCCGCGCAGCCTCAGGAGCGGCGCGGGGCCGAGCAGCTCGTACTCGGGCAGCCCCGCTTTCAGTTCCTCGAGCGCGCGCGTCGCGTCGGCGAGCTCCGGCCCGGAGACGAGTACGCGCACCAGGTGCCGGAACGGCGGATAGCCGAGCGCGCGGCGCCGCTCGAGCTCCCCGGCGAGAAAGCCGGCGACGTCGTGGCCCGCTGCGTGCTGCACGGCGCGCGACTCCGGCTGGAAGGTCTGGATGAGGACGCGTCCCGGCGCGTCGCGGCCGCTGCGGCCGGCGAGCTGCGTGAGGAGCTGGAACGTCCGCTCCTCGGCCCGGAAGTCGGGCAGGCCGAGACCCGTGTCGGCGTCGACCACCGCGGCGAGCTCGACGCCCGCGAAGTGGTGGCCCTTCGCGACCATCTGCGTGCCGACGAGGATGGCCCGATCGGAACGCGCGAAGCGTTCCAGCGCCCCGCGCAGCTCCTCGGGCTTGGCGACCGCGTCCGCGTCGAGGCGGATCCGCTCGAGCTCGGGGACATGCTTCTCGAGCTCGCGCTCGAGCCGTTGGGTCCCGGCCCCGATCCGTGCGAGCTCGGGGGAGCCGCAGGCCGGACAGGTCTCGCTCACGGGTTCGCGGGCGCCACAGTGGTGGCAGCGCAGAGTTCCATCCCCGTGGAGCGTGAACGCGACGTCGCAGTTCGGGCAGCGGCGCGTGGTACCGCAGGCCCGGCAGTGTAGAGCGGGCGCGACGCCGCGCCGGTTGAGCAGGAGGATCGCCTTGCCGCCTTTCTCCGCGAGCCGGCCGAGCTCGGCGAGCAGTGGCGTGGAGAGCGGATAGCCCGTCTCGTGGCGTAGGTCGACGACGCGAACCGTCGGCATCGGCGCGGCGATCCGTCCGCCGAGGTCGAGCCGTTCGAGTGTGTGCCAGGACTCCGGCCGCGGCGTAGCCGAGCCGAAGATCGCGACCGCGCCTTCTAGCGCAGCCCGCTTCGCGGCCACGGTGCGGGCGTCGTACCGCGGATCCGACTCCTGCTTGTACGACGCGTCGTGTTCCTCGTCGACGCAGATCACGCCGAGCGACCGCAGCGGTGCGAACACGGCCGACCGTGCGCCGACCACGACCGGTGCCTCCCCGGAGACGATCCGCTCTCGCTCGTCGCGTCGCTCGGCCTCGGAGAGACCGGAGTGGAGAAGCGCGACCCCATCGCCGAAGCGTGCGCGGAAGCGGCCGAGCGTCTGCGGTGTGAGCGCGATCTCGGGCACGAGGACGATCGCGCCGCGGCCCGCAGCGAGCGCAGCCTCGCACGCGCGGATGTAGACCTCGGTCTTGCCGCTGCCGGTCGCGCCGTCGAGCAGCACGTTGCCGCCGCCGCTCACCAGCAGCTCGCCGATCCGCCCAAGCGCGCGTTCCTGCGACTCCGAGAGGCGGACAGGCGCAGGCTCCGCTGCCAGCGCCGCTCCCGCGGCCACTTCCCGCCGCTCGCCGCGCCGCGCGGGCTGGTACGGGGCGACGAGCGCCAGCGCACGGGCGGGCGTAGAGCCGTAGTAGTCCGCGAGCCAGAGGGCGAGGTCGACGAGCGCCGGCGGAAGCGTCTCGAGCACGCGCTCGGCCGCGACGGGCTCGACGTCCGGCGGCGCCTCCGCGTCGGCGTCGACGACGACGCCGCGACGTCGCGCGTTGCCGAAGCGAATCGCGAGAACCGCTCCCTTCCCCACTTCGTCGTCGATCTCGTAGGTGAACAGCCGCGCGAGGGAGCGCGCGCTGACGATCGGGTAGACGGAGGCGAGCCGAGACACGGGCAGCGAGCGTAGCCGCGCCCCTGGTCGGCATCAGTTACCGGACTGCAACTCCCAGGCGACCTGGCGGTCGTCGAGCTGTCTAGCCACGAGACGCCCGTGATATCGCCAGTCGAGGAGACCCTCGCGACGGCTCTCCGAAACCCCTTCGAGCCGGGCGGCGAGGCGGCTCACGTCGTCCGGCCTCATCCGGGTATGTTGGCGGGCACGCGCCCGTTCGCCCTCTCGGGATGACGCCGCCAAGGGCGAAGACGCGGACGATGGTGGAGCGAAAGCGCGGAAACGAAGGAGGAGATACATGACCGACGAGACCGAGCTCGGCCCAGTCGACTATCTGATCGTCGAATGGCCGCCGGGCACGCAGCCCAACGGCAAGGGGCTCAAGGAGCTTGCCGACCTGACGGACCGCGGCCTCATCCGCGTGCTCGACCTCGTCTTCGTGGGGAAGTCGGAGGACGGCACGGTGGCTGGGCTCCTGCTCGCGGATATCGACTCCGACGGCGACCTCGACCTCGTGGAGTTCGAGGGAGCGTCGTCCGGACTGCTGAGCCAGGACGACTACGACGAGGCGGGCGGCGCGCTCGAGCCGGGTGCCTCGGCCGCGATCCTGCTGTACGAGAACCGGTGGGCACGGCCGTTCGCCGCGGCCATGCAGTCGAGCGGCGCGCAGCTGGTCGCCAGGGGAGGCATTCCGATGTCCGACATCGTCGAGGCCGCCGAAACGCTCGATACCGCAAACGCGTAGGAGGACGAGAATGCCATTGCTTCGAGGAGTCGCCCGCACCGCCGTGATCGCGGGAACCGCGACCGCGGTCTCCAACCGCGTCTCACGCCGGCAGGCGGATCGCTGGTCACAGGAGGAACAGGGCCAGTACGAAGAACAGCCCGCTCCCGCCGCCGCCGCCCCGGCGGCCGATCCGCTCGAGCAGCTCAAGCAGCTCGGAGAGCTGAAGGCGTCAGGCGTCCTCACCGACGCCGAGTTCGAGGCCCAGAAGGCCAAGATCCTCGCCGGCTGACGAACGAACGACACGAGCAAGCCGCGCCGGCCGCGCCACGACCGCGGCCGGCGCACCCCTCAGCACGGATCGCGTCTTCGAGGACCACGCCAGCCTCACAGCGGTGCGCCGGTCGTCGGAGCGAGCGGGCCTCGACAGTTCGACAAGTGATCCGTCGGGCTAGACGCCGGCGGCGGTGACGATGAAGTCCGTGGCGAAGCCGAGCAGGACTCCCGCCACGAGCAACCACATGACGAGGACCGGGTGGCCGTACTTGCGATTGACCGCGAACAGCTCCTGCACGACGTAGAGGATCGAGCCGCCCGCGACGGTGAAGAACAGCACCGACACCGCGTCGCTCGTCCACGCCTGCCCCACCACCGTGCCCAGGAAGGTCGGGCCGCCGCCGATCAGGCCGAGCACCAGGATCAGCCGCCAGCTGGGACGGATCCCTTCGCCGCTCAGCGGCCCGCAGATGCCGAATCCCTCGGTCGCGTTGTGCAGCCCGAAGCCGATGATCAGGGTCACGGCGAGGCTGATCTCGTTCGACGCCGCCGCCTGTCCGATGGCAAGGCCCTCGCCGAAGTTGTGGACGCCGATCCCGACCGCGATCATGAACGCGAGCCGCACGGCCGGAGTCGTCAGGTCGAACCAGCGCCGGCTTGCGAACTCGTCGACCGCGGCCGCGCCCGGCCCGACGAGCGTCGAGCTTCGCCGGCCCGCTCGCGCCTTCATCCACGACTCGTAGTAGACGAGGCTCATGAGCCCGGCGATGAAGCCGAAGATGCCCAGCGCCGCAAGTCCGCTGAAACGCCCCCAGTCGTGCGCCTGCAGCGCGGTGTCCATCGGCTCGACCGCGTTCGAGAGCACGTCCCAGAGCAGGAAGACCAGGATCCCGGTCGCGAGCGCCGAAAGCCCGGCGCGTGTGTTCGCACTGAGACCCTGCATCCTTCCGATCGGGAGCCCGAGGAAGATCGTCGCGCCGGCGATCGCGCCGAGCAGCAGAATCTCGGGCGTGCTCATCTTGTAAGGGTGCCCTTACACATACGCTCGACGGCAATATAGCCATATGCCGGCACCCGGCCATTCGGTAGACGAGTACCTCGAGACGATCTACTTCCTCGCCTTCCCGATCGGGGAGTACACGCCGCACGGCGCCGGATCCCCTCCCCTCGCCTCGCGCGTTGCCGAGATGCTGCACGTCTCGCGAGCCTCCGCCGGCGAGATGCTGAAGCGGCTCGAGGCCGAGGGTCTGATCGAGCGCGGCAAGAAGAAGGAGGCGCTGCTCACCGAAGCCGGCCGCGAGCGCGCCGAGCGCGTGGTTCGCAAGCACCGGATCATCGAGCGGCTCCTCACCGACTTCATGGGCTACACCGCTTACGAGTCGCACGAACGCGCCGACGAGCTCGGCGACACGTTCGACGACGAGATGATCGACCGGATCGACGACAGGCTCGGCCACCCGCAACGCTGCCCGCACGGCTGGCCCGTCGACCCCGAGGTCGAGCAGGCCGAGAACGCGGAGCTTGCGCCGCTCGCGACGCTGCCGGCCGGTACGCGGGCGACGATCGTCCGCCTCGCCGAGCACGACGGCGACCTCCTGCACTGGTTCTACGACCAGGGGCTCGTGCCGGGCACGAGCATCCTCGTCCGCACCGCCGAGCCGGCGGCGGATCAGTTCACGGTCGCGATCGAGAAGGTCGGCGAGCGGGCGATCTCGGAGAAGGCCGCCGCCGGGCTGTTCGTCAGGCCGGTGTAGCGGCTCCCAGGCCTGCGGCCTCGCGCAGGGCTTCGGCGCGATCCGTGCTCTCCCACGTGAAGTCGGCGCCGGTGCGGCCGAAGTGGCCGTACGCCGCGGTCTGCGCGTAGATCGGGCGGCGCAGGTCGAGGTCGCGGAGGATCGCCGCCGGTCGCAGGTCGAAGTGCTTCCGCACGAGCTCCTCGATCGTCGGCACGGGAATCGCCTCGGTTCCGAACGTCTCGACGAGAACCGAAAGTGGTTGTGCGACGCCGATCGCGTACGCGACCTGGAGCTGGCAGCGCTCGACGAGGCCGGCAGCGACGAGGTTCTTCGCCACCCAGCGCGCGGCGTAAGCGGCCGAACGGTCGACCTTGGTCGGATCCTTGCCCGAGAAGGCGCCGCCGCCGTGGGGCGCGGCTCCGCCGTACGTGTCCACGATGATCTTCCGGCCGGTCAAGCCGGTGTCCCCCATCGGCCCGCCGATCACGAACTTCCCCGTGGGATTGCAATAGACGAAGTCGCGGTCATGGTCGAGCCGCCCGGAGTCGTAGAGATCCTTGGGCAGGATCGGCTCGATCACGTGCTCGATCAGGTCGGGCTTGAGCAGCGTCTCGCAGTCGAGCCCGTCGCGGTGCTGCGTCGAGATGAGCACGCGCTCGATCTCGACCGGCCGCTGACGGCCGTGCTCGTCGAGCTCGTATCGGACGGTCACCTGCGTCTTGCCGTCCGGTCGCAGGTACGGGAGGACGTCGGCTTTCCGAACCTCGGCGAGCCTCCGCGCGAGCCGGTGGGCGAGCATGATCGGCAGCGGCATCAGCTCGTCGGTCTCGTTCGAGGCGTAGCCGAACATCATCCCCTGGTCGCCTGCCCCAGCGCTGTCCAGCGCGTCGCCCCGGCCGTGCTGCTCCTCGTACGAGTGGTCGATGCCCTGCCTGATGTCGGGCGACTGCTCGTCGATCGCGACGACCACGCCGCAGGTGTCGGCGTCGAAGCCGAACTTCGCGCGCGTGTAGCCGATCTCACGGATCCGGTTGCGGACGAGCTGCGGGATGTCGACGTAGGTCTCGGTCGTGATCTCGCCCGCGACGACGACGAGGCCGGTCGTGATCAGCGTCTCGCAGGCGACATGTCCGTTGGGGTCGTCGCCGAGGACGGCGTCGAGCACGGAGTCGGAGATCTGGTCGGCCATCTTGTCGGGATGGCCCTCGGTGACCGACTCGGAGGTGAAGGAGAAGGAGCGATTTGGCATGTCGGGCAGGCTAGCCAATCGGACGAAGAGCTTCACTCTTCGTCCGAGCTAGGAAGGAACTCCGCGGGCCGGAAACCGCTGTTGCCGGCCCGCTCCGTGCTGTTCCTTGCTTCCGGGCGAAGAGCGCAGCTCTTCGCCCGGAACTACTCCTCGGTCGGTTCGCGTCCCATCAGCCCGGCGGCGAGCTCGGTGATGCTCTGGCCGGAGAGGACCGCGCAGACGCCTTCGGTGATCGGCAGCTCTACGCCGAGCCGGTGCGAGAGGTCGCGCAGGATCGGCGCCGTCGTCAGTCCTTCCACCGTCTGGCCGATCTCGGCGACCGCCTGTTCCGGCGTCAGCCCCCGCGCGATCAGCTCGCCCGCCTGCCGGTTGCGCGTCTTGGAGCTGCAGCAGCTGACGACGAGGTCACCGATCCCCGCGAGTCCGGCGAACGTCTCCGGCCTCGCGCCGGCCGCCTCGCCCAGCCGCGTCATCTCCGCCAGCCCCCGGGCGATGAGCGAAGCCTTGGCGTTGTCGCCGAGTCGCAGCCCGTCCACGCCGCCTGCGGCGAGCGCGATCACGTTCTTCGCCGCGCCGCACAGCTCGACGCCGACGAGATCGGGATTGACGTAGACGCGGAAAAGGCTCGAGTTGAGGGCATCCTGGAGCCGCCCGGCGAGAACGCCGTCCTCGCTCGCGATCACCGCCGTGGTGGGCAGTCCCGCGGCGATCTCCTCCGCGATGTTCGGGCCCGAGAGGACGGCGACGGACCGGCCGCGGACGCGCGTCGAGAGCCGGTCTCCGGCCTCGGGATCAAGTCCCTTGACGAGGCTCAGCACCGGCGCGTCGCCCGGCAGCGCGTCGACGACCTCGGCGAACGCCTGGCTCGGCACGGCCGCGACGACGACGTCGACGTCGCCGGGAGCACCGGCAAGCGTGATTGCGTCAGCTCCGCTGAGGTCGACGCTCTGCAGGTAGCGCGGGTTCCAGCCCGTGCTCGCGATCGCCTCGGCCTGCGCAGCCGAGCGGCACGCGAGAACGACGTCGTGGCCGCGATCGAGGAGGACACGGGTGAACGCCGTCCCCCACGAGCCAGCGCCGGCGACGAGAAACCGCATCGTCAGGATCGTTTCACGAAGTCGATCGAGACCGGCACGCCGTCGAGGCCGAAGCGCTCCCGCAGCCGGTTCTCGACCCAGTAGCCGTAGTCACGCGTGACGAGGCCAGGATCGTTGACGAAGACACGGAAGCGCGGCGGGCGTACCCGGATCTGAGCGCCGTAGAGGAGGTTGAGGCTGCGGCCGCGCGAACCGCGCGGCGGCTGCCGCGCCTCGCGCAGCTCCTTGAACGCCCGGTTCAGCTCGGGGGTCGGAATCCGGGCGGTGTGCCGGTCGAAGAGCTCGGCGACGCCGTCGAGGAGCCGTTCGAGACCGCGGCCCGTCTGTGACGAGACGGCGACGAACGGCGGTCTCTGGCGCAGGCGCCGGCGCAGCTCGACGCGGACGTCCTCGACGTTGAGCGTCGTAGAGTCCCACTTCGAGAGGACGACGAGCGTCGAGCAGTCGGCGTGCCGGGCGACGTCCGCGACCGCGATGTCCTGCTCCACGATCCCCTCCGCCGAGTCGATCAGGACGAGGGCGACGTCGGCGCGTTCGGCCGCCTCGAGTGCGCGCAGCTCGGAGTAATACTCGACTCCCTGGCGGTGCCGCCGCTTGCGCCGCAGGCCGGCGGTGTCGATCAGGACGAAGGTGCGGTCGCCGCGCTCGAGCACCGTGTCGACGGCGTCGCGGGTCGTGCCCGGGATCTCGCTCACGATCAGTCGCTCCCGGCCGAGGAGCGCGTTGACGAGGCTCGACTTGCCGACGTTCGGGCGGCCGAGGATCGCGACGCGGATCGCGTCGTCGGGCAGCGAAGGGCGCCCGGCCGGGGCGAGCCGTTCGAGCTCGGCGATGACGCGGTCGAGCAGGTCGCCGCTCCCGGTTCCGTGCAGGCCCGAGATCGGGATCGGATCGCCGAGTCCGAGCCGGTGCAGCTCGAGCACGAGCGGCTCCTGGCCCGGATCGTCGATCTTGTTCGCGAGCACGAGCACGGGCTTGTGCGACTCGCGCAGGATCTGGGCGACCTCCTCGTCCCCGGGCGTCACGCCGGCGCGCGCGTCCACGACAAAGAGGACGAGATCGGCCTCAGCCACCGCCTCGCGCGCCTGCGCGCCGATTGCGCGGGTCATCGGCGTAGGGTCCGCGATGTCGACGCCGCCGGTGTCGACGAGGACGAAGCGCTTGCCCGTCCACTCGCAGACGAGCTCCTTGCGGTCACGCGTCACCCCCGGCATCTCGTGCACGACCGCCGCCCGCGTCTCGGTCAGCCGGTTGACGAGCGTCGACTTGCCCACGTTCGGGAAGCCGATGATCGCCACCGCCCCCAGCAGCGGAGGAGGCGGCGGCGCTTCAAGCAGCTCAGTCTCGTCGCTCACGCGGCGCCTTCAGGCGTCCCGTGAGCGTGTGGCGGGCGTGGGGGAACCGGGAGGTTCCCCCACACGAACAGAAAGAAGGGGCAGCGTGGGGGAAACATGGTTTCCCCCACGGGAGCGAGGCGTAGCCGAGCGCCGGTCACGCCGACAGCGTGACCGGCGCGGGGTCGTCCCGCGCCGGCGGGGTGGCGTGGCGCGGCCGGCGGCCGGCCTCGTGCATGTCGTGCAGCCAGGCCCACAGCCGGTTCAGCTCGACCTCGATCTGCGCGGAAGCCTCGCGGTATCCCTTGCCGCCCCGCGGCAGGCCGTCGAAGCGCATCGGCTCGCCCCACGCGATCGAGACCGGCGCGAAGTTGCCGAGCTTCCAGTCCTGCGAGCCGTGGACGGCAGCACAGATCACCGGCACGTCCTCCTGCAGCGCGACCATTGCGGCGCCCGGCTGCACGTGCCCGGGGACGCCGCTGCGCTGCCGCGTTCCCTCGACGAAGACGCCGAGAGCTTCTCCCTCGCGCACGACCTCGCGCATCCTCCGCACCGCGTCGCGATCGGACTCGCCGCGTCTCACCGCCAGTGTCCCGAAGGTCCGGATCAGCGGCCCGAGCCCTGGTACACGGTGCGCCTCGACCTTGGCGAGGAAGTAGAGGTGGCGCCGGCAGACCCAGCCGACGCAAGGGATGTCGATCCAGTGGAAGTGGTTGAACGCCATCACGACGCCGCCCGTGGGCGGAATCCGCTCGGTGCCGTAGGAGCGGAGCCGCGTGGCGGCTGCCGCCGGGAAGCCGAGCACGGGGCGCCCGATCGTCCAGGCGACGTCGTGCGGTGTCACGCGAGGGAGCGCTCTCGGATGAGCGCCTCGATCCGGTCCACGACGTCCTCGACCTCGAGGCTCGTGGTGTCGATCTCGGTCGCGTCCGGCGCCGGCCGCATCCGCGCCGCGTCGCTCTCGTCGCGGAGGCGCAGATCGGTGGCGAGCGCGTCCGCTCCGATTCCGGGACGCTCTGCGATCCGCCGCTTCGCGCGCTCCTCGCGGTCGGCGACGAGGAACACCTTCACCTCGGCATCCGGAACGACGACTGTCCCGATGTCGCGGCCCTCGATCACGACGTCGCCGTCGCGACCGAGCTCCCGCTGGCGCCTGCGCATCACCTCGCGGACCGCGGGATGGCGCGCCACGACGGGCACCATCCTGTCGACGCGCGTCTCGCGGATCGACGAGGTCACGTCCGTGCCTGCGATCCAGACCCGGTCGTCCTTGGAGAAGAGGACGGGCTGCTCGCGCGCGAGCTGCGCCAGCCCCTCTGCGTCGCCCAGGTCGAGCCTGCGCTGCATCGCGAGCCACGTGAGGGCGCGGTACATCGCGCCGGTGTCGAGGTAGCGGAAGCCGAGGCGCTCAGCGAGCGCCCGTGCCACCGTGCTCTTCCCCGCGCCTGCCGGCCCGTCGATCGCCACGATCACTACCGCTTCACCGCCTCGTCACCGAATCCAGGAGCTCGTAGAAGCCGGGGAAGCTTATAGCGGCCGTGTCGGCGCCCTCGACGGCGACGCCCTCGATCGAGGCGAGGCCGGCGATGGCGCCGAGCATCGCGATCCGATGGTCGCCGCGCGCGTCGACGCGACCGCCGCGCAGCCGGACCGGGACCCCGGTTACCGTCCAGCCGTCGGGCTGCGAGCGGATCCTGGCCCCGAGCGGACGCAGGCCATCTGTCACCGCCTCGATCCGATCGCTCTCCTTCACGCGCAGCTCGCCCGCACCCGAGACGCGCGTCTCGCCGCGCGCATGAGACGCGAGAAGGGCCACGAGCGGCAACTCATCGACGAGACCCGGCACGTCGTCCGCTCGGATCTCCGTCGCGATGAGCTCTCCCGGCTGCACCTGCACCGAGGCGACCGGCTCGCCGCCCGCACGGCGCCGCTCGAAGAGCGAGACGCGGGCGCCCATCCGCTCGAGCACGTCGAGCAGGCCGGTTCGGCGCGGGTTGACGCCGAGGTCGTGGATCGTGAGGTCGCTACCAGGGACGAGCGCCGCCGCGACGAGCAACGGTGCAGCCGAGGAGAAGTCGCCGGGGACGACGGCCTCGTCGAGCCGCAGCGCTCCCGCCGGTTCTACGGTGACCGACGACGCGCTGCGGCGTAGGCGGGCGCCTGCGGCCTCGAGCATGAGCTCGGTGTGGTCGCGGGTCGGGACGCGCTCGACGACCGTCGTCGGGCCGTTCGCGTT
Organism: uncultured Actinomycetes bacterium; assembly: GCA_963725965.1. Classification (GTDB taxonomy): domain Bacteria; phylum Actinomycetota; class Thermoleophilia; order Gaiellales; family Gaiellaceae; genus Palsa-739. Next base: position 283,089 of record CAVSAK010000003.1, on the reverse strand, counting down.
GAGACCGGCGAGGAGGATCGCCGATTTCACCTGCGCGCTGGCCACCTCCGGCTCGATCTCGATTCCCTGCAGCGCAGCCGAGCCGCAGACGACGAGCGGCGCATGACCGTCGGTCGTCTCGACCACGGCGCCCATCCGCCGCAGCGGCCCCGCGACCCGCTCCATCGGCCGCGGCGTGAGCGACTCGTCACCCGTGAGCGTGAACTCGCCGTCCTGTCCCGCAAGGACGCCCGTCAGGAGGCGCATCAGCGTCCCGGCGTTGCGACAGTCGACCGCGCCGGCGTGCAGCCCGCGCAGCCCGACGCCGCGCACGACGAGCTCGTCGTCGGCGACGTCCTCGACTTCGACACCGAGCGACCGCACAGCGTCCAACGTCGCCTGCGTGTCGCCGGAACGGCCGAAGCCGTGAACTTGCGTCTCCCCCTCCGCGAGTCCACCGATGAGGACGGCGCGGTGCGAGATCGATTTGTCCCCGGGCACCACGACGTGCCCGACGAGCGAAGCAGCCGGCTCTACGCGCACTAGTGCCCCACCCGGCCACACTCGCCGGCCTCTGCCCCGCGATCACACTGCGCGCTGCCGCGTCCTCGGTCGCCCCGATAGGAACCGCTATCGGGGTTCCCTGCGTCCTTGCATCGCTTGGTGCTCGCGACCCAGAGACGGGGCAGCGTGACCGGGCGGAGCACTAACCGATCGTGCGTCCCATGAGGGACACGAGGGCGCGGATCTCGTCGGAGAAGTCGCGGAACTCGGAGGTCGGGATCTGCTGCGCGGCGTCGCAGAGCGCTTCCTCGGGCCGCGGGTGGACCTCCACGATGATCCCGTCCGCGCCCGCCGCGACGGCCGCCCTCGCGAGCGGCAGCACGAGGTCGCGCCGCCCCGCCGGGTGGGACGGGTCGACGATCACGGGCAGGTGCGTCTCCTGCTTGAGCACCGGGATCGCGCCGATGTCGAGGGTGAAGCGCGTCGCGGTCTCGAACGTCTTGATCCCGCGCTCGCAGAGGATCACCTCGGAGTTCCCCTCCTTGACGATGTACTCCGCCGCCATCAACAGGTCCTCGACGGTCGAGGAGAGCCCACGCTTGAGCAGGACAGGCTTCGGCGCGCGGCCGACCTCCGAGAGCAGCGAGAAGTTCGACATGTTCCGGGCGCCGATCTGGATCACGTCGGCGGCCTCGACGACCGCTTCGACATGGCGCGGATCCATGAGCTCGGTGACGAGCGGCAGCCCGGTCTCGGCCCGCGCCTCCTTCAGGATCTCGAGCGCCTCGTCGCCGAGCCCCTGGAAGGCGTACGGCGACGTGCGCGGCTTGAAGGCGCCGCCGCGAAGCATCGTCACGCCCTCGGCGGCCACGGCGCGCGCCGTCTCGAGCGTCTGCTCCCGCGTCTCGACGGTGCACGGCCCCGCGATGAAGCCGAAGTACCCGTCGCCGATGCGCCGGCCGCGCGCCTCGATCACGGTCGGATCCGGGGACAGCTCGCGCGAGACGAGCTTGTACGGCTTGAGGATCGGCAGCACCTGCTCGACACCCGCGAAGCCCTCGAGCGGCAGGGCCGCGAGCAGCTCCCGCTCGCCGATCGCGCCGATCACCGTCGCCTCCCGACCGGGGGTGACGAGCGCCGAGCAGCCGGCCTCGTCGAGGCGTTCAACAACCTCGTCCACCTGTTCCTGGGTGGCGCTCGCGCCCATCACGATCAGCAGCTCCGGTGCGCCTGTGATCGTCATCGAGACAGCTTAGGCAGAATCAGCCTCCATGGCCGCTGACGCCGACACCACGCCCGCGGGCGAAACTGCGAAGCCCCGCGTCTTCTCCGGCATCCAGCCGACCGGCAGGAAGACGCTCGGCAACTACAGCGGCGGCTTCCGCCAGTACGTCCAGACGCAGGCGGCGTACGACACGTTCTTCTGCATCGTCGACCTCCACTCGATCACCGTGGAGTACGACCCGGCGGAGCTGCGAGAGTCGACGCTCGACCTCGCCGCAATGCTGTTCGCGACCGGGCTCGACCCCGACGAGTCGACGGTCTTCTGCCAGAGCCACGTCACGGCGCACGCCGAGGCGGCGTGGCTGTTGTCGGCTGTCGCCAGCTACGGCCAGTTGGGCCGCATGACGCAGTTCAAGGAGAAGTCGGACCGGCACGAGTTCATCTCGGCCGGGCTCTTCACGTACCCGGTCCTGATGGCGGGCGACATCCTCCTCTACCAGACCGATCTCGTGCCTATCGGCGACGACCAGCGCCAGCATCTCGAGCTCGCCCGGGACATCGCCGCGCGGTTCAACCACCGCTACGGCGAGACGTTCCGGGTACCGGACGGGCAGTTCCCCGAGGTCGGCGGCCGGATCATGGACCTGCAAGATCCGACGAGCAAGATGTCGACGACGCTCTCCTCCGAGCAGGGCGCCGTCTACCTGACCGATACGCCCGACGCGATCCGCAAGAAGTTCAAGTCGGCGGTCACCGACTCGGGCCGCGAGGTGCGGTACGACCCGGCGGAGAAGCCCGGCATGTCGAATCTGCTCGAGATCATGAACGTCGCGACGGGCCAGCCGATCGCGGCGCTCGAGCAGAGCTTCGACGGCGCGGGATACGGGCAGTTCAAGGAGGCGGTCGGTGAGGCGGTCGTCACCCTCCTCGCCCCCATCCAGGCGCGCTTCGAGGCGCTGCGCGGCGACGAGCGCGAGCTCCAGCGTCTGCTCGCGGTCGGCGCAGAGAAGGCGCGCAGGGTGAGCGAGCCGACCCTCGAGGCGATGTACGACCGGATGGGCTTCGTGAAGCCCGGGGCGGGCCGCCTCTTCGGAGCGGCCCGCCCACGTGGCCTCTAGCTCGTCAGCCTTGTCCGGCCAGAGCGTTCGCCTGCGCCAGGATGCCTTCGCAGTCCTTCAGGTCATTCGCTCCTGGGATCGGCGTGTTGTCGAACCCTGCGTTGAAGAGGTCGTTCTTGATCTTCGTCGCCAGCGCGTCGCGTGCGGCGCCTAGCGTCTTGATGTCCCCGAGCGTCGACTCGTACGTCGAGTCGTCGCCGGTCGAGCCCGTCTTCAGCGCAGCGGTGTCGGCGACGATCAGGTCCGTGCCGAACTGGCCGACGCTGGAGTTGAGCTGCTTGTAGCAGACAGCTAGCCGCTGGTACTTCGGCTGGCCGGCCTTGTCCGGCGGGTTCGTGAGGTCCTCGGTGAGGATCCGGCCGTCCTCGACGTAGTCGTCCTTCAGGCCGACGAGCGACAGCAGCGTGGGTCGCATGTCGGTCTCGTCTCCCCACGTGCCCGGATCGTCGAGCTGCGTCAGCAGCTTCGGGTTCGAGTTGGCGTCGTTGGCCGAGTTCGGCCCGTCCGCAGCCGAGCGGCCGTCGACCCCCTTGTTCGCAACGCCGGGACCGACGATGCCGAGCCACGTGTTGTCGATCTCGGGCGCGTAGTACCCGTGGTCCCATGCGAACCCGTTGCTGACGGACACGCACTGCGTACTGGCATTCGCCGCCGTCGTCCCCGACGGACAGCTGTCCGACGTCCCCGAGCTCATGAAGAAGTCGCCCTTCGGCCAGATCGTGAAGGATGGTGTCCGGTTCGGATCCGCGTTCACGAAGTGGAGTAACTGTTCGACTTCGGGGTCGACCTCGTACTGCGTGAGGTTCTCCGTCGCGTTGTCGTAGCTGTCGAAGAGCTGCGCATTGCCGAAGTCCCGCTCGAGCTGCCGGGTCGCCGGATCCGTCGGGCCCGGGTTCCCCGTGATGAAGATGGAGTTGCCCTGCGGCTCGTTGTAGAACGGCGTCGTGTTGCCGAGCTGGCTCTTCAGCAGCCCGTGGATGTTGACGAACTGCTCGCCGATCGCCGGGCCTTGCGCCCCCGTCGCATACGAACACGTGTAGTCCAACGTCTCCGGAGTGCCGGTGCAATTCGGCTGGACGGAGCGGCCGACGTTGGCGCCGGCGAAGTGGTCACCCTCCTCGGCGCTGAACATGAACACGGTATTCGAAGGGTTGATGCCGTCGTCGGCGAGCCGCTGGAAGAACTTTGCGAACGCGGCGTTGTACGACGCCAGGGTGGCCTTGTAGCACGGGTCCGCAGGCCCCTGGGCGGCGGTGCTGCTGGTGCTCGGGTTGGTGCAGCCCGACTGCGGCGTCGGCCCCTGTCCCTTCCTCTCGTGTGCGTCCGAGATGTAGCCGTAGACCACGGGCACGCCGGTCTCCAGCATGTCCGCGGTGTAGGCGAGCGTCTGCGGCGCGCTGATCGGGCCGAAGCCCGGGAAGCCCGGCGTGAAGGCGTTGACCGACGGCGTCTTGAAGTTCCCGCGCATCGTGTTGCCGTTCAGGTCGGTCAGGTTCCCCTGCGCGTCGAAGACCGGATAGCTGTTGCCGTTGACGACGCGGTTGCCGCCCGAGTTCGCGGCGGCGGAGAGCTGCGGCGTCAGGTACTTCGACCCGAAGAGCGCCTGGAAGCCGTTGTAACCGTCCGGCTCGTCCGGGAGCTTGTCCGTAACCGCGGTGGGCGACTGGGTGGTCTGACCGAACTTGACCGCCTGCGCGTCGCCGCAGAACGAGGCTCCCTGCGCGCAGTGGACGCCGAGACCGATGTAGTCGTTCGTCTCCTGTTGCTTGAACGAATCCGAGTCGGCGTTGAGCTGTTGCACCTCCGGCGAGTTCGGTCCGAAGAAGTTCGCCAGGTCCGGGTTCGTGTTCTCGAGCACCATGTTGGCAGTCGAGACGTCGCCGACGTTGCAGCCCGCACGCGTGAACGGCACCCAGGGCGCCGGCGGCGTGGAGGGCGGCGAGCCGGCGGCGGGCACGTTCGGCGAGTACGGCATATTCGGGAACTGGGCGCCGGCGTACGAGCTCGTCCAGTAGGCGAACGACGAGTGCGGGACGACCGAGCCGTTCGGCTGGTACGTCTCGTAGGTGTTCGTCAATCCCTGCCCGTGCCGATCGCCGTAGAGGCCGGTATACCCCGTGAGCGAGTCATCGGCCGTGTGAGCGATCAGCGGCGTATGCATGTTCGAGAGCAGCGTGCCGTTGTCGGTGATGAAGTTCTTGAGGGCCGGCATCTGCTCGAGGTCCGACAGCACGTTCGGGTTGTCCCGGTTGTAGTGCGTGTTGTCGAACAGGATCTCGACGACGTGCTTGACGCCGTTTCCGAGGTGACACGACGAAGCGGCCGTCGTGTCCTTTGCAGCGGCGTTGGGTGCCGCGGCACCCAATGTCGCGGTGACGGCCGCCGCGACGAGCACGGCCACGATGCAGGCCGCGAGTGCGGCTTTGCGCATTCCCCTTCTCATTTACCTCCCCCTCGATTGGTCACTGAGACGCGCCGACGCTACTAGGTCTGCCCCGGAGCTCGCCACAGAGAACGCGGCTTAGTCACGCCACTGTTACGCCGTGTTCACCGCGCGCCGCAGCTGCTCCACTTCGGCAGGCTCGAGCTCCCGTGACCGAGCCGGCTCGAGCCCTTCGAGCGTCAGACCCGCGTACGCACTGCGATGCAGCCGCTTGACCGGATGGCCGACCTCCGCGAGCATCCGCTTCACCTGGTGCTTGCGTCCCTCGTGAAGGACGAGCTCGACACGGCCCGGGCCGAGACGGCGTGCCCGCGCGGGAGCGGTCCGGCCGTCGTCGAGCTCGAGGCCCTCGCGCAGCCGCTGCAGTGCGTCCTCCCCAACGTCTCCCTCGATCTCGGCGACGTACGTCTTCTCGACGCCGTAGCGCGGATGGGCGAGCCGGTGCGCGAGTGGCCCGTCGTTCGTGAGCAGGAGCGCTCCCGTCGTGTCCGCATCGAGCCGTCCCACCGGGACGACGCGAGGCTCGTCCGGCACGAGCTCGACGACCGTCGGCCTTCCTTGTGGGTCGCGCGCGGTGCTGAGGACGCCGGCCGGCTTGTTGAGGAGGACGTACCGGAGCCGCTGCCCTGTCACCTCTTCCCCGTCGACCTCGACGCGGTCGTGCGCACCCACCAAGGTGTTCAGCTCCCCAGGCTCGCCGTTGACCGTCACCCGCCCAGCCTTGATCAGCTCGTCGGCGCGCCTGCGCGAGGCGACTCCCGCGCGGGAGAGGAACGCGTTCAATCGCATGATGAGAAGATACGGCCGTGCCGCACTACATCTCGCTCATCCGCTGGACTTCCCAGGGGCGGATGGGCTTGCCCGCCTGGCGCGACCGGATCGAGGACGGCGAGCGCGAGATCGAGGAGGCCGGCGGAAAGCTCGTCGGCGTCTGGGTGACGCTCGGCCGCTACGACGTGGTCGAGGTCTTCGAGGCTCCCGACGACGACACGGCTCTCGAGATCGTCACAAAACTCAGCCACCACGGCGCCGAGCAGACCGAGACGCTACGGGCCTTCACCCGCGACGAAGCGGAAGACATCATCAAGAAGCTCTGAGAGCCGACTCTTCCGGCCACGTCCGGTAGCCCTGACTGGACCTCTCTCGGTATCAGATACCAAGACAGGTCCGCAGTGGACGCGAGGCCGACATCACGCGGCCGGCGGTCGACGGACGGTCGACAGACGTGTCCGTTTTCACCCTGCCTCGGTAACAGTTACCGGGACGTGTCTCCTGCGGACTAGGCTGAGCGCTTCTCTGCAACCGCGTGCAGGCGGTCGCGGATCTCGGCCTCGTCGCCGCCCACGTCGTCGAGCCGTGGCAGCTCGGAGAGGCTCTCGAGGCCGAAGACCCGCTCGAAGAGCGGCGTCGTGCGATAGCGGACTGCTCCGCCGCCTCCGTTGTCGCGGCCGGCCTCCGCGATCAGGCCCCGCTCGAGCAGGTTCGCGACGGCCGAGTCGGCGGCGACGCCGCGGATCCGCGCGATGTCCGGCCGCGAGCACGGGCCGAGGTACGCGACGATCGCGAGCGTCTCGAGCGCCGCCTGGGAGAGGTTCCGCTGCGCCGGACGCTCGAACAGGCGTGCACACGCGGCAGCCTCGTCCCGCCCGGCCCGGAACGCCCAGCCGCCAGCAACGTGCTCGAGCACGATCCCGCTGCGCTCCTCTGCGAAGCGCTCCCCGACGAGCCGCAAGGCCTCTTCGACGCTCTCCGTGTCGTCGTCGGCGGCGGCCGCGAGCTCCTCCACCGATAGCGGCGCCGAGGCGACGACGAGCAGCGCCTCGAGCGTGCGCGCGAGCCGGTCGAGCGGGTCACTGCCCTCAAAGTTGCCGGCAATCAGGCGGAGCGGACGGTCCATGGTGCGGTCCTTTCTTCTTCGACGGGGTTCTCCTGCGACGCTTCCAGCCTCAGCACGCGGATCGGTGCGAACGGCGCCGCCTGCTCGATAGCCAGCTCTCCCGCCCGGCGCAGCTCGAGCAGCGCGAGGAAGGCCGACGCCTGCTCGAGCCGCGTCAGCTCCGCGACCTCCGACTCGAAGTCGAAGCGCGAGCGCCTCCCGAGCACGGCGCGAAAGCGCTCGAGGAACTGCGACACGGGTGGGAAGCGCAGCGCCATGTGCGAGAGCGAGACGTCGGGCGGATCCTGTGCAAGGAACCGGAGGACCTCGGCCAGCGCGCCGGGATCCTGCGGCGCGAGCGGCGTCTCCACCTTCGGCGCGAGGGGCGCCGGGCCGACGCGGAAGTAGCGGTCGCCCTCGGAGACCAGGCGCTCGCGCAGCCAGGCAGCGGCCTCCTTCGCGCGCCGGTACTCGGCGAGCCGGCGCGCGAGCTCCTCGGCCGCCTCCTCGGGCTCGAGCTCCGCGAGCTCGGCGGCCTCTTCGGGGAAGAGCGCGCGGGCCTTGAGCTCGAGAAGCGCGGCGATGAGGACGAGGAACTCGCCGCATGCCTCGAGGTCGAGCTCCTCGCGCTGCGCCAGCCGGTCGAGGAAGGCCGTGACGATCCCGGCCAGGTCGACGTCGCGCAGGTCGAGCTCCTCCTTGAGGACGAGCGCGAGCAGCAGGTCGAACGGCCCCTCGAACGCGTCGAGGTCGAGCTCGAGCTCCCGCACGATCACACGACGGACAGTAGAGGCGTTACCGGACGCGGCTCTTCGGGACTGCCATGCGCGGCCCCGTCGGCACGGCCCGCGGCTTCTTCTGCTCCGGCTTCTCGGATTTCTCGGACGGGTTGTGGAAGAACTGCCACCAGATGAAGAACCCGACCGACAGCACCCAGATCCCGAGCGAGACCCAGAAGTTGACCCGTTCGTGGAGGAAGTAGTTGGACGGGTCGATGCGCAGGATCTCCTCGAACGTGCGGAACGTCGTGTACCAGGCGACGTAGAGGGCGAACAGCGCCGGCCGCCGGATCGTGAAGCGCCGGTCGACCCAGAGCAGGACGCCGACACCGATCAGATCCCAGATGAACTCGTAGAGGAAGGTCGGCTGGTAGTAGCCGAAGTTCCCCTGGGACTGGTACTTCGCCTGGATCCCGGTCTGGTGCGCCTGGTCGATGCGCAGCCCCCACGGAAGGCTGGTCGGCCTGCCGTAGAGCTCCTGGTTCCAGTAGTTCCCCCAGCGGCCGATGCCCTGCGCGAGCAGGAGTCCCGGCGCGACCGCGTCCATCATCAGCGTGACGCTGTTGCCGGAGCGGTGCACCACCCATGCGCCCGCGAGGACGCCGAACGGGATCGCTCCCCAGATGCCGAGACCGCCCTCCCAGACGGCCGCGAAGCCCCACCAGTGGGCGTGGATGGCGGGATCCTGGTTCCAGCTCGTGAGGTCGTGGTAGAGACGCGCGCCGACGACCCCGGCGATGACGCCCCACAGCGCGACCCGGAAGACGAGGTCCCAGTCGCCTCCCCAACTCACCCAGCGCTTGCCGGTGAGCCAGATGCACGCGGCGATGCCCAGCAGCAGCATCACCCCGTACATGTGCAGCGTCAGCGGCCCGAGGCTGAATGTGCCGCTCGACGGCGAGGGGATAAAGCCGAGGACGACGCCGGTCACCACGCCGCATTGTGCCCGCACGCGGCGAGCGCTGCTGCGTGAGCTACCTCAGGATCCGGATCGCGAGATCGGGCGGGCAACCGCGCTCGACGAGCTCGATCGCCTGGTGGAGGTCGACGTCCATCCGAGCGGCGAGTGCGACGGCGTCGTCGCCCGGGAAGCCGACGCGCATCAGCTCGCTGGTGCGCCAGCGCTCGACGCGCTCCAGCTCGGTCTCGACGACCTCGATGACGTTTTCCGCAGGCATCCGCAGGTTCCGCTCACACTTTCGGGAAGTTTCGGCGATTGGATCTCCCCCTCCGGGGGGATCTTCGCCGGACTATCCGGTCATTGAACGGCGGCCGCGCCCAGGAGGCTCCGAACCTCGGCAAAGAAGTCCGGAACCGGGTTCACGCGGTGGAGGTCTCCGAGCTCCAGCTTCTTCTCGCCGTAGGACGTGACGACGTCGACATAGACGAGAGCCTCGCCGGGGAACTGCTGGACGACCGTGCCGAGCTCGCGGATCAAGCCGGCCGGGGCGATCCGGCCGTCCACCTTGAGACGCACCTCTCGCCGTTCCGGCGTCGCCTCGAACGCCGTCACCTCGAGGGCGACGAGCTTCGTCTCGCCCTGCTGCTTGTGGTCGATGCGGCCCTTGACGACGAGGACGGCGTCCTCGACGAGCAGGTCGCGTGCGGCCGCGTACGTGGAGTTGAAGACGATTGCCTCGACCGAGCCGGTTACGTCCTCGAGCTGGACGAACGCCATCGGCTCGCCCTTCTTCGTCGTGGTCGTCCGCACCCCGGCGACGATGCCGCCGGCGAGGACGGTTTCGCCTTCGCGTCGCCGCTCGAGCTCGACGAGCGTGCAGTCGGTGCGCCGCCGTAGCTGGTCGCGGATCGCGTTGAGCGGATGCTCCGAGACGTAGAGGCCGAGGCTCTCTTTCTCCATCCGCAGAAGCTCGGCCTTCTCGAACTCGCCGTCCGGGATGGTGGCGTGGTGGCGCGACGTCACCGGCGAGTCGCCGAGGTCGAAGATCGAGGCCTGGCCGAGGAGCCGATCCTGCTGCTGCCTCTGGCCGTACGAGAGCGCGTCCTCGAGCACGTGGAGCATCCCCTTGCGCGACGCCCGCGTGGAGTCGAGCGCGCCGCTCGAGACGAGCGACTCGAGGGAGCGCTTGTTCGCCACCGAGGGGTCGACGCGCTCGGTGAAGTCCCAGATCGAAGCGAACGGCCCGCCCTCCTCGCGCGCGGCGACGATCGCGCGGCACGTCGCCTCGCCGACGTTCTTGACCGCGTTGAGACCGAAGCGGATCTTCCCCTCGACGACCGCGAAGTCGACCTGCGACTCGTTCACGTCGGGCGGCAGCACCTCGATCTCGAGCTCGTCGCAGGCGGCGACGTAGAACGGCACCTTGTCCTTCGTGTTCATCACCGAGGAGATGAGCGCCGCCATGTACGCGCGCGGGTGGTTCGCGCGGAGCCAGGCCGTGCGGTAGGAGATGAGCGCGTAACAGGCGGCGTGCGACTTGTTGAACGAGTAGTCCTGCGCCTGCTCCATGTCCGCCCAGAGCTGCTGGGCGACCCCCGCCGCGGTGCCACTCGCGGCGCACCCCTCGAGGAACTTGCTCTTGAGGGACGCCATGAGCGAGTGGATCTTCTTGCCGATCGCCTTGCGCAGATCGTCGGCCTCGGCGGGCGAGAAACCGGCGATCTGCTTCGCGATCTCCATGTACTGCTCCTGGTAGATGCAGATGCCGTAGGTGGAGGCGGTGATCGGCTTCAGCCGCTCGTCCGGGTAGGTGACGGGCTCCCGGCCGTTCTTGCGGCGCGCGTAGACCGGGATGTACGCCATCGGACCGGGCCGGTAGAGCGCGCCGATCGCGATCAGGTCGTCGAAAACGGTGGGCTTGATCTGTCGCAGCGCCTCGCGCATCCCGGAGCCCTCGAACTGGAAGACGCCGATCGCCTCCCCGCGCGCCAGCATCTCGTACGTCCGGCGGTCGTCGAGCGCGATCGTCGAGATGTCGACGCCGGCGAGTTGACACGCTTTCTCGATCACGTCGAGGTTGCGGAGGCCGAGGAAGTCGATCTTGAGTAGCCCGATCGCCTCGATCACCGTGCCGGAGAACTGCGTCACGACTTCCTGGTCGGCGCCCTTCTGCTGAAGAGGGACGACGTTCACGAGCGGCTCGGAACCGATCACGACCGCGGCCGCGTGGATCCCGTCCTGGCGGGTCAGGCCCTCGAGCGGGCGGGCGAGGTCGACGATCTCCTTCGCGGCCGGATCCGATTCGTAAGCCTGCTTCAGCTCGGCGCCCGGCTTCAGGCACTCCGCGAGCGTCTGACCCGGCCCTTCGGGGATGAGCTTCGCGATGCGGTCGACGACGCCGTACGGGTGCTCGAGGACGCGGCCGGCGTCGCGGACGGCGGCGCGGGCAGCCATCGTCCCGAAGGTGATGATCTGGGCGACACGGTCGCGGCCGTATTTCTCACGCGCGTAGTTGATGACGCGCTCCCGGCCCTCCACGGCGAAGTCGAGATCCATGTCCGGCATTGACTTGCGACCCGGATTGAGCATGCGCTCGAACAGCAGGCCGTACGCGATCGGGTCGACGTCGGTGATCTCGAGGCAGTAGGCGACGAGGCTTCCCGCGGACGAGCCGCGCCCCGGTCCGACGCTGACCCCGTTCCGGCGGGCGAACCCGATGAGGTCGGCCACGATCAGGAAGTAGTCGCTGAAGCCCATCTCTCTGATCGTCTTCAGCTCGAACTGGAGGCGCTCGCGCAGCTCCGGCGTGACGGTGTCGTAGCGTTTCGCGGCGCCGGCCTCGACGAGCTCGACGAGGTACTCGAACGCGTCTCGACCTTCGGGCGTGTCGAAGTGCGGCAGCAGGATCTGCCCGAGCTCGATCTCGACATTGCAACGCTCGGCGACCTCGAGAGTCCGCCGCAGGGCGTCGTCTCGGCCGGGAAAGTCGGCGGCCATCTCCTCGGGCGTCTTGAAGTAGAAGTGATCGGTCTCGAACTTCCAGTGGTTCGGGTTCCTGAGGGAGTCGCCCGACTGGATGCAGAGCAAGGCCTCGTGGGCGCGCGCGTCCTCGTGCCGGAGGTAGTGGACGTCGCCGGTCGCGACCGTCGGCAGTCCGCGCTTCTCGGCGAGCGCGACGAGCTCGGGGTTGATCCGCTGCTGCACTTCGAGGTGCGCGTTCTGCAGCTCGACGTAGACGCGCTCGCGGCCGAAGATCTGCTCGAGGCGGTCGAGCTCGGCCTCGGCATCCGTGCCACGGTTCTCTTCGAGCGCCTTGCAGACGCGGCCCGAGAGGCAGCCCGAAAGCGCGATCAGGCCCGCGCCGTGGGTCTCGAGCAGCTCCCAGTCGACGCGCGGCTTGTAGTAGTAGCCCTCGAGGTAGCCGAGCGAGGAGAGCCTGATCAGGTTCCCGTAGCCCTCGTTCGTCTCGGCGAGGAGCGTGAGGTGGGCCTGCCCCTTCTGCTGGACGTGCCGGTCGTCGGTGACGTAGACCTCGCAGCCCAGCACCGGCTTGACGCCCTCGTTTCGCGCGGCCTTGTAGAGGTCGATCGCGCCGGCGAGCGAGCCGTGGTCGGTGAGCGACACGGCCGGCATCTCGAGCTCGGCGGCGCGCTTCGCGAGATCCGGGATCCGGCAGGCGCCGTCGAGGATCGAGTACTCGGAGTGGACGTGGAGGTGGACGAAGGGCGCTTCGGGCACGGGGAGTCGATCGTACTGCCCGCCCCGGCGGACAGCGGTTCCGCCGCGCTGCGACACTCCGAGCGTGCTTCGGCGTCGCATCGTCCCGCTCGCGGTGGTGGTCGCGCTCCTGCTCGCCGTCGTCGCGATCGTGGCCGGCGGACACCCACTCGGCTCGGGCGCCGGCGGCCACGGCGGCTTGCCGGGCTCGTTCTGGGACTACCTGTACACGACGATCGTCATCCTCGCCGTGCCGCTCCTGCTCGGCGGGGTGGTGGCGGCGATGCTCATCCGCCGGCGCGGCAAGAAGCCACGTCCTTTTTGGCAGAGCATGCTCCGCGTGTTCGTCATCTACGCCGTTCTCGCCGTTCTCGAAGTGCTCATCCTGCCGCACCTCCACTTCCATCTGCACAGCCCCCAGCAGACCGGAACCGGCCGGCTCCCGCCGGGGCAGGACCAGCAGGTGCACCACCGCGCTGGGACGGGTTCGCTTCAATTCCAGTGGGTCGAGCTCGTGGTCATTCTGAGTCTCCTCCTCGTCGTCGCCGTGGCGGTGGTAGTCGCCGTGAAGCGCTCTCGGCCGGATCCGCGCACGCACGACATCGCTCCTGAAGTCCTCGCTGCGGCGCTCGACGAGTCGCTCGACGACCTGCGCAACGACCCCGACCTGCGCCGCGCGATCATCGCGGCCTACGCCCGGATGGAGACCGCCCTCGCTGTCGCCGGGATTCCACGGGACCCGGCGGAGGCCCCTCTCGAATACCTCGAACGCGCCCTCCTCTCACTCGACACGAGCGCCGAGGCAGTCCGCCGGCTGACCGACCTCTTCGAATGGGCTAGGTTCAGCCACCATGAGCCGGAGCCGTCGATGAGGGACGACGCGGTCGACGCACTCGTCGCGGTGCGCGACGAGCTCCGCGCGTCGGAGCTGATTCCGGCGTGAGGTTTGCGGGGAGCCTCGTGAGGACCGCGGTCGTGGCGGCCGTCGCACTCGTCGGCCTGCTCGCGATCCCCAAGCTCTCGACGTCGCGCGCGCTGGCGATCTGGGTCGTCATCGTGGCGGCGCTCGTCCTCGTCGCGCTCGTCCGGCGCTCCCGCGAGCACGATGGACCGGAGTCCTCCCGCCGCTTCGAGGAGGCCCTGCGCGGCCGCAGGCCGGCGACCTCGCTGCCGGAGGAGCTCCTGCGGATGGACCGCGAGATCGTGCTCGGATCCGTCGATGCCGATCACGCCCACCGGCGGCTTCTGCCGCTGCTGAGGGCGGCGGCGTCGGCGCGGCTCGCCGCCCGGCACGGGATCGAGCTCGAGCGCCGGCCCGAGTTGGCGCGCTCTCTGCTCGGCGAGGACGTCTGGGAGCTGCTGCGTCCAGACCGGCCCGAGCCCGACGACCGGCACGGGCCGGGCATACCACGCGAGCGGATCGCAGCCGTGATCGAGCGGGTGGAAGCACTGTGACCGCGCTCGCCGAGCTCCGCCGGCGCGCCGAGACGATCCTCGCCGAGGTCGAGAAGGCCGTGGTCGGCAAGCGCGGCCCGCTCGAGTTGATCCTGCTCGCCCTGCTGAGCGACGGTCACGTGCTGCTCGAGGACTACCCGGGGCTGGCCAAGACGCTGATCGCGCGCTCGTTCGCGCAGGCGACCTCCACCCGCTTCGCCCGCATCCAGTTCACGCCCGACCTCATGCCGGGCGACGTGACCGGTTCGCAGATCTTCGACCAGCGGACGACCGAATTCGTCTTCCGCCCCGGCCCGATCTTCGCCAACCTCCTCCTGGCCGACGAGATCAACCGCGCCCCGCCGAAGACGCAGGCCGCACTGCTCGAGGCGATGCAGGAGCGGCAGGTGACGATCGAGAACACGACGCACCGGCTCGAGCCGCCGTTCCTCGTCCTCGCGACGCAGAACCCGATCGAGTACGAGGGGACGTACCCGCTGCCCGAGGCGCAGCTCGATCGGTTCCTCGTGCGCATCTCGATCGGCTATCCGAGCCGCGACGACGAGATCGAGATGCTCGATCGGCGTCTCGAACGTGGCGTCGACGACGTCGAGCTGAAGCCGGTGGTGGACGGGGCAACGCTCATGGAGATGCAGCGGGCGCTCGAGCAGGTGCACGTCTCCGCCGCGATCGAGGGCTACGTCGTCGACCTCGTGACGGCGACGCGCGAGTCGCAGCGACTCGCGGTCGGGGCGAGCCCGCGCGGCAGCATCGCCCTCGTCAAGCTGGCGCGCGCGAAGGCCGCGCTCTCAGGACGTGACTTCGTCACTCCCGAGGACGTGAAGGCGGTCGCGGTGCCGGCGCTCGCGCACAGGCTGATGGTGCGGCCGGAGCTCTGGGTGCAGCGGCTGCGCGCCGAGGACGTCGTCGCAGAGGCGCTCGAGACGGTTCCGACGCCGCCTGCTGAAGACGCCGTGCGCGTCGCCGAAGCGTGATCGGCCACATCTCGTGGCGGCTCCCCGGCTACGCCGCGCTCGCGGCGGCAGGGCTCGTCGCAGCGCTTGCGCTCGGTCGGGTCGAGCCGGTCGCGCTTGCCGCTCCGTTCCTGCTCGCGCTGGTCGCCGCGGTCGCCGGGCGGGAGCCGCAGATCTCGGCCCGGCTGACCCTCGACCGCGAGCGATCGCTCGAAAGCGACGAGGTGACGGCGACGATCGAGCTCTCCTCCTCGGGCGGCGTCGATCGCCTGGAGCTGGTCGTGCCGCTGCCGCCCGAGGTGAGCACCGAGGACGGGCCTGCGCGGGCGATCCGCCTCGGCGCGGGCGAGGAGCGGACGCTCGAGCTGAAGCTGCGGTGCGACCGCTGGGGAGCGTTCGCGGTCGGCCCGCTGCTCGTCCGCGCGCACGACGTGCTCGGCTTTCGCTCCTGGGAGGGCAGCGCGGCCGAGCCGCAACGGCTGCGCGTCTATCCGAGGGAGGAGACGCTTCGCTCGCTCGTCGCGCCGCTCGAGACGCAGGTCTTCGCCGGGAACCAGGTCTCGAGAGCCCGCGGCGAGGGAATCGAGTTCGCCGACCTCCGCGAGCGGCAGCCGGGAGACCGGCTTCGCCGGGTCAACTGGCGCGCGACCGCCCTCCGCGGCGCGGTCTGGGTGAACGAGCAACATCTCGAGCAGAACACCGACGTGGTTCTCTTCCTCGACACGTTCGCCGAGGTGCGCGTCGAGGGACGGAGCACGAATGACCGCGCCGTGCGCGCAGCCGCGACGCTCGCCCACGGCTACCTGCAGCGGAAGGATCGCGTGGGGCTCGTGGGTTTCGGCGGCTTCCTCTCCTGGTTCGTGCCGGCGACGGGCACGCGGCAGCTGTACGCCATCGTCGACGCGCTGCTGACGAGCCAGATCGTGGCCAGCTACGCGCTGCGTGGCGTCGACGTGCTGCCGCCGCGGACGCTTCCCCCGAAGGCGCTCGTGCTCGCGATCACACCGTTGCTCGACAACCGCACCGCCGCAGCGCTGCTCGACCTGCGTGCGCGAGGCTACGACCTGATCGTGGTCGAGGTATCCCCGCTCGACATGGTCGTTCCGAAGTCCGGCTCGTCCGTCGAGCTCGCGTACAGGTTGTGGCGGCTCTCTCGGGAGGCGCTCCGGTGGCGTTACGAGCAGGTCGGCGTGCCCGTCGTGACTTGGCACGAGGACATGCCCCTCGCCGTCCCTCTCGAGGAGGTGAACGCATTCAGGCACCTCGCCCGGCCCGCGTAGTACTCGCCGTCGGAGCGGTCGCCGCCTACGGAGGCGTTCTCGCCGACGCGCTCACGCGGGCCCCCTCCCCGGTCGCCGCGTTCCTTCCGGGCGCCGCGCTCGGGATCGTGCTGCTCCTGGTGGCGCTTCTCTTCGGCGGTCGCGGCTTCGGCGCTGCGCTCTTCCTCGCCGGCGGCACGTACGTCGCCGCCGTGGCCGCCGCGGGAGGCGGGGCCGACGCGAGCGCCCCCCTCGTGGCCGTACTCCTGCTGCTCTCGGGCGAGCTGACGGCATGGTCGGTCGACGAGCGGTGGGTGATCGGCTCCGAGGAGCAACTGGCGTGGCGCCGAGGCGCGGCGGTCACGGCGCTCGCACTCGGCGGCCTGGCCGTCGCGGCACTCGTCGTCGCCCTGTCCGCGGTGCAGCCGAACCACGGGTTGGGGTGGACGGTGCTGGGCGCCACCGCAGCGGTAGGAGCCGCCGGCACGGGAATCTGGGTCGCTAGGCGCTAGCGAGGCGTGAGGCGTAAGGACGGATTCAGACCTAGCGAGGCGACGACGTCGATGAGCTCGCGACAAGGACGTGATGCGGGAAGGGCTCTTTCTCTACGACGCTCAGGGGCCATTCCGGAACACTGGCCTAGCCGAGGATTGATTCGTCTGGCCGAGCTCGACGGGGATCGCACGGCTCGTCAGAATTAGCGTCGTCAGTGACTAGCCGTCGAATCTCCATCGGACTTGCAGCCATGCTCGTAGCACTGGCCGGGTTCGTTAGTTGGTCGGCCGCGCGGCTTGAAGATCAACCTCCGGGCCAGAGCATCGACCCCGATCACATCGGTGTGGCCCTCGCAGGCGCGTTCGCTGCCTACTTCTGCGTCGTCGCCCTCTGGCGGCTTCGGGACGTCTCGCGCGGCCACGACGAGTGGGTGGGGGTGTCCGTCTGGATCGCGCTCGCCGTCGCTGCACTGTTTGTCGTGGATTTGGTCGCCGTCGCATCACGGCTCGGCGGCTGATACTCAGATCGGAATCGGAGGCACGGCCTCAGGGTCATTCCCGAACACAGGCCGCCACGGGCCTCGCTCCGGACTAAGCGACGCTCAGTGGTCATTCCGGAACACTGGCCTCGCCGAGGGCTAGCGGTGCGATCCGGGACAGCAGCCCGGACGTTCGCCGGCGTCGGTCACCAGCGGGCGGTCAGCCGACGAGGCGACCGCAAAGCTCACACATGACCGCGTACTTCTTCACGCCCGCGGGAGTCACGGCGATCTGACGCTGCACGGGCCGGTGACGGCATAGGTTCACCGGCGGCAGGAGGCGCGGCAGCGGCGGCAGATCCGGAAGGTGGCGAACGGCACCGCCGATGGCGGGACACCCCGCCTCGTGCTCACGCCAGACGTCGTTCACGGGCTGGCTCGTAATCGCGACCCAACCGCATGCTTCGCAGGAGACCTCGATCACGCGTCCAGGGTACGCATGGGCTGCGCGATCGTCCCGATCCGGCCGTTCCTTCAGGGGTCATTCCGGAACGCCGGCCGGTGAGGCTCAGGCAGCGAGGTAATACGCGGCGAACGCCACTCCCAGCATGAAGAGAACGATCGGCAAGAGAAAGAGGATCAGACCGCCGATCGCGATGAACGGCGTCACGCCTGATTCGCCGCGCTGCTCGACGTCGTGAAGGTGCCGGGCCTCGGCTTCGAGCTTCTCGATCGGCCTGGTCGGCTTCCTCAGCAGTCGCCGGTAGAGATTGCCGGCATGCCTTGCCATGTCTGCCATGTGGCTCACGATGGTCATTGTCCCACCACGCCGAGCCGCAGCACGCCAGGATCCACAGTTAGGGCGAACTCGCAGCTAGCCGCCGCGTTCGGCGGGTCAACGCGAGATTGCGAGCGCGGCGGCGAGCGTGCAGCCCGTCTCGAGCAGCGCCTCGACCGCGTGACAGTCGACCGCGTCTTCCACCGCCCTGATGGCCGCGTAGCGGCCGAGGCCGAGCGCCATGAAGCGCTCGATCTTGAACTTCTCGACTCTCACCGTCTCGTCGCCGCTCATCACGAATCTCCTTAGACACAGGCTCGGACGGCTGTAGACCCGAGTGGTTAGGTGTCCACACAGAATGCGTACAAGGCGGGCACGGGGAGAGCCGTGACGCAGGATCAGCCCTCAGGCCTGGTCCGGTCTCCTGGCCTCGGTGTAGAGAGCGCCCTGCGCCGCAGCGGAGCCAGAGATGCCGCCGCCCGAACCTCGGAGAACGTAGGAAATGCCGACTGCCAACACCGCCCCCAGGAGCGGGCCGACGACGTAGACCCAGTAGTCGGAGAACGTCGTCCCGACCAGATCGGGCCCGAACGTGCGGGCCGGGTTCATGGACGTTCCGGAGATCGGGCTGCCCCAAAGACCTGCGAGAGCGATGTAGCCGCCGACGCCGAGCGCTCCGAAGATCCCGATGTTCTGGGCGCCGGCGGCGGTTCCCAGGATCACACTCACGAGCCCAAGCGTGAGCACTGCCTCCATCAGCATCGCCTGCCAGCTCGAGTAGCCGTGCGCCGGGTAGTTCGAGCCGTACTTCGCCGAGACCTTGATCACCCCGCGCAGGAAGAGCGCCGCCGCCGTCGCACCTGCCAGCTGCACGATGACGTAGCCGGGAACTCGCCTCCACGGGAAGTCGCCGCGCAGCGAGAAGGCGACGCTGACGGCCGGGTTCAGATGCGCCCCGGACACCTTGCCCATGAACATGATGATCCCCATCACCATCAACCCCGGTGCCACCACAGCGGCCGAGCGTGTGATCGTGCCCGGGAAGGCCTGGCTCATCATCCCGCCGCCCGCCGCGACGAGCACGAGCAGGAAGGTCCCGTAGAACTCCGAGAACAGCCGGCGCCATTCCTGCTCCGGATCCTGAAAGTCCGCCATCGGACCCGTGATGTCGCGATCGATCCAGCCGAGAACTCCGCGCTCGGCTTGCTCAAGCTGCGCGTTCACCGCTCGCCCTTTCCGAGGAGGAGGCCAACGCTACGAACGCCGCGGTGGTCGAGGCCTCATCCCGGCGGCATGAATCCAGCGGCTAGTCGGCCCACCAGTCGCGCCGGCCGTCGACGTCTCCGCGCGGATCGTCGCCGAGATTCGACGCGCCGACGACGAGGATCTCGAGGCCGTCCGGCCCGGCCTCGTAGCCTCGCCACATACCGGGCGGGACGCGCACCGCGTCCCATTCCCTCAGGTCGACGATCTCGTCGTCGACTTTCATCCGCCCGCTCCCCCGCACGACCACGTACACCTCCTCTTGCGTGGCGTGCGTGTGGCCGTACGGAAAGCGATAGCCGGGCGGGACGCGCTGGTAGCTCAGAGCGCAGTCCTCGAGCTTCAGTGCCTTGGTCGCAGCACGGAACTCCAGATCGGGCGCGCCGTCGAAATTCGAGCCCAGGTCCTCGAGATCGTCCTTGATGTTCGTGACGGTGAACGTAACGCGCAGGATCGTAGAGAGGACAAACAGGCGCGGGAGACTTCGTCGCAGCCGTTCACGCGGCCCCTAGGATGCGTGCGTGGACCGGGCCGAGCTGCAGGCGGTGCAGAAGCCGCTCAAGGACCGCTACCGCGAGGAGCCCGGAGCCGCCCTTGATCACGCTACGCGCCGACGGGGTGCTCGACTCCGAGCAGATCGCCTGCAAGGTCGAAACCGGCCGCGTGCTCGTCGAGGCGGGCCTCCATCCCGCCACCGGCGGCACCGGGGCGCTCGCCTGCTCCGGCGACATGCTGCTCGAGGCGCTCGTCGCGTGCGCCGGCGTCACGCTCCGTTCGGTTGCCACCTCGATGGAGCTCGACGTCTCGGGCGACGTCCAGGCCGAAGGCGACCTCGACTTCCGCGGGACACTCGGCGTCGACCGGGAGGCTCCCGTGGGCTTCGCGGCGATCCGGCTCCGCTTCGACCTCGCCTCCGACGCCTCACAGGAGGAGCTCGACAAGCTCCTCGAGCGAACCGAGCGCTACTGCGTCGTCTTCCAGACTCTCGCCGGCGGCGTCCCGGTCGAGCTGACCTACTCCACTTCGTAGGCCATCAGGATCGCGTCGACGTACTCGCCGCCCCGGCGGTAGTGCCGCTTGCGGTAGCCCTCACGCACGAAGCCGAACGTGTCGTAGAGGGCGATCGCGGCCTCGTTCCACGGGAAGACGTGCAGCTCGAGCTTGCGGACGCCGGCCCCCCGCGACCAGTCGACTGCTGCCTGCAGGAGCGCCGTGCCGACCCCCTGCCGACGCGCGTCGAGCGCGACCATCAAGCCGACGTCCGCGACGTGCGTGCTCGCGGGGTGAGGATCGCGCCCGACCGACAGGCGGCCGACCAGCGTCCCGTCGTCGCGCTCCGCCACGAAGACCGCCGCGTGCGCGTAGCGCCGCAGCGCCTTGAGGAAGCGGCGCTCGTCGCCGGCACTTCGCCACTCCCCCGCGACACTGATCAGCCAGCCCTCCGGCTCGGCGCTCACGGAGTCGGCGAGCCGCGTCAACTGCTCGGCGTCGGACGGATCGGCGTGGCGGATCAGAAAGCTCAAGCGACCACCGACTTCCCCGACGCGCACCGGCGAAGCCGGGGCGCGCCGCAAGGGGGAACCTCTCGGTTCCCCCGAGTCCCCCTCCCCGGTGATCGCCTGAGCAAGCTCAAGCGACCATCCGATTTCCCGGCGCGCACCGGCGAAGCCGGCGCGCGCCGCAAGGGGGAACCTCTCGGTTCCCCCGAGTCCCCCTCCCCGGTGATCGCCTGAGCAAGCTCAAGCGACCACCACGGCAGCGCCGCCCCGGCGCGGATCCCCGGCCGCGGCAAGAGAGCCGTCCTCCCGGATCTCCACCGCCGAGACGCCGCCGAAGAAGAGGTTCCGCTGCCGCCAGCGGACGACGGGAAAGCCCGTAGCCTCCAGCTCGTCGGCCACCGCCGCGTCCTCGCAGTGCACGACGCCCTTCTCGAAATGGAGTCGCGGGGCCGCGACCGCCTCCTCGACCCCGAGCCCGCGCGCCGCAACGTTTGCGACCACCTGGAGGATCGCGCCGTGCAGGCGGGTGCTGCCGGCTGAGCCGAGGACGAGCCGCGGCGCACCGTCACGGAACAGCACCGACGGGGCCATCAGCGACATCATCCGCTCGCCTGGGCGCTCTTCGCCGACGAGATGCGACTCCCCCAGCATGTTGTTGAGCTGGATGCCGGTGCCGGGGACGACCACGCCGCCCGACGAGCCGAGGGAGCAGGAGAGCGAGGCCGCGTCGCCGTTGCGGTCGACGGCGCTGATGTGCGTCGTGCCGCCGAGCGCCTCGGCGCGCGCGGCGTCCTGCACCTCCATCGCCCGGACGATCGCCGGCGGCGTCGGCTCCGCGTCGCCGAGCGTCTCCAGGCCGACCCTGAGCAGGCGGCCGCCACTCGAGGGCGGCGGACACGTCCAGAGCGGCTCGCCTCGATACGAGGCCGCAAGAGGGTCGCGCTCGAGGACCTCGTAGCGGGCGAGATCGGCGACCGTGATCGGGACATAGGCTGCTAAGCGCTCCGCGAACTCCCCGTGGTAGAGGAAGGGGGCGCCCTCGACCGCGACCTGCTCGAGCGTGTCGGCGAGCTCCGGCATGACGAGACGCTCGCCCTCTTCGAGCGCTCGTCCCGGCCCGTAGAGCGCGTCGCCCTCGGCCGAATAGCGCAGCAGCGGATCGAGGATCCGGTGCAGAAACGCCTGCGCCTCGTTGAGGACGACGCCTTCGCGCGCCAGTCGCGCCGCGGGGGCGATCAGCTCTGCCCACGGCATCGATCCCCAGCGGAGGTGAGCCTCCCAGAGTCCGAGAGCGGCGCCGGGCACGGCGACGGACATCGGGCCCGTGTAGAAGATCTGCTGCGAGTCGCCGTAGTCGACGACGAGCCCGACGAGCTCCTCGGGCGAGGCCGCCCGCTCTGGAAGGGCGACGAAGAAGTCCAGGAGTCGCGTGCGCGCCTCGGCCGCTCGGTGGACGAGAAGGAAGCCGCCGCCGCCCGGACCCGTGAGCGGGCTCTCGCACACCCAGGAGACGGCCCCTGCCGCGATGCAGGCGTCCACGGCGTTGCCGCCCGCCCGCAAGACATCGGCCCCGGCCGCGGCGGTGAGCGGGTGCCCGGCTGCTAACGCACCTTTCATGCCGCGAGCGTACGCTGTCGCGGATGGCCGACGTGTCCTACGACGGCGCCGAGCGGGCGTCGCGGCGGCGGCTGCCGGTCCCGCGCGAGGCTCTCCTCTGCATGGGACTCGCGACGGCCGCGGCGTCGCTGCTCTTGTGGCTCGCGCCGCCCGGCGTCGACCTCGCTGCGCACGAATATCAGCGCTCGCTCTTCCTCGGGCATGGTCTCACGCTCTGGGACAACTTCTGGTACGCCGGGCGCTACGCGTTCGTCGACTACAGCGTCCTCTACTACCCGCTCGCGGCGGTGCTCGGGATCCGGCTCCTCGCCGTGCTCTCGATCGCGCTCGCCGCCGGCGCCTTCGCCGTGCTCCTCGAGCAGGAGTGGGGATCCGCGGCGCGCTGGGCGATCCGCGCATTCGCGGTGTTCTGGGCGGGAGTGCTGATCACCGGCCAGTACCCCTTCGCGCTCGGTGTCACCTTGGCCTTGTACGCCCTGCTCGCGTTTCGGGCCAGGCGGCGCTGGATCGGGGCGGCGCTGACGCTCGTCGTGCTCGCAGCGAGCCCGGTCGCTCTCGTCCTGCTCGCCGTGGTGCTCGTCGGGGTAGCGGTTTCGCGGCGCGCCCCGCTGCGCGGGCGTGCGGTACCGGCACTCGGGCTCGGAGCTGCCGCGGTCATAGAGCTGGTACTGCTGAGGCTCTTCCCCTTCGGCGGCGCGCAGAGCTTTCCGACGCTGTCGATGGCGGGGGCGCTCCTCTTCTGCGCGATCGGAATCGCCTGCACACTGCGTCTCGAGCGGGCACGTCTGCTCCGCTTCGTCTTCATGACGTACGCGATCACGATCGCGATCGCGTACCTCGTCCCGTCGGGGCTCGGCGACAACGTCGCCCGTCTGCGCTTCGTGGCGGTGCCGCTCGCCCTACTCGTCCTCGCGCTCCGCCGCTGGCGTCCCGTCAAGGTCTCCGTGGCCGTTCTCGCGCTGGCGCTCACGTGGAACGTGACCCCGCTCGCTGCGGGCTGGGCTCGTGGGACGCAGGACATCAGCTCGCACCCCAACGGTCTGGCGCGCTCCGGTCGCCTACCTCCACGCCCATCTCCGTCCCGGCTATCGCGTCGAGGCGGTCGACACGACGGATCACTGGCCCGCGTACTACCTCGCGACGGCACGGATTCCGCTGGCACGCGGCTGGTTCCGCCAGGACGACTTTCCGTTCGACGCACTTCTCTACCGAGACAAACCGCTCGGCCCCGTGCCGTATCGCCGCTGGCTGCGGCGTCTGGGCGTCGCCTACGTCGTACTTACGCGCGCGCCGCCGGATTACAGCTCCCGCGCCGAGGCGCGACTCGTACGCAGTGGCCGCGCCGGCCTGGTCCGTATCTTCTCGACCCGGGAGGTCTCGATCTACGCCGTGCCACACGCGCGGTCGATCATCACGGGGCCGGGCCGGCCGACCGTGCGCGCGTTCCGCGAGTCGCGTCTGACCATTCGCGTCTCGCGCGGCGGGACGTACCTGGTCGCGGTGCGCTGGTCGCCGTACTGGCACGCCTCGACCGGCTGCGTGGCTCGCAGCCCAGACGGAATGGTCGAGCTACGGGCACGTAGAGCGGGAGTCGTGCGAATCGCCTTCGACGTCGACGTCCAAAGCCTCATAGCCGCCTTCGCCGGCACGAGCCCAAAGTGCCGCCAGAGCTACGAGACCTCGCGGACGAGCTCCGGCAGCGGCTTGCGATTCGCGCGCGACGACCACTCCTCCGCGGTGTGGCTCGCCGGGGTGCGCGGGCGCAACGGATAGCCGAGGGAGAGAATCGCGCGCACCTCGCCGCCGCAGATCTCGGCCGCGGCATCCGCGTCGCGAACACCGTTCGGGCACGAGACGACGCCTTCGCCCCACGCGGCGAGCATCATGTTCTGCGAGCAGCGACCGACGTCGAAGCCTCCGGCCTCGCCCACGATCGCGACGACGAGCGGCGTCGAGCGGACGTTCTCGGGCGCGTAGACCGCGTCCGCCAGGCGGTCCTGGGCCTCCCCCGACACGACGACGAACTCCCAGCGCTGGCGGTTCCTCGAGCTGCCCGAGAGCCGGCCGGCGTCGAGGATCCGCCGCCTCACCTCGGCAGGGACAGGAGCGTCGGCGTACGCGCGCTCGTCACGCTTCGAGGCGATGGCGAGATACGGCTCCACAAGCGGGATCCTGCCTCATCTCGCGCCGGTTCGGGGTCAGACCCCGGGACGTGGCCGAAAAGAACGGCTCAGGTCTTCAGGAAGGACGGCACGTCGAGATCTCCGCCCTCGCTCGACGGCCGGCGCGGCTGCTCGGCCTGCGGCGTCCCGAAGTCCCCGCGCGGACGTCGGCCGCGTGCGCCGAAGCCGGTGGCCACGACGGTCACCCAGACCTGGCCGTTCAGCCGGTCGTCGATCGTGGCGCCGAAGATGATGTTCGTGTCCTCGGTCGCGGCGGCACGGATCACCTCCGCGGCGTCGTTCACCTCGACCAGCGTCAGGTCGTCGCCTCCCGCGATCGAGAGGAGGATGCCGCGGGCGCCGGTGATCTCCGCGTCGATCAGCGGAGAGCGCAATGCCCGTTCCGCAGCCTCGCGCGCCCGCCCGTCATTGGTCGAAGAGGAGAACCCGATTCCCATGAGGGCCGTGTCGGAGTCGGACATGATCGTGCGCACGTCCGCGAAGTCGAGGTTGATCAGACCGGGCATCGTGATCAGGTCGCAGATCCCCTGGACGCCCTGGCGGAGGACGTCGTCGGCCACCTTGAAGGCGTCGAGCATCGACGTCGACCGCTCGAGCACCTCGAGCAGCCGGTCGTTCGGGATCACGATCGTCGTGTCGCAGGCGCTCCGAAGGTCCACGATCCCCTGCTCGGCCTGGCTGCGCCGCTTCGTACCCTCGAAGCGGAACGGCGTGGTGACGATGCCGACCGTCAGCGCACCGAGCTCGCGCGCGATCCGCGCGACGATGGGCGCAGCTCCGGAGCCGGTGCCTCCGCCCTCCCCGGCGGCGACGAAGACCATGTCCGCGCCCCGCAACTCCTGCTTCAGCTCGTCGTACGCCTCGTCGGCCGCGCGACGTCCGACGTCGGGGTCGGCGCCCGAGCCGAGCCCCTGCGTGAGCTCACGGCCGATGTGGATCTTGACCGGCGCGTCGCTCGTCCGCAGCGCCTGGATGTCGGTGTTGACCGCGATGAACTCGACCTGGCTGATCCCGGCGTCGATCATCCGGTTGACGGCGTTGAGACCCGCTCCGCCGACGCCGACGACCTTGATCACCGCGAGGTAGGCGCCGGAGTCGGGGGTCGCGCGGTGCAGTCGCGCCGGCGACTCGGGCAGAGGCTCGAGATAGTGGGAGACCGGCGGCAGGTCGGCCGGGCGAAGCTCGGGTTCCGTCGGCGTCGGGTCGGGCGGCGGTGGCACCGGCGTGGGCTCCGGCGAAGGCGCCGGCGGTCCGGGCTCAGGCGTCTCGACGCCGGCCTCTTCCCAGCTCGGGACGTGCTCGACCGTCCGCTCGTCCGGTTCTGCCGGAGCTTCCGAAGCGGCGGTTGCGGCGTCCTCAGGCGGCTGCGGCTCGGTCTCGCCGCGCTGCTCCGCCTGCTGCTGTGCCGCTTCGGTAGCCCGGAAGAGCTCCGCTAGCGGACCCTCACGCATGCTGGCGCGCCGACGCGCCATCGAGCACCTCCTTCGCCAGGTCACGGTACATGGAGGCGGCTTCGCCGCTCGGGTCGTACTTGAAGATGGACTGCCCCTTCACCGGCGCCTCCGCGTAGCGCACCGTCTTGCGGATCTTCGTGTTGAGGAGGAGATCGCCGAAGTTCTCCTTCAGGATCTCGACGGCCTCACGCGAGTGGAGGAGTCTCCGGTCGAACATCGTCGCAAGGATGCCCTGGATCCCGACGTTCGGGTTGAGGTTCTCGCGGATCATCGAGAGCGTGTTCTCGAGCTGGACGAGTCCGCGCAGCGACAGGTACTCGCACTGGACGGGGACGATCACGCCGTCGGCCGCGACGAGCGCGTTGATCGTCAGCAGGCCGAGGGACGGCGGCGTGTCGATGAGGACGTAGTCGTAGTTCTCGCGTACGGGCATGAGCGCCTTCTCGAGCGCGCGCTCGCGCCCGATCATCGATGCGAGGGCGAGCTCGGCACCCGCGAGGTCGATCGAGGAGACGGCGACGTCCAGCTCGTTCGAGCGCACGATCTCGGAAATCGGCAGCCGGTGGACGAGGACGTCGAACATCGAGCGGTCGATCTCGTCGGGGTTCCACCCCTGCGACATCGTCAGGTTGCCCTGCGGGTCCAGGTCGACCAGGAGCACCCGCAGCCCCTGCTCGGTAAGCGCCACGCCGAGGTTGAGAGTCGTCGTCGTCTTCGCGACGCCCCCCTTCTGGTTGGCGAAGGCGATCACCCGGGCCATTGCCGGACCGCTATCGGCCGTCCGCGCCTGCGGACGCCCCAGTAACCGCGTGAGCGCCATCCCTGCTGACCTTTCGTAGCGCCGTAGTCGACTCCTTCTCGATTAGTTTCCCCGAAGTGGAGCGGAGTTGATGGAGAGGAAGTGGCGCGTCCTCACGGTGGTGTGCGTGGCGGTGTTCATGCTGCTCCTCGACATCACGGTAGTCAACGTCGCGCTGCCGAACATCGACAAGGAGCTGAACACCTCTTTCACCGACCTGCAATGGGTCGTGGACGCGTACGCACTTACCCTCGCGGCGACGCTGCTGAACGCCGGCTCGCTCGGGGACATCCGAGGGCGCAAGCGCGTCTTCCTCGGCGGAATCGCGCTCTTCACGCTGGCGTCGGTGTTCTGCGGCGCGGCCACCACCCCGCTCTGGCTGATCGTGGCGCGCGGCGTGCAGGGAGTCGGCGGCGCGGCGATGTTCGCCGTCTCGCTCGCGATCATCTCGCAGGAGTTCCACGGCCGGGAACGCGGTACCGCCTTCGGGATCTGGGGCGCCACGGTCGGCGCTGCGGTGGCGATCGGGCCACTCGTCGGCGGAGCGCTCACCACGTACGTCGGATGGCGTTGGATCTTCTTCGTCAACGTCCCGATCGGGATCGCCTGCGTCGCCGCGGGCATGCGCGTGCTGCAGGAGACGCGCGACGAGCAGGCGGGCAGCTTCGACGTGGCCGGTCTCATCACGCTGACGGGAGGACTGTTCGCGCTCGTCCTCGGCCTGCTGCGCGGCAGCGACTGGGGCTGGTCGAGCGGGCGTGTCGTGGGCCTCTTCGCCGCGGCGGTCGTGCTCCTCGTGTCGTTCGGCATCGTGGAGTTGCGGCGCGAGTCGCCGATGCTCGACATCCGGCTCTTCCGTGTCCCGACCTTCACCGGCGCGCAGATCACGGCTTTTTCGATCTCGGCGGGAATGTTCGCGCAGTTCCTCTTCCTACCGCTCTACCTCGAGAACGTCCTCGGCTACTCGGCGGTGGCAACCGGCGTCCGCTTCCTGCCGCTCTCCCTGCTCGCGTTCGTCGTCGCGCCGATCAGCGGGCGGCTATCGACACGCGTGCCCGTGCGCTTGCTGCTCGCGGGCGGACTCGCGCTCTGCGGCGTCGCGCTGCTGCTCATGTCGGGAATCTCCGTCAACTCGGGGTGGACGACGCTCCTGCCCGGCTTCCTCGTCGCAGGAATCGGCATCGGCCTCGTCAACGCGCCGCTCGCGTCGACCTCCGTCAGCGTCGTCGAGCCGCGCCACGCGGGCATGGCCTCTGGGACCAACAACACGTTCCGGCAGATCGGGATCGCGACGGGCATCGCAGCGCTCGGCGCGATCTTCCAGGACCGGATCGCGTCGAATCTTGCGTCGTCCGGCAAGGTGCCCGCCGGCCTCGTCCATCCGCTCTCGCAGGCGATCGCATCCGGTGGAGATCCACGGCTGTCGTCGTCACCCGTCCACATCGATGCCAACCTCGCGCACGCGTCTTTCATCCACGGCCTGAACGGGATCCTGTTCGTCGCCGCGTTCCTCCTCTTCGCCGGCGCGGTCCTCGCCTTCGTGCTCGTGCGGCGGCAGGACTTCGTCGCGAGCGGACCCGTCGTGGAGGCGGCGCCGGGCTAGGCCGCCGCTGCTGCCGCACGGGCGCTGCGCGAGCTCTTGAGTCGGAGCGCCAGCTGCCAACTGCCGATGAGAAGGATCACGGCGGCGCCGGTCACGATGACGAGCGCCTGGGCGGCGACCGAGAAGGCGATTGCGTCGGCCGTAGGAACGCCGCCGAGCGCGAGGATCGCGGCGCCCGCGCCCGCCTGGGTCGCGGCTCCCGCCGGGGCGATCGGGAGAGCTGCGGATGCGGCGGAGGCAACCAGGAACGCGAGCGCGAGCACGAACGAGCCGGGCATGGACAGGGCGTTGAGCAGGAGGAAGACGGCGAGGCCGCGGAGGCTCCAGGAAACCGAGATGAGGAGCCAGGCCGCCCAGGCCTCCTTCGTGCAATGCGTGTGCTGGGCGAGCCAGCGTCCGAACCGGCGGCGCGTGACGAACGGGAGACGGGCGATGCGCGGCAGGAAGGCGACGACGGCGGCTGCGGCGATCCCGGCGACGGCGACGACGGCGAAGCCCGCGCGGGTCGTCCAGTGGGTCGAGCCGGCCGCAGCGACCGACGCCATCGGCGTCAGCGCCGCGTTGTCGAGCATCCCGAGGACGATCAGGCTCAGGCCGAGCGTCCCGATGCCAGTCTTCGTACCCGGGTAGCGCTTCACGATCGCGATGCGGACCGCGTCGTCGAGGCGCCCCGGCAGTGCGATCCCGCCCACGCACGCGGCGCCCCCGGCGAAGGCCAGAGCATCGGCGGTCGGGCGCTCGCTCGCATGGAAGAGCCGTTGCCAGCCCCACGCCTTGAAGGCATAGGCGGCGAGGAAGAGGAGGGCCGCTCCGGCCACGAGCACCGGGTCGGCGTGGTGGATCGGCCAACCGCCGCCGACGAAGTGGCGAATGCTGACGAACGCCACGCCCAGCAGGACGAGCCCGAAGCTGGAGTTCAGCGCGAGCTGGACCTTCCGGTTTGAGAGAAGCCGCATCACCGCAGTTGCAACGGTGCTATCGGCGCTGGGGATGGGAAGCTGAGTCACTCGATTGGGGCCGCCGCGACCACGCACCGTACTGCCTGCTCGTGTGAACGGTGTAAGGCGCGATCCGGGTTCTCTGCGGCCGCACGCTCTGCCTCCGCGAGGGCCGTCACGGCAGCGCGCGCTCGCGGGTCGCGCTCTCGCGCCGCCCAGACTCCGGCCTCGCGCACGAGCTCCCGCAACTCGGCGAGGAGCGACGGCGCGCCGGCTCCCTCGCGCTCGAGCGCCTCGATCCGCTCCAACCGGGCCAGCACGGCACGCGCTTCGTCCATGCCTCGAACGTAGGCGACAACTAGTGACGTGTCTGTCGCAGCTAGCTGGCGCGTTGCTGGAGGTTTCCGACCGCGCCCGTGACGCCGAGCAGCGCCTCGTCAAGGTCGCGAACGAGCGCGCGCCGGTCGTCGTGCAGGAGGACTGCGACGAGCACGCGGCGCACGAGCTCGCAGCTCGGCTCCCGCAGCTTCACGGCGAGCTCCGAACGCTCCGCCGGTGTCGCGCCCAGCAGCGCAGCCGCACGCATGGCCGCCGCCCAGCCCCCGTCGCCCTCCCCGAGCGCGGCCTCGAGCGCGTGCCGGAGTTGCTCGCCGCGGAACGGCTCCGACTGGAAGAGCGCGAGCTCCCAGCGGTCGAGGGCGTCGCCGAGGCGCGGGTCGTCGTCCGCCACAGCCAGGCGAACCCGAATGTCACTCGCCACCGAGGCGCGGAACGGGTCGAGGCGCGTGGGCTCGCCTGGAGGAGCCGTGGCGGCGATCGGCAGCACCGGACGGATTCCGTAGGGGCGCCAGTCGAGGCGCTCGAACAAGACGGGCCCGGCCGCAACCGGCGCCGACGTGGCGAGCCGGATTGCCGTGACCGCGTCCGAAAGCTCGCCGGGCGCGTCGGGCGACTCGGCCGCGCCACCAGGCAGCGACCGCTCGAGCTCGAGCACGCAGATCCGGTCCGGCTCGCGGCCGAAGTCCCGCGGCAGGAGCCCTGCCGCCTCCGGCCACATCGCCGAGATCTCTCCTGTGGCGGCGACGCGCACGCGGATTCCGTCGCCGAGCTCGATCTGCGTCCCGACCGAGAGACCCACGAGCGGTGCCACCGCACCGTACGAGTGGCCCTCGCCGTAGAGCGATCCCTCGAGCTCCTCGTACGCGCGCATGAACGCCGCGTCATCCCAGTCGAAGCCGCCGCAGCCCTCGGCGGTGCGGACGAGGAGCGGGACGAGCACGCTGCGATAGACCGCGCGCCGCTCATCCCTCACCTCTCCTTCGTGGGCGTGGGCGAAGATCCGCGCGGCCGGCTCGCGCAGCAGGTCGGAGACGGCGTCCTGGACGTCGACCCGCGTGAAGAGCCGCTCCGTCCGCGCCTCGACGAAGCCGCGCACGAGCGGGCGGTACTCGTAGAGCGTCGGGCGGCCGTACGAACCGTGCTCCTCGAATGCGAACGGGAGGTTGGCGCCGTCCTCGAGCTCTCGCGTGAAGACGGCGAAGGCGCCCAGGCAGAAGCGGCGGAGCGTGTCGTGGAGGTGCGGCGCGCGCATCCGGCTCTCCTACGACGGCGGCGCGTTGCCTCCTACCTGGCAGGACGCACGCCGGTAAACGGTGCGCCCGTGCTCGCATGCGGCGAAGCCTACGATTGAGTCGTGCCGAGACCGTTTGTCGGAGTTCGCTGGTGGCTCGGGGTCGCGTTCGCCGTCGTGGCGGCGACGTCGACGGCGATCGTGGTCGCCCAGTTCTCGGACAACTCCGAGAACGCCTTCCGGCGTAACGCCGAGAAGCAGACGCTTGCCGACGCGGACGCCGCAGCGGCGAAGAACCCCAGCTCCGCAACCCTCGACCGCGTGGCGGGCAAGCTCCCGGGAACCGTCCACCTCCGGCTCGTCGGGCCGGCGGAGGCAGAGTCTGCGCCCTCCGACCTCGAGCGGGAAGCTGCGAACTCCGCGCTGGCCGGCAGCGACTTCTCCCGCGGAACCTCCGACGGCGGGACGTTCGTGGCCGCGATTCCGTACCACGGGCAGGCCCTGGTCGCGATCAGCCGGCAGCCGGCGACGGCCAAGGCGATCGACACCGTCAACGGCGAGGCGCTTCGGGCGGGCGTGATCGCCGGCGTGATCGGCGTCATCGTCGGGCTCCTGCTCGCGCAGCTCATCGCGCTGCGCCTGCGCCGTCTGAGTGCCGCCGCCGAGGCGATCGCGCACGGTGACTTCGAGACGCCGTTGCGGTATCGCTTCCGCGACGAGTTCGGCACGCTCGCGCACAACTTCGACCGCATGCGCCGCCAGCTGCGCCGCTCCTTCCAGCGTATCGAGGCGGAACGCGACCGCCTCCGGCTCCTGCTCGAGCGCCTGCACGAGGGAGTGCTCACGATCGACCAGGATCTCGTCGTCCACTTCGCGAACACCGAGGCGCGCCGCCTGCTCGGCGGCCGGGTGCGGGAGGGAGATGCGCTGCCCGAGCCCTGGCTGGGCTTCGACCTCCGTGAGTTCGCGCACGGCCTCTTCGACGAGCGGGCGAGCGTGACGCAGGTGCACGTGAGGCCGGACGAGCAACACGCCTACACGGTGGTGGGCATTCCCTCCCAGCCCGAGACGGACTGGGCGCTCATCGTGGTCGACGACCTGACCGAGCAGGAGCGCCGCGAGCTGGCCGAGCGTGAGTTCGTCTCGAACGCAGCGCACGAGCTGCGCACGCCGCTGACGACGATCATCGGCGCCGTCGAGGTGCTGCAGGCGGGCGCGAAGGAGGATCCCGTCGAGCGCGACCGCTTCCTCGCCCACATCGAGCGTGAGGCCGGCCGGCTGGCGCGACTCGCCCGCGCGATGCTGACGCTGGCGCGCGCGCACTCGGGACAGGAGCCGCCGCGCGTCGAGGCGGTCGAGCTCGCACCGCTCCTGCGCGAGATCGCAGCCGGGCTGCAGCCCCATCTGGGCGTGGCCGTCGACGTCGAGGTCGAGGACGGCCTCGCGGTGGAGACGAACCGCGACCTGCTCGAACAGGCGCTCCGCAACCTCGGCGAGAACGCCGCCAAGCACACGGCGCGCGGCTCCGTCGCCCTGCGTGCGTACGGCAACGGGACGACCGTCACGGTCGAGGTCGAGGACTCGGGGCCGGGGATCAGCCCCGAGGTGCAGCGGCACGTCTTCGACCGCTTCTACCGGGGCGAGCGCGACGCGCTCGGCTTCGGTCTCGGCCTCGCGATCGTCCGTGAGTCGGTGCGGACGCTCGGAGGCCGCATCGAGCTCGACTCTTCTCCCGGCCAGGGGACGGTCTTCCGGATCCTGCTCGCACCGGCGCGCGTGCGCGAGGAGGTGCCCGCCGCGTGAGCGTCGTACCGGCGAACACGCACGGCGAGCGGATCCTGCTCGTCGACGACGACCCGGGCGTGCGCGACGTCGTCGCCTTCACGCTGCGGCGCGAGGGGTACGAGGTCGACGAGGAGCGGGACGGGCCGTCGGCGCTCGAGTCCGGTCGGACGGGCCGGTACTCGCTCGTCGTCCTCGACGTGATGCTGCCCGGGCTGTCGGGTGTCGAGGTCTGCCGGGAGCTCCGGGCGGAGAGCGACGTCCCCATCCTCATGCTGACGGCGCGGGACGCGGAATCCGACCGCGTGCTCGGCCTCGAGCTCGGTGCGGACGACTACGTGACGAAGCCGTTCTCGAGCGCCGAGCTGCTCAGCCGGGTGCGCGCGATCCTGCGGCGGCGCGAGCTCGACCGGGCTGGCGGCGGGTCGACGGTGCGGAAGCTCGGCGGCCTCCAGATCGACCTCGGCCGGCACGAGGTGCTCGTCGACGGCGCCCGCGTCCACCTGACCCTGTCGGAGTTCAAGGTTCTCTCGCTTCTCGCCCAGCGGCCGGAGGTGGTGGTGTCGCGCCGCGAGCTCATGCAGCACCTCTGGGCGAGCGAGCACGTCGGCGACGAGCACGCCTGCGAGGTGCACATCTCGAACCTGCGGCGGAAGATCGAGCGTGACCCGTCCCAACCGGAGCGACTCGTGACCGTGCGAGGCTCGGGCTACAAGCTCGTCGAAGCGTGAAGCTTCTCTAGCCCGCTCGGCGATACCGGATGTGCGTGGCCAGCGGCGAGTGCAGCACCTCTACCGGCTCCATGCCGAGGGACTCGACGCCGTCGAAAAGCCGCTCGCCGGACCCGAGCAAGACCGGGGCGATGTCGAGCGAGAGCTCGTCGACGACCCCGGCGATGAGCGCTTGCCGGACGGTCGAGGCGCCCCCCGCGATGTCCACGCCGTCATCCCCGGCGGTTTCGCGCGCCTGCGCGTAGGCGGCGTCGAACCCGCCGGTGACGAAGTGGAAGGTCGTCCCGCCGTCCATCTCGATCGGCTCGCGAGCGTAATGGGTGAGCACGAACACCGGAGCGTGGTAAGGCGGCTCAGGTCCCCACCATCCGCGCCAGTCCTCCTCCCACTCACCGCGGATCGGCCCGAACATGTTGCGACCCATCACGTAGGCGCCACGCGGACGCATGAGCCAGCCGGCCGCCGTCTCGTCGGCCTCGGTGGCGCGGTCGGCGTCCAGGTGCCAGCCGTGCAGCTCCATCCCGCGCTTGCCCAGCGGGTCCTCGCGACTCTGCTCTGGCCCGGCGACGAAGCCGTCGAGCGAAATCGACATATGGCACGTGGTGTCCTGCACCAGCACCCTCCCAACTGGTCTGCTGCCTACGAGCGGGCCGTCACCGTAAGCCAAGTGACGGCCAACCGCAAACGGCGTCAGGCGATGAGGTCGTGCACGCCCCTGACGACCAGGGCGGCGCCGATGACGACCACCGCGATCAGGCCGATCACGCGGGAGTTGCCGAGTAGCCAGCTGCGCCACGCTGTGAGCCATCGAGCGGAACGGTCCGGGGCAACGATGACGACTACGACTGGCGCGAGAATCGTGAGCATCGAGGCGACGGCGAAGACCACGAACGCGAGGACGTCGTCCGTCGTCGAGACGTTCGCCTTGAGGATCTCGGCCGCAGCCGCGATCGTCAGCGAGTACGTGAGCATGAAGGCGCCCACGACGGTGGCGGCAACCCAGTGCGTCCGATCGAGGCGGTCGAGCCACTTCGGCGTGCCGCTAATCGAGGCTCGCTGTCCTCGCCGCCGCAGGGCCCGCACGGCGACGAAAGCGGCGGTCAGTCCGACGACGATTTCGACCACGGATGCCGCTCGCGACGGCGTCGACTTGTGAGATCCGAAGTCCTGGCCGTGAGCGAGACCCACGACCACGACGGCGATGACCGCGATCGCCAGGAGCCAGCCGAGCACGAACGCGATCCCGCGCCGCCTGCCCGAAGGCATCGTCAGCAGCACGATGATCGTCACGACCGACACGGGACTGCAGACGGCTATCGCCAGCCCGAGCCCGAAGACCGTCGGGATCAGTGACTGCACCGCCGCAACCTCCACCTCGGCAGCCGGCTCGACATCGTCCGAAACGGGCTACGCGCGAAGCACGGCGCGACGCGGGCCGGCGACGAAGCCGGCCTCGACAAGCAGCGGCATGGCGACGCTCTCGGTGACCGGCCCGCCGTCGAAGCGCTCGACCGCGAGGCGTTTCGCGCCGCCACGCTTGACGAAGCCGACGAGTGCCGCGAGCGCCGGACGCAGCCACTCGTCGTCGGGTTCCCGGAGCGGGACGAGCGAACGGCCGCCGCGCTCGACGAAGAGCGCCGGCTCGCCGCCGAGCAGCACGACGTGCGCGCCGGCAACCCGTGCAGCGCGCGCACCTGCGCGCTTCGGCCATGGGATCACCGCACCGTACGGCTGAGCCGGGTCGGCTGCCGCGAGCACCAGCGGCTCCGGCTCGTCCCCGTCGCGGGGCCGCAGCTCCCTCAGCCGCTCGACCGCGCCGCCGAGCGCGAACTGCGCGCCGCCGAGCCCTTCCACGAAGTAGCCGCGACGGCAGGAGCCGAGGGTCTCGAGCGCGCGCAGCTCGCCGTACACGGCGCCGTAGCCGCCGGGGATCCCCTCGGCGCGAACAGCGTCCCGGGTCACGATTCCGTGTCGCTCGAGCAGCAGCTCGGCAAGGGAGCGCCGGTCGGGGTCGGCCCCGGCGAAGAGCCCCGCCGCGAGCGACCAGCGTCCCTGGGTCGCCGTCGGACGGTGGGCGCGAGAGCGCGAGAAGCGCCTGCCGTGACGCCTTTGTGACGGTACCTGGTACCGGCGGTTCGCCCTGAGCGGCGACCACGAGTCGTTCGTCACCTCGCCGCTCCAGACGAGATCCCACAACGTCGGCAGGGCTGTCTCCGCATCGAGCCCCGTCGCTGCGAGCAGCCCGTCCCAGAAGAGCGCGCCGCCGGCGAGCGCTCCCCGGATCGCGTCGTGCGCCTCGTCATCCGGTGGAGTTGCGGCGGAGGGCCGACCGAGCAGTGCCGCGTCGTCGCGGAAGAACAGTGCGACGCGATCGAGCCCGGCGCCGACCCAGACGAGCTCACCCGAGGCGCAGAGCTGGTCGAGCTGCTCCGGGCGGTAGTCGGGGACGCGCCGCGGCAGCACCTCCGCCTCCCAGAGCGCCACGGGCAGCGCGAGCGACTGCAGCGGCACGAGCGCCTCGCGAATCGACGCGCGCCGGTCGATCCCGTGCCAGCTCGGGAGGAAGCGGCCGAGCGCGGCCTGCTCCACGGGCTCCACCTCGCGGCGCAGCGCGGCGAGCGACGCACGACGCAGCCGCCGCAGCACCTCGGCGTCGCACCACTCGCGCTCGCTGCCGCCGGGACGGAGCTCACCGCGGACGAGCTTCTCGTCGCGCTCGAGCTCCCGCAGCTCCTCCTCGACGTCGAGGCCGAACCACGCCGACGCCTCGGCGGTCGTGAAGGGCCCGCGCCCGCGCGCCCAGCGTGCCACGAGCGAACGGAGCGCATCGGGCACCGGCTCGAGGAAGACGCCGGGGAGGCCCGACGGCGGGACTACACCGAGCGCGTCGCGGTAGCGCCCCGCGTCCTCCGCCGCAGCGAGCCGCTCCTCGCCGGCGATGCGCACCCGGATCGCGCGCCGCTCCGCCTCGAGGATCGCTGCGTGTGCCTCGTCGAACTCTCCGCTTCGGAGGTCTCCTCTCAGACGCAACAAGTCCTGGAGCCGTTCGGGATCCTTGGGGAACGGCCGCAACGACGCCTCGACTTCCGCGAGCGCGGCCGGATCGATGAGCTCGCGCAGCTCTTCCTGACCGAGCAGCTCTCGCAGCAGGTCGCGGTCGAGCGAGAGCGCCTGCGCGCGCCGCTCCGCGGGCGGCGTGTCGTCCTCGTACATGTAGGTCGCGATGTAGTCGAAGAGGAGCGAGGACGCGAAGGGCGAGGCAGTCGGGGTCTCGACGTCGACGAGGTCGAGCTCCCGTGCGCGCAGCCGGCCGAGCAGCCGCTTCAGCGCAGGCAGATCGAAGACGTCCTGCAGGCACTCGCGGTACGTCTCCAGCACGATCGGGAAGCTCGAATACTTGCGCGCGACCTGGAGCAGGCCCTGTGCCTTCAGCCTCTGCTGCCAGAGCGGCGTCCGCTCGCCCGGACGGCGGCGCGGGATGAGCAGCGCGCGGGCCGCGTTCTCGCGGAAACGCGCGCCGAAGAGCGCGCTCTGCCCCACCTCGGCGAGCACGAGATCCTCTAGCTCGTCGGGATCCAGCACGAGCAGATCGGTCGCCGGCGGAGAATCGGCGTCCGGAAGGTGGAAGGCGATGCCGTCGTCCGACCAGATCGACTGCACCTCGAGGCCGAGCGACTCGCGCAGCCGCGCGCCGACGGCCATCGCCCACGGCGCATGGACGCGCGCTCCGAACGGCGTGAGGATGCAGACGCGCCAGTCGCCGATCTCGTCGCGGAACCGCTCGACGACGACGGTGCGGTCGGACGGGAGCGCTCCCGTGGCCTTCTCCTGCTCGCGAAGGAAGGCCAGCAGGTTCCGCTCGGCCCGCTCGTCGAGGTCTGCGACCTTCGGCTCCTGCTGCGCGAGCAGCTCGCGGCCGAACTTGCCGATCGCCTCGCCGAGCTCGTACGGCCGGCCGATTCCCTCGCCCTTCCAGAACGGCACCGCCCCGGGCACGCCCGGCGCCGGCGAGACGAGCACGCGGTCGCGCGTTATCTCCTCGATCCGCCACGACGAGGCGCCGAGGACGATCACCTGGCCGGCGCGCGCCTCGTAGACCATCTCCTCGTCGAGCTCCCCCACCCGGCTCGGCGGCTCGGAACCGGCGATGAACACGCCGAAGAGGCCGCGGTCGGGAATCGTGCCGGCGTTCGTGACCGCGAGCCTCCTCGAGCCGGGGCGGCCGCGGAGGACGCCCGCGGTGCGGTCCCAGACGATCCGCGGCCGCAGCTCCGCGAACTCGTCGGACGGATAGCGGCCCGCCAGCATGTCGAGCACGTTCTCGAGCTGCGCGCGCGAGAGGTCTGCGAAGGGATAGGCACGACGGACGAGCTCGTGCAGCTCGGCCACCTCGACCTCCTCGTCCGCGCAGATCGCGACGATCTGCTGCGCGAGCACGTCGAGCGGGTTGCGCGGAATCTGGGTCTCCTCGATCAGCCCCTCGCGCATCCGCTGGGCGACGACCGCCGACTCGAGCAGGTCGGCGCGGAACTTGGGGAAGATCCGCCCGCGCGAGACCTCGCCGAGCGAGTGTCCGGCTCGGCCGATCCGCTGCAGCCCGCGCGCCACCGACTTCGGCGACTCGACCTGGATCACGAGATCGACGGCGCCCATGTCGATGCCGAGCTCGAGCGACGAGGTCGCGACGAGGCACGGGATGCGGCCCGCCTTCAGGTCCTCCTCGATCTGCGTCCGCTGCTCACGCGCCAGCGAGCCGTGGTGGGCTCTCGCGATGTCCTCCTCCGCTGCCTCGTTCAGGCGCAGCGCGAGCCGCTCGGCGAGCCGCCGGTTGTTGACGAAGACGATCGTCGAGCGGTGCGCGCGGACGAGCTCGACGAGCGCCGGGTAGATCGACGGCCAGATCGAGCGCGCCTCCCAGCCTTCTTCCCGCGTCTCGCCCGGCTCGCGCATGTCCTCGACCGGGACGACGACCTCGAGGTCGAGCTCCTTGGCGACACCCGCGTCGACCAGCTCGATCGGCCTGCCACCGGAGACGAAGCGACCAATCTCCTCGAGCGGCCGCTGCGTTGCCGAGAGGCCGATCCGCTGCACCGGCTGCGCGGCGAGCGCCTCGAGCCGCTCGACCGAGAGCGCGAGATGGGCGCCGCGCTTCGTGCCGGCGACCGCGTGCACCTCGTCGAGGATCAGCGTGTCGACGCTGCGCAGCAGCTCGCGCGCGCGTGAGGTGAGCAGGAGGAAGAGCGACTCCGGCGTGGTGATCAGGATGTCCGGCGGCTCGCGGAGCATCGCCGCGCGCTCCTTCTGCGGCGTGTCGCCGGTGCGGACGGCGACGCGAAGCTCCGACCGGAGACCGGCGAGCGGGCCGCGCAGGTTCCGCTCGACGTCGTAGTTCAGCGCCTTGAGCGGCGAGACGTAGAGAACACGCAGCCCTGCGCCGGGTTCAGTCGTGAGCTGATCGATGGCGGAGAGGAAGGCGGCGAGCGTCTTGCCGGAGCCGGTCGGCGCCTGGATGAGGACGTGGCCGCCGCCGGCGATCGCGGGCCAGCCCTGCTCCTGTGCGGGCGTCGGGGCGGCGAAGTTCCGCTCGAACCAGGCGCGCGTCTCGGGCCTGAAGACGTCGAGCGAATCCATGGTTCGAGCGTAGCTAGGCTCGCCGGCGTGACGTACTCGATCGTCGGGCGGGACGAGGCGAGCGGCGAGCTCGGCGTCGTCGTGCAGTCGCGGGCGTTCGGAGTAGGTATGTGCGCGTGGGCTCGTCCGGGCGTTGGCGCCGTCGCGACCCAGTCGTTCACGGAGCACGGCTACGGCCCGCGCGGTCTCGATCTGCTTGCGGCCGGCGAGTCCCCCGTGGATGCGCTCGCCACGCTCGTGGAGGCGGACGAGCGGCAGGGCTTCCGGCAGGTCGCCTTCCTCGCCGCCGACGGCCGGACAGCGGCGCACACCGGGGCCGCCTGTGTCCCCGACTGCGGCCACGTCGCCCGCGACGGCGTCTCTGCGCAGGGAAACATGCTCGCCTCGCCGGCCGTCTGGCACGCAGCGGCGGACACGTTCGACGCCGCGAAGGGGACGCTCGCCGAGCGGCTGCTCGACGCCCTCGACGCCGCCGATGAA
Source organism: uncultured Actinomycetes bacterium (assembly GCA_963725965.1). Lineage (GTDB taxonomy): Bacteria > Actinomycetota > Thermoleophilia > Gaiellales > Gaiellaceae > Palsa-739. The sequence continues at coordinate 243,580 of CAVSAK010000003.1, read as the reverse complement.
GCCGGGGGAGACTTCCGCGGCCGCGAGAGCGCGGCGCTCGTCGTCGTCTCCGGCGACCCGGAGGAGGCGCCGTGGGAACACGTCTTCGACCTCCGCGTCGACAACCACGCGGACCCGCTGCGCGAGCTGCGCCGCCTGCACGGGATCGCCGCGGCATATCGCAGGCGGCGCGATTTCGACGAGCAGACCGACCTCGACGAAGAGGTCGAGCTCGCCCGCCGAGCCGGTCTTCCCGAGGATCAGGTCGCGGTCACCGCGGCGATCGCTGCCGGCGCGCACGGTGACCTCGACGCAGCGGCGGCATGGCTGCGCCCCGTCGCCCGGTCCGACCCCCGGTGGCGCGAGGCGTTCGAGCGCACCGTCCGGCTCGGCCACATGCCGCAAGCGTTGCTCGACCGCCTCGACTGAGAGACCGGTGCCACGCTCTGCCGCAGGCCTCCGCGTAGGATCAGGCTGTGCCCGACGCGCTCTGGTTCACGGACGACGAGGCGGCCAACCGCCTGAACGCCGACGATCCGTTTGCGTTGCTCGTCGGCTTCGCTCTCGACCAGCAGGTAACCGTCCAGCAGGCGTTCCTCGGCCCGCTCCGCTTGAAGGAGCGGCTCGGCACGCTCGAGCCGCGCGCGGTTGCGAAGGCCGACCTCGAGCCGCTCTTCCGGGAGAAGCCCGCAATCCACCGCTTTCCGGGCTCGATGGCCGAGCGCGTCCGCGAGCTCGCGGCGACCGTCACGGACGACTACGGCGGTGACGCCGCCCGCCTCTGGACCGAGGCCGCAGACGGCGCCGACCTCCGCCGGCGCATCTCCGCCCTGCCCGGTTTCGGCGAGATGAAGATCAAGGCGCTCGGCTCGGTGCTGGCGAAGCAGTTCGGCGTGCCCGTAGCGCAGGAGCTCGTCCCGGCCCATCCCACACTCGGGGACGTCGACTCGGCGCAGGCGCTCGCCGACTACCAGGCCGCGAAGAAGGCTCACAAAGCTGAGTGGCTGGCGTCGAAGTCCACACGCTGATCGACGGCGGCCAGCCGGCCGAACAGACCGCACACGCGCTCGCCGAGTTCTTCGCCCCGGCGAAGGAGTCGCTCGAGATCGCCGTGTACGACCTCCACCTGCCCCCGGGTCTCGTCGAGATCGTCGGTGGCGCGCTCCGCGCGGCGGAGAAGCGCGGCGTCGCGATCCGGCTGGCGTACAACCTCGACCACGCGAAGGAGATTCCGGTTCCGCGACCGGGCGGCACGAATCCCGAGGTGATGGAAGGGCTTCCGTTCCCGACCGAGTCGATTCCGGGCGTGCCCGACCTCATGCATCACAAGTACATCGTCCGCGACGCGGCCACGGTCTGGACGGGATCGACGAACTGGACCGCTGACTCGTGGACACGGGAGGAGAACGTCATCGTCACGGTCGACTCCCCGGCGATCGCGGCCCGGTACCGCGAGGACTTCGAGCAGCTGTGGACGACACGCGACGTCGCGCGCACCGGCCGCGTCGACACGGCGCCCGTCGACGGGATGCGCGCGTGGTTCTGCCCGGGCCGCGGCGAGAGGCTCGCCCACCGGATCGCGAAGGCGATCGGCGCCGCCCAGCAGCGCGTCCGGATCGCGTCGCCGGTGATCAGCTCGGCTCCGATCCTCGCGACGCTCGCGCAGGTCGCCTCCGACGGGAAGGTCGACCTCGCCGGTGTCGTCGACGCCACCCAGGTGGGCGACGTCTTCGAGCAGTGGCGCGAGAACGGGAACGCGAACTGGAAGGGACCGCTGCTGCGGACGGTGCTCTCCCGCGCGCCGTTCTCGGGCAAGGTCACGACGCCGTACGCGCCCGGCTCGGTGCACGACTACATGCACGCCAAGGTGACCGTGGCAGACGACACGGTGTTCGTCGGCAGCTTCAACCTCTCGCATTCGGGAGAGCTGAACGCCGAGAACGTGCTCGAGCGCGAGGATCCGCAGCTCGCCGATCGTCTCGCGGCATTCGTCGACGAGGTGCGCGGGCGCTACCCGGCCGTACCCCTTCCGGGTGATTCCGGCTGATACGAAGCACATACCTCCGCGCTACCTGAATTCATAGGGCGCCGACCGATCCTCTGGATACCGGGCAATCAAGCCCGGCCGGTACCCACCAGACCAGAGGAGTTCTCACATGCACAAGATTCGGAACGCGACGCGCACGACGAAGATGATCTTTGCGGCTGTCGCCGCGCTCGTCGTCTTCGCCAGCACCTACGGCTTCGCCGCCTCGCTCGGCCTCACCACGTCCGGCCTCGGCGCCGGCTCGAGCGTCGTCGCAGCGTGCGGCACCGGCATCAACGCGGCCTACTCGACGACGTACAGCTCGTCGATCCCCGGCTACTCCGTCAGCCAGGTGAACCTCTCGGCCATCCCGGCCACCTGCCTGAGCAAGTCGTACAAGATCCAGCTCACCGGCGCGGCCGGCGCTGCGATCGGCTCCGAGATGTCGGGCACGCTGCCCGCTTCCGGCACGACGGCGTCGGTCTCCACGTCGGGCACGCCCGACGCGAGCCTCATCACCGGCATCTCGGTCGTCGTCTCGTAGTTCTCGATCTGGCGTACCGGCGGACTGGCGGGGCGCTCACCGGCGCCCCGCCTCCGATTCCAGGGAGGTAGTAGGTGAAGAAGTTGACCCGCATACTCGGCATCGCCACCGCGACGACACTGGTCACGGTCGGCGTCGCGTCGGCGGCGACCCTGGGAATCGGCTCGGGGAAGCTCGCCGCCGGAAGCGCTGCGGTCGGCGGCTGCACCTCGTCCCTCGCCGCCACGCGCAACGTCGACAACAGCAACAACGTCACCCAGGTCAACGTCCGCAACGTCCCGCAGGCATGCGCGGGCGAGACCCTCGCGGTAACGCTGGAGAACAGCTCTCACGCGAGCCTTGGCGCCGCGTCGACCACAGTCGGGGCGTGCACCGGCGGCTGCACCGTCTCACTGACGGGCTTCGGCACCGTGTCGGCCGCGAGTCTCACCGCCTACGCGCTCTCGCTCACCGGATAGAGGACGGATGCGCCGCTTCCGCCCCACGCCCCTCGGCCTCGCCGCCACGATCCTGCTCGGATCGCTGGCGTTCGCCGGCGTCGGGTACGCGGCGAGCCTCGGGCTCACCTCGACGAAGCTCCACACGTGGAGCGAGTCGCTGTCGAAAGGGAGCTGCAGTCCCGCCGAATCCGATGCGGAGATCGACGCGGGCAGCCCGAATGCGAACTTCGGAAACCGGACCGCCCAGACCGTCCTGTCCAAGAACAGCGGCAACTCGTACGTGCTCGTCGGGTTCGACCCCGGGGCCGCGCCCTGTTCGCTCCCGACGACCGCCGGCGCCGACTCGGCGACGCTGACGATCACGGTCACGGGCACGTTCAAGGGCCCGGACACCGTCTCCGCCTATCCGATCACGTCCGCCTGGAACGCCTCGACCGTCACCTGGAACACCATGCCGACGTACAGCTCGACAGCCGACTTCACCTTCTCGGGCACCGGGACCAACACGTTCACGGTCACCGCGACCACCGATTCCGGCATCAAGAGCGGCGCCCTCTACGGCTGGATGCTCGTCGACACGACGGGCACCAACAACGCGACGACGACGATCGCCGGCCACGGATCGGGTCAGGTTCCCTCGACCGCACTCAACTATGAGAAGTAGCGCCGGAACGATCCCGTCGCCGGCGCGCGAGCGGAAGACGGCGCTGCTTGAACGGCTGCGCATGCCCCTCGCGGTGGCCAAGCTCGCCGGGCTCGGCGCGCTGACCGCGGCCTGCCTCTGGTTCGGGCTCCCGCAGACTCTCGGCGGCCGAGCGGACTGGGTGATGGTGAGCGGAACCAGCATGCTGCCGCGCTTCCACACCGGCGACCTCGTCCTCGTGGAGCACCGATCGAACTACCACGTCGGCGAGGTCGTCGCGTACCGCATCCCGAAGAACGAGATCGGCGGAGGGCACGTCGTCATCCACCGGATCATCGGCGGCAACGGGAAGACCGGGTGGCGGATGAAGGGCGACAACCGCACCGCGCCGGACCTCTGGTATCCGACGAACCACGACGTGATGGGCGCGAAGCAGCTGCGAGTCCCGGACGCCTGGTTCGTCCTGCGCGTCTTCCACATGCCGGTTCTGCTCGCGCTCTTCGCCGGGTTCGGCGCGTTCCTCTGGATCGCCTTCGGCGACGGCGGGGAAGCGGAGCCCGACGGCGACGGAGACGAATCGAGTTGAGCGCGGCCGACGACTACCTGTACGCGCGCCCGAGCATCACAACGCGCCTCCGCGGGCTGACGACCTGGGTACGACGGAACCGGCCATTCATCGTCGGCATCGCATGCGCGGGACTCCTGATCACCTTCGGCGCGATGCTCCTGACCGGCGGACCCGAGCAGATCGGGTCGATCTGGTTCGTTCCGTGGGTCGCGATCATCGCGGCCGAGCTCGGCCCCGTCGGCGGCGCGCTCGTCGGCGGCGCGGCGGCTGGGCTCTACCTCGCAGCGGCGGAGCTGACCATCGATCCAGACGATTCGTTCGCCTTCCTCATGCGGCTCGTAGCGCTCGTCGCCGTCGGCGTCGCCGCCGGGCTCTTTTCCCGCCGCATCTCTTCCGACGCTCTCGAGCTGCAGTCGACGAGCGCGCTTCAACGAGCGCTGCTCGACTCGACCGTCGACGGCATCTGCCTCACGGACCTGGCCGGGAACATCGTGCTCGCAAACGCACCCCTGCAGCGCTACGGCCTCGAGCTCCGCCTACCGCTGCACGGCACGGTCGCAGAGCGCCTGCTCGCCCTCGCCGACCGGACGACCGAGCCCGCCCGCTACCGCGAGCGGATGCTGGAGATCGGCTTCGACCTCGCAGCAAGCGAGGACGAGTTCGAGCTCGCCGAGAGCGGGCGCGTGTTCCGCGGCTATACGGCGCCGGTCGCCCGTCAGGACGGCACCGTGGTCGGGCGGATCTGGACACTCCGCGAGGTGACCGCCGACCGCCGCCTCGAGCGCCTGCGAGACGCATTCGTCGCCGCGGTGTCGCACGAGCTGCGCACGCCGCTCACCTCGATCTCAGGCTTCCTCGAGCTGCTCGCCGACGAGGAGCATGAGCTCGGCCCGGCAGGCCGCAGGTACGTCGACGTGATCCGCCGCGGCAACGACCGTCTCCGCCGCATCGTCGAGGACCTCCTTCTGGTCGCGGAGATCGAGGCGGAGCGGCTCGAGCTTCGGCCCGCGCCGACCGACCTCGGCGAGTTGGCGGCCGCGACGGTAGAGGGTGCCCGCCCCACTGCCGCAGAGCAAGGGATCGAGCTCGGTCTCGACGTCAGAGGCAGCCTCCCGCTGGAAGCCGACGCCGCGCGGCTGCGGCAGGTACTCGACAACCTCGTCTCGAACGCGCTCAAGTTCACCCCGAGCGGCGGGTCGGTGACCGTGTCCGCCTCGAACGGCGACGGCCCGCTGCGGGTGGAGGTCACCGACACCGGCATCGGCGTCCCGCAGGACGAGCTCGGCCAGTTGTTCTCTCGCTTCTACCGCGGCTCGAGCGCGAGGCGCCGCGCCATCCCCGGCACCGGCCTCGGGCTCGTCATCGCGCGCGCGATCGTCGAGGCCCACGGCGGCACGATCTCGCTCGAGCCCCGCGAGGATGAAGGGACGCGTGTCACCGTGACTCTTCCGTGCGAAGAGCTTCGCTCTTCGCACGGGGAATGAGGAACTCCGTCAACGGGAGACGCGGTCTCCCGTTGACTCCGTGCCGAGGGCAGATGGGGCTGGTGCGGGTTCGAGACGTCTGTGCCGTCGCGAGCGGACAGGCCTTCGGCGTGTCCACTCGCTACTCCGCGGCGGCGTAACGCGCTGTTACGGCGCCGCACTTGCCGTCCAAAGAGGCTCGAAACGCTCAAACCGAAGTGCGACCAAGGGCCGGAGGCTAAGCCTCGCGAAGCGGGCTTAGCCGGAGGCCGGACCGCGCTCGCGCCGGCCTCCGCCGCGCGCGAGCGCACGAAAGCGGCCTCCTACCAAGAGCATCCAAAGCAATCAGCACGAAGCCGCCGGGAGACCGCGCTCTCCCGGCGGCGGAGTTCCGTTACCCAGCGAGCGAAGCGTCAGCTTCGCGAGCTACCCGGGGGGACGTACCGGTAGCCGAAGCCGCGAACCGTCTCGATCGGCTCGAAGCCGTTCGCCTGCTGGCCGAGCTTCTTGCGCAGGTACGAGACGTAGAGCTTCACCTGGTCCCGCGAGACGCCGCCCGCATGTCCCCACACCTGCTCGACGAGCTGGTCGGCCGAGAGCACGTGCCCCGCATGCTCGACGAAGGTGGCGAGCAGGCGGAACTCGAGAGGAGTGAGGCGGATCGGCAGGCCCCGACAGACGACATGCCGCTGGCCGTAGTCGATCGAGAGCGCTCCGTCGTCATAGTGCTCGAGATGAGTCGGTTCGGGAGTCCGCCGCAGCAGTGCCTCGATCCGCGCGAGCAGCTCCTGGCGGCCGAACGGCTTCACGACGTAGTCGTCCGCGCCGGCGCGGAAGCCCCGCACCTTGTCGATCTCGCCGCCGCGCGCGGTGAGCAGGATCACGGGGGCATCGCTCAGGTCGCGGAGCCGCTCGAGCGTCTCAAAGCCGTCGAGCTCGGGCATCGAGAGGTCGAGGACCACGAGGTCGGCGCGGCTGTCGTGGAAGGTGCGGAGCGCCGCGCGTCCGTCCCTCGCCGTCGAGACCTCGTAGCCTGCGCCTCGCAGAAGCTCCTCGAGCAGAAGACGGATGTCGTCGTCGTCGTCGACGACGAGCACCCGCCGCAAAGGTGCCGTGACCACCGCGCTCAGTATGAGGAAGGCTCCGGCCGATAGGAGGGCGATGAAGCCCCTCGCGCTCGCAGCTTCCCTCGGGGCGCTGGCACTCCTGACCGGCGCGTCGGCGCACGCGTTGCGGCTGCCGGCCGCTCGGCACTGCCCGATCTTTCCGGGGAACAACCCGTGGAACCAGCGTGTCGACAAGCTCCCTGTATCGGCAGATTCCGCGCGGCTGATCAGTGCGATCGGCCTCGATGCGCCTGTTCATGCGGATTTCGGCTCCGGAACGTGGGGCGGCGGGCCGATCGGGATCCCGTTCGACGTCGTCTCGAAGAAGACGTCGCGTCACCGCGTCTCGTTCGAGTACGCCGCCGAGTCCGACCGCGTTCCCTACCCGATCCCGCCGCACGTCCACATCGAGGGCGGCGCGCACGCGACGGGCGACCGGCACGCGATCGTCGTCGACAAGAGCAGCTGCCGCCTCTACGAGTTGTACAACCTGCGCCACCAGGGCCACGGCTGGACGGCCGGCTCGGGCGCGGTCTGGAACCTCCGCTCGAACCATCTCCGGCCGGCGGGCTGGACGTCGGCTGACGCGGCCGGCCTGCCGATCTTCCCGGGGCTGGCCCGGTGGGACGAGGTCGCGCGCGGCCAGATCGACCACGCGCTCCGCTTCACGGCGCCGGAAACGCGCCGAGCCTACGTCTATCCCGCACGCCACTACGCCTCCGACTCGAGCGACCCGTCGCTGCCGCCGATGGGGTTGCGCGTGAGGCTGAAGACGAGCGTGAACATCGCCTCGTTCCCGAAGCAGGCGCGTGTCGTGCTCCGCGCGTTACAGCGCTACGGGATGATCCTCGCCGACAACGGCTCGCCCTGGTACGTCTCGGGGGCGCCGAACAGGCACTGGTCGAACGACCAGCTCCACTCGCTCGGACGCCTCACAGGTGCCGACTTCGAGGTCGTCGATACGAGCTCGCTGCCCAGACCCGGGAAGTAGCTAGGCGGCGACAACCGCGCGGAGCAGCGGGACCGCGTCGGGATCGATCCAGTGCCCACCGGTGGGCGATTCGCGGTAGACGACGTCCGCGCCGGACTCGTCCAGCGTCTCGCGCGCGGCCCGTCCCCACTGGACGGGGATCGTGTCGTCGAGAGCTCCGTGCACGATCGCGATGCGGGGAAACGGCGACGTGAGGTCCAGCTCGTAGCCGTCGACGCTTGGGATGAAGCCGCTCATCGCGAGCAGCGCGTCCGGCCGCGGCCGACCCCGAAAGAGCGCGAGCGCATAGGCCATCGCGCACCCCTGTGAGAAGCCGCCGAGCACGAGCCGCTCGAACGGCAGCCCGTCGAGGAACTCCGCCAGGGCCGAGTAGCTCGCCGCGAACGTCTCGCGTTCGGGCGTGCCGAGCCCCCCCAGCACGTACCAGTGGGCGCCTCCGGGCGGCAGCGAGAGCGGCCCGCGCGGCGTGTAGCCGTGTAGCTTGCGCTCGGGATCGAGGTCGTCCAGGAGCGGAAAGAGGTCGTTCTCGTCGGCGCCGCGTCCGTGCAGGAGCACGAGCGCCCCCGCCGCCTCGCCGGCGGCCGGGCGCTCCCGCGTCTGCAGGCTCACGCTGTCGACCAGTCCGCGCGCGGATCCGGCAGCGGGGTGAGCAGCGGCTCGACACGCTCGCGGAGGTGCTCGAAGTTCGGGGGCAGGATGAGCTTCTCGCCGAGGTGCGCGGGATCCTCGTCCGTGGCGAACCCCGGGCCGAGCGTCGCGATCTCGTACAAGACCCCGGCGGGCTCCCGGAAGTAGATCGAGCGGAACCAGAAGCGGTCGATGATCTGCGTCGGGTGGCCACCGGCTTTCTGGACGAGGTCGTGCCAGGCCTGGTGGTCGTCCATCGTCGAGGCCCAGGCGACGTGGTGGACGGTGCCCGCGCCGCCGAGCCCGGCCACGGATGGCGCCTCGCCGTACTCGATCCAACCGCCGCGCGTCTCGGCGCGCGTGTCCCAGCGGCCGTCCGCGAGCTCGAATCCCAACGTGGTGAGGAACTCGGCGTCGGGCCGACCGTACGCGCGCACGCCCTCGAAGCCCTGCAGCGCGACCTCGGCAGGAATCTCGGGATGGCGCGCCACGAGCGGCTCGTCCCCGACGTGCGAGACGACGAGCTCGTGCTCCAGCCCTTCGGGGTTGGCGAAGCGAAGCGACTCGCCGTCCGCCTCGACCTCGTGCCCCTCGGCGCTGAGCCGGCCCGCCCAGAACTCGAGCGCATCCGCCGAGCCGACCCGCCAGACGACGGTGTGCACCATCCCGTCGCCGGTCTGACCGGGGCCTGCGTGCGGGTACTCGAAGAACGTGATGTCGGAGCCCGCGTGTCCCTCCTCGTCGGCGTAGAAGAGGTGGTAGACGGTCGGGTCGTCCTGGTTGACGGACTTCTTCACGAGCCGCAGGCCGAGGACGCGCGTATAGAAGTCCACGTTCCGCGGCGCGTCGGCCGTGATGCACGTGACGTGGTGGATCCCGTCGAGACGCATCGCCGTCAGCCCTGCGCGTCCGCGAGGAGTTCCTTGGCAGCTTCCAGATCGGACTCGTGCACGACGACCTCTCGGGCACCTGCAGCCATGAAGTCCTCCAGCGACGAGTCGATCGCCTCGGTGTCCCGGTAGGCGCACTCGATGCCCGCCGACCGGAGCAACCCGCAGACGACGTCCGCCTCGGACTGCCCGGACACCACCTTCACGACGACTGTGTCGTCTGCCGCCACGGCGTGAAGGCTACTTGCGCGGTACCGTGGTCGTCATGCCGTGGCTCGTGAAAGGCCTCTTCGTCCTGGCCAAGAGCAGGAAGGCGCGTCAGCTTCTGTTCGTCGGTGGGCTCACGGCGATCGAGCTCGCTCAGGGCGAGCGGGCCCGGAAGTTCTATGCGAAGGCCGGGCGAAACGCGCGCAGAGCCGCGCAGGCGATTCGTTCGATCGCATGAAGAAGCTGCTCGAAGTCCTCGTCTGCTTCCTGCACCCGATTGCGGTAGTGCTCGCGTGGATCAATCTCGCCGGCCGGAACGACCTGAGCGGCCTCCAGAAGCTCGCCTGGGCGGTCTTCATGCTCATCCCGGTGGTGCCGTTCGTCTACGTCCTCACCGGCGGCGACCTCTGGTGAGCTAGGCAGTGATGAAGCGGATAGACCGACTCTTCGGCTGGATCCCTCCCTTCCGCTGACGCGCCATCAGCGCACGAGGCGTCGAGATCGGTGATATGTTCGTTAGTGCCTTCTGGCTCAGAATCCTCGCCCGCCAGGCGACGCGGTAGGACGTGCTCGGTTGTAGGTCGGCTCGGTCAGGGGCATCCACTCGAAGGAGGCCATCAATGGCCACCACCAATCCGTCCGCGGCGCCGGTCATGGACGCACGCAAAACGAGCATTCTCGCCCGCTTCACGCCCACGTCCCATGTGACCACGGAACAGTACGACGAGACCATGCGCCAGCTGGAGAAGTCGGGCGACTGGCTGCCGGAAGGACTCGAGTTCCACGTCGCCTTCAAGTCGGACGGCAAGTTCGTAGTCAGTGAGATCTGGGACTCGCGGGAGCAGTTCGACGCGTTCGGCGAGCGCCTCATGCCGGTGCTGAAAGACGCTGGGATCGAGCCCGGTAAGCCGGAGATTCTCGAGATCCACAACATCGTCAAGCGCTAAGACGATCGCCTGACGATCAGGGGCCGGACTGGCCGAGTAACGGAGGCGCGGATTTGCGCCGGGTTGCTTCGGCGAAGTTCGGCCCTTGAGCGTTCCGCGCGCCCATACCAAGCCACTACCAGTTGGTCGTCGGCGCCAACGAGGCGCATTACGACCCATCTCGCAAGGGCCCGGCGAGTGCGTGAGTTCGTGACAGGCCGGGCGGCGCAACGCTGAGCTGGGCCAGTGTTCCGGAATGACCCCTGACGAGGTCGCCGAAGACGAATCATCGAGCGTCCGGCAAACTGGCGAGCGTGAAGATCACACCGGGTCTGGCTCCCGATGGGCAGGGCCACTGGGGACCTGTTCACGACTACTACGTCGTCTTTTGGAAGCAGCCGCTGATTCGTGACGCGGACCGCCTTGCGGGAGCCGCGCAAGAGGACATCATGTGGGGCGGCAGCCGAGCAGTATGTCCGCGAGGCGGCTGACATCCACGAGGTCATCTCCTGGGCTGAGGAGGAGGGACACTGCCGCCGAGCGATGTACACGCTCTACGCGGTGATCCCAACCGGAGACGGGGAAGGTCTCGTCTGGCTCGCGGGGGCCAATCCGACCGATACGCAGACGAACTTCGAGAGACGCCACCCCGTCGATGTGGACCCAGTGGGCGGGACACCGGCAGAGGTCTACGGGCCGTTCGAGGACGGATAGTCCGGCGTTTCGTCAGTGGTCGGGTCGGAGTACGCTCGGCTTGGCCCAGTGTTCCCGAATGACCCCGACCACGGTGTCGCTTGATGAACGAGATGCTGGAAACGTCAGTCGGCGTGTCCGAGGTGGATTGGTACGTCGGGATCGACGAGAAGAGTGGTACTTGGATTGCGCTCGACCCGGACGCAGGGCGAGCCGATCTTCCGGAGATCACCGAGGTTGCGGATGTGGCCGACGTTGCCGGGGCGTTGCGCGGTGTCGGTGTTCCGGACGACGAGGCCGCCGCGCTTGCACGCGGCGTCTGGGAGCGGCGCTGGCGAGGCGACGTACCGCGTCCAGGGTGAAGCCCACTCGGCCAGTGTCCTCTCGCCCGGGCCGAGCGAGCGGTCTGCGAGCCGGCGCACGCTCACCTCACGCCCCGAAAGGGCCCATGGTCGGGAAGCGGTCCTCGCCGTCGAGCAGATGGCGGAGGAAGAGGGCGACTCCGACGTCGCCCGTGAAGAGCGAATAGCGGCCGCGGCCGACCGCGGCCCGCTCCCGTTCGACCTGGTCGATTGCGTGCAGCCCGAAGGCACGTGCCCGCTCGAGCCAGAGCTCGTCGCCGGTGCGGCTGTGGAGAACGAGGAACGCGTACGCATTTCCGGCCGTGCCGTGGCAGAGGTTCGGCCCCTTGGCGAGTGGGCCCGCGCGCCACGTCAGCTCGCCGCCGGCGAGGGCGAGCTCGAGGTCGAGCAGGTCGCCGAGCGTCGTGACCATCCCGGGAGCGCCGTGACACCACTGCACGCGGATCTCGTCCGGTCGGGATCCCTCGCGCGGCACCCAGTTTGAGAGCCCGTCCTGGCGCAGGAGGTACGGGGAGAGATCGGCAAGCGCCGGTGCTGCCCCCCGGTTGGCGAACGGACGCATGTTCCCGGCGTAGCCATGCGCCGGGCCGAGGTGGCGTGCGGACGGCCCTGAGAAGTGCTGCGTCCAGAGACCGTCGTCGTCGCGAGCAGCGAGCACGCGCTCGGCCACGGACTGCCATGCCTCGTCCCAACGATGCTCGTCCGTCCAGGCGAGCATCGCCTCCGCGACGAGGAGCGATCCCGGCGTCCCGGCCATCACCTCGTTCGTCTCGGAGGAGTGGACGGCGACGACGAGCTCGTGGATCCGGTCGGCGACTCCGGCGTCGCCGGTGACATGGAACGCGACCAGCGCGACCCCGAGCTCCCCGAACGAGTAGCTCGTCTCGAGTGATTGTCCGTGGAAGAGAGGTTCGGTGCGACGGCGGTCGATGAACGACAGCGCTGCGTCCTGCCAGCCGGTCGACCCGAGCTCGTGGAGCGCCCAGATCATTCCCGCGCCGCCGAGGTAGATGTTCGAGGAGCCGTCGTCCTCGCCGTCGCGCGGATGCCACGGCCACCGCGTGCCGTCGAAGGCGGCCTCCGCGTCGGCGACGATCGCGGCGATCGCGGCTTCGACGCGCTCCTCCTCCCACTCCGCCGCTGCGAGCGGCTCGTGCTCGGACGGGCGCCAGAGCTCAGCCAACGCCGGCCAGCAGGAACGCACGTGACTCGCGGAGCATCTCGCGGGCGATCACGAGTCGCTGGATCTCCTGCGTTCCCTCGTAGATCTGCGTGATCTTCGCGTCGCGCATGAAGCGCTCGACCGGGTACTCGTTGATGTAGCCGTAGCCGCCGAGGATCTGCACCGCCTCGGTCGTCACGGCCATGGCGACGTCGCCGCACTTGAGCTTCGCCATTGCCGACGCCTTCGTCAGCTCCGGGCCCTCGACGCCGTCGTCGGCCATGCGCCCGAAGCGGTAGAGAAGGCCGCGCGCCGCCTCGCACTCCGTCTCCATGTCCGCGAGCTTCGCCTGGATCAGCTGGTGCTGGCCGATCGGCTTCCCCATCGTCTCGCGCGTCTTCGCATACTCGAGCGCATAGTCGGTCGCGCCCTGGCCGATCCCGAGCGCCTGCGCCGAGACTCCGGGGCGAGAGCGGTCGAGGATCCGCATCGCGATCCGGAAGCCCTCGCCCTCCTCGCCGAGCAGGTTCGCGGCCGGGATGCGGCAGCCGTCGAAGGTCAGCTCGCCGGTGGTGGAGCCGCAGATGCCCATCTTCGGCTCGAGCCGGGCGACGGCAAAGCCCGGCGCGTCGGACTCGACGAGGAAGGCCGAGATCCCGTCGTGGCCGGCGTCCGGATCGGTCTTGGCGAAGACGGTGTAGAGGTTCGCGACGCCCGCGTTCGTGATGAAGCGCTTCGAGCCGTCAAGGACGTACTCGTCGCCCTCGCGGCGGGCCGTCGTCCGCATCGCAGCGGAGTCGGACCCCGAGCCGGACTCCGTGAGCGCATACGCCGGCAGCCACTCGCCCGAGGCCAGCTTCGGGAGGTACCGCTCCTTCTGCTCGTTGGTGCCGGCGAGCTTGAGGCCGAGCGAGCCGAGCTCCTGCACTGCGAGGATGAGCGCCGAGGTCGCGCAGACCTTCCCCACCTCCTCGATAGCGACCAGCGAGAGGAGCGTTCCGGTGCCGAGCCCGCCGTACTCCTCGGCGAAGAAGAGGCCGAAGATGTCGTTCTCACGGAAGAGCTCGACCACGTCCCAGGGGAACTCGTGGGAGGCGTCGATCTCGGCGGCCCGCGGCGCGATCCGCTCACGCGCAAGCTGCCGGACAAGGTCGCGCAGCTCCCGCTGCTCGTCGGTCAGGACGTCCCAGGGCACGCCTGAAACTCTATTCCGGCTGGTGGCAGACGGCCTCGACGTTGTTGCCGTCGGGGTCGAGGACGAAGGCGCCGTAATAGTTTTCGTGGTACCAGCGCAAGCCGGGAGCGCCGTTGTCGGCGCCACCGGCGGCAAGCCCGGCGGCGTGGAAAGCGTCTACCGTCGCGCGGTCGTCGCAGGTGAACGCGACGTGCAATCCCGTCGTGTAGGGCTCCCGCTGATGGAGCCAGAACACCGGCTTCGCCTGGTCCCCGAAGCCGGCGACCCCGTGATCGGGCCACTCCGCGAGGACGCTCCAGCCGAGCGGTGCCAGAGCCTGCTCGTAGAAGGCGCGGCTGCGCGCGCAGTCGCGCACATTCGGACCGACATGATCGAGCACGGGGTGACTCTAGCCGGGGGCGCCGGCCCGAGCCGGCGCCCCCCTTCTGCTCGATCAGCCGCGCGGTACGCCGAACTGCGCGAGGAAGTCCTGCGCGCTCTGCGTGTCCATGCGAAGGTCGACGTTCGTCGACCTGCACGCGGAGTCGCCCGAGATGGTGGTCGCCGCGATCGTGTTCGACGTGCCGAGGAAGTTCGGCCCGCCCGAGTCGCCGAAGCAGGTGCCGCCCGCACCGACCGACGCGTTCTGCGTCAGGCGCAGCCAGCTCTTCGTCAGGGCGTTGAAGAACGACGTGGCGTTGCCGCGGAAGCCGTCGAAGGCGAAGGTCGGCTTGCCGCCGCCCACCTGCCGGTTGCCGTCGCCATACCCGACCGCCGTGAACGCCGACGACTGCGTCAGGGTCTTGTTCGCCTTCATCGAGTCGAGCAGCCCGACCGGTGGCAGCGCCGCCGGCGTGATTCCCTGCGGAGCGGTGTCGAGCAGGATCACCGCGACGTCGTTCCCGTTCTGTGCGGGCTTCCCGTTGTACGCCGGGTTCTGCACCATGCTGCCGTGGATGTAGGGCCCGTCCGCACTGTTCGTGTTGAACGTGACGAAGACGTCGGTGGTGTGCAGGTCGTTGAGCAGGAAGTCCGTGCAGTGCGCCGCGGTGAGAAAGACCTTCGGAGCCACGAGCGTGCCGCTGCACAGCTCCTGGAGCGTGTTGGGCTGCGACGGGTCGTCGAACGCCATCATGGCCCCGACGTTCGGATGCATGTTCCCGTCGTGCTGGCCGTTGGTGATCGCGAACGCCGAACCGGCCGTGACGAGCGCAGCCACGGCGACGGCGGCGATGATCAGCCTCTTGGACAAGGAAGCCCCCTTCTCTTCGTGATTACCTCTCCAGAATGATCCTCGAAAACGGCGTCATCCGCACGCTCGACCCGTCGCTCCCGACCGTTTCCTCGCTCTGGATCGCGGGAGAACGGATCGCCGGCGGTGTCGGCGTCCACGAGACGTCGCTGCCGAGCCCCGAGACGGTCGACCTCGGCGGCCGGTGCGTCCTCCCCGGCTTCACCGACTCGCATGTCCACTTCCCCACGTGGGCGCTGTCCCGGCACGACGTCCAGCTGCACGGCTGCGCTTCGCTTGCCGAAGCGCTCGACCGCGCGCGGGCGGCGCCGCTAACCGGAAGCTGGCTGCGGGGGCAGGGCTGGCGCGACGCCGACTGGCCCGACGGGCCGCCGACGCGCCAGGCACTCGACGAGGTCGTGAGCGACCGCCCGGCGATGCTGATCTCGAAGGACTACCACGCACTCTGGCTCAACTCGACTGCGCTCGCGCTCGCCCGCGGCGACCTGGAGGTCCACGGCGGCGTGGTCGTCCGGGACGAGCACGGCGAACCGACGGGCGTCCTCTACGAGGAAGCGGCATGGCGCTTCAAGGGGCGGTTCGTCCACGTGCCGGCCGAGGAGTACGTCGAGGCGATGCGCGAATGCGTCAAGGTCGCCGCGTCGCGTGGCGTCACCGCGCTCCATGACAAGGACGGCTGGCTGGGCGCGATCGGGCTCTGGCAGCGGCTCGAGCAGCAAGGCTCTCTCCCACTCCGTGTCTGGCAGTCGACCCCGGCGGAGCGACTGCCGGAGCTGCGCGAGATCGGCCTGAGCAGCGGTGTCGGCTCGCCGCTCCTGCGCCTGGGCTACCTGAAGACCTTCATGGACGGCACGCTCGGCTCCCAAACCGCATGGATGTCCGACGGAACCGGAGTCGTGATCACGACGAGCGAGGAGCTCGAGCAGATCGTGCGCGACGCCGCCGAGGCCGGCTGGCCGGTCGGCGTGCATGCGATCGGCGACGCCGCGAACCGGGCCGCCCTCGACGCCTTCGAGCGCTCGCGCGAGACATGGCAGCCGCGCGGCCTCCGCCAGCGGATCGAGCACGCGCAGTGCCTCGCGCCCGACGACGTCGGACGCTTCGCCGAGCTCGGCATCGCCGTCTCACTCCAGTTCTCGCACGCGCCCTCCGACGAGGAGCTGGCCAAGCGCTACTGGGCCGACCGGCTCGACGGGACGTACTCGTTCCGCTCGCTCCTCGACTCCGGCGCGCTGCTCGCCAACGGCTCCGACGCGCCGGTCGAGGAGCTCGAGCCGTGGGCCGGCGTCATCGCCGCCGTCCTCGATCACTGGCGCGAGGACCAGAAGCTCACTCTCGGGCAAGCCCTCCACGCCGTCTGCGTCGCACCCGCGTGGCTGTCGCACGACGAGCGCGTCCGCGGGACGCTCGTCCCCGGCCGCTACGCGGACCTGGTCGTGCTCGACCGCGACCCGTTCGCTTGCGAGCCGGACGAACTGCGCGAAGTGAAGGTCGTGGCGACGATGCTCGGCGGCCGCTGGACGCACGACCCACCGCCTTGGAACTGAGCACCGAGATGGCGCAGCACCGCATCCCACGCAGCGAGGTGATCTGGTCGTTCGGGCCCGACCTTCGGCCCGTGCTCGAGGTCGAGCCCGGCGACGTCGTCACCTTCGAGACGAACGACTGCTTCACGGGCCAGATCCGGAGCGAGGTCGATCTCGTGACCGAGATCGACCTGTCGCGGATCAACAGCGCGACGGGCCCTGTCGCGGTCAAGGGAGCCGAGCCGGGCGACTCGCTCGTGGCGGAGATCCTGGACGTCCGGCCGATCGAGTGGGGCGTGGCGACGCTCATCCCCGGCTTCGGCCAGCTCATCGACCAGGTCCAGTCCCCGCTCACGCGGCTCTTCGAGGTCCGGGACGGCGTCGTGAAGATGAACGACCGCGTCTCGTTTCCGGCGATGCCGATGGTCGGTGTCGTCGGCGTGGCGACCGGCGGCGAGGAGCTCTCGAACGGGCTCGCCGGACGGCACGGCGGCAACCTCGACGACCACTGGCACGGCGCGGGCGCGCGCATCTTCTTCCCCGTCCGGCAGCCCGGCGGCATGTTCGCCGTGGGCGACATGCACGCGGCGATGGGAGACGGCGAGATCTGCTTCACGGGCGTCGAGGTAGCCGGCGAGGTCGACATCCGCTTCGACGTCTTCAAGGGGAAGCAGGCGACCTGGCCCGTCACCGAGCTCGCGGACCGCTGGCTCCCGCACGCGACCGCGCCCGAGTACGGCGAGGCTCTCGCGCTCGTGTCGGAGGAGGCGGCCCGCCTGCTCGTCGACGAGCACGGCTTCACGATCGAGGACGCGTTCATCTTCCTCTCGGTGGCGTGCGACGCCGGAGTCGCGCAGGCCTGCAAGCCGTGCGAGGGCTTCGGAACGATCGCGCGCTTCTCCATCCCCAAGATCGACGCCTGTCCAGGTCCGTTTCGGCCGTCAGCCGATATCTGACACCGGCTGATGTCTTTTTTGGCCCGCGGCGTACAATCGAGAGCTATGGCCATCCGGACGATGAACCCGGTCCACGTGGCGGGCGAGTGCGCCGTGGCGGCGACGGCCGAGATCATCGGCGCGAAGTGGACGGCACTCCTCGTCCACGACCTCTCCGAGGGGCCGCGCCGCTTCTCGGAGCTCGAGCGCTCGTGCCAGGGCATCAGCCCGCGCACGCTCGCCGAGCGGCTGCGTGCACTCGAGGCCGACGGAATCCTCGAGCGGCAGAGCTACGCGGAGACACCGCCGCGCGTCGAGTACCGGCTGACGCCGAAAGGCGAGGCGCTCCTGCCGATCATCGACGCGATGCGCGAGTTCGGCCACGAGTGGCTCCCGTGCGGGCGCGCGCACCCGCACGCGCTCTAGCTTTTCAGCCGACCCAGCTGCGTGAAAAGCGCCGCCACCGTGTCGATCCCGGCCGCGAAGTACGGGACGAGGAACCGCTCGTTCGGCGAGTGGATGTTCGACTCCGGCAGTGCGAAGCCGCTCAGGATCGTGTCGATCCCCTTCTCGGTCAGCGCCGGCATTAGCGGGATCGAACCGCCGACACGCGTCAGCAGGGGCCGCGTGCCGAGGGCCTGCTCGAACGCGTCGAGCGCGAGCTGGACCGCGGGTGCGTCCCCTCTGACCAGGCCCGGGTTCGAGCCCTCCCAACTGATCTCGAGCCCGGCCCCGTCTGGAGCCGCCTCGCGCAGGAGCCGCTCGGCGGCGGGCCCGATCGTCTCGACATCCTGACCGGGTGCGAGGCGGATCGAGAACTCCGCGGAAGCCGCGATGCTGAGGGTCGTATTGCGGACGCCCGGCTTGCCGCCGACGATCCCGTTCACGTCTGCCGACGGCTCTGCCCAGGTGCGGAGGTAGAACTCCTCCGCCGCCCGCGCGTCGAGCGGCTGCGCGCCCGCGTCGGAGATCGCCTCGGCGCCCGGCGGCAGCTGCGACCACGCGTCGAGCTCCTCTGCGGTCGGTGGCGCGATCCCCTCGCGCAGCGGCTCGGGCAGACGGCCGTCCGAACCGGCGAGCACCGCGTCGAGGCAGCGCAGGAGAACGTGGATCGCGTTGAGCGCCACGCCGCCGTACATCCCGGAGTGGAGGTCACGATCGCCGGTCCGCACCTCGACCTCGAAGCCGACGAGGCCGCGGGTCGCGAGCTCGATGGTGGGAACGTCGCGGCGCAGCATCCCGCCGTCGAAGATCACGCAGACGTCGGCGCCGCGCTCGTCCTCCGTGACGTAGTCGGCGATCGTATGCCCGCCGACCTCCTCCTCGCCGTCAAGCGCGAAGCGGAGATTGACCGGCAGCGCTCCCGCCTCGACGAGCCGCTGAGCCGCGCGGAGCACGAGCCAGAGCTGGCCCTTGTCGTCGGCGACGCCCCGCCCGTACGCCCACTCACCGCGGATATCGAGCTCGAACGGGTCCGACTCCCAGAGCTCGAGCGGTGCGGGCGGCTGGACGTCGAAATGGTTGTAGACGAGGACGGTCGGCGCGTCCGCCGCGCCGTTCGACGCGGGGATCTCGCCGAGCGCGAGCTCCCGCTCGCCGAACGGCGTCAGCTCCGCGGTGCCCCCGATGCGCCGGATGAAGTCGCAGACCCACTCGCCCGCGCGCATGACGTCCTCCCGGTGGGCCGGGTCGGCGCTCACGCTCGGGATCGCGATCAGCTCCGCCAGCTCGGCGCGCCAGGCCTCATCCACGGGGGGAGACTTTACGGAGATAGTGCGCGCCTCCGCCGAGCGAACCCGCCTCGTCGTCCGGATTGAGCAGGGCGCAGGTACGGAGCGAGAGGCAGCCGCAGCCGATGCACGTGGTCAGCCGGCCGCGGATCGACTCGAGCGTCGCGATGCGCTCGTCGAGCTCCTGCCGCCAACTGCGCGAGAGCCGTTCCCAGTCGCGCTTCGTGGGCGTCTTGCCGGCGGGCAACTCGTCGAGCGCAGCCCGGATCCGCTCGAGCGGGACACCGGCCGCCTTCCCGGCCTGGACGAGCGCGACGCGCCGCAGGGTGACACCGGCATAGCGCCGCTGGTTGCCGTCCGTTCGCCGCGCCGAGATGAGCCCCTCACGCTCGTAGAACCGAAGCGCCGACTGCGAGACGCCGCTCCGCTCGGAGAGCTCGCCGATGGTGAGTTCTCTCGGCACTTGACTTGAACCATAGTTGAGGTTCTACGGTGCATGCATGGCCACGACGACGACACTCGGCTACGACGACCTGCCGGCGCTGCTCACGCGGCTGACCGGCGACGAGAAGCATGACCGGAGCTCGTTCTCGACCCTCGACGTCCTCTGGGTGCTCTACGACCGCGTCCTCGGCAGGGACGATCGCTTCATCCTTTCGAAGGGTCACGGCCCCGCCGCGTACTACGCCGTGCTCGCGGCGAAGGGGCTGCTGCCGACCGAGCGACTCGACGGTTTCGGCGACTTCGACTCGCCGCTCGGCCACCATCCGGACCGCAAGCTCGTATCCGGCGCCGAGTTCTCGAGCGGCTCGCTGGGTCACGGCCTCGCGGTCGCCGCCGGAAGCGCCCTAACCGGCCGCCGCGTCTTCTGCCTGCTGGGCGACGCCGAGCTCGACGAAGGCTCGAACTGGGAGGCGGTGCAGTACGCGGGCCGGATCGGGCTGTCGTCCCTCACGGCGATCGTGATCGACAACGACTCCTCGATGTACGGATGGGCTGTGGCTGGAAGCGTCGCCAGCAGAGCCGACGACGCCCGGCCGGAAGACCGCGGCGCCTTCGGCACCGCTGGGGGCATCGAGCGCCGTTTCATGCTCGAGGGCTGGGCGGCGCTGCGGGTCGACGGGCGCGACCACGAGCAGCTCGAGGCAGCGCTCATGCCGGATTCCGAAGGGACGCGGCCACGCTGCATCGTCGCGGAGGTGGAGAGGAAGTGACGACGATGCGCGAGCGCTTCTACGACCTCACCCGCGCGGCGCTCGACGAGGACGAGCGGGTCGCGGTCGTCACGGCGCAGATCGGCACCGAGGCGATCGGCGAGCATCCGCGCCACTTCGACGTCGGCATCCGCGAGCAGCTGATGATCGGCGTCGCCGCCGGCCTCGCGCTCGAGGGCTACCGCCCGATCGCGCACTCCTACACGCCGTTCCTCGTCGAGCGCCCCTACGAGATGCTCAAGCTCGACCTTGGTCACAACGACCTCGGCGCCGTCCTCGTCAGCATCGGCGCGTCATACGACGCGGCACACGAGGGACGCACGCACCAGGCACCCGAGGACGTCGCGCTCGTAGCCGCGCTTCCCGGCTGGACGATCCACGTCCCCGGGCACGTGGACGAAGCCGACCGGCTGTTTCGGCAGGCACTCGGGGGCGACGGTCGCACCTACCTCCGGCTGAGCGAGGAGACGAACCACGCCCGAGTCGACCCCGGCTGGCTCACGGTGCTCCGGCGCGGTTCTCTCCGCGCGCCGCTCGTCGTCGCCGTCGGTCCGACCCTGAGCCCGGTCCTCGAGGCGACCTCCGACCGTGACGTGACGGTGGCGTACATCGCGACCGTGCGCCCGTTCCCACACGACGAGCTCCGTGACGCGCTCGGCACCGGAACGGACGTCGTCCTCGTCGAGCCGTACCTCGCAGGCACCTCGGCGCCCGAGATCGCCCTCGCGCTGCGCGACCGGCCGCACCGGCTGCTCGCCCTCGGCGTGCCGAACGCGGAGTTCCGCCACTACGGCACGGGAGCTCAGCACCGTTCCGCGCACGGGCTCGACACGGCGGGGATCGCCCGCTCGCTCGAGGAATTCCTCGCTTGAGGTTCGCGGAGGTGATCCTCGCCGGGCCTGCCGAGCCGACGAGCTTCTACCACGACGCACTCGCTCTGCCGCTCGACGGCGAGACGATCGTCGTCGGCGAGACGCGGCTTCGCTTCCACGACGAGGACCGCGGTGCCTTCTACCACTTCGCGCTCCTCGTCCCGGGCGACCGTTTCGACGCGGCACTCGCGTGGGCGCGCGAGCGTGTCGAGTTGCTCGGCGACGTCTTCGACTTCGACTTCTGGGACGCACGAGCGGTCTACTTCCACGACCCCGCCGGGAACATCGTCGAGCTGATCGCGCACCAGAAGCTCGAGAAGAACGGCCGCTCGGGCGACTTCAGCGCCGAGGAGCTCGTCGGCTTCTCGGAGCTCGGGATCGTCGGCGACCCGCCGGAGCTGCTGCGCCGACTCGAGGCCGTAGGGCTCGAGCTCTGGGACGGCTCGGTCGACCCCAAGAACAGCCTCGGCTTCGTCGGCGAACAGGGCCGGACGTTGATCCTCGCTCCCACCTCACGCGGCTGGCTGCCGACGGGCCGGCCCGCCGAGCCGCATCCCGTCGAGCTCGTGCTGGAGCTCGACGGGACCCGCGTGCCGCTTAGCTTCTAGGCGACGTCTTTGAGCGAGTCCGTCGCGGCAAGAGCCCGCAGCTTCTTCAGGCTCTGGTTCTCGATCTGGCGGATCCGCTCACGCGTCACGTTGAACGCGCGGCCCACCTCGTCGAGGGTGCGCGGCTGCTCGCCGCCGAGCCCGTAACGCAACTCGAGCACGCGCCGCTCCCGGTGCGACAGCGTCTCGAGGATGTTGCCCAGCAGCTCCTGGCGCAGCGTCGTGTCGGCCACCTCGTCGGGCAGCGGGATGTTCTCGTCGGTGAGGAAGTGCCCGAACTCCGACTCCTCCTCGTCGCCGACCGGCTTCTCGAGCGAGATCGGCGCCTGCGAGGTGCGGAGGATCTGCTCGACCTCGTCGAGCGGAAGGTCGACGTCGGTCGCGATCTCGGTCGCGAGAGGCTCGCGGCAGAGCTCGCCGCGAAGCTTCCGCTCGGAGCGGACGATCTTGTTGAGCTTCTCGACGACGTGGACGGGCATCCGGATCGTGCGGCCCTTGTCCGCCAGCGCGCGGGCGACCGCCTGGCGGATCCACCACGTCGCGTACGTCGAAAACTTGTAGCCCTTGCGCCAGTCGAACTTCTCGGCAGCGCGGACGAGACCGATCGTCCCCTCCTGGATCAGGTCGAGGAACGGCAGGCCCTGGTTGCGGTAGCGCTTTGCGATCGAGACGACGAGGCGGAGGTTCGCCTCGACCATCTCCTGCTTCGCGCGATGGTCGCCGCGCTCGATCCGCTTCGCGAGCTCGACTTCCTCGGCGGCTGTCAGCAGCTCGACCTTGCCGATGTCCTTGAGGAACAGCTGGAGCGCGTCGGTCGAGACCTCGCGAACGGTCTGGTCGAGCCGCGCCTCCTCCTTCGGTTCCGCCTCGGTCCCCGACGCGTCGACGATCTCGACCTGCAGCAACTCGAGCGCCCGGTAGACATCCTCGAGCTGAGCGGGCTCGAGATCGAGCTCGTCGAGCGAAAGCGCAATCTCCTCGGCGCTCACGCGCCCGGCGGCCTGCGCCGCCTCGAGCAGGCGTCGCGCCTCATCGGTCTCGAGAACGTCGCTAGGTGACGCTCCCACTACTGCTGTCTCGGCCATATCCCCCTCCCTGCGATGACGGAGGATGCCACGCGCAGAGCAGCGACCGCCATAGGCCGTTCGGCTCATATTCCCTTTACTTAGACCTAGTGCGAGCCACGATCGCAAGGAGTGCTCTCGCGTCTCTCACATAGGGAGCGTGCGGCCCGTCGGCGATGGAGGCTCGGAGTTGCTTCCCGGCCTTCCCGTACTCGCCGATGTAGATGAGTAGTGCACCGAGGTGGAACTCGATCGTCCCCGAGTGCGGGAAGACGCCGGTGAGAGGCCCGAGGTGCGCGAAGGCGCGGGTGGGGTTCGCCTTGGAGAAGAGACCGACGGCCGCCGCGGCCCGCGCGACAGGATCGTGCGGCGCGCGCTTCGCGGCCGCCGCGAACTGCCGCTCGGCCGAGATCGGCATCCGGAAGAACCAGAGGGCCGTGCCGTAGAGGAGCTTGTCCGTGGCGCTGCCGCCTGCTGCGGCGCGCTTCAGTGCGGCCATCTGACCGGCTGCGGGGAGGTTCGCGATCCCCTTGGGCAGCGCGAGTCCAGTCACGATCGGGGGCAGTCCCTGCGGGCCGCCGTGGAGCGCGTCCTCGGCGTCGACACCGTAGGGAGAGTCGGCGAAGCGCGTTGCCACCTGGCGCCAGACTGCTGCCGCGTCGGCGTTGCGGCCCGCCTGGTAGTCGGCCCAGCCGAGATTGAGGAGCGCCACCGGGTCGTTCGCGTGCGCGCCCGCGATCGTCTTCACCGTCTCGAGACTCGACGGCCCGTTCCAGCTCGTGAACGCCGTGCCCAGCTGCGCCTCGACCGAGTGGTAGCGGCGGAAGATCGCGGCCGCCTGCGCCGCCCGATGGTCCCGGTCGAAGAGGACCTCGGCCTGCGAGAGCGCCTGCGCCTCGGCGTCGCTTCGGAATCCGAACTCGAGCTGGAGAATCGGTGGGCCCGAGCGGGCCTGCGTGACCGAACCCGGAACGGTGGTGCTCTCGCCGCGGGTCTGCAGGAGCGTCGCCCCTACGACCGCCGCCGCGGCGACGAGCGCGGCGAGCACGACGATGAGGACGACGCGCCGGCTTCGAGCCGCAAGCGGGCGTGCTGCTGTGGCCACGATTTCGAGCGTAGCCGCGAAGCGGGTCGCTACATTTCCGAAAGCGATGCCGAACTATCGGGAACTTCTGCAGCAGATCAAGTCGGAGATCGACGAGGTCGACGTGACGCAGGCGCGCGAGCTGCTCGACGCGCCCGAGCGCCCGCTCGTCGTCGACGTGCGCGAGCTCGACGAATGGACCGAGGGACGGATTCCGGGCGCGATCCACATCCCGCGCGGCAACCTCGAGTCGCGCATCGAGCAGGCGGCCCCCGATCGCGCCCAACCGATCCTTCTCTACTGCGCCGCCGGCAACCGCTCGGCCTTCGCAACGAAGTCGCTCGAGGAGCTCGGTTACGAGAACGTCGTCTCGCTCGCCGGCGGGTACACCGACTGGAAGCGCAGCGGCCTCCCGACCGAGCTGCCGCGCACGCTCGACGGCGAGAAGCGACAGCGGTACAGCCGCCACGTCCTCATCCCCGAGGTCGGCGAGGAGGGCCAGCTCAAGCTGCTCGACTCGCGCGTGCTTCTGCTCGGCGCCGGCGGCCTCGGCTCGCCGGCTGCGCTCTACCTCGCGGCCGCGGGCGTCGGCAGGCTCGGGATCGTGGACGACGACCGGGTCGACGCGTCGAACCTGCAGCGCCAGGTGCTCCACTCGACCGGGCGCCTCGGCGACTGGAAGGCCGAGTCGGCCAAGCGCACGCTCTCCGAGCTCAACCCCGACGTCGAGGTCGTCCCGTACATCGAGCGACTCACCTCCGAGAACGTCGAGCGGATCCTGGCCGACGGCTGGGACGTGATCGTCGACGGCGCCGACAACTTCCCGACGCGCTACCTGATCAACGACGCGGCGGTCTGGCACGACATCCCGCTCGTCCACGGCTCGATCTACCGCTTCGAAGGCCAGGCGACCGTGTTCAAGCCCGGCCGCGCGCCATGGCGCGCGGGGTCTTAACGCCGCGCCGGCGGCTTCGCCGCCCGCCGCCTGCCGGTCCTTGCTATCGCTGTCTCTTCCCGCAGCCGCCGCCGCCGGAGCTCGCGCCGAGCTGCGCCGAGGGCGGCGTGCTCGGCGTCCTGCCGGGCATCATCGGCTCGCTGCAGGCGAGCGAGGCACTCAAGCTCTGCCTCGGCATCGGCGAGCCGCTCATCGGGAGGCTGCTCCTGTTCGATGCGCTCGCGACCGAGTTCAGCGAGGTCAGGCTCCGCCGCGACCCGAGCTGCCCCGTGTGCGGCGATTCCCCGACCATCACCGAGTACGTCGACTACGTCGAGTTCTGCAGCGGGAGACCGGCGCACGCATGAGCGTCGTCCGGATTCCACCCCAGCTGCGGAGCGAGGTCGGCGGCGTCCGCGAGGTGCCCGCCGAGGGCGGCACCGTGCGCGAGCTGCTCGACGACCTGATGGACCGTTTCCCGTCGCTGCGCCCGCAACTCGTCGAGGACGACGAGATCGCGCCGTTCGTGAACGTCTACGTCGAGGGAGAGGACGTCCGGACGCTCGACGGTCTCGATACGCAGGTCGAGCACGGGAACACCGTCATCCTCCTCCCCGCCATGGCCGGTGGGTTCTAGCGTCCGCACGGCCGGCTCTCTGCTCGAGCTCGTAGGCAACACCCCGCTCGTCGAGTTGCCGCGTCTCTCGCCGAAGACCTCTGTGCGCCTGTACGCGAAGCTCGAGGGCCAGAACCCGACCGGCTCGATCAAGGACCGCGTCGCGCTGGCGATGATCGAGGCCGCCGAGGCGGCGGGCGACCTCGAGCCGGGCCGCGAGCTGCTCGAGCCGACCTCCGGCAACACCGGCATCGCGCTCGCCCTCGTCGCCAAGCTCAGGGGCTACTCGCTCACGTGCGTGCTCCCGGAGAACGCCACCGAGGAGCGCCGGCGGCTCCTGCGTCTCTACGGCGCGACGATCGTCGAGTCACCCGGCGAACAGGGGTCGAACGGCGCCGTCCGCCTGGCGCTCGAGCTCGCCGAGCGGGAGCCGCGCTACTTCATGCCGTTCCAGTACGCGAACGAGGCGAATCCGCGCGCGCACTACGAAGGCACCGGCGCCGAGATCGTGGAGGCGCTCGAACGGGTCGACGTCCTCGTCGCGGGGCTCGGGACCGGCGGGACGCTCATGGGCGCGGGCGCGCGCGTACGGGAGAGCTTTCCCGACGTCGTCGTCGCCGCGGTCGAGCCGCTCCCCGGCGATCCGGTGATGGGGCTGCGCTCACTCGACGACGGCTACGTGCCGCCCATCCTCGACGTCGCCAAGCTCGATCGGAAGCTCCTGGTCTCGAACGACGAGGCGGTGGCGGGCGCCCGCGCGCTCCTCGAGCGCGAGGGCATCTTCGCGGGAGTCTCGAGCGGCGCAGTCCTCCACGTCGCCCGCCGGCTCGCGGGCGAGCTCGACGAGGGAGTCGTCGTATGCGTCCTCGCCGACGGCGGCTGGAAGTACCTCTCCGCCGGCTTCTGGCAGGGCGAGGAGATCGACGAGAGCAAGCTGTGGTGGTAGTGCCGCCGGCGGTGCGCGAGGCGCTCGCCGAGCACGCGCGACAGGAGCTGCCGAACGAGAGCTGCGGCCTCCTCGTCTTGCGCGACCGCGTCGCCGAGCGATACGAGCCCGGCCGCAACGCCGCCGCGTCGCCCTACCGCTTCGAGCTGGAGGTCGACCCCGAGCTCTGGTTCCTCGAGGACGACGGCTACGAGCTCGCAGTCGTCCACTCGCACGTCTCGGCGCCGCCTCGCCCGTCTCGCACCGACGTCGAGAACGTCGGGCTCTGGCAGGGACGGCCGTACCTCATCTACTCGGTGGCGCGCGACGAGCTGGCGGCGTGGACGATCGAGGAGGGCTCGATCGAGCCGCTCGACCTCGGGTGACAGTTCGCTCGCCTGGGCCAGCGTTCGGGAATGACCCCGAGCGTGGCGACTTCTGCTTACTCCCCAACGCCCGGCACGAAAAACTCAACGTGGCCACACGACTCGCAGGCCCAGACCTCCAGT
The DNA here is from genome assembly GCA_963725965.1 of uncultured Actinomycetes bacterium. GTDB lineage: Bacteria > Actinomycetota > Thermoleophilia > Gaiellales > Gaiellaceae > Palsa-739. The sequence continues at coordinate 216,510 of CAVSAK010000003.1, read as the reverse complement.
CGCGTACTGTCCTCGAAAAGCGCACCGAGACGCCCGAGAGCAAGTGTCCACCCGCCAGTGCCTTCACGGAAGTCCCGCTCGGCCACAAATGTAAGTGGCGTCTGACAACGCACGCACGGCAGCGCGTCGTTGCCTTCGTCCTCACTCACGTCGCCGCGACCCTATGCGCTCTCAGTCTCGCGCACAAGCAGGCGACGCTCGGCTGGGCCAGTGTTCGGGAGTGACCCCTGACGCGGTGGGGCTCGTGTCTTTGCTGTTACGGGCGGTGCGACGGTTGCAAGATTGAATCCGTGCCGGTAGCCAGCAAGATTGAAGCCGTGCGGGTTTCGCTGCTGATCGCAGGGGTGCATTCGGTGGTGTGCTGTCGCACTCGGGGTGTGCTGGTCGCGCTCGCATTTGCCTCCGACGGGTCGGCCGGCGGCCCAGGAGGTCGGAGTTGCGCTTACCGCGAGCGGGCCGTCTCCGAGCGCGGTGACGACGGCTCTACGACCAGCTGGCGTTCGTCAATCACGACTCTGGTGACCCACACGGTCGTTCTCGTGCGTCAGCCCGCTATAGGAGCGTGCTCGCTCGATGTCGCCCCGGGCCGAGATCACTCAGTGTCATGACGGAGGCCCGACGAGCGTCGGCAAATATCACCTACACCGTGGATCGGGACAGTTCCCTGGGACGGTCGACGTCGTCGCCTCCGCAGATCGGTCAGCCTAACGGCGCAAACCCAGAACATCCGCCTAGGCAGCCAACTGAAGCTGCACGGACAACTGACCGACGACAACGGCACCGCGGGCTGCGGGGACGCCTTCCGCCTTCGTCCTCCGCGTTCTAGCTCAGCATGGGCACGGCCAGCCCTTCAAACGGATAGCCACGCTTCCTGTGGGGGGAGGGCTCAGGACACGCGAGAAGAGCGACGGGGCTGCCTCTGCTCCTACGGCTGGCACCTCAATGTCCGACCGGGAACAACAACGTCCTACATGGCCGCAACCGACGTTACACACAGACTTCTGGAAACAGGCCCGCAGCCGCACCTTTACCGGTCCGAATCCACCCCTAGGATCAGAGATGCACTGCCTGCGCGAATGTCCTCTCCCCGAAAGCCGACTGCGCGCTACTCGACCTCGTCCTCGTCGACGTAGTCCGCGATCTCGTCGCGTTGGGGCTCGGGTCGCTGCTCGAACGTGACCGCGATTCGCTCGATCCGGTTTCCCTCCACCTCGAGCACGTCGAAGCGCATCCCGTCGTAGGAGACGTCGTCCCCCGGCTCGGGCGCGCGCCCCAGCTGGCCGAAGACGAAGCCCGCCACCGTATGGAAGTCCTCGTCCGGCAAATCCGTGTGGAAGCGCTCGTTGAACTCCTCGATCGCGAACATCCCGTCGACGCGGTACGAGTCCTCGCCGATCTGCTCCACGGGCTCCTCGGGCACGTCGAACTCGTCCTCGATCTCGCCGACGATCTCCTCGAGCAGATCCTCGAGCGTCGCGATCCCGACCATCGCGCCGTACTCGTCCACGACCACTGCGAAGTGGCTGTTCGTGCGCCGGAACTCCTGCAGGAGCGACGCGAGGTCCTTCGTCTCGGGGATGACGTACGCGGGCCGCAGCAACGACTCGAGGTCCAGGCCGCCCAGCCCGCGGTCGTGAATCGCCTTGAAGAGGTCGCGGACGTGCAGCACGCCGACGATGTCGTCGAGCGACTCGCGGAAGACGGGATAGCGCGTGTACGGCGAGTCGAGGACGACGGCGAGCGCCTCCTCGGGCGGCATGTCGACCGAGACGGCCGCCACGTCCGGCTTGGCGACCATCACGTCGGCCACGTCCTTGTCCCCGAAGACGAAGACCTTGTCGATCAGCTCGCGCTCGCTCTCCTCGATCTGTCCTTGCTGCGTGGACCGGGAGACGAGCATGCGCAGCTCGGCCTCGGAGTGCACCTCGCGCTCGGCGCCGGGCGGCTCGAGCCCGAAGGAGTGGAGGATCGCGTCGCTCGCCGTCTGCAGAAGCCAGATCGCCGGGCGGAAGACCGCTATGAAGGCGCGTACGGGGGTCGAGACCCAGAGCGCCGTCCCCTCCGCGTGCCCGAGCGCCGCACCCTTCGGCACGAGCTCGCCGAAGACGACGTGGAAGAAGCTGAGGATCGCGTACGCAATCAGGATGGCGAGCGCGGTCGACATCCATTTGTCGAACTCACGGGAGAGCGTCGCCTCTCCCAGGGCGCCGATACCCAGCGACGTGAGCGTGACGCCGAGCTGCATCCCGGCGATGAAGCGGCCGGGATCGCCCGTGATCCGCAAGACGTCGCGCGCTCGCCGGTTCCCCTGGTGCTGGAGCTCGATGATCCGCGTTCGACGCGCCGTGACGAGGCCGTACTCCGCGGCCACGAAGAACGCGTTGAGCAGGATCAGGACGGCGACCCCGATCAGCTCGAAGAGGAGTGTCACGCCCTCACCTCGAGGGCGTAGGTACTAGGAGGGTTCTCGTCCAACTCTCCGGCCGGAGTATAGGGAGCGAGCCGGAGCACAGCATGCACGAACGTATGTTCGGTATTCTGCCGAGATGCGAGTCGAGTACCGGGAGGAGCCGTGTCGCAACGCGCTGAACCGCGTCCGCGGCATGCCCTTCGCCTGGTCGCTGAACCCGTACATGGGCTGCGCTCACCGGTGCACGTTCTGCTACGTCCGTGCCTTCGAGGCGCGTGCCGACCGGCCGTGGGACGATCGCTACGGCGCGAGCATCCGCGTCAAGACGAACGTCGCCGACGTGCTCAGGCGCGAGCTTGCCCGCGCGTCATGGCAGCGCGAGCCGGTCGCGATCGGCGCTGCGACTGATCCGTATCAGCCGGCGGAGGGCCGCTACCGGCTCACGCGAGGCTGCATCGAGGCGTTCGCGGAAGCGGGAAGCCCGTTCTCGATCATCACGCGCGGGCCGCTCGTCGTGCGCGACGTCGACGTTCTCGTCGAGGCTGCCCGCCGCGCCGACGTGTCCGTCAGCTTCTCCGTCCCGACGCTGGACGCCGAGATCTGGCGTCGCACCGAGCCGGGAACCGCGCCGCCGCGCCAGCGGCTCCGAGCGCTCTCGCGACTCGTGGAGGCCGGGATCGACGCGCGCGTCGGCATGGCGCCCATCCTGCCGGGCCTGAGCGACCGGCCCGAGCTGCTCGCCGAGGTCGTGCGCGAGGCGCGCGCCGCGGGTGCGACGGGGATCTGGGCGAACCTTCTCTATCTGCGGCCGGGAACGCGCGAGCACTTCCTCGACGCGCTCGAGCACGACTGGCCCGAGCTCCTCCCGCGCTACGAGCAGTTGTACCGCCGTGGCGCGTACCTGCCGCGCCGCGAGACCGATCCGGTGCGCGAGCGTGTGCGCAAGCTCGCGCGCAGCCACGGCGTCCGCGATCGACGGCAAGTGCGGCTCGAACTCGTTCCCCAGGCCGAGCAGCTCCAGATCGCCGCTATGTGACATCGCATCGCCGTTCTATGATCAGCCAGCCATAGCCGCCGCCGAGATCACTTGCCTGATCGTGGACGACCACGAGGTCGTGCGCGAGGGGCTTCGCCTGTCGCTCAGCCGAGCGCCGCACATCCGCGTGATCGGCGAGGCCGCCGACGGCGAGGCGGCCGTCGCGCTCGCCGAGCGGCGCAGGCCGAACGTCGTGATCATGGACGTCCGGATGCCGGGTATGGACGGGCTCGAGGCGACGAAGGAGCTGATGGACAGGGTGCCCGACAGCTCCGTGCTCATCTTCACCGCCTACAGCGAGCGCAGCCTCCTCAGCCGCGGCCTCGAGTCGGGCGCGAAGGGCTACGTCCTGAAGGAGGCGCCGCACGAGACCCTCCTGCGCGCGATCGAGAAGGTCGCCAGCGGCGAGGGTTACGTCGACCCGGCGCTCATGCCCGCGTTCCTGACCGGCCGCGACAAGGACGACATGCTCACGGGGCGGGAGCGGGAGATCCTCCAGCTCCTCGCCGACGGGATGTCGAACGCCGACGTCGCCACGCAGCTCTTCATCAGCCAGGAGACGGTGAAGAGCCACGTGCGACACATCCTCGCCAAGCTCGAAGCCGACACGCGCACACACGCGGTCGCCATCGCACTGCGCGAGGCGATCATCGACTAGATGAAGCAATCGTCGACCAGCCCGGACACGCGCGCGATCGCCGGCGCGAACGGCGAGCCCGCCGAGCAGGTCCTCGCGGCGGAGCAGGACGAGCGGCGGCGCATCGCACTCTTCCTCCACGACGGACCCGTGCAGTCGCTTGCAGGCGTGGCGCTCATGCTCGACGCCTCGCTCGACCTGATCGGCCGCGGCGAGCAGGAACAGGCGCGCGAGATTCTCGACCGGGCGCTGAGCCGGACGCGGACGACGGTCGGCGAGCTGCGCGACCTCTCCTTCAACCTCGAGCCGGTCTCGCTGCGCGACCACGGCTTCGCGGCGGCGGTCGACGCGCTCGCGCAGTCGCGCGGCCGTGAGCACCGGATCGAGGTCTCGCTCGACGTGGCTCTGATCGACGTGCTCGGCGAGCGGACTCAGGCCGCGCTCTACCAGATCGTGCGCGAGGCGCTCGAAGAGGCGATCCGGCGCGGGCCTCCCTCCCGCTTCGAGGTGGCGGCCACCTCGGACGCGCCCGGAACGCTGACGCTCGTGATCAAGGACGACGCACCCACCGAGCGCCGCCGGAGGGCGCTGGAAGTGCTCGGCGAGCGCGCACGAACCCTCGGCGCAACGCTCACGCTCGACCACGAGGTCGACGGCACGACGATGAGCCTCGAACTGCGCGGCCAGCCCACCGGCGACGATTAGTCTTCCGCGCTGTGGACGGTGACGGCGCTCAGCAGTACCTCCTCTTCGTCTGGAAGCCGTCCGGCTACGAACTCGTCGAGCAGGACGGCGAGGCGCCTTCGGTCGGTGCCCAGGTCGAGGTCGAGGGGAAGCAGCTGCGCGTGACGAAGCTCGGACCGTCGCCGCTCCCCGGCGACCGCCGCGTCTGCGCCTATCTCACGGGCTAGCCGCCGCCGATCGACTCTGCGGCCGCGAGGCCGAGCACGAGCGCCTGCGCGAGGCCGCTCGCGTAGCCGCCCGTCGCGACGCCGCCTGCGTCGACCCCCGCCGCCCAGAGCCCTTCGACGCCGGTCACGCGCGCGTCGGTGTCCACCCGCAGGCCGCCGATCGTGTGCGTCACCGCAGCCGCGACGTGCACGGCGATCCCCTCGTCGCGCCCCACGACGGTCGCGCCGGCGGCGCGTGCGCCTTCGATGCGGTCGTTCGTCTCCACGACGACGTACCACGCGCGCGGCCCGATCAGCTGTGCGAGGTCGTTCTCGTGCCACGCCACCGCGGGCGGCGTGATCTCGCGCCAGTCGTCGGTGAAGACACGCGCCTCGCGGCCGTAGAGCTGCGCGAGCGGGACGAAGTCCTCCTCCCGGATCTGCGCCGGCGGAGCCGGCATGACGCGCCCGTAGAACTCGTCCATGCCGGGCGTGGTCGCCGCCCCACGGACGAGGGCGAAGTCGAGACCGTCTCCCTCGCTCCACCGGTTCGCGCGCAGGAGCAGCCCACGCTCGCGTGCGAGCCGACCAGGGAAGCCGCCGGTCGCGAGCAAGACGGGCGGGTCGGCATCGTCCGCGAGCTGCGTCTCGAGCTCGACCTCGCGTGCCGCCGCGACGAGGACTTGGGTCAGCGCGCGGGGGTCGTAGCGGCGGCCGGTCGTTACCGGGTTCTCGGTGTCGTCCCAGATCGGCTCGGCCCCGAGCGACTCGAGCCAGCCGATCCCGTCGTCGAGGCGCTCCCAGACCAGCCGCTGTAGCTGCTCGTCGCCGCCGGGACACTCGGCGCGGAACCGCTCCCACTCCAGATGCCGCCAGACGACGCAGGAGGAGAGGAGCATCGAGCCGCCGGGCCGGGTCCCCTTCTCGAGCACCCGCGGCTCGTGCCCGAGCTCGCGGAGCCGCGCAGCCGCAACGAGTCCTGCCATCCCGGCGCCCGCGACCGTGACCCTCACGGGCACGTCCCGGTGCCAGGCACGCGGCCGTGTCCAGAAGAGCCGGTGTCCAAGCCAGGATCAGCTCCGGAGCGAAGTTCGCGCGCTCGCTCCTGTCCCCTCGGGACACGTCTCGGTGCCTGACACCGGGACGTGGCTTCGGAGGACATGTCTGACTCGGTCGCGGGGGCTAGCGGAGAGAGAACGTCGGCTTGTGCTCGACGTACTCGATCCGCACGCGCTCCGGGCCCCAGACGAACACCGCAAGCGTGTTCGGGGCATCGACGACGTTGTCGATCTCGACGCCGAGGTCACGCGCAGCGGCCTCGTGCTCGTCCGCGGAGTCCACGAGCACGGCGAGGTGGTTGAGGAGCGGCCGTTCCGGGGCTCCTGGCTCGCCGGGCTGGAACTCGATCCATGCTCCGCCCACCTCGACCCGCGAACAGCCGGATCGGCCGGGCGCCGCTGCGGCGAAGCCGAGCGTGCCGTACTCCGACGCCGTCGCCTGGGGATCGGACGAGCGCAGCGCGACGTGGTCGAGGTCGTAGTCGACGTCGCTGCCCGCCTCGACGAGACCGAGCGCGACGCCTTCTCCCAGCTCGAAATACGCCTCGCCGTCGCGGGGCCGCTCGATCTCCAGGCCGTCGGGTAGCGCGGCGAGCGCACGCTCGAGGTCGCGCACGCGCAGCGCGACGTGCTCGAGCGCACCGCGCTGCCGCGGCCCGTCGGCTTCGAACAGTGTCAGCTTCCCGCGACGCGCGTCTGCGCCGACGAGCGTGAACGCGTCCGTCCTCTCGATCACGTGCATCCCGAGGTGGCGGACGGCGAAATCAGCCACGGCGTCGCGATCGGCGAGCCAGTAGGCGACGTGGTCGAGCGTCTTCGGGTTCATGACGGGCGCTCTATCCCCTTGCGCGCCGCGTTACGCGATCGGCTCGTTCTGGACGTTGTTCTCGTCCGCGTACTTCTGGGTGAGCTCGTTGATGACCTCGGCTCCCTTGTCGTACGCGTAGTTGATCTCGACGAACGCGTTCCACTTGTCCGGCAACGCGTCCTCGGGGAAGATCGCCTCAACCGGGCACTCCGGCTCGCAGGCGCCGCAGTCGATGCACTCCTCCGGGTCGATGATGAGGATCCGGTCGAACTCGTGGATGCAATCGACGGGGCAGACGTCCACACAGGAGCGGTCTTTGATGTCGATGCACGGCTCGGCGATGATGTACGTCACAGCGCCCTACTGTAGATAGCCGCGCGGCCAACCGTCAGGGTTCTGGAGATCCTGAGAGCTCGGCCACGACCTCGCCGAGCCGCTCCCCGAGCGCCGACTTCGCGAGCACCTGGTCGAAGCCTGCCGCGTGCGCGGCGCGCAGCCCGGATGTGTCCGTGTGGTTCGTGAAGCCGACGATCGGGATGTCCGGATACGTGTCCGCGACCTCCTCTGCGTCGATGCGCGACACGTCCGCAAGAACGAGGTCCGGGTCCTCCGTATGGTCGACGGTGATGAGACGATGGCCGGGCAGAAGCGCCTCGAGCTTCGCCCGCATGAAGAGATCGACCCCACACAGCATGACCGTCGACACGGCGGAAGGTTAGAACGCGATGGAGGCCGCGTACAAGAGGGGGCTCGACGCGATTCGCGACCAGCGCTACTTCGAGGCGCACGAAGAGCTCGAGGAAGCATGGCGCGCGGCGCCGGCCGAGGAGCGGGACTTCTTCCAGGGGCTGGTCCACGTCGCGGTGGCGTGGTACCAGGCCGGACGCGGCCGCCCGGTCGCGACCGGGCGTCAGCTGGAGAAGGCGGCGCGCCGGCTCGCGCCGTTCGCACCGACTCATCGCTCGGTCGACGTCGAAGGAGTGCTCGCGCAAGTCGCGGCGGCTCAGGCCCGCGTGGCCGAAGGCTCGCTCGACCTCGATCCGCCCAGGGTCTAGGGCTTGGCCAGGCCGAGATCGATCAGCGCGCGATTGACCGCGACCTGGAGCCACCACTCCCGGTGGAAGAAGAGGAGCAGGCCGAGCGCAATCAGCACGATGCCGCTCGCCACCTGGATCAGCATGTAGCGGTCGCGAAGCCAGCGGAATGCTCCCATCGCCCGCGCGAACGCGAGACCGGCGACGAGGAACGCCGCGCCGAGGCCGAGGGCGTACGCGGCGAGGAGCACCGTCCCCTTCAGCACGGTTCCGCTCGTGCTCGCGAGGACGAGCACGGCGCCGAGCACACTCCCGATGCACGGCGCGGCGCACACGGCGAACGCCCCGCCCAGGAGCGCACCGGAACCACGCCGGTGTGCTCCGGTGAGCAAGCCGGGCGCCAGCACGCGCTCGGGCACGGGGAGCAGGCCGACGAACGCGAGGCCCAGCACGACGAGAATGAAGCCGGCGACCTGGGTGCGCGCAGTTGCCGAGAGGACGCTGCCGATTGCTGCTGCCCCGGCGCCGAGCACGACGAACACGACGGTGAAGCCGAGGATGAAGGGCAGGCTCGAGACGACAACGCGCCTGGCCGTGCCACGCTGGCCGAGTTGCCCCGCCTCGACGCTCGAAAGCGCCGCGAGGTAGCCGGGGACGAGTGGCAGCACGCACGGGAGGACGACCGAGACGAACCCGGCGGCAAACGAGATGCCGAGCCGCCCTCCCATCATTCGAAGCGCGCAAGCACGTCGTCGAGGCGGCGCTCCGTCTCCTCGTCGAGACCGGATCCCGCGGGCCCCGCCGGCTCGTCGGGGTCTCGGCCCCGGCTCCAGCGCCAGACGCCGAAGGCGAGCACGAGCGCCCCCGCGAGAACGCCCGCGACCGGCAGCCACCAGGCGAGCAGGTCGAATCCCTTGTGGGACGGAGCCGCGAGGATTCCCTGCCCGTAGTTCTTGACGAGCGCCGACTCGATCTGCTTCGCCGTCCAGCATGCGGCGATCTTCTGGGAGATGAAGCCCTTGATCTGCACCGCGGCCTGCGAGTCGGACATGTCCAGCGTCGTGTGGCAGGTCGGGCACATGACCTGGCCGTCGAGAAACGACTGCGAGGTGCGTGGATGTGCGCAGGCCGCAGCCGGCCCCGCGAACGCGAGCGCGACAGCGACCACTGCGACGAACCGCAGCATCACGCGTCCGCCTTCGCCAGGGCACTGCGAAACTCGCCCGCGAAGCCGGGATCGGTGATCGGGCCGGCGAGGTGCGCGACGACGCGTCCCTGTCGGTTCAGGACGTACGTCTCAGGGACCTGGGAGATCCCGTAGCTGCCGGTCACCTTCCCCGATCCGTCCTCGAGCATCGGGAAGGTCAGCGCGTGCGCGCTCACGAAGCGCCGGGCGTCGGAGGCGAGGTCGTGGTAGTCGACGCCGAGGAAGACGACGCCGCGGCTGCGGTAGCTCGACCAGTCACGCTCGAGCACGGCAGCCTCGCTCTTGCACGGTTCGCACCACGACGCCCAGAAGTTCAGCACGACCGGCTTTCCACGGTAGGCGGCCAGCGAGACCCTGCCCGGCCCCTCGAGCCGGCTCAGCGTGAACGCCGGCGCCGTCGAGCCGACGCCCGGCGCGTGCTGCTGATGCGCGACCTGCCAGACGAGCAGCGCGAGCAATCCCCCCACGACGGCGAGCGCGATGATCTGAGCCGTCCCTTTCAGCCGCCGCGTCACGCCGTCCTCGCCGCTTTCAGCTCACGCGTGAACTCCTTGCCGTAGGCCCCGTCGCTGACCGGTCCCAGCACCGGCGAGCCGACGACCCGCCCGGCCGGATTGATCACGTAGGTCACCGGAAGCCCGGGCACCGCGTACGGCCCAAGTGCGAGCTTCTCGTCCGGATCGAAGGCGATCGGGTACGTGACTCCGTGCGCCGCGAGGAAACGCCGCGCATCTCCTCTCGCATCGCCGCTGTCGACTCCGAGGACGACTACGCCCTCCGAGCGGTTGTGTCGCCAGAGCGACTCGAGGGCGGGCGCCTCGTGCTTGCACGGCCGGCACCACGACGCGAAGAAGTTGAGCACCACCGTCTTCCCGCGGAGAGATGCGAGTGATACGTCGCCCTGGCCCTCGAGGCGCGGGAGCGAGAACGCCGGAGCCGGCGCACCGACTTTCGGCGGCGACGTCTGGTGCGTCAGGTGCCAGACGAGCAGGGCCCCCAGGAATCCGACCCCTGTCACCGCGAGCGCCTGTCCCCCGAGCTTGAGCGGCCCCGCCACGCCCGGGCTACGTCGGGATGATGAAGACCGGCGTCCCGATCCGCACGCGGTTGAACAGCCACTCCGCGGACACCACCTGCATCCGGATGCAGCCGTGCGACTCGGAGTGCCCGATCGACCACGGCTCGTCGGTGCCATGGATTCCCACGCCCGGTGCGCTCAGGCCCATCCAGCGGGTGCCGAGCGGATTGTCAGGGCCGGGCGGAACGGGCTTGGCACCCGCGGCCCACGAATCCTGGGTCGGTGGGAACCACCACGGGTTCTTCTGCTTGACGACGATCTGGAACTGGCCCGAGCGGCGTCGGCCACGCCGCCTGACCGGTGGCCACGGGGAAGACGCGTACGAGCCGGACGCCGTTGTAGAGATAGAGATGGTTGGATCCGCGGTGGATCACGATCACCGGCTGGGCCTTGGCGGAGGCAGCCGTCAGCTTCCGCAGCGGCACCATGATCACGCTTCGCGTGCCGTCGACGACCGCGTCGCGGAGCAACATGCGCGTCGGGAACGGGCGCAGCGCGCGGCCCGGGTGGGAGCGACTGAAGAACGGACGGCCGTTCCGAAGCCGCAACGTCCCCGCTACGGGCGCGCGATACGTCTTGCCGGCCAGCGTCTTGACCCACTTCGCGACGAGCTTCGTGTCGAGCGTCGGCTTGAGCGGGATCGCGGTGTCCGCGAGCGCCGTGAGCGCCGTCTGGACCGCCGGAGCGAGAGGGAGCGCGGCGCGGAAGTGGTGCGGCGAGACCGAGTAGCCGTGGTGGCCGACGTGCAGGACGACGGGCGCGAAATACGCGTCCTGCACCGCGGCGGTCGCCTCGCCCGCCGTCAGGCCGCCGACGTCGACCGAGCCGATCTGGACGCCGTCGGCGATCACGGCCGGAGGCGGTGGCGGAGTATCGGCACGCGCATGCCCGGCGCCTACGCCGAGGGCGCAGACGACGAGACAGAGGATGAAGCCGGCGCGCTTGGCCACGGAAACGCCTCGATTCTAGCTTTCGAGGCGTAAGCCTCCGTTCAGAAGCGACTCACGTCTTGCGGATCACGACGACCGCGAGGTCGTCGGAGAGGTCCCCGCCGGCGAACTCCCGCGCGTCCTCGGCGACCGCGACGGCGAGCGCCCGTGCGGGCAGCTCGCGTCGCTCCACGAGGAGCGTGTCGAGACGATCGTCGCCGTAGAGCTCGCCGTTCCGGCGCGCCTCGACCACGCCGTCGGTGTAGAGGACGAGCGACGCTCCTCGAGGGAGGTCGGCGTCGAACTCCGCGTACTCCTGACCGCTGTCGATTCCGAGTACGAGGCCGTGTGCCTCCAACGCCCGTGTCGAACCGCCGGGGAGGACGATCCGCGGTGCGGGATGACCGCCGCTCGCGCCCAAAACTCTGCCGCGCCGGCCGTCGACCACGACGTAGCTCATGCTGATGAACTTGCCGGAGCCGATCTCGCTGCAGATCACGTCGTTCGCGGAGGCCAGGAAGTCGGCCGGCTCCGGATGCTCTCGCGCGAGCGAGCGGAACACGAACTTCGCCATCGCCATGTCCGCGGTCGCGTCGACGCCGTGCCCCGTGACGTCTCCGAGCACGACGGCGAGCCGGCCGTCGTCGAGCTCGAGGAAGTCGTAGACGTCGCCGCCGACGTCCACGCGTGCGGAGGGCTCGTAGACCTCGCCGACCTCGAGTCCCTCGATCACCGGCCGGGAACGCGGCAGCAGCGAGCGTTGCATCGTGTCGGCGAACTGCTTCTGCTGCTGGTAGAGCCGGGCGTTGTCGATCGCGAGAGCGGCCTGCGCCGCGAGCGCCGTGGCAGCCTCGACCGTCTCCTGTGAGAGCGGGTTTCCGGGCCGGAAGGAGAAGACGCCGAGCGAGGCGACCACCTCGGTCGGCAGCGCAACCGGGACGACGGCCGCGGTCCAGCCCTTCTCCAGGAACGGGAGGAGCGCTGGCAGGAACTGCTCTCCGCGGTTGCGCCCGGGGCCGAGCCGGAAGGCACGCCGGTCGCGGAAGAGCCGCTGTACGTTCCGCTGGCCGAACGGGACGGGTTGGGTCAGGATCGTCCGGACCGGCTCGGCGAACGGCGCGTCACGGATGTGCACCGCCTGCGGCACGAGCTGCTCGCGGCGTTCATCCGGCATCCGCACGACGGCGGCGTCGAGGTCGAGCACCTCGACGACGGTTCGCGCGAGGGCGTCGAGCGTCTCGTCGAGACGGAGGCTCTGGGCAAACGAGCGCGAGACCTCGTACAGGGCCCGCACTTGCCGCGCCGCCGCCCGCTCGGCGGCCAGCGCCGCCTCGCGCTCCTCGCCGAGGCGGGTCGCCCGCTCGTGAAGCTGCGCGTTCTGGACGGCAACCGCGAGCTGCCCGGCGAGCGCAGCGAGCAAGGCCGTCTCGTGCTCTCCGGCCACGAGCTGCCCCGCCGGGTAGGCGGCCAGGAGGCCGACGACGTCGCCGCGCGCGACCAGCGGCACGGCGAGCGCTGAGCCGATCCCGGTCTCCCGAGCGGCCGCCGCCGCCGTCGTCAAGGCGCACGTCTCGCACGACGTCGGAGACTTCGAGAACGGTTCGCTCGCGAAACGGCCCCAGCGCGACGTCGAGCAGTCTGTCCGCAACGCGTGCGTGCGGTCCCGCGAGGCCGCGGCTCGCCGTCTCCTCGAGCTCGCCGTCGTCCCCGGCCCGGAGGTAGACGGCCACCCGGTCGACGCCGAGCAGTTCGGCGACTCGCTCGACGGCCGTCTCGAGCGTGTGCGAGACGGACAGCTCCGCAGTCGCCTGCACGATCACCTCGAGCAGCGCCCGCGTCCGCTCGAGCTCGAGCGCGAGGAGGCGCGCGCGCTCGCCGGTGCGCAGCGCGTGCGCCGCGCGAACAGCGAACGTCGCGAGGTTCGTGAGCTGCTCCGCGTCGGGTTCCTCTCCCGCGGGGTGGAAGAGCTGTAGTACGCCGAGCGGCGGCCTGCCCAGCGTCGTCGTGGTCGAGACCACGCAATCGTCGGGCAGCCCGGCGACATACGCCGAGACCGGCCCGGGCTCGGCAAGCGCTCGCATCGCGACGTCGCGCGCGCCGCCGAGCTCGACAGCCACGTCGATGCCCCACGACGCGACGGGAACGAAGTCATCGTCGCGGCTCTCCCAGAGGATTACTGCGGTCGCCCCCGTGACGCCTGCGGTGAGACGGACGACCCCGGCCGCGGCGTCCTCCTCCTGGATCGCCGCGGCAAGCGCATCACCCGCGAGCTCGAGCGCCGGGTGTGCGAGCGCCGACGCATCGCCGCCGGCGCCGAACGCACGGAGGAGGAGGGCGGCCTGGGCGGCACAGAGCTCGGCGGCCAGCCGCTGCTCGGCGCCGAACGGCTCGCCGGCCCGGTAGAGCTCGACCGAGACGGCGTAGCCGTCTGCATGCCCGGGCACGAGAAGCACCTGCGTGGCGCCGCTGCGCTCCGCGATCCGGCGCACGGCCGCCGGGGCCGGCGCGAGCTCGTCGACCGTGCCGAGCGGAAGCTCTGACGCACGCAGCACCGTTCCGTAGAGCTCCGCGGCGCGCGCCGGCGGTGCTGCGACGGCCACCGTCTCGAGTCGCTCGGCCCTGTCGTCGAGAGCACGAACGAGCGCGATATCCGCACCCGCGACGACCTGCGCAGCCTCGGCCAACGTCCGTAGCCCATCGGAGGCGGCGGCGGACCCCGCCGCGGCTGTGACCGCTCGCACGAGCGCCGCGAGCGAATCGGCCCCCAACCGCGCATCCCTGGGTTCGAGCAACGTGGTCACCGTCGGAGAGTATTCCGGCCGGTCGGCGCGGGCGACAAGCCGCGCCGGCGGAGTAGTCGCAACCCTGCGCGCGTCCGGCCGCTTTTGTGCCCATACTGCGCCTGTGCAGACGCCAGAGCCCGAGCCAGCCCGTCCGTTTCGGATGCGACCGGAGCGGCGTCCGACCCGGCCCGAGGGCGCGACGCCGCTGGTGGGGAGCTGGGGAGTGCGGCTCGCGTGGGTCTCCGGGCTCGTGCTCATGATCTCCGCGTTCACCGACTGGTATTCGGGAACGCTCCCGAACGGCCTGACGCTGTCGGTCACCGGCTGGCACACCGGCACGCTCGGCAAGCTCGTCTTCTTCGTCGGGCTCGTCACGCTGATCCTCGAGGCGTCGCGCGAGGCCGGGATCATGCTGCCGGCGGCCGTGCCCGACCGGCTGCTGCTGATCGCGCTCGGCGCATTCGCGGTGATCTTCGTCCTGATCCGTCTGATCTCCGTCCCGGACACGTACTTCGTCGAGACCTCGCGCGGAATCGGGCTGTACATCAGTCTGCTCGGAGCGCTCGGCCTCCTGGGCGCCGGAATGCTCCGCACCGCCGAAGAGCTTCCCTAGGTTCCGCGCTCCGGCCGGCGGAGTTCCGCTATCCCAGCGAGCGAGTGCGCAGCACTCGCGAGCTAGACAGGGACGATCGCCTTCGCCTGCTCGACGAGATCGTCGAGGTCGAAGCCCTTGCCCACCAACCCCCGAGCGCCGCTCGACGCCGCCTGGCGCATCGCCGCGTCGTCGACCTGGCCGCTGAACATCAGGACGGGAATCGCCCCGGCGCCATGGCGTTCCTGGATGCGGCGCAGCATCTCCCAGCCGTCGACGTGGGGCATCATCACGTCGAGGAGGACGAGTTCGGGCTTGCGGCTCTCGATCGCGGCCAGCCCCTCGTCCGCACTCGCCGCCTCCTGCACGTCGTATCCCTCCCGCTCGAGCTCGAGCCGGACGACCTCGCGCATCCGTTCGTCGTCGTCGACGAGGAGGACGCTCGGGCCGGCCTTTTGGCGCCCCGGGCCGGAGCGAGCGAGGAACGACTCGAGGTCGCCGCGGCGGAAACGCCGGTGTCCGCCGGGCGTGTAGAAGGCGGGCACGCGGCCCTGGTCGGACCACTTCCGGATCGTGCTCTGTGCGACGCCGAGGAAGCGGGCGGCCTGGCCGAGGGTCAGCCACTCGGGCTCGCGGCGTGCGGTGTCCTCTCCGTAGGCCATCCGAGTGAATTTGACCAAAACTCACACTTATTACACCTGGATGTGCGTTTACGCCCATATCCTCATGGTTCGTAATCGGCCGCGCCGCGCTGATACGCGTCGAAAGCGGCGGCGAGGACGATCGTCAGATCGCGTGGCCAGCCGGGCGTTTCGGCGCGTTCCTCGAGGACCTCGCGCGCCCAGCGGTCGGACTCGCGATAGGCGGCGACGAGTTCTCCGAGCGTGTACGTCTGCCCGATCCGCTTGCGGAGCTCGTCGAGCAGGAGCTCGAGCAGCCCGAGTAGCTCGCGGTATCTGCGCCCGTCCTCGCGGGCGGCCTCGAGCCGGCGGCTCCCCTCCTCCCACTCCTGGCGAGTGACCTCGATCTGGCTCACAGCGAGCAACACCGCTCCGGCCAGCGCGGCTCGACCTCGGCGAGGATGCGCTCGCCGAGCTCGTAGCCGGGCCGCGCGAGCGCGAACGCAACGTGCGCGTGGAGGCACTTGAGGCTGCCGGTCCGCCGCGAGCCACCGATGCCGTAGTCGAGGGATGCGCCGCCGTCGCTGCCGGTTTCCTCGCCGGCGAGCTCCGTGCGCAGGTTCCGCTGCTCGTCGGCGCCGGCCGCAAGGCTCGAGGCGAGCGCGGGGTCGGTGCGCGTCGCTTCGCTCCAGCGCTCGACGCCTCCACGGGCCTCGAGCCGCGACACCGCGGCGACGAGGTGCCGGCAGGTGAGGTAGTACGTCGTGGGGAACGGCTGGCCGTCCGCCCCGTAGGGGCTCTGCTCGGTGACCGCCGGGGCACCGAAGGGGCACCGGACCGCGACCCGGCGCAGCGTCCGCGGCTCGCGGCCCAGCTGACGCGCGACGACCGCTCGGTCAGCGTCGGTGACCACGGGAGGCAGCATTACTCCCTCCATGCTGCCTGCGCCGCCACCGCGGGATGTCCTTGACGATGAAGAGGTGCTCTCCCGGACGCACGTAGCCGAGCGTGCGCGCGGCGGCCGCGAGCGCGGGAAGCGACGAGGCGTGCTCGAGCCGCTGTTCGAGCTTGTCCTGCTGCCTCTGCAGCTCTCGAACGGCCTCGACCCGGGTGGCGCGTTGCGACCGCGCCTGGAAGTAGTCGTGCAACGGCCGGTAATAGAGGAGCCCGACGAGCACGAGCGCACCAACCGCGAACCAACGGCGCGCATGCTGGAAGCGGCGGCGTGTCTTCCTCCTGGCCATCCAGCCGGAGTTCTCCGGCGGCTGCCCGGGTCCTCCGGACTACTGGACGACGTCGACCTTGATCACGTTGGTCGTGCCGGGGATGTTGACGGCCGTCCCCGCCGTGATCACGACGCCGTCGCCGCTCTCGACGATGCCGGCCTCGCGTGCCGCCTCGACCGCCAGGCGCCAGAGCTCCTCGACGTCGGACGTCTCGGAGATCAGGAGCGGCGTCACTCCCCACTCGAGAGCGAGCTGGCGCATCGCCCAGTCGACGTGCGTCAGCGCCACGATCGGCCGGCGAGGCCGTAGCCGCGCGACGGCGTTCGCCGTCCGGCCGGTGAAGGTGGGGACGAGGATCGCCTTCGACTGCAGCGCCTCGGCGAGGTCGCAGGCGGCGTTCGACATCGCCTGCCCGATGGTCGGGTTCTCGTGGGCCTCGGGCAGCTCGTGCCGGTAGTCGAGACTGGGCTCGACCGCCAGCGCGATCCGGTCCATGTAGGCGACCGCCTCGACGGGGTACTCCCCCACCGCCGTCTCGCCGGAGAGCATCACGGCGGAGGTGCCGTCGAGGATGGCGTTCGCGACGTCGCTCGCCTCCGCCCGCGTCGGCTCGGGCGAGTGCACCATCGTCTCGAGCATCTGCGTGGCCGTGATCACGGGCTTCCCTCGCTCGAGCGCCTTGAGAATGATCCGCTTCTGGACGAGCGGCACGAGTGCAGGCCCGATCTCGACACCGAGATCGCCCCGCGCGACCATCACCGCGTCGGTCTCGGCCAGGACGTCGTCGAGGACGTCGACCGCCTCCGACTTCTCGATCTTCGCGATCACGTGCGCGCGCGAGCCCGCCTGCTCGAGCAACGCTCGCAGGTCGCGGACATCGGCCGGCGAGCGGACGAAGGAGAGCGCGACGAAGTCGACACCGGTGGCGACGGCCCACTCGAGGTCGGCGACGTCCTTGCGCGTGAGCGACGGAATCGGCACCGGCACGCCCGGGAGGTTGACGCCCTTGTGCGAGGTGACCAGGCCGCCCACGACGACGGCGCAGGTCGCGCGGCCTCCCTCGACGTCGTCGACTCGTAGGCGGACGCGTCCGTCGTCGATCAGAACCTCGTGCCCGGGCTCGAGCACGTCCCCGATCACGGCCGGCGCGATCGGCAGCTCGCCGTCCGATGCAACCTCCTCCGCGCACACCATGACCTCGTCGCCGATGCGGAGGACCACCGGCTCCTCGAGCTCGCCGATGCGCAGCTTCGGCCCCTGGAGGTCTGCGATGAGCGCGATCGGACGCCCCACCTCGGCGGCGATCTCCCGCACGAGCCAGGCGCGTTGGGAGTGCCCTGCGTGCGTGCCGTGCGAGAGGTTGAAGCGGACTGCGTCGACGCCCGCTTCGATCAGCGCGCGCAGACGCTCCCGCGACTCCGAGGCAGGTCCGAGCGTTGCGACGATCTTCGTACGGCGGCCGATTGCCATCCCGCTCAGGGTACTAACGGGTGCGGCGCGGGAACGCCCCCCACCCTGGGTACACCGCTCTGTCACCAAGCTCCTCCTCGATCCGGAGCAGCTGGTTGTACTTCGCGACTCGGTCGCTCCGCGCCGGCGCTCCCGTCTTGATCTGGCCGGTGCCGAGCGCGACCGCGAGGTCGGCGATCGTCGCGTCCTCGGTCTCGCCCGAGCGATGCGACATGACCGCCGTGTAGCCGTTGTCGTGCGCGAGCCGCACAGCGTCGATCGTCTCGGTCAGCGTTCCGATCTGGTTCACCTTGACGAGGATCGAGTTGGCGACACCGCGCTCGATGCCCTCCCGCAGACGCACGGTGTTCGTGACGAACAGGTCGTCGCCGACGAGCTGGACGCGATCGCCGAGCCGCTCGGTGAGCGCCCGCCACGAGTCCCAGTCGTCCTCTGCCGCGCCGTCCTCGATCGAGACGACGGGGTACCGGTCGACCATCTCGGCCCAAAACCCGGGCAGCTGGGCGCTCGACTTCTCGCGTCCCTCGAAGCGATAGACACCCTCGGAGAAGACCTCGCTCGTCGCCGGATCGAGGGCGATCGCCACCCGCTCGCGGTGAGCTGCGCGCTCCGCAGCCTCGAGGATCAGGTCGATCGCCTGCTCGCTCGAGTCGAGGTTCGGCGCGAACCCGCCTTCGTCGCCGACGAGCGTCGAGAGGCCGCGCTCTGTGAGCAGCTTCTTCAGCGCGTGGTACACCTCGACACCGATCCGGAGCCCCTCGGAGAAGGACTCGGCACCGGCGGGAACGACCATGAATTCCTGGAGGTCGATCGAGTTGTCGGCGTGGACGCCGCCGTTGATCACGTTCAGCATCGGCACCGGAAGCGTCGCCGCAGCCTCACCGCCCAGCTGACGGAAGAGCGAGACGCCTGCCTCGGCCGCAGCCGCCTTCGCAGCCGCGAGCGAGACGCCGAGGATCGCGTTCGCGCCGAGCCGACCCTTGTTCGGCGTCCCGTCGAGCTCGATCAGAGCGCGGTCAAGCCCTTCCTGGTCCATGACGTCGCGTCCACGCACGGCGTCCGCGATCTCGCCGTCGACGTTCCCGACCGCGGTGGACACGCCCTTCCCGTTCCAGGCGTCGCCTCCGTCGCGCAGCTCGACGGCCTCGTGCACGCCCGTCGAGGCGCCGGACGGGACGATCGCCCTGCCCGACTCCGCGGCGACCACCTCGACCTCGACGGTCGGGTTCCCGCGCGAGTCCAGGACCTGGCGGGCGCGAATCTCGGTGATCGCGCTCATGCCTTCTCTTTTGCCTTGTCGTACCACTCGTCCTGCCGCTCGAGCGGAAGCTCGCTCCATTTCTCCCCCGCGTCGGCGGCGAGCTCCTCGGCCACCTCGACTCGGCGGCGAAACCGCTGCGAGGCCCGGCGGACCTCGAGCTCGGGATCGACCTCGAGCCTGCGCGCGACGTTGACCGCCGCGAAGAGGACGTCGCCCAGCTCGTCGCCGGACGGCTCCTCTTCGAGCTCGCGGAGCTCGTCCGCCAGGTCGGCCATCGCGCCGGCGAGATCCGGGTACTCGAAGCCGACGGCCTTCGCCCGCAGCTGGATCTTGCGTGCGTAGAGCAGCCCCGGCAGCCCCTCGGCGACGTCGTGGAAGATGCCCTCGCGACCCTCCTGCTCGCGCTTGATCCGCTCCCAGTTCGACCGGACGCGATCCGAGGTTCTCGCCTCGACGTCGCCGAAGACGTGCGGATGCCGCCGCACGAGCTTCTCGTGCACGCCGCGGGCCACCTGTGCCAGATCTCCCGCGTCTCGCTCTTCGAGCAGAAGCGCAAGGAAGTAGACCTGGAAGAGGAGGTCGCCGAGCTCGTCGAGCAGCTTCTCGTCGTCGCCGGCGAGCGCGGCGTCTGCGACCTCGTAGGACTCCTCGACCGTGTGCGGGACGATGCTCTGTGTTGTCTGCTCGCGATCCCACGGGCACTCGCGGCGCAGGCGTTCGGTCAGCCGCTGCAGCTCGAGGAGAGCGTCAGCGGGCTCCTCCCGAGTCCGCTCGCCGGCGGGCGAGCCGCTGGCGCCCGGCGGGAGGTTCCCGCCTTCGGCGGCCGGCACCTCAGCCGGTGGTGGTCGCGGGCGTCGTCGACGACGTCGTGGTCGCCGCCGGCGTGTAGCCCGTCTGGTACGCGACCTTGTTCTTGAAGTCGCTCTGCATCTTCGTGAGCCACTTCTGCCATGCCTGCGTTTTCTGCTGCGAGGCGAGGTTCGCCTGGATCTGCGTCTTCACCTCTTTGAAGGTCTGCGTGTGCGCCGGCTTGACTGCAGCGACCGGCTGGATGACGTGCCAGCCGAACTGGCTGTGCACGAGCGACACCTCGTTCGTCTTGAGGGAGAACGCCGCCTTGTCGAACGGAGCGACCGTCTGCTGGCACGCGCCGGACTGGCCGCCGTGGGCGACGCAAAGCTTGCCGCCCTGTGCAGCAGAGCCCGTGTCCTTCGAGTACTTCTTCGCAAGCGTGGCGAAGTTGGCCCCGTTCTTGACCTCTTTCTCGAGCTTCTCGCCGAGGCTCTTGCTGTTGACGAGGATGTGCCGCACCTCGCGCGTCTGCGGCGTCGTGAACGACGTCTTGTTCTGGTCGTAGTACTTCTGCGCCGCGGCGTCCGACACCTTGATGTTGGACGTCACCTTCGCCTGCAGCCTCGAGTTGAGGAGGTTCGGCTCGAGGTTGTAGTCCTCGAGCTGCTGCAGGGTGATGTGATCCTTCTTCAGCGCGGCCTCGAGCTGTTTCTCGCTCCCCTTGTAGTACGTCTTCTTGATCTGGGAGACCTGATTGTCGATGTCTTTCTGCGTCACCGTCACGCCGAGCTTCTTGGCCTCGCTCTGCAGCTCGTCCTGCTGCACGAGGAAGGTGACCGCCTGGTCGCGAAGCTGCGTATACGTGGGAGTGCCGACCTTCGGACAGGGCTGTCCCTGCGCCTGGTAGCGCGCACACGCGACGGCGATCAGCGAGTTGAAGCTCGCCTTCGAGATCGGCGTGGAGTCGACCGTGGCGACCGCGTCGTTCGGCACGTCACCAGATCCGCCGCCCCCGCCGCACGCAGCGAGTAGGGCGACGAGCAGCAAGGACACGAGCAAGAAGGGCAGGCGAGTCTTCATTTCCATCCAGTGAGGTCGATGTCGCGGCAACGCCGGTGCATCTCAGGCCGCTCGGCGCGCGTCCAAGATAGCATCGACCAGCTGCACCGCTTGGGTCAATTCCTCCTGCCCTCGCATGCTTACTTCCTGCTTAGACGAGACGTAGACCGCCGTCTTCGCGCGGTCGCGTAGCTCGCGCAACTCGCCCGAGCCGAGCACCAGCCGACCCACCGTGGCCCTCCCGCCCTGGAAGACGAGATAGTCGGCGCCGAGGAGAGCGACCTTGATCTTGGCCTCCTGGATCCGGAAGAGGTTCTCGACCGGCTCCGGAAGTGGCCCGAACCGATCCTCGAGCGCCGCCTGCAGCTCGCGCAGCTCGTCCTCGGTCTCCGCGAGCGCCAGCCGGCGGTGGACGTCGATGCGAAGCGCCTCCGAGTCGACGTATGCGGCGGGGACGTAGGCGTCCACGCGCGCATCCACCCGCACCGGCCTCGCTGCGATCCGCTTCTGTCCCTGCAGCTCGGCGACCGCCTCGTTCAGGAGCTCGACGTAGAGCTCGAAGCCGACGGCGGCGACGTGACCCGACTGCCCCGCGCCGAGCAGCTCCCCCGCCCCGCGGATCTCGAGGTCGCGCATGGCGATCGCGAAGCCCGCTCCGAGCTCCGTGTGGTCGGCGAGCGTGGAGAGCCGGGCGCGCGCCTCGGGGGTCAGCTCGCGGGCGTCGGGATAGAAGAGGTACGCGAACGAGGTGGCATCCGAGCGGCCCACCCGGCCGCGGATCTGGTAGAGCTGGGCGAGGCCGAGCATGTCGGAGCGCTCGACGATCAGCGTGTTCGCCTGCGGGATGTCGATTCCAGACTCGATGATCGTCGTCGAGACCAGCACGTCGGCATCGCCGCGCAGGAAGGCGTGCATGCGCTCCTCGAGTTCTTTCTCGCGCATCTGGCCGTGCGCGACGAGGAAGCGAAGGCCCGGGCAGAGCTGCTGGAGCTGCGCCGCGCGTTCCTCGATCGTCTCCACCCGGTTGTGGAGGAAGAACGCCTGGCCTTCGCGCTCGCCCTCGCGCTCGAGCGCGAGCTTGACGAGCTCCTCGTCGTACTCGCCGACGGTCGTGCGGATCGGCCGGCGCCCTTCCGGCGGAGTCTCGATGATCGAGATGTCGCGCATGCCGGCCAGCGAGAGGTGCAGGGTGCGAGGGATCGGCGTCGCGCTGAGCGTGAGCACGTCGACCTCGAGCCGCAGCGACTTGAGCAGCTCCTTCTGCGCGACGCCGAACCGCTGCTCCTCGTCGAGGATCACGAGGCCGAGCTCCTTCGGGATCACGTCGCGGCTGAGGATCCGGTGCGTGCCGATCAGGACGTCGACCTTGCCGGCGGTGAAGTCGGCGAGAATCGCCTTCGTCTCCTTCGCCGGCACGAAGCGCGAGACCATCTCGATGCGCACCGGAAAGTCGCGGAACCGCTCGCGGAACGTGTTGTAGTGCTGTTCGGCGAGGATCGTGGTCGGCGCGAGCAGCAGTACCTGCCGGCCGTTGACGGCGACGGCGAAGGCGGCCCGCACCGCGACCTCGGTCTTGCCGAAGCCGACGTCGCCGCAGACGAGCCTGTCCATCGGCCGCGGCGCCTCGAGATCCTCCTTGACCGCCTCGATCGCTGCCTCCTGGTCGGGCGTCTCGCGGTAGGGGAAGCTCGCCTCCAGCTGCGGCAGCCATTCGCTCGACAGGTCGTACGCGACTCCCTCGCGCGTCTGACGCTGCGCGTAGAGCTGGATCAGGTCGCCGGCGAGCTCGCGGACGGACTCGCGCGCCCGTGACTTGAGCGTCTGCCACGCCTTGCCACCGAGCTTCGAGAGCGCCGGCGCCGAGGCGTCTGCGCCGACGTAGCGCGAGACCTTGCCGAGCTGCTCGTGCGGGACGTAGAGCCGATCCTCGCCGCGGAAGGCGAGGAGGAGGTAGTCGCGCGTGATGCCCGCAACGGTTTTGGTCTCGAAGCCGAGCAGGCGACCGACTCCATGATCCTCGTGGACGACGTAGTCGCCCGTGCGGAGGTCCGCAAACGACTGCAGCGCACGGCCGCCGAGACGGCGCTCGCGCGGCACACGGCGGCGGAAGACCTGGTGGTCGGGCAAGAGGACGAGGCCGAGCTCCCGCCAGACGAAGCCGCGCCGCGCGGGCGACACCGCGAAGAGGAGCTCGGGCTCCTCGGGGATCTCGTCTCCCGGCTCGAGCATTCGTGCCTCGACCCGGCGGAGGAGGTTCTGCGTCCGCAGCGCCTCGCCGCGGTGCGGGAAGGCCACGACGACGCGCTGGCCCGAGCGAAGCAGCGCTGCGAGCTCGCTCTCGGCCTCCGCGAGCCCGCGCGCGGCGATGGCGGGCCGTTGCGCTTCGAACGAGAACGGCTGCGACTGCGGGAACGGGTCGAGCTCGGTCGAGCCGGCGAGGGACGGCGGCTCGGCGACGCCGTCCTCCTCCCAGACGCCGCGCACGTCGTCGGGCTGGAAGACGAGGTCGGGGGGTAGCTCGAGCACGGGCACCAGGTCGTCGGGCATCTCGACGGTGGCCTCTTCACCCTCGTCGACCGAGAGCTCCGGCTCGAAGAGGTCGAGGCGACGCTCGACGGCCGGATAGAGCGTCGCTTCGGCCACGGGGTGAAGTGCGCGCTGCGTGAACGGCGAGAACGCACGAACCGACTCGATCTCGTCGCCAAAGAACTCGACGCGCAGCGGCTCGCGGCCGGTCGTCGGGAAGACGTCGACGAGTCCGCCGCGCACGGCGAACTGGCCGCGATCGTCGACGCGCTCCGCCCGCTCGTACCCCGCGAGCGCGAGCGACTCGCTGAGCCCCTCGACGCCGAGCTCCATCCCCGGCCGCAGCTCGATCGGCTCCGGGCGCGCCTCCGCCGGCGGCAGCCCCTCGGCAAGTGCTCTCGCCGACGCGCAGACGAGCCCGCCGCGCGCGAGCACGTGGAGCGCCCGCGCCCGCTCGCCGACGAGGTGCGGCGGGGGCGCGAGCCCCGATTCCCACGCGACGCCGCGGCTCGGCAGCAGGCCGACCGCCTCGTCGCCGAGGAACCAGGCCGCACCCTCGGCGGCGTCGCGCGCGTCCGCATCCTCGGGCAAGAGGACCACCAGAGCGCGCCCGAGCCGTTCGCGCAGCGAGGCGAGCAGCAGCGGCAGCGCCGACTCCGACACGCGCGCCCGCGTCGGCAGCGCGTCCGCGAACTCGGCGAGACGCTCGTGCTCGACGAGCTCCTGAACGAAGGCGTGGAGTACCGGACGGTCCATGACGAAAGGCGGAACCGGCGGGTTCCGCGTAGTTCGATGGTAACTGGAGTCCACAGGGCGTACATTTCGAGGACGTGAAGGGGGTCGGCCGTTTCGGACCGTTGAGAGAACGGCAGTTCAGGCTGTTGTGGCTCGGCCGGACCGGCTCCGGCATCGGCGACTCGCTCATCCCGGTCGCGCTCATCTGGGCGGTCAGCCAGGACCTGAACGCCGGCGCCACGGGCGTCGGCATCGTCCTTGCCTGCTACACGGTCGGCGGCGCATCGGTCACGCTTGCCGGCGGCGTCTGGGCTGACCGGCTCCCGCGGCGCGCCGTCATGATCTTCGCCGACCTCGTCCGCCTGGGAACGCAGAGCGTGACGGCCGTGCTCCTCTTCAGCGGGGCGGCTCACGTCTGGCAGCTCGCGGCGCTGCAACTCCTGGCCGGGGCAGCCGCCGGGCTCTTCAATCCCGCCTCGAGGGCGCTCATCCCTCAGACAGTGAGTACCGACCGCCTCCAGCAGGCGAACGCTCTGATCACGCTCCCCCAGAGCGCGACGAACATCTTCGGGCCCGCCGTCTCGGGGGCGATCGTGGCGGTCGCCGGCGCCGGCTGGGTCTTCGCGATCGACGCCGCGAGCTTCGTCGTCAGCGTGATCTTCGTCGCCGCGATGCGCGTCGCCCCCTACGCCCAACCCGCTGCTCGCCGCTTCTGGGGCGATCTGGCCGACGGCTGGCGAGAAGTCCGTCGCCTGCGCTGGCTCACCTCGGGGTTCATCGGGTACGCGGTGGGCAACTTCGGGGTCGGCCTGTACATCGTGGTCGGGTCGCTCGTCGCAATCCACCATCTCGGAGGGGCTCCGGCGTGGGGACTGATCGTCGGCTCCGCGGCGTTCGGCGGCCTGGTCGGTGGCTTCGTCGCGTATCGGATCCGTCCCAGCCATCCGGTGGCCATGGCCTTCGCGGTCTGGACGTTGTGCGCGCTGCCGCCCTTCGCGCTCGTCAAGCCGTTTCCGCTCCCCGTCGTGATGGCCACCGCGGTGCTCTTCGGCGGCTCGATCTTCGTGGGCAACACGCTGCTCGAGACGGCGATGCAACAGGAGGTCGCGCCCGGCAAGCTCGCTCGGGTCGCCTCGATCGACCTGCTCCTCTCTCTGTGTCTCATGCCCGCGGGCCAGGCGCTCGCCGGGCCCATCTCCGAAGCGATCGGCATGGAGGCGACGCTCGTCCTCGCGGGGACGCTCATGTGCGTGCCGAACTTCCTCGTGCTCGTGCTCGTGCCGGAGGTGCGGGCCGTGCGCCGCCGCGAGGAGCCGGCCGCGGTACTCGCGACCTCTACTTCACCCCTCTAGCGCCGGCGTGCGCGTTCGGTCGTCGCCGATGAAGAGGACGCGGCGCGTCCAGTGCGGCAGCCACCAGTTCGCCCTCCCGAGCAGGGTCATCAGCGCCGGCACGAGCAAAGCCCGGATCACGGTCGCGTCGAAGATGATCCCCGCCGCAAGACCGATGGCGAACTCCTTGATCTCGAAGCCCGGACTCGAGGAGAGGACGAGGAACGCGAACATCAGGATGAGCGCGGCGCTCGTGACGAGCTTGCCGGTGCGCGCGAGGCCGAGCTCGATCGCGCGCGGCGTCGAGCCGGTCTCGTCGTAGGCCTCGCGCATCCGCGAGAGCATGAAGACCTCGTAGTCCATCGAGAGGCCGAAGAGGAACGCGAAGATCATCAACGGGATCCAGGCGGTGATCGCCTGCGTCGCCGTGATGTTCCAGAGCGACGAGCCGTGCCCCTCCTGGAAGATGAGCACGACGATCCCGAACGCCGCGCCGAGCGAGGCGAGGTTGAGGATCACGGCCTTGATCGGCAGGACGATCGAGCGGAAGGCGCGCGTGAGGAGCACGAGCGTCAGGACGAGCACGAACGCGAGCAGGTAGGGGAAGTTGTCGTAGACGGCGTGGACGAAGTCGCGGTCCTGCGCGGGTACGCCGCCGAGCGTCGCGCCCGTGCCTTGCAGCACGCCGTTGACGCCGTCGATCACGCCTCCGATCCCGGGCGCAGCGCCGTCGATCGCGGGAAAGGCCTCGACGAGCGTGTCCTGTCCCTGGTGCCAGCCCGGGCCGGGCGGCACCGTTGCGCCGACGATGCCGGCCACGTGGCGCTCGCTCGCCGCGACTGCCTCCGCGTTGCCGTCGTCCTCGACGAGGGTCACGAAGGGCTTCATCACGCCGGGAGAGATCCCGGCAGCGGCGAGCATCGACCGGCCCGCGATCGCGGTGCCGCTGCCGGGGAAGTTCTTCAGCTGCGACTCGTTCGGGTTCAGTTGCAGACCGATCACGACGAGGACGGTCACGATCGAGATCCCGAGGGCGGCAACGGGCCACGGCCGCCGCAGGACGAAGCGCGCCCAGCGTCCCCAGGCACCGTCCTCGGGGTGGCCGCTGTCGACGAACCGCTTCGGCATCACCCGCAGGCTGTTGATCCGCTCGCCCAGCACCGCGAGCAGCGCGGGCATCAGCGTGATCGCGGCGAGCACCGAGACGGCCGGGATCAGCATGCCTCCGATCCCGATCGAGCGGATGAACGGCAGCGGCAGGATGATCATGGACAGGAGGCCGACTGCGACGGTCGAGCCGGAGACGATCACGGACCGACCTGCGTGGGTCATCGTCTCCACGAGCGCCGTCTCGACGTCCTTCCCCTCTCGCAGCTCGTCGCGGTAGCGGAAGATCATCAGGAGGGAATAGTCGATAGCGACGCCGAGGCCGACGAGCGCGATCAGGAACTCGACGATGATCGAGACGTTCGTGATGTAGGTGAGCGCCCAGACGAGCGTGAAGGTGTTGAGGATCGCGGCCGCCGCGACGGCGATCGGCACGAGGACCGCCGGCAGCGTCCCGAAGACGAAGAGCAGGATCACCATCGCGCCGAGGCCGCCGATGATCGCCTCGACCAGGATGTTCCCGCCGCCTCCGCCGTGCGAGCTCGCCTCCTCGAGTGGGTCGTGGCCGGTGACCTGCACCTGGATCCCGCTCGGGAGCCCGCGAGCCGCGGCCGCGCGGACCTTCGTGGCCTCGCTCGTCGTGGAGAACGTTGACGGCCCCGGCGGATAGACCTCCTCGAAGGTCGTGTGCCGGTCCTTGGAGACGTACATCGGGTCGTGCGTCGAGAAGTACGAGCTCGTCCGCGAGCCGGGCATGACCGATTCCGCGCGCCGCATCGCTGCGGGAATCGCCGCGCTCTTCGTCGCGTCACCCGAGGTGTGGAAGACCACGACGTCCGGTGGCCGCACGCCGGTGCCGAACGCGTGCAGCGTGCGCTGGTTCGCTTCGTAGGCGGACTTCCCGGGGATCGAGAAGCTCTGGTACCAGCGCTTCGAGACCTGCCCCGCTGCAAACGCGCCGAAGAGCGTGAGGACGATCCAGGCGGCGATCACCTTCCGGCGATTCCGGGCGACCAGATGAGCGAGTCTGCCGAGCACGGTCGAGTCCGCCTGTGTCATGTCATCCCCTCGTTCGCTTCTCGATCTAATCGTTCGCTTGCTGAACCGTTCTGTAGCTGTAGCATATGCACGTGGCGACGCGCAACCCCCGAGCCGACGTCGCACCGCCGTTCCGCAGCGTCGCCTTCATGCTCTCGAGCCTCGGCTACGCGATCTCGCGCCGCTTTCACGCGGTGCTCGAGCCGCTGGAGCTCGAGCCCGGGGAGTTTGCCCTCCTGCGCGCGGTCGCGGTGAACGACGGCGAGCCGCAAAACGCGCTCGCCGATCGGCTCCACATCTCCCCGAGCTGGATGGTCGCCATCGTCGACGATCTCGAACGGCGGCAGCTGCTCGAGCGCAGGCCTCACGCCCACGACCGCCGTGTCCGCACGCTCCACCTGACCGGTGCGGGCAAGAAGCTGATGAAGCAGGCGGAACGGAAGGCGCAGCAGTTCGACGCTCTGGTGACCGAGCCGCTCAGTGAGACCGAGCTCGAGCAGCTGCTCGAGCTACTGCAGCGAGTTGCCGCCGGTCTCGATCTGCAGCCCGGAGCGCACGCCGCCCTGCGCGAACAGAGCTAGCGCCTGTTGATCTCGATCTGGGCGCGCTCGACGCCCTCGGCGGCGAGTAGCTCGACGGCGTCCGCCGCACGCCCGACGAGGCCTTCCGGATCCTCGTGCGGCTCGAAGTTCCCCAGCACCCAGTCGGCGAGTGGCCGCGGATCGCCGCGCTCGGGACGGCCCACTCCGATACGCAGCCGGAGAAAGTCCGGTGTACCGAGCTGCTGGGCGATCGAGCGCAGGCCGTTGTGGCCGGCGAGGCCTCCGCCGACCTTGAGCTCCAGGCGGCCGAGGTCGAAGTCGCCCTCGTCGTGGACGACGAGCACCTCGCTCGGCTCCAGCTTGAAGAACGCGGCAGCAGGCCCGACCGCGCGTCCCGAGTCGTTCATGTACGTCTCGGGCTTCAGCAGGGCGAGCCGTTCGTCCCCGACGCGCACCTCCGCCATCTGGCCCGAGAACTTCCCGCGCCACGAGCCGCCGTGCCGCCGTGCGAGCTCGTCCACGACGAGCCAGCCGGCGTTGTGCCGGTTCCGGGCGTGTTCGCGGCCCGGGTTCCCCAGACCGGCGACCAGCAGCAAGAGCTAGCCCTCGTCGGTGCTCTCGTCGCCGGAGGCTTCCGCGTCCTGCTCGGACGAAGCCTCGGCGGCCTCGCCCTCGGCCCCCTCGCCCTCGGCGCCCTCGGCCTCCTCGAGCGCGGCGAGCTCCTCCTCGGTCGGCTCGGGCTCGACGACCTTCGTCGGCGCGGTGACCGTGGCGACGACCGTCTCCGGGTCGTCGAGGAGGGTGACGCCTTCGGGAGCAGTGAGGTCGGAGATGCGGAGCGTGCCGCCGATCTCCATGCCCGAGACGTCGAGGTCGAGATGCTCGGGGACCTCGAGCGGCAGCGCCTCGACCCTCACCTCGCGCAGCGGCTGCGAGAGCACGCCGCCCTCGCGCACGCCCGGCGCGTCCTCGCCGCCGTGGAGCTCGACGGACACCGAAGCCTGGATCACCTGGTCGAGCCGTACCTCCTGCAGGTCGACGTGCGTGACGCCGCCACGCACGGGATCGACCTGGTACTCCTTGAGGATCGATGCGTGCGTCTCTCCCTTGCCGTCGATCTCGACGTCGAGGATCGAGTGCAGGCCGGCCGCACCGGTGAGCGCGCGCCTCAGCTCGCGCTCCGCGATGCTGATCGCGACCGGCTCGCCATTCCCATAAAGGACGCCGGGAACGAGCCCCTCCTTGCGCAGGCGACGCGACTCGGCCGAGCCGAGCCGATCGCGATTCACAACGAGGAGCTTGGTGCGTTCTCCGGCCATTCCGGCGCCGGAGTGTAGCCGAGAGGCGCTGCGGTACCGTCCTCCACGTGGATTTCGAGGGCCTCATCGCCGGCTGGGACGGCGAGCACACCGTCGTCCGCTACGACGTCGAGAGCGGCACCTGGATGTTCGTATGCCTTCACTCGACCGTGCTCGGGCCGGCCGGCGGCGGCACGCGGATGCGCGTCTATCCCGCTCCCGCCGACGGCCTCGCCGACGCGATGCGCCTCTCAGGGGCGATGACGAGGAAGATGGCCGCGGCCGGAATGCCGCGCGGCGGAGGAAAAGCCGTGCTTGCGGTGCCGGAGCTTCCAACCGGCGAGCCGCGGAAGCGCCTCCTCCGGCGCTACGGCGCGCTCGTCGCCTCGCTCGGCGGCAGCTACCGCACTGCCGGCGACATGAACATCTCGCCCGAGGATCTCGACGTCGTGGCCGAGACGTGCCCGTGGGTCTACGGAACGACCGGGCGGGGCGGAAACAGCGGCCGCGGCACGGCACGTGCCGCGCTGCACGCGATCCGCGCGACCGTCGAGCACGTCTTCGGGTCGCCGGATCTCGAGGGACGCAGCGTCCTCGTGCAAGGCGCCGGATCGGTCGGGGGCATCCTCGCGCACGAGCTCGCGGCTGCCGGTGCACGCGTGCTCGTCAGCGACGTCGACGAGCAGCGGGCGACGGCGACAGGTGGCGAGACGGTGCCGGCCGGACACGCGCTCGAGACCGAGGTGGACGTCTACTCGCCGTGCGCCGTCGGGGGCACGCTCGACGCCGAGTCGATTCCGCGCCTCGCCTGTCGCGCGGTCGCGGGCTGCGCGAACAACCAGCTCGCGGAGCCCGAGGACGCGGAGCGGCTACGCGAGCGAGGCATCCTCTACGCGCCCGACTACGTCGTCAACGCCGGCGGCATCATCCAGCTGATCGGGCTCGAGGACGAAGACTGGGACGAGGCGCGGCTCGAGGAGCGGCTCGCGGGGGTCGGCGACACACTGCGAGAGCTGTTCGCCGAGGCGGACGCCGAGGGCATCACTCCCGCCGAGGCGGCCGACCGGCTCGTGCGCCGGCGGCTCGTGGATACGAACGTGAACGCCTGAAAGGAGCAAGTCAATGGCAACCGTTCTCTGTGTGCTGTACGCGGATCCGGTCGACGGCTATCCGTCGTCCTACGCACGTGACGCCATCCCGGTCGTCGACCACTACTTCGACGGACAGACGACACCTTCGCCCGACGCGATCGACTTCACGCCCGGCAGCCTGCTCGGGAGCGTCTCCGGCGAGCTCGGCCTCCGGCGCTTTCTCGAGGCGAACGGGCACACCTTCGTAGTCACCTCGGACAAGGACGGCCCGGATTCGGTGTTCGAGCGCGAGCTGCCCAACGCCGATGTCGTGATCTCGCAGCCGTTCTGGCCTGCCTATCTGACGGCCGAGCGAATCGCGAAGGCACCGAACCTGAAACTGGCGATCACTGCGGGGATCGGCTCCGACCACGTCGATCTGCAGGCGGCGATCGAGCAGGGGATCACCGTCGCCGAGGTCACCTACTCGAACAGCATCAGCGTCTCGGAGCACGTCGTGATGATGATCCTGGCCCTCGTCCGGAACTACATCCCCTCGTACCAGCAGGTCATCGACGGCGGCTGGAACATCGCCGACTGCGTCAGCCGCTCATACGATCTCGAAGGCATGCAGGTTGGGACGGTCGGCGCAGGCCGGATCGGCTCCGCAGTGCTGCGGAGGCTCAAGCCCTTCGAGGTGGGTCTCCACTACACCGACCGGCACCGTCTGCCCACCGAGGCGGAGGCCGAGCTCGGCGTCACCTACCACCCGAGCGTCGAGTCGCTGGTTGCTGTGTGCGACGTCGTCACGATCAACGCGCCACTGCATCCGGAGACCGAGGGACTGTTCGACGACGAGCTCATTGCGAAGATGAAGCGAGGGGCGTACCTGATCAACACCGCCCGCGGCAAGATCTGTGACCGCGACGCGGTCGTCCAGGCACTCGAGAGCGGGCGACTTGCCGGCTATGCAGGCGACGTCTGGTTCCCGCAGCCCGCGCCCAGAGACCATCCCTGGCGCACGATGCCCCACCACGGGATGACTCCTCACGTCTCGGGATCGAGCCTCTCGGCGCAGTCGCGATACGCCTCCGGCACGCGCGAGATCCTCGAGTGCTGGCTCGAGGGCCGCCCGATCCGCGAGGACTACCTGATCGTCGACGGCGGGCACCTCGCCGGAGCCGGCGCCCGCTCCTACAGTGCCGGAGATACGACCGGCGGGTCTGACGAGGCGGGACGCTTCACGCTCTGACCAGCACCGCTTCAGCCGTTCGCGCGGCAGCTTCGCGGCCGCCCGATCAGAAGAGCTGGTTCTCGCCGCCGAAGATCGCCGAGACCGAGTCGTCGGCGAAGACGTTCATGATCGTCTCCGCGAGGAGGCCGGCCACCGGGAGGATGGTGAGGTTCGGCGGAGCCTCGAGCCGGTTCACCGGCACTGTGTCGGTGACGACCATGGCCTCGATCGGCGCATCGTGGAACTTCGCGAGCGCGCCCCCGCAGAAGACGCCGTGCGTGGCGTACACATACACCTTGGTCGCGCCCTGCGCGAGCAGCGCGTGCACGTTCGCGATCAACGTTCCGCCGGTCATGATCACGTCGTCGCCAACGATCGCGATCTTGTCCCGGACCTTGCCGGTGACCTCGGTGATCTCAGCCTGGTCGCGCGCCGGCCGCGTCTTGTGCATGATCGCGAAGTCGCCCTCGATCATGTTCGCGAAGCGGACGGCGACCTTCGCGCGGCCCTCGTCGGGCGCCACGGAGACGACGCCGGGACCGGTCAGGCCGAGGTCGCGGAAGTGTCGCGCGAACAGCGGCTGCGCGGTCATATGGTCGACGGGGATCGTGAAGAAGCCCTGGATCTGGCCTGCATGGAGATCCATCGTCAGGACACGGTCGGCGCCCGCGAGCTGGATGATGTCGGCGACGAGCCGTGCCGAGATCGGCTCGCGCGGCTTCGCCTTGCGGTCCTGGCGCGCGTAGGGAAAGAGCGGCATGACGGCCGTGATCCGCTTCGCCGACGCGAGCTTCGCGGCCTGGATCAGGAAGACGAGCTCCATCAGGTTGCGGTCCACGTCGCCGACTCCGGTCTGGACGATGAAGACGTCGGCGCCACGGATCGACTCGGAGTAGCGGCAGTACGTCTCCCCGTTCTCGAAGGTCTCGAGCTCCACGTCGCCGAGCTCGACGCCGAGCTTCTCGGCGATGTTCTGCGCGAGCTCGGGATGCGACCTGCCTGCGAAGACCATCAGCCGCTTCAGCGGGCCGCGCTCGATGAAGTGCTGCGGAGACGGGTCCGTCACCACGCGTGCCTCGAGCCCCGGAAGGGGCAGCTCAGTCGCCGTCGGGCTTTCCATGCTCGTCGTAGACCCAACCTTCCTTCGTCGTCTGTCGCGGGGGAAAACCCGCCAGCGAACCGGGAGGGACATCATCCGTGATGACGGACCCTGCTGCAATCCAAACGTCGTCGCCGACCTCGACCGGGGCATTGAACACAGTGTTCACGCCGGTCCTGACGTTGCGGCCGATCCTGGTGCGGCCCTTGGGCTCGCCCGGCACGTGCGGGAAGTTCACCGTGATGTTGCCAGCCGCGACGTTCGTTCCCTCCCCCACCTCGGCGTCGCCGATGTAGGAGAGGTGCGGGATCTTCGCGCCGGCGCCGACCGCCAGGTTCTTGACCTCGACGAACGTGCCGATCTTCGCGCCCTCGCCGATCACGGTCACTGCCCGGATGTAGGCGAAAGGCCCGATCTCGGCGCCGCTCTCGATCAGGACTCCGCCGCGAATCACCGTGAACGGGTGCACGACGACGTCGGGCTCGATCTCGACGCCCGCTTCGATCCAGGTCGTCGCCGGGTCGACGATCGTCACCCCGGCGAGCATGTGCTCCTCGTTGATCCGGTCGCGGAGTGACGCGGCGGCGAGGGCGAGCTCGGCTCGCGTGTTCACGCCCTCGGCCTCGAGTGGATCGTCGGCGAGCTGGACGGCGCAGGTCTCGCCGTCGGCGACGAGCAGGCCGAGCGTGTCGGTCACGTAGAGCTCGCCCTGCGCGTTGTGCGCGTCGAGGCGCTCGAGCGTCGCCCAGAGCTTGTCCGAGCGGAAGACGTAGATGCCGGAGTTGACCTCGTCCAGAGCGAGCTCCTCAGGCGTCGCGTCCGCGGCCTCTACGATGCGGGCCAGCCGGCCGTCTCCGTCGCGGACGATTCGGCCGTAGGCGCCCGCGTTCGCCGGCTCGAAAGACAGGACCGTCGCCGCCGCACCGGCCTTGCGATGCATATCGACGAGTGCGCGGATGGTCTCGGGCCGGAGCGCGGGGACGTCGCCGTTCAGCACCAGTACGTCGCCGCCGAAACCGTCGAGCGCGGGGTGCGCCGAGCGGACGGCGTCGCCCGTGCCGAGCGGCTCCTCCTGCACGGCGACCTCGACTCCGTCCAGCAGGTTGCTGGTCTGCGGCGAGACGACGACGACGACTCGCTCGACCCCCGCGCCACGCGCCGCATCGACGACCCAGTCGACCATCCGTCGGCCGAGCAGCGGGTGCAGGTGCTTCGGCGTCGCGCTCTTCATGCGCGTGCCGATTCCGGCGGCCATCACGACTGCTGCGAGCTCGTCTGTCATGTCAGGGAGAAGTGGCTGGGGCGCCAGGATTCGAACCTGGGATCACGGGACCAAAACCCGTTGCCTTACCACTTGGCTACGCCCCAGGGGCACGGAAGTCTATCGGCGGTCGAGGAGCAGCAGGCCTAGGGCGACGAGCGCGAAGATCACGAGCAGGATGACGAACGCGCCGATCAGGATCTTGCCGGCGGCAACGAGGATCGTCGCGCCGAGCTGCGATGCGGCGAGGAACCACGTCACCTCCTGCAGGAGCGTCGACTGCGTCCGCTCCTTCGTGAAGCGGTACAGCATCAGGAAGGCGAACGCGATGACGCCCAGGACGACGATCGTCGTGATGTGGAGGCCGTGCGTCGCCCAGATGAGGATCCCTTCGAGCACCGCGAACCAGATGACGATGCGGAAGCGATGCCGGTGGAACCAGCCTGCCTCTTCGGGGCCGGCCTGCTTGGGCGGGCCCTCGATCACCTGTGAGCCGTCGCTCACCACGGCTCAACCGTACCACGCAGGTGCCGCCACCCAGGTGCGGCCGAGACCCTGGAGCGCCCGTGTCGCTGCCTCGGCGTCGCGGCGCTGATGAAAGAGGCCGTAGAGGGCAGGTCCCGCGCCCGAGACGTCTGCGCGGAAGGCGCCGACCGCTCGCATCTCGCCCGCGACCGGCGAGGTCGCGAGGTCGTTCGGCGGGAGGGCAGCGAGATCCCGCGGACGCTCCACGTGGGCAAGGCCGTCGAGGAGGGCCTGCCGCCGCTCGGCGAAGCCGGCCACGTCCTTTCGGTCGTCGAAGGCGGCGTATACGTCGGCGGTGGAGGTCTTGGCCGCACCACGCGGCACGAGAATCGCGACCCAGAAGTCCTGCGGCAGGTCGACCGGCTCGAGCTCGCTCCCATCGCCGGAGCCGAGCTGCGGGCCGTCGGCGAGGAAGAACGGCACGTCGGAGCCGAGGCCGGCTGCAATCTTAAGCAGCTCCTCCGGCGGCAGTGGCTCGGGCAGCGTCTCGTTGGCGAGACGCAGCGCGGTCGCCGCGTCGGAGCTCCCGCCGCCGAGGCCCGAGGCGACCGGGATCTTCTTCTCGATCCGCACGTGCCAACGCGGCTCGATGCCGGCGACGTGCCCGAGCTCGTGGAGCGCCGCAGTCACGAGAGTGTCGCCCGCGAAGCCTTCGACGCGGAGCTCCGGCGCCTCGTCGAGCTCGATTCGGTCGACGAGATCGATCCGCTGCAGGACGGTCAGAACCTCGTGCTTGCCGTCGTCGCGAGGCGGCCCGACCACGAGCGCGAGATTGATCTTGGCGGGCGCAGGCGCGCGCTTCATCCGAGCGCCTCCGCGAGTGCGACGAATTCCACGGGTGAAAGCGCCTCCGCACGGGTCTCGGGCGGCCGGCCGATCGCGGCGAGCGCATCCGCCGCCTGCTCGCGCGACGCCGTCTCCGCGAGCGCGAGCGAGTTCGGGAGCGTCTTCCGCCTGTGCGCGAACCCGGCCGTGACGACCTCCTTCACGCGGCCGTACTCCGCCGGGAGCCCAGTCCGGCGAAAGGCGACGAGCGCGGAGTCGACATTCGGCTGGGGGTGGAAGACCGTCCGCGAGACGGGGTGAAACCCCGTGCGCTCGGTCACGAGCTGGACGAGCACCGACACGGCGCCGTACTCCTTGGTCTTCGGCTCGGCAAAAAACCTCTCAGCGACCTCCCGCTGCACCATCACGCACCAGAGTCGGACGTTCGGGAGTCCGTCGAGGCTTTCGACGACGAGCGGCGTGGCGACGTTGTAGGGGAGGTTCGCGACGAGCTTCGTCGCGTCCTCGGGCAGCTCGAGCCGGAGCGCGTCCCCGAAGACGACGTCGACGTTGGCGGCGAGCTCGCTGAGCGCCGGCTCAAGCGTGCGGTCGATCTCGACCGCATGGACGCGGCGGACGAGCTCGGCGAGGTAACGGGTGAGGACGCCCTCCCCGGGGCCGATCTCGAGCACGACGTCGTCCGGCCCCAGCTCGGCGAGGCGGGCGATCACTCCGAGGATGTTCGGGTCGCGGAGGAAGTGCTGGCCGTACTCCTTCTTCGGCCGGGTGCTCATGACAGCGTGAAGCACTCCGCTGCGTTGCGTTCGATCTGTTGCTCGAGCTCGACCGGCTCATCGCCGCGCGCCTCTGCGAGCGCGGCGACCGTGTGGACGACGTTCGCGGGCTCGTTCCGCCGGCCCCGCACCGGCTGCGGCGCGAGATATGGCGAATCAGTCTCGGCAAGGATCCGCTCTGCCGTGACCTTTGTCGCCGCAAGGCGCAGGTCGACAGCCTTCGGAAACGTCGCGTTACCGGCGAACGAGACGTACCAGCCGCGCTCGAGAGCGGTCGGCAGCAGGTGCGGCGACGAGAAACAATGGAGGACGACCGTCCCCGCGAAGTCGGTGAGCTGGGCGAACGTGTCGTCGTCGGCAGCGCGAGTGTGGATCACGACCGGTTTCCCGAGCTCGGTGGCCAGCTCGAGCTGGGCGGCGAAGATCCGCTGCTGTTCGTCGCGCGGCGCATAGTCGCGGTACCAGTCGAGCCCGGTCTCACCGACCGCGACCGCCTTCGGGTGCGAGAGCAGCGCGCGGAGCTCGCCGAGGTCCTCCGACGTGGCCGTGCCCGCCTCGTGCGGATGGATCCCGAGGATCGCGAACACGCCCTCGTGGCGGTCGACGAGCTCGAGCGCGTTCCGGCAGTCGTCGACATCGGTGCCGACCGTGAGGATGCGTGTGACTCCCGCCTCTGCGCCGCGTTCGACTGCAGCGTCGGCGTCGTCGAGTGCCGTGAGGTGCGCGTGCGTGTCGATCACGCGAGCTCGGACGCGAGGACGGCTTCGGCGTCGAGCTTGCGGAACAGCGGCTGCGGCTCGGGAAGTGGCCGTCCGGCAGGCAGCTCGCCGGGCTGCCACGCGCCGATCCAGCTCTTGTAGTCGCCAGTGAGGACGTCGTGAGTCGCGCCCTCGTCCTCCTCGACGCTCTGGATCTCGAGCGGGCCGGCGATCCATCCCTCGCCGCCGAGCAACTCGTGCACCCGTTGCGAGCTGAAGGGCAGGAAGGGCGCGAGGAGCGTCTTGAGGTCGTCGACCGCGTGAAGTGCCGTGTACAGGACCGTCGCGGCCCGCCGGCGATCAGTCTTGACGAGGGCCCACGGCGCTTGGTCGGCGACGTATGCATTCGCCGACGCGGAGAGGCGCATCGCCTCTGCGAGCGCGGCGCGAAAGCGTGCGGACTCGACCAGCGCCCCGACGGACTCGAAGCCGCCGGCAATCGCGGCGAGCAGCCGCCGGTCCGGTTCCTCGAGCTCGCCCGGCTCGGGCACGGCGCCGAAGTGCCGGTGCGCGTTGACGAGCGTCCGGTTGACGAGGTTGCCCCAATTCGCGAGGAGCTCGTCGTTGTTGCGGCGGACGAACTCCGCCCACGAGAAGTCGGCGTCCTGTGTCTCCGGCCCCGCCGCCGTCAGGTAGTAGCGAAGCGGATCGGCGTCGTAGCGGTCGAGGAAGTCGCCGACGTAGATCACGTGCCCTCGGCTCGTGCTGAACTGCCGTCCCTCGTAGGTGAGGAACTCGCTCGAGACGATGTTGTACGGCAGCTCGAGGTCGCGCCCGGCCGCGTACTCCCCGGCCCCGTCGTAACCGAGCAGCTCCGCCGGCCAGATGACCGAGTGGAAGACGATGTTGTCCTTGCCCATGAAGTAGAAGTGGCGAGAGTCCGGGTTCTGCCACCACTCGCGCCACGCTTCGGGAGTGCCGCGATTGTGCGCCCACTCGACGGCGGCCGAGAAGTAGCCCACGACCGCGTCGATCCAGACGTAGATCCGCTTCTGCTCCGGCGGATAGCCGTCGACGGGCACCGGGATTCCCCAGTCGAGGTCGCGGGTGACAGCGCGGGGACGGACCTCCCCGACGTAGTTGAGCGAGAAGTTGCGGACGTTCGGCCGCCAGTGCTCCTGCGCCGTAATCCATTCGGTCAGGCGCTCCTTGAAGGCCGGGAGGTCGAGGAAGAGGTGCTTCGTCTCGCGGAACTCCGGCGGCAGCCCGTCGATTCGCGAGCGCGGCTCGATCAGGTCGCCCGGATCGAGCATGTTGCCGCAATTGTCGCACTGGTCGCCGCGTGCTTCCGGGAAGCCGCAGATCGGACAGGTCCCTTCGATATAGCGGTCGGGCAGTGTCTGGCCCGTGGTGGCGGAGAACGCCCCGCGCGTGACTCGCTCGATCAGGTAGCCGCGCTCGTAGAGCGTCCGGAAGACGTCCTGGACGACGTGGTAGTGATTACGGGTCGTCGTGCGCGTGAAGAGGTCGTAGGCGAGCCCGAGCCGGCGCAGGTCATCGCGGATGACCGCGCTGTAGCGGTCGGCGATCTCCTGCGGCGAGGTACCCTCGGCATCGGCGGCGACCATGATCGGCGTTCCGTGCTCGTCCGTCCCGCTGACCATCAGGACGTCGTTGCCCTTGAGGCGGTGGTACCGCGCGAAGATGTCCGCCGGGACGCCGAACCCGGCCACGTGACCGATGTGGCGCGGCCCGTTCGCGTAGGGCCACGCGACCGCGACGAGGATCTTCTGCGGCGTTTCCGCCACCGGCGACAGCTCCTTCCGAGGCTTGGGGAAGGCCCGGAATCATACGAGCCCGTTCCGAGTCCTCACGCTGCACGCGACTCGGGCCGGTGCGCGGCGTCTCGGCGCGGCAGGTGGAGAACGCGGGCCGCCGATGTCGGACTCAGGTCCGAGCAGCGCCTGCGTCGGCCGAGCGCGGCGAGGAACGCCGCCGCGACGGCGATCACCGCAGCTGCGCCGTTGAGGACCACCGGCAGCAGGGCGCCGGGCGTCGGCCTTACCGACGCGGAAGGCTCTGCGACGGGAACGCTCGGCCGGGTCTCGTGGCCGGCGTCGAGACGGGTCGGCTCGGCGGGAGCCGCTGTCTCGACGACCGGCCGGCGTGAGGCGCTTGTCGGCCGCGCGTCCGCGCGACTTCGCACGGCCGTCGAATGAGCCGGGCGTGTGCTCGCTTTTTCGCCGGTCGGCGCCTCGGGACGACGCTGCCAGCGACCCGACCGCGTCTCCACATGAGCTTCCTGCGTGCGCTCGCGTGCACGGCTCGAGACATGAGTTCCGACATTCGAAGCCGTCGGCGTGCGGCTCGCCGACGCCGGCCGGCTCGCCGGCTGCGAGATCGCAGCTTGGCTCGCGGACGCGGCCGGAAAGGTCGTGCCGGAGCTCGCCGCGCTTCCGGAGGCAGTCGAAGAGTCGCCGCCCGCGCTCGTCTGCGAAGGGGCGGACTCCGGCGGCAGGACCCCGAGGGGGTCGACGTAGCCGTTCGGGTCGGCCGCATGCCGGACTCCGAGATGGACGTACGGTCCTTCGACCTCCGCCGTGCCGCTCGGGCCGACCGTGCCGATCGCGTCGCGCTCGGAAATAGCCGCACCCTTGACGACGAGGATCGAGCCGAGGTGAGTGAGCGTGACCGCATAGCCGTCGTCGGTGACGATCGTGACCGACTTGCCGCTCGTCGGCACCGTGCCCGCGAAGCTGACCGTGCCCGCCGCCGGCGCGACCACGGTCTCCCCCGGAGCGTCGGCTCCGATGTCTATGCCGCGGTGCTGGCCCGAGGCGTACGGATCCGCCTCGTCGTAGGAGAACGCCTGCACGACCGGTCCCTGCACGGGCCAGCTCCAGGCGTACGCGGCAGGCGTCCACGCCAGGAAGACGAGTAGAGGAAGGGCCAGTCGCCGTATCGTTGTCAAAATCAGCAACAGGACGCGCAGAGTAGCGCGATCGAGCTTCGTTGTCAAATCTGCTTACAGAGATCGCTTGTAGAGACGGTTTCGCCGGATGCCGAGGAGGCGCGAGACGACCTCCGCCGCCTGTCCCCGCGGGACCCCTGCGGCCACCAGCTCGCGGACGGCAGCGAGCGCGCGCTCCTCGTCTTCGGCGCCGTCCGCCGAAGTCCCCGGGCCAAGCACGAGCGTGATCTCGCCCCTCGGCGGCGCGTCGAAGCGCTCCGCAAGCTCGGCCGCCGTCCCCCGCATGACTTCTTCGAACCGCTTCGTCAGCTCGCGGCAGACGGCAAGCTCCCGCTCCGGATCGGCCGCGGCGAGCGACCGCAGCGTGGCAGGCAACCGCTGCGGCGACTCGAAGGCGACCATAGGCCACCGCCACCGGCGCAGCTCGCCCCACACGTCCGCGAGCCTCTTCTCGCCGCGCGGCAGGAAGCCGAGAAAGCGGTACTGCTCGGAGACGAGCCCGGAGGCGACGAGCGCCGTCTCGACCGCCGACGGCCCCGGCAGCACCGTGACGTCGACACCTGCGTCCAGCGCGGCCCGGACGAGCCTCCCGCCGGGATCGGACACGCCCGGGAGCCCAGCATCGGAGACGAGCGCCATCCGCTCCCCGGCCTCGAGCCGCGGCAGGAGCTCGGCAGTCCGCTTCGCCTCGTTGTGCTCGTGGTACGAGACGAGACGGGCGTCGATGCCGTGCCGCTGGAGCAGGACGCGAGTGTGGCGGGTGTCCTCGCAAAGGACGATGTCGGCGGCGGCGAGCTCGGCGAGCACGCGCAGCGTCACGTCCTCGAGGTTCCCGATCGGCGTCGCGCAGACCGCGAGCGGCATTACGCGCTCTCGGCCGCGTCAAGCGCCTCGAAGCCGACGAAGGCGGCGCCGATGAGGCCGGCGGCTGTGCCGAGCTCGGCCTTGGCCAGCTGCAGCGCGCTCCGCATCGGCTCGAGGGCCTCCTGTCGTGCGACACCCTCCGCAGGGCCGCGCAGGTAGTCGTAGGCGGCGACCCCGAAGCCGCCGCCGACGATCACGAGCCTCGGGCCGAAGATGTTGACGAAGGAGCCGATGCCGGATCCGAGGTAGCGACCGATCTCGTCGAGCAGCTCCTTCGCCACCTGATCGCCCTCGTTCGCGAGCCGTACGAGCCGATGCGCGTCCGCCGACGGCCCGAACGCCTCCTGCGCCGCCGCCGTCGCCGCGCTCCCGCTCACGTAGGCCTCGAGATGGCCGTGGCCGGTGCAGGCGCCCTGGCACGGCCGTCCGCCGTGCACGATCACGACATGGCCGAGCTCCACGCCGGCGCCGTTCCGGCCGCGAAACGGCTTGCCGCCCGAGACGACGCCGCCGCCGACGCCTGTCCCGAGCGTGAGCATGACGAGGTCGTCCTCGCCTCTCCCGGCTCCGGCGTACCACTCGCCGATCGCGGCTGCATTCGCGTCGTTGTCGAGCCCGACCGCGATGCCGAAGCGCTCGTGCATCCGGTCCCGGAGAGGCGCGTCCTCCAGCGGCAAGTTGACGCTGCGCACGACGACGCCGCGGGCCTGGTCGATCGGGGACGGCACGCCGAATCCCACTGCGACCACCGACTCGTCGAGTAGCTCGGCGACCGCGGCCTCGAGGTCGACGAGGACGTGCTCCTGCGAGTCGTGCGCGGTCGAGCGCTCGTGCCGGCGGACGAGACTCCCGTCGCGGGCGACGACCCCGGCCAGGATCTTCGTACCGCCGAGATCCACTCCGATCGCATGGCCCGCCTGCACAGTGGGTACCGTAATCCTCCGCATGGCCGCCTCCGGGGAGAAGCCGTATCGCGTCTATCGCGGCGGCCGGACGAAGGGAAAGGTGCCGCTCCAGCGGCGCGAGCGGGAGTCGCGGAGGGCCGTCCGGAGCGACGGTGGCGGGCCTGGCCGGATCGTCGAGCGGCCACCGCGCCGCCGGCGGCTGTGGCTCGGCTGGACGCGGCGCCGCTGGACGCTGGTCGTGCTCCTCGGCGCGATCCTCTTCTTCGTCGTCTGGGGCGCCGCGGGCTATCTGTCGGTCTCTAGCGGCGTGAAGGACGCCAACAAGCGCCTGCCGAAGGACGTGCGACCGGCATTGACGCCCGACAAGGGGCTTCTCCTCTCGAATCCGACGACGATCCTTCTACTCGGCACCGACCATGCGACCGGCAAGGGCGGCGCCGGCCGCAGCGCCGACCAGCACTCCGACTCGATCACGCTCCTCCACACCGACCCTGGGCACAACCGGCTGTACTACCTCTCGGTTCCGCGCGACCTGCAGACGGAGGTGCCCGGCTACGGCCAGCAGAAGATCAATGCGGCGATGCAGTTCGGCGGGCCCAAGCTCGCGGTACAGACGCTGGACGGGCTCCTCGGCAAGTCCTTGCCGGTGAACCACGTCGTGCTCGTCGACTTCAACCAGTTCGAGAAGCTCGTCGACGCGGTCGGAGGGGTCACCGTCAACGTCCCGGAGAACATCCTGTCCAACCGCTTCGACTGTCCGTACAAGACGGCGCAGCGGTGCCTCCAGTGGAAGGGCTGGCGGTTCCACAAGGGCCCGACGCATCTGACCGGACACAAGGCGCTGATCTTCTCTCGGATCCGCGAGAACCAGCTCGATCCGTCGTGGAACGATTTCAACCGCCAGCACAACCAGCAGCTCGTCCAGCAGGCGACGCTGAACAAGCTGTCTAGCCCGACACGGTTCTTCTCCCTGCCCTTCAGCGGCAGCTCGCTGCTCAAGCCGATCGCGACCGATCTCTCCACCTGGGAGCTCATGCAGCTCGCCTGGGTGAAGTTCCGCTCGAGCACCGCGATCCACTGCCGGCTCGGCGGGACGAGTCTCACGAACTCGCTCGGCGACGTGATCATCGGGAGCACCGAGAACATCCAGGTGATCGACACGGTGCTCGGGCAGTCGGCGCCGCAGGGCCCGCCGAAGGGCCAGCCGTACGCCCCCGGCTGCGTCGTCGGCAACGCCAACTTCGGCAAATAGCCGCGAGTCGTGCGCCGCTAGTCGCCGCCGGCGGCAGCCTTCTTCTCGGCCGGCTTCGAGTCCTTCTTGCCGCTCTCGCCGCCCG
The DNA here is from genome assembly GCA_963725965.1 of uncultured Actinomycetes bacterium. Taxonomy (GTDB): domain Bacteria; phylum Actinomycetota; class Thermoleophilia; order Gaiellales; family Gaiellaceae; genus Palsa-739. Next base: position 173,520 of record CAVSAK010000003.1, on the reverse strand, counting down.
CCGTGCCGCCGTCGCCACCCGCCGAGCCGCCGTCGCCGTCCTTCTTCTTCCCCTTGCCGTAGTCGGTCGTGTAGAAGCCCGAACCCTTGTAGTGGATCGCGACCGGATAGAGGACGAGCTCGACCGGCGAGGCACCGCACACGTCGCACTTCTCCGGCGCCGGGGCGGTCATGGCCTGGAAGCGCTCGAAGTGGTGGCCGTTGGGGCAGCGGTACTCGTAGATCGGCACGGCTGCGGACGGTACCAGCGGCGGAGGCTAGGTCAGCCCGGCGGGGACTCGCCCGGTACCGGCACGGGGACCGGTTCGGGCCTCAGCCTCGCGTACGCGAGTAGGCGGGCGAGCGCGGGTACGACGACGCGGGCGCGTGCGGGCGCGGGAGCCGGCGCGAAGCGGGCGAAGGCGCCGACGACGGCGATTCCCGCGGCGAGCTCGTATGCGGCGGAGTCGTTGACGAGGAGCGAGGTCACGATCGCGACGCCGAAGGCAAGGAGGACGTCCCGCGTCGACCGCTGATGCGCCCCACGCCACGCGAGCCTGAACGCGACGGCCAGCACGAAGAGGAGCGGAACGACGAGCTGCCAGGCGTGCAGCGCGGGCAGGTACGAGAGCTGCACGCGGCTCCCGAGCGACGAGAACAGGCCGGCACCATGGCCCGAGAACGCGCTGCGCAGGTGATTCGGGCCGCGCTCCGCGAGCCCACGCGAGACGATCCAGAGCACGGCAAGAGCCGAGGATGCGAGCAGCCCGACGAAGCCCTTGGCTCCGAGGCGGAACAGTCGCGTGCCGAGCACCGCGAGCGCGACCCCGAGCGTGATGGCTCCGCCCCCGTCCGCGCCGAGGCGGTTGTCCGTCATCACCACGAGGCCGAAGAAGCCGAAGAGGACGAAGCCCAGGATCCCGAAGCGCCTACGCGCGAGGAACGCTCCCGCCAGGAGCGGAGCGAGCAGCAGGGTCTCGACCTGGTTGCCGATCCCGGAGAACCGCGAGTTCTGCGTCGGGCCGAACGGATTGACCGCCTGCCACTCGGGTCGCGTGACCATCAGGAACGCGTATAGCGCGACGACCCCACCGTAGAGCGCGAGCAGCGCCGACTCGCTGCGACAGAGGCGCGAGAGGCCGAGCGCGACGAGCACCGTTCCCGCCGAGATCGCGGCGCACAGGAGCACCTCGTTCGAGACCTGGCCGATCCCGAGCGCGAGGTTGACGAGCAGCGCCGCCGGTATGGCGGTCACCGCCGCCCGCAGGCCGAGCAGCGCGAGGGCAAGCATGACTCCGGCGAGGATGAACAGGGCAGCGAACTTGAGCCGGTTGTTCGCGCCGATCGCGTGGCCGAGACGAGAGAGGTGACCAAGCGGATTCCCCGAGGGCGTGGAGGCAAGCGTCGTCGAGGGATGGCCTCCCAGCGCGGTCGGCGCGATGTCGACGATCGAGACGATGCCCGGAATATGGGTCGTCGGGGATGTGAGCAGGCCGTGGAAACCGCGCCCGATCACCGCGATGCGGTAGAGGCGGTTGTTCGCGATCGGCGCACCGCGCGGCGGCAGCTGCAACACGATGCAGAGGTGGTGGCAGTTCGGGAAGACGGCGGCTCGGGTGACGTCGATCAGCGGCCTCCCCTTCGGGACTCCGCCGAGGCGCGCGTTCACCTCGGTCCCGCGCACGAGCTCCGCCAGGGCGCGGCGGCGATTCGTGGTCGGCCCGTATCCCGGCCGCAGGAGCCCGACGGCCCCGCGGTCGGCGAGCAACTGGAAGGTCGGGTCGCCGATCCGGTCGAGAACGTAGACGTGGAACGAGGCGCCGGTCGGGGTTACGCGCGCCGAGGCAGTACCCGGCATGGCGAGCACGACGCCGAGCGACGCGAGAACAGCGAGCAGCAAAAGAAGGCGGACCGGCCGGACCATCAACTGAGCATTCTCACCGAAGCTGGCCGTCAAACGAACGGTTCACCGTTCGCCCTCCTCGAGCAACTCCTCGAAGCAGGGTGCGCCCTCGAATGCGGCGAGGCCGGCCGGCCGTTCCAAGCGCTGCTCGCGCCGCCGCCGCACCATCCGCCGGCGGCGGGCCGCCGCGACAGCCGCCGAGGCGCCGACGAGTCCGCCCAGGAGGAAATCCCTCGCTCTCAGCCTTCCCCTCTCCCCTTGCATGGGACGATTGTGCCTTGCGCTTGTTAACGCTCGGTGACCTCGTGCTCGACGTGATCGTGCTGCTCGCGGAGCCGCTCACGTCAGGCGGCGACGTGCGCGCGTCGAACCGGGCGGGGGCGGGAGGTCAGGCGGCGAACGTCGCAGCCTGGGCGGCCGAGCTCGGAGCAGAGGCGCGCTGCATCGCGAAGTACGGCGACGACCCGGCGGGCGAGCTCGTCGCACGGGAGCTGACCGGGCGCGGAGTCGAGCTCGTCGGCCCGGCCGCCGAGGGCGCGACAGGCGTCGTCGTCTCGATCGTCGGCGACGGGGACCGTGCGCTCGCCTCGGATCGCGGCGTCGCGCCGTCGTTCGCGCCGGCTGAGCTCGACGCAGCGTGGGTCGCGTGCGACGTCCTCCACCTCTCCGGCTACGCGCTGCTGCGGCAGCCGATCGCCGCGACGGCGCTCCTAGCAGCCCGGCTCGCGCGCGAGCAGGGTGCGCGGGTCTCGGTCGACGTCGCGGCCTGGACGGAGATCCGCAGCTACGGGCCGGTGGCGTTCCGCGAGCTTCTGGACGAGCTCGCGCCGGACGTCCTCTTCGCGACCGAGGCTGAGTGGGAGCTCCTGGGCGGCGCCTATTTGACGGCTCCGCTCAGTGTGCTCAAGCGAGGGGCGCGCGGCTGCACAGTGTTCACAGAGGACGCGAAGCTCGACTTCGCCGCCGTCGACACCGAGGTCGTCGACCCGACCGGCGCCGGCGACGCGCTCGCCGCGGGCTTCCTCCTCGGCGGCTCGCTCGAGGAGGCGGCGCGGCGGGGGCTCGACGCGGCTGCCCGCTGCGTCGCGACCGTAGGCTCCATGCCGTGAACGTGCAGCCGATCACGGACGATCAGGCGATCGAGATCGCGGAGTGGCGTTACGAGTTCCCGTACGAGTGGTACGACACCTCGGCCGACCCGCGGCGGGTCGAGCTGTTCGCGAACCCGGCCCGGCGAACGCACCTGCGGTCCGTCGTCGACGACGACGGCCGGCTCGTCGGCTTCTTCAACTTCGTCCCAGAGGGACCCGAGGTGCGGCTCGGACTCGGGATGCGTCCCGATCTGACCGGCCGCGGCCTCGCACAGCCGTTCATCGAGGCCGGGCTCGACTACGCGCGTCGCGAGTGGCGGCCGCGGACGTTCCGGCTCTGGGTCGCGCGCTGGAACGAACGGGCGCTGCGGGCGTACCGCCGTGCGGGCTTCCATGAGGTACGGCACGGCGAGGAGAGCCGCTTCGCTGAGATGGAACGGTCGGCGTGATCCGCGTTGCCGACGAGGTGCGCGAGGCGCTCGCCGCGGGCGGCGGCGTCGTCGCGCTCGAGACGACGCTCGTCGCGCACGGCTTCCCGCCGGGCGAAGGCGTCGAGGTCGGCCTCGAGTCGGAGCGGCAGGTGCGTGCAGCGGGCGCCGTCCCGGCGACCGTCGGCGTTCTCGACGGCGCAGTGCGCGTCGGGCTGACCGCGGAGGAGCTCGCCCGCTTCGGGCCGGAGGCGCGGAAGGCCGGGCCGCGCGACCTCGCGGCCGCCGCAGTGCAGGGCGTCGTCGGCGCCACCACGGTCGGCGGCACGCTCGCCGTCGCGCGGGCGTCCGGCGTCCGGGTGCTCGCGACCGGAGGCATCGGCGGCGTCCATCGCGGCTTCCCGCATCCGCCCGACGTCTCGGCCGACCTCGCCCAGCTGGCGCGAACGCCCGCGCTCGTCGTCTCGGCGGGCGTGAAGTCGCTCCTAGACGTCCCGGCGACCGCGGAGCTGCTCGAGTCGCTCGGCGTGCCCGTGCTGGGGTTCGGCGTCGACACGCTGCCGCTTTTCTACGCCGCCTCGGGCGGGCCGCCGGTCTCGGCGCGGGTCGAGTCGGCGGACGAGGCGGCGCAGGTGGCCGCGGAGCACTGGCGGCTGGGCGGCGCCGGGCTCCTGCTCGGCAGGCCGCCGGACGAGCCGCTCGAGGGCCTCGAGCCGCTGCTGGAGGAGGCGCTCGCGGCCGCCGCGGCCGGCGGGGTGAGCGGCCAGGCGGTGACGCCGTACGTGCTCGCGCACCTTCACCGCGGCAGCGACGGTCGCACCGAAGCGGCGAACAAGGCGCTCGTGGCGCAGAACGCGCGCCTTGCGGGCGAGGTCGCCGTCGCGCTTGCAGCGGCCTAGAGATCCCGGCGCGAGAAGGCGAACACCGCGAGCGCGAGCGCGACGCAGAGGTACCCGACCGACCAGAGACGTATCCCCCACCCGTGCACGTACGCGCCGCCGAACGGCCCGAGCTGGAGGAGGAAGCCGGTCAGCCCGGTCGCATTGCTCGAGATCAGCCGCAGCCCGTCCTGGTAGAGCGCCTCGAACGGGAGCGCCCAGGCCGCGACCTTCGAGGCGTGCACGATCGCATGGGAGTTCAGCGCGTGGCCGATCGTCCCGAGCAGCCCGGCGGTGAGCCCGGCGCCGAAGAGCATGAAGACGGCAATCCCATTCGCCGTCGAGGAGAGGACGACGGAGCCGAGGATCGAGAGCGCGATCACGATCACCACGCCACCGGCGAGCTCGAGCCCCGGCGCGACGATCGACGCGGGGGTCCAGTGACCGGTCACGTCGATGACCGTCAGGGCGATGCCGTACACCGCGAGCACGTAGACGATGCACACGGCCGAGGCGCCGAGGAAGCGTGAGAGCAGCAGAGTCGTCCGGCCGACGGGGCGCACCACGAGCGGCTGCAGCAGCCCGCGTTCCGCGTCGCCCGAGACGACGCCGAGCGTGAGGAAGACGGCGAGGACGACGCCGAGGAAGAGCGTGGCGAACATCGCCAGTCCCAGCAGGAATGCGCCGGCGAAGGTGCGCGTGTCGACGTTGACGTCGGCGGGTGGCGTGATCGTGTCCAGACGGGTGAAGACGTAGTGGTTCGCGAGCCAGAAGAGGACGAGGAAGAGGGCCGTCAGCACCACGACGACCGCAAACACCTTCCGCCGCAGGGCTTCCCGGAGGCCGTAGCCGGCGATCGTGAAGACTGCGCTCACGACACTTCCTCCCCTACTGCCTCGAGATACGTGTCCTCGAGCGTCGACGTGAGGATGCGGACGCCGTAGACACGCCTGCCGGCCGCGACGGCCTCGGCGACGAGCCGCGGCGCGTCCTCCCGCGTCGCGCCCTCGACCGTACGTGTCCCTTCGTCGGTCTCGAGCTCGACGCCGCGGGGCTGCGAAAGCTCCGCCGGCGAACCGGCGGCGACGACCTCTCCCGCACGGAGGATCGCGACGCGGTCGCACACGAGCTCGATCTCGGAAAGCAGATGGGAGTTGAGGAGAACCGAGACGCCGCTACCCCGCAGCTCCTCGAGCAGGACGCGGACGATCCGGCGACCGGCCGGGTCGAGCGCCGAGGTGGGCTCGTCGAGCACCAGGACGCGCGGCGAGCCCACCAGCGCCTGCGCGATGCCGAGACGCTGCTGCATCCCTTTCGACATGCCGTCGACGCGACGGCTCCGGGCGTCCGCGAGGGCGACGAGCTCGAGCAGACGCCCCCGCTCGGCGGCGCCGCCAGTGGAGCGCGTCAGCCGCTGGTGAAGGGTGAGAACCTCGTCCGCGGTGTACCAACCCGGGAAGCGAAAGAGCTCGGCGAGGTAGCCGAGCTTGGCGAGAGCAGCGCGGCTGCCGGCTCGTGCGCCGGCGATCTCGGCGGTCCCGCGCGTGGCGCGCACCAGCCCCACTGCGATCTTGACGAGCGTTGACTTGCCGGCGCCGTTCGGCCCGAGCAGCCCCACGAGCTCGCCCTCCTCGACCGAGAGGTCGACGCCCCTGAGCGCCTGGACGGATCCGTAGCGCTTCTCCAGCGCGTGAACGGCGAGAGCGGGCGGCACGCGTCAACCGTACGGGACTACTCTCGTGCCATGCCCCGCGGTTATATGGAAGGGCCGGCCGCCGAGGAGGCCGAACGCCGAGCGGAGGAGGCCGCCCTCGGCAAACACGAAGAGGCTGCGCCGGACATGCGCGCCGCGGTCTTCGGCTGCACGGACGACGATCCCAAGCCTCATTTCCTCGGCTGGCTGGGCGAGGTCGATCCGGAGGAGTTGTTTGCGAGCGGCGCCGCCTGGGGCGTCACCGTGCGTCGGGTCGCGGCTGGCGGATAGCTACTGGATCGTCTGGACGAACTCGTCGATCGTGAGCGCCGGCAGTGTCTGCACGCGGGTCGATCCGCGCGCGCCGAGGGCGACCGAGACCTTCGCGATCGTCGCGGTATCCGGCGCCTCGACCACGTTGACGAAGTCGAACTCCCCGAGCGTCGCCCACTGATGGAGCACCTTGGCTCCGAGCTCCTCGACGTCGCGGTTGACCTCCTGTAGCCGCGCCGGGTTGCTCTGGAGCGTCTGTACTCCCTGCTGGGATACCCGCGAGAGCAGGATGTAGATCGGCATGGCCGGAGCCTAATCGACCTGGATCCGCGCGGCTTGATCAACGTAGAGGAGCGCGGCCCCGACGAAGAGGAGCGGCGACAGCACGACGCTTGCGAGGAAGAGCGCGACCGAGCCCGCCGCGTTCCCGAAGCCGCGCAGGACGAAGACGAGCACGGACTGCGAGAGAAGGACGACGACCGCGAGCGTGAACATGGAGCCGAGCGCATGCACGAAGTCGGCTCGAGCAAGCTGCCAGGCGCGTGGGAGGGCGGCCCGCAGTGAAACGTCCTCCGTTACGAGCACCGGCACGACGAGCCCGAGAGCGGCGAGCCAGAGGAGACCCGGGAGGATGAACGCGATCACGAGAAACGGCACCGGTGCGAACACGAGCCAGCCCATCAGCCAGGCGGCGACGAGCCTCGGGCGCGGCGGCGATGTCTCGAGCACGACCATGGATGCGTAGACGAAGGTGGCGCTGATGAGCGCGGCCGAGAGCGTCGGCGCAAGCAGCAACGCCGTGCGGTGCGAGACCTGTGTGAAGACGACGGCGATGACGGCAGCCGGAACGCCCAGCACGAGACAAGCCCAGAAGTGCGCTCCGTAGAACTGGATGGACTCTGCCACGAGCTGGCCGACCGTCCGCTCGGCAGGCGGCAGTGCGGCAGGACGCGGCTCGGCCATCGGCGGCAGGGTACGTGCCTCCCTCGAACTGCGGAATTACATCGGGCTGACACGCTTCTGTCGGGATGAATGCCAGACTCCGGCCATGCGTGCTGTCGCGGTAATCGCCGTTCTCGCAGCGCTCGCAGCCGGAGCTGCGTCGATGGCCGGCGATGCGTCGGCGTCCCACCGTTCCGCGCCCATCATCCAGCGGGATGCGGGCTCGCCGATCTGGTCACCGGACGGTAAACAGCTCCTGTTCGCGTACATCGGATACGCATCGACAAGGTACGGCCTTTATCCCACGCAGCTGCGGATCGTCCGAACGTCGAGCAAGCCCGGCGGACGAATTCGCACGGTCTGGCGCGAGAACCGGGACGACTTCCTTGGCTCGATGGCATGGGCCGCGGGCGGCCGGATCCTGTTCGATCCGGACGACACGCTGAGCATCGTCGGCGCGCGCGGGGGGAAGGCAAAGCGAATCGTCTTTCCGGGTTGCCCGGACGACATCTTTCGTTGCACGATGCCCGGCTTCCAACTCTCTCCCAACCGCGAGGTCGCCGCCGTCACCGCGTGCGACTGCGGCAGGGAGCCGAACACGATCGGGCTCCTGAAGTTGAAGCCGGGGAAGGCGCCCGCCGCAAGCCTGGCGCCGGACGTCGACACCGGCGACACACTGGCGTTTTCGCCCGACAGCACGCAGCTGATCTACGAGAGCTCATCGGGCGGCCTGATGGCGCTCCCAGTCGCGGGCGGCGACCCGGTCCCGTTCGCGCAGAGCGGTATTCCCGGCGCAGAATTGGTGCCGAGCGATGTGCAAGAGCTGGAATGGTCCCCCGACGGCCGCTGGCTGGAGTACCTCGAGGGCAACGACCTCGAAGCGGCGCCGACGAACGGCGAGAGCGCGCCACGCGTCCTGGCGACGAACGTCTCCGGCGGTATCGCCTGGTCGCCGACCTCGAAGAGGATCGCGTACACCTCCGCTGGATCCCTGATGACGGTCGGGCGTGACGGAAGTCACCCCACGGATGCGGTCCATTACCATCGCCGTCCATTCAGGTATGCCGACGTTGGCTCGCCCCGATGGTCTCCGGACGGCTCACGCCTCGCCTTCACGTCGGTCGGAACGACCGACCATGTCTGGACCGTCCGACTGAACGGGCGCAACCTCAGCCGACGCGGGTAGGACCTCCGTAGGATCTCGTCGTGGGATACGACGTCGTCCACTTCGCCGACCTCGAGTGGGAAGATCGGCCCGGTCACGAGGGCCAGGAGCCGCGGCAGGCCGCCCCGCTCACCGAGTCCGCGCAGATGACCGAGTCGCGGGCCCGGATGTGGCGCTATCCGGCGCACACCCGCGGTCGCCGGCACCTCGACCCGGACCAGGAGGAGGTCTTCGTCCCGCTGCGCGGCACGCTGACGATGCTGCTCGGCGACCCGGGCGAGCGGGTTGACGTCGAGCCGGGCGGAGTGGTCGTCGTCCACCCCGGCACGCCGCTCCAGATGCGCAACGAGACCGACGAGGAGATCCTCGTCCTCGCCTACGGCGCGCCGACGCGGTACGGCAACGCCGAGTTCCTAGACGACGTCGAGACGCTCTAGCGCTGCGGCGAGCGCGGCGAGCGCATCGTCGAAGCGCCAGCGCGCACGGTCCGGCTCGTCCGGCGAGTTCGAGATCGCGCGGAGCTCGACGGCCGGCACGCCGGCGAGCTCGCACGCGCGGAGGACGCCGAAGCCCTCCATCGCCTCGACGTCGAAGCCCGTTCCTCCGCCGACCTTGCCGCTGGTCGCGATCGGCAGGACGTGCGCCTCTGGAAGCGCGGCGCGCGCGCTTTCGAGCAGCGCGGCGTCCGGCCGAGCCCGCTCGACTCGCGGCATCGTCGAGCCGGCGTCGATCACGTCGCAGTAGACGGCCTCGCTCCCGAGCACGAGCGCCGGCGGCTCGAGCGTTCGCGAGCCGGCGATCCCCACCTGGACGACCGCGTCGGGCTTGCGCTCCTCGAGTGCACGAGCAGTCTGCAGCGCCGCCTCGACCGGTCCGATCCCGCAGCAGAACGTCTCGAATCCGTCGAGCAGCGCGAGCTCAGGCTCGGTCGCCGCGACGACGAGCACTACGCGACGGTCACGGCGTGCGCCACGACCTTCTCGAAGCGGATCTCGCCGTCCTCGGCGTCCACGCGGATCGTGTCGCCGTCGGCGAAGTCGCCTTCGAGCAGGCGCAGCGCGAGCGGGTTCTCTACGAGACGCTGGATCGCGCGCTTGAGCGGTCGTGCCCCGTAGGCCGGGTCCCAGCCCGCCTCCGCGAGCGCTTCCTTCGCCGCGTCGGTCAGCTCGAGCTCGATCCGGCGCTCGGCGAGCCGCTCGCGCAGCTTGGCGAGCTGCAGCTCGACGATCTCCGCGATCTGGTCCTTCGAGAGCGGCCTGAACTCGATCACCTCGTCGATGCGGTTCAGGAACTCCGGCCGGAAAACGTCCCGCAGCGCGTCCGCACTCCGCACGTTCGAGGTCATGATCAGGACGGTGTTGCGGAAGTCGACCGTGCGGCCCTGGCCGTCGGTCAGCCGCCCGTCGTCGAGCACCTGCAGTAGGACGTCGAAGACCTCGGCGTGCGCCTTCTCGATCTCGTCGAGCAGGATCACGCTGTACGGTCGGCGCCGCACGGCCTCGGTGAGCTGGCCTCCCTCGTCGTAACCGACGTAGCCGGGCGGCGCGCCGATGAGGCGCGCAACCGTATGCCGCTCCTGGTATTCGCTCATGTCGAGCCTGACCATCGCGTGGTCGTCGTCGAACATGAACTCGGCGAGCGCGCGCGCTAGCTCGGTCTTGCCCACCCCGGTCGGGCCGAGGAAGACGAAGCTCCCGATCGGCCGGTTCGGATCCTGCAATCCCGTCCGAGACCGACGCAGCGCGTTCGCGACGGCCTCGACCGCCTCGTCCTGACCGACGACGCGCTGGTGGAGCCTCTCCTCCATGTGGACGAGCTTCTCGGTCTCGCCTTCGAGCAGGCGATCGACGGGAATGCCCGTCCAGCGCGCCACGACGGCGGCGACGTCGTCCTCGTCGACCTCCTCCTTGACCATCGAGCCGGCGGCCTGCTGCGAGTCGCTCTCGGAGAGCTCCTTCTCGAGCGCGGGCAGCGTGCCGTAGCGGATCTCGGCGACGCGCTGGAGGTTGCCGGCGCGCTCCTCGCGGTCGGCCTCCATCCGCAGGGCGTCGATCTGTTGCGTGATCTCGCCGATGCGATCGAGCGCCTCCTTCTCGCGCGCCCACCGCGCGGCGAGCCCGTCGCGGCGCTCCTTCGCCTCAGCGAGCTCTGACTCGAGGGGCGCGCGCACGTCCTCCGACTCGCCGCTCATCGCCGCGAGCTCGATCTCGAGCTGGGTCACGCGCCGGTTCGCCTCGTCGAGCTCGACCGGCGACGATTCGATCTCCATCTTGAGCCGCGAGGCGGCCTCGTCGACGAGGTCGATCGCCTTGTCCGGGAGCTGCCGATCGGCGATGTAGCGCGCGGAGAGAACGGCCGCCGCGACGAGTGCCGCGTCGCGGATCCGCACCTTGTGGTGCGCCTCGTAGCGCTCCTTCAGACCACGCAGGATCGCGATCGTGTCCGACACCGAGGGCTCGCCGACGAAGACGGGCTGGAAGCGCCGCTCGAGCGCCGCGTCCTTCTCGATGTGCTTGCGATACTCGTCGAGTGTCGTCGCGCCGACCGCGCGCAGCTCGCCGCGCGCGAGCATCGGCTTGAGCATGTTCGCGGCGTCGACGGCGCCTTCCGCGGCGCCGGCACCCACGATCGTGTGGAGCTCGTCGATGAAGACGATGATCTCGCCCTCCGCGTTCTGAATCTCCTCGAGCACGGCCTTGAGCCGCTCCTCGAACTCGCCGCGGTACTTCGAGCCGGCGAGCAGTCCTCCGATATCGAGCGCCCAGACGCGCTTCCCCTTCAGCGACTCCGGGACGTCGCCGGCAACGATCCGCTGTGCGAGCCCCTCGACGATCGCGGTCTTGCCGACGCCGGGCTCGCCGATCAGGACGGGGTTGTTCTTCGTGCGACGCGAGAGCACCTGGATGACGCGGCGGATCTCCTCATCGCGGCCGATGACCGGGTCGAGCTTTCCGTTCTCCGCGGCTTCCGTCAGGTCGCGGCCGAACTTCGCGAGCGCCTGGTAGCTGCCCTCGGGATCGGCGGAAGTGACACGCCGGCCGGCCGTGACCTCGGCGATCTTGGCCAGCAGCTCGTCGCGCGGAACGACGTCGAGCGCGAGCAGGAGGTGTTGGGCCGCGACGTACTCGTCCTCCAGCTTCTTCGCCTCGTCGGAAGCGCGGTCAAGCACCTTCGAGAACTGCGCGCCGACCTGCGGCTGCTGCTGCGACCCGTCGATGCGCGGCTTCTGGGCGAGCGTCGCCTCGGCCTGCGCGCGCAGCGCGTCGGGGTCGGGGACGAGCTCGCGCGGCAGCTCCTGGTCGAGCAGCGCGAGCAGGAGATGCTCGGGATAGAGCTCCGGGTTGCCCATCCGGCGCGCCAGCTCCTGCGCAGCGGCGACGGCCTCCTGGGACTTGATCGTCAGCTTGTTGAAGTCCATTCCTTACGCCTTTCGGGAAGTCGCTCGTCGCGGACGAGCACGAGGTCGCGGCGGTATTGCCGGTGCACCTTCTGGACGTCGCGGCGGTGTTGCCGCTGGAGACGCTCGATCTGCGCGTGCGCCTTGCGTAGCTCGTCCTCGAGCCGCAGAACGAGCTCGACGCCTGCGAGGTTCAGGCCGAGCTCGGAGGTGAGCCGTTGCACGATCCGCAGCCGCTCGATGTCGGCCTCGGAGTAGAGCCGCGTCCCGCCCGGCGTCCTCTGCGGCCGCACGAGCCCCTTCGTCTCGTACATCCGCAGCGTCTGCGGGTGCATCCCGACGAGCTCGGCCGCGACCGAGATCATGTAGATCGGACGCTGCGCGGCCTCCATCAGCCGACGCCCTTCTGCAGCTCTTCGAGGAGCTCGCGCTCCTTCTTGTTTACGCGCTTCGGTACCTCGATGCGGATCCGCGCGAGCACGTCGCCCTTGCCGGACCCCTTGAGCCGCGGCGCGCCCTGGCCCTTGATCCGCAACAGCTTGCCGTCCTCGGAGCCGGCCGGGATCTTGAGCGAGACGGTTCCTCCCGGCGTCGGAACCTCGACCTTGCCGCCGAGGGCAGCGGTCGGGAAGGAGACCGGCACCTCGACGATCAGGTCGTCGCCGCGCCGCTCGTAGGTGTCGGAGGGTGCGACCCGCGTGACGACGATCAGATCGCCGTTCGGGCCGCCGTTCTGGCCGACCTCGCCCTTGCCCTTGAGCCGGATCTTCGTGCCGTCCTTGACGCCGGGCTTGATCTTCACGGTGAACGTGCGCCGCCGGCGCTCGCGGCCGGAGCCGTGGCACTTCGAGCACGGCTGCTCGATCACGGTGCCGTTGCCGCGGCAACGCGGGCACGGCTGCGAGAGGGCGAAGAGGCCCTGGGACTCGGAGATGACGCCGCGGCCGTTGCACTCCGGACAGATGACGGGGGCGGTGCCGGGCTGTGCGCCGGTGCCGCCACACTGCGAGCACGCGACCGTGAGCTCGACGGGAACCTTCGCCTCGGCGCCGCGCAACGAGTCCTCGAACGAGAGGCGCACCTCCGTCTGGACATCCGCTCCGCGGACGGGCTGCGGGCGCGCGCGGCGGCCGCCGCGCGCGGCACCCGCGACGTTGCCGAAGAGCCCACCGAGGATGTCGCCCAGGTCGCCGCTCCACTCGAAGTCGCCGAAGTCGACGTTGCCACCGCCCGGACCCGGCCCGGGCGCGCCGCGGCCGTTCGTCGAGCCGAAGCGGTCGTACGCCTTCCGCTTCTCGTCGTCGGAGAGGACGTCGTACGCGGTCTGCACCTGCTTGAAGCGCTCCTCCGCGCCCTTGTCGCCCTGGTTCGTGTCCGGGTGGTACTGGCGTGCGAGCTTCCGGTATGCCTTCTTGATCTCGTCACCCGAGGCGCCCTTCTGGACGCCGAGCGTGTCGTAGAGCGACTCAGGCATCGCCCTCGCGTTCCTCCTGTGCCGGCGGCGCCGCGACGACGACGCGTGCGGGCCGGACGACGCGGTCACCGAGCTTGTAGCCCTTCTGGACGACGTCGATGACCGAGCCCTCCTCCGCCTCCGACGGCTGCGAGAGCAGCGCCTCGTGGACGTGCGGGTCGAACCGACCCTCCGTCTCGATCGCCTTCACGCCGTGCCGCTCGAGCAGCCCCGCGAGGGAGCGATGGACGAGCCGGACGCCCTCCTCGAGCTGCGCCTCCTGATGCTCTTCCGCAGCGCTCAGCGCGCGCTCGAGATCGTCGAGGATCGGGATGAGCTCGGCGATCAGCCGCTCGTTCGCGAGCGCGACGTACTCCTGGCGCTCGCGGGCCGCCCGCTTCTTGTAGTTCTCGAAGTCGGCGGCGAGCCTCAAGAGGCGATCGTCGACGGCGGCGTCGCTCGACGCGTCGCCGCCGTCGGGTGCCTGGCTCGGCTCCGCCGTGCCAGGCACCTGCCTTTCGTCCTGCGCGCCGGTCACGAGGTGGGCGCCTCCTCGTCGACGACCTCGTACTCGCCCTCCTCGACGACCTCGTCGTCGGAGCCGGCGGTCGTCTCGCCGTTGCCGCCGCCGGCTGCAGAGGCCTGCGCCTGCTGAGCCGCCTCGGCGTAGAGCACCTCGGCGAGCTTGTGCGAGGACTCCTGCAGCGCGTTCATCTTGGTGTTGATCTCGGCGAGGTCGTCGCCCTCGAGCGCCTGCCGCAGCTCCATGATCCGGCCCTCGATCGTCGAGGCCTCGGACTCGTCGAGCTTGTCGCGGTGCTCGGAGAGCGAGCGCTCGGTCTGGTACGCGAGCGTCTCGGCGAGGTTCTTCGTGTCCGCCGCCTCGCGCAGCTTGTGCGCCTCGTCGGCGTGCGTCTCCGCGTTGCGGATCATCTCCTGCACCTCGTCCTCGGAGAGCCCGGAGCCGCCCTGGATCTGGATCTGCTGGACGTTCCCGGTGCCCATGTCCTTCGCGGACACGTTGATGATCCCGTTGGCGTCGATGTCGAAGGTGACCTCGATCTGCGGCAGGCCGCGCGGCGCCGGCGGGATTCCCACCAGCTGGAACTTGCCGAGCGTCTTGTTGTAGGTCGCCATCTCCGACTCGCCCTGGAGGACGTGCACCTCGACCGAGGGCTGGTTGTCCTCGGCGGTCGTGAAGACCTCGGACTTCTTCGTCGGGATGGTCGTGTTGCGCTCGATCAGCTTCGTCATCACGCCGCCCCTCGTCTCGATGCCGAGCGAGAGCGGGGTGACGTCGAGCAGGAGGATGTCCTTGACCTCCCCCTTGAGCACGCCGGCCTGGAGGGCGGCGCCGACTGCGACGACCTCGTCCGGGTTGACGCCCTTGTGCGGGTCCTTGCCGATCAGCTGCTTGACCTTCTCCTGCACGGCCGGCATGCGGGTCATGCCGCCGACGAGGACGACGTGGTCGATCTTCGCGCGGTCGAGACCGGCGTCCGAGAGCGCCTGCTTCGTCGGCTCGACCGTTCGCTCGAGCAGGTCGGCCGTGATCTCCTCGAGCTTCGCGCGAGTGAGCTGCAGGTCGAGATGCTTCGGGCCCTCGGCAGTCGCCGTGATGAAGGGAAGGTTGATCTGCGTCGTCATCGTGGACGACAGCTCGATCTTCGCCTTCTCTGCGGCCTCGTACAGGCGCTGGAGCGCCATCTTGTCCTGCGTCAGGTCGATGCCCTGGTCCTTCTTGAACTCCGCCGCCATCCAGTCGACAACCGCCTTGTCGAAGTTGTCGCCGCCGAGGTGGTTGTCACCGGCGGTCGACTTGACCTCGAACACCCCGTCGCCAAGCTCGAGCACCGACACGTCGAACGTGCCGCCGCCGAGGTCGAAGACGAGGATCGTCTGATCCGAGCCCTCCTTGTCGAGGCCGTAGGCAAGTGCGGCTGCGGTGGGCTCGTTGATGATGCGCAGCACGTTGAGGCCGGCGATCTTGCCGGCGTCCTTCGTCGCCTCGCGCTGCGCGTTGTTGAAGTACGCGGGGACAGTGATGACGGCGTCGGCGACGCTCTCGCCGAGGTACGCCTCCGCGTCCTGCTTGAGCTTCTGGAGGATCATCGCGCTGATCTCCGGCGGGGCGTACTCCTTGCCCTCCGCCGTGACGCGCACGTCGCCGTTCGGGCCCTTGACGACCTCGTACGGGACAATGGTCATCTCCTCGGTCACCTCGTCGAACTTGCGTCCCATGAAGCGCTTGATCGAGAAGATCGTGTTGGTCGGGTTCGTCACCTGCTGCCGCCGCGCCGGAGCGCCGACGAGCCGCTGGCCGTCCTTCGTGAACGCGACGACGGACGGCGTTGTGCGCCCGCCCTCGGCGTTCGGGACGACGGTCGGCTCGCCGCCCTCGAGCACGGCCATGCACGAGTTCGTCGTGCCGAGGTCGATGCCGATGGTCTTCGCCATATTGTGCTGTGCCTCCTGAGTTGAGAAAATCTAAGTCTGTTTATAGCAGATATGCGCTACCCCCTGCTACCGAAAGGCGCCGATGAGCGCACTGCCGGCGACGATGAAGACGGCGCAGACGATCAGCCGCTTCCCGACGAGCTCGGAGTCGCGGAGGAGTAGCGCCGAGAGGCCGACGCCGGCGAGCGACTCGACCGCGACGAGCGGCGCCACGACGGTGACGCGGCCCCGGTAGTAGGCCTCGAAGAGCGAGACGTAGGAAGCTCCGAACAGAACCCCGGCCGGCAGGAACGGGAGCCAGCGGCGACCGATCAACCGCCGAGCCCAGACGGCGATCAGCACCGTCCCCCCGAGGAGCGCCGCGGCCGCGGCGATCGCGGGTGGCACGGCGGTCGTCCCCACCGCGAGGTGCCGCACGAGGTTGTCCCGGATCGCGAACAGCGTCGCGCCCGCGAACGCGAAGACGAGACCGAGTCTGTTGAGGTGCTCCGGCCGCTCGGGTTCGCGGGCGAGGAGGACGCCGCCGGCGACGATCAGCACCGCTCCGGCGATGAGCGGTGCGCTTGCCGGTTCGTCGAGGAAGAGGAGCGCGAGCGTCACCGAGACGAGCGGCGCCGTCCCGAAGATCATCGAGACGCGGGACGAGCCCGAGTCGCGAATCGCGAGCGTGACGAGAATCTGTGCGGCGCCCGGCGAGAGCAGGCCCGCCAACAGGAATGGCCAGGCCGACGAGAGATGCAACCCGCGCGACGGCGTCTCGGCCGCAGCCGCTACGAGCGCCACGACGAGCGCGGTGGCGGCGGTGGCGAGCGTGGCGAGCGCGGCGTCCGGGTCGCGCTGGAGTGCCATCCGCAGGGCCACACTCATCGCACCGAAGAGCAGCGCGGAGGCGAGCGCGAGCCCGACGGCGGCTATACGGCCTCCAGCGCGTTCTCAGGCGTCGGCCTGCCGTGAGCGAAGAGCGGGACGAAGACATGGGCCAGCGGACCGATCGCGAGCGCATACAGGACGGTGCCGACGCCGACCGTGCCCCCGAGCAGCCAGCCGATCGCGAGGACGGTCAGCTCGATCGAGGTGCGGACGACGCGGATCGAGTGACCGCGCGCCGCGAGGCCGGTCATCAGGCCGTCGCGCGGGCCCGGCCCGAACCCGGCGCCGATGTACGCGCCCGTCGCGACGCCGTTCAGCAGGATGCCGACGAGAAGACACGCGATCCGAACGCCCAGCGCATGCGGCGGGTGCACGTGTCCCAGCACGACGTTCATCGTCAGGCCGACGAGGACGACGTTGCTCACGGTCCCGATCCCCGGCCGCTGGCGGAGTGGGATCCAGAGCAGGAGCACGACGAGGCCGACGATGATCGCCCAGGTGCCGATCGCGAGACCGAACGTACGAGAGAGGCCCTGGTGGAACACGTCCCACGGGTCGAGCCCGAGACCCGCGAGCACGAGAAGAGACGAGCTGACTCCGTAGAGGACAAGGCCGCCATACAGCTGAGCGATACGCAGGCGCATCTCTCGAACGTACACTCGCGCGGTGTCCACGGAGACGACGCTCGTCGCTCGGCTGGCAGAGGACGCGGCCGAGCGCCTCGTCCGCTACGCCCGCATCGACACGCAGTCGGACGAGGAGTCGGAGACCTACCCGAGCACCGACGGCCAGCTCGACCTTCTGCGCCTTCTCCGAGACGAGCTCGAGCAGATCGGACTCCCCGACGCGATCATCGACGATCACGGCTACGTCACCGCGACGCTGCAGGCGACGGTGGAGCACGAGGTGCCGACTATCGCGCTGTTCGCGCACGTCGACACCGCGCGCGAGGTGAGTGGGGTCGGCGTGTCGCCGCAGCGGATCCGCTACGAGGGCGGCGAGATCCGGCTCGGCGACTCCGGTCAGACGATCCGCCCGGAGGAGTCGTCCGAGCTCGTGAACCACGTTGGACACGAGCTGATCACGACCGACGGAACGACGCTTCTCGGCGCCGACGACAAGGCCGGCATCGCGGAGATCATGGCCGCGGTCGCCCACCTCGTCTCGCAACCGGAGATCCCACACGGGACGGTCAAGGTCGCCTTCAACCCGGACGAAGAGATCGGGCGCGGTGTCGTCCACTTCCCCGTCCAGAGCTTCGGCGCCACGGCCGCGTACACGGTCGACGGCTCGACCGCGGGAGAACTGCAGGCCGAGACGTTCTCGGGCGCGCAGGTGCGCATGCGAATCCACGGCCGTGCGATCCACCCCGGCTGGGCGAAGGGCGAGCTCGTGAACGCGATCAAGCTCGCCGGCGAGATTCTCGCTCGGCTCCCGCAGGACAGGATCTCACCGGAGACGACCGAGGGACGGGAGGGATTCGTCCATCCGGTCCTGGTCCAGGGCGACTCGTCGGAGGTCGAGCTGCGCTTCATCGTCCGCGACTTCGAGAACGACCGCCTCGCCGAGCACGTCGCCTTCCTTCGCGGCCTCGCGGCAGAAGTCGCGGCAGCGGAGCCACGGTGCTCGATCGAGGTGGAGGACCGCGTCCAGTACAGGAACCCGCGCGTGGCGCTCGACCGTCATCCGGAGATCGTCGCGAACCTCGAGGAAGCGATGCGCCGGGTCGGGCTCGAGCCGAGGCAGACGTCGATCCGAGGCGGCACGGACGGCTCCGCCCTCACCGAGATGGGACTCCCGACGCCGAACCTCTTCACCGGCGGGCACGACGCGCACAGCGAGCGTGAGTGGATTTGCGTCGAGGACATGGGTCTCGCCGCCGCGACGCTCGTGGAGCTCGCGCAGGTGTGGGCAGCGCGCTAGCGCGCATACTGAGCAGATGGAACCGCTGCTCGACCGCCTCGGGCGTCCGCTTGAGACCCTGCGCATCTCGATCACGGACCGCTGCAACTTCCGCTGCGTCTACTGCATGCCGAAAGAGGTCTTCGGCCGCGACTACGCGTTCCTCGAGCGCCGCGAGCTGCTCACGTTCGAGGAGCTCGCCCGCGTCGTCGGCGTCTTCGCCGGCCTCGGGGTCCGCACGGTGCGCCTCACCGGCGGCGAGCCCCTCGTCCGCCGCCACGTCGAGAACCTCGTCGAGCTGCTCGCCGCCGTCGAAACGCCGGCGGGCGACAAGCTCGAGCTCGCGCTGACGACGAACGGCTCGCTCCTCACCCAGAAGGCGAAGGCACTCGCGAACGCCGGTCTCGACCGCGTCACGGTCAGCCTGGACTCGCTCGACGACGCGGCGTTCCGGGCCCTGAACGACGCCGAGTTCCCGGTGCAGCAGGTGCTCGACGGGATCGAAGCGGCCGCTGAGGCCGGGCTCCCCGTGAAGGTCAACGCGGTCGTCAAGCGCGGCGCGAACGACGGAGACGTGCTCGCGCTCGCCGAGCACTTCCGCGGCAGCGGTCACGTCCTCCGCTTCATCGAGTACATGGACGTCGGCTCGACGAACGGCTGGCGGCTCGAGGACGTCGTGAGCGCGGAGGAGATCGTCGAGCGCATCTCCGAGCAGTGGCCGCTCGAGCCCGTCGCCGCCGAGCGGCCCGACGTGACCGCGCGCCGCTGGCGCTACCTGGACGGTGAGGGTGAGATCGGCGTGATCGCCTCGGTCACGCAGCCGTTCTGCGGCGCCTGCTCACGTGCTCGCCTGTCGGCCGAGGGCCGGCTCTACACGTGCCTGTTCGCCGCGCGCGGCCACGACCTCCGCGCTCCGCTGCGCCTCGGCGCCTCCGACGAGGAGCTTGTCAAGCAGCTCCGCGCGATCTGGACGCGCCGAACCGACCGCTACTCCGAGCTGCGAACGGCTGAAACAACGGAGTTTCCGAAGGTCGAGATGTCGTACATCGGCGGTTAGTCACCCCTTGCTCGCCTTCCTGTAACCGCTCGGATTAGAGTTGCGGGATGGAGCGGGTCGTCGTACTGGGACGCAAAGTCCTTCCTTGCGGTTGGCGAGATTTCGGACTCCAACTGGGGATCTGGTTCGGGTTCTACTTCTCGTACCTCGCCGTCCGGCACCTGACCGACCAGAACCCCGGCAAGGCGATCGTCAACGGCCTGAAGGTCATCTCGCTCGAGCAGCGGGTATCGCATCACCTGTTCGAGTTGAGTGTGGAGCGCGTCACCGACTCCTCCTCGGCGCTCCTGACGGCGGCAGCCTGGACGTACTGGAACTCGGAGTTCACAGTGATCGGGCTGGCGCTGTTGTGGGTCTACCTCCGGCGGCACGACAGCTTCAGCCGCTTCCGGAACACGATCCTGCTCGCGAACCTCGTCGGCCTCCTCGGCTTCTGGCTGATGCCGACCGCCCCGCCGTGGATGTTCCCCGACAAGGGATTCGTGGACGGCGTCAACCACTCGAGCGCCCTCCTGCAATCGCTCGGCAACTCGTACGCGGCGATGCCGAGCCTTCATGCCGCCGATGCGCTGATCGTCGGCTACTTCCTCGTGTCCACCTCCCGCACGATCTGGGCCAAGGCGCTCTGGGCTCTCTGGCCTCTCTGGGTCTGGTTCTGCGTGATCGCGACAGCGAACCATTATCTGCTCGACGTGCTCGCCGGGATCGCGGTGGCGGTCGCCGCGCTGCTCGCCACCAAGTGGACGCCGCGAGTCTTCGCGCGTCTTCGCGCACTCGGTCCAGCCATCGCAAACCTGCTATAGTCAGGCATAGCAGGATTGCGATGTTGGAGATGAATGCGTCCCCACGGCTCCGTCGCGTCAAGCACGGCTACACGGCCGGAGCCCGCTCACTCGCCAGCCGCTCGGTCGCGAGCCTCGCCCGGACCGGCATCACGCCGAACGTCCTCACGACGACCGGCGTCTCGCTCTGTCTCGTGGCGGCGATCCTCGTGCCGTTCGAGAACCGAGCCGACACGCTGCTCGTCTACTGGCTCGCGGCCGGCATCTTCGTCGTGGGCTCGCTGCTCGACATCCTCGACGGCGCGCTCGCCCGCGTGGGCGGCAAGGCCACGCCGTTCGGTGCATTCATCGACTCCACGACGGACCGGGTGGGCGAGGGCGCGATGCTCGCTGCGATCGCGCTCGTCTTCTCGCGTCAGGGCAAGGACTGGGCGGTCGTGGTCGCTGTCGCCGCCGTCGTCGGCTCGTTCCTCGTCTCGTACACGCGCGCACGCGCGGAGGCGCTCGGACTGAAGGGCGACGTCGGCCTGGGCTCGCGCGCCGAGCGCGTGGTGCTCATCACGGCGGGCCTCGTCTTCGCGCCGTGGGGCGGCCTTCCGTGGGCCATCGTCGTGCTCGCCGCGACGGCCTGGCTCACGGTCGTCCAGCGCATCCTGCATGTCAGAAAGCAACTTTCCGGAGGGACAAGTGGCATCGACCAACGGTAGAGCACGCCTCGACGACGGCAAGGTCCGCGTCGCGATCGTCGGGGTCGGCAACTGCGCGAACTCGCTGCTCCAGGGCGTCGAGTACTACAAGGACGCGCCGGACGACCAGTTCGTCCCCGGCCTCATGCACGTCAACCTCGGCGGCTATCACGTCCGGGACGTGGAGTTCACCGCCGCGTTCGACGTCGTCAAGGGGAAGGTCGGCGAGGATCTCGCCGACGCGATCTGGGCGCACCCGAACGACACGATCAAGTTCGCCGAGGTTCCGGAGACCGGCATCGAGGTCTCACGCGGCATGACCCACGACGGCCTCGGCAAGTACCTCTCGCAGGTCGTCGAGAAGGCGCACGGCAAGACCGACGACGTGGTCGGGATCCTCAAGGAGACGAAGACCGACGTCGTCGTCAACTACCTCCCGGTCGGCTCGGAGGCCGCGACGAAGTGGTACGCCGAGCAGATCCTCGAGGCCGGCTGCGCGATGGTGAACTGCATGCCGGTCTTCATCGCGCGCGAGGATTACTGGGGGCAGCGCTTCGAGGACAAGGGCCTGCCGATCATCGGCGACGACATCAAGTCGCAGGTCGGCGCGACGATCACGCACCGCGTCCTCACCTCGCTCTTCCGCGAGCGCGGCGTGCACCTCGACAAGACGATGCAGCTCAACGTCGGCGGCAATTCCGACTTCCTCAACATGCTCGAGCGGGAGCGTCTCGAGTCGAAGAAGATCTCGAAGACGAACGCAGTCACCTCGATGCTCGACTACGACCTCGGCCCGGGGAACGTCCACGTCGGGCCGTCCGACTACGTGCCGTGGCTGACCGACCGCAAATGGGCGTACATCCGGATGGAGGGCTCCGCGTTCGGCGACGTGCCCCTCAACGTCGAGCTGAAGCTCGAGGTCTGGGACTCGCCGAACTCGGCGGGCATCGTGATCGACGCCGTCCGGCTGGCGAAGCTCGCGCTCAACAACAACGTCGCGGGCGCGCTCGTCGGACCGAGCTCGTACCTCATGAAGTCGCCGCCGAAGCAGATCGTCGACGACGAGGCGTACGAGCTGACCGAGGAGTTCATCCGCAAGAACCGCCGCAAGGCGAAGGCCAAGGACAAGGACAAGACGAAGGCCTAGGGATATTGACGATGCGGCCGCGGGTCGAGATCGCGATCGACTACCTCGCGGCCGCAGTCGTCACTCTCTCGTTCGTCGGGTTCCCCGCCTGGGTTCTCGTCTTCGCCATCCACGGCTACCCGTGGTGGCTCGTTCTGCTCTTCGTGGCCGGCCTAGCACTCGCGCGGGCAGGGTTCCTCCGCCTCGTGCGCAGGCGGCGACTCCTGAGCACGGTCGGCAAGAGCGCCCTGCTGCTGCTCGGCGTGACAGTTGCGACTTGGGCAGCTGCCTTCCTCGCCGCGATCGGCGCCTACGCCATCGAGATCTCGTCATCCCTCTGCGGAGGTGGAACTGCGGGAGCCGTGGCGGTCGTCGGCGGGCTCCTCGTCTTCCTCGCGGTCGGGTCCTGGGCGCTTGCATCGAAGCAATTCGTGCTCATGTGGGCACTGCCGCTCGCACCGGTCCTCGGCCTTGCCTGGTCGCTCCTCTCGCTCGCAGTGATTCCCGGCGGGCACGGATACTGCGAGACCTGACCGGCCGCCTCGACATCCGTTCTGCGAATTCGCTGACGCTCGGCGAGCGTGCGGAGCTCTTCAACGCGGCGTACGAGGGCTACCTCCTGCCGTTCCACATCGACGAGCAGCGGCTCGCGTTCATGGACAACGCCTTCGACTTCGATCTGGACGCGTCGCGAATCGCGCATCGCGACGGCGATCCGGTCGGGCTCGCGAATCTCGGCGTGCGGGGCGAGGATGCCTGGATCGGCGGTGTCGGCGTCGTGCCGAGCGCACGCCGCTCGGGCATCGGCGAGGTGCTCATGCGCGCACTGCACGAGCAGGCGCGGGAGCTCGGCGTGCGCCACGTCTGGCTCGAGGTGATCGTCGAGAACACGGGCGCCTCGACGCTCTACGAGAAGCTCGGCTACCACTTGGTGCAGGACGTCGAGGTCTGGACGCTGCCGGGCGCCGACGGCGACCGGGCGGGACGCGAGGTTCCCCCCGCCGAGGCGAAGGCGCAGGTACCAGAGCGGCATGAGCCGTGGCAGCGCGCCGACGGCACGCTCTCCCATTACGACGACGTGCGCGGGCTGGTCACCGACGACGGCGCGATGCTCTTCTGCGTCCGTTCGACCGCGCAGCTACAGCAGTACGCGGGCGAGCCCGAGCCCTTGCTCCACGCCCTCCGCACGTTCGGCGACGCCTACGTCCTCAACCTCCCGGCGGAAGATCCGGCGGCGTCGGTCCTCCGTCGGCTCGGCGGCTCGGTCGTCGTCCGCCAGCACGAGATGCTCCTCGAGCTCTAGGCCGGACTAGACTCGAAAGAGTGCGGATCGCGCTCGTCACGCCGTTCGCCTGGTCGCAGCCGCACGACGTGAACGAGCACGTGGACGGGCTCGCGCGCGAACTGCGACGACGCGGCCACGCGGTCACGGTCCTGGCTCCCTCGAATCACGCCCGCGACCTCGCGGCCGGGCGGCGCGCGCTCCTCGGTACCTTCGACGACCCGGAGCTGATCGCGATCGGCCCAGCTGTGCGGATCTCCCGCCGCAGCCGCATGGGCGTGCCGGTCGGCGTCCGCGCAAGCCTGTCGCTCGCCCTCGCGCGGGGCCGCTTCGACGTCGTGCACGGCTTCGAGCCGGGCTTGCCGAGCCTGTCGTATCTCGCGCTGCGCGACTCCGCAGCGCTCACGGCCGCGACGTTCTTCTCCGCGCACCGGCTCGGCTATCCGCCCGCCCGCGCGCAGCGGGAGCGGCTGCTGGCGCGCGTCGACGCGCTCCTCGCGACGAACGAGGAGGTCGCGGAGGCGGCAGCCGTCCGCTTCCCCGGTCGCTACGAGCTGGTGCCGCACGGGATCGACCCCGAGCTGTTCGCGCCCGCCGAGAAGAAGCAGCTCGTCGTCGTCGAGTGGCGGCAGGCCGAGCGGCCGCTGCTGCGCGCGCTCGTCCGCGAGCTCGCACACCAGCCCGACTGGGAGCTGGTCCTGCTGCGCACGCGGATGCCCGCCTCTCGACCGGCCGTCTCACGCCGACTGCGCGGGAGGATGCGCGTGCGCACCGCGCGCACCGGCGGGGCGCGGGCCGAGCTGCTACGCGCGGCATCGATCTTCGTTCCCGCCGCCGACGGCTTGTCGCGCCTGGTCGCCGAGGCACAGACGGCGGGAGTCGCGATCGTCGCACCGCCGGGCCGCGCGGAGCAGCCGGAGCTCGCTGCCGCCGAGACGGCGCGGATGATCGAGGACGAAGCCTTCCGGTCGGGCCGCGCCGCCGAGAGTCTCGCGGCGGCGAAGTCGCAGACGACCGAAGCGCTCGCCGACCGCGTCGAGGAGATCTACGGGCGCCTAGCCTCACGGCGGCGCAGCCATACGTCGCGGTTGCCGGTCGAGGAGCGCGACTGGATCGTGGCCGACCTCCACCTGCACACGAGCTGGTCGCACGACTGCTCGATCGAAGTCCACGAGCTGCTCGACCATGCCGAGGCCCAGGGGCTCGGCGCGATCGCGGTCACCGACCACAACGTCTTCGGCGGCGCGCAGGAGGCGGTCGAGAAGGCCCGCGGGCGTCGCCTCGTCGTAATCCCCGGCGAAGAGGTGAAGACGGCCGACCAGGGCGAGGTGATCGGACTCTTCCTCCGCGAGGAGATCCCGCGGGGCATGTCCTTCGGCGAGACCATCGCCGCTATCCGCGCCCAGGGCGGCCTCGTCTACGTGCCGCACCCGTTCGACCGGATGCACGCGATCCCGGAGCCCGCGACCCTCCACCGCCATCTCGCCGAGATCGACGTGCTCGAGGTCTACAACGCACGGCTGCTGTTCGAGGCCTACAACGACGAGGCGCTCCGCTTCGCACGCAAGTACAACCTCACACCCGGAGCCGGATCCGACGCGCACGTCCTCGCGGGTGTCGGCACGGGCGCGGTTCGGCTGCGCCGCTTCGGCGGCCCCGAGGAGTTCCTCGTCTCGCTCCACGACGCCGAGGTGCTGCGGCGCCCGAAGTCGCTCGTCTATCTCCAGGGGCTGAAGTGGGTCGCCCAGGCCAAGGAGCGGGTGCGCTAGCAGACGGCGGGCAGGGGCGCCCGGACGATGAGCTCCGGGCCCTCGAAGCGGACCTCGAGCTGGCCGAGCGTGCGCTGCAGGACTGCGAGCGCCCGGGGATTGTCGCTCCGGACGAGTGCCGTCACCTCGACGATGCCTGCCGCGCACGCGTCGCAAACGAGCTCCTGCGTGAGCGCAGAGCCGATGCCGCGGTCCTGGTAGGCGTCGGCGACCTCGAAGGCGACCTCGGCGCTGGCGCCGAAGCGCACGAGCCGAGCGATCGCCACCGGCTCCGGGTCGCCGTCGACGTGGGCGACGAGCACGTGGTGGTTCGGCCCCACGGTCGCAAGCCAGCGCAGCTCCTGCTCCCCGAGCCGATGCTTGACTCCGTTGAAACGCGCCAACCGCGACGCGTCGCCGAGTCGAGCGAAGACCGCCTGGACGGTGGCCGTGTCACCACGCCGCAGCGGCCGGATCAGAATCTCCGGCCCGTGCTTCGGCTTGACGACACGCGTTTGCATCTCCCCTCACTCCTCGAGACGTCCGAGCGCGCTCGGATCTTCCCGCCGTCCGCTAGCGTGACTCCGGCTCCGAGGCAGGCACCCACCCGGGCGCGTCGAAGGAACGTCCGGCATGGTGACGCCGCCCTTCGAGACGATCAGCTGACCGTGGCGACGGACGAGATCTACGAGAAGTACCTGCAAAAGGCCATCACCGAGACCAATGCTCTCGGCGACGAGCTCGCGCACGCGGCAGGCGGCGCCCGTGTGCCCGTGCTGGGCTCGGGCCATCCGCTCGCCGACGTCTTCCTGCTCAAGTACTCGCCCAAGGAATCAGAGCTGCAGGAGGGAGTAGCGTTCTACGGCCGGGCCGGCAACGCGCTCCTCAAGTCGCTGCAGCGCCTGCACGTCGATCCGATGGCGATCTACGGGACGAACGCCCTCAAGTTCGCCGGCGGCGACGAGGAAGAGTCGCGGCCCTTCCTCCTGCGCGAGCTGCACATCGTCCAGCCGAAGCTCGTCGTGGCGATGGGCGGACCGTCCGTCGCCTTCCTCAACGCTGCCGCCTTCCCGCTCGCCCACGAGCTGACACCGGTCGAGGGGGAACTGCAGGAGTACACCCCGACGATCCAGGGGCTCGTCACACCCGACATCGACGAGTCGCTCGACGAGCAGCCGGCGAAGACGGCGTTCTGGAACGCCTTCAAGGTGCTCGGCGAGTGGTGGAGCCAGACTCCTCCGTACTGAGCAGGGACACGCGGACGCGACTCCGCGTCGCGGCGTTCGTCCTCCTGCTCGCAGGCGTCGTCGCGTGGGACGCCGTCGCGCCGCACCTCGATCCGGTCGCGCTCTGGCCGACGGTCGCGATCATCGCGGCGGGCGTGCTGCCGGCGACCCTCGGCCTGATCTATCTGGCGTTGCCGCTCTGGTCGAACCGCCGGGTCGTCGCTATCGGGCTCGTCGTCTTTCTGGTGGCGGCGGTGGTGACCTGGCGCGCAGACGAGCACCTCGCCTCGAACTTCGCCAAGCTCGCCGCCTACACGTGCGGCGGCTGGCTGTTCCTCTCGCTGTTCGAGGAGCTCAGCTGGGTGGTCATCATCGCGCTGATCATCCCGTTCGTCGACGCGTTCTCCGTCGCGGCCGGGCCGACCAAGGACATCATCAACCACCACGTGGAGGTGTACTCCGCCGTCGCAGTCGCGTTCGTCGCGCCGGGCGGGATCGCCGCCGGTCTCGGCCCTCCCGACATCCTCTTTTTCGCCCTCTTCCTCGCGACGACGGTGCGGTGGCAGCTGCGACCAGGCTGGACCTGGCTCGCGATGACCGGGATGTACTCGCTGACGCTCGTGCTCGCCAACGCCACGGACGTCAACGGCCTGCCGGCCCTGCCGTTCCTCTCGTTCGGCTTCCTGCTCGCGAACGGCGACCTGCTCTGGCGGCGGCTCAGGCCGGCGCGCTGACCTGCTCGAGCAGGGCCACGCACTCGACGTGCGGCGTGTGCGGGAACATGTCCACCGGGGTCACGCGACGCAACTCGTAGCCGTACTCCCCGCGTAACGACTTCACGTCGCCTGCGAGCGTCGTCGGGTTGCAGGAGACGTACACGAGCCGGGACGCGCCGATGCGTCCGAGCCGTCGCAGAGCCTTGCCCGCAAGTCCCGCGCGCGGCGGGTCGACGACGACGACGTCCGGCCGCCCCGAGCGCTCCAGGAGCTCTTCGACGACCTCCCC
This sequence comes from uncultured Actinomycetes bacterium, assembly GCA_963725965.1. Taxonomy (GTDB): domain Bacteria; phylum Actinomycetota; class Thermoleophilia; order Gaiellales; family Gaiellaceae; genus Palsa-739. Next base: position 146,178 of record CAVSAK010000003.1, on the reverse strand, counting down.
CACGTTGCCGGCGAAGAAGGCGGCGTTCGTGATCCCATTGAGCTCGGCGTTCTCGAGCGCGCAGGCGACCGACTCCTCCGAGACCTCGATGCCCCAGACCGTCAGCGCGTCACGCGCCAGTGAGAGCCCGATCGTGCCGATGCCGCAGTAGAGATCCCACACGGTCTCGCCGCCCGTCAGCCCAGCCGCCTCTCGCGCGAGCGCGTAGAGCCGCTCGGCCATCGCAGTGTTCGTCTGCAGGAAGGCGTTCGGGCGCACCCGGAAGCGGAGCCCGCAGAGCTCCTCCTCGATCCCGTCCTCTCCCCAGAGCAGCTGCGTCGGCAGGTTCGTCACCTCGGCGGGCGTGTCGTTCACGGCCCAGTGGATCGAGCGCACCTCGGGGAAGCGGCGGAGGACGTCGACGAGATACCCGGTCTCGAACCGCTCGCCGGGAGCGGTCACGAGCTGGACGAGCGCCTGCCCTGTGTTGCGGCCCTCTCGGACGACGAGGTGGCGCAGGTAGCCGCTCCCGTCGGCCTGCGAGTACGCCTCGAGGCCCTCCTCGCGGGCCCAGTTGCGGACGGCGTCGCGGACCGCGTTGCCGAGGTCGTCGGTGAGCCAGCAGCGCTCGATCTCGAGCACCTCGTCCCAGCGGCCGGCGCGATGGAAGCCGAGCGCGGCGCCGTCGGGCGTCGCCGTGAACGAGTACTCGAGCTTGTTCCGGTAGTGGAAGATCTCGGGCTCGCACGGGACGATCGGCTCCAGCGGCGGCTCGGCGATGCCCGCGAGCCGCTCCAGCGCGTCGCGCACCTGCATCTGCTTCTGCTCGAGTTGCGCCTCGTACGCGAGATCCTGGAAGCGGCAGCCGCCGCACGCCGGAAAATGCGCGCACGGCGCGTCGACCCGCTCAGGCCCCGGCCTGAGCACCTCAGTCGCGAGCGCCTCGGCGTGGCTGCGCTTGACCTTCGTGACCCGTGCCCGCACTCGATCGCCCGGCAGCCCACGCCGGACGAAGACGACGAACCCATCGAGGCGAGCGACGCCGTTTCCGCCGTAGGCGAGCGAGTCGACGTCGAGCTCGAGCTCCTCTCCCTTCGTCACCGGCGCGGCCATGCGACCACGGTAACGGTGCGAGGTCCTAGGACAGCGTCGCGACGTAGATCTTGCGTTCGCGCGGGCCGTCGAACTCGCAGAAGAAGACGCCCTGGTACGTGCCGAGCGCGAGGGTTCCGTCGCGCAGCGGGATGAGCACCTGCGGGCTCGACGCGAGCGAGGCGCGCGCGTGGGAGGGCGCGTTGGGCCCGTCGGCGTCGTCGTGCCGCCACTCCCAGTCGTCGCCGACGACGCGGTTGAATGCGTTCTCGAGGTCGGTCACGAGCTCGGGGTCGATGCGCTCGTTGATCGCGACACCCGCCGTCGTGTGCGGCACGTATACGAGCGCCGCCGTGGCGCCGTTCGTTCCGCCGAGCGCCTCCCGGACGTGGTCGGTGATCTCGATCAACTGCGTCTTGCGCTCGGTCTTGAGGGTGATCTCCCGCACGGCTCTATCCTACGAACCCACATGCCGGAGCCGCTTGACCAAGGGGAGTTCGAGGCGCTCAGTGCGGACGCGGAGCGCTTCATCGCGGAGCTGGACGAGGAGTCCTATCTCCATTTCGCCGGCCACAAGAAGACGTACGAGCTCGCACCGATCTACGAGCGCCACGAGCGCCTGACGCAGCTGGACACCGCGCTTGCACTCGGGGCCTCGATCGACGGAGACCGCCGCCGGCGCGAGCTATGGAAGTTCGCGTGCGCGGGCTATCTCGGCAACTTCGTGAGCGAGGAGGCGGAACGTATCGCCGAGCTCGAAGCGACGCTGACCGCCACGGTCGACGGCGAGGAGATCCCGTTTCGGATGCTCAAGCCGCGGTTGATGAACGAGGAAGACCGCGACGTCAGGGAACGAGTCGAGGCTGCGCGGAACGAGCTCACCGAGGAGCATCTGAACGCGCTCGAGCTGCAGGCGGCGGAGGTCGTGCAGCGCGAGACCCGGCGGCTGGGCGCAGAGAGCTACGCCGACCTCTACCGCAGCTTCGGCTTGCCCCTCGACGGCCTTGCAGAGCAGTGCCGGCGCCTGCTGGCCGACACAGAGGACCTGTGGGTGAAGACGGGCGACCGGTTCTTCCGCTCGCGGATCGGCCTGGGGCTCGGCGAGGTGACGCGCTGGGACGTGGGCCGCGCCTGGCGCGGCGTCGCGTGGGACGCGGCATTCCCGGCAGCCCGGATGCTGCCGGCCCTCGAGGTCACGCTCGCGGACTTCGGGATCGACCTCCACGCGCAGCCGAACGTCGAGCTCGACCTCGAGGAACGCCCCAACAAGGATCCGCGCGCGTTCTGCTCGCCGATCGAGATACCAGGCCGTGTCATCCTCGTGATGAAGCCGCAGGGCGGCCCCGACGACTGGCGCGCGCTCTTTCACGAGGCCGGACACACCGAGCACTTCGCCCACACAGACGCCTCCCTGTCCCCGGAGGAGCGACGGCTCGGCGACAACGCGGTCACCGAGGGCTGGGCGATGCTGCTCGAGTACCTCACCACCGACCCCACGTGGCTCGCGCGGCAGCTCGACTTCCCCCGCCCGTACGAGTTCGCCGCCGAGGGGGCCGCGACGCTTCTCTGGATCGTGCGGCGCTACTCCGCGAAGCTCCTCTACGAGCTCGAGTTCCACACGGCGGAGGATCTGACGGCGCTGCGACCGCGCTACGTGGAGCTGCTCGCCGATGCGACGAAGGTCGAGCCCGCCGCCGCCGACTACCTCGGCGACATCGACCCCGGCTTCTACGCCTCCGAGTACCTGCGCGCCTGGGCGTTCGAGGCGCAGCTGCGCGCCTATCTGCGAGAGCGCTTCGGCAACGCCTGGTTCTCGCGCGGCGAGGCGGGCTCGCTGCTGCGCGAGCTCTGGGCCGAGGGCCAGAGGCCGACCGCCGACGAGCTCCTGCGCGACGTGTCCGGGCAGCAGCTCGAGCTGGCCGCGGTCGGCGACCGGATCCGCGAGGCACTGGCCGCCGCCTGAGTCGCAGCTAACGCTGAGGATTTCGCCTGGAATGCGACGGGCATCCCGTCCGTTGTAGACGGCATGCGAACCTTGGAAGAGATCCACGCGGAGATCGAGACCCTGAGCGAGGTGCGAACCGAGCTCTGGCACAAGCTCTCCGCCCAACATGACGCCGAGGTGCGGGCCGAGATCCACGAGATCGACGCGCAGCTCGACCGCCTCTGGGACGAACACCGAGCCGTCCGCGCCCGTCTGCGCTTCGGCGACCGCGACTCGATCGTCGCCCGCGCGCGGGTCGAAGAGCGGCTCGAGCGCGCAGCCTGAGCCGGGGCCTGGCTCTACACTGAAGCTCTCTCGGGGCGTTAGCTCAGCTGGGAGAGCGCCGGCTTTGCAAGCCGGAGGTCACCGGTTCGATCCCGGTACGCTCCACCTCGTTGAGCGCCTGCGCTAGGCGCTCAACCGACAACCTCGACTTGGTACGTGGACATGCCCTGTGCTGCGTTGACCACGATCCGAAACGGACCGGTGATGACCGGCGTGACCACGCCGTATGCGTCCGGCGCCGTGGACTCGTCCCAGGCCACCAGATTGCCGTTCTGGTCATAGATGTGCAGGTCGAAATTGACGTTTCTCTCCGACGGATGAACGCTGAACGGGTACGTGCGGCCCCCCTCCAGCATGACATCGAGGTACTCGGCTTGCCCCGTCCCGATCACTCCGGCTCCCACGACTGGCATCGAAATTCCTCCCCTGGATGCGACTGTCGGTTCAATCCGCTGCAACGCGTCTCAGCGGTTCACGTCCGGGCCTTGGTGACGGAGTCGGAGAGGAGCCGCAGAGCCCCGGCGGCATCCGAACCTCGGTCTTGGCGCGTCCGCACGCTCGCACTCGGCGCGGGGCAAGTCAACGCATGTGGCAACGTGAACAGGTTGCCACCAGCCGGTTTCGACGCCACACTTCCTCTGTGAGCGACGGGCTGGATATTCGCGACCGCTACGAGCAGGCGCTCGTCGAGGTCGAGGAGATGAAGCGGACGCTCCGCGAGCACGCGCAGCGCGTCGCCGCGCGCGAGAGGGAGCTCGAGCAGCTGCGGCTCGACGTCGCAGGCCGCCAAGGGCGTCGCCGTGCCTCCGCGCCGGACCGGCCCTCCGCGCCCGACCCGGCGCGGCAGGACGAGCTCGCCCGGAAGATCGCGGGGGCCGAGAAACGCGAAAAGGAGGCCGTGCAGGAGCTCGCCCTCGCCCAGGCCGAACGGGAACGCCTCGACGAGCGCGAGCAGTCGATCCGCAAGGTCGAGCGGGAGCTCGCCGCCCTGCGGATGCAGCTCCAGGAGGAACGGAAGCGCCTCACCGGCGCTGCTCCGGCCGAGCCCGAGCCCGCCCGCGACCCGGATCCGGCGGGCGAGCCGCCGCCTCCGACCCCGCTGCCAAAACCCCCCGACGACCCGGATCTCGAGCCGGCCGCCGGCGCGAAGCCTCGCCGCAGCAGCAGGCTGGCGGACTCGCAGCTCAAAAAACAGCGCTAAAACCGACCTCGCCGCGCTGGTATCGTCGTCGGTCGGCTCGGTGCGCGACGGCAGGGGTCCTGCTGCACCGGGCGATTCTTCATGTCCACGTATGTGAGCTCAGTCGACCCGCCCGACCTCGGCCTGCTGCCGACCTTCCGGCGCCTGCTCCGGTTGTGGCGCGAGCAGTGGAAGCTCGGCGTCTTCAGCCTCACGTGCGCTCTGCTCTACACGTTGATCTCGATCGCGATCCCGATCCTGATCTCTCGCGCGATCGACAACGCGATCGTCCCCCACCAAGAGCATCTGCTCCCACCGTACATCGCGGCGATCGGAGGACTCGCCCTCCTGCGCTTCATCATCAACTTCAACCGCCGCTACGCGACCGCCCGGATCGGGATCCGGATCGAGGCTCGCATGCGGGAGCTCCTGTACCACGGCTATCTCCGCTACCCGCGCGCCTTCTACGACCGGCACGCGACCGGCCAGGTGCTGTCGCGGGCGACGAACGACCTCTATCCGATCCGCTACTTCATCGGCTGGGGACTCGTGCAGGGGATGCAGAGCGTGATGATGATCGTCGGCGCGGGAATCGTCCTCTCTCTCGTCAACGCCCAGCTCACCCTCTACGCAGCCGTGTCGCTGCCGTTGATCGGGTTCGTCGCCAACCGGTTCGGACGGCTGGTTTCGCCCATCTCGCGCCAGGTGCAGGCGAGGAAGGGCGACGTGACGGAGGCGGCGGACGAGGGCGTAGTCGGAATCGAGATGGTGCAGGCCTTCGGGCGCGAGGACGACGTGCGAGAGCGCTTCGGCGATCGGGCCGAGGGTGTCCGGTCCGCGGCACTCAGCCAAGCGACCGTCGAGTCCCAGCACGTGCCGGGCCTGTACTACCTGCCTGCGCTGTCGATCGCCGCCGTCGTCTTCTTCGGCGGCCGCGCCGTGATTCACGGAGATCTCACGCTCGGGCAGTTCGTCCTCTTCGAGACGCTCCTCCTGCAGCTCGTCTGGCCCCTCGAGGCGATCGGCTGGATCCTCGACCTCGCGCAGCGCGCGCTCGCCTCCGCCGGCCGAAGCTTCGGATGGCTCGACGGCATCGAGCCGTTGCCCGAGCCTGCGAGCCCACGCCACCTTCCGTCCGGGCCGCTCGGGCTCAGCTTCGAGCGCGTGAGCTTCGCGTACGGCGGCGAGGTGGACGTCCTGCGCGACTTCGACCTCGTCGTTGAGCCGGGAGAGATCGTCGCCGTCTGCGGTGCGACCGGCTCCGGGAAGACCTCGCTCCTCAACCTTCTCCCTCGCTTCTACGACCCCACAGGCGGCCGCGTGCTCGTAGGAGGCGTCGACACTCGTGACCTCCCGATCGCGGAGCTGCGCGCCGATGTCGCGCTCGTCACGCAGCGGCCGGTTCTGTTCTCGGTGCCGCTGCGCGAGAACCTCACCGCCGGCCGCGAGGACGCCGACTGGGACGAGGTGCTCGCGGCCTGCGGGGCGGCAGGCGTGGATGCGTTCGGGCCGAATCTGCCCGACGGCTACGACACCCTGATCGGCGAGCGTGGGATCAACCTCTCGGGAGGCCAGCGACAGCGGGTCGCGCTCGCGCGGGCGCTCGTCGCCGGATCACGGGTGGTCGTGCTCGACGACCCACTGTCTGCGGTGGACACCCTCACCGAGCGACGACTCGTCAGGCGCCTGCGCCCGGCGCTTTCCGGCCGCACGGTGCTCGTCGCAACGCAGCGTCTCTCCACGATCGAGATCGCGGACCGCGCGGTGGTGCTCGTCGACGGCCGGATCGTCGAGTCGGGGCGCCCCGCCGACCTGCTGCAGGCGGGCGGGGAGTTCGCCACGCTCTTCGGCGACGAGGTGATCGCCGCATGAAACGCCTCTGGAAGTACATGGAGGGCCGCAAGCGGTTCGCGGCGCTGATGCTGCTCGTCGGCGCAGGTAACGCCATCGCGCTGACCGGCGGCTGGCTCCTCGTCCGGAACGCGATCGACAAGGGCATCACCGCGCACAACGAGCGCCACCTGACGATCATCGTCGCCATCTATCTCGTCGTCGCGGCCGTCGGCTGGGTACTGCAGGGGTGGCTCATCAAGGGCCTCGCGACGATCGGTCAGGCGGTCGTGATCGGCCTCCGACGCGATCTCTTCGACCACCTCACCGCCCTCTCGCTCCGCTACTTCTCACAGCAGAAGGCGGGCTGGATCATCGCGCGCCTCACGAGCGACGTGGACGCCGTCTCCGACGTGCTCTCACAGGGCATGCCCACCCTCGTCTCGAACGTCATCCTCCTGCCGGCGGCGGTCGCCGCACTCATCATCGCCGACTGGCGCCTGGGGCTCATCGCGTTCGTCGTCCTGCCGCCGACGCTCATCCTCTCGCGTTGGTTCCAGCGCGTCTCGCACGTGGCGAACGTCGAGCAGCGGAACCGGATCGCGGCGGTCACGGCCCAGATCGCCGAGTCGGTCGCCGGCATGGCGGTCGTGCAGGCCTTCAATCGCGAGCGTCGCTTCCAGGCCGAGTTCGACGCGCTGAACGACGCCAACCGCGCCCAGTCGACCTACGTGCAGAAGATCTTCTCGGTCTTCTTCCCGTCCATCGAGTTCCTCGGAGTACTAGCGATGGCGACCGTCCTCTACTTCGGCTCGCACCTCTACGAGCAGGGCACGCTCACGATCGGGACGCTCTTCACGGCGATGTACCTCCTGCAGCTCGTGTTCCAGCCTCTGCAGGAGCTCTCGGATGTGTACGGGCAGCTCCAGTCGGCCGGAGCGGCGATGGTGAAGATCGCGAGCATCCTCGACGAGGAGCCCGACATCCAGGACAAGCCCGGCGCGCAACCGTTGCAGCGCCTCGAGGGCGACCTCGAGATCGACGACGTGGTCTTCGCCTACGGCAGCGATCCTGTTCTGCGCGGCGTCTCGTTCCACATCGCGCCCGGCGGTTGCTTCGCGCTGGTCGGCGAGTCGGGCCACGGGAAGTCGACGCTCGCCCGCCTGATCGGCCGCCACTACGACCCCGACCAGGGAGCGATACGCGTCGACGGGCACGACCTCCGCGACGTCAAGATTCGCTCGTACCGGCGCCAGCTGGGCGTCGTGCTCCAGGATCCGTTCCTCTTCAGCGGCACGATCGCCTCGAACATCCGCTTCGCCAAGCCCGACGCGACCGACGAGGAGGTCGCGGCTGCGGCCGCGGCTGTCGGCGTCGATCGGGTGGCCGCACGGCTCTCGGGCGGACTCGAGCACGAGGTGCGCGAGGGCGGCGCCGGACTCTCGGCCGGCGAGCGTCAGCTGATCTCCATCGCCCGCGCGCTGCTCGCCGACCCGCGGATCCTCGTCCTCGACGAGGCCACCTCGAACATCGACCGGCCGACCGAGGTGCTCATCGAACGGGCTCTCGACCGGCTCCTGCACGGCCGCACCTCGATCATCATCGCCCACCGCCTCTCGACAGTCAGGCGCGCGGACGAGATCCTCGTCGTGGAGAACGGCCAGGTCATCCAGCGCGGCGCCGAGCGGGAGCTGCTGGCCGTCGACGGGCCGTTCCGCCGCCTCGCCCACACGCTCGAGGGCGGCGAGCCGGAGCTCGCAGCCGCAGGCTAAGCCGACTCGAGGACGCGCAGGGCCACCTCGACCACGTGCGGGTCGAACTGGCTGCCGGAGCCCTCGCCGAGCCGGCGCACCGCCTCGCGGTGGCTGAGCCGGTGGCGATAGGGCCGATCGCTCGTCATCGCGTGATACGCGTCGCAGACGAAGATGATGCGCGACTCGAGCGGGATGTCCTCGCCGGCGATGCCGTCGGGGTAGCCCTTGCCGTCCCAGCGCTCGTGGCAATGACGGACGATCGGCCGGACGACCTGGAGGCGGTCGATCGGGGCGATGATCCGTTCGCCGAGCTCGGGATGCGTCTGCACGATCTTCCGCTCCGCCGCGGTCAGCCTGCTCGGCTTCGCGAGGACGTCGCTCGGGATTCCGATCTTGCCGATGTCGTGGAGAAGCGCACCGAGCTCGAGCTGCTTCAGCTCGCGCTCGTCGAGCCCCAGCTCCCGCCCGACGCGCAGCGAGAGATCGGTGATCCAGCGCGCGTGGGTGGACGTGTATTCGTCGTTCGCCTCCAGGGCGTTGGCAAGCGCCTCGACCGTGGAGACGAAGGTGCGCTCGAGACCCTCGTAGCTCGAGGCGTTGGCGATGGCGAGCTTCGCCTGCTGCGCGAGGCCGCCGAGCAGGGCGAGCTCCCGCTCGCCGAAGTCGTCCCGCTCGACGAGCGCAACGAGACAGCCTGCGCGGCCGTCGACGCTGAACGGCGCGACCGCGTAGCGGCCACCGGGCGCGACGAATGCCTCCCCGCGAGCCTCCAGAGCCTCGAGCGGATGGAGGTGCGCGGCCAGCTCGGCGGCCGTCTCCGCCGAGTGCCCGCGCTCGCCGTGAACAGTCAGCTCACCGTTCGTTTCGAGGTAGAAGGATGTGTTGCTGCTGCCGAGGATCTCGGCGGACAGCTCCGTGACCCGCGCCGCGATGTCCTCGAGGTCGACGAGCGTCGCGAGCTCGCGACCGAACTCGAGCAGCGACGTCGCGCTCTCGGCCTCGCGCCGCGCCGACTCGTAGAGGCTCGCGTTCTCGACCGCGACCGCCGCGTGGCCGGCAAGCACCTCGAGCAGCCTCACGTCGTCCTCGTCGAACTGGTTCAGGCCCAGCTTCGAGACGACGATCACGCCGACGACGCGACTTCCGTACCGAAGCGGGACCGCGAGGAGCGACTCCTCGATCGGGTCGGTGCCCTCGATCCGCTGACCGAACTCGCAGTTCGCGGCGTCGGCGACGACGATCGACTCGCCGAGCTCGGCGCAACGACCCGTGACTCCCTCGCCGACCCGTTTGCGGAGGATGTCGAGCGAGAGCGAGTCCGTGCCCGAGGTGAGGTCGCCGAGGAAGGCCACCGGGATGAGCTCGTCGCCGTCGGAGACGAAGACGCGGCAGTTGTGGTAGTCGACAAGGGAGCGGAGCTCAGCCGCGATGGCGTCGCCGATCTCCCGCACGTCGTTGAGCCTGTTGAGCTTTCCGGTCAGGCTCTGCAGCATCTTCAGATGAGCGATCGACCGGACGTCGCGCTCGATCCCCGGCGCGTCGGGCCGGCTCGTCTCGTCCTCGTCGTAGAGGACGACCTGATTCTTCCCCTGTGCCTTGGCGGTCATCATGGCGGCCTCCGCGCAGGCCGCGAGCTCACGCGGGTTCATCGCGTGTTCCGGCCCCAGGGCAAGCCCGACCGAGACGGTCATCCGGCCGATGCCGGGGAAGTCGACCGCCGTGAGACGGGTCTGCACCCTCTCGGCCACGCGCACGGCGTTGTGGCCGCCGCAGTCGTCCATCACAACCGCGAACTCCTCGCCGCCGAGCCGGCAGATCGCGTCCTCCGGCCGGACGATCGCTCGCAGCGCCTCGGCGAGGAAGCGGAGCAGCTCGTCGCCGACTGCGTGGCCGTGGACGTCGTTGACGTGCTTGAAATCGTCGATGTCGAGCATGAGCACCGCAAGCGGCGCGTGCGTGCGACTCGACTCCTGCAGCGACTGCAGCAGCCGCTCGTAGAAGACACTGTGGTTGAAGAGGCCGGTCAGCGAGTCCGTGCGGGCCTGATGCTCGAGTCGCGCCCGGCTCTCGGCGTTGTCGAGCGCGAGCGCGGCGGCGTCCCCGAAGCGCTTCGCGATCTCGAACTCCATCTCGGTGAAGGCAACAGCCTCCCCCTCGCGGTAGATGTTGAGCGCGCCTTTGATCTGGCCGCGCGCAATGAGCGGGATGCAGATCAGGGCCTCAGGCTCCAGCGGCGTGCCGGGCACGGTCCGCACGCGGGGGTCGAGGTGCGCCTGGTTCGAGAGGACGGCTTCACGATGCCGCGTCGCCCAGCCGGTGATGCCCTCGGCAAAGGTGATCGTCGTGCTCATGATCTCGTCGGCGTACACGTCGCGTACGAGCACCGGCTTCAGCACCCGCTTCGTCTCGTCGGCTTCGTAGATCGTCAGCGTGTCGAGCGGGATCAGCTCGCCGACGGTCTGGGCGATGCGCACCAAGAGCGCATCGAGGCTCTGCTCCGCGAGAACCTCGTGGAAGACGTCGGCGAGCCGCCGGTACGACTCGACGAGGGTCGCGTCGCCGGCCGAGGCGTCGGTCTCGATCAGCCGGAGATGGCTTGGCCGCACTACCACCGATCCCCCGATCGATCGCAGCTTAGATACACGGTTCGACGCTCCCGGAAGTAGACCGCAGCAGACCGACGAAGCATCGGTGCGAGTCACCCCGCACGAATCCCTCGTGCGGGTGAACACATGCTTCAGCCGGAGGCTCTCCCCGCTCCCGCCGACGCCGCGAAGCGGCCTCAGCGGGCGGGGCGACCGACTAGTGCACGGAGCGTTCGCGAGACCGCGTCTCGTGAACGCGGAGTTCCGTTTCCCAGGGAGCGAGAGCGAGGCTCTCGCGAGCTAGCTAGTCGCCCCAGTCGAAGTCGCGCGCGCCGTCGTGGCCCCAGAATGCGGACTCCTCGATGGCGGGCACGGTCGCTTCTCTCGTCTCGGCCGTGACCTCCTCGAGCGGCTCTTCGCCCGGCCAGACTCCGACGTCCTCGAGACTCGCGTCGCTGAAGTCCGGATCGACTCCGTCCATCGTCTCCTCGATCCGCGCCTGCTCTTCGCTCTTGAAGAGCGGATGGTTCTCGAAGGGGTCCCCGTCCGTTGTGTAGTGCTCGATCGGCATCGAGCCGCCGAGTCGTGCGTTCTTTTCCTTCAGGTCGAGGTGCTCCCTGATGACCTGCGCGAAAATAGACGGTGTCTCTACCGGCATAAAGCGTTCCTCCCATGGTCGTGCTCGTCGTCGGCGGGCATGATAACGGGGATGGCAGCGGGTCTCCGGTCCGACTGCGTCAAATGGGTGCCGGAACCGCCGACACGACGCGATCCTTTCCGGCGCGCTTGGCCTCGTACAGCGCGCTGTCCGCGGCGGCCACAAGCTCCTCGCTGTTGGACTCGCCCGAGTACTCAGCCACCCCGAAGCTGGCCGTCAGGCAGAGATCGGGCGCGCTCGAGATCCTCCGCGCCGCGAGGCCCATCCGGACGCGCTCGGCGAGCTGCATCGCCCCGCCGAGGTCGGCGCCCGGCAGCATGAGGAGGAACTCCTCGCCGCCCCAGCGCCCGGCGACGTCCGATTCGCGGACAGTCTCCCGTAGCACCTCGGCGAACGCCCGCAGCACCTCGTCGCCGACGGCGTGGCCGTATTCGTCGTTCACGTCCTTGAACCCGTCGAGGTCGGCGAGCACGACTGAGAGGGGCGTCTGGAGCCGCTCGGCACGGGCGGCCTCTCGGTGGAGCGCGTCGGCGGCGGCGCGCCGGTTCGCCAGTCCGGTGAGCCCGTCGACGAGGGCTTGGCGCTCGACCATCCCGTGCAGGCGGGCGTTCTCGAGCGCGACGACGGCATGCGCCGCCAGCGAGGCTGCGTTCATCCTCTCCTCCTTGCTGAACGAGTCGCCCACGAGCTCGAGCGTCCCGAAGCGCTCGCCCGAGGCGATGAGCGGGAGGATCAGCCGGTCGCCGTCGGCGTCTGGATCGCCGCTGACCACCACGGAGCCGTCGGCGGACACGATCCGGCAAGCCCGCGCGGAGGTTGCCTCGGCGGCCGCCACCGCGACGATTCGAAGGAGCTGCTGGGAGTCGTGCGTCGCCGCCAGCGCCTCCCCGAAGCGGGCGAGCGCTTCGCGCACGCGACCGCGCTCAGCCTCGAGCTCGGCAAGCCGTGCCTCGAGTTGCGCGGCCATGTCGTTGAGCGCCATGCCGAGCTCCGCGAACTCGTCGCGGCCGTGTACGGGCACCCGCTCGTCCAGCGCGCCGCGCGCGATCCCGCGGGCGACGGTGGCGAAGCGCCGAAGATGCCGGACGATCGAGCGGCCCTCCAGGTACGCGACGACGCCCACGAGAGCTAGACACGCGAGCAGCCCGACGAGGAGGCGTTCGCGAGTCCGTGCGTCGGCCGCGTCGATCTGCGCCTGCTTGGTCAAGACGGCGAGCCGCGCCGACGGTACTCCCGGCAGCGGTGGCGCGACGAAGCCGCGGTAGCGGGTGCCTGACACGCTGACCGTCGTGCCCCGCCCCGCCGCGAGGGGGACATGTCCACGAAGCAACGGCGCAGACGCAGCGATCCGTGTTCCCTCGAGCAGGACGAGAACGTCCCCGGAAGCAAAGGCGGCGCGGCGACGCAGACGACCGATGAGGCCGCTGTCGAACGGGACCGTCCCCACGACCTCGCCCAGGCGTTTCGTCCCGGCGAAGACGTCGACGGGAAAGCGCGCGGCGAGAATCGGTTCGGATCCGGCGCGGAGAGCCCCGGCACCGACGACGTAGAGCGACGTGCCGGAAACGATCCCCCGCAGCGCGCCTCGGTCGTGACGCTCGAGCGCGCGCTGGAGCCGCCGGGAGCGTGCGACGCGTTCGGCCAGTGCCTGCTCACGATTGCCCTGCTCGCCGTACAGCGTCAGCGCGGCGCGCAGACCCTCCTCCTGTCGAAGGCTGACCTGCCGGGATTCGCCCGAGCCGGCCACCGTGCTGAACCCCCAGTACGTGGCCGCCAGCGGCACGAGCGAGAGCAGCACGAAGTACGCCACGAGCTTGAGCTTGAAGCTGCTCAGCTTGGCACCCTCAGGCCTCAAGGCTAACCTCCCTCCTGCCGATAGTTCCTCTGGGGAAGTTGTCGGCGGGAGGAGGGAAGAACATGAGCCGTAAAGAGCGGATCGTCGCGGCGTTGCTGCTTGCGATCGCCGTCGCAGGCGGCGCAGTGATCCCTCGCCTTCTCGCCTCTCCCGCGACCCCGCTCGGAGTCGCGCTCGGGCCCGGACCCGGCCCGAGCGTCGTTCAGGCCCCGGCGATCGCCAAGCGGCCGCACCACGCAGCGCATCCGTCGACCACCTCACCGCTGCTCCAGGGCAGCCCGATCGCGCCGGTCACCTCGCAGCCGACGCCGATATCGAGCAGTCCTCCTGCCCGACACGCTCACATTCCGACTCCGACGCCGTCGCCGACGACGGTTCCGTCGAACCCTCCACCCACCCCGCAACCGCCGCCGACTACCACGGTTGCCTCACCGCCGCCGGTGGTCACTCCCCCGCCGCCGCTGCCGCCCCCCAGCCACACGAAGACGCCGCCGGGACACGCGAACAGGGCAGCCGAGCGCGAGAAGACACCACCCGGACAGGCCAAGAAGTCGTTTGGGCCGGACGCGCCCCCTGGACATGCGAAGAAGACGCCACCTGGGCACGGACACGAGAAATCGGTCCCCGTCCCCGCACCACTCCCGGCGCCCGCCAAAGTCGAGCACGGACGCGGCAACGGGAAGCACGATGTGCCAGGATCAGGGCATGGCCAAGTTTCGCAAGTTCCGCCCAAGCCCGTGGGCCATCACCATCGCGGCGTGGGACATCTGGCGTCGCCTCCCGCCCGCTCAGCGCCGCCAGGTCATGAACGCGGCAAGAAAGCACGGCCCGAAGGTGGCAGCGGGCGCGGCAAAGGCGGTCACGAATCGCCGCCGTCGCCGCCGGTAGCGCCGGCTCCGCCGGCTGCACCACCGACCGATCCCGGAGACCAGGGCAAGGGGAAAGGGAAAGGGAAAGGGAAGGGCAAGGGCTAGAGCCCGGCTCTCGACGTCCCGTTTCCAGACGCCCCGCTTCTAGATGCCCAGCGCCGCGCGGACGATCCTGTCCTGCTCGCGCAGGTGCGCGGTCGGGTATCCCTCGCTCGGGCTCGCGCGCCACGGCCGACCGACGTAGCGAAGCGGCACGCCTTCGGGCTTCGCCTCCTCCAGCCGGTGTCGGAGCGCGCGCCAGGCGCCCATGTTCTGCGGCTCTTCCTGCACCCAGACGACCTCGCGCAGGTTCGGGTAGCCGGCGAGCAGCTCCTTGACGGGTTCGCGGGGGAACGGATAGAGCTGTTCTAGCCGGGCGACACCCACGCCGGGGGCGCTCTCGCGCGCCTCGTGCCCGACGATGTCGTAGTAGATCTTCCCCTGGCACAGCAGGAGCCGCTCGACGCGCTCGCGGTCGGGATTCGGGTCGTCGATGACCGGCCGGAACTCGCCGCTCGCCAGATCGTCGAGTGTCGAGCCTGCCTGCTTCAGGCGTAGAAGCCCCTTCGGAGTCATGACGACGAGGGGTCGCGCGGTCGCGTCCAGAGCCTGGCGTCGCAACAGGTGGAAGTACTGGCCCGACGTCGTGCAGTTCGCGATGCGCAGGTTCTCCTGCGCCGCGAGCTGGAGGAAGCGCTCGAGGCGTGCGCTCGAGTGCTCGGGGCCGTTGCCCTCGTAGCCGTGCGGCAGGAGCAGCGTCAGGCGAGTCGACTCCCGCCACTTCGAGAGCCCGGCTGCGATGAACTGGTCGATGATGATCTGCGCGCCGTTGACGAAGTCGCCGAACTGGGCCTCCCAGAGGACGAGCACCTCGGGCGCTGCCGCCGCGTAGCCGTACTCGAAGCCGACGCACGCGTACTCGGACAGCGGAGAGTTGTAGATCTCGAAGGCTGCGCCGGCGTCGTCGAGATGCTGCAGCGGCGTATACGTCCCGCCCGTGTTCACGTCGTGGAGCACATCGTGGCGGTGCGAGAACGTCCCACGCTCGGTGTCCTGGCCGGTGAGCCTGATGGGGATCCCCTCGACGAGGAGCGAGGCGAACGCGAGCGCCTCGGCCTGGCCCCAGTCGATCCCGCCCTCGTCGAGCGCCTCGCGCCGCCGCTCGAGCTGACGCATGAGCTTCGGATTCGGCGTGAAGCCCTCAGGGATGCGCAGAAGCTGCTCGTTGAGTGCCCGCACGCGCTCGGCGGCGACCGCCGTCATCACCGCGTCGCCCGTGGCGGCCGGGATGTGCGTGTCGCTCGGCGGCGGTGGCTCGGCCTGTCCGAACGTCGCCTTCAGCCGCTCGTGCGCCTGGCGCAGCTCAGACAGGACGTCCTCCTCGAGCCCGTCTGCCTGCTCCTGCGTGAGCTCGCCATCGGCCACGAGCCGTGCGGCGAACTCCTCGCGCACGGTCGGATGATCCGCGATCGCCGCCGCCATGAGCGGCTGCGTATACGCGGCCTCGTCCTGCTCGTTGTGGCCGTGCCTGCGGTAGCCGACGAGGTCGACGACCACGTCGTGGCCGAAGCGGCGGCGGTACGCGAGTGCGAGCCGGATCGAGGCGAGCGCCGCCTCGGGATCGTCGGCGTTGACGTGGATGATCGGGATGTCGAATCCCTTGGCCAGATCGCTCGAATAACGGGTCGAACGGCCGCTCTCCGGATCGGTGGTGAAGCCGACCTGGTTGTTTGCGATCAGGTGCAGCGTCCCGCCGGTCGAGTAGCCGGTGAGCGCCTCGAGGTTGAGGGTCTCCGCGACGACGCCCTGGCCGGCGAACGAGGCGTCGCCGTGGATCAGAACCGGCAGGGCGACGCTCGGGTCGTGGTAGCCCTGCCGCGAGGAGCGGTCGGTCTGCTCCGCGCGCGCCCGCCCCTCGACAACCGGGTCGACCGCCTCGAGGTGGCTCGGGTTGGAGACGAGCGTGATCGTGATGTCGCCCGACGGGGTCGAGCGTGCTCCCTGGGCGCCGAGGTGGTACTTCACATCCCCGCTGCCGCCCTCCTCGCTCGACACGACGGCCTCGATCGTCCGCTCGCCCTCGAACTCGCGCAGGATCGTCTCGTACGGCCGCCCGACGATATGCGCCAGGACGTTCAGCCGGCCGCGATGCGCCATCCCGACCACGATCTCGTGGGCGCCGGCTCCCGCTGCGAGCGCGATCGCCTCGTCGAGCATCGGGATCATCACGTCGAGCCCCTCGACGGAGAACTGCTTCTGGCCGAGGAAGGCGCGCCGCAGATAGCGCTCCATCCCCTCCACCTGGCTGAGACGTCTCAGCAGCTGCACGCGCTCGTCGCGCGAGAGCGGACGGCGATAGCGGCCCGACTCGATCGCCTGCCGCAGCCAGACGCGCTCCTCGTGGTCGGAGATGTGCTCGATCTCGTACGCGATCGAGCCGGTGTAGGTGTCGTAGAGACGCGGCAGGGCGTCGGCCAGCGTGTCGCCCTCGACGTGGAGGCGCAGGAGCGAGGCGGGGATGCGCGCCTGCAGCTCGGGCGTCAGCTTCGGGATCAGTCGCTCGGGCTCGAGGGCGGGGTCTCCGGGCGGCTCCGAGCCGAGCGGATCGAGCCGGGCGGCGAGGTGACCGTGCATCCGGATCGCCTTGACGAGGGCCATCGCCGCGGCGATTCCTCCGAGGAGCTCCTCGTCCGCAGGTGCGGCTGTCGGCGCGGGCGTCGGCAAGGCCGCCGGTGCCGGTGCCTGTGCCGGTGCCGCGTGTCCGTCGCCGTCGGCCGCGGCGCGCTCGAGGAGCCGCGCCAGGCCGGGCTGGCGTTGCAGTAGCGCCTCGGGCTCGCTCTCGAACAGGGCGCGCCACTCCTCCGGGACGGCACCGGGGTTGTCGAGGTACTGCTCGAGGAGCAGCGCGGCGTAGCCCGTGTTCAGTCCGTCGACGTCGGGACGTTCCATGCCGCCTACCGTTGTAGCAGGGCCGGAGTCGCTACCAGAGCGGCAGGCTCGCGACGACGGCGATCGTCAAGCCGAAGAAGAGGCAGGCGGTGCAGATGAGCACCGCGGCGAACTGGAGGCGTCCCTTCCCGCTGCCCATGCCCGACGCGATCAGCGCGATCGCGAGCGAGGGCACGATCAGCCGCAACGGGTGCCACGCGAGCCCGACGAAGCTGATGAAGATCGCGATCGCCGAGAGGAAGCCGGCGACGGTCTCCGACGTACTCCGACCCGACTCCGAATCTGACTGAAGAGCCTCGCCCTCGACGTTCAACGATCGGCGATCCTATCGGCGCGCGCAGCAGCCGCGCGGGCCGTGCGTGCGTAGACGCGCGCGGGGCCTCCGTGCGGACGCGGCGGCCGCCGACGCGAACGGCGGCGAAGGTGGTCGTAGCCCGGCGGCGGCGGATCCGGAGTCTCGCGAACCCCGGCAGGACCGCCACGGCCCCTCGGCTCCGCCTTGATCGCATACCAAACCACGTAGCAGAGATATGCGATGGGGATCTTGAGGATCACCATGAGGAAGACGAGCTCCCAGAGCGTGTCCGGCGCCTTCACCGTCCGAATCCTACCCGGGGATGCCGCCCAGACCAGGGCCGGGTTATCGAACCGAGAAGTCAGGCAATAGCAACGCCATGAGCCACGACCAACTCCGCGCACTGATGGAACATGCCGACGAGGCCGGCTGCATCAACCTGTCGGTCTTCACGCAGCTCCTGGCCGAGCTCGAGCTCGACGCCGAGGAGGTAGCGGCGCTCTACGACCGGTTCGAGGAGCGCGGAATCGAGCTCACGGACGATTGCAGCATCCCGGACGTCACGGAGACGCACTATTCGAACGAGACGGTCGCCACGATGACTACCGACTCGCTGCAGCTCTTCCTCAACGAGGCGGGCCGCTACCCGTTGCTGACGGCCGCCGAGGAGGTCGAGCTCGCCAAGTTGATCGAGCGCGGCGACCCGCGGGCGAAGGACAGGATGATCAACTCGAATCTCCGCCTCGTGGTCTCGATCGCGAAGAAGTACCAGGGCCACGGGCTCTCGCTGCTCGATCTGATCCAGGAGGGGATCATCGGGCTGATCCGAGCCGTCGAGAAGTTCGACTGGCGGCGCGGCTACAAGTTCTCCACCTACGCGACCTGGTGGATCCGCCAGGCGGTGCAGCGCGGCGTGGCGAACAAGTCACGCACGATTCGGATCCCGGTCCACATCGTCGAGCGCGAGCAGAGGATCGCGCGCGCGGAGCGGGAGCTGACGCTGAAGCTCGAGCGGCCGCCCACGGATGAGGAAGTCGCGAAGACGGCGAAGCTCTCACCCAAGCACGTGCGCGAGGTGCGTTCCGCGGCGCGGGCGGTGGCGAGCCTCGACAAGCCGCTCGGCGACGACGGGGACACGGCTTTCGGCGACATCGTCGCCACCGACGAGGCCGACGTCGAGGAGGAAGTCGTCCTCGGCCTGAGCGAGCACCTGTTGCGTGCTGCGGTATCGAAGCTGCCGGAGCGCGAGCAGCACGTGATCAGGCTCCGCTATGGGCTGGACGGCGGCGACGACCCGAAGTCGCTCGAGATGATCGGGCGCGAGATGGGCCTGACGCGCGAACGTGTGCGCCAGATCGAGACACAGGCGCTGGAGCGGCTCGCGCGAGAGCGTGAGATCGCCGCGCTCGCTCCTGCGTAGCCAGGTCCCGAGGCGACACGTCCGGTACCTGGCACCGGGACGTGGCTGTAACGGTCAGGTCGAGGCGGCGAAGGCGCTCAGGGCCTCGACGACGTAGCGCAGACGTCGGCCCGCCTCGGTCAGCCGGTATTCGACGCGCGGCGGACGCGTATCGAAGACCCGCCGCTCGAGCACTCCCGCCTCCTCGAGCTCGCCGAGGCGTGCGGCGAGCGTACGCGGCGGAATGCCGTCGAGCGTCTGCCTGAACTCGTTGAAGCGAACGGCGCCGGCCTCGGCCGCGGCCCAGAGGATCGCTAGCGCCCAGCGCCGCCCGAGGAGATCGGCCGCGCGGCCGACATCCTCGGGTAGCGGGCGGCACTGGTTACAGCGCATGGAGGCTCGGCTTCGCCCTCGGCTCGAGAGCCAGGTCGAGCACCTCGCCGAGCGTCATCACCGGGTGGAAGCTCATCGCCTCGCGCACGTCCGCGGGGACGTCGTCGAGGTCGGCGCGGTTCCGCTCGGGGATGATCACGTCGGTCAGGCCGGCGGCGTGCGCGGCAAGCACCTTCTGCTTCAGCCCGCCGATCGGCAGGACGCGTCCCTGCAGCGTCACCTCCCCGGTCATCCCGACCGTGTGCTTCACCGGCCGCTCCGACAGGAGCGACGCGAGTGCCGTCGTCATCGTGATTCCGGCGCTCGGTCCGTCCTTCGGGATCGCGCCGGCCGGAACGTGCACGTGGAACGAGTGGTCCTTGAAGGCGTCCTGTTCGATGCCGAGCTCGTCGGAGTGCGACTGGACGTAGGAGAGCGCGATGCGCGCCGACTCCTTCATCACGTCGCCGAGCTGACCGGTGAGGACGAGCTCGCCGTTCGAGCCCGCCATCGAGGTGGCCTCGACGAAGAGGACGTCGCCGCCGGTGCCGGTAACGGCAAGGCCGGTCGCAACACCCGGGACCGCCGTCCGGTTCGCCGCCTCCTGGAAGAACCTCTGGCGGCCCAGCGCGTCCCGTACGACATCGACATCGACGTCGACGGGAGCCTCGACCTGGCCCGCGGCGATGCGGGTCGCCGTCTTGCGGAGCACCTTGCCGAGCTCACGCTCGAGCTGGCGGACGCCGGCCTCGCGCGTGTAGTCGGAGACGACGAGCTCGATCGTGTCGTCGGAGATCGAGACCTCGTCCTCGCGCAGCCCGTTCCGCTCGACCTGCCGCGGCCACAGGTAGCCGCGTGCGATCGCGGTCTTCTCGTCGACCGTGTAGCCGTCGAAGCGGATGACCTCCATCCGGTCGAGCAGCGGACCGGGGATCGTGTCGGCGACGTTCGCCGTCGCGATGAAGAAGACGTCCGAGAGGTCGAGCTCGACGTCGAGGTAGTGGTCGCGGAACGAGTGATTCTGCGCCGGGTCGAGCACCTCGAGCAGAGCCGCCGAAGGATCGCCGCGCCAATCGGCGCCGACCTTGTCGACCTCGTCGAGGAGGATGACCGGATTCATCGTCTCTGCGTCGCGCAGGGCACGGACGAGCCGGCCCGGCAGCGCGCCGATGTACGTGCGTCGGTGGCCGCGGATCTCGGCCTCGTCGCGAATGCCGCCGAGCGACATCCGCACGAACTCGCGGTTGAGTGCCCGCGCGACCGACTCGCCGATCGACGTCTTGCCGGTACCGGGCGGCCCGATCAGCGTCAGGATGGCCCCGCTCTTCTTGTCGTTCGGGATGCCGCGGTCCTGGCGGAGCTTGCGCACCGCGAGGTACTCGACGATGCGGTCCTTGACGTCGTCGAGGCCGGCGTGATCGGCGTCGAGCACTTCTCTTGCGCCCACCGGATCGAGCGTCTCGTCGCTCCGCTTCGACCACGGCACGGCGATGAGCCAGTCGAGGTAGGTGCGGATCATCGAGGCCTCGCCGCTCGCGTCGCCCATCGTCTCGAGACGCCGCAGCTCGCGCTCGGCCTGAGCGCGCACGTCCTCGGGCATCCCCGCTTCCTCGATCTTCGTGCGGTACTCCTCGGCGACCGAGCCCTCGTCCTCGCCGAGCTCCTTGCGGATCGAGTTCATCTGCTGGCGGAGGAACCACTCGCGCTGCTGCTTCTGCGCGCCCTCCTCGACGTCGTCGCGGATCCGGCGGCGCACCTGCAGCTCGGCGAGCCGCTCGCGCTGGAGCTCGAGTGCGAGCTTCAGCCGCTCGACGACGTCGACCGTCTCCAGCAGCTCGACGCGCTGGGCGAAGGTGATGTCGGGCGCATAGGCGCACGTGTCGGCGAGCGCACCGGCCTCGCTGATCGCGCGCAGGAACTCGCGAACACGGTCGTCCGCGCCGCGCAGATCGAGGATCTCCTCGACCACGGCACGGTATTCGCGCTCGAGCTCACGCGTCTGAACGGGTGCAGGGTTCTCGTCGGGCAACTCGTCGACCTCGGCGCGCAGCTGTCCGAGCGCGTCGCTATGGGCTGCGCCGATCACGGCGCGGTGCAGGCCTTCCAGGGTGACGGCGTGACCGCCGCCGCGAATGCGGACGCGGTCCGTGACCTCCGCGACGGTGCCGACGGCCGCGTACTCGTTCTCGTGACGAGGCACGAGCACGACGCGGTTCTCGTCGCCGACATCGACTGGGAGGGTGACGTTCATGCCCGGGAAGACGACGGTGTCCTCTAGGGGGACTAGCAGCAGATCGGTCACGACAAACTCACACTCCAAGCTGTAGTAGGTATCGGAATTGTAGCTACTCAGCTTCAAGCTCCGCAGACTCGAGAGCTGCCTCGAGATGCGGGTACTCCTCGACGCGCACGACCCGGCCGTCGCGCATGTAGACGACCGCGGCCCAGCGGCCGAGGAGGTACGAGCGGCGGCTTTGCAGCGGCCGCTCGTCGGAGGGGTCGAGCTCGATTCGCGAGAAGCGCATGCTCACCACCACCCGGTCCGCGAGCCCGATCGCCCGGTCGACGACGACGTGGTAGTTCTCGGCTGCGCGATCGGCCACCACTTCGAGGACCCGGTCGCGGCTGACGACGATCGCCTCCGACCGGCCGGCCGCTACCCACTCCACGTCGGGGTCGAGCATCGACTCGATCGCGTCGAGATCGCCGTCGACGAACGCGTGGTAGCCGCGCAACAGCAGCTCGGCGCTCTCGTGGGCCATATCTTCGAGTCTAGGTGGCTACACTGGTTCGTCCCAGGGGCCCATAGCTCAGCTGGGAGAGCGTCGCGCTGGCAGCGCGAAGGTCGCCGGTTCGAGCCCGGCTGGGTCCATGCGCGGTGGGTGTTGAACCAGAAGAGTGGCGGACGCCCTCGCGGCAGCTGCTGAAGTTGCGCCGGCTGGAGGTCGGAGCGCCGGTCCTGGTGGCCGTGATCCTGTTGGCTGTCCTCGGTGCGACCTCGGGATCGGCCGTCGCACTCGCCCTGGCGGGCGCCGGCCTCGTCGCCGGCGCGCTCTCCTGGGGCTTCGTCGGCAGGCGCTACCGGTCGTGGGGCTACGCGGAGCGCGAAGAGGATCTCCTGATTCGGCGCGGCGTGATGTTCGCCCGCCTCTCGGTCGTCCCGTACGGCCGAATGCAGTTCATCGACGTGACCGCCGGCCCGCTCGAGCGCAGCTTCGGCCTGGCGACGGTGCGCCTCCATACGGCAGCCGCGGCGACGGACGCACGGATCCCGGGCCTGGCGCGCGAGGAGGCGGCCCGCTTACGCGATCGACTGGCCGAGCTCGGCGAGGCGCAGGCGGCCGGCCTGTGAGCAGCGGGACGCCCGAAGGCTGGCAGCGGCTGCATCCGCTCTCGCCGGTCGTGCGAGCTGGACGCGCGACGATCGCCATCGGCTTCGTGCTCCTCTTCGTGGTCTTCGGCCGCGATTCGCTCGGCCAGGAGGCACCTCAGCTCGGGATCGTCGCGGCTCTGGCCTTGGGCGGCTTCGTCTCGTGGCTCGTCACGCGGTGGCGGATCGAGGACGACGACCTGCGGATCGAGACCGGGTTGCTTCGGCGGCAATCCCTGCGATTCCCGCTGGCTCAAGTGCAGGCGATCGACGTCGTCCGGCCGGGGCTCGCACGGCTCTTCCGCGTCGCTGAGCTGCGCCTGCGCATGGCCGGCTCGAGCGGCGGAACGGCACGCCTCGCCTACGTCGCAGAACACGAGGTCGAGCCGCTGCGCGACCAACTGCTCGCCCTCGCACGCGGCGCGCGTCTCGGCGAGGAACCCACGGTCCCCGGAGAGCAGGAGCCTGCCCTCGCGGAGGAGCGGATCCTGTCCACGGTGGCGACCCGGCCTCTCGTGGCGGCGATCATCCTCGAGAGCGGGTGGCTTGCTGTCGTCCTGGGGGCATTGGTCGCGGCCTTCGCCGTCGCGCCGGGCGAGGCAGCCCGGATCCTCGGCGGCGGCGGCTTCGTCTGGGCGCTCGGCATCGCCACGGTCCTCTGGCGTCGGTTCAATCAGCAATACCGGCTGACCGTCGCGGAAGGCCCTGACGGCCTGCGCCTGCGCGGCGGGCTGGTCGCGCTGACCGCCGAGGTGATCAGGCCGGGGCGCGTGCAGGCCGTGCGGCTCGTCGAGCCCTGGCTGTGGCGGCCGCTCGGCTGGTGTCGACTGGAGGTCGACATCGCCGGCCGGCAGAGAAGGAAGGGAGAAGGCGAGGCGGAGCGCGGTCAGCTGCGAACGCTCCTACCGGTGGCGACCCGTGCAGTCGCGATGGAGGTCGTCGATCGGCTCGTGCCCGACCGGCCGCGGCACGTGTCGCCGCCGCCGCGCCGCGCGTTCTGGAAGAGCCCGTTCCGCTATCGAGCGCTTGGCTGGGGTCGAAGCGAGACCTGCGTCGCGACGACGAGCGGCCGCCTGCGCCGCGTCACCTGCTGGGTTCCGCTGGAGAAGGTGCAGAGCCTGCGCCATGTCCAGGGGCCGGTGCAGCGCCGGCTGAGGCTCGCGAGCGTCCACCTGGACACCGCCGGGCGGACCGTCCATGCGACCCTGCGCGACCGGGACGCCACGGAGGCTTCGGGCGCGCTCGCGGAGTTGACGGATCTCGCGCGCGCCGCGCGGGGGAAACCCGCGCTCGCCTAAGCGCATTGGCGGGTCCGAACAGGGTCCGCGACAATGCGGCATGTTCGAGATCGGGGGGAGTCTGCGAGAGGCTCGCCTAAAGCGGAATCTCACGCCGGCCGACGTCCAGAAGGCGATCCGGATCCGTGATCGCTACCTCCAGGCGCTCGAGGAAGAGCGCTGGGAGCTTCTTCCGGGCGACGCGTACGTCAAGGGATTCCTGCGGACGTACGCCGACTACCTCGGCCTCGACGGCAGCCTCTACGTCGAGGAGTACAACAGCCGCTTCGCCCATCCCGAGGAGGTCCACCTCGTTCCCGAGCGGTTTTCGCAGGATGGTCTATTCGCCGGCGTCGGCTTCCTGCGCCCGCTCGCGGCTATCGGCGTCATCGTCGCGATCGTCGCGGGACTCGCGGCATGGCAGCTCAGCAGCTCCTCGGACGGCAAACACGCCGCGCCGCCCCCTACGACGTCCACGCCGCCGACGACCACCTCACACCACACCGCGCCGAAGAAGAAGACGCACAAGAAGCAGCCTGTCTCCACCGCACTCCCGAACCGTGCGGTACTCGTGGCTTCGCGCGGCAACTCGTGGCTCTGGGTTCGATCCGGCGGCGCGGCCGGGCCGACCGTCTTCGAGGGCATGCTGTTGCAGGGGAAGAGCCTTCCCGTGAACTTGCAGAATGGAGCCGTCTGGATCCGGGTCGGAGATCCGCCCAGCATCGACGTCCGTCTCGGCGGCAAGCTCGTGGAGGGGTTGCCGACCCAGGTCGGCAACGTCGTGCTCACGCGCCGCGGTCTGAGGCCGGCCTAGACCGCCGCCGCGTCGACTTCCACGGCGGGCACGTCGCTCCACAGCTCTTCGAGCCTGTAGTACTCGCGCGCGTCCGGCGTGAACACGTGGAGGACGACGTCGAGGTAGTCGGCCACGATCCAGGCGCCCTCGCGCGGGCCGTCGATGTTCTGCGGCAGCAGTCGCTGCTCCTGCTTCAATCGCGTGTGCACCTCGTCCCAGATCGCTGCCGTCTGGCGCGAGTTGCGCCCGGTGGCGATCACGAAGAAGTCCGTGAACGAGCACTCGGGCCGCATGTCGAGGATCACGACGTCCTCGGCCAGCTTCTCGAGGGCGAGAGCGGCGATACGGCGTGCCTGTTCGAGGGAAGTCAGAGTTTCTTCGTGTCCTTGGATCGCTTGCTCGCAGTGTATCCCCGACTCACGGACGGTAAAGGCCGCGCTCGGAGACAAGGCGTGCGACAGCGGTTGGAACGAGCCCTTCGAGCGGTTCTCCTGCGGCGGCTCGAGCCCGGACGTCGGTCGAAGCGGCCGGGTTCGGCTCGATCTCGAAGAAGACCACGCGCTCGGGATGCTCGAGCTGCCCGAGCACGGCGTCGAGCTCGTCCCTCGGGTATCCCGGCCGGGTCGCGACCGCGAGGCGCGTTCGCTCGAGCACCTCGACAGGCTCGCTCCAGGCGAGAAAACCGCGGAACTGGTCGGCGCCGACCAGGAAGACGGGATCGTCGAACCGCTCGGCGCGAAGCAGTTCGACCGTGCGCGGGTACGGGTCGAGCCGCACGTCGTCGCCCGGGAAGGCGGCGCGTGCGAGCGCGAGCCGGTCCTCTGGGGATGCGTGGACGGCGCGATGCGCCGGCCGCTCGCTGACCAGGACGACGAGCCGCTGGACGCCGAAACGCTTCCTCGCCGCGTCGGCGACCGCGACGTGCCCGAGATGTGGCGGGTCGAAGGCGCCGCCGAAGAGAATTATTCCCACTCGAGCAGCTCCTCCCCCAGCTCGACCTCGTCGCCAGCCCGGACCCCGGCGGCGCGGAGGATCGCCTCGAGCTCCGCCTCCGCCGGCGGCGTGCCGGTGACACGGAACCCGCTTTCCGTGCGGTAGACGCGGAAGGGCCGCCGCGAGGGCTGCGGGCGGTAGACGAGGAAGTCGACGATCTCGTCGGCGGGCTCGGCCTCCTCGTCTTCCGTCTCATGCGGCACCAGCTCGAAGAGCGTCTTGCCCAGGTCGTCGATACCCGCCCCCGTCGCGGCGGAGACCCGCAGGACGCGCAGGATTCGCTCGTCCTCGACGCCGAAGGCAGCCGGTTCCGGGCGGAGGTCGACCTTGTTGAGGACGACGATCTGCGGCCGCTCGTCGAGCCCCGCGCCGTAGGCGGCGAGCTCGGCGTCGATCGTCCGCCACCGCTCGTCGGCATCGTCTTCGGACGAGTCGATGACGTGCACGAGCACCCGCGCACGTTCGAGGTGAGCGAGGAACTCGTGTCCGAGCCCCACACCCTCGCTCGCGCCTTCGATCAGTCCCGGCACGTCGGCGACGACGAGCTGTCGTCCGTCCGACGCTTCGACCGTCCCGAGCACGGGGGAGAGCGTCGTGAACGGGTACTCCGCCACCTTCGGCCGTGCGTTCGAGATTCGCGTGAGGAGCGACGACTTGCCGGCGTTCGGGAGGCCGACCAGCGCTGCGTCGGCGAGGAGCTTCAGGCGAAGCTCGATCTCCCGTTCCTGGCCGGGTAGGCCGATCTCGGCGAACCGCGGCGTCTGCCGGCTCGGCCCGGCGAAGTGCTTGTTGCCGCGGCCGCCGGCGCCTCCCTCCGCCGCGACGACGCGAGCATCGGGGCGGGCGAGGTCGGCGACCAGCTCGTCGCTCTCGAATACCTGCGTCCCGACGGGGAGCCGGAGCACGGCGTCGTTGCCGCGTGCGCCGTTCGAGAGACGACCTCCGCCCACCCCGCCGTTTCCGGCGCGAACCTTCTGGTTCGGGCGGAAGCCGGAGAGATCGCGCCGCCGCGGATCGGCAACCAGCACGACGTTCCCGCCGTCGCCGCCGTCACCGCCGTCCGGGCCGCCGCGAGGAACGTACTTCTCGCGGCGGAAGTGGATGGAGCCGTCGCCGCCGCGTCCTGCGACGACCGTCAGTCGTGCTCGGTCGTGGAACATCGGCAGAAGCGTAGAGTCGTCGTGTGGACGAGGTCTCCGTCACCGTCGTGGGCAGCGAGCCCGAAGCCGAGCTGGCGTGCCAGCTTCTTCGGACGGAGGACATCCCGTGCTACCACCGGCCGACGTCGTTCGCCGCCGGAGCCGGGGACGGCCTCGTCTCCGCAGGGTCCCCGCGCGAGATCGTCGTCCGCGCGCAAGACGCGGGACGCGCCCGCGAGCTCCTCGCGGACGTCTAGGACTTACGCCTGCTCGACGGAGATGAAGCGGCGGTCGCCGCTCGTGCGGAACGCGACCTTGCCGTCGCGCATCGCGAAGATCGTGTCGTCCTTGCCGATCCCGGCGCCCGGGCCGGGGCGGAAGCGCGTGCCGCGCTGGCGGACGAGGATCATCCCCGCCGTCACGTCCTGGCCGGAGAAGAGCTTCACGCCGAGCATCTTCGGCTTGGAGTCGCGGCCGTTCCGCGACGAGCCCAGTCCTTTCTTGTGTGCCATTACTTGTCCTCCAGTGCCGCTTCGAGCGCCGCGAGCGCGCCCTTGCGCGCCTTGCCGGAGCGCTCCTGCTCGATCGCCGTCTCGACTTCCTCGCGGCTCCAACCGGCTGCTGACTCGTTGATCTGCGCGATCGTCATCGCTGCCACGTCCGGTCCCGCTGCCGTCTCCTCCGTCTTGGCGGCCGGCTTGGCTTCGGCCTTTGGCTTCTCCTCGGCCTTCGGCTTTGCAGCCGCCTTGCTCCGCTTGGCTGCCCCGATCGACTCGATCTCGATCCGCGTCAGCTTGCTCCGGTGGCCGGCATGCCTCTTGTAGCCGGTGCGGCGCCGATACTTGCCGATCCGGATCTTGTCGCCGAGCTCGTGCCCGACGACCCGCGCTGTGACGGTCATGGACGGAGCAAGATCGGGGGCGCCGTTGCCGCCGACGAGCAAGACGCGCGGCTCGAGGGTCGCTCCTTCGTCGGCGCGCAGGCGGTCGACGAGCAGCCGCTCGCCCTCGTGGACGCGGTACTGCTTGCCGCCGAGACTGATGATCGCGTAGGAGCTCATGGCGTGGAAACGCGGGCCTGGCGCCCGCGACTCGGCAGTGTAGCTAACGATTCGACTCGAGCTCGTCGCCCCACTCGGCCATCGGGACGTACTCAAAGTCGCCGTTGGCCGAGGGATCTTCAGGCGGCTGCGCCGGCTCCTCGGCTTCGGCTGCGGCCTCGGTCCCGTTCGTCGCAGCGGCGGGCTTCTTCTTCCGGTTGCGTCCGCCCCGGGAGCCGCGCCTCGTCTTCTTCTTTGCTGCAGGCGCCGTCGGCGAAGCCGCCGGCGGGCGGCCGGGCTCGTCCAAAACCTCTGAAGCCTCTTGCGCGCCCTCTGCCGTGGTCGGCTCGTCGGCCGCCTCGGGCTCGGGCTGCGCAGGCGTCCCCTCGACCGGCTCGGTCTCGCCTTCGCGGCCGAGTTCCTCGCCCGGCACGTGGATCGTCACGGCGCGCGGCGGCTCCGGGGATTCCTCCGAGGAACCGCCGTCGTCGCCTCCCGCCGCGGCCGCGTCTGCAGTGGCCGGCTTCTTCTTCCGGTTGCGGCCGCCGCGCGAACCGCGCCTCGTCTTCTTCTTCGGCTGCGGCGCCTCCTCGGCGTCCACCGTCTCCTCGACCTCGACCTCGGCCTCGGCTTCGGTCTCCGGCTCGTCCGCCACAACCGGCTCCTCTACCTCGGGAGCCTCCACCTCGGGAGCCTCCGGCTCCTTGGTCGGCGTGGCGCCCTTGCGGGCGGGCGGCTTGCGAGTCGGCTTCTCGGCCTCGCCCTCGGCGGTCAGGGGCTCCGGCACCTCCTTGGCCTTCCGCATGAGGACGGCGTAGGCGCGGCCGTCGAGCACGCGCTCGACGCGCACCTTGACGCGCTTGCCGACGAGCGAGGCACCGTCGGCGACGACGACGTCGAGTCCGTCGAACTTGCCGACTGCGGCGGCGCCGTCGTAGCGGTCCACTTCGACGAGCTGGATCATGATCTCGGCGTCCTCGGCCACCGGCGCCGGCGGCGCCAGGTCGGCGAGCTTGCCCTCGCTGAGGACGACGAAATGGTCGAGGTGCGTCTCGGGTTTGCCCTCGAGGAAGAAGCGCTTCTTCGTCAGCGCCTCGAGCTCGATCAGCCGGCGCGCTCCGGGCCCGACGAGCGCGCTCGCGATCGGCTCGGCCAGCTCGACCCGGAATGCCTGGGCACGCGAGCCCGCAGCCAGTGCGCGCAGCCGGCGCTCGACGTCGATCGCGGCCGACGCCTCCGAGTAGACGATCCCGTCGCCACCGCAGGTCGGACACTTGCGCGTCATCACCTCGCGCGGCCCGTCGGTGACGTTCTGGCGCGTCATCTCGACCAGACCGAGCGGGGAGATCTCGACGACATACGTCTTCGTCCGATCGCGCTCGAGCTCCGAGCGCAGCGCCTCCTCGACGGTGGCCCGGTTCTTCGGGTTGGCCATGTCGATGAAGTCGATGACGATGATCCCGCCGATGTCGCGCAGCCGGAGCTGGCGCACGACCTCCTTCACGGCCTCGAGGTTGTTCTTGGTGATCGTGTCCTCGAGCCGACCGCCGGAGTTCTTCCCGCGACCGCCGACGAAGCGGCCGGTGTTGACGTCGATGACGGTGAACGCCTCGGCGTAGTCGAAGATGAGGTAGCCCCCGGAGGGGAGGTCGATGCGGCGACCGATCGTGGACTTGATCTCCTGGTCGACGCCGAACGCCTCCATCAAGGGCGTCTTGTCCTTGTAGCGGACAACCCGCTCGACCATATGCGGCGACGTCTTCTTCAGGTAGCCGACGAGGCGCCGGTGCGTGCGCTCGTCGTCGACGTACGCCTTCTCGAAGTCGCCGGTGAAGAGATCGCGGACGACGCGCAGCGGCAGCTCGGCCTCCTGGTAGACGAGCTCGGGCGCCTTCGCGCTCTTCGCCTTCGCCTGGATCGAGCGCCAGAGCCGCTGCAGGAAGACGAGGTCGCGCTCGATGTCCTCCTCGGACGCGCCCTCGGCGGCTGTGCGGACGATGACGCCGCCCTCCTTCACGTCGAGGCGCTTCAGGATGTCCTTCAAGCGGTTGCGCTCGTCGTCGTCGAGCCGGCGGGACACCCCGAGGCCCTCTCCCTGCGGGACGAGGACGACGAACCGGCCGGGCAACGAGATCTGCGTGGTCAGCCGCGCGCCCTTCGTCTTCATCGGGTCCTTGACCGCCTGGACGAGGATCGTCTGGCCGCGCGAGATCAGGTCCTGGATCTTGCGCCCGTGGCCCTTCTCGAGCTCCGGGCTGACGATCTCGTCGACGTAGAGGAAGCCGTTCTTCTCGAGGCCGATCTCGACGAACGCGGCCTCCATTCCGGGCAGGACGTTGTCGACGCGGCCAAGGTAGATGTTGCCGGCGATCGAGCGGCGCTCGGGCCGCTCGAGATAGACCTCGGCGACGCGCTCGTCCTCGAGGATCGCCACGCGGCGCTCGCCGACGTCGACGGAAACGAGCAGCTCGCGCTTCGCTGCGGGAAGCGGAGCACGGCGCTGCGGCTCGCGGCGCCGGCGGGTCGACTGGTCGCGGCGGCGCTCCTGGCGCTGCGACAGCTCGCGACGCTGCGGCTGCTTCGACTGCTTCGGCTCGGCCTTCTCCTTGCGCTCGG
Organism: uncultured Actinomycetes bacterium; assembly: GCA_963725965.1. GTDB lineage: Bacteria > Actinomycetota > Thermoleophilia > Gaiellales > Gaiellaceae > Palsa-739. The sequence continues at coordinate 115,823 of CAVSAK010000003.1, read as the reverse complement.
GCGTACTCGCCGCGGCGGCGGAGCCGGACTTCTTCCGCCCGCGTCCTCCGCGGCTACCGCGGCGGCGCTTGGGCTTCGTCGGATCGGTGGGTTCTGTGTCGGCCGCGTCGGCGGCCGAATCGGTCAGTTGAGGCTGAGTGAGGTTTTGGGGCCTCGGCTCGAGCTCGTCAGGGGTACGTGGGTCGTCGGAAGACTTCTTCTTCCGGAAACGGAACCAGGGCAAGAAAAAACTCCTTCGTGGGAGCACGCGCCGGCAACCCGGGTTGTCCCGGTGCGCGCGCGCTCGTTGTCAATGAAAAGGCTTGTTGGCATGGCCTTGTCACCAGGGTAGCAACCGTCCCCGACGGGTCCGTCCGAGCCCGGACCTACGATCCGGCCAATCACGACCGGGAGGTGAACGGTGGTGGCGAAACGCGAGGCCGAAGAGCTGCTCATGATCGAGGAAGCAGATGCGTGGTTCGAGTACCTCGAGGCAACCCACAGCCAGTCGGAGACCCGCTACCACGAGATAGAGCCGTGGGCGTGGGCTCGGTTGAGCCAGCGCCTGCGGGCGATCAAGGCGCGGCGGACGAGGTTGCGGCCCGCGGCGGCGTAGAGGCAAGCTCGAACCGCAGCCGAGCCGCCTCGCCGAGCACGCGCGTCCCCGCGTAGGCGACCCCGGATCGCACCGCCCAGCCGCCCGCCATGCGCTGGAAGCGCAGCCGGCGACGCCCGGCGGAAAGACCGCGGCCGCCTGTGGCGTCCGCCCCGGGACCAAGAGTCAGAAGCTCCCGTGCGAGGGCGCGCAGCCCGTAGCCGGCGCCGAGGGTCGCGGCGAGCTCCGGTACCCGCTCGCCGAGGTCGTCCGCGCCGTACGCCTGAGCGAGGCCGATCACGAGCCGGACTTCGTTCAGCGCGAGCAGCGGGAGATCCGCCCGGGCAATCCCTGCGATGAGACCGTTCCGACGGGAGAAGAGCTCGAGGAGCCGCTCGCAGACGGGCCGGTGGAGCAGCGGCACGCGGGCGGCGAGCGGCGCGCCGCGCTCGCCCAGCCGGGTCGCAAGCACGCGCGCGATCGTCTCGAGCGGAAAAGGCTCGCCGGCGGCAACCCAAACCACGTCGGTCGCAAGGACGTACGGGATCGGGGCGATGCTCCGCGGCGCCGAACCTCGAACGACCGCGATCACGGGAACGCGCGCCCGGCTCGCCCGCCGCAGCAGCCTGACATCCGCGTCGTCCGGCTCTCCCACGAGGACGTGCACATACGCGTCGGCGCCCTCCGGCCCGCCCAGGCGCACCGCGTCCGGCCCGGCGCGGCCGCCGAGGAACTGCTGCCGCAGCTCGTGCGCGAGCTCCTTCGCTCCGCCGATCGCAAGGACGTGCTCGCCGCGTGCCGATTCGATGTCCCTCACCAGCCTCCCGATCGCCCGGGCGGAGACCGGAAGGCGGGCCATCAGCGACGACGCGAGTAGCGCGAGACGCGACCGCGGGCGTGAATCGCGAGCAGAACGCCCATCGCGGCGAGGTTCGCGATCAGCGACGAGCCGCCGACGCTGACGAACGGCAAGGGGATGCCGGTGATCGGCGCGATCCCCATGGTCATTCCGATGTTGACGAAGATCTGGAACAGGAGCGCCACCACGATCCCGCCGGCGACGATGGCCGAGAAGAGGTCGCGCGCGACGGTGACGACGCGCAGGCCGCGCCAAAGGACGAGGAGGTAGAGCCCGAGCAGGAGCGCCATCCCGACGAAGCCGCGCTGCTCGGCGAAGCCGGCGCCGATGAAGTCGGTGCCGCTCTCCGGCAGGAAGCCGAGCTTCACCTGGCTCGACCCGTTCAGGCCGCGCCCCCGGATCTGGCCGGAACCGACCGCCGCGAGCGACTGCTCGAGGTTGTAGCGGGCGTCCACGGAGCAGGTCGACGGATGCCAGAAGCAGGTCAGACGATGCTGCTGGTAGGGCTTGAGCATGTTGACGCCGGCCGCGGGGCCTGCCCACAGGACACCGACGACCACGACCACGATGACGGCCCCGAGCACCGTGAGATGCCGCCACGGGATACCCGCGACGAACAGCATCGCGGCGAGTGCCGCGAGGTAGACGAGCGCGGTGCCGAGGTCGGGCTGGGCGAAGACGAGCAGGACGGGCACGAGGCCGAGCCCGACGACCCGCAGCGTCGTCCCCCACGAGCCGAGATCGCGCTGCCGCTCGGCCAGCATGCCCGCGAGCGCGAGCACGAACAGAAGCTTCCCGAACTCCGAGGGCTGGAACGTGAAGAAGCCGAGGCTGATCCAGCGCGTCGAGCCGTGCGAGGCATGCCCGATGAGCAGGACGAACGCGATGACGACCGAGGTGCCGATGAAGATCGCGCGCCAGTAGCGGCGGTAGAGGTCGGGATCGATGAGGGCTGCCGCAAAGAGGACGACGGCCCCCACGCACGCATAGAGGATCTGGCGGTTGAGGTAGTAGCTCGGATCGCTCGGGAGCGCGAACTTCGTGACGCCGGCGACAGCCCAGAGGCCCACGACGACGAGCCCCGCTACGCCGAGGAGCAGGATCCAGTCGAGGGAGCGGACGACGGCGAGCAGACGCGGCGCCTCCCGTTCCGTGCGGAGCCCTGACCGTTGTGATCCCGCGTACTCGAGCATCAGTCGGAGTGGATGAATCCTGTCGGAGGCACCGGCACGTTGAAGAACTTGGCGAACACCCGCTCGGCTGCCGGCGCGGCAGCCGTGCCGCCTTCACCGCCATTCTCGATCACGGCGCAGACGACGAGCTTCGCGTCGTTCGCGGGACCATAACCGCACCACCAGGATTGGTCGCGCTCGCCCGTGAATCCCGGAATCTGGACTTGCTTCTGCGCGGTCCCGGTCTTGCCGGCGATCGGGACGGGGAAGTTGCCGAAGACGCCGTACGAGGTGCCGAACGGGTCGTGCGTGCCCTCGAAGAGTCCCTGCTTGACGACGTCGAGGTCAGCCGGATTGAGACCCTTGACCAGGCGCGGGGCAGCCGGCGCAGTCGTCGGTACGATCGTTCCGTTCGCGTTCTCGACGTCCATGAGCACGTGCGGCGTGACGAGCTTGCCGCCGTTCGCGATCGCGGCGTACAAGCGCGCCATCTGGAGCGGCGTCACGGTCAGGTTGCCCTGGCCGATCGCGAGGTTGAGCGAGTCACCGGGCTTCCAGAGGCGGTCGATCCGCCAATTCGTGTCGTTGCTCTTCGTGAACCTGTGGCGCAGATAGTCCCTCGTCGGCACGAGACCGGGCGACTGCGGGCCGAGGTCGCTGCCGCTCATCTGGCCGAAGCCGAAGCGGCGCGCCCACTTCTGGAGCGGCTGGCCGCGGTCGGGCGGCAGCGCGTAGAACTTGTCGGCGGCGCGGTAGAAGTATGTGTCGCACGACTGGGCGATCGCCGTCGGCAGGTCCATGCCCTGGTCGACGAAGCGGTCCCAGTTGTGCCAGACGTGATGGGAGCTGTCCTGGGGCGCGACGTACGTTCCCGTGCAGGGATAGAACGCGTACGGCTTGATCAGATGCTCCTCGAGCGCGGCGATGGCCGTGAGCGGCTTGAAGGTCGAGCCCGGCGGATAGGTTCCGTCGACGGCGCGATCGACGGACGGGTAATTCCGCGCGCGGGCGGTGCCGGGTGTGAGCCCCAGGGCAGCCAGTTTGTGATTCGTCACGCGCCCGCTGTAGACCGACGGGTTGTACGTCGGTGAGGAGGCGAGCGCGAGGATCGAGCCATCCTGCGGGTTGAGCGCGACGATCGCGCCGCCGTCGGCCGCCCACTGACCCTGGTTGATGGCGGCCTGGATCCCGTACTGGAGCGCGTTCTGGGCGGCGACCTGCAGCTTCGTGTCGATCGTGAGCCGGACGGTCTGCCCGGTCTGCGGGGCCGTCGCCAGCAAACGCGGACTGCGGACACGACCGAGCGAGTCGACGTGGACGCGCGCCTCACCGGGAACACCGCGCAGGAATCGGTCGAACGCCTCCTCGATTCCGGTCAGGCCGATCACGTTGCCTGCCGAGTGGGTGTTCTGTCCGTCGTAGCCGAGCAGCTGAGCGGCGACCGACCCGTGCGGATACCGGCGGATGTAGCTTCGGGCCAGCGTCAGGCCGGGGAAGGCGGCGGCGCGCTCCTCGAAGTACGTCAGCATCGGCCCCGTCGCCTCGGTGCGGACGACGACCGGGTCGAGCATGTCACCGGCGACCCGGCGACCGACGATCAGCTTCGTGATGTGCCGGACCGACACGCCCGCGACGCGGGCGAGCGAGCGGATCTCGGCCACTCGACGCGAGTAGTCCTGCGGCAGGCCGGAGGGTGAGAGCTCGACCGAGGTGACCGGCTCGTTGGCGACGAGGATCTTTCCGGAGTCGTCGAGGATCAGCCCCCGCGGCGCCTGCACTCTCACCGTGCGAACCTGATTGGCCTGGGCCTTCGCGGCGTAGTGCGAGCCGGAAAGCACCTGCAGTGCCCACAGCCGCATGAGTAGAGCGGCGAATCCGATCACGACGAGCCCTCCGAGGAGCGCGACGCGCCGGGCGAGCTTCGGCGTCAGCCGATACTGCTCGACCGAGCTCTGCTCGGCCTCGGGCTCGTCCGGCGGGCGGCGACGGGAGCGAGTGTCGGCCGGGGGCCGCGTCGTGGTGCTAGCCAAGGAGCTGCACCTCCGCCGTCAGCTCCTCCCGCTGGGCCGGGCGGAACAGCCGGCGCACGAGCGCGTAGATCGGTGCGGTGAGGATCAGGTTGAGGACGATCGCGGGAACGAGGCTGCGCACTACCGCTCCGGCGGGCGCGCTCTCTCCGAGCACGAAATGCACGACGAGCAGGCCGAACTGGTAGAGAACGGTCACGACGGCCACCGAGAGAAACGGTGCATGTGCGCGGTCGCGGCCGGTCGTCTCTCCGTACCGTCCGATCCAGTAGCCCGCGAGGGTCAACACGAGTGACGTGAGGCCGAGCGTGCCGAGAGACGCGGTGTCGACGAGCAGTCCCGCGAAGAAGCCGCCGACGGCGCCGGCGACGCTGCCGCGGAGCAGGGCGAACCCGACGAGCGTGACGAGCAGGACGTCCGGAACGGCGCCGAAGACATGTACCTGGGAGAAGATCGAGACCTGAGCAATCGCCGCAACGAAGAGCAGGGCGGCGGCCTTGACGCCGTCGCCGAGGGTCATCGATGAGGCTTCTTCGGCACCAGTACGGCGACGGCGTCGGTCGAGCCGAGATTGGCGTACGGCTGCACCTGCACCTGCAGGTACACCGCCGTGTCGGTGGCGCCTACCGACGAAACCCGGCCGATCGGGATCCCGTACGGGTAGAGGGACGGGAACTGCTTGCTGTGCGTCCCATCGGTGACGATCACGTCACCCTTGTGGACGACCTTCTGCTTCGCCACCTCGGTGAGCACGAGCGTGCCTCCTCCTCCCGGCCCCACCTGGACGCCGCCGCGAACGCCGGTTTGAAGGTCGCGCGCCGAGGCGAAGCTGCTCGGATCGGTGATAAGGGTCACGAGGGCCGAATCCCGGAAGACGTTCGAGACGATCCCGACGAGCCCGTCGCCGCTCACGACCGGCGAGTTCTGGCGGACGCCCGAGGATGAGCCGGTGCCGATCTCCAGGGTGTGAGCGAACGGGCCTCCCGGGAAGGACGTGACGCCGACGTTGATCGCGCGGTAGCCGTTCGGGAAGGAACGGCTGTGCTCGAGCTGGAAGAGCTTCGCGTAGGCGGGAAACTTCGCCATCCTGGCGGCGGCGCTCAGCTCACCCGCCCTGAGCGCTGCGTTGATCTTCTTCAGCTTCTGGTTCTCCGCCCTGGCGTTGGCGAGGCCGTCCACGTAGTCGTACGCGTCGCGGAACGGCTGCGCGATTCGCGTCGCTGCGATCTGGAAGGGGCGTAACGCGGTCGATCCTGCGCCCTGCACGCTGTGCAGCGCTCCCGTGGTCGGCGAGCGGAACGAGATCGTGATCAGCGTCAACGCCACGAGGACGAGGACGATCACGATCGCCCTGCGGATAAGCGCGCTGCGTGCCTTCGAGGGGTACGGGCTCGGCTTGGAGCGCTGAACCGAAGAGGCGAGCACCGCCGCGCGCGCACTGCGACTGGGTGGAGCCACCGACACAGGTTACCGCGCCCGTCTGCCGACTGATCTGGTCCGATCGGACCTAGTAGCGGCGACCGTTACGGCTGCGGGCCTTGTTGCTGCGGTGGATCGCCTCGAACTCCTCGAGGCTGCGGCCCGAGCCGACCGCAACGCACGTGAGCGGGCTCTCTGCGAGATGAACCGGCATCTGCGTCTCGTGGCGAAGCCGCTCGTCGAGCCCGGTGAGGAGCGAGCCGCCGCCGGCGAGCACGATGCCGCGGTCCATGATGTCCGCGGCCAGCTCCGGCGGCGTCTTGTCGAGTGTCGACTTGATCGCCTCGATGATCTGTGTGACCGGCTCGTCGAGAGCGCGCCGCACCTCCTCCGAGGTGAGGATGACCGTCTTCGGCAGGCCGGTGAGCATGTCGCGCCCGCGTACCTCCGCCTGCAGCTCCTCCCTCAGATCCCACGCGGAGCCGATCTCGAGCTTGATCTCCTCGGCCGTCTGCTGGCCGATCAGGAGCTTGTAGTCGCGCTTGATGTGGTTGATGATCGCCTCGTCCATCTCATCGCCGCCGACGCGGAGCGACTGCGAGACGACGATCCCGCCGAGCGAGATGACCGCGACCTCGGTCGTGCCGCCGCCGATGTCGACGATCATGTTCCCGGTCGGCTCGGCAACGGGGAGCCCGGCGCCGATCGCGGCCGCCATCGGCTCCTCGATGAGATAGGCCTGGCGCGCGCCGGCCGAGAGCGTGGCCTCTTCGACCGCCCGCTTCTCGACGCCCGTCACGCCGGAGGGGACGCAGACGACGACTCGCGGGTGCGCGAAGCGGTGCTGGTGCACCTTCTGGATGAAGTGGCGGAGCATCTGCTCGGTGACGTCGAAGTCGGCGATCACTCCGTCCTTCAGAGGACGGATGGCCTGGATCGTCCCCGGCGTCCGCCCGAGCATCCGCTTCGCCTCGACACCGACGGCGTGCACCTCGCCCGAGCGCTGGTCGATTGCGACGACCGAGGGCTCCGACAGGACGATGCCGCGTCCGCGGACGTAGACGAGCGTGTTCGCCGTGCCGAGGTCCACGGCCATATCGCGGCCGCCGAAGCCGGTCAATCCAGAGAACATCCCCATAGAAGGCCGGAGTCTATCCGCAAAGCCAGGAAGCTCTTACGGAGACGGCACGCGCGCGTGACGGCTTTCCGCCTAGGTTCGGTGCGAGCGACGACGGAGGCGAACGTGAACGTGGTGACGCTGATCGGGAACCTCGCGACCGAGGTCGAGCTGCGCGAGGTCGGGCCCGACAAGAGGGTGGCGAGCTTCGTGCTCGCGGTCGACCGCGCGAGCCGGGAGGGCGGCGCGGACTTCGTGACAGTGTCGGCCTGGGACCGGCAGGCGGAGCTGTGCGCCGAGTACCTCGGCAAGGGACGGCGGATCGCCGTCGACGGCAGGCTCAAGTCACGCTCGTGGGAGGAGGACGGGAAGCGGCGGAGCGCGATCGAAGTGGTTGCCCGGCGGGTCGAGTTCCTCGGCGGAGGGCCGCGCCGCGACGAAGAGGAAGGTGGTGAGGTGATCCCGTTCGAGGCTCCCGCCGCGACCGGCTAGTCCAGCGAAGCGACGAACTCGTCGATCGCCGCGAGGCAGACCTCCGGTCGCTCGCCGATCAGGAGGTGGCCGCAGCCGGCGATCGCGCGTAACGGCGCGCGGAGGCGGCGCGCGTATTCCATCCCGTCGCCGAGCCGGACCCAGTTGTCACTCGCTCCCCAGAGGCAGAGACACGGACACGCAACGCGGTCGAGCTCGGTGCGCGGGTCCGAGGCGAGAAGCGCACGTCCCGCCTGACGCGTATCCGTGTGGTGCGCGGGCCCGACGAGGAATGCCTCGGCGAGCTCGGGCTCGAGTGCGTCGGGGTCCGCCACGGCCCACCAGCCGAACGCGGCGCGGCGGCCGAGCCGCGAGGCCGCCCACGCATTGCGGTGCGGCGCGATCAGGCGGCCGGGCCTCGCGACGCCGAGAACCGCGAGCGTCACCTGCGCGGCACGTGTGGCCGAACCGATCCCGGCCGACGCGGCGAGGACGATGCCGCGCACCGCATCCGGCTGCAGCACCGCGGCGCGGAGTGCGACGACACCACCGAGCGAGTGGCCGATCCACACCGCGCCGCGCGTCTCCTCGGCGCCGATAATCCCGAGCACGGCTTCGCCCAGCGCGTCGACGTCGCGAGCCTCGGTCAGCAAACCCGAGTGGCCGTGGCCGGGTAGATCCGGGACGATGACGCGGTGACGCGCAGCCAGTGGAGGCGCGAGTGCCCGCCAGTTCTCGATCGTCCCACCGAGCCCGTGCACGAGAACGAGCGGCGGACCATCTCCGCCGACCGCGTAGCCAAGCCGGGTTCCGCGCCACTCGAGCTCGCGCTCCTCGAATCCGTCAAGCCGGTGTTTGCGGTCCGTCACCATCGAGGCTTATTCTTCGTGCCGATGAATGCTTCTGCAGGGCGGGCGGAGTGATGTCCGCAGAGACCACAAGCGAGGGTGCGATCTAGCCCGCCAGCGCGTTGCGCGCGGCGGGTTTTTTCGTTCCGGAAGGAGACACGAGTCGATGGCGAATCACCTCACGCCCGAAGAACTGTCGGCGGAGCTCAAGATCGACCGGCAGGAGGTGATCCGGGTGTGCGTCGAAGAGGGCGTGCCGATCTATCAGGGGAAGATCGACAAGTACCTCTTCCAGGCCCAGCTGCAGGCAATCGGGGCCACGGCCACGCAGCCCCAGCACTAGCCGATTATCCGAGCGTCAGGCGGACTTCTTCGCCGGCGCCTTGCGAGACCGGGAGCCGCCCTTCGAGGCGGCTTTCCCGTTGGAGCCCTTTTCGGAACGCCGACTCTGCGCGTCGGCGACGCTCTGGCGCAGCGCCTCCATCAGGTCGATAACGGGTGCCTCGGTGACGGGTTCCGGCGCGACGATCTCCTGGCCGGCGAGCTTCGCCTCGAGCATCTGCGCGAGGTCGCGGCGGTAGTCGTTCTCGAAGTCCTCCGGGGTCCAGTCGCCGGCGAGACTCGAGATCACCTGCTCGGCGAGCTTCAGCTCCGCCTCCTGGACGTCGGTCTCGGCGACGGCGTCCTCGATCTCGTCCCTCGCGCGGACGTCCTCGGCGAAGAAGAGCGTCTCGAGCAGAAGCGTGCCCGCCTTGGCGCGGATCAGGCAGAGGTTCTCCTTACCCCAGAGGACGAACTTGCCGACCGCCGCCATTCCCGAGTCCTCCATCGCCCGCAGCAGCAGGACGTAAGGCTTCCGCTGCGCGTCGGCGTCGGCAGGTGCGAGGTAGTACGTGCGGTCGAAGTAGAGGGGATCGACGTCCTCGAGGCGGACGAAGCGGAGGATCGCGATCGACTGCGAGCGCGTCAACGCGACAGCCTCGAGATCGGACTCCTCGACCAGCACGTACTGGCCCTTCGCGAACTCCCACCCCTTGACGAGCTCGTCCGGCTCGACGTCGCGCTCGTGTACCGGGCACCAGCGCTTCTGCTTGATCGGCGTGCCGCACTCGCGATGGAGCGTGCGAAACGACACGTCCTGCCGCTGGGTCGCGAGCGCGAGCCCCACGGGGATGTTGACGAGGCCGAAGCTGATCGATCCGTTCCAAATGGTCCGCATAGAAGGTCCCAGTTTAGTCGGGGACCGGCGGACTTCTCGATTCTCATCGGCTTCCCTGCATACGATTCCGTGCATGGAAAGGCGCACAGCACCAGAGCTCTGGCACGACGTCGTCCGCGAAGCGCCGGACGAGCCCGCGTATCTCGAGGAGACCGCGGACGGCTGGCGGTCGGTTTCCTGGGAGGAGGCCGCCGGGCGAGTCGACGAGCTCGCGCGCGGGCTGCTGGCGCGCGGCGTGCGCCACGGTGACCGCGTGGCCGTGTTGTCGCGCACCCGGCTCGAGTGGATCCTGCTCGACTGGGCCGTGATGTCGATCGGTGCGGTCGTGGTCGGCCTCTATCCCACGAGCACGGCCAAGGAGTGCGAATACGTCCTCGGGCACTCCGAAGCCGTGCTCGCATTCACAGAGGACGACGAGCAGACCCGGAAGCTCGTGTCGATCCGCGGCGCATTGCCCAGCCTCCGCGAGATCATCCCGTTCGACTGGCTCGAGAAGCTCGAGGCGGACGGGCGCCTCGCAAGGCATCTGCAGCCGGAGCCGGTCGCCGAGGACGACCTCGCAACGCTGATCTACACCTCCGGCACCACCGGACCGCCGAAGGGCTGCATGCTCACGCACCGGAACCTCGTGACGGCGGCCATCCGTGTCGTGGAGGGCATGAACCAGCCGGGAGACGTCGTGCTCCTGTTCCTTCCGCTCGCCCACAGCTACGGCCGGCTCGCGCACCAGGCAGCGTCCAATCGTGGCGCGACGGTGGCGCTCGTCGCCGACGTCGCGCGGGTCCCGGAGGCGCTGAAGGAAGTGCGGCCGACAATCCTGCCGTCGGTCCCCCGCGTCTACGAAAAGGTTCACGCGAACACGCTCGGCGAAATAGATCGCGCCGGCGGCCTGCGCAGGCGGATCGGGCTGTGGGCGCTCGGGGTCGGCGCCCGCACGAGCCGCGCACGGCGGGAGGGAGCCCGCGTGGGAGGCCTCCTGGCGCTCCAGGAGCGGATCGCCGACAGGCTCGTGTTCGCGAAGGTGCGCGAGCGGCTGGGCGGCCGCCTGCGCGTTGGGGTCTCGGGAGCGGCGCCCCTCTCCACGGACGTGATGGAGTTCTTCCATGCGCTCGGCGTGCCGGTCGTCGAGGGCTACGGCCTGACCGAGACCGCCAGCTCGGCGACCATCAACGAGCCCGGGGACTTCCGGATCGGAACCGTCGGCCGGCCCGTCGACGGTGCGGAAGTCCGGCTCGCCGAGGACGGCGAGATCCTGATCCGAAGCGACTCGGTCTTCGCCGGCTACTACAAGGAGCCTGAGGCGACGGCCGCGGCGCTCACCGACGACGGCTGGCTACGGACCGGCGACGTCGGCGTCCTCGACGAAGAGGGCTTCCTGCGGATCACCGACCGGAAGAAGGACTTGATCATCACGGCCGGCGGCAAGAACATCGCGCCCCAGAATCTCGAGAACGCTCTCAAGTCCTCGCGCTTCGTCTCGCAGGCGCTCGTCGTCGGCGATCGGCGCCCCTTCGTGACGGCGCTCGTGACGCTCGACGAGGTGGAGATCGCGTCGAGCAACCGCGAGCCGCAGAAGGTCGTGCAGGAGCTCGTGGACGACGTCAACCGAGACCGGACGCGAGTCGAGCAGATCAAGCGATTCACCATCCTCCCTCGCGACTTCTCGCAGGAGGAGGGTGAGGTGACGCCGACGCTCAAGCTGCGCCGCAGGGTCATCCACGAGCACTTCGCGGACGAGATCGAGCAGCTGTACGCCGCGCAGCCGGAGGGCTAGCCGAGAATCCGCTTCGCGCCGTAGTACTCGGACGAGTACCAGCCCTCGCTGAGGCTGTCGATACGGACGACGTCGCCGGTGTGTGGCGCGTGGATGAACTGGCCGTTGCCGACGTAGATCCCGACGTGGCCGAGCCCGGCGAAGAAGACGAGGTCGCCCGGCTCGAGCTGGTCGCGGGGCACCGAGACGGAGTCCCCGTAGTTGTACTGCGCGACCGTGTAATGCGGCAGTGAGACGCCCAGCTGGGCGTACACGTACATGACCAGCCCGGAGCAGTCGAATCCACGTGGGCTCGCGCCGCCGTACACGTAGGGGACGCCGAGGTACCGCTCCGCGATCCCGACGGCGCCGCTGTAGCGATCCCCGGGGATCGAGCTGCTGACCGGATTGCCGACGCCGAAGCTGCCCTTCGGTGCTGCCGCCTGGGCCTGGGCTGCGGTACTTGCTGCACGAGCAGCCACGGCCTGTTGCGCCTGCTGCGCGGAGATCATGTTCTGGATCTGAGAGCGGACCGAGTTGTAGAGACGATGCTCGGAGGCGAGCCGCCCCCCGATGCTGTTGCGCTCCGCTGCCCGTGCCTCGACCAGCCGGTGCTGCCGGACACGCTGCCGGCTGAGCAGGGTTCGGCGGTGCACGATCTGGTGCTGGTATCCGAGCACCTGGTGGATGAGAGCCGCGTCCTGCTTCGAGATGGAGTTCACCGTCTCGATCCGGGAGATGAGGTCGTCGAGGCTGCGGGCCCCGAGGATGACTGCGAGCGACGACTGCTGCTCTTCCGAGGTGTAGATCGCGACCAGCCGCCTGGAGAGTGTGCGCTCCGCGCGACCGAAGTTCACGCGCGCCACGCCGAGCGCCTGCCGGTTCACACGGAGCTGGTGCTCGACGTTCCGGAGCTTCTGGCTCGCTACCTGGTAGCGGCTGTTGGCCCGCTGCGCGGCGGCGTCGAGGCGTTGCAACTTGACGAGTACGCCCTGGGCCTCAGCGCGCTTCGCGCTGATCCCGTCGGCGCGCGCGCCGGGTGCGGACGCCCCGAACAGGCCCGCCAAAAGCAGGCCGATCAGAAGTGCCGAGAGCGCAACCTGCCACCGCAGCACGCGTAATGACGTCCTCCCGCCCGTCACGAGCGGTGGACGGTAACAAGCCTGCCGGATGCCCGCAATGGAGAACCGTCATGAAAATGCTGCAATTTGGCACAACGCCTCTCTGGGTGGGCCGCGGCAGCTGCTGCAGAAGGTTGCAGAGTCGAGTACGGTGCGCCGTCATGCTCCGAGGGAGGAGATCTCGTGCCGCGCGTTTCGGCGGTGTCGCCGCGGCGCTCGCCCTCGCGGCTGCGTCGGCCACGCTCGCGGCTCCGGGCATCGCGGATTCAGGCGGGACGCGCCCCACCGACGCCTCGACTCGAGACCTCGACGCGCAGGCGCATCAGGCGCTGCTGAGTCTGTACGCACTCGACTCGCGGCTCGAAGGGTGGCGTGCCCGGCTTGCCTCCCTCGAGAGCGCGGCGACCGCCATGCGGGAGCGCCGCGCCTCTCTCCGTGCGGAGCTCGGCGCCGACCGTGCATCGCTCAGGGCGGGCCGGCGCAACCTGGCCGTCGAGCTACGCGCCCTGTACGAGCAAGGCGACGTCAACGCAGTCGCCATCATGCTGGGAGCGAGGTCGCTCACCGGTGGCCTGGATCAGCTCGATGATCTGTCCCGCGTGGCGGACCAGGGCAAGCAGATCGTGGAGACGACGACGAACGCACGCCAACGTCTGGTCCGGTCGCAGCGCCGGCTCGCGGTCGAGGAGAGCAAGCTCGACCTCGCGCTCGGCGCGGCGCGTCAGGCCGAAGAGAGCCTCGCGGCGACAGTCGCGTCCCGGCGCGCCTACGTCTCCTCCTTGCAAGCCCGCGCGCAGATGCAGGCTGCGCAGGTCCGCAGTGTCGAAGCGACGGCACAGGCCGCCCAGCAGAAGTCGCAGCAACTGCAGCAGCCCACGGCGTCCCCGCCGACAGGCAAGCGGCAGCTCGTCGTGAGTGCAACGTGCTACGACCTGCCGGGCACCACCGCAACCGGGATGCCCGTGGGGCAAGGGGTCGTCGCTGTCGATCCCTCCGTCATCCCGCTCGGCACCCGGATGTACGTCCCGGGCTACGGCAACGGCGTCGCCGCCGACGTCGGCAGCGGGATCCAGGGGGCGACCATCGACCTCTGGATGACGCCGACCCAGTGCGCGGCCTGGGGACGCCGCACCGTCACCATCACGCTTTCCTGAGTACACTGGCGCCGCGGGAGGGGGAATCGCTGTGACGGAGCTGGTGGAAACGGCCGAAGACCGGCGGCAGACGGAGCCACTCCGTGTGCTCCTCGTCGACGACCACGATCTCTTCCGCACCGGCCTGCGGAACCTCCTCGAGGAACAGGAGCTCGTGATCGTCGGAGAGGCGGCGACGGGTGCGGAGGCGGTCGTGCATGTGCGCGAGCTGACGCCGGACGTCGTCGTCATGGATCTGAACATGCCGGCGATGGGCGGCGTCGAGGCGACGCGGCACATCGCGGAGGTCTCGCCGCTCACCCGGGTCGTGATGCTGACGATCTCGGACGAGGACTCCGATGTCACCGATGCCATCCTCGCCGGTGCATGCGGCTACCTCCTCAAGGACGCCTCCATTCAGGAGCTCGTTTCGGGAATCCGGGCCGCCGCGCGCGGCGAGGCGCTGATCTCCCCGCACATCGCGGCGAAGGTGCTGCAGCGGATCCGGGCCACGAGCGCTCAGCCCGAGATCGAGGAGATGATCCGCGCCGAGCTCTCGCAGCGCGAGATCGAGGTGCTGAAGCTGATCGCGAACGGCAAGGACAACGCCGTCATCGCGGCCGAGCTCCACATCAGCCCGAAGACCGTCAAGAACCACATCTCGAACATCCTCATGAAGCTCCAGATCGACAACCGCATCCAGGCGGCCGTCTACGCCGTGCGGAGCGGAATCGTCTAGGCCTGTCCGCTGAGGGCGAGCCGGCGGCGGGCCTGGAGATTGCGCAGGAGCGAGCGGAGCCGCGCGAGCTCGCCGTCGGCGCTTTTGAGGCATCCGGAGAGCCGGGCGAACTCACGGACCTTCGCCTCGTCGCCTGCGTCGCGCGCAACCTCGCCGAGGCGTCGCTCGATCTTTGAGCGTTTCGCCTCGAGCTCGAGCGCCTCGGCGTAGCCGTTTGTCAGCGTCGACTCGATCGCGTCGAGGGTCGGCGCGCCGGCTCCGTCCTCGGGCATCCTCAGGAGGTCGGCGATTTCTTCTCGCAGCGGCATGGACCAGGATTATCCAGCGGCGAGGCGAGCTCCGGAATGGGCCGCACGGCCTATCTTCCCGCCTGGGCCGACCCACTTCGACTTGACGTTTCGCCTCATGCTTGAACAATGGGACGGCCGTGGCTCTCCGTTCTCGTGCCGTTGCAGTGGCAGTCGTCGCGTTGTGCCTCGTCCCCACCGCGGAGGCGGGGTCTCGCAGCGTGTTCCAGACGCACCTCGCCAGGGCGCTGCACGCGAGGTACGTGAGCCCGTCTCGCACGGGCGCGGTCGTCCTCGATCTCCACACGGGCGAGCTCCTCTTCGCCCACAACTCGCACCTCCCGCTCAGACCCGCGTCGAACGAGAAGCTCGCGACGACGTATGCGGCGCTGACCGCACTCGGTCCGTCCTTTCGCATCGAGACCGACGTGCTGGGCGAGGGACGGCGCAGCGGAGCGACGTGGCTGGGCGACCTCGTGCTCAAGGGCTACGGCGATCCTGCTCTGTCCGCCGCCCAGGTCAACAAGCTCGCCGGCCAGGTCGTCGCGGCCGGGATCAAGCACGTGAGCGGCCGGATCGTCGGCGACGAGAGCTGGTTCGACACGCGCCGTACCGGACTCGGCTGGAAGCCGGATTTCTACCTTCACCAGTCGCCGGCTCTCTCGGCTCTGATCGTCAATCGCGGCTGGACCGGCCGTTTCGAGACGACGCGCCCGGCGCTGATGGCCGCCCAGCTCTTCAGGAGCGGCCTGCGCCGCGCCGGCGTGACCATCCACGGCGGCACCGGACTCGGCGTCGCGTCGGCGCAGGCTGCTCCGCTGGCCGATGTTCAGTCGGCACCGCTGTCCGCTCTCCTCCGCCACATGGACGTCGTGAGCGACAACTTCTACGCCGAGATGTTGCTGAAGGAGGTGGGCGCGGTTCAGGGCAACGGCGGCTCGGCGGCCGCCGGCGCCGCGGTCGAGCGGGGCCTGCTGCGCGCGGCCGGCGTGCCGCTCGCCGGTGTCCGCACGGTCGACGGCTCAGGCCTCTCGCTCCTCGACCGCTGGACGCCGCTCGGACTGTCGGCCCTACTGCGGACGATGTGGCAGGACGCCGACCTGCGGCCGTACGTCGTCGCGGCTCTGCCGATCGCCGGCGAGACCGGAACGCTCGAGCACCGCATGCGGCTGAGACCGGCGCGCGGACTCGTGCGCGCGAAGACGGGGACGACCGCCAACGCCTCTGCGCTGTCGGGCTTCGTGGGCGACCGCTACGTCTTCTCGATCCTCGAGAACGGCAGCCCCGTGCGGACGCTGAGTGCGGAGGACTCGCAGAACCGCTTCGCCCAGGTGCTCGCGCGCGCCGCGGCGGGCTAGTCGCCGAGCAGCGCGAGGAGGTCGGCTTCCGAGAGGATCGGCACCTCGGCCTTCTGCGCCTTCGTGAGCTTGGAGGCGCCCGGCTCCTCACCCACCACGAGGCCCGTCGTCTTGGCGGAGACGGAGTCGGTCACCCGCGCGCCGAGCGCCTCGAGCCTCGCCTTCGCGTCTTCGCGGGAGAAGCCCTCGAGCGTGCCGGTGATCACGTACGTGCTGCCGGTCAGCGGCCCTTCGCGCGGCCGCTCGTCCTCCCCCGCCTCGAAGCGCAGGCCGAGGCCGCGGAGCTCCTCGACGAGCGCGCGGTTCTCCTCGTCGGCGAACCACTCCGCGACGAGCTCTGCCCGATCGGCGCCGAAGCCCTCGACCTCGGCGATCTCCTCGGGAGACGCCGCCATCAGCGCATCGACCGTCAGGAAGTGACGCGCGAGGTTCTGCGCGAGCACCCAGCCGATCCCGGAGATGTTGAGCCCGAGCAGGACGCGGGAGAAGGGAACTCGCGTCCGCGACGCCTCGATCTGCTCGATCGCGTTCGTGGCCGAGATCTCGCCGAAACCGTCGAGCTCGAGCAGCTGCTCCTTTTGCAGGCGGTAGAGGTCCGGGAGCGAGCGGACGAGCCCCTTCTCCCAGAGCGTCCGGATCGTCTGCTCCCCGACGCCGTCGACGTCCGCCGGCCCCTGGACCCACGCGATCAGCGTCTCGAGACCGCGCGAAGGGCACGCCCGGTTCGGACAGCGGTGCACCGCCTCGCCCTCCGGCTTCACGATCTCCGTGCCGCAGAGCGGGCAATTGGTCGGCATCCGGAACTGCTTCGTTCCCCGCCGGTGGGGTCCCGCGGGGCCGACGACCTGCGGAATGACGTCGCCCGCCCGCTGGACGATCACGTCGTCGCCCTGGCGGATGCCCTTGCGGTTGATGTCCTCCTCGTTGTGCAGCGTCGCGCGCGAAACGGTGACGCCGCCTACCTCGACCGGCTCGAGCAGCGCCCACGGATTGAGCGCACCGGTGCGACCGACGCGGATCATGATCTGCTTCAGCCGCGTCACGGCCGTGAGCGGCGCCCACTTGAAGGCGCGCGACCACCGCGGCCGCCCATGCAGTGAGCCGAGGCGCGCCTGCTGGGCGTAGGAGTCGACCTTGATCACGATCCCGTCGATCTCGTAGTCGAGCTCGGCGCGCTTCGTCTCCCAGGCGAGGGCGCGCTCGACGACGTCATCCACCGTCTCCACCCGCTCGGCGAACGGATTGGTCGGGAAGCCGTGCGCACGCAGCCACGCCAGCGTCTCCCACTGAGTCGCCAGCTCGACTCCGTCGTGGACGCCGACCGCGTACGCCCAGAAGGAGAGGGGCCGGGACGCGGTAATCGTGGAATCCTTCTGGCGCAGCGATCCCGCCGCGGCGTTGCGCGGGTTCGGCGTCGGCTTTTTGTCCTCGGCCACGAGCCGCTCGTTCAGCGCGTTGAAGCCGGAGAGGGGCATGTAGACCTCGCCGCGCACCTCGACGGTGCCCCGCGGCTTCTCGCCGGCCATCGCCAGCGGAATCGCGCGGATCGTGCGGAGATTGACCGTTACGTCCTCTCCCTCGACCCCGTCCCCGCGCGTCGCCCCCTGCTCCAGCACGCCGTCGCGATATGTGAGGTTGATCGCGAGCCCGTCGATCTTCGGCTCGAGGACGTACGCGACCGCCTCGCCGTCCCTGCCGAGCCGCTTCCGCACATCGTCGGCCCATTTCGCTACCTCCTCGTCCGTCGTCACCTTGCCGAGCGAGCCCATCGGCGACAGGTGCTGCACCTTGCGGAAGCGTTCGGAGGTCGGGGCCCCGACCCGCTGGGTGGGCGAGTCGGGCGTGACGAGCTCCGGATGCTCCTCCTCGAGCGCGACCAGCTCGTCGAAGAGCACGTCGTAGGCCGCGTCCTCCATGATCGGGTCGTCCTCGACGTGGTATGCGATCAGCGCCCGGTTGAGCACGTCGCGGAGCTCCGCCGCGCGGGCGGCGGCTGTCGTGGTCCTAGAGGACGCCAAGGAGCTCCTGGGCGGTGTCGACGATCGCATCGGGCTGCTCCGCCTCGAGACGCCCGCGGTCGTGGATCCGGCCCCACGTGACGGCGACGGCGAACATTCCAGCCGCCTTCGCCGCACGGATGTCGAAGGGCGAGTCGCCGACGTAGGCCGTCTCGGCCGGGTCTGCGCCGAGGCGCTCTGCACCGAGGAGGAGCGGCTGCGGGTCGGGCTTGTGCCGCTCGGTCTCGTCGCCGCCGACGATCGTCCCGAAGAGGTGGCCGAGCGGGACGTGCGCGAAGGCGAGCTCGACGGTCGCTCGGCGCTTCGCCGTCACGACGCCCAGCCGACGCCCTCCGTCGTGGAGGCGGACGAGCACGTCCTCCATCCCGGCGCAGGCCTCGAGCTCGTCGTGGAGAGGCTCGTTGTGCGCGCGGTACACGTCCACGAGCTGGTCCACCCGGTCGGGCGCGAGCGCGCGCATCTGCGCTTCGAGGCCCGGGCCGCCGACGGTCTTCAGCAGCTCTTCGTCGGAATAGTCGCGACCGAGCACCTCGCGGGTCGCGTGCCGCATCGAGGCGAGGATGATGGCGCCGGAGTCGACAACGGTGCCGTCGAGGTCGAAGAGCACGGTCTCGAACCGCATGCGTCGATCGTATCGGCGGCATCAGTACGCTCAGGGCGCGTGCCTGAGGTGTCGGAGTTTCGTTATCTCGTCGTCCCACATACCCATTGGGACCGCGAGTGGTACTTGCCGTTCGAGCAGTTTCGGCTGCGCCTCGGCTCGGTCGTCGACGGCGTCCTCGACACGCTCGAACGCGACCCGTCCTTCACGTCGTTCACGCTCGACGGGCAGGCGATCGTGCTCGAGGACTACGTCGAGGTGCGTCCCGAGAACGAGGAGCGCCTGCGGGCGCTGCTCGCGGCAGGACGCATCGAGGTCGGGCCCTCCTACGTCCTGCCCGACGAGATCCTCGTCGGCGGCGAGCCGCTCGTCCGCAATCTGCTGCTCGGGCGGCGGGTTTGCCGCCGCTTCGGGGTCGAGCCGAGCGGCGCCGGATACCTCCCCGACAGCTTCGGGCACCCCGCGCAGCTGCCGCAGATCCTTACGGGCTTCGGCATCCGGACGTTCCTCTTCTCGCGCGGCCTGGGGGACGAGATCGACGACGTCGGGGTCGTCTTCCGCTGGCGTGCCGGCGCGGCGGAGGTGGTTGCCTGCCAGCTGCTCCCCCACTACAGCAACTTCGCCGCCTTGACCTGGCATCACGACGCCGAGGAGCGCGTTCGCGTGATCGTCGAGCGCTTCGGCGACCGCGTCCGTGGCGCCGGTCGGGACGAGATCGTCCTCGCGAACGGCTCCGACCATCTCCCGATCGAGCCGGAGCTTCCGGGAATCCTCGCGGAGCTCGGGGAGACATTCGACGCGGCGTTCCGGATCGGCCGCTACGACGAGCATGCGCCTGCCGCCGACGGGCTTCCGGTGTACGAGGGCGAACTCGTGGGCAGCCGGCTCCAGAACGTCCTGCGGGGCGTCAACTCGGCCCGGGTCTACCTCAAGCAGGCGAACGAGCGGGCCGAGCGGCGCCTGCTCTCGATCGAGACGGCCGCTGCGCTGCGGGCTCTGCGCGAGGATGCGCCGTATCCGGCCGCCGACCTGCGGCTCGCGTGGCGCGACCTGCTGCGCAACCACCCGCACGACTCGATCTGCGGCTGCTCGTGTGACGAGGTGCACCGGGACATGCTCGTCCGCTACGAGCAGCTCGACCGGACGCTGGACTTCGTCGAACGCGAGGCAGTCGGGGTCGGCGGCGCGCTCGTGAACACGCTCCCCTTTCGCCGCCGTCGACTCGTGGACGGCAGCCTCGTCGAGCTCGACGGCTTCTGCGGGAGGCGTCCCGAGCCGCTCGCTGCGGGAGAGGCGGCGTTCGAGCCCGAGAGGATCGCCGAGCTCCTCGTGTTCGAGGACGAGGCGGACGTCGGCGACCTGTACACGTTTTGCCCCTCGGGCGAACCCACGTCAGCCCGGCTGATCACCTCCAGACGCGAGAACGGAGCGCTCGTGCTGGAGCACGAGCTGCCGGGGATCCGGATCGAGACGACGATCCGCGTCGCTGCCGGTCTCGACCGCGTCGAGCTGACGAGCGTCGTCGAGAACGAGAAGGACGATCACCGGCTTCGTGTCCTCCTCCGGTCCGAGAGCCCCGTCGACGAGGTGCGGGCCGAGAGCCAGTTCGCCGTCGTCCGGCGCCCGCTCCACATGCCACCTCCGCGAGGCGAGTGGGTGGAGCCACCGGTACCGACGGCTCACACGCTAGGCGCAGTCGCGCTCGGCCCGCTCGTCCTGCTGACAAAGGGCCTCCCGGAGTACGAGGCCGCCGCAGACGGGCTGCGGCTGACCCTTCTGCGCTGCGCCGGGACGATCTCACGGCCACCCGGCCTGCCGACGCGCCCAACGAGTGCAGGGCCCGACATCGCCACCCCCGAGGGCCAGTGCCGCGGCCGGCACGTTCTCGAGTATGCGCTCCGCTTCGACGGCGACGAGCTCTCGAACGCGGCGCTCGTGAGGGCCAGCCAGGACTACCGGACGGAGCTCCTGCGCGGCGACCCGTTCGAGCCCCCACTCGAGCTCGGCGGCGACGTCGTCTTTTCCTCGTTCAAGGAGGCAGAGGACGGAACAGGGCTCGTTCTGCGCGTGTTCAACCCGAATCCGCAGCCCGAGTCTTTGACGCTGAACCTCCACGCACGGCGTATCCGCCTCGACGAGGAGGAGGACGTCGACGGCGCTCTCGAGCTCGCGCCAGGTGAGATCGCAACGTTTCTAGTACGCGACTGAGACGAGATAGAGACCCCACGGCGGCGCGGTGGCCCCCGCCTCCGACCGGGTGCGGCCGTCGAGCAGCTCGGGGATCGTGCCCGGCGCTTCCACCATCGTCCCCACGAGGCTGCGAACCATGTGACGGAGGTAGCTGTTCGCCGTGATCTCGAAGTCCAGGTGGTCGCCCCGCCGGATCCACTCCGCCCGCTCGACGGTGCGCACGAAGACCTCGTGCTGCGTCTGCGTCGGCGTGAAAGCACGGAAGTCGTGCTTCCCCACGAGCGCGGCCGCCGACGCGGCCAATTCGTCGTCGTCGACGATCGGCTGCGGATGCCACCAGCTCCGGCGCGCTTCGAACGGCGAGGGCGCGGCCCGGGTGAAGATCCGGTAGCGATAACTGCGCAAGCGCGCGGAATGGCGGGCGTGGAATCCGTCCGGCGCCTCGACAGAAGAGACGACGGCGATCTCGTCGGGGAGCCGCGGGTTGAGCGCGGAAGCGGTTCGATCCGGCGGAGGCCCGCCCACGACGTCGACGGAGGCGACCTGCCCGAGCGCGTGCACTCCCGCGTCCGTACGGCCGGCGACCGCGAGGTTCTCCACGGACGCGAAGGTCTCGGCGAGCGCCTGGCGCAGCGACGCCTCGATCGTCGGCAGGCCGGGCTGCACCGCCCACCCGCGGAAGGGAGTGCCGTCGTACTCGAACGTCAGGATGAGCCGCATGTCAGGTCAGCCTCACCGGTTTTGTCAGGTCTGCCTTATGCTCTATATCACTGCACATCTTTCGCTATACTCTAACTAGTGTCCGACGAGCACACCTTTCTCCTGCAGCGTGTCCAGCCGGCCATGGTCGGGCTCATCGACGGCTCGCTGTCGACGCTCGCGCCGATCTTCGCAGTCGTCCTCGCGTCGCACGACACCCGGTTCGCCTTTATTGCAGGCCTCGCGACGTCAATCGGGGCGGCGATCAGCATGGGCTTCTCGGAAGCGCTCTCCGACACGGGAGAGTTGACCGGCCGCGGCAGCCCGTGGTCGCGCGGGCTGATCACCGGAGGCGGCACCTTCCTCGGAGGCATCCTCCACTCGCTGCCGTTCCTGATCGCCGACTACCGCCTGGCGCTCACCTTTGCGGTCGTCGTCGTCGCCTTCGAACTGCTGGCGCTCGCGTACCTCCGCTACCGCTTCTTCCAGGACACGTTCGTCCGCGCCCTCGGTCTGGTGACGTTCGCAGGCGTGTTGATCGCCGCGATCAGCGCAGCACTCGGCAGCCTGCTCGGCTCCCCGATCAGCAGCTAGAACTCGTTCCTACGGCTCGTAGTCGACGAGCTCGAGATAGACCATCTCGGCGGCGTCGCCGGGCCGGTGGCCGAGCTTGACGATCCGCGAGTAGCCCCCCGGGCGGTCGGCCATGCGCGGGCCGACATCCGAGAAGAGCTTGTGCACGGTCTCCTGCGAGCGCAGCACGGAGAGCGCCTGCCGGCGGGCGTGGAGATCGCCGCGCCGGCCAAGCGTGATCATCTGCTCGGCGAACGGCTTCACGGCCTTCGCCTTCGCCTCGGTCGTGCGGATCCGTCCGTGCTCGATCAGCGAGCACGTGAGATTGGAGTAGAGCGCCTTGCGATGCGCCGAGTCGCGGCCGAGCTTCTTTCCCGTGCGAGCGTGGCGCATCGATCCTCCTCCCTACTCGGGGAACCCGCCGGAGCCGTTCTCGCCCCGGAGATGGAGGCCGTGCTGCGAGAGGGTCTCGCGCACTTCCTCGATCGACTTCTTGCCGAAGTTCGGGATCGCCGCGAGCTCCTGCTCGGTCTTCATCACGAGGTCGCCAATCGTCTCGATTCCGACCCGCTTCAGGCAGTTGTACGAGCGGACGCCGAGCTCGAGCTCCTCGATCGGGAAGTTCTCCATCCCGTGCGCGAGCGCCGCCTCGGGCGTGACACCGCCCTCGACGGGCGCAGCCTCGCCGAAGCCCTCGATACGGTCGAGGTCGGTGAAGATCGCGAGCTGCCGGATCAGGATCTCGGCGGCCTCGCCGAGCGCGTCCTTCGGCTCGACGGAGCCGTCGGTCGTGATGTCGAGCGTGAGCCTGTCGTAGTCCGTCCGCTGCCCGACACGCGCAGCCTCGACCTGGTACGCGACGCGGCGCACCGGCGAGAAGATCGAGTCCATCGGGATGACCCCGATCGTGTGCTGGGGGCCCCGGTTGAACTCTGCCGGCGAGTAGCCGCGGCCGCGGCCGATCGTCAGCGTCACCTCGAGCCTGCCCTTGTCGGACAGGTTCGCGATCTCGAGTTCCGGGTTGAGGATCTCGAGGTCGGCAGGCGCCTCGATGTCGGCGGCCGTGACCGAGCCCGGCCCCTTCTTCGCGATGTGCACCTCGATCTCGGGCGACTCGCCGTGCAGCCGCGCGACGAGGTTCTTGAGGTTGAGGATGATGTCGGTCACGTCCTCGCGGACGCCCGGCAGGGTCGTGAACTCGTGCGCCGTGCCTTCGACCTTGACCGACGTCACGGCTGCTCCCTCCAGCGAGGAGAGCAGCACGCGCCGCAGCGAGTTGCCGAACGTATGACCGAAGCCGCGGTCGAGCGGCTCGATTGCGAAGACCCCGCGGTGGTCGTCGACGTCCTCGTGGACGATCTTCGGGATCTGGAAGTCCATTTCACGTGTAGCCAAGAAAGTTCCCTCTTTCCGTTACTTACTTCGAGTAGAGCTCGACGATGAGCGATTCCTGCACCGGCGTGTCGATCTCGTCGCGCTCGGGCTGCTTCAGTACCTTGCCCGTGAGCCCGTCGTGATCGGCCTGGAGCCACGGAGCGACCGTCGAGACGAGATCTGTTGCGTCCCGGATCACCTGCTGCGCCGAGGAGCTCGCCGCGACCGTGACGATGTCGTTCGGCCGCACCTGGTAGCTGGGGATGTTGACCCGCCGGCCGTTGACCTGGAAGTGGCCGTGGCGGACGAGCTGGCGCGCCTGCGCCCTCGAGACGGCGAAGCCGAGCCGGTAGACGACGTTGTCGAGCCTGGTCTCGAGCATCCGCAGCAGCTCCTCGCCGGTGACGCCCGACTGCTTCGCCGCCTTTTCGTAGTAGTTGCGGAACTGCTTCTCGAGCAGGCCGTAGTAGCGCCGCGCCTTCTGCTTCTCGCGCAGCTGCAGCAGATATTCGCTCTGCTTGATGCGACCGCGGCCGTGCTCTCCCGGCGGATACGAGCGGCGCTCGATCGCGCACTTCTCAGTCAGGCAGCGCTCGCCCTTGAGGAACAGCTTCATCCCCTCGCGGCGGCAGATGCGGCACTTCGGCCCGAGATCGCGTGCCACTAGACGCGCCTTCTCTTGCGTGGCCGGACGCCGTTGTGCGCCTGCGGCGTCACGTCCTTGACGGCCAGGATCTCGAGGCCGGCGGCCTGCAGCGAGCGGATCGCGGTCTCGCGGCCGGAACCGGGTCCCTTGACGAAAACCTCGACCTTCTGGAGGCCGTGTTCCATGCCCTTGCGTGCGGCGGCGTCGGCGGTCACCTGCGCGGCGAACGGCGTCGACTTGCGGGAGCCCTTGAATCCGGCGGAGCCGGCCGACTCCCACGCGATGACGTTCCCCTCGCGGTCGGTGAGCGCGACGATCGTGTTGTTGAAGCTCGTCTTGATGTGCGCCTGACCGATGGCGATGTTCTTGCGGACGCGGCGGCGCGTGCGGCCGCGCGTGGCCGCCGCCCTTCTGGCTCCCGGCACGCTACTTCGCCGCCTTCTTGCCGCGTCCGACGGTCTTCTTGGCACCCTTGCGGCTGCGTGCGTTCGTCTTCGTCCGCTGGCCGTTCACCGGCAGCCCGCGCCGGTGCCGGATGCCGCGGTACGCGCCGATCTCGGAGAGGCGCTTGATCGCCTGCTGCCGGTCGCGGCGCAGGTCTCCCTCGACCTCGAGTTCCGAGTCGATGTAGTTGCGGAGCTTCGTGACCTCTTCGTCGGTGAGGTCCTTGACCTTCGTGTCCGGGTTGAGGCCGAGCTCGGCGGCGACCTTGCGGGCGGTCGGCTGGCCGATCCCGTAGATGTAGGTCAGCCCGATTTCGAGGCGCTTCTGGTTCGGAAGGTTGACTCCGGCGATGCGTGCGATGGCTCAGCCCTGCCTTTGCTTGTGCCGAGGGTTGGTGCAGATGACCATGGTCGTACCGTGCCGCTTGATCACGCGGCAGCGTTCGCACATGGGCTTGACGGATGGACGGACTTTCATTTCAGTTCACCGATGCCTGTAGGTGATCCGACCGCGATCGAGGTCGTAGGGGCTCAGCTCGACTTTGACCTTGTCGCCCGGCAGGATCCGGATGTAGTGCTTCCGCATCTTCCCGGAGATGGTGGCGAGCACAGAATGGCCCCCGTCCAGCTGCACCCGGAACATCGTGCTCGGGAGCGCCTCGACGACCTCGCCTTCAACCTCGATCTTCTCTTCCTTGGTAGGCAAAATCCCTTCTGGTAATAGGAGTCTCAGACGTGCACACGCGCACGGCTGAGCCGTGCGCGGACGAAATTCATCGTAGCAAAGCGGCTTTGGCCGTCGTCAGGACCCTCGGCCCCTCAGAAGTGACCGCGACGGTGTGCTCGAAATGGGCCGCGAGGGACTCGTCGACCGAGGATATCGACCACTCGTCGGCGTGGACGTAGACATCCGGCTCGCCCGCGGTGATCATCGGCTCGATCGCGAGCGTCATCCCCTCCTGCAGGAGCGGTCCGCGTCCCGGCGGGCCGTAATTCGGGATCTGCGGGTCCTCGTGATACGAGCGGCCGACGCCATGGCCGACGAGGCTCCGCACGACCGAGAAGCCGGCCCCTTCGACGACGACCTGGATGGCGTGGGAGATGTCCGAGAGATGGTTGCCGAGCCGGGCCTGGTCGATGCCCGCGGCGAGCGCCTCGCGGCAGACGTCGAGCAGGCGCTGCGCCTCGGGCGAGATCTCGCCGACCGGCAAGGTCACGGCGCTGTCGGCGACGAGGCCGTCGAGCGTCACGCCGAGGTCTACCGAGATCAGGTCGCCTTCCCGCGCGCGATAGTCGTTCGGGATCCCGTGCACAACCATCGAGTTCGGGGAGATGCAGAGCGCCGCCGGGAACCCTTTGTAGCCCTTCGAGGTCGGATAACCGCCCTTCGAGGCAAGGTGCTGGTCGGCGATGCGGTCGAGCTCGCGCATCTCAACACCTGGTTCGAGGTGCTCGGCGACGAGCGCGAGCGTCTCGGCGAGGAGCGCACCCGCGCGCGCCATCCCTTCGATCTCGGCCTCGGACTTGCGGATGATCACGCGGCCCGCCCCTCGAGCGAGTCGAGCGCCTGCTGGATCTCGTAGAAGACCTCCTCGACGGTGCCGTCGGCGTGGACGCCGACGACGTTCGCCTGGCGTGTCCGGTAGTAGTCGATCAACGGTGCGGTCTCACGCTCGTAGAGCTCGAGCCGCCGCCGGATCGCATCGGGTGTGTCGTCGGAGCGGCCCTCCTCGGTCGCGCGGCGGAGCAGCCGTTGCAGGAGCACCCCTCGATCCGGCACGTGGAAGTCGAATACGACGTCGAGGTTGCGTCCGAGCTCGCGGAGCAACTCGTCGAGCGCCTCGGCCTGGGCCATGGTGCGCGGATAGCCGTCCAGAACGAAGCCGGCGACCGTGTCGCCGCGCGAGAGCCGGTCGCGGATCAGCCGGATCATGAGCTCGTCCGAGACGAGATCGCCGCGGTCGTAGACGATCTTGAGCTCCCGCCCAAGCTCGGTGGGCAGCTCCTTCATCTCGCGGATCATGTCTCCGGTTGCGATCTGCGGAATCCCGTACATCGCGTTGATCCGCCGCGCCTGTGTGCCTTTCCCCGAGCCCTGCGGGCCGAGGACGAGGATGTTCAGCGTAGGAACCCTTCGTAGTGGCGCATGACCATCTGCGACTCCATCTGTCGCATGGTCTGCAGCGCGACGCCCACGACGATCAGGACCGAAGTTCCACCCAGGGCCCGATAGGTCGCCTGCGAGAAGTGGAAGTGCGCGATGAAGATCGAAGGCGCCACGGCGACGGCCGCGAGGAACAGCGCTCCCGGGAACGTGAGCCGGTTCAACACGCGGTCGAAGTACGCCGCGGTCGGCGGCCCGGGCCGGATGCCCGGGATGTAGCCGTTGTACTTGCGCAGGTTGTCGGCCTGGTCGACCGGGTTGAAGACGACCGACGTATAGAAGTAGGTCATCATGATGATCAGGACCGCCTCGAGGAGCAGGTATTTCCAGCCTGTGGGGCTGAAGTTGAGGGTCAGCCAGTTGTTCCAGGCCGGCTTGAAGCTACCGACGGTCTGCGGGACGGCAAGGATCGCCGCCGCGAAGATGATCGGGATCACGCCCGCCATGACGACGCTGAGCGGCATGTAGGTCGAGCCGCCGCTCGTCTGCCGGTTACCCAGCTGGCGCCGCGCGTACTGCACCGGGATCCGCCGCTGCCCCTCCATGACGAACACGACGGAGACGACGATCCCGAGCGCGAGGAGCGGGAAGAAGAGCCGCGCCGACGTGCCGCCGTGGAGCCAGCCGCTGATGCCCGACGGGGCGTACGCGAGGATGGAGGCGAAGATCAGCAGCGAGATCCCGTTCCCGATGCCGCGCTTCGTGATCTGCTCGCCCATCCACATGAGGAGCGTGCACCCGGCCGTGAGCGTGAGGATGATGATCAGGAGGCGACCGGCGTTCGAGTTGGGCAGGGCGTTCGTGGACTGCTTGAAGAGGAACGCGTAGCCCGTCGCCTGCGCAGCAGCCAGCGCGACGGTGAGGTACCGCGTGTACTGGGTGATCTTCGCGTAGCCCGCTTCTCCCTCTTTCTGCAGCCGCTCGAGCGAGGGTACGACGACTGCCATGACCTGGAAGATGATCGACGCCGTGACGTACGGCATGATCCCGAGCGCGAAGAGCGAGAAGCGGGACAGCGCCGAGCCCGAGAAGAGGTTGAGCAGACTGAGCACGCCGGAGCCGCCGCCGCCCGAGCCGAAGAAGCTCTGCAGCGCCGCCTGATTGACCCCCGGGGCCGGAATCCACGAGCCGAGCCGGTAGACGGCGAGCACGCCGGCCGTGAACAGGAGGCGGCGACGCAGCTCGGGAACACGCCACGCGTTGGCGAGCCAGGCGAACATCTAGTCCTCCGTCCCTTCGGTCTCCTCCGGGGCAGCGGGCTCGCTCGAGACCTCTTCTCTCGTCTCTTCGGCCTCCACAGGCTCATCGGCAGCCGCGGGCTTCGTCGTCTTGCGGTGCCGTACCTTCTTGACCTTCGGCTCGCGCAGGAGCTCGACGGTGCCGCCGGCCGCCTCGATCTTCTCGCGCGCCGAGGCCGAGATCGCGTGGACGCGCACGGTGAGCTTCTGCGTCACCTCGCCGACGCCGAGCAGCTTCACGTCGGTGCGCGTGTTCTTGATCAGGCGCTTGGAGACGAGCGTCTCGGGCGTCACTTCGTCGCCGGCTTCGAACCGGTCGAGGTCGCGGAGGTTGATGGGCTGCATGTACGTCCGGAACGGCCCGATCGGCATCGCGTCGGCGGACGTCGCGCCGCGCAGCTTGCCGAGCCGCATGTAGATGGTCGTCTGGCCTCCCTCGAAGCCGGCCCGCATCTTGTGTGAGCCCGAGCGCGACTTCTGGCCCTTGATGCCCCGGCCGGAGTAGCGGCCCTTGCCCGAGCCGAGGCCACGGCCGACGCGCTTCCGGTCCTCGCGCGGCTGCGCCGGCGTGAGATTGGAGAGATTGAGCTGCTTCTCGGGCATCAGGCGCTCTCGATCTTCACGAGGTGGCGGACCTTGCGGAGCATGCCGGCGAGCGCCGGGGACTCCTCGTGCTCGGAGCTGCGGCCGATGCGACCGAGCCCGAGCGCACGCAGGGTACCCCGATGCCGCTCGGACTGCCCGATCTGGGACCGGACCTGCGTGATGCGGAGCTTCGCCACTAGGAATCGTCCTTCTTCCGACGGAGGGTACGCCTCTTGGGCTTGCTCTCCGCCTCAGGCTCTGCCGGTTGCTCCGGCTCTGCGGGTTGCTCCGGCTCGGCGGGGGCTTCCGCCACGAGCTCCGGCTCCGGGGCCGGTGCCTCCTCTTCGGCGGGCGCCTCCTCGACCACAGTCGGCTCCTGGGTGACGACCGCAGCAGCGAGCGCGGCCTCCTCCGCCTCGGGCGCGGGCTCTGCCGAGACGGCGGGGAGCGGCAGCACCTCGTGGATGCGCTTGCCGCGGATCCTGGCAACGTCTTCCGGCCGCCGCAGGTCCTGCAGAGCGGCGACCGTGGCCTTCGCCATGTTGATCGGATTCGTGGTGCCCAGGCTCTTCGCGAGCACGTTGCGCACGCCGCCGAGCTCGAGCACCGCGCGGACGCCGCCGCCGGCGATGACGCCGGTTCCCTCGGAGGCAGGCCGCAGGAGCACTCTGGCCGCGTCGAACCTACCGAGCACCTCGTGCGTGATGGTCGAGCCGTGCTTCGGGATCGTGAAGAGGTTCTTCTTCGCATCCTCGACGGCCTTCGTGATGGCGAGCGGTACCTCGCGCGCCTTGCCGTAGCCGACGCCGACGCGGTCGACCTCGTCGCCGACGACGACGAGTGCCGTGAACGAGAAGCGCCGACCGCCCTTGACCACCTTGGCGACGCGATTGATCTCGACGACGCGCTCCTTGAGCTCGCGCGTCTCGGTGTATTCGGTCGTGCTCAAAACTCGAGTCCTCCCTCGCGTGCACCGTCGGCGAGCGCCTTCACTCGTCCGTGGTAGAGATAGCCGCCGCGATCGAACACGCAGGTGTCGACCCCGGCCTTCTTCGCTTCCGCGGCGAGCGCCTTCCCGACCGCCTCCGCCTGCGCCGTCTTGTCGCCCTTGAACGACTTCGCCAGCGCGAGATGAGACGCCGACGCGAGCGTCCGGCCCGTGTCGTCGTCGACGAGCTGCGCCACGATGCCGCGGTTGGAGCGGAAGACGGCGAGACGCGGACGCTCGGCGGTACCGCGCACCTTCGCGCGGACGCGCCGGTGGCGCCGCAGGCGGGCTTCTCTCACGGTCAGGCTAGGCACGCTTGCCTACCTTCCGCCTCACGTACTCGCCCTCGTAGCGGATGCCCTTGCCCTTGTACGGCTCGGGCGGGCGCACCTTGCGGATCTCGGCGGCTGTCTGGCCGACGACCTGCTTGTCGGTTCCCCTGACGAAGATCTCGGTCGGGGTGGGCACCTCGAAGCTGATTCCTGTGCGGGGCTTGATCGTGACCGTGTGCGAGTAGCCGACGCTGAGCTCGAGATCGGTTCCCTTGAGCGCGGCGCGGTAGCCGACGCCCTGGATCTCGAGCTTCTTCTCGAAGCCCTGCGTGACGCCCTGCACCATGTTCGCCACGAGCGTCCGCGTCAGCCCGTGCAGCGCCCGGTCCTCGCCGCGCTCGGTGGGCCGGGTGACGACGACCTGGCCGTCGCGCTGCTCGACCTTCATCCGCGCCGGAACCTGCTGCTGCAGCGTGCCGAGCGGGCCGGCGACCGCGACGCGGGCAGGCTCGATCGTGACGGTGACGCCGTCGGGGACCGGGATGGGTGCGTTGCCGATTCTGCTCATTCCGTTACCAGATGAAGGCCACCACTTCGCCGCCGATTCCGCGCTCCTGCGCGGTGCGGCTCGTGACGAGACCGGACGACGTCGAGAGGATCGCGACGCCCATCCCTCCGAGCACGCGCGGAAGGCGGTCCTTCCGTGCGTAGATCCTGCGGCCCGGCTTCGACACGCGCTTCAGGCCGGAGATGACCCGCTCGCGGTTGCGGCCGAACTTGAGGTCGACGACCAGGGTATCGAAGGACTCGCCTTTCTCCACGTGGTAGTCGCGGATGTATCCCTCCTCCTTGAGGAGGCGGGCGATCTCGACTTTCATCCTCGAGCTCGGCATGGTCGCGTGCTCGTGCAGCGCCTTGTTGGCGTTGCGGATGCGGGTCAGCATGTCTGCGATCGGATCGGTCAGCACCGTTTCTCTCCTACCAGCTCGACTTCGTCATGCCGGGGATCGCGCCCTGGTGCGCGAGCTCCCTCAGGCAGATCCGGCAGAGGCCGAACTTGCGGAAGACCGCGCGCGGGCGGCCGCACCGGTTGCAGCGCGTGTAGTTGCGCACCTTGTACTTCTGGGGTCGCCGTTGCTTGACGACGAGCGACGTCTTCGCCATTACTCGTTCCTCCTGTCGCCGTCCGCGAAGGGCAGGCCGAGGGCCCGCAGCAGCGCGAGGGCGTGCTCGTCGGTCTCGGCGCTCGTCGTGATCGTCACGTCGAGACCGCGGACCTGCTGGATGTCGTCGTAGTTGATCTCCGGGAAGATGAGCTGCTCACGGATGCCGAGCGAAAAGTTGCCGCGGCCGTCGAGCGAGCGCGGGTTGAGGCCGCGGAAGTCACGGATCCGCGGCAGCGCGATCGAGACCAGCCGGTCGAGGAACTCGTACATCCGCGCACCGCGCAGCGTCACGCGGGCGCCGACGGCCATCCCCTCGCGCAGCTTGAACTGCGCGATCGACTTGCGGGCGCGCCGGATCTGGGCGCGCTGCCCGGCGATCGTCGTCAGCTCTTCGATCGCGGAGTCGAGCAGCTTCGACTCGGTCTTCGCCTCGCCGACCCCCATGTTGAGCGTGATCTTCTCGATGCGCGGCGCCTGCATGATCGAGTCGAGCCCGAGCTCCTCCTTGAGCTGCGCTCGGATCTCGCGCTCGTACTGGTCCTTCAGGCGCGGCGTGTACGTGTCGGCTACGGCGCTCATGTCCGGTCGATCTCCTCGCCGCACTGCTTGCAGACCCGGACGCGAACCGTCTTGTCCTTGACTGTCTTCTCGATGGTCCCTACGCGGCTCGGCTTGCCGCACGTCGGGCAGACGACCATCACGTTCGAGACCGGCAACGGTGCCGGCAGGTCGATGATCCCACCCGGAGTCATCGCCGCCCCGCCCAGGCCGCTCGTGCTCTGGATCGGACGCGGCCGGCGGTGCCGCTTGACGACGTTGATGTTCTCGACGACGACGCGGCCCTGCTTCGGGAGCGCTTCGACCACGCGGCCCTGCTTGCCCGCGTCCTTGCCGCGGATGACCCGGACCACGTCGCCCTTCTTGACCTTCATCGTTTGCGCCACTGTCAAAGCACCTCCGGAGCGAGCGAGACGATCTTCATGAAGTTCTTCTCGCGCAACTCGCGCGCGACGGGCCCGAAGATGCGCGTGCCGCGCGGGTTGCGCGCCTGGTCGATGATCACCGCGGCGTTCTCGTCGAAGGCGATCGTCGTGCCGTCGTTGCGCCCGAACGGCTTCTTCGTCCGGACGACGACCGCCCGCACGACCTCTCCCTTCTTGACGGCGCCCTGCGGCGTTGCAGTCTTGACCGTGCCGACGATGATGTCGCCGACCCGCGCGTAGCGGCGGTGATGGCCGCCGACGACGCGGATGCAGAGGATCTCGCGGGCGCCGGTGTTGTCGGCCACCCTGAGACGCGATTCCTGCTGGATCACTTGGCAGCCTCCACCACTTCGGCGAGGCGCCAGCGCTTGGTCGCGCTCAGCGGACGCGTCTCGACGATGCGGACCACGTCGCCGACCTTGGCGGTGTTCTGCTCGTCGTGCGCGTGGAACTTGACGCTGCGCCGGATGACCTTCTTGTACCGCTGGTGCGAGCTGATCACGTCGACCTTGACGACGATCGTCTTGTCCATCGCGCTCGAGACGACGACACCGCGACGCTCCTGGCGTCGTCCCCGGTCGTGGTCCGGCTTCGGAGCGCGGACGATCGGCTTGCGCGTGCCGCTCGGCGCATGCGTCGGGCGTGTCTTCTGGGGGCGGAGACGACGTGGCAGCCGCTTGCGCTTCTTCTTTGGTTCGGGTTGGGCGGCGGGAGCCGCCTCTGCCTGGGCGGCCGGCTCTTCGGCGGCCGGCTCGTCGGCTGAAGGCTCCGCCTCCGCGACGGGCGCCTCCGCGGCCGGCTCCTCGGCAGCGGACTCTGCCTCGGCAGCAGGTTCTTCCGCCGCAGGCTCCTCGGCGGCAGCCTCAGGCTCCTCGGCGGCAGCCTCAGGCTCCACCGGGGTTTCCTCCACCGACTCCGGCACTGCCGGAGTCTCCTCGATCTGCTCTTCGTTCTTCTCGTTCTCGCTCAAGATGTCGCCTTTGCTTTCTCTGCCTCACGTTCGTTCACGACTGTCAGGATGCGCGCGATCTCACGCTTCGCCAGCTGCAGCCGCGCATGGTTCTCGAGCGCGCCCGTCACCGACTGGAAGCGGAGGTTGAACAGCTCCTGGCGCCGCTCCGCAAGCCGGTGCTCGAGGTCGTCGTCACTCAGATCCCGCAGCTCGGATGCCCTGGTCAAAAGAGCTCGTCCTCTCTCTTCACGACCTTCGACTTCACCGAGAGCTTCTGTCCGGCGAGGCGCAGCGCTTCTTTCGCAAGCGGCTCCGGCACGCCGGCGAGCTCGAACATCACACGGCCCGGCTTGATCACAGCGACCCAGCCCTCGGGCGAGCCCTTGCCCGAACCCATGCGCGTCTCGGCAGGCTTCTTCGTGACGCTCTTGTCGGGGAAGACGTTGATCCACACCTTGCCGCCACGCTTGATCTTGCGGGTCATCGCAATACGAGCGGCCTCGATCTGGCGGTTCGTGATCCAGCCGGCGTCGAGGGCCTTGAGCCCGAAGTCGCCGAACTGGACGGCCGTCTGTCCGCTCGAGTAGCCGGCACGGCGGCCGCGATGCACCTTGCGGAACTTCGTCTTCTTCGGCATCAACATCAGGCGTCACCCTCCTGCTTCTCTGGCTCGGCCTTCGGCTTGCGCGTGCGCTTCGGCTTCTCCGCAGCGGGCTTCTCCTCGGCGGGCTTCTCCGCAGAGGGCTCCACCGGCGTCACCGTCTCGGGAGCATCCGTAGCCGGCGGCGTCTCGACGACCTGCTCGGGCGTCGGCGTCTCGGCCTGCGGCGTTTCGACCTGCGGCTCCTCGGTACGCGGCTGCTCGGGCTGCCTGTCGCGACGCGGACGCCCGGAACCGGGACCGCGCCGCTGTCCGGGACGACCCTGGCCGCCGCCGCCGCCGCCGCCGCCCTGGCCGCGCCGGCGCTGCCGCACCGGGCCGAGGCCCTCGCGATCGGGGCCGCGGCCGCGGCCGCTCTCGCGGGAGGCGCCGAGACCCTCGAGCGCTCCGCCACGCCGGCGCCGCGTGTCCTGGTCGCCGAGGCGCTGGTCCGTCTCGCCGAAGCCCTCCGGCATGATCTCGCCCTTGTTGATCCAGACCTTGACCCCGATCCGGCCAGATGCCGTCTTCGCCTCGACGAAGCCGTAGTCGATGTCCGCGCGGATCGTGTGCAGCGGAACGCGTCCCTCGCTGTACATCTCGCGCCGGCTCATCTCACCGCCGCCGAGGCGGCCCGAGCACTGGATCTTCACGCCCGCGGCTCCCGAACGGATCGCCGAGGCGAGGGCGCGCTTCATCGCCCGCCGGAACGCCACGCGATTCGAGAGCTGCTCGGCGATCGACTGCGCGACGAGCTTCGCGTCGAGCTCCGGGCGCTTGATCTCGTTGATGTTGATGTGGACGTTCTTCTGCGTCAGCGCATGCAGGTCGCGCCGCAGCGCGTCCACCTCGACGCCCGACTTGCCGATCACGATCCCCGGCCGCGCCGTGTAGATGTCGACCGTGATCCGCTGCTTGTCCTTGCGGATCAGGATGTCGGACAGGCCCGCGTGCGCGAGCTTGTTGTAGATGTGTTCGCGGATGCGGACGTCCTCGAGGATGTAGTCCGCGAACTCCTTCTTGCCCGTGTACCAGTTGGACTTCCAGTCGTGGATCACTCCCACGCGGAGCCCGCCCGGATGGATTTTCTGGCCCACTAGTTCTCTTCCTCACTCTCGGTCTCGGCGGTCTCCGTCTGTTCGGGCTCTTGGGTCTCCGCGATCGCTTCCGGCTCCTCCGCGGCCTCAGCCTCGGGCGCCTCGACCGTCTCGTCGGCCCCGTCTGCCGTGTCCGTCTCCTCGACGGCCTCAGGCTCAGGCTCGGGAGCCGGCTCGGGCGCTGCCATCGCCGGCACGGCCGGAGCGTGCGACAGGGGTGCGCCCTGTGTGAGCTCGATCGTGATGTGGCACGTCCGCTTGCGGATGCGGGCGACGCGGCCGCGCGCGCGGGCGCGCCAGCGCTTCAGCGTCGGCCCCTCGTCCGCGTAGGCGGCGGCGATGACGAGCTCGTCGCCCTGCCAGTGGAGGTCCGGGCGCGACTCGGCGTTGGCGACGGCCGAGCGCAGCACCTTGTCGACGTCCTTGGCGACAGCGCGGTTCGAGAAGGCGAGGATCGTCCGCGCCTCGGGCACCGAGCGGCCGCGGATGAGGTCGGTGACGAGCCGCGCCTTGCGCGCGCTCGAATGCACCCAACGCGCCTGCGCGCGCACCGTCTGCTGCTCCCGCTCGGCTACTGCCATGACTAGCGCTTCACCTTGGCCGTGCGATCGCCGGCGTGGCCGCGGAAGGTCCGAGTCGGCGCGAACTCGCCGAGCTTGTGGCCGACCATCTGCTCGGAGATGAACACGGGCACGTGCTTGCGGCCGTCGTGGACGGCGATCGTGTGCCCGACCATCTCGGGGAAGATCGTCGACGAGCGCGACCAGGTGCGGATCATGTTCTTGTTGCCGGACTCGTTCATGGCCTCGATCCGGCTCAGCAACCGGTCCTCCACGAACGGCCCCTTCTTCGAACTGCGGCTCATTTAGCGGCGACCCTCCTTGCCGCGGCGGCGGCCGCGGACGATCAGCTTGTCCGATTCCTTGTGCTTGCGCCGGGTGCGCTTGCCGAGCGTCGGCACGCCCCACGGAGTCACCGGGTGGCGGCCGCCCTTCGACTTGCCCTCGCCGCCGCCGTGCGGGTGGTCGACGGGGTTCATCGCGGAGCCGCGAACCGACGGGCGCTTTCCGCGCCAGCGGCTGCGACCGGCCTTGCCGCCCGTGATGTTCTGGTGGTCGAGGTTCCCGACCTGCCCGATGGTGGCCCGGCAGGTGAGCGGCACGCGGCGCATCTCGCCGGACGGGAGGCGGAGGACGGCAAACGCACCGTCCTTCGCGACGAGCTGGATCCCCGAGCCGGCCGAGCGTGCCATCTTTGCGCCCTGGCCTGGCTTGAGCTCCACGGCGTGGACGAGCGTGCCGGTCGGGATGCTCTCCAGCGGAAGCGCGTTGCCGACGCGGATGTCGGCGCCGGGGCCCGACTCGACACTGGCCCCGACCCGAAGCTGCGACGGCGCGAGGATGTAGCTCTTCGCGCCGTCGGCGTAATGGAGCAGCGCGATCCGCGCCGACCGGTTCGGGTCGTACTCGATCGCCGCGACCTTCGCCGGGACGCCGTCCTTGCGGCGCTTGAAGTCGATGATGCGGTAGCGGCGCTTGTGGCCGCCTCCCTGGTGGCGGGTCGTGATCCGGCCGTTCGTGTTGCGGCCGCCCTTCTTCGAGAGCGGCGCAAGCAGGCTCTTCTCCGGCTCCGACTTCGTGACCTCCTCGAACGTGGAGACGGACATGAAGCGGCGGCCGGCGCTGGTCGGCTTGTAACGGCGGATCGGCATCAGAGTTGTGCCCCCTGGAAGATCTCGATCGTGTCGCCGGCCTTCAGCTCGACGATCGCCTTCTTCCAGCCCGACTGGATGCCTTTCGTCGCCCCGCGCCGCTTCGGCTTGGGCGGCATCTTGATGATGTTGACGGCGACGACCTTGACGTTGAAGAGCTCTTCGACGGCCTGGCGGACCTGCGTCTTGTGCGCGTCGGGATGCACCCGGAAGGTGTAGCGGTTCTCCGTGATCTGGTGATAGCTCTTCTCGCTCACGACGGGCTTGATCAGGATCTGACCGGGATGGAGGCTCATGAGGCCCTCCCCTGCACGAGCGGTAGCGCAGCCTCGGTGACGACGAGCGAGCGCGCCCAGACCACATGCGCGACCTCGAGCTCGGCGGGAACCGTCACGAGCACGCGGGACAGGTTCCGGAAGGACTTGATGAGCGTCTCCTCGTCCTCGGTCGCGACCACGACGGTCGGCGTCTCCTGGCCCCAGCCCTCGAGCAGCTCGACGGCCTGTTTGGTGGAAGGCGCCTCGAAGGAGTCGCCGGCGACGAGACCGAGCGTGCCGGCCTGCGCGTGGTCGGAGAGCGCAGCGCGCAGCGCGGCGCGCACCGCCTTCTTGTTGACCTTGAGCGAGAAGTCGCGTGGCACGGGCGGGAAGGCGACGCCGCCGCCCGCGAACTGTGGCGCGCGGATCGTGCCCTGGCGGGCGCGACCGGTGCCCTTCTGGCGCCATGGCTTCGCGCGGCCGCCGGCCACCAGGCCGCGGCTCTTCGCCGCCCGCGTGCCCTGCCGGCGGGCGTTCAGCTCGGCCCGCACGGCTTCGTGCACGAGATGCGGCTTGACCTCGGCGGCGAAGACGGCCTCGTCGAGCGAGACCTCCTTCTTCGTTCCGCCCAAGACCGGTGCCTTCGGCGCGGCCACTACCGGACGTCCTCTCTGATCTCGACGAAGCCGTTCTTCGGACCGGGCACGGCGCCCTTGACGAGCAGGAGATTCCGCTCGGGGTCGACCGAGTGGACGGTGAGCCCGACCTGGGTCGCACGCTTGCCGCCCATCCGGCCGGCCATCTTCATGCCCTTGAAGACTCGCGACGGTGTCGCCGAGGCGCCGATCGAGCCCGGCTTGCGGACGTTGTGCGAGCCGTGCGTCACAGGGCCGCGGCTGAAGTTGTGCCGCTTGATGGTTCCCTGGAAGCCCTTGCCGATGCCGGTGCCCGAGACCTTCACCTTGTCGCCCGGCTGGAAGATCTCCACGGTGACGTTCTCGCCCTGCACCGCGTCCGCAAAGTGGCCGCGGAACTCGACGAGATGCCGGAATGCGCCGTCGACTCCGGCCTTCGCGAGGTGGCCGAGCTCGCCCTTCGAGATCTTCCGCTCGGCAACCGGTTCCCAGGCGAGCTGGACCGCCTCGTAGCCGTCGGCGTCCGGGGTACGGACGGCGACGACGGGACACGGGCCCGCCTCGATCACGGTCACCGGCGTCACGGAGCCGCTCTCCTCGTCGAACAGCTGGGTCATCCCCAGCTTCTTGCCGAGCAGGCCTCTCACAACTTGATCTCGATGTCGACGCCGGCCGGGAGGTCGAGCCGCATCAGCGAGTCGACCGTCTTCGGGGTGGGCGAGTGGATGTCGATCAGGCGCTTGTGCGTGCGCACCTCGAAGTGCTCCCGCGAGTCCTTGTCCTTGAACGGCGACCGGATCACGCAGTAGACGTTCTTCTCGGTGGGCAGGGGCACAGGACCGGTGATGGTGGCGCCGGTGCGCTGGGCTGTGTCCACGATGTCGCGCGCAGACTTGTCCACCTGCTGGTGGTCGTAGCCCTTCAGACGGATACGGATCTTCTGTTGCGGCACCGGTGGCCTCCTCGACCTTCCTACTTGATGATCTCTGTCACGACGCCCGCACCCACGGTGCGGCCGCCCTCGCGGATCGCGAAACGGAGGCCCTGGTCCATTGCGATCGGCTGGATCATGTCGATGTCCATGTTCGTGTTGTCGCCCGGCATGACCATCTCCTGGCCGTCGGGCAACTTGATCGAGCCTGTCACGTCCGTCGTGCGGAAGTAGAACTGCGGCCGGTAGCCGTTGAAGAACGGCGTGTGGCGCCCGCCCTCGTCCTTCGAGAGGACGTACACCTCGGCCTTGAACTGCGTGTGCGGCGTGATCGAGCCCGGCTTGGCGAGCACCTGCCCGCGCTCGACCTCCTCGCGCTTGGTGCCGCGGAGCAGCGCACCGGCGTTGTCGCCGGCCTGCGCGGTGTCGAGGGTCTTGTTGAACATCTCGACGCCCGTGACGACCGTCTTCGCAGTCGCGGGATGGATGCCGACGATCTCGACCTCCTCGCCGACCTTGACCTCGCCCTGCTCGACCCGGCCGGTGACGACCGTGCCGCGACCCGTGATCGTGAACACGTCCTCGATCGGCATCAGGAACGGCTTGTCGAGCGCGCGCTGCGGCTCGGGGATGTAGCTGTCGACCGCATCCATGAGCTCGAGGATCTTCGGCTCCCACTCGGCGTCGCCCTCGAGTGCCTTCAGCGCCGAGACGTGGACGATCGGAATGTCGTCGCCGGGGAACTCGTACCGGGAGAGCAGCTCGCGAACCTCCAGCTCGACGAGCTCGATCAGCTCCGGGTCGTCGACCATGTCCGCCTTGTTGAGGGCGACGACGATCGCCGGCACCTCGACCTGACGGGCGAGCAGGATGTGCTCGCGCGTCTGCGGCATCGGGCCGTCGGCCGCCGAGACCACGAGGATCGCGCCGTCCATCTGGGCGGCGCCCGTGATCATGTTCTTGATGTAGTCGGCGTGGCCCGGGCAGTCGACGTGCGCGTAGTGGCGGTTGTCCGTCTCGTATTCGACGTGCGACGTGTTGATCGTGATGCCGCGCTGGCGCTCCTCCGGAGCGTTGTCGATCGACGAGAAGTCTCGCACCTCGGTGTTGGTGCCCTTCTCGGCAAGCACCTTCGTGATCGCCGCGGTCAAGGTCGTCTTGCCGTGGTCGATGTGGCCGATGGTGCCGACGTTGACGTGCGGCTTAGTCCGCTCGAACTTCTGCTTTGCCATTTGTGGCTCTCGTCTCCCTTTCTCGCTCGCTCAGACCTGCGAGTCCATGATCTCGCTCGCGATCGACTGAGGCACTTCCTCATAGCGATCGAACTGCATGGTGAAATCTGCCCGGCCCTGCGTCATCGAACGCAGGTCGGTCGCGTACCCGAACATCTCCGACAGCGGCACGCTCGCCTTCACGACCTGGGCGTTGCCGAGAGGGCTCATCGACTCGATCCTGCCGCGGCGGCTGTTGAGGTTCCCCATCACGTCGCCGAGGTACTCCTCCGGCGTCGTCACCTCGACCGCCATGGTCGGCTCGAGCAGGATCGGCTTCGCCCGCTTCATCGCCTCCTTGAAGGCCATGGAACCGGCGATCTTGAACGCGCGCTCGCTCGAGTCCACGTCGTGGTACGACCCGTCGATGAGCTCGATCTTGATGTCCACGACGGGGTAGCCCGCGAGGATGCCCGAGCCCATCGCCTCCCGGATGCCTGCGTCGACAGCCGGGATGTACTCCTTCGGGATCTTGCCGCCGACGATCTTGTCGCCGAACTCGTAGCCTGCGCCCGGCTCCTGCGGGTAGAGGTTGATGACGGCGTCGCCGTACTGGCCCGAGCCGCCGGTCTGCCGGACGAACTTGCCCTGGATCTTCTCCGCCGGCTTCGAGATCGTCTCGCGATAGGCGACCTGGGGCCGTCCGACGTTCGCGTCGACGTTGAACTCCCGCTTGAGGCGGTCGACGATGATCTCGAGGTGCAGCTCGCCCATCCCGGAGATGAGCGTCTGCCCCGTCTCCTCGTCGGTCTCGACGCGGAACGTCGGATCCTCCTCGGCCAGCCGTGCGAGCCCGGCCCCGAGCTTGTCCTGGTCGGCCTTCGACTTCGGCTCGACCGCGACCGCGATGACCGGGTCCGGGAAGGTCATCGACTCGAGCACGATCGGCGCGCTGTCGGCGGCGAGCGTGTCGCCCGTCGTCGTCGACTTGAGGCCCACGCCGGCCGCGATCTCGCCGGCCATGATCTCCTCGCGCTCCTCGCGGTGGTTCGCGTGCATCTGGAGGATGCGGCCGACCCGCTCGGTGCGGCCCGTCGTCGTGTTCAGGACACGATCGCCGGCCTTGAGGGTGCCGGAGTAGACACGGAAGTACGTCAGCTTGCCGACGTAGGGATCGGACATGACCTTGAAGGCCAGGGCCGAGAACGGCACCTTCGGATCGGCGGGCCGCTCCTCGTCGCCGCCGCTCTTCGGATCGGTTCCGTGCACCGGCGGCACGTCGAGCGGACTCGGCAGGTAGTCGACGACGGCGTCGAGCAGGAGCTGAACGCCCTTGTTCTTGAACGCGGAGCCGAGCAGCACCGGCGTGATCTCGTCGGCGAGCGTGCCCGCGCGGACGGCGCGCCGGATCATGTCCGGCGCCACCGAGGACTCGTCCTCGATGTACGCCGCGAGCACCTCGTCGTCGAAGTGCGAGATCGCGTCGATCAGCTGATGGTGGTACTCCTGCGCCTGCTCGACGAGCTCCGACGGGATCTCGACGATGTCGAACTCCTTGCCGAGGTCGTCCTTGTAGACCACCGCCTGCATCTCGACGAGGTCGACTACGCCGGTGAAGTTGTCCTCCGCGCCGATCGGGATCTGGATGGGCACGGGGTTCGCGCCGAGCCGGTCGCGCATCGACTGCACGGCGGCGAAGAAGTTCGCGCCTGTGCGATCCATCTTGTTGATGAAGGCGATGCGCGGAACCTTGTACTTGTCCGCCTGCCGCCAGACCGTCTCGGACTGCGGCTGCACGCCTGCGACGGAGTCGAAGACCGCCACGGCGCCGTCAAGGACGCGCAGGCTGCGCTCGACCTCGACCGTAAAGTCCACGTGGCCGGGCGTATCGATGATGTTCACGCGATAGTCGCGCCAGAACGCCGTCGTGGCGGCCGACGTGATCGTGATGCCGCGCTCCTGCTCCTGGGCCATCCAGTCCATCGTCGCGGCGCCCTCGTGCACCTCACCCAGCTTGTGGGTGATGCCGGTGTAGTAGAGGATCCGCTCGGTCGTCGTCGTCTTGCCCGCGTCGATGTGGGCCATGATCCCGATGTTCCGGACGCGGTCGAGAGCGACCGCTTGTTCTGTCATCTTCGTACTCAAGTCTTCCTTCCTCGCTCCGTCCTACCAGCGATAGTGCGCGAAGGCCTTGTTGGCCTGCGCCATCCGGTAGACGTCGTCCTTTCGCTTGAACGCGCCGCCCTGTTGGTTCAGCGCGTCGAGAATCTCGTTGGCGAGCTTGTCCGGCATGCCCTTCTCGCGCCGCTCGCGCGCGAAGGTGACGATCCAGCGCACCGCGAGGGTGCGCGCGCGGCGCTGCGGCACCTCGACCGGAACCTGGTAGTTCGCGCCGCCGACCCTGCGGCTGCGCACTTCCAGCACCGGCGTGACCGTCTTGACCGCCTGCTCGAGCACCTCGACCGGCGGACGGCCCGTCTTCGTCCCGACCGCCTCGAGCGCGCCGTAGACGATCTGCTCGGCGATCGACTTCTTGCCGTCGAGCATGACCTTGTTGATGACCTGTGTCACGAGCGGTGAGCCGTACACGGCGTCGGCCTGGACGTCACGAACCTGAACTTCGGCACGACGCGGCATCACGAGCCTCGCTTGGCGCCGTACTTCGAGCGGCCCTGCTTGCGATCCGCGACGCCGCCCGTGTCGAGCGCCGCGCGGATGATCTTGTAGCGGTAGCCCGCGAGGTCCTTCGTCGAGCCCCCACGGACGAGCACGACAGAGTGCTCCTGCAGGTTGTGGCCCTCGCCGGGGATATAGGCACCGACCTCTGCCCCGTTCGTCAGACGGACGCGTGCGACCTTGCGCAGAGCCGAATTCGGCTTTCTCGGTGTCTGCGTCATGACGCGCGTGCACACGCCGCGCTTCTGCGGCGCGCCGGCGAGCGCAGGCGTCTTCGTCTTCGCCTTTGCGGCCTTCCGGCCTTTGCGCACGAGTTGATTGACGGTCGGCAACTGAGTCCTTTCGTAAAGAGACGGTCGGCAGGGGCAAAACACCCGTGCCAACCGGCCCGCAGCATGGTAGCGAACACGCGCGAACCCCGCCAATCGGCCAGAAACCCCCCAAAACGGCTAGTGGCTCGTACCCCGACGCGAACCTAGAGTACGCCCACCAAAATCCCGGAATTTGCGGCTTCGGAACTGCGATGCATTGGCTACTCATAGGTCTGGCCGTGGCGCTCGGCGTCTGCCTCGTCGTGGCTGGAGAGCTGCTGCGCCGGCTGCGCCGCAAGAACTCGCGCGACGTCGAGGCCCAGGTGACGGCCACGATCGAGACGCTCGAGTCGCGCCTCGACGAGCTCGCGACGGAGTTGTCCAGCGCCGTCCGGCGCGCGGAGGAGGAGTCGCGGCGGAGCCGGTTCCTGGGCCAGATCGCCACGACGATCGACCTCGACGACGCGATCGGCAGCACGCTCCAGGCCGCCGTCGCGCTCCCGAAGGTCGATGCGGCGGTGGTCGAGCTGGACTCGGACGGGGACGGCGACGACCGCCTCATCGGCTCGATCGGCCTGGACCGCGACCACGAGGACGAGGAGGATGCCGGCGTCCGGATCTTCACCGGCTCGCCGGACCTACGCGAGACGCGGGCGATCGAGCTCTCGTATCTGTATGCGGAAGAGCAAGCCGCGGGTGCGATCCACGAGGCGCTCGGCGTTCCGCTCCCCGGCCGCGCCGGCAGGATCGGCTGGCTCGGCGTCTTCTCGCGCGACCCCGACGTCCGGTTCGGCGACGAGGACATCCGCCGGCTCGAAGAGCTGGCCGAGCGGGTCGGACCTGCGATCGAGAACGCCCGACGCTTCCGCGAGGCGCGGCAGCTCGCCGACCTCGACTCGCTGACCGGCCTCCACAACCGGCGCTACTTCTACGAGACTCTCGGCCGCGAGGTCGACCGCGCGCAGCGCTATCAGCGGCCCCTGTCGCTCGTGATCGTGGACGTCGACGGCTTCAAGGAGATCAACGACCGCATCGGCCACCTCGCGGGCGACGCGGTTCTCGCGGAGATCGCGGACCGGATCCGCCGGATCGTGCGCTCGGCCGACATCCCGTGCCGCGTCGGCGGCGACGAGTTCGCGGTGATCGTGCCGGAGGTCGAGGTTGGCCAGGCACGGCAGCTCGTCGGCAGGATCCAGCGGGCAGTCTCGTCGCGGCCGATCGCGCGTGCCGGGCGCGTGCGCGTCTCGGCTGGAGTGGCCGACCTGCAGCCGAACGACAGCCCCACCAGCATGTTCGAGCGCGGCGACGGGTCGCTGTACGCAGCGAAGCACGCCGGCATGGGCGGGCTCGCCGTGGCCGACTAGGAGGGTTTGGCGAAACGCCGGTCGTCGTCGGCGCCGCTCAGCGGGGGAGCAGCGTAGGTCGACGGCTCAGCCTGCGTTTCGCCAAACCTCTTAGCTCGTATCGGCCGGACTCGGTTACTGGATCCGGAGGAACGGCAGGTACTGCGTGAGGTCGATCGCGGCCGGCTGCGGCAGCTCGTCGCGGAGGCAGATCGTCCGGTTCAGCGCGCGGTCCTGCTGCACGATCGTCCAGTGCTCGAAGGACTGGGCGCGCTCGAAACCGCGGAGCGTCGCGACGATCGACGGA
The DNA here is from genome assembly GCA_963725965.1 of uncultured Actinomycetes bacterium. Lineage (GTDB taxonomy): Bacteria > Actinomycetota > Thermoleophilia > Gaiellales > Gaiellaceae > Palsa-739. Next base: position 71,715 of record CAVSAK010000003.1, on the reverse strand, counting down.
CGCGCGACCGAGAGCGGTAGGGCGCCGAGGGGCTGCGCGGCTGCGAGCGGTCGGACGGCGAACGTCCCGAGGAGTGTCGCGACCCGGGACTTTCTCCCCATCGGCAGCGAGAAGACTCGCTGCGGGGCTGCCTCGGCGAGTGCGAAGCCCGTCCGCTTCGCGAGCCAGGGCGGTGCCGGCGAGACGCGCAGCCGCCGGACGAGCAGGTCAGGATAGGCCGAGTAGAACGCGGCGACCTCGGCTCCGGTCGGCTTCGGGGCGTACCGCGGCTGCTCGAGTTTTGCGCGGCGGAGCTCGTCGGCGAGCACCGCCCGGGCGAGTCGGAGCGTCGCGTGATCCTGTCGCAACGCTGCCAGGTAGGCACTGCGGCTGCCGTGGAAGGACTCGCGCACGACCTCGCGTTCCGCGGCGCGTATCGCGTGTCCCGAAACCGGGTGCTCCGTCGACTCGACGAGCCGCTCGAAGACGGCGCTGAGCGCGGCGCTGCGGTCGCCCGTCAGGGCTTCGAGCGAGCCGACGGCTCCGCCTCCGATCGAGCCTAAGCCGTCGGCGCGACAGACCGTGCCGTGCGAGAGGTGGATCTGACCCGCGGTGAGCGAGGCGTTGAAGCGCTTCCCGAGCTTCTTCGGCGCGTTGCAGAGCCTCGGTGTCCGCGCCCAGAGCCAGACGCATGCAGCGTTGGGCTTGTCCGGATCCATCTCCTGCTTGTTCCACTCCTGCCAGCCCCAGGAGAACACCGAGCCGAGCCCGACCTCTCTGGCCACTGCCTTCGCCGAGAGGGCCTCCCACTTGACGACCTGGTACCAGGCCGAGGCCGGCTTCAGACCGTTGCGCCCGCCGACCCCCTTGTGACTCAGGAAGCTGAGCATGATCCCCACCCGGCTGGCCGGGATTCCGAACGACGTGAGCGCGGTGACCGCGTCGCGGTAACTCTCCCGCAGGAACCGGTTGCCGAGGATCGGCCCGAGCGGCCAGACCTTCGTCGCCGGCAGATAGACCTCGCGAACGATGTCGGCGACCTTCGAAACCGACCGCCACCACGCGACTGCGTCAGGGCTGCCGGCGTACGGCGACTTGTTGATCAGGAGAACCGGGTGCGCGCCCTTTGCCGCCAGATCCTGCAGGAGCGCGAGCACGTTCGCGCGGTACTGCTCGGTCGAGGTCGTCCACGGAGTCGGGATGCTCGCGCCGAAGAGCTCGTTCTCGACGATGAGAGGCGTCGCACAGCCCCCGGTTCGCACAACGGCATGGCCGTACTCCGTCTCCGCGGCGGCCTCGATCGTCGAGGGGTCGGCCGGAGCGGTCGGCGTGCCTACCTTCTGGTTCATCTTGAGGTCGAACGCGTACGTCGCTGCGCCACGGCGCCGTGCGGCGGCCGAGTAGTCGGTGCCCGACTGGACGGTGGACGCCAGCAACGTCCCCGGCCGGGCGAGGATCGGCAGGAGAGCCGGCCAGCCGTACTCGGCCCAGACCGTGTGCTGCGACGCGATGCCGCACTGCCCGGCGAAGACCGGTTCGGAGGCAGCAGGCTCCGCTGCGAACAGGCAGATCGAAGCGGCGGCCAGCGTGACGACAAGCAAGACCCTCTTCACGACCGTGTCCCTGTGTACCAGAGAGGGCGGCTCTTCGCCGCCCTCTCTGCGAACCGATTGCGCCGTCCCGTTACTCGTCGAGCGGCGACTCGACCTCGGGGACCTCCTCGGCCTCGAGGTCTGACGGCGGCTCGCCGTCCTCACTGATGCCGGTCTCGGTGACGCTGCCGAAGTCGAGTCCGAGCCCCGCGAGGGCGTCCGAGCCGTCGCTGCCGATCTCCTCGAGCGCGGCCAGGAGCTGCTCCTCGGTCTGCGGCCGGGTGAGCGCGCTCGCCGGCACCTTGTCCGAGGGGCCGATCTCGATCGTCCGGTACCGCTTCAGCCCCGTGGCCGCCGGGATCAGCTTCCCGATGATCACGTTCTCCTTCAGCCCGAGCAGCCGGTCGACCTTGCCCTCGATCGCAGCGTCGGTCAGCACCTTCGTCGTCTCCTGGAAGGACGCGGCCGAGAGGAAGGACTCGGTCGCGAGCGACGCCTTCGTGATCCCGAGGATCAGCGGCTCCGAGGTCGCCTGCTCCTTCTTCTCCTTCTTGACGCGCGTGTTCTCCCGCTCGAGCACGATCTTGTCCACGAGCTGGCCCGGCAGGAGCTCGGCGTCGCCGTTGTTCTCGATGCGCACCTTCTTCAGCATCTGCCGGACGATGAGCTCGATGTGCTTGTCGTGGATCTCGACGCCCTGGGACTTGTACACCTTCTGCACCTCGCCCACGAGGTACAGCTCGGTCTCGGTGTAGCCCTTCAGGCGCAGGAGGTCGCCCGGGTTGAGCGAGCCCTCGTGGAGCGGATCGCCCGGCTCGACGTGCTCGCCCTGTGCCACGCTGAGCCGCGTCCGGCGCGGCACCAGGATCGAGAAGTCGTCCTCTTCGTTTCCGGTGTCGGCGACGATCGTGATGCGGAGCTGACGCTCGGTCTCCTCGAGCGCAATCGTGCCCGCGACCTCGGCGAGCGCCGCGGCGCCCTTCGGGTTCCGCGCCTCGAAGATCTCGACGACGCGCGGCAGACCGTGGGTGATGTCGGCGCCGGCGACGCCGCCGGTGTGGAACGTCCGCATCGTGAGCTGCGTGCCCGGCTCGCCGATCGACTGCGCGGCGATGATCCCCACCGCGTCGCCGATCTCCGACAGCTCGCCCGTGGCGAGGAACGTGCCGTAGCACTGGCGGCACACGCCGGTCTCGGCCTTGCACTTCAGCACCGACCGCACCGGGACCGAGAAGTCCTCGGCGATCTCGTCGCCGAGCTCCTCCACGATCTCGCGCAGCCGCGGCATCGTGATCTCCTCGCCCTTCGCGGCGACGACCGTCTTGCCCGGCCTGCCGGAGGCGAGCGGCTTGTGGACGTCCTCCGCGACGATCCGGCCGGCGACGGACTTGTTGAGGCCGTCCGGCAGGAAGAGCGGCAGCTCGACGAACTCCTTCGTCTTGCAGTTCTCCTCGCGGATGATCACGTCCTGGGAGACGTCGACGAGACGTCGCGTCAGGTAGCCCGAGTCGGCGGTACGCAGCGCCGTGTCGGCGAGACCCTTGCGGGCGCCGTGGGTCGAGATGAAGTACTCGAGCACCGACAGGCCCTCCATGAAGTTCGCCTTGATCGGCCGCTCGATGATCTCGCCCTTCGGATTCGCCATCAAGCCGCGCATGCCGGCGAGCTGGCGGAGCTGTGCGAACGAGCCGCGGGCGCCGGAGTTGGCCATCATGTAGATCGGATTCAGCTCGTTGAGGTTCGCGACCATCGCGTTCGCGACGTCGTCGGTCGCCTCCGTCCAGATCGACGTGATCTGCTCGTGCCGCTCCGACTCGGTGATGAGCCCCTGGTCGTAGGCGTCCTCGACGCGCGAGACCCGCTCCTCGTAGCCGGCGAGGATCTGCTCCTTCTCCGGCGGGATGACGATGTCGTTCTTCGAGATCGTCACACCGGCGAGCGTCCCGTAGCGGAAGCCGAGGTCCTTGATCGTGTCGAGGACGTGGGCCACCGCGTGCGCCCCGTGGCTGTCGACGAGGGTCGAGATGAAGTCGCCGAGCTCCTTCTTCGAGAGCGTCCGGTTGATGTACTCGTGGTACGGGCCCTGGTCCCCGTTGCTCGAGGACGCGTCGTGAAGGGAACGGTCGATCTCCGAGTTGAAGATGACCCGCCCGGGAGTCGTGACGACGAGCTCGTCCTTCCAGAGGTACTCGATCGGCTGCTGGAGCCCGAGCTGCCTCGACTCGACGGCGAACTCGACCTCCTCCTCAGTGCGGAAGCGCGAGGGCCGCGGATCGAGCTTCTCGGCGGTCGCGTTGTCGAGGTCCTTGTCCGAGTACGTGAGGTAGTAGGCGCCGAGCACCATGTCCTGCGTCGGTGTGGCGAGTGCCTGCCCATTGGCCGGCGAGAGGATGTTGTTCGCGGACAACATCAGGATCCGCGCCTCGGCCTGCGCCTCCGCCGACAGCGGCACGTGCACCGCCATCTGGTCGCCGTCGAAGTCCGCGTTGAAGGCGTGACAGACGAGCGGGTGCACCTGGATCGCCTTGCCCTCGACGAGCGTCGGCTCGAACGCCTGGATGCCGAGCCTGTGCAGCGTCGGAGCGCGGTTCAGCAATACCGGATGCTCCTGGATGACCTCCTCGAGGATGTCCCATACCTCGGCGTGCATCTGGTCGACGTGCCGCTTCGCCGCCTTGATGTTCTGGACGATCTTCCGCTCGACGAGCCGGCTCATGATGAACGGCTTGAAGAGCTCGAGCGCCATCAGCTTCGGCAGGCCGCACTGGTACAGGCGCAGGTGCGGGCCCGACACGATGACCGACCGGCCGGAGTAGTCGACGCGCTTGCCGAGCAGGTTCTGGCGGAAGCGGCCCTGCTTGCCCTTGAGCATGTCGGACAGCGACTTGAGCGGCCGGTTGCCCGGGCCGGTCACAGCGCGGCCGCGGCGGCCGTTGTCGAACAGAGCGTCGACCGCCTCCTGCAACATCCGCTTCTCGTTGTTGACGATGATCTCCGGCGCGCCGAGGTCCAACAACCTCTTCAGTCGGTTGTTCCGGTTGATGACGCGGCGGTAGAGGTCGTTGAGGTCCGACGTGGCGAAGCGGCCACCGTCGAGCTGCACCATGGGGCGCAGCTCCGGCGGGATGACCGGGACGGCTTCGAGGATCATCCACTCCGGCCGGTTCTCGCTGGTGATGAAGGCGTTGACGACCTTCAGCCGCTTGATCGCGCGCTGCTGCTTCTGGCCCTTCGCGGTGCGGATCGTCTCGCGCAGCATCGCGACCTCGGCAGTCAGGTCGAGGTCCTTGAGCAGCTCGCGGATCGCCTCCGCCCCCATGCCGCCGTTGAAGTAGACCCCGAACCCGTACGGCGAGCCGAAGCGGTCCTTGAGCTCGCGGAAGATCTGCTCGTCGTTGACGATCAGCTTCGGCTCGAGCTCGCGGAACAGCCGCCACGTCTCCTCGAGCCGGTTCACGGCGTCGACGGAGGCCTCGCGCGCGTCCTCGCGACGCGACTCGATGTCGAGGTACATCTCGCGCACCTTCAGCGCCCACTGGACGATCGCGTCGAGATCCTCCTTCTGGATCCGCCCGTCGGTGCGCAGGCAGAGGTCGTTCGCCAGCTCGCGCAGGTCGCTCTCGGCGTCGGCGGTGTCGAGCAGCTCCCGGAGGAGCCCGTTGCCGAGGTCCCGCGCCTTCTCGAGGTTCTTCTGGTCGACGCCCTCGCTGAGCTTGGCGTCCTCCTCGTTGAGCTCGGCGCCCGTGAGGAGACCCTCGACGATGCGGTGGATGTGCTTGGTGACCGCGCCCTTCTTCGAGCCGGTCGCCTTCTCGGCCTCCTTCTCCAGCCCGGCGATCGCCGCCTTGATCTGCTCGGCCGCCGACCCGACGACCTCGACCTCACGAGGGGTCAGGCGCCGGTCGTCGCGGATCGCGGAGTTGCGGACGAGCTCGCGGATCTTCTTCGAGTCCTCCGTCGTGATCTTCGGGACGAGCTCGACGAAGAGCCCGCCGACGAGCGACCGCGCCTCCTCGAGCGGCGGCAGCACCTGCTCCTCGGCCCACGTCGACAGACCGCGCGCCCAGAAGTCGTCGTCCTCGTCGAAGTTCCGCTCCTTGCCCTTCGCGAAGTAGTCGCGGCGACGGCCGAGCCGGTCCTCGAGCGCGGCAAGAGCCTCGTCGCGGTCGACGTCGATCCGCTCCGCCTCGGCCCGCACCTGGTCCTCGAGCCCGTTGAGGTCGGAGGCCCGCTTCTCGGTGTCGACGGCCGTGACGATCGAGGCGGCGAAGTAGAGCACCTTCTCGAGCTCGCGCGGGGCGATGTCGAGGAGATAGCCGATGCGGCTCGGGACGCCCTTGAAGAACCAGATGTGCGAGACCGGCGCCGCGAGATCGATGTGCCCCATCCGCTCGCGCCGCACCTTCTGCCGCGTCACTTCGACGCCGCAGCGCTCGCAGATGATGCCCTTGTAGCGGACACGCTTGTACTTGCCGCAGTAGCACTCCCAGTCGCGCGTCGGCCCGAAGATGCGCTCGCAGAACAGGCCGTCGCGCTCGGGCTTGAGCGTGCGGTAGTTGATCGTCTCCGGCTTCGTTACCTCGCCGGACGACCAGTCGCGGATCTGCTTCGACGAGGCGAGCCCGATCCGAATTGCGTCGAAATCATTGATGTCGATCAAGTTCTCTCCCTCTTGTCCTTCAAGTCAGCTCAGCCCTTCTAGTCTTCGATCTCGACGTCGACGAGATCCGGCTCGCCGAGCGGCCCGACCTCTTCCTTCACTTCCTCTTCGGCCTCCTGCTCTTGCGATACCTCGACGTCCTCGAGGTCGCCGAGCGACTCGTCGGCCGGCAGCACGAGGTCCTGGTCGACGCGCTCCTGTCCTTCCTCGACCTCCTCGGTCGTCGGCTGCTGTCCGACGGCGCGGAGCGAGCCGGGCGAGAGATCGATGCCGAGCTCCTCCGCGGCGCGAAGCAGTTCGTCCTCCTCCTCGCGCACCTCGACCTCGCGGCCCTCGTCCGAGAGGACGTGGACGTCGAGAGCGAGCGACTGCATCTCCTTCAGGAGCACCTTGAAGGACTCGGGGATCGACGGCTCGGCGATGTTCTCGCCCTTGACGATCGCCTCGTAGGCCTTCACGCGCCCGACGGTGTCGTCGGACTTGATGGTCAGCATCTCCTGCAGCGTGTACGCGGCGCCGTAGGCCTCGAGCGCCCACACCTCCATCTCGCCGAAGCGCTGGCCGCCGAACTGTGCCTTTCCGCCGAGCGGCTGCTGCGTGACGAGCGAGTACGGGCCGGTGCTCCGCGCGTGGATCTTGTCGTCCACGAGGTGGAGCAGCTTGAGGATGTACATGTAGCCGATGGTGACCTTCTGCTCGAACGGCTCGCCGCTGCGGCCGTTGTAGAGCTGTGCCTTCCCCGAGCACTGCCGTCCGACCGGCCGCTTCGGGTCGACGAGGAACTTGATCGGCGAGTCGGGGTTCTGCTTCGTCCACTCGATCAGCGCCTCGTCGACGTCGTCAGGCGTGGCACCGTCGAAGACGGGCGTCGCCACCGGGCTCGCGTTGCCGCCGTTCAAGACCTGACGGCGATGGCGCCAGTCGACGTCACCGTTCTGCCGGCCGTTCGCCGAAGCGTCGTCCTGGCCGAAGACGCCGTGCGCCGCGGCCCAGCCGAGGTGCGTCTCGAGCACCTGGCCGATGTTCATCCGGCTCGGCACGCCCAGCGGGTTGAGCACGATGTCGACCGGCCGACCGTCCTGCAGGAACGGCATGTCCTCCTCGGGCACGATCTTCGAGATCACGCCCTTGTTGCCGTGGCGGCCGGCGAGCTTGTCGCCCTCGGCGATCTTGCGCTTGGTGGCGACGAAGACGCGGACAAGCTCGTTCACGCCGGGCGACAGGTCGTCGCCGGCGTCGCGCGCGAACGTCTTCACGTCGATCACGACGCCGCCCTCGCCGTGCGGGACCTTGAGGCTCGTGTCGCGAACCTCGCGCGCCTTCTCCTTGAAGATCGCGCGGATCAGCTTCTCCTCGGCCGTCAGCTCGGTCTCGCCCTTCGGCGTCACCTTGCCCACCAGCAGGTCGCCGGCACCGACCTCGGCCCCGATCCGCACGACGCCGCGCTCGTCGAGCTGCGACAGCGACTCCTCCGAGCGGTTGGGGATGTCGCGCGTGATCTCCTCGTCGCCGAGCTTCGTCGAGCGCGCGTCGATCTCGTACTCGTGGATGTGGATCGACGTGAGGATGTCGTCCTTCACGAGCCGCTCCGAGATCACGATCGCGTCCTCGAAGTTGAAGCCCTCGAATGGCATGAACGCGATCAGGAGGTTCGCGCCGAGCGCGAGCTCTCCGCTGTCGGTCGAGCTGCCGTCGGCGAGCACGTCGCCGGCCTTGACCTTGTCGCCCAGGCGCACGATCGGCTTGTGGTGGATCAGCGTGCCCTGGTTCGAGCGCATGAACTTCGTGAGCGTGTAGTCGTCCTTGCCGTCCTTCGTCTCCACGACCACGCGCTCGGCGTCGACGTCCACGACCGTCCCCGGATGCGAGGTGACGACGACGTCGCCGGAGTCGACGGCCGCGCGGTACTCGAGGCCGGTGCCGACGAGGGGCGCCTGGCGCACGAGCAACGGCACTGCCTGGCGCTGCATGTTCGCGCCCATCAGCGCGCGGTTCGCGTCGTTGTGCTCGAGGAACGGGATGAGCGCCGTCGAGACCGACACGATCTGCGCGGGCGAGACGTCCATCAGGTCGACGTCCTTCGCAGCCGCCATCACCGCCTCGCCCTCGGACGAGCGGCAGAGCACGGTGTCGGTGGCGAACTTGCCGTTCTTGTCGAGCTGCGCGCTCGCCTGGGCGATCACGTAGCGCGACTCCTCGACGGCGTCGAGATAGACGATCTCGTCAGTGACCTTGCCGCTCACGACCTTCCGGTACGGGGTCTGGACGAAGCCGAACTCCGAGACGGTCGCGTACGAGGCGAGGTAGCCGATCAGGCCGATGTTCGGACCTTCAGGGGTCTCGATCGGGCACATGCGGCCGTAGTGGGTCGGGTGGACGTCACGCACCTCGATCGGAGCCCTTTCACGAGTCAGCCCACCTGCGCCGAGCGCGCTGAGGCGGCGCCGGTGCGTGAGGCCCGCGAGCGAGTTCGTCTGGTCCATGAACTGCGAGAGCTGCGAGGAGCCGAAGAACTCCTTCAGCGCCGCGACCACGGGCCGGATGTTGATGATCGTCTGCGGCGTGATCGTGTCGACGTCCTCCGTCGTCATGCGCTCCCGGACGACGCGCTCCATCCGGTAGAGGCCGACGCGGAACGCCTCCTGGATCAGCTCGCCAACCGTACGCAGACGCCGGTTGCCGAAGTGCTCGTACTCGTCGAGATCGTTGACGATCGGGGCCCGCGAGAGCTGAGCCGCCTCCGCCGCGAAATCCTTCGAGTCCTCGGGGACGCCGATCTTGACCGGCAGCTCGAGGAGCTTGCGCACGAGCGCCACGATGTCCTCCGTCGTAAGGACCCGAGTGTCCTCGGGAACGTCGACGCCGAGCCGCTGGTTGAGCTTGTAGCGGCCGACCTTCGTCAGGTCGTAGCGCTTGGGGTCGAAGAACAGCGTACGCAGGAGATTCCGCGAGTTGTCGAGCGTCGGGGGCTCGCCCGGCCGCTGCTTCTTGAACACCTCGATCAGGGCCTCCTCCTCGCGCGTCGAGGGGTCCTTGTCGAGCGTGTTGACGATGTACGACGAGTTGTCGAACAGGGCGAGGATCGCCTCGTTCGACGAGGTGTCGAGCGCGAAGCCGGTCGACGGGTCCTCGGCCGGAAGTGCGCGCAGGAGCGTCGTGATCGGCAACTTCCGCTTGCGGTCGATGCGGGCGTACACGACGCCCTTCTTGTCGATCTCGAGCTCGAGCCACGAGCCGCGGCTCGGCATCAGGTTGGCCGTGAAGACCTGCTTCGTCGGGTCCTTCGGCTCCATCAGATAGGCGCCCGGCGAGCGGACGAGCTGCGTCACGATGACGCGCTCCGTCCCGTTGATGATGAACGTGCCGAACTCGGTCATCATCGGGAAGTCGCCCATGAAGACGCCCTGCTCCCGGATCTCGCCCGTGTCCTTGTTCACGAAGCGGACCTTCATGTTGAGCGAGGCCTGGTAGGTCAGGTCCTTTTCGCGGCACTCCTTGATCGAGAACTGCGGATCGCCGAACTCGAACTCGCCGAACTCGACGGCGAGCGTGCCGGTGTAATCCTCGATCGGCGAGATGTCGTCGATCGTCTCCCGCAGTCCCTCGTTCTTGAACCAGTCGAACGAGGACTTCTGGATGTCGATGAGATTCGGTAGGTCGAGAACGTGCTCTAGACGGCTGAACGTCGTACGAGCGCGGGGCGAAACGACCGTGGTGGTCAAGTAGAACAGCCTCCCTTGAAGCGAACTAAAACGGGCAAGAAATCGGCGTCGGAGCTAGGAGCGGCCGAGCGTCGGCGCAACCAGCCAGGGTACCGGATCGACCCCCCTCACCGCAAGCCTAAGCCTCGGCGGCCGCCGGTGTCCCCGGAACTGTAGCTCCGCACCCCGAGAACGGCAAGCGAACCGAGATCTGGTACCTGGTACCCGACGGGTACCAGGTACCTGCCTCTGAGAGGCGTTACTTCAGCTCGACCGTGGCGCCGGCCTCTTCGAGCTGCGCCTTGATCTGGTCGGCCTCCTCCTGGGCGAGGCCCTCCTTGACCGGCTTCGGAGCCGAGTCGACGAGGTCCTTCGCCTCCTTGAGGCCGAGGCCGGTGACGGCACGCACGACCTTGATCACCTGGATCTTCTGGCCGCCCGCCGCGGTGAGGACGACGTCGAAGGACGTCTTCTCCTCCGCTGCGGCGCCGTCGCCGCCGGCCGCCGCGGGCGCTGCGACCGCCATGGGAGCGGCGGCGGTAACGCCCCACTCCTCCTCGATCTTGGTCTTCAGCTCGACCAGCTCGAGGACGGACATCTTTCCGAGCTCATCGAAGATCTTGTCGACTGCCATCTAGTTCTCCTCCTGGGGTTCCGAATCTGCCGCTTCGGGCTCTTCTTCTTCGGCGGCGGACGCCGTGGCGTCCGCCTGTGTGGTTTCTTCCGCCGACTCCTCCTCGGCGACAGGCTCTGCTTCGGCCGCTGCTTCCTCCGCCGCCGGAGCCTCTTCCTCTGCAGGTCCTTCCTCTTCGCCGCCGAGCTGCTCGATGCGTGCGTCGATCAGCCCGACGAGGTTCTGCAGCGGCGCGTTGAGCAGGCCCGCCAGAGCGGTGAGCGGAGCGACGATCGCGCCGAGCACCTGCCCGTGCAGGACCTCCGGAGGCGGCAGCTGGGCCAGGGTCTCGACCTCGGCCGCGGTCAGCGCGCGTCCCTGCATGATGCCACCGCGGATCTCGAGCACGTTCGTCTCGCGCGCCGAGTCGGCAAGCGCCTTCGCCGCGGCGACCATGTCGCCGTCGGTCTCGAGGAATGCGATCGCGCTCGGGCCGTCGAGCAGCGCGAGCAGCGCGTCGGCGCCTGCCGCCTCGGCCGCCCTGCGTGTGAGCGTGTTCTTGACGACGGTGAAGCGCGCGCCGCTCGCGAGCAGCCGCGTGCGGAGGTCGTCGATCTGCGGCATCGTCAGCCCGCGATAGTCGGCAACGAGGAGAGTCTCCGCAGCCTTGAGGCGCTGCGTCAGCTCGTCGACAACCTGTTCTTTGTGTTCTCTCTTCATCTCACCTCGACTGGTCTTCTGTCCTCTCAAGGAGGCCTGCCAGTGGTCTTCGGCGGGTCAGTGGCTAGGCCGGAACTGTAGCGGCCTCCCCAGGCTGCTCGTCCAGCTCTTCGACAACTCCCCGGATCCGCGACGGGTCGACGTGGATGCCGGGGCCCATCGTGCTCGTCAGGGTGATCTGCCGTATGTAGCGGCCCTTCGAGGCCGACGGCTTCGCACGCACGATCTCGTCGAGCACGGCGGCGTAGTTCTCCACCAGGGCACGCTCGTCGAAGCTCTTCTTGCCGATCACGACGTGGACGTTCGCTCCGCGGTCGGTGCGGTACTCGAGCTTGCCGGCCTTCGCCTCGGAGACCGCCTTGCCGACGTCCATCGTCACCGTGCCGGTCTTGGGATTCGGCATGAGACCGCGCGGGCCGAGGATGCGGCCGAGCTTGCCGACGTTGCCCATCTGGTCAGGCGTCGCGATCGCGACGTCGAACTCCGTGAAGCCCTCCTCGATCCGCTTCGCGAGGTCGGCCGAGCCGACGACGTCCGCGCCTGCCTCTTCCGCCTCGCGGGCTTTGTCGCCCTCGGCGAACACGGCGATCCGGACATCCCTGCCGCTGCCGTGCGGGAGCATCAGCGTGCCGCGCAGCTGCTCGTCCGCATGGCGGACGTTGAGACCCAGGCGGAAATGGAGCTCGACGCTCTCGTCGAACTTCGCGGCGCCCATCGCCTTGAGCAGGCGGACGGCCTCGACCGGCGAGTAGACCTTCTCGCGGTCGAACGTCGCGCGCGAATCGCGGTAGCGCTTGCCGTGCTGTGCCATTACAGATCCACCTCTACTCCCATGCTTCTCGCGGTACCGGCGATGATCTTTGCCGCCTGGTCGATGTCGCGCGCGTTGAGGTCGGGCATCTTCGTCTCGGCGATCCGCTCCACCTGCTCGCGTGAGAGGCGACCGACCTTCTCCCGGTTCGGCTCGCCGGAGCCCTTGTTCAGCCGCAGCGCCTCCTTGATCAGGACGGCCGCCGGCGGCGTCTTCGTGATGAAGGTGAACGAGCGGTCCTCGAAGACCGTGATCTCGACCGGGATGATGCGGCCGTTCTGGTCGGCCGTCTGCGCATTGAACGCCTTGCAGAACTCCATGATGTTGACGCCGTGCTGACCGAGCGCGGGGCCGACCGGCGGGGCCGGATTCGCCTGGCCGCCGGGAATCTGGAGCTTGATCAGGGTGAGAATCTTCTTCGCCATCTGGTACCTCAGTCGAGTTTCTTCACGTTGTCGAAGCCAACCTCGACCGGCACCTGCCGCTCGAAGATGTTCACCATCACCTGCAGCTTCTGCGCGTCGGGGTTGACGTCGGTGATCTCGCCGTCGAAGTCCGCGAGCGGGCCGGAGGTGATCTTGACCGACTCGCCGAGCTGGAACTCGACCTGCGAGCGCTGAGCGACTGCAGTACCGGCCCCCGTCTGCAGGATCCGGTCGACCTCGGGCTGCGACAACGGCACAGGCGTGGCGCCGGCGCCGACGAAGCCCGTCACCCCGGGCGTGTTCTTGACGACCGTCCAGGCGTCGTCGTTGAGATCCATGTTCACGAGCACATAGCCGGGCAGCGTGCGCTTCTCGGCCTGCACCTTCTGGCCGTCCTTCGTCTCGATCACCTGCTCGGTCGGGACGACGACGCGCCGGAAGCGGGCGCGCTGGTTCATCGACTCGATCCGGTGCTCGAGATTGGTCTTCACCTTGTTCTCGTGCCCGGAATAGGTGTTGATCACATACCAGCGGAACATGGTCTCTCGTTTCCTAGCGAAGGAGTAGGTGCTTGACCACGTACTCCCACACGCGGTCGTTCGCGTAGAGGTAGAGGCCGGTGATGAGGCAGGCGACGATGACGACGGCGGTGCCGCTGATCAGCTGCTGCTGGTTCGGCCACTCGACCTTTTTCAGCTCCGCCCAGGACTCCTGGAAGAAGCGGATGCCGGGCGTCCCCGGCCGGACGTCGTCGCTGCGCTCGGGGCGCGGCTCGGCGGGCTGCCTCGGCGGCTCCTCCTCGGTGGTCGGGCGGGCCCGAGGTGCGGGCCGGAGCGGTGGAGTACCCGCGGCCTGCGCGCGGCGCTGACGGCGCTGCTGGCGCGTCGAGCGGGCCATTACCGGGTCTCCCGGTGCACGGTATGGCAACCGCACCAGCGGCAGTACTTGCGGAACTCGACGCGGTCGGGCGAGTTGCGCTTCGACTTCTGCGTCTGATAGTTCCGCCGCCTGCACTCGGTACAGGCGAGCGTGATTGCGACTCTGACTCCGGTTGCCATTTTTTTCTTTCGCTCCGACGGACGCGCTCCAGTAGCGCCGGGTGGGCTCGAACCACCGACCTCTGCATTATGAGTGCAGCGCTCTGACCAGCTGAGCTACGGCGCCTAGCGCCGGCGCATAGTAGCGGAGAAGAAGGCGGCGGCTCCGGCCGCCGCCGCGACGAGCAAGGCCGCCTTCGCGGCCCTCCGCGGCAACGACGGGCGCGGATGCACCTCGTGATAGAGACGCTCGGGCTTCGGCCCCTCCGGGCCGCGGGGGCCGTGCTCGCGCGCGAGCTTCAGCACCTGCGCGACGTGGAGCGCCCTTCGTCCTGTGCCGCCTTGCTCGATCTGCGTCTTGCAGGAGAAGCCGTCGGCGACGACGATCGTCGCCTCGTCGAGCTCGCGCACCCTCGGGAGGAGGCCCTGCTCGCCGCACTGCATCGAGATCTCGTAGTGCCCGGCCTCGAAGCCCCACGAACCGGCGAGCCCGCAGCAGCCGCCGTCGAGCGTCTCGACCTCGACGCCCATCCTGCGCAGGAGCTGGACCTCCGGGTCGATGCCGCCCGTGGCCTTGTGGTGGCAGTGGCCCCAGAGGAAGGCCTTTCGTCGCAACGGCGGCGGCTCGACGCCGAAGCGCTCGAAGAACTCCGGGAAGTGGAACGTGCTGTCGGCGAGTCGCTTCGCGTCGTCGTCGTGCGGCAGGAGCTTCCCGAGCTCGTCCTTGAAGACTGCGACGCAGCTCGGCTCGAGCCCGACGATCGGGATTCCCTCGCGATACCACTCGCGCAGCTGGTCGAGGCTGCGGCGGAGGTAGCGCTCCGCGAGGTCGAGGAAGCCGTAGTCGTAGAGCGGCCGGCCGCAGCAGATGTGTCCTTCGGGGACGATGACCTGCCAGCCGGCCGCCTCGAGCGCCTCGACCGCGGCGACGCCGACGTCGGTGTGCATGTGGTTGTTGAACGTGTCGGGGAAGAGGACAACCTTCCGCCCGTCCGGGTTCGTCGTCCCGCCGCGCCGGGCGAACCACCGCTGCAGCGTGAGCGGCGCGAACTCCGGTACCTCGCGCTCCTGCGTCATCCCGGCGGCGAGCTTGACGCCCTGCGCGAACGGCGGCGTGCGCGTGAGGAAGTTGACGACGCGCGGCGCCCGCGACGCGACCCGCGACACCTGGTCGATCAGCCCGAACGCGTACGCATGGCGCGGGCGAAGCCTGTGTTTCCAGCGGTTGTGGAGGAACTCCGCCTTGTAGGTCGGCATATCGACGCCGGTCGGGCATTCGTTCGTACAGCCTTTGCAGGCGAGGCACAGGTCGAGCGCCTCCATCACCTCGTTCGACTGCCAGCCGTCGGTGATCACCTCCCCCTCGAGCATCTCGAACAGGAGCCGCGCGCGGCCGCGCGTCGAGTGCATCTCCTCCCGGGTCGCCATGAAGGACGGGCACATGACGTCGACTCCGCCGGGCGTGCGGCATTTGCCGACGCCGACGCACCGGACGGTCGCGTGCGCGAAGTCGCCGTGGTCGCGCGGGTAGCCGAACTTGACCTGCGGCCGCCACGGCTCGTAGTCGGCGCCCAGGCGGAGGTTCTCGTCGACGCGATAGGGCTTGACGACCTTGCCCGGGTTCATCTTCCAGTCGGGATCCCAGATCGACTTGAACTCCTCGAAGGCGCCGATGAGCTCGGGCCCGAACATCTTCGGCAGGAGTTCCCCGCGGGCCTGGCCGTCACCGTGCTCGCCCGAGATCGAGCCGCCGAGCTCGATCACGAGGTCGCTCGCTTCGTCGAGCCAGCGGCGGAACTTCGCGATGCCCGGCTTCGTGACGAGGTCGAAGTTCCAGCGGGCATGGACGCAGCCCTGGCCGTAGTGGCCGTAGAGCGAGCTCACGTAGCCGTAACGGTCAGCGAGCTGGGAGAGGCGGCGGAGGTACTCGCCGATCTGCTCAGGGGGAACGGCCGAGTCCTCCCAGCCCTCGTGGGTGTCCTCCTTGCCGGGAACGAAGGCGGTCGCGCCGAGCCCCGCCTCGCGCACCTGCCAGATGTGCCGCTCCGAGTCGGGGTCGTCGTAGAGCTTCATCCCGGAGGGCGGGTGTCCGTCCTGCTCGAGGTCGCGCATCAGCGCGC
The DNA here is from genome assembly GCA_963725965.1 of uncultured Actinomycetes bacterium. Lineage (GTDB taxonomy): Bacteria > Actinomycetota > Thermoleophilia > Gaiellales > Gaiellaceae > Palsa-739. The sequence goes on along the minus strand of CAVSAK010000003.1, from coordinate 56,057 downwards.
GCGCCTTCGCGTCGGACTCGTCTTTCGTCTCGCCGCCGAACTCGACGAGGAGCCAGCCGCGACCGTCCGGCAGCATCGAACGGTCGCGCCGGTGGATGCCGAGCAGCGTCATGTCGTCGATCAGCGTCGCGTCCATCCCCTCGATCGAGATCGGCCGGTGCTCGCGCGCAAGCGTGACGTGGTCTCCGGTGCGGAACTTGTCGGGGTAGCCGACCGCAACGAGCGACACGCATGGCGGCTGCGGGATCAGCTCGAGCGTCGCCTCGAGGATCGTCACACACGTCGACTCGGTGCCTACGAGCGAACGCGCGACCTCGAATCCGTTCTCCGGCAGGAGCTCGTCGAGGTTGTAGCCCGAGACGCGCCGCGGGATCTGCGGGTAGCGCGCACGGATCTCGTCGGCGTTCGCCTGCGCGAGTGAACGCAGCCGAGCGGCGACCTGCCCCGGCGCACCGACCCCGCCTGGGCCGATCCGCAGCCGCTCGCCGCGGTAGGTGAGCACCTCGAGCTCGACGAGGTTGTCGGAGACGCGCGGCCCTGGTCCGTGGAACTCCGCCTGCACCGAATGGCGGCCGCAGGAGTTGTTGCCGAGCATGCCGCCGAAAGTGCAGTAGGCGTGGGTGGACGGGTCGGGCCCGAACGTGAGGCCGTACTCGCTCGCCGTCTCGCGCAGGTGGTCGAGCACGCAGCCCGGCAGGACGCGGGCGAGGCGCCGGTCGGGATCGAGCTCGATGACGTGGTGAAGGTACTTCGAGAAGTCGATCAACACCGCCCTGTTGCAGCCCTGGCCGGCCAGGCTCGTGCCGGCGCCGCGCAGGACGATCGGCGCAGCGTGCTCGCGGCAAACGCGATGGATCTCGACGAGCTCGTCGATGTGTCGCGGCACCACGACCCCGATCGGCGGCATCCGGTAGTTCGACGCGTCGGTCGCGTAGAGGGCGCGGCTGCCCACGTCGAAGCGGACCTCGCCCTCGATCGCTGCGCGGAGGTCCGCACCGAGGCTCCTGCGGTCGACGTGGTCCGGATGTGTGCGGCTTGCAGTCGTGGTGCCTGAAAGAATGACGGGGATGCCAGCCGATCTGCCGAGTCCCAGCGTGACCGTGTGGGGTGAGGCGGTGGTTCGCAGCGAGCCGGACGAGGCGGTTCTCTTGCTCACGCTCACCGCCGTCAAAAAGGCTCCCGGTACTGCGCTCTCCGATGTCGCCAAACGCGGCGCAGCCCTGGTGACGCTGCTCGACGGGCTCGGAGTGGCCAAGGCCGACCGGTCGACGACCGGTATCACGGTGGAAGAGGAGCACGAGCACACGGGGAGCGGACCTCGCGTGGTCGGTCACCGCGCGACCTCGCAGACCTCGGTGCACCTTGCTGATCCGGAACAGGTCGGGCAGCTCGCTTCGAGGGCGGCCGACGAGCTCTCGGCCCGCATCAACGGGCTGCGCTGGCTGATCTCGCTCGACAACCCGGTGCGGCTCGAAGCCGCCCGTCGAGCGGCGGCCAATGCAGAGGGAAAGGCCCGGGCCTACGCCGAAGGCATCGGAGCCGGGCTCGGCCCGCTCATTCGGCTGAGCGAGTCCGGCCACGCGTCCGACGACTGGCAGCCGCGAAGGATGGCGAGCGCGTTTGCCGTGTCGCACACGGTTTCGGTCGAGGCCGGAGAGCAGGCGGTCGCGGCGTCGATCGAAGCGACGTTCGCGCTCGTGCCCGGCTGAGCTACGAGTTGGCTTCGATAAAGGCGAGCGTGCGCTGCCAGGCGTCTTCGGACGCCGCCTGGAACTCCTCCTGCTTGCGGTCGAAGAAGCTGTGCGGCGCGCCTTCGAACTCGACGAGCTCGTACTCCTTGCCCGCGTCGTCCAGCGCCTGCTCGAACGCGACGTTGTCCTCGTGCGGAATCGCCTGGTCCGCCCCACCCTGCAGGGCGAGAATCGGCGCATCGAGGAGCGGCACGAGCTCGATCATCCGGCCGGGCCGGCCGTAGAAGCCGACCGCGCCGGCGAGCCCGTGGCCCCACGCAGCCGCTGCCCAGGACCCGCTGCCTCCGAAGCAGAAACCCACTGTGAAGATCGCGCTGCAGCCGAGACCTCGCAGGTCGCGGACGCAGGCGCCGACGTCGGCCTGCACCTGCTCCTGCGTGAGCTGCTCCACGAGCGGCCTGTAGTCCCAGTCGTCCGGCCGCTTCCCGACGCCGGCGGTGCGGCCGAAGTAGTCGAACGCGACGGCGGCATGGCCGCGCTCGGCGAAGCGAAGTGCGAGCTCCTCGTAGAAGCGGTAGAGGCCGCGAACGTCCGGCAGGATCACGACCCCGGTGGCAAGGCCTTCTTCCGGAAGCGCCCGGAACGCGGCGAAGCGGTTGCCGTCCTCGCTTTCGAGGACGAGATCGTCGTGCGAGACCGCGGCGCCCGAGATCCGCGGGACCGGCGGCTCGGAATCGAGGTCGAAGCACATGGCTGCGAGGGTACGAAAGGAGCCGCACTCTCTGCGGCGTACCCTGAGTGCGGTGGACGACGAGTCGCAGCGCGAGGAGATGAACGCGGCGATCCGGGCCCAGCGCGAGCGGGGAGCGGTGCCGCGCTCGATGCTCCCGCCCGAGGACGAGCTGCCGGAGCGGCCCGCGGCCGAGCCGCCGCCTGCCGAGCTTCCGCCGCCGAAGCGCGGTCTCGTGGACCGGCTGTTCGGACGCTGAGCCCGTAACCAGAACCCGCCGGCGACGTTTACCGAGCGTCGCATGGGAGAAGGCAACGCGCTCACAGGAAGGCCGCGGTTGAAGCTGGGGCTGCAGATCGCCGCCGCGTGCATCGTCGTGTTCATCGGCGCCTTCGCCGTCGGCTCCGCCGTCGCGGGGCCGCTCTTCTGGTATTCGTGCAGCCTCGACGGCCTCGAGGCGCACGGTCCCTCCCAGGCGAGTGTCCTCCTCTCGCGTGACGGCACGCGGCTCGGGCTGCTCGGCGCGACCGGCAACCGTCAGCCGATCTCGCTGCAGCGGGTAAGTCCCGCGATGCGGAAGGCGATCGTCGACACCGAGGACCGGCGGTTCTACGAGAACAACGGGATCGACTACGTCGGGATCGTGCGGGCGCTCAAGAGCGACGTGACGTCCGGCGGGATCGCGCAGGGCGCGTCGACGATCGAGCAGCAGCTCGTGCGCAACCTCTACCTCACGCCGCAGCAGTCGCTCGGGCGCAAGCTCACCGAGGCGTGCCTCGCCGTCCAGCTCGACAAACAGTGGAGCAAGGACCGCATCCTCACCGCCTACCTCAACGACATCTACTTCGGGCAGGAGGCGTACGGGGTCGAGGCGGCCGCCCACACGTATTTCGGCGTCCACGCGAAGGATCTCTCGCTCGACCAGGCGGCGCTGATCGCGGGCCTGCCGCAGGCGCCGTCGGCCTACGACCCGCTCAGCCGGCCAAACGCCGCCCGGACGCGCCGCGCGGAGGTGTTGAGGGCGATGCTCCAGGCCGGCGACATATCCAACGCCCGCTACCGGCGGGCGGCCCGGAGTCCACTCGACCTGCACCCGCGGCAGACACGCGGGCTCTCGGGCCAGACGTACCTGACCGACTACATCGCCAAGCAGCTCCTCGGCGAGTACGGCCCGGAGCTGGTCCGTCGCGGCGGGCTGCGGATCTACACGACGCTCGATGCGAAGATGCAGACCGAGGCGACGCACTCGATTCTCGGCACGCTCGACCGGAGGGGCGACCCCGCCGGTTCGGTCGTCTCCATTGACCCCTCGTCGGGCCAGATCAGGGCGATGGCCGTCGCGCAGACCGGCAAGCGCATCTCCTTCGACCTGCCGGCCGACGGGCATCGCCAGGCGGGATCGACGTTCAAGATGTTCGTCCTCACGCAGGCCCTGCAGCGGGAGATCAACCCCTACTCGACGCAGTACCTCTCCGCGCCGTTCGTCGGGCCTGACAACTGGCACGTGCACACGTTCGAGAACACGTATTCCGGCCGTATCCCGCTCACGCAGGCGACGCTCCTCTCCGACAACACGGTTTACGCCCGCCTCACGCTCGACCTCGGGCCGAAGCCGATCGCCGGGCTGGCGCACCGGATGGGAATCCGGTCGAAGCTCCACGCGGTGCCGTCGATCGTGCTCGGCGTGAACGCGGTGAGCCCGCTCGACCTCGCAAGCGCGTACGCCACCATCGGGGACGGCGGCGTCGCGCACGATCCCACCATCCTGAGCAGGGTCGTCTTCCCCGGCGGACAGACCGAGGAAGCGTCCAAGCCCCAAGGCAGGCGAGTCGTCGACACGAAGGTCGCGGGCGCGGTCACGCGCGTGCTCGAGGCGAACGTGCGGAGCGGAACCGGGACTGCTGCGGCGCTCTCCGGCCGGCCCGTCGCCGGGAAGACGGGAACGACCGACAGCTTCGCCGACGCCTGGTTCGCGGGCTGGGTGCCGCAACTGGCGACCGTCACCTGGGCCGGCTATCCGACGGGCGAGCGGCCGATGCGCGGCGTGCACGGGATCGCGGGCGTCACCGGCGGCACGCTCCCGGCTCAGATCTGGCACACGTACATGACCGACGCGCTCCAGGGTCAGCCCGTCGAGCAGTTCGCAAGCCCCGGATCGCCGCCGTACAAGCCGTGGTGCGGGCTCTACCAGTTCGCGCGCACGTGGCGCGACGCGCGCAAGCACGGCGGCTGCAAGCACGAGCAGCCACATAAGAACAAGGCCGAGACGACGACGCAGCGCAAGACGACGACGGCCAGGACGACGACCGCGCCCGCGACGACGACCACTCAGACGATCCCCACTACCGAGCCCGGCACGACAACAGAGCCACCTCCGACGACCGAGCCGCCCCCGACGAACACGACGACGACTACTACCGGGGCGACGACGACAGGACCCTGACGCGCCCCGGAGTCCGGGCGGCCGCCCGGACTCCGCGCTGCAGGGCGCTGCTGAGCGGCTACGGGCCTAAGCGGCCTTCTTCTTTCCGAGCATCTTCGACCACCAGTCGTCCTCGTCGACGAGCGACGCGACGATCTTCGGCCCACTCGGCCACCGCGGCAACGTCACGCGCCGCTGCTTTGTGAGCTCCTCGAGAACGGTTGCGCGCAGGGTGTGCAACCGCTCGTGCTGTGCTTCGATTTCACGGGCCAACTCGTTGCGCTCAGCCTCCCGGCGGGCGACGTCATGCTCGACCTCGAGCAGGCTGCCCCTGTGGCTGAGCTCTTCGAAGGTGCTGGACATTGCGGCGCTCCTCCTCCACTCGTGTGACCCCAGACGCCGCAGTCGTCCTGGCTCAATCGTCGTCCCGGGAGCGGTTGCCGACGATCCCTCGAACAAGCGTTTCTGCGCCGGGGTCCGCTGCATTCAAGCTCGACGCATTTCCCGCCGATACAACCGGACGTGACTTCCCTGCGGCCGGTCGGGATTCGGGCATGAGCGCCTCTTCCGAGAGAGAGCGCATTCCACAGCGCCAGCTCGGCGAGCTGATGACCGAGCTCGGGCTCATCAGCGAGGAGCAGCTCGCGACCGTGCTCGAGGTGCAGCAGCAGTCGAAGCGGCCGCTCGGCCAGATCATCGTGGAGCTCGGGTTCGCGTCGGGCGCCGCAGTGGCGCACGCGCTTGCGATGCAGAGCGGCGGTGCGCTCAAGACCGAATACGGCTTCGCACTCGGAGTTCCGCCGAAGGACGAGGAGGGCGAGGCCGGCGAGGGAACGAGCGGAACCCTCCCGAAGCTCCGGTTGGCGCCCACGGCCAGTGCGCCGCCTGCACGGCCGAACCTCGAGCCGGTCGACGGCACCGAAACCGAGGACTCGCCCGCGGTGGACGCCGCCGAGGAACCCGGCCCTCTCGCTGCCCTCCCTGCGGCAACGGAGCCCGAGGAGGCCGATGAAGTTCAGGACGTCGAGGAGGTCGAGACCGACGTCGCCGCCGAGACTCCCGAGGTTGCCGGCGAGACCGAGGAAAGCCTTGACGCCGAGCAGCCGGACGACGAGGTGCTCGACGAGGCCGAGACGACCCCGGAAACGCCGCCGGCCGACGAGACCGATCCCCTCGAGCTGGAGAGATTGCGGGCCGAGATCGAGCGCCTCGAAGCCGCCCTCGCAGAAACGCAGGCTGCAGCCCTCGCCGAGCATGAGCGCTTGCAGGCCGAGACTTCGACACTCGAAGCAGCCGTCGCCGAGACGAAGACCGAGCGGGAGCAGCAGCTCGCCCGGCTCCAGGAGGAGCGCGACCACGCGACCGCGGAGCTCGAGCGCCTCCAGGCCGCGCTCGCCGAGACACAGACTGAACGCAGCGAGGACCTGACGCGGCTGCAGCAGGAGCGCGACGAGGCAACCGGAGAGCTCGAGCGCCTCCAGGCCGCGCTCGCCGAGCGACAGACCGCGCAGCACGAGAAACTCACGCAGCTCGAGGAGGAGCGCGACCAGACCGCCGCAGAGCTCGAGCCGCTCCAGATCGCGCTGGCGGAGGCCAGGAGCTCGGCCGCCGAGCACGAGCGCCGGCTCGCCGAGGTGCAGGAGCGCCACTCCACCGAGCGGGATGAGCTCACCGCACACCGCGACCGGCTCGAGGAGGAGCTCGAGGATGCGCACGAGCGGCTCGCCGCCGTCGGCTCGGCCGCCGAGGAGCGGGACAACCTCCGCACCGAGATCGAGCAATTCGAGTTCACGCTTGCCGAGACGCGGGCCGAAGCGGCCCGGGAGCGCGAGCGGGTGCTCGGCGACGTCGACCGGCTCGACAACGCCCTCGCCGACGCACGGGCCGAGCGCGAGCAGGAGCTCGCCCGGCTCGGCGCCGAGCAGGAGCGAGACCGGGAAGAGCTCGGCCGGCTCCAGACCGCACTCGCCGAGGCACAGGCTTCCGCGGCCGAGCGGGAGCGCCGGCTCGTCGAGGAGCAAGAACAGCATGCCGGCGAGCGCGACGACTTCACCACCCAGCGCGAACGGCTCCAGGACGAGCTCGGAAAAGCGTTCGAGAGACTCGCTGCAATCGGTCCTGCCGTCGAGGAGCGTGACGAGCTACGCACCACGGTCGAAGCACTGGAGACGACGCTCGCCCGCCTGCGGGAAAGCTCCGTGGCCGAGCTGCGCGGCGTCGCCGAGGAACGCGACAACCTGAAGGCCGAGCTCGACGAGGCGAACGAGCTGCTGCGACAGGCCGAGCGCGTGCGCGAATCGCAGATCGCCCTCGAGGCCGAGCGCGACCGCGCCGTGACCGAGCTCGAGCGAATTCAGACCGTCGCGGCCGAGGCCCAGGCCGAGGTCGAGGAGCAGACCCGCCTGCTCGCAGAGGAACAGGATCGCTACCACGCCGACCGCGAGACGCTCCTAGCCCAACGCACGGTGCTCGAGCAGGAGCTCGGCTCGGCCATCGAGCAGCTCGCCGCAGCGGGGTCCGCCGCCGATCAGCGCGAGCACGAGCTGCAGCTCGGCTCCCAGCGGCTCGTCGACGCGCTCGACGCGGTCCGTGGGCTCGCCGCCGAGCTCGTGTCCGGCAACGTGCAGCTTCCGGAGGAGCCTGTGGCCGACGACGCCGAGACTGAGACCGAAACGGAGGACGCCGCCGACGAGCCCGAGTGGGTCGAGTCTTTCCCCGAGACCGAAGAGGTCGAGTACTCGTTGTTCGTCCCGGGGCCGAACGGCTATGAGCTCGTTCCCCAGACGGGCATTCCCCCGCAGCCCGGCCAGACCGTCGAGCTCAGCCTTCCCGATCGGGACGAGCCGATGCTCTTCGAGGTCGTACGCAGCGGCCGCACCTTGCCCGGCGGCGACGTCTGCGTCTATCTCGCGCAGGTCTAAGGCCGTCCGCGCCTAAAGAACGGCTTCGAGAAAGCCGATAACTGCGCAGAGACACGAACTGGAGGCCTCAGTGAACGAGTATTTCGACAGCGACACGATGTTCGGCGAGGAGCAGCGCGTCGAGCCGGGCGACGAGCGCAGCGCCGCGATCGCAACCGCGCGCAGCTGGGAGCTCCCCTACCTCGACGACGAACCGCTTCTGATCGACAGCGAATCCGCCACGCGTGTGGGCGGCGAGGAGCTTGCGCGCATCGGAGCCGCTCCAGTCCGCTGCAGCGACGGCGGCGTCCGCATTGCGCTCGCGGACGCGACTCCGGAGCGCATCGCGGGTATTCGCGAGCACTTCTCTGGCGCCGTCGACATCGGCGTGGTCAAGACCTCGACGCTCGTCTCCCTGCTCGACGCCGCCTCGATGGCCGTCGCGTCGGCCGGCGCCGATCCGGTTGCGACGGGCGCCGCCGCCGCGGCGCCGGTGTGGGGACGGTCGCTCGAGCGCGTGCTCAGCCTGTTCGACACCGAGGCCACGCGGCTCCAGGATCTGCGCGGCAAGCTCCAGGAGCTCGGCGGCGAGATGGCCGCCCGCGAGCAGCGGGTGCAGGAGCTCGAGACCGAGCTCCAGCGGATCCGCCTCGAGCGCCTCCGCGACCAGGAGGCCGTCGACCGCCTTCGTCACGACCTGGCCGACCGGAACAACCGCCTCGAGCGCGCCCTGTCGAAGACGCAGGAGCTCGCAGCAATCATCCAGGGCGGTCACCTGTAGTGAGAAGCACACCGGCACGCACGCTCGCCGCAGCGGGCACTGCCGGCGCGGGAGTCGCAGCCGCAGCGGTCGCCTACCTGAAGGTCGGCGGACTTCCCGGCGTCCTCTACGCCGCGGGGATCTGCCTGGCCGCGTTCTTCGGCGCCGTGGCGATCGTCGCCGGCCGGACCGAGGAGCCGGCGCCGGTGGTCGAGCCCGAGAGCGCCGTCGCTCCGCGGCCGGCACGCTGGCGCCGCAAGAAGCACATCATCGCCGAGCTCGAGGGTGATCTGGCTGCAACCAGCGGCGAGCTCGAGGAGCACCGCCGCGCGCTCGCCAACCTCGCAACCCAGCTCTCGCGCGAGTCCGAGGCGGCGCGGCGGAACGCGGAGCAGCTCGAGGAGCGAATCCAGGAGCTCGAGGCCGAACGGGACGGTCTCCTCGAGGTCGTCGCCAGGGAGCGCGAGCGGTTCGAACATACGCTCGACGACCTCGGCGGCGGTATCGGGCGGCACGGCAACGAGCTCGCAGAGCTCGAGCGGGAGCTCGAGGCGCTCATCGCGCGGTAGCGAGTTCGTCCGAAGGAGGGATCGGCGCGGAGGCGCGCGATGCCGACTGAAATGGGCGAGCAAGCCAGGAGAGACGCATGCTGCTGAAGATCCTCGTCGTTGGTGCGTTACTGGTCGGAGCGATGGCCGTCATTCGCGACGGCCGCGTCCTCAAGGACGCAGGGCTGCTGAGCCGCTGCAGCGCCGTGACGGTCAGCGGCAAGCAGGATCCGACCCTCCTGAGCTGCTCGAAGGGACGCCTCGACGGCTGGCCGAACATGACGAACCAGTCGTGCAACCTGATCTCGGTGCACCCGCGTCACCAGTACTGGCGCTGCCAGGCGCCGGTCGTCTCGTCGCAGACCCCGCAGGGATGAACAGCGGTCCAGACATCCGCTCGTCCGGGGGATGCGGGCTAAAGCCGGTGCGGTAGCCGGCCGATTGGAAGGTTGCCGATGGATCTCGAACTCGTGCTCCGACGCGCCGTCGAGCTTGGCGCCAGCGACATCCACCTCAAGGTCGAGAGGCCTCCGGTCCTGCGCCGCGACGGCCACCTGGGCGAGCTGGAAGGCGAGCCCGAGCTGACCGAGCGCGACCTGGAGCTCGCCCTCGAGCAGGTCTGCGCCGACACGCCGAAGCGGCTCCAGACGTTCCTCGAGACCGGTGAGCTCGACAGCGCCTATTCGCCGGCCGGCCTGCCGCGATTCCGGGTCAACGGCTTCCGCCAGCGCGGCTCCGTCTCGATCGCCTTCCGCGTCATCCCCCGCGAGGTCCCGAACTTCGAAGATCTCTCGCTGCCTGCCGGCGTCCGGCGCCTGGCAGAGGAGCACCGCGGGCTCGTCCTCGTCACCGGTGCGACCGGCTCGGGCAAGACGACGACGCTCGCCGCAATCATCGACCACATCAACCGCTCGAGGCGACAGCACATCGTCACGATCGAGGACCCGATCGAGATCGTGCACGGCGACCACGGCTGCATCGTCAACCAGCGGGAAGTGGGTCTCGACACCGCGTCGTTCGCACAGGCGCTCCGCCGGGGCCTCCGCCAGGACCCCGACGTGATCCTGATCGGCGAGCTTCGCGACGCCGAGACGGCCGAGACCGCGCTGGCCGCCGCCGAGTCGGGCCATCTCGTCCTCTCGACGATGCACACGGTGGACGCCTCCGAGACGATCGGGCGAATGGTCGAGTTCTTCCCGTCCGTCAAGCAGCAGCTGATCCGGTCGATTCTCGCCGGTGTCCTTCGCGGCGTCATCAGCCAGCGCCTGCTTCCTCAGATCACCGGTGGACGCGTCCCGGCCGTCGAGGTCATGATCGCGAACGCCCGGATCTCCGACCTGATCCGCGACAACAAGCCCGAGGAGATCACCGAGGCGATCGCCGAAGGCGACTTCTTCCAGATGCAGACCTTCAGCAAGGCGCTGATCCAGCTCGTCGTGGAGGAGAAGGTCGACCGCGAGGTGGCCGCCAACGCTTCCTCGAACCGGCACGACTTCCTCATCGCGCTCGATCGCGCGCTCAAAGAGCAGACCGTCGCGGTCCACAAGGCGCCCGATCGCTTGCCGGATCACGAGCCGGAGAACGTCTCGGAGCCCGAGCCCGAGCCGGAGCCGGACGAAGTGGCCGATGAGGTCCCGGAGCTGCCGAGACTCCGCGTCGCCGGCCAGTAGCCATGAAGTGGCTCTTTCCCCTCCTCGGCGCCGTGGCCGCGCTGGCCCTTTCGAGCAATGCGGCAGCCGACACGTTCCGCGTCGCGCGCCCGCACGCGAGCACCGGCCCGGGCGTCACGGCGTCCGCGTCGACCGGCTCCATCGTCGCCTTCACCGACAGGCAGCAGAACGGCCCGATGTCTTTTGCCGCCCTGCGCGGCATCTGGCAGGCGGCAGGCAACACGTACGGCATTCCGTGGGAAGTGCTGGGCGCGATCAACAAGGTCGAGACCGATTTCGGGCGCAACCTCGGGCCGAGCTCGGCCGGCGCCGTCGGCTGGATGCAGTTCATGCCTTCCACGTGGGCCCGGTGGGGCGTCGACGCGAACGGAGACGGGGTCGCCGATCCGGACAACCCCACCGACGCGATCTTCAGCGCCGCACGCTACCTCGCGGCCTGCGGGGGGCAGTTCGACATCCCAAGGGCCGTCTATTGCTACAACCACTCACAGCGGTACGTGAGCGACGTGCTCGGACTTGCCGCTCTGTACGGTCGCGGTGGCGGAGGCACAGGTCTGTTCTCGGTCGACGTCCGGCCGCAGCTCGATTCGGCGCGGCACCAGCTTGCCGCGTCGAAAAGCGAGCTCGTCGCCGCCCGCGCGCGAGCCGGGAAGCTCGCAGGCGCCGAGCGCCGGCTCCTGCACGACGCCGGCTCCGCGCACCTGCTCTCCGCCCAGCTCGGGGCTCACAAGCGCGCGGTCCTGGTTGCGGTGCGCCGCAACGCAGCGGAGGCGCGCGTGAACCGGCTCCAGAAGCTGCTCGATGCCGGCCACACGCGGCTCGCCAAGCTGCAGGACCAGCTGAACAACCCCACGTTCGGCGCCGGCTTCTCGGGATTCGGCGGCTCCCTGGGAGCCGAGGGCGGTGTCGTTTCGCTCACGGCGCAGTACCTCGGCGTCCCGTACGTGTGGGCCGGGGCAACTCCGAGTGGTTTCGACTGCTCGGGTCTCGTCCAGTACGTGTACGCCCAGCTCGGCGTCTCGCTCCCCCACAACGCCGCAGCGCAGTGGCACAGCCCAAACGCCGTCTCGGTTCCGCGAAACGAACTCGAGCCGGGAGATCTCGTGTTCTTCAACAAGCTCGACCACGTCGGGATCTACATCGGGAATGGCTACTTCATCGACGCGCCGCATACGGGCGCGGTCGTCCGCATCGACAGCCTCGGCGAGGGCTGGTACGCCGCCAACTACGACGGCGCGAAGCGGATCGTCAGCGCTTCACTCGGCAATCAGTCCGGGACGACCGTGTTCGCGGTGAACGGCACGTCCTTCACGCCCGACGTCGTCTACTTCACCCATTAGGGGGTCATGGACGTGTTCCGAGGTTCCGATGCACGAGTCGTGTCCAGGCGCATCCTGACGCTTCCCCGCCTGACGGCCGTCGCGGCTGCCGGTCTGCTCGTGAGCGCGACGATCAGTCTCGCCGCCGACAAGCCCGCGAACGTCAAGGCGGCGACACACGCGGCGAAGCCGAAGCAGGTGCTCGTCGTGCCCGACGTGAGCCACCAGCTCTTCGTGTTCGCGTCGGGGATGCTCGAGGACGGCGGCTTCGGCTGGAAGGTCCGCGGATCGGTCGGCGGGTATCCCGCCAACGTCGTCGTCTCCCAGAAGCCCAAGCCGGGCACCCACGTGGTCGACACGGGCGCTCCGACGATCACCGTTTGGCTCGCGCGCGGCAAGAGCGCGCAGCTCGGCCAGCCCCAGAACAGGTCGCCCTATGGCGCGAGCCTGATCCGGCGGGCCAAGTCGAGCTAGCCCGGGCGGCGTGAACCACATCAACGCCGCCGGCCTCGGCAGCTGACCCACGCGCGCGACTCGCCGGTCCTTGAGACGGGCTGCACGCTCGTCCCGCGCTCGAAATCTCGCGCTGAGCCGCCGCGCGCAGCGGCTAGATCCGAGTTCGCCCTCGTGCCTCTACCACGGGTGGCGCTGCGGTCGCCTCTTCGTCGTCGGTCGACGGAGCCACTACCCAGACCGCGTTGTAGGCGACCATCGTGGAGACCTCAGGGAGAATCTCCAGGATCCGCAACAGCTGGGCGTCGAGAGTGAAGGTGTCGCCCGCACGCCAGTTGGGATCTTCTGACTCGAAGCGTCCGATCCGCTGACCGTCCTCGTCGATGACCATGAACCGAAACCGCGCCATCAGGACGTGATCGTATCGAGCCGTCCGAGTAACGGACTTTGCCTGGGCCAGTGTTCCGGCATGACGCCCGACTACGGCCGCGATGGGATGTTCGGGATCGGCTTAGAAGCCGCATAAAACGGTCGGCGATGATCCCGACCCAGCCCAACAGCGTTCACACGGACTGGTTGCGCACACCAGAAGCGCTTGTGGCAGCGTTCGCGAGCGCGGCCCGAATTGCAGTCGTCGCTCTCGGACAGCCACTGCGGCGCCGGGTGCGCGCTCGGCGATGTCATCGGCAAGTGGATCGTCTGGGCGACCGCGTGGACAATCGGGTCCGCCGCCGCCGCCCTAGGCCCTGAGTACATCCTCGACCTGGGCCAGTGTTCCGGAATGACCTGTGAACCTGGCTAGCGCAAGCGCGCAATCACGGTGCGGAGGCGACGATCCTCGTGGCCAGACCAGACGAACAGAACGTTCCCAACGCGGGAGTGCGTGTCACAGGAGCCGCGAACGTTCGGCCCGTACCTCCGGGAAGCGACGGACGCGGCGAAGACGTTGCGATAGACGGCACGATGACGCTGACAGGCGGCTTACTGTGATCTTTCGAGAAGGCCGGGTTGAACGCCGCCTTCGGATATGGCCTGATCCCGAGCTTCTTCCAGGAGAACCGAACTGACATGGGCCGGAGACGGAGTCCCACGTCCTCGAATGCACGCTCCGTGACGGCCACCGTGAACACGGGCCCGGGCTTGAAGCCAGCCTTCGCTTTCGGAGCGCGGCCGGCCACCAGCTGCTCGACGCATCTCGCAACGCTGATTGTCTCCGTCCCGAGGGGCTTGACTTGAACCGATCCGCAGCCCGCGCAACACAGAAACGCGCAACCAGTGATGATGAGCAACTGCCTCATGCGTGGCCGAGGATAGATCTACAGTGGCGCGTGTTCAGTCGCCTGGGCCAGTGTTCCGGAATGACCCCTGAGGCCAGGAAGTCCGGGTTTGGCGTCATGCCCGAGCGAGGCGCGGATTGGGCGGTCGGAGCGAAGGGTCTACATCTCCCCGGCCGATCCGGTTAAGCGGGACTTCACCCGCTGACTGGATCGACGGGCCTCAAGATTTCAGATGGATCGGAACGTCCCGACCCTGGACGACGAGCGAGAACTGCTTCGGCGGATCTCGGTCGGTAACGAAGCCCATGACGTACTGGTCTGTCGCTATGTCGAAGTACGCGCACGCCTGCGGCCTCCGGCGGCTCGCTGAGTCCCTTCTCCACCAGATGTAAGTGGGAGGCTCCGGAGATACCTCCGCAAGGAGACTGCACTGGTTTGTGAGTGGCATGACGCAGGCCTCAAAGTCTGCTTGGGAGCTGCCGCTACACCGCTGCTCCGGATCGGCCCAGATGACGACGATCGGCTGCTTCTCCGGAAGGCTCGCCTGACACGTGTTGGGACCACAGTCGGGCGGGAAGTGGTCGAGCACTCCCGGCCCGAAGGCTTCGATCTTCGTGATTACGAAGCGCCGTGTGTGGGACGGGTCGAACTTGAAGGGATTCTCCGACGAGGGGCTGTTCGATGTTTCGAAGACCCCGAGATTCTTCCCTTCGGCGAGAACGCGTCCACTGCTCAGGGTGGTCAACAACTCGATTACGACGATCAGCGGGACGAGAATCGGCAACACGATGAGCAGCAATCGCTTCTTCATGCTCAGGCCGTTGAACCAACTTTGGAACCGTTTCATGTCAGTCACCGCTCCGCGGGGGAGCGTCGGGAGAGAAAGCGCCACGCGGTCGCCATGCGGTCGCCTTATTGCCGTCCGAGGCATCCGAGCCTACGCCTGTTTGGAGGCTGAGATCTAGAATCGCCAGCCAGTCTCAGCCTCGTCCATGCCGCCGCACTCGCTTGGGCCAGTGTTCCGGAATGACCCCTGAGCCGAGGCTTGCCATCAGCCGACGGCTAGACGTTCTCGCAACAGTGCGGGATCTGCGACCCTTCCGGAGAGTGAGACTGTTCAGACGGCGCAAGAAGTCGAGCGGCCAGGAGGCTGCCGTCTACCACATCGCTGCGTTGCTGGACGAGGGCGTGATGTCCGTCGATCAGCTGCTGGCCCCAGGCATCTGGGCGGACTTCCCTGGGGATCGGGCTGACGTCGAGAGGTTCCTGCGGCAGGTCGCTGAAGATCCGAAGACCTCAGATGCAGACCGTCACAAGATCGCGCGTCACCTAGAGCAGCTTCACAAGGCGCCTTAAGGGCACTCCTGCCGATTTCCCGGCCTGGGCCAGTGTTCCGGAATGACCCCGGAACGCTGCTCTGTGAACGTCTGCGGACGCAGCACTGCCTCGGCCTGACGAGCCTCGCAGCATGCGTCGCGGACGTCGCCGACGATGTTGCGGTCCGCGGCGTTCAACCAGCGGACCCCGGTGGGGTCGAGGTGATAGCTCGGCACGTTCACATGCTCGAGCACCTCCTCGAGGTGGACGGCGTCGAGGGCCGATACGGTCCGCGGCAGTCCGAGTTGGTAGCGTCAGCCATCTGGCGTCGTGTTTCGTGGCCGGACGCGACGATGCTGGTCAATGGAGGCGTTCAGCTCCGCCCCGATCACCACGATCCGGCCGATGAGGACGAGCGAAAACAGTAGGGCGGCGGCAACACCAAGCACACCGTAGGTGTTTGCGCGATTCTCGACCAGTCGCGTCGTGACGTAGACGTTGAAGACGTTGACGAAAAGCAGCCCTGCACCGACGAGGAGCGAACCGGGCACGAGCGCGAGCCAGCCGGCCTCTCCACCCGGAAGCCGGCGCGAGACGAGGAGCCACATGCCCCCGACCAGCCCGAGGTAGACGACAAGGGCGCCGAGCCCGCCGAACTGGTCGTGGCGGCGGATCCAGCCGACGACGCCGGCTGCGGCGAGATCGACGGCGAGTGCGGCGCCGAGCAGCCCGATGCCGGCTGTCGTGACGCGGGCGCCGCGTCCAGAGCGGCGCCAAGCGAGCGCGTGCACGACCGCCACGGCACGGTAGAGCTTCGCAAGGGCATAGAGCGCTGCGGGGATCATGACGAGGAAGACGATCCAGCGGGCTTGACTCGACGAGGTTTCGGCTACCTGTGACGCGATGAGTCCGTGCAGGCCCGCGTCCCGGGCGACCTGGCTCGGGCTCTGGTCGGCAGCGCCCGCGTAGAGCCCGAGACCGGACACGAGCAGGAGGGCGGAGGGGAGCAGGAGGACGAAGAGTCGGTAGGCGAGCGCGCCGGCGAGCAGCCCTCCGCCGATCGCGGAGTCGTTTTCGAAGAGGCTGAACCCGACCTCGAGGGAGGCGTGATTCGAGCGCTCGCGCTCGCCGCGTTCGCGCAGGCGATGGCCTCGCTCGATCCAGAGGGCGAGCCGTCCCGGATGCTGCGGCTCGGATTCGGGGCCGGGTGTGGGGTCTGCGGGCGGTTGGTCGCGGTCGGGGTGGTCGCCCATCACGATCGGATCGAGAGCCCGATCTCGGCCGGCAGCCGGTCGCCGACTTCCTCCGTGCGGAGGTCGTCCCGGACGCGGCAGTCGAAGTAGAGGTATGCTGTCGTGAGCGCGACGAAGGGCATCGCCAGCGCGTAGATCGCGCCGGCGACGACGTTGACGAGCCAAAACGGGGCGCTCGTCGCGAGGATGAGCAGCGCGCCGATGAGCGGGCCGAGCAAGAGTACGAGCCCGCCGCCGGCGACGACTAGGGATGCGACCTTTAGCCAGTGCCTCCTGACGAGGCGGCGGCTGCGACGGAGCGCGGCGATCGCGCCGATGTCCTCCAGTTCGACCACGGGGACGACGAGCGCCCAGCGGCCGGCGAGCCAAACGGCGATCGGCAGCAGGTAGAGCGAGCTGGCGAGCAGCGACACGACCACCACGGCGAGGAGCAGCGCCCCGAAGAGACGGGGCGCACGCGCGAGTGACAGCCGGTAGGCCTGGATCGGTCCGGCTTCGCGTCCGGCGTCGATCTCGACCAGCGCCCGGGCCGTCGCCGCGATGACCAGACCCAGCCCCAGAAGCGTGAGCGTCGTCCCGAGTGCGAGCGCGACGAACGCCGTCACGCCGCTGCTGCCGTGCCCCGCCTCGAGGCCGAGCACGCTCGTCGTGTGCAATAGGAGCGCCTGGAGGAGCGAGATGAGCAGGCCGATCGGCACGAAGAGGACGCCGAGGCCGACGAAGAGCGGCCACCGCGCGACGTACATCCGCCCGGCCGCCGAGAGCGTCTGCCCCCAGGCGCGGCGGCGGGCGAGGCGGAGCGGCGCGGTCGGGCGCCAGGTCGTCCGGGTGAGCAGGACGAGGACGACGAGGGCGATGCCGGCGAGCACGAGGCTGAACTCGACGGGGTTCGCCACGAGTTGGACGAGCGACCTCGATCCGTGCGCCACCGCACCGCAGAAGAAGCCGGTCGCGCCCGGCCCGAAGACGGTGCTGGCGGGCACGGTGTAGCTCCGGCTCCGCCAGTTCGCCGCCCAGGTGATCGGGTGCGTCCACTGCTCCTTGAGGTTCGGCCCCTCAGGGCCGTTGAAGAACGCCGGTCGCAGCTCGCCCCAGCGTCCCTCGAACGCGATCCACGGATACTGCGAGTGCGCGGCAGCCTCACTACTGGGGATCGTTACTACCTTCGGCCGCACGTCGACGGTCGGCCCCCGGGTGTCGTCGCAGCCGACGCCCTCCTTTGCGGAGCTGCCGAGATACAGCCCCTCCCCGAAGAAGTTCGCGTGCGAGCCGTCGGCCGGGTGGACGACCGGATGCGTGCCGTCGACCCGCTCGAGCTTCGTGTCGTCCCAGGCCGCCCGCTCGGCGCCCTCGTGCTGGCTGTAGCCGACCTCGACGGGCGGCCGACGGAGAGCGGCGGCGACCGTCGGAGCGTCGAAGACGAGCTGGATCATCTCCCAGTCGCCCTCGTGCAAGTTGTTCCAGTCGTTGAAGACGTAGAAAAACCAGTACTGGAGCGCGAGCTCGCCCGGGTGGGCAGGGTCGGTCGCCACGTGCGCGTACGTCGTCGGCATGCGCTCGGCGCCGAGTTGCTGCTGCCAGTCCAGGTAGTCGCAGCCCGGCTGGAGCGCGTTACCGGGAAAGTCGAGGTGGTAGCCCCAGAGCCCGCGGCCGAGATCCTTCGCCTGCGGCGCGATCTCTACGAGATCGTTCCCCCACGGTCCGCGTAACGCCACCGTCGGCTCGCCGAAGAGCACATCGACGTCGATCGGCACATAGTGGAGCCCCGGCCCGCAACCCCGGCGGCCGGCGACGAGGCGCACGAGCGGTGCATACCGCTCCGACAGCGCCCGCTCCTGCGCGAGGGTCGCGCGAGGGCCGCCGGCGGACGCGCGCGGCGCGAGGGTCGCACAGGCGCCGCCGGCGAGCGCGAGCGACGCGACCGCCACGGCCAGCCGGACGACGAACGCCTTCACTCCGCCGACCCAAGACGAGGACGTCGCGCGCCGGTGGAGGGCTCGCACCGTGCGGTCTGGTTGGGCGTAGAAGCCGAAGGATGTCCCCGAGTTAGCTGCCGTGCCTGGCGTGGAGTTGGCCGGTATTGACGGCCTGAGTGAGGGTCTTGTAGTCGCGGTCGTTTTGTTCGGCGTAGGCCTCGGAGAAGGTGAGGATCGCTCGGTCGAAAACGTCGCCGCTGCCGAGGTAGGCCGCGATGGCGACGCGATCGCCCGAGCGGGCGTGCGCGTGACACAGGGTTACCGCACAAAGTTGGCCGTAGACCGAAAGCGCCCGCGGGTCCATTGCTTCGACCGCGATCGAGCCCTTCCAATCGCGCAGTTGGCGAACGTAGTAGTCGCGAGAGACGCCGTGGACGTCAGGAGTGTCCGAGATCCAGCCAAGGAAGATGTCGCTCGATGCCTGCATGATCCGCTGCCCGGCGACGACGCGCTCCCCTGAGTTTCGGTACTCGCTCGAGCCAGCGAACTCCTCCATGACCGAGGCCTGTGCCTCTTTGATTTGTAGGAAGAGGGGATCCTGTCCGTCTCGGCCGAGCAGCAACGCGATCGCTGCACGCGTTCCAACACTGCCGACGCCCACGACTTTCCGGGCCAAATCGACGAGGCGGTATTGCGCAAGCAGTAGTCGACGCTCGTGCTGGAGCGTCAGGTTGTACTCGAGCAGAAGCCGCTCCAGATCAGCTCTGATGCGGTCGCGATCTTCCGTGTCCTCGTAATCATCGAGCCGGACGATCAGCGGCGGCTCGGAGACGATGTGCCGCTCACCGTCGACCTCCCGCGAGAGCTTGGAGAACGCCTGCAGGCTGTCTCGCGAAAAGGCCTTTGCAACGGCCTTGTCGAGGCGCTTGCGCATCTTTCCCCCTACCTGCGAGCGAAGGTGCGGGATCAACTCTGCGATCTCGAAGCGCGTGTACCAGACATCGGCGTTTCGCATCGCTGCAAACTCCGCCATCCTTACGCGGTACTCCCCGACCGTGTCGAGGACGATCCGCTCCTGATCCTTTACCGAGAACCCACTGTTTCGAGCAGCTACCAACATGCTGACCGCGAGCCGCTTGACATCCCACTCCCACGGTCCGGGAAGCGTCTCGTCGAAATCGTTGATGTCGAAGACGAGTCGCCGCTCCGGCGACGCGTACAGCCCAAAATTCGACAGATGCGCATCGCCACAGCACTGCGCCATCAAGCCGGAGCGCGCGGTAGCGGCCAGGTCACTAGCCATGATCAGCGCCGCACCACGATAGAACGTAAACGGCGACACCAGCATCCGCCCGTAGCGGATCGGCACCAGCTCGGTAACACGCGCGTCGGCCTGCCGCTCCAACAGATCGATCGGGTCGAGACGGTGAGGAGCCAGTTCGAATACGGCGTGGCTGGAACGCGGCACCTCGGCACGCGCCGCTTTGCCCCACGCAACCCGCTCCGCCACGCTCAGATGCGGCACACCCGAACTGGGCCGATACCGACGGCCCGACCGGTCGGGTCCGCCCATCTCAACCATGCCGGATGACCTCCCACCGCTGCCCATGACACAACCCCGCCAGGAGTCGGAACCAGACTATCCAGGAAGGCATCGCGACGCCGAAGTCGGTAAACCGCGCCAACACCTGCGACGCACAGGAACGGTCGACGCCAGCGATAGCGCCAGAACGGTCTAGTCCGTGCCGCCGTTCTTCGTCCGTGCGGTAGGTCGTTCGCCCGGGCCAGTGTTACGGAATAACCCCTGAGGCGTAGATTGGTAGGTCTCATGACGATGCTGCAACTCAAGTGTCCGGAGACTGGAAAGCCCGTAGGCATTCAGGAAACTCCGCCTGAGACGGCCTTCGTCCCCATGACCCTCGCGACGCACATCAGGGAGATCCCCTGCCCTTACTGCGGTGAAGGCCACATGTGGACCAGCTCGCACCTGTCACTCGCGATGCAGACCCTCCGCGACTCACCGGGTGCGACCCGCGTGCTCGTCGACGGCGGCTCGGCAGCCGCATCTTCATAGACGCCTCTGATACGGCCTGACGGCTCAACACTCGCCTTGTCCTGCGCATGTACGGCGGGATGGGGTCGTTCGGCGATCTCTTCTTTCAAGATGCAAATGGCGTTCTGCCTGAACAAGCCGAGTTCGACCGCTTACGGCAGCGCCTCTTTGAGGCAGCCCACGCCGCTCTGGGGACGGGTCAGTCGCCTGGGCCAGCGTCCTCTCGCCTGACGCCCGCTCATCCTCCGAATGTGGCGTAAGGAGGGGAGGGGCCCGCCAAGCGGGAGCCTCGCGCTTCTAGCCGCCCGAGGACTGGCCGGCGGACGAGAAGTTGCTCGTCTCCTGGGCGAGGACTTCGCTTTTTCCGTGCTGGGCGACCGTGATCTTGATCTGGTACGTGCTCCCCGAGGCTGCCGTGATCGCCGTGGTGACGTCGTACAGGCGATGGTCGGGCGACTCCGCGGACGTCGTCGTCTGAGACGAGGCATACGGATTCGGGAACCCCGAGTACGTGATGCAGCCCGACGGCGCGGCGAACACCGACGAAATGCAGGTGTACGGCATCGACCGGTACGTCTCCATCTGCCGGTCGGCGAGAGTGATCGCCGTTCCTTCCTTGCCGGAGTGCTCCAGGCTGAACAGGGAGTCGGCGAAGAGGGTGAGCGTGGAGCCGATGCCGACCGCGAGCACCGTCATGGCGATCAACAGCTCGATCAGGCCCTGCCCGGATTCGGAGCCCGCGCGCAGCTTCCGGAGGCGGCTGATCACGAGCAGCCGGTGATGGGACACTGTCTCCATGTCCTCGGGGCGACCGCGAACGAGGGCGTGCTCGCGGTCGTCGTGATGCCCAACGCGCTCGTCGGCGGGGTGTTCGTGACCTGGAACTGGCCGTTCCCGATCACGGAGGCGTAGTCGGCGAACACCGATCCCATCATCTCCGTCCCGTTGCCGAGCGAGTAACCGCCGTTCGTGTAGAGGATGCCCTGGAAGCCCGACGATCCGGACATCGACCAACCGAAGTTCGCGCCCTGCCGGTCGTAGGCGGCGAAGAAGATCAATGGATCCGATGGATTGACGCTCGGATTCCACGACGCGGCGAAGTTGCAGTTGCCGCCGCTGATCGCCGAGCACATCGACGCGTTGTTGGTCATGGTCATCGTGCCGTCGATATAGATGCTTCCGCGACTGTTCTGGGCAAACTTGATCAGGTCGCCGCCGTTCAGCGTGAAGCTGCCGTCGAAGAACACCATCCCCTGCAGGCCGAGGGTGGCCACGCTGCCGTTGATGCCGCTCCAGCTCCAGTCGAGCTCGCCAGACGACGTCTTGCAGACCCAGGTGCCCGCGCCCATGTGCGTCGCGAAGTCCGTCGTCCCCAGGCTGCCGTTGAGCGTCGTGTTATTGTCGAACAGGTTCGCGGGCGGGCTGCCGGAGGAGCCGGCGCCGCATGCGTTCTTGGGACCGGGCGACGCCATGTTGTAGATGTTCAGCTCCGTCGCCGCGTCGTAGAGGGGCTTGCTCGGCAGCGGGATCGGATCCGTCGGCGTGAAACTCGACGCGTAGACGCCCGAGCCGCCGTTGACCGCAGTCTGGCCGTTCTGGTCGCAGGGCACCTTCGCCGCCACGTGATGGTTCCAGCAGCCGCCGAGGATCTTCACGGAGGCGACCGGCCCCTTGTTACTACAGATGCCGGGACCGTCGCCGATCACGCAGGTCGGGCCCTGCTGGTCGTACATCGTGCCGCCGATGTGGACCGGGATGGGGCTGCTCGAGCTCGGGTTCCCGATCGCCGGATTGGAGCCGCCGCTGGCGCAGAAGTCCCCGTTGATCCACGCCGGCACGGTGATGGCGCCCGAACCACCGAAGATCGTGACCGCGTTGCCGCTGGTGCAGTACGCGTCGACCTGGGCATTGGTCGTGTACTGGGTCGGGCTCGGAGCACCCCCCATGACGAATCCGTACCCGTAGATCGGCGGGATCGAGGTACCGGTGGTTCCCGACGTCTGCTGCATCTGCTCCTGGAGCACGCGCCTCATCCTGTGGTTCGCCGAGACGGCGGTAGCGTTGAGAGTCCAGACGGCGGGGCCCGACGCGGGCGTCGTCTTCGCGGCGCTCCACGTCACGGCGTTGCCGTTGACGGTGCTGGAGCCGCTGAGGCTCGTCAGCGTCCCGGCGCCGACCACCGCATTCGCAGCGAGGTCGAGGCCGGCGTCGGCGGCGCTCAGCGCTCCGGCACCCTGGCGCTGATTCGACGACTGGTCCTGATTGGACGTGACCAGCACGACGACCGTCCCCGCCGAGATGATCAGCACGACCAGCGAAACCAGCGCAAGGATCAGGGCCTGGCCGCGCTCGTCGCGTCCACCGGACCGGAAACGCGCAGCTGCAAACGAGGTTCTCACCATCTCAACCTCTTTCCTTATCGGTGTGCGCAACGGCTGACGCATGCCCCGAACGAGTGGTAGACCGACGCGTGCCTCGAACGAGGGGTTCTCGGCTCTACCGCTCGAAGGGCGCTAAGGAATGCCGGCGCCCGTGCCGAGATGTGCAGCGTGGGTGCCTTCCAGGCGAGGTTCAAGCGCTTCCTGCGCTCCGACGGCGGTTTCACGCTCGTCGAGCTGCTCGTGACCATGGCGATCCTGCTGACGGTCTTCGCGGCCATCACGGGAGCGTTTGCATCCGGCCTGAACGCCGAAACGGGGACCGAGCGGCGCACGCAGGCGCAGCTCGACGGGCGGCAGGCGCTGACACGCATGCGGGAAGACCTCAACTGCGCCTACGCGGTCCAGGCGGTCGGACCCCGGGATCCGGCCTCGGACTCCGGCTTCTACCTCTACCTGACCGAGCAGTACAACGCCTGCCAGTCGGTCGACTCGAGCACGAGCTCGGGCGGCTCCAAGGTCTTTCTCTCCTGGTGCACGATCCCCGTCGCCGGCAAGCCGGGCGTCTACTCGCTCTATCGTGAGAACCTGCTCGGGAGCGGGACGCCGACCTCGACGTGCGGCGCGTCGGGGGGGACGCTCGAGGCGAGCGACCTCGTGGCTCCGGCCGCAGGATGGCCGACGAACTCCGCCGCGGCGACGCCCTCGACCTGGAACGGCAACATCTGGCCGAGCTCGCTCATCACCTGCAGTCCGTCTCAGACCAACTACCTCCCCACCGTCGGAGTCGACATGTCCATCAATCCGACGTATCCCGTGCCCGCTCCGACCGCGGCATACGAGCTGAAGGACCAGCTCACGCTTAGGAACGCAACCCGGTGCGGCACGGCCGGCACCGGCGGCGCCACCGGCACGACGTTCGCGGTCTCGGCCCCGACGCCCGCCTCGCCGACGGCCGGCTCGAGCTTCACGGTGACCCTCACCGCCCAGCTCCTCGGCGGCGGAACCGACACGACCTACAGCGGGACCAGAACGATCACGTTCAGCGGAGCCTCGAACTCGCCCTTCGGTAATACCCCCGTCTACCCGGCCAACGTGACCTTCACCAACGGCGTCGGCACGGCGACCATCACCCTCTACAACGCCGCCTCCACCAACCTCAGCGCGACGGACGGCACGAAGACGGGGAGCTCGACGTTCACGGTCGGCGCAGGGGCCGCGGCCAAGCTCGTCTGGAGTGGTGCGTCCGTGAGCAAGGGCACGCTCAGCGCGGGCTGCACGACGAGCTGCACCTGGACCGCCGGCGGCAAGAAGGGGACCTTCACCGCGGCGGTGAGCGCGTACGACGCCTACGGCAACCCGATCAGCAACTTCGGGTCAGGCCACACGGTGACGTTCTCCGCGGGGACGAATACCTGGTCCTCGGGCACGCTGACCTTCCCGGCGGTCGGCACCGCGACGACCGCGAGCAACTCCTGGCAGGCACCGAACAACACCACGTGGAGCACGACCCTCACGGCGAGCTCGCCCGGACTCTCGAGCGCCACGGTCACCGGTAGCGGCTCGTAGGCTGCACTCGACGCCGGCAGGAAAAGGCTCAAGCGGCGCTGGGCGAGTGTCGATAAGAAAGCGATGGACTTCGTCCTTCCACTCGTGTTCGTGCCCGGGCTCGCCATCGGCAGTTTCCTGGGTGTGGTGGCGGCGCGAGTGCCGCTGCGCCGCTCCGTCGTGCATCCCGGTTCTGCCTGTATGAGCTGCGAGGCTCCGATCCGCTGGCACGACAACGTCCCGGTGCTGTCCTACGCGCTGCTGCGCGGTCGCTGCCGCAAGTGCGGCACGCGCATCCCGCCGCGTGACCTCGCGATCGAGCTCACCACGGCCTGCCTCCTGGTGGGCTGTGTGCTCGCCTTCGGATTCACCCTCGAAGCCGCGGCGGCCGCAATCGGCTGCGCCGCGCTCGTCGTGGCGACGGCCACCGACCTCGAGCGGCGGATCGTCCCGAACCGGGTCGTGCTCCCCGCCTTCGTGGCCGTGCTCGCCTTGAACACGATCGCGCATCCGTCGCCCGAGTGGGCGTCGGCGCGGTCGGCGCTGCGGGGTTCCTGTTTCTCGCGGCGCTCGCCTATCCCGGCGGGATGGGGATGGGAGACGTCAAGCTCGCTCTCCTGATCGGCGCGCTGCTCGGCCGCACGACGCCGGTCGGCCTGATGCTCGGACTCCTCTTCGCCCTCGTCCCGAGCGCTGTCCTGATCGCCCGCCACGGGGCACGCGCCCGGCGGATCGCGATTCCGTTCGCCCCCTTCCTCGCTGCCGGCGCGATCGTGGCCCTCTTCGCCGGCGAGTACATCCTCCATGCCTACCTCCGGACTTTCTGACGTGAGGCGACTGCGGTGTCTGCCCAGCCCGCCCTGAGACCCGGCGAAGGCCCCGGCCTGAAGGGGCCGGCCGCTCCCGCACCGATCTCGCAGCTGATGGGCGAGCTCGTCGTCGACCTGCTCGAGACGGCCGGACTCATTCCGGAGGCGAAGGTCGAGGCCGTCCGCGAGAAGGCGAAGCATCTCCCGGTCGTGCAGGTGCTGATCGACGAGGGGCTCGCTTCGAGCGCGGCGATCGCTCGGCTCGTTGCCGCACAGCACGGACTCCCCGTTGTCGAGCTGAGCAGCGTCGGCATCGATTCGATGGCGGCTGAGTCGGTGCCTCTGCGCGTGCTCAAGCAGGTGACGGCCATTCCGTACGCATTCGACGGCGATTCGCTCTGCGTCGCGATCTCCGACCCCCAGAACGTCCACGGCATCGATGCGCTGCGCCTCGCAAGTCGGCACCCGATCGCGCTGCGGGTGGCCACGAGCGAGGAGATCGAGGGCGAGCTCGGCCGGCTGGCCCGCACCTTGGAGGCATTCGGTGGCGGGACGCGTCTGACCGACGCCTTCGACCTCGAGGTGATCGACGAGGACGCCGACGATCTCGAAGCCGACGACGGCATCTCCGACGCGCCGCTCGTCCGTCTCGTCAACTCCATCCTCTTCGAAGCGGCGGAGGATGGAGCGAGCGACGTGCACTTCGACCCGCAGGCCGACGCGCTCGCCGTCCGCTTCCGCATCGACGGCGTGCTCCACGAGACCCAGCGAATTCCGAAGCGAAGCGCGGTCGGCGTGACGACACGGCTCAAGGTGCTCGCGAAGCTCGACATCGCCGAGCGCCGCAAGCCGCAGGACGGACGCATCTCGCTCTCGGCCCATGCCGCGGGACGGATGCTCGACGTCCGCGTCGCCACGCTCCCGACGGTCGAGGGCGAGTCGGTGGTGATGCGCCTGCTCGACAAGTCCAAGAAGCCGCCGACGGTCGACGAGGTCGGCCTGGGCTCCGCGATGCAGGAGAAGCTGGCCGGTTTGATCCATCGGCCGACCGGCGCCCTGCTCGTCACGGGGCCGACCGGGTCGGGCAAGTCGACCACGCTGTTCGCCGCCCTGGCCGAGATCAACCGCCCCGAGATCAACGTCATCACCGTCGAGGACCCGGTCGAGTACCGCCTCGCCGGCCTGAATCAGGTGCAGATCAACCCGCGGGCCGGGCTGACGTTCGCGACGGTGCTCCGCTCGATCCTCCGCTCGGATCCCGACGTCGTGATGGTCGGGGAGATTCGCGACGTGGAGACGGCGAAGATCTCGATCGAGGCAGCCCTGACCGGCCACTTCGTCTTCTCGACCCTGCACACGAACGACGCTCCGAGCGCCCTGACCCGCCTGAACGAGATGGGTGTCGAGCCGTTCCTCACGGGCGCTGCCGTCACGGGTGTGCTCGCGCAGCGGCTGGCCCGCCGGCTTTGCGACCACTGCAAGGATCTCTACACGCCGGGGAAGGAGGAGCTCTTCGGGGCGCGCATCCCCGAGGAGCTTCGGCACGGCAAGGTCGAGCTCTTCCGCCGCAGCGGCTGCGCCCGCTGCCGGCAGACGGGCTACAGCGGCCGCATCGGCATCTTCCAGCTCCTCGAGATGGACGAAGAGCTGTCGGCACTCGCGGCGCGGAAGGCGAGCCACGAGGACCTCGACCGCGCGGCGATGAACGGTGGAATGAGGACTCTCTGGGCAGACGGGATCGAGAAGGTCGTCGCCGGTCTGACCTCGCTCGAAGAGCTCGCACGCGTCACGACGATCTAGAGACGCCCGACAGTCGGGTGCGACTATCCGCCTGTGCCCGGAGAAGCGTCTGCCCGGTTCGACGTGGAGGTCGGCTGGGATGAGGTGCGTGCGCGCCGCGTGCGGCGTTCGTGGCTGAGCGAGCGTGCGAGCGGCGACCGGCTCGCAGAGATCGCCGGTGCGCTATGCGGCGTGCACGCTCAGGTGCAGGCCTCGGCCGAGCTGCAACTGGCTGCCCGCGTCGAGGGAGTCGTGCAGGCAGATGTCCGCACAGCTCTGTGGGAGCAGCGAGCGCTCGTGAAGGCATGGACGGTGCGAGGAACCCTCCATCTCCACCCGGCGGAGGAGTTGCCTCTCTGGTTCGCGGCGCGGCGCGCGACCCTCGGCTCGGTCGATGGAGGACTGCCCGCCTGGCGCGATCCCACGGGGGAAGTCCACCCGGCGCTCGATGCCGGCGAGGTCGATGCCGTCCGGGCGGCTGTGTGGGACGCCCTGGACGGTCGCGTCCTGCTCCGCGACGAACTCGCCGCGGAGGTCGTGAAGCGCGTGGGAGCCGCGCCGCGGAAGCGTTTGCGCTCGGGCTTCGCCTTCTTCCTCGGCGAGGTGTGCCAGGGGCCACCCCGGGGGTCGCGGATCACGCTCGTACGCCCCGACCAGTGGATCGAGGGCTGGCGAGAGGTCTCCGACGAAGGGGAAGCGCTGCGCGAGGTTTGTCGACGATTCCTGCACACCTACGGCCCCGCGCGTCCCGGCGATTTCTGCGAGTGGTTCGCCTCGGCCGGATTCAGAGTCGCCGAGGCGCGGGCGCTGTTCGACGGCCTCGCCGCCGACCTGGAGGAGATCAGCGTGGACGGTCGCGGCTCCTTCGTCCTCGCCGGCGACCGGACGTTCCCCGATCCGAGCGCACAGGTGCGATTGCTGCCGGAGTACGACGTCTACGTGATGGGGTTCCGAGAGCGAGACCAGCTGGTGCCGGAGCCCGTGCGAGCGCTGATCGCGAGCGACGGCCGCGGCCGGTACGAGGGCCCTGCAGGCGTACGTCTCGTGCTGGTCGACGGTGTCGCTGCCGGGTTGTGGCAGCGACAGAGGCGAGGGAGACGGATCGAGCTCGGGGTCCGCCTCGTCCACCGCCTCGGGCGAGCGGGCCGCGCAGAGCTTCAGCGCGAGGCAGAGCGGCTCGGCGCCTTCCTCGGGCTCGAGCCTGTGCTCGGTATCGACTCGATCTGACTCGAGCGGCTACTCGCCTCGGCGGTGGCTGCTCATGCTGAACTTCGTCGACCGGCTTGCGGCGGCGAGATCCTCGAGCGAGCTCGGCGGCGGCGTGAAATCGGTGGGATCGTTGGAAGGCGCGACCGCCCCGGGCTCGGACGGAGGCTCCTCTGCCTCGGCTTCCGGCTCGGGAAGCGCGTCGGGCTCCGTCTCGGTGGGCGCCGGTACCTCGGGCTGGGGCCCGGCCATGGCGTCCGGCTGGGGCTCTCGCATCCCGGCACTCGCCGTCGCGAGCAACTGCTCGGCGTTGCGGCGCGCGTCGTCCGATATGTCGCGTGCCTCGACCCCCGCCTGCGCCAGCAGCTCGTCGGCGGCCGCCCGTGCGCCTTCGGCGATCTGCGCGGCCTCCGCGCTCGCGCGAGAAAGCACGTCCTCGGCGTCCGAGCGCGCCGTGCCCAGCACCGCCTCGGCCTCGGAGCGTGCAGCGTCCAGGACCGTCTCGGCCTCCGAGCGGGCGGCGGACAGGGAGTCGTTCGCCTCGGTCCGCACGCTCTCCGCGACAGCTTCGGCCTCGCCCGGGAGCCGCGACGATCTGGTCGGCCTCGCTTCGTGCAGCGGCGAGCATCGCGTCGGCCTCGGCCCGGGCCTCTGCCTGCAGCGCTTCGGCGCGCTCGGTCGCGGCGGCGATCGTCGCGGAGGCTTCTTCGCTCGCCCCCGCCAGGCGCGCCTCGGCCTCGCGCACCCCGTCGGAGGCCCCCTGCCGCTGCTCGGCAAGCTCCTTCTCTGCCCGGGCGATCTCCTGACGTGCGGCTTCGAGGTCGCGCTTGAAGTGGTCGACCTCGTTCTCGCGCTCGTCGAGGGCGAGGCGGCGAAGCCTGACCTCCTCTTCGGTGCGCGTCAGCCGGTCCTTCGCGGTCTCCTGCGCGTCGCGCTCGATGCGGTCGGCCAGCTCGACGGCGGCCCGTACCAGCTCGAGCGCTTCGAGCCTTGCCGACCGGGTGTCGGCGGTGAAGCTCGAGCCGGCGCCGAGCTCGCCGACGTCGGGGTCGGGAGGAAGCCGCTCGAGCTGGGGAAGGGCGATGACGTCGGCGACCGGCTCGGGCTCGTGCCCCGGGTAGTCGCTCTCGTCCCTCTGCACCTCCACCGGCTCCCCCTTTTGTGGTCTCAGGCGTGGATCTCGCAGCCCAGATACACGAGTGCCTCGACGGCCTCGGTCACGAACGTGCTCGCCTGCTGCGCGTCGGCGAAGTTGTACGACAGTGGCTCGGCATCCTCGTCACGGCCGTCGACCTCGACTTCGACCACGCAGGCATCGCCGAGGTCTTGCGCCCGCATCGTGACCACGGGCCGGCCGTGCCTGCTGGCGCTGCGGACGAAGAGCTCCCGCGGCTCGGGCTCGGCTACGTCAGGGCGGCCGCCCCGTCTCATCAGCGAGCTTCGGTTACAGCCTGGGCGACCACGGCGCGGTCGACCAGGCCGTGGAACTCGGAGTCGACGTTCGCGGGCCGCTTGACGACCAGGACGACCGGCGTGTTGACGACTCCGAGCTTGCGGAGCATCGCCGTGCCGTTCTTCTGGTTGAGAACGTCGACCGCGACGAAGCCGGCGCCCGCCGTCTTCGCACCGGCCTGCGCCTCGGCAGCCGTGGTCTTGTCGACGCCGGAGCTGGGGATGTACAGGGCGACGACGACGACCGAATGCTTCTGGAGCGCGCGTGCGACCGGAACCGGCAGCCCGTGCGTCTGGAGCTTGGCCGGCGTCACCGTCTGCGAGTGCGGCTTGGTCGGCGCTGGAGTCGTCTGTGCCGGCGTGGTCACGGCGGGCGTCGTCTTCGCCGTCGTCTGCGTGTTCTGCGTCGTCGACTTGTGCGTGACGACCACGTAGCCGCCGCCGAGGACGACGAACAGCACGAGCAGGACGACGAGGCGGAGTTGGCGCGTGCTCAACGTCGCGTTCATGGCCCTCCTATCGGCAGGCCCGGTTGCCGCGGGCCTCCCTGAAACGGGGGATACGCGTAGCAAGGAGGCAAAAAGAGAGGGCGCGGTTTCCCGCGCCCTCTGGTGCTACAGGTGCTCGAGCGGTTACGGACAGGGGTCCGCTGCGACCTTGCCGTCCTGCCTGACGGTGCCGCCCGGACCCTTGACATGCGCCCAGTAGCCGCTGTCGTAGGCCGAGATGCAGTACGTCTGGCCGGTCGCGTCGCCGTTGTCGTCGGCGGTCACGATGCCGGGGGGCGTAGCACTAGTGCCGTCGGAGATCACGAGACCCGAGTCGTACACCTTCTGCAGCCCGGTGGCACCGCCGACCTGCATGCCGGTGTAGCTGTTGTTGTCGGAGTAGTACACCTCGGCGTCAGGGATCGCCGAGCGGACGTCCGACGCGGCCGCCGTCTGCTGAGCCTTCTTCTGGAAGCCCAGGTACGACGGAATGGCGATCGCGAGCAGGACGCCGATGATGATCAGAACGACGAGGAGCTCGATCAGCGTGAACGCGCTCTCGTCCCGTGCGTTGAGCCTCTGCCTGAGGGAATGCATGCAGTTCTCCTTTTGGTAGGACGGGTAACCCAGACGTGGCCTCTATCGGCAGCCGGCGCAACGGCTCGTCCCCCCGACCGAGTGATTCGCCTCGGCCGGGACCCACCCGCCGTGGGGGATGCCTTTCCAAGGGCAAGGCCCGGGCTCTCCCTCGACCGAGTGATTCCCGGGGGCCTCCCTAAAGCGAGCCACATCACCCGCCGATAGCTCGCTCGCATGACGCCGCAGCCCGTATCCATCGACACGCTCCTCGAGCGCGTTGCCGCCGAGGACGCCTCCGACCTCCACATCACCGCGGGGTCGCCGCCGCTGCTCCGCATCCGCGGAAAGCTGGCGCCGCTCGATGAGTTCGAGGCCCTCCCGCCGGAGGAGACGCGCGACCTTCTCTATCGCGTCCTCTCGACCGAGCAGCAGAAGCGGCTCGAGATCGACCGCCAGATCGACTTCTCCTATTCCGTTCCCGGCGTCGCCCGCTTCCGCGTCAACGTCTACTTCCAGCGCGACACCCTCGCCGCCGCCTTCCGCCTCGTGCCGAGGCTGATCAAGTCGGCGGAGGAGCTCGGGCTGCCGGAGGTCCTCCTCCAGCTCGCCCGGGAGCCGCGCGGCCTCGTGCTCGTGACGGGCCCGACGGGCTCCGGTAAGTCGACGACGCTCGCGACGATGATCGACTCGATCAACGAGAGCCGGGCGATGCACATCGTCACGATCGAGGACCCGATCGAGTTCCTCCACCAGCACAAGACCTCGGTCGTGAACCAGCGCGAGGTCGGCGCCGACGCGAAGGGCTTCGCCGAGGCCCTGCGCGGCGCGCTCCGCCAGGACCCCGACGTGATCCTCGTGGGCGAGATGCGCGACCTCGAGACGATCTCGACCGCCCTCACCGCGGCCGAGACCGGCCACCTCGTGCTCGCGACGCTGCACACACAGAGCGCGCCGAGCACGATCGACCGCATCATCGACGTCTTCCCGTCCGCTCAGCAGGGACAGGTACGGATGCAGCTCGCCGCCTCGCTCCAGGGGATCGCCACGCAGACGCTGCTCCCGAGCGCCGACGGCTTCAGGCGCGTGCCCGCCCTCGAGGTGCTTTTGCCGGACGACGCCGTCCGGAACCTCGTCCGTCAGGGCAAGACCGAGCAGATCTACTCCGTGATGCAGACGAACACCGGGCGCGGCATGCAGACGATGGAGCAGTGCCTCGCCGACCTCGTGGTGCGTCGCCAGATCAGCCAGGAAACCGCGCTGAGCGTCACGAGCCGGCGCGAGGAGTTCGAGTCGCTGCTCGCACGCAGCGGCGTCGCACCCAGTTCCGATGACCACCTCCCCGAGGCCCTCCGCGGCCTCCGAGTCGCAGGAGCCTGACAGTGAGCGGAATCACCGAGTTTCTGAAGAAAGACATCTCCCTCAAGCGCAAGCCGTCCCCGAAGGCCGACTCCCCGAAGGCCGATTCCCCGAAGACCGAGTCCCCGAAGACCGAGTCGCCGGCGCCGATGGAGCAGAAGGCGACCAAGCAGGACTCGCCGAAGCGCAGTCGCTCGTTGAAGCGCCCGTCCGTCTCGCTGTCGAAGCCCGGGCGGAAGTCGCGGGGCTCCAACGGCGCGAACTCGGGCACCCGGCACAAGCAGGTCGTCGGGCTGAGCATCGGAGCGTCGCAGCTCTCGGCGGCAGTCGTCGTGAACAACGGCAGGCCGAAGCTCGTCAAGGCGGCGCGGCACACGCTTCCCGCCGACGTCGTGGCAGGAGGCGAGGTGCGCGACTCCGAAGCGCTCGCCGACGCGATCGCCGGCTTCTTCGACGACGCCGAGCTCCCCCGCAAGAACGTGAGGCTCGGAATCGGCTCGAGCCGCACCGGAGTCCGCGTCTTCGAGCGGCCCGAGGTCGACGACCCGAGGCAGCTCGCCAACGCGATCCGCTTCCGCGCCTACGAGACGCTCCCGATCCCGATCGAAGAGGCGATGCTCGACTACCACCTCGTCGAGGAGACGAACGCCCCGGACCGGGTGCTGCTCGCGGTCGCCTATCGCGACCTCGTCGACCGCTTCGCAGCGACCTGCAGCGCGGCCAAGATCGAGCTCGTCGGCATGGACATCGAGGCCTTCGCCCTGCTCCGCGCCGTCGGCGGCGAGCCGCTCGACGCCGGGACGCGCGCCGAGGCCGCACGCGTCGCCGTCTCGATCGGACACGACCGCACGACGGTCGCCGTCTCCGACGGGCGCCTCTGCGAGTTCGCGCGAGTCCTCGACTGGGGCGGCGCGCGCGTCACGGCCGCCGTCGCGCAGGCGCTCGAGGTAGATGCCGCCGAGGCCGACCGGATCAAGCACTCGCTCGACATCTCGACCGGCTCGCCGGCAGAGCCGGTGGACGAGAAGACGACCCGCGCCGCCGAGGCGGCGCGCCGCGAGGTGAACGGGCTCGCCCGCGAGCTCGCCTCCTCCCTCCACTTCTACCAGGATCAACCGAACTCGCTGGGCTTCGCCGAGATCACGATCACCGGCGGCGGCGCTCACCTCCAGGGGCTCGCCGGGCAGCTCGAGGAGCTGATCGGCATCAGCGTCCGTGTCGCCGACCCGTTCGCGCGCGTCGGTTCCGGTCACGGCATCAGCTCCAACGGCCAGGACGGCGCCCTCGCCGTCGCAATCGGACTGGGAATCGAGGACTGATGCGCGCGGTCAACCTTCTCCCCCGCCAGAGCGCCGAGAAACGGCGCGAAGCCCCGAACGCGGTCGTTCTCGTCGCCGCGATCGGAGCAGCCGCGGTCGTGCTCGCCCTCGCGGCCGGCGTCCTGCTTGCCAACCGCAGCGTCGACCGCCAGCGCCAGTCGCTCTCCACCGCCCGGGCCGTGCTCGCGGTGACTCCGGCGCACCATGTCTCGGCGAAGACGAATGCCTTCCGCACCGCCGTGCTGACCCAGCGAGAGCAGCGGTCGCTCGCCCTCGCCTCGGCGATCGGCAAGCGGGTCGCGTGGGACCGCATCCTCCGCCGCTTCGCGCTCGTTCTCCCCAACGACGTCTGGCTCACGAGCCTCACCGGAACGGTGCCGCTCGACGCGTCCGTCGCCGCCGTGACAGCCACGACGCCGAGCGCGCTGCCGCCTCAGGCCACTGCGCTGACCATCCAGGGCTACACGTACAGCCAGGCGGGGGTGGCGCGGCTTCTCGAGCGCCTCTCGGTTCTGCCCGATCTCAAGAACGTGCAGCTCCAGAACAGCCAGACCACGAACGTCAACGGCCAGAACGTCATCAACTTCACGATCGTCTCGGACATCCGCAACGGAAGGGGTGCGTCGTGACCGCCCGCCTCGCAAGCTTGTCGAAGCCGGCACAGATCGCGGTCATCGCGGCGGTGCTCCTCCTCGTCGCCGTCATCGGCTACTTCGCCCTGATCAGTCCGCAGCGCTCGACTGCAGCCGGCCTCAAGAAGCAGACGGCGACGGTGCAGGCGGAGATCGACAGCAACCGCTCGTCGGCGTTCACTCAAGCGCTGCCGGCAGTCCGCTCCGCCTCTGTCTTCCGCCTGGCGACGGCGATGCCGACCCAGCTCCAGACGCCCGACGTCATCCTCCAGCTCAACGCGCTCGCGCGGGCCTCCGGGATCAGCTTCGACCAGATCCAGCCCGGCCAGGCGACCAGCAGCACGAGCACCACCACCGGCACGGTGGATCCGTTCGCGACCGAGCCGATCCAGGTCAAGTTCTCGGGGAGCTTCTACAACCTCCTCACCTTCCTCCAGCGGCTGCGCAACCTCGTCCGGGTCGAGAACGGCAGGCTCTACACCGCCGGCCGGCTCTTCGACGTCAGCGAGGTCCAGTTCCAGGAAGGGGTCAAGGGATGGCCCCAGGTCCAGGCGTCACTCACGATCAACGAGTTCGTGCCGCAGCCGGCCCAGCCCGCGACTGCCGCGACGCCGGGCAGCACCGACACCACGTCGACGACCACCGCGACGACCACCACGACGGCCAACTCGACGTCGGCGGCCCCGAGCACGAGTGGAGGGACTTCATGAGCCGCAAGAAGAGAATGCAGAACCTGCGGGAGGCGAAGGACCGGCGCGCGAAGAAGCTCGCCGTCGGTGGTGCGGTGGTGCTCGTGGCCGTGCTCGCCTTCGAGGTACCGCACATGCTCGGCGGCGGCAGCAAGACGTCGGCGCCGGCGTCGACCACGGCGACCACGACCGGGGACGCAGCCGCGTCGAGCACGGCGGCGCCTGCCGCCACGCCGACGCGCGACGCCGGCCCTGGCAGCGGCCGTGCCGACGACGGCTAGCACCAAGCTTCCGAACTCCGACGTCGCGCCGAAGCGCGCCAAGTCGCAGCTCTACTCCTTCAGCAATTTCTCCGGCAAGGATCCATTCGTCCAGCAGATCTCGTCGGGCACGCAGTTGCAGACCCCGACGTCGAGCACCTCCACTTCCGCTCCGCCCCCGACGGCCGCGCAGACGGCCAGCGTGACCAGTCGGTCCGGACAGCAGAACTCGTCGAAGCCGCCGACGACACGCACGCTCGCAAAGACCGGAGCCGCGACGATCGCGGTCAACGGCCGGCGCGAGACCGTGCAGATCGGCGCCGGCTTCCCGAGCTCGAACCCGCTCTTCAAACTCGTCTCGGTCTCGCACGGCGTCGTGAAGATCGGCATCGCCAGCGGCTCCTACGCAAGCGGCGCGCAGTCCGTCTCGCTCGTCACCGGCCGGACGCTCACGCTCGTGGACACGGCCGACGGCATCCACTACAAGCTCCGGCTGCTGGCCGCGGCGTAGCCTGACCATGGCCGGATTCGCCTACAGCGCGATCAGCATCGACGGCGTCGAATCCGTCGGCGAGATCCACGCCCCGGACCTCGAGGCCGCACGCGAGCAGCTCCGCATCCGCGGCCTCCTCGCGAACAGGCTCAACGAGCTGCCGGCGGGGGGCGAGGAGGGTCTGCGCAGTACGTTCAAGAAGATCAAGCCTCGCTCGATGCAGATCTTCTCGCGGCAGTTCGCGACCATGATCGAGGCGGGCCTCAACATCGTCGCCTCGCTCGTGATCCTCGAAGAGCAGACCGACGACACGTATCTCGCGGAGATCATCGCCGAGCTCCGCGCCGACGTCGAGGGAGGTCTTCTCCTCTCACAGGCGATGGCGCGCCATCCGAAGGTCTTCAACGAGCTCTACGTCTCGATGGTGCAGGCCGGGGAGGCGTCGGGCATGCTCGACAGCGTCCTCGACCGCGTCGCGGAACAGATCGAGAAGGAGACGAAGCTGAAGCGCCGCGTGAAGGGCGCGATGGTGTACCCGACCGTCGTCTTCACGTTCGCCTCGCTCGTGCTCGTCGCGATGCTGATGTTCATCGTCCCGATCTTCGCCAAGATCTTCACCTCGTTGAACGGCCAGCTCCCGCTGCTCACGCGGATCGTCCTCCAGGCCTCCGGCGTCCTCCGCCATCAGTGGTACATCGTCTTCCCGCTGATCGCGGGACTGATCTGGGGCGGGCTCCGCTACAAGAACTCCGAGTCCGGTCGGCCGAAGTGGGACCGGTTCAAGCTGCGGATCCCGCTCAAGATCGGCGAGGTCGTGCTCAAGGTGACGATGGCGCGGCTGCTGCGCACGCTCGCCACCCTCGTCGCGGCAGGCGTCGACATCATCAAGGCGCTCGACATCGCCGGCTCGACGGCGGGCAACTGGCTCGTCGAGCGCGCACTGGCCGACGTGCGCATGAAGGTGCAGGAGGGAGTCCCGATCGCGGAGCCGCTGACGAACGATCCGCTCTTCCCGCCCATGGTCAGCCAGATGATCAGGATCGGCGAGGAGACGGGAGAGCTCGAGCAGATGCTCAGCAAGATCGCCGACTTCTACGAGGACGAGGTCGACTCCGCGGTCGCGAACCTGACCTCGATCATCGAGCCGATCATGATGATCGGCGTCGGCTTCATGGTCGGCATCATCATCATCTCGATGTACCTGCCGATGTTCAAGCTCATGCAGCTGATCGGGAACCAGCAGTAGCGCTTCCGCCGGCGCGCGAGAGGACATAGATCGCGCGGATGGCGGCCAGCTCGGCGCCGCGGGCTGCGGCCGGCTCGGGTAGGTCTCCCTGGAGCAGCTTCTCGAGCGCGCGGAAGGTGACGGGTAGTCGTGCCACCGCGTACGTCGCGCGCGGGAAGTGCTCGAAGGCACGCTTCGCGCCCCAGCCGGCGCGCGTCAGGGGCATGATCCGGCGCTCCACGGCCGCCTGGTACGCGTCAAGGTTCTCGGCGCGGCCGGCGAGTACTTCGAGCGACGCCTCCGCGACGAGCTTCGCGGAGTAGAAGGCCTCGTACATCCCGTCGCCCGACAACGGGTCGACGAGTCCGGCCGCGTCGCCGATCACGGCCGTGAGCCCGCGCGCGAGGCGCGTCCCGGGGAGCCGCATCGGCAGCCGGTAGCCGCGAGTGTCCTGCGCCGAGTCGGGGTCGATCCCGTACGCCTCGCACATCCGCTGCAGCTCGGCGCGCAGCTTCGGCCCCTCCTCCCCGTTTCCGCCGACGCCGACGTTGATGTGGTCGCCCTTCGGGAAAATCCAGCCGTAGCCGCCGCGGACGACCGCGATCTCGAGCACCATCGCGCCCGCGTAACGCCGGTCGTAGGGGTAGTTCGCCTCGAGAGCGACGCCGTGCGCGACGCGGTCGGCGAGCTCGAGCTGCTTCGCCGACGCTCCGTTGCAGCCGTCGGCACCGATCACGATCCGAGCGTCGAGCTCCCGCGCGTCGGCCGTCTCCCCCTCCCGCACCTCGGCGCCCGCGTCGGCCGCCTGCTGCAGGAGGAAGTGGTCGAGCCGCCGCCGCTGCGTCATGTACGCGAGCGGCGCACGGGCCTTGCGCGTGATGTGCTGCCGGTAACGGAGTCCGCAGTCCAGCCGGTCGATGACGTCTTCCACCACCGGCTCGATCGAGAACGGCAGCAGCCGTGCCGCGCGGCCGGTGACGCCGCCTCCGCAAGGCTTGTCCCGCGGGAAGGTGGCCTTGTCGAGGAGCAGGACGCTCGCGCCCGCATCGGCGAGCCGATATGCGGCGACCGAGCCCGCAGGCCCGGCTCCCAGGATCGCGACGTCGTAGCTCATGCGCCGAACGCTACGTGACGACGCGCCGTCGAAACGTCTGCAGCGAGAAGAGTCCGATCCCGATCGAGCCGCCGACGAGCGCGAACATGAAGGCCCAGACCGGCATGTGCGGGAGATCGGGCGTCAACGACGTGCGTAGCCCCTCGCTCATGTAGACCATCGGATTGAGGAGGACGAGCACCTTGAGCCACAGGATCGGGGTCAAAGTCGCCCACGGGTAGTAGACACACCCGAGAAATGTGAGCGGAAGGACGACTACCGCAAACAGGAGCGTCACCTTGCGCGGGTCGAGCACTGTCCCGATGAACAGACCCATCGACGCCGCGAGGAAACAGGCGAAGACGAGCACAACCGCGAACAGAGCCGGATCGGACACGTGCACGACCGGTGCCTCGCCATGCGCGTGCACGAGGAAGACGATCGGAAAGACGACGCCTGCCGCCATGAGCGACTGGATCGCGCCGGCGAAGATCTTTTCGAACCCGACCACCCAGACAGGCACCGGCGCGAGCACGCGATCCTCGATCTCCTTGCTGACGCTGAACTCCTGCACGAGCGGCAGCGCGACTGCCTGGATCCCCTGGAAGTTGATGGCGACGGCGATCAGGCCGGGTACGAGGACGGTGGAGAACGAGACGCCGTTCGGCAGGCCGTGGAAGCCCTGCCCGATCTTCGGGAAGACGTAGGCGAAGACGAACACGAACAGGAGCGGCTGCATGATCGTCCTGATCAGGAACTGGCCGAAGTTGCGGCGCAGGACGCGGATGTCGCGGGCGAGCAGCGCGCCGAACGTCTGCAGCCACGCCCTCATCTCCCCGCTCCGGCGCCGCCCATGTCGGCGCCTCCGCTCCTTGGTGAGCTCCGTCGAGCCTACGCTCACTCCCGATACTCCCGCCCGGTGAGGTTGAGGAAGACCGTCTCGAGGCTCGGCGGCAGGCTCGAAGCGTCGCGCACGGTCAGGCCGAGGGCGGCGGCCTCCTGCACGAGCTCGACGAGCACGCCTTCCGAACGCGCCGCGTGCACGCGGACGACCTGCCCGTCCCGCTCGACCGAGCGGACGGCGTCGAGCCGTTCCGCCCGCTCGGCCAGCGGTGTGGGGTCGCCCTCCAAGGTCAACGTGATCACGGTCTCGGCGCCGTGCTTCCGCTTGAGCTCCGCGGGCGTGTCCACGGCGAGCGCCTTGCCGTGGTCGATGATCGCGATCCTCTCGCACAGCTCGTCGGCCTCCTCCATGTAGTGCGTCGTGAGGAGCGTCGTCTGCCCGGCGCGGTTGAGGTCCTCGAGGATCCGCCAGAGGTTGATGCGGGTCTGCGGATCGATGCCGGACGTGGGCTCGTCGAGGAAGAGCACCTGCGGCTCGTGGACGAGCGCGCGCGCCAGCATCAGCCGCTGTGCAAGGCCGCCCGAGAGCTGGAACACCATCGAGTCGGCCCGCTCGGTCAGCGAGAACTGCTCGAGCAGCTCGTCCGCGCGCGCGCGTGCGCGAGGGCGCGGGACGCCGAAGAAGCGACCGTGGTAGTAGAGGTTCTCCCAGACGGTGAGGGCGCGGTCGAGCGTGTTCGCCTGCGAGACGACCCCGATCTGGCGCTTCACGTCGGCCGCGTGGCGGCTCACGTCGAGTCCGGAGACGAGCGCGCGACCGCCGGTCGGGAACACGGTCGTCGTGAGCATCCCGATCGTCGTCGACTTGCCGGCGCCGTTGGGTCCGAGGAGCCCGAAGAACTCGCCGCGCCGCACCTCGAGGTCGAGTCCGTCGACGGCGACGAGCGTCCCGTAGACCTTGCGCAGCTGCTCGGTCCGGATCGGAGCGTCCCCCACGCAGAGAACGTATCCGCAGCGCCCGGACTACAATGCGCCTCCCCCGGGGGTGTGCCCGAGCGGCCAAAGGGAACGGGCTGTAAACCCGTCGGCTCAGCCTACGGAGGTTCGAATCCTCCCGCCCCCATGTTGTTGTCACCGACCGCCTCGACGATCACGTCCGCAATCCCGGCCGGGGCGTCGTTGGGGAGGAAAATGACCTGCCCAGCGATCGTCACGACCTTGGCGCTTGGGCACGCCTCGAGGATCGACCGCTCGTGGGAAGTCAGGCCTCCCTCTCCCTTCTCGGCGTGCACGACCCAGGTCGGGAGGCCCGTCGCAGAGCCGGCTCCCCCGGTCGTCGTCCCGGCCGAGCCAGTCCGCATAGGCCCGTAGCGCCTTCTTTAAGTCGCCGGCGTCGTTGCGCTCGAAGTCCGACTTCAGCTCGGCCCGACGCTCCGGCGAGACCGCGGCCTTCTTGACCATCGACGCTGCGCCCTTCTTAAGCACGGCGACCGGCAGCGTGCCCAGCACCGAGGTGAGACGGACGACGGCGTGGAAGAACGCCGGCTCGTCCTGAGTGGAGAAGCTCGACCCGAGCAGGACGACCGGTCCTGCGAAGGCTCCCGAGACGGCCATCGCGTACGCGACCATCGCGCCCATGCTGAAGCCGACCACGACGTCGGCGCCGAGGTCGCGGGCCAGCTCAGCGTCCGCGGTGCCGGCCTCGACGGTCTCCCACTCGGTTGCCATGCCTGGCGACTCTATTCCTGTCGGCGCAGGCGCTCCGCGGATTGTTTAGGACCCGGGTGGAACCAGACCGAAAGGAGCGTTAAATGCGCATTCGGATGTTGGGCGCCGTCGTGCTCGCGAGCGCGATCACAGCGGCTCTTGTCGGGGTCGTCATCCCGGCCGCGGCCTCGGGGCACTCAGGAAGGCCCGTAGCGGGAGGGCCGGGCGTCGGCCAAGCCGCGTTCCCTCATATGAATCACGTGTTCGTGATCATGATGGAGAACACGGCGTATTCGGATCTGCTCAACCCCTCGAACACGAACACGACGTTCATCCAGAGCCTCACGAACACCTATGGGCTGGAGACGAACTACTCCGGCGTCACACACGTGAGCCTCCCGAACTACATCGCCGCGACGAGCGGCTCGAACTGGAACTCGAACAGTGACGACGTCGCCCAGGCGCCGATGTTCGACCACACGAACATCGTCGACCAGTTCGAGTCCGCAGGCGTGAGCTGGAAGGCCTACATGGAGAATCTGCCGTCGCCCGGCGACACGGTGACTCAGACCCCGGACGCGTTGTACGTCCGCAAGCACAACCCGTTCCTGATGTACCCGGACGTATACAACGACCCGTCCCGCGCGAACAAGGTCGTCCCGCTGACGCAGCTCACCACGGACCTGTCGACCAACAAGGTGCCGCAGTTCGTCTGGATCACCCCGAACGACTGCAACAACATGCACGGCGGAGCTCCGAGCTGTCCGTTCCCGGATTCGCCGACCGACGCGAACCAGGTCGCGCTCTACCAGGACGGCGACAACTTCCTGAAGACCTGGGTGACCGCGATCATGGACTCGAAGGCGTGGACCGGGAACTCGGCCATCTTCGTCACCTGGGACGAGAGCAGCTTCGCGGACGACGCGCCGTTCGGACCGAACGACATCAGCGGCTGCTGCGATTCGCCCGTGCTGCCCGCGACGCCGCCCAACCCGACCACCGGGGGCGGCGGTGACATCGCCAACGGCACCCTCTACGGCGGCGGCCACGTCCCGATGATCGTGATCGGCCGCCACGGCGCCCGCGCCGTGACCGATGACACCGCGACCAACCACTACTCCCTGCTGCAGACGATCGAGCAGAACTGGAACCTTCCGTTCCTGGGCAACGCGAGCGACACGTCGAACGTCCACTCGCTCGCGCCACTCCTGATGCACCACTAAAGAGACAGCGTCACGGCGCGGGCGGTCCGTGCAGGATGTTGACCGCCCGCGCCACGACCATCACGGCGAGGGCGAGGCTGAACGCCGACTGGACGAGCATCAGCATCTTCGCCCAGCGGCTGAGCGGCATCGTGTCGGTCGGGCTGAACGCCGCCGCGTTCGTGAACGAGACGTAGAGGTAGTCGAGGAACTGCGGCTGCCACCCAGACTCGACGAGCGCCGGCTCGGTGTGCTGCGGGAACAGGAAGTCGCGCTGGTGCGGCACGCACGTCGGGCGGCTGAGTGGCCCGCCGCCGTCGAGCTGCCAGTACCAGAGCGCGAAGAGGAGGACGTTCACGACCCACATGTGGACGGCGGCGCGCAGGAGCGGCGCCGCATTCGCGCTCGCCCCGTTCACGAGCAGGTGGACGAGGAGAATGATCGAAGCCACGTTCGCCGCGCTGACGATCGCGATCGTGGTGAGGGCGAGCCGGCGGCGCGTGAGGTGGAGCGCCTGTGGCCCCCAGTCGAGAGCGCGGGCGATGCGCCCGCTCGTCCGGATCAATCCGAGCGCGACGATGGCGAGGAGAGTCAGAGCCGGGACGAGCCAACGGATGAAACCGAAAGCTCCTCCGCCCGGCGCCGTGATGAACCGAGTCGGCAGGTCCGCGTAGAGCACGGCGGCGGTAACGAGGGCGGCGGCGGGGAGGAGCGGCGACTCCCCGAGGTCCTCGGAGGGCGCGAGCACGCGGCGCACGTCCACGGATTGAGGTTACGGAGAGCGTCGGCGGGCGCCGGCTCGGCAGGGGGCTACAATCGGGCGTTCCTGCCCTCTTAGCTCAGCTGGTAGAGCACCTCCATGGTAAGGAGGGGGTCGACGGTTCGAGTCCGTCAGAGGGCTCTAAAAGCCCTGCAAACGAGACTTTCTTGTTGTCTGTACTGACTCGCAAGTAAGGAGGGGGTCAGCGTGGAGACGAGAAGTGGCTCGTTTACAGGGCTTTCGCCACCCGATGCTCGTCCATTTCGTGCTTCAGGCCGCCCTGAGGTCGCACCAAGGTCGCACGCGCTCCAGCCATGCTGCGCCCAGCACCGGCGAGCAACCTCGATGCGCTAGCCGCAGTCGAACAACAGCTGAACGACGAGTCGTAGCTCGTGCTCCCCGAGCAGCGGCTCGATCGTTCGCACGATCCCCGCCTGGCCGCCGATCTCGATGTGATCGCCGACCTCGAGTGGCTGCTCAGAATTCAGATGGCCGGTCGCCACGATCTCCTCGCCGCGCCGAAGCTCATAGCGAAAGTCGACCCCAGCCACAGCCGGTCGGGACGATACGCGTTGGGAGGCTCGTCGAGAGTCCCTTCGTGATAGGGAGGCCCCGAGAAGTGATCGCACGCCCAGATTGCGCGACAACGGTGATCTCGGGAAAGAGTCCCCGGAGTCGTGTCTGCTCAGATAGACGGTCGACGCCGGAACGTTCACCGGAGTCGACACCTGCTGGTCGAGACCCGGATCAGCGCTCGCGAGATCGTGGTGCGACCCGATGGCTCGTCGGTCGCCGCCCCGGCCGACGATCAACCCCTCGAGCGGGATCGAGTCTCGGTCGCCTCGATCCCGCTCGTGTAGAGATCCGATCCCTGCCAGTGGCGGTGGGTGCGCCGTGCCGGCCGCAGCTCGTCGAGCAGTCAGACGCGGCGGTCGTTCATGCTGCGGCGAACCCCCCACGCCAGCTCGGGTGCGCCGGGCGCCACTCAAGCTCGCGCTTGGCCTTGGCGTTCGACGCGCCGCGAGTGTCGGTCATCATCACCACGCCGACCTCTCCGGCGAACAGCCGCCCCACGACCTGCGGCACGCGCTTCGGCCTCTTGGCGCCGATCTCCTGCGCCAGCGCCGGCAGCCACTCGGCGACGGGGGCGGGGTCGTCGTCGACCACGTTGTAGGTGCCGCGCCTGCCGTGCTCGACGGCCGCCACCGTCGCCTCGGCGGCGTCGGCGACGTGGATGAACGACCACACGCCGCCGGCGTCACCGACCAGCGGGAACTTGCCCTTGCGGACCAGCTCGACCTGCTCCGCGTCAGGCGCCAGCGATGTGCCCGGCCCGTAGAACGCGCCGTAGCGCAGCACGATCCCCTCGGTCCACCGCGCACCCAGGACCGCCCGTTCGAGGTAACGGATCGCGTCCAGGGTCTTGCGCATCTCGCGCGCGGGCGTGGCGTCGAACGGGTCCTCCTCGCTCTTGATCGGCCCGCCCGTGCGTTCGTATGCCCAGGCGCCGATGCTCTGCGCAACGAACCGACGGACCCCCACCGCCTGTCCCGCCGAGAGCAGGTGGTCCGTCCCCTCGGTTCGTAGGCGGCTGGTCAGGGCGAAATCCCTATCGAAGTGACGCAGGTCCAACGTCGCCGGGATCGCGGTCAGCTGATGGACGATCACGTCCGGCTTCGCCTGACCTACCGCCGACGCAACCTGCTCGAGGTCGAGCGCGTCCGCGACCACCGGCACAGCGCCCAACTTACGGAGCATCGCCTGCTTGGATTCGCTCCGGGTCATGCCGTGCACCTCGTGACCCGCGGCGACCAGACGCGGCACCAGCTGCTTGCCGATCGCGCCCGTTGCTCCAGCCACAAACACTCTCATCATCAACCTCCTTGCTCGTAGTGGTGTCGTCATGACCACGAACGAGCACGCGCGAAGGGGACAACAGTCCTGGGAGGC
Organism: uncultured Actinomycetes bacterium; assembly: GCA_963725965.1. Taxonomy (GTDB): domain Bacteria; phylum Actinomycetota; class Thermoleophilia; order Gaiellales; family Gaiellaceae; genus Palsa-739. Next base: position 11,980 of record CAVSAK010000003.1, on the reverse strand, counting down.
GGGTGACCGCAGCTAGGCGCGGACTCTGCGAGGCGCCCCTGCATGAAGCGGCGCCTGGGGTCGCTGTCGGTGAGTTCGAGGGCGCGCTCGTACTGCCCACGCGCTCCGTCCCACTCCTCCGGGAAGACCTGCTCGCGCAGTCCCTACCTTGCCACTGACGGCCGCACCTCGACGGCACCGCCCATCCGCGTCGCCGGGACCCGCGCCGCGATCTCGAGCGCCGCTTCGAGATCGTCCACCTCGAGCACGAGATAGCCGCCCAGGTGCTCCTTGGCGTCGATGAACGGACCATCCGTGAGCAGCGTCTCGCCTTCCTGAACGCGCACGGTCGTCGCGGTTTCGACCGGCTCCAACTGGTCGCCTCCAAGGACCCCTGGCAACTGCAGGATCGCGAGGTACTCCTCATGGATCGTCTGCTGCTCGTCCGCAGGCAACTGCTCGAACTCACCTTTCGAGTAGTGCGGGTAGATCTGGATCAGAAATTTCATTGGTGGCCTCCTTCTCCGGTGTCCTTTCCCCGAGAAGAGATCGGCATGCGTCTGTTCGTCCACCTCGAGGGGCGGTCACGCTGCCTCCTCGAGCGCGGCCTCGACCTCCGCCTCGGCCTTGGCCTCGACAGGCTTCGCGCCCCGAGCTGGCTTGGGCTTCGACTCGACGAAGGCAGCGGCGACGGCCGCCCCTGCAAGCGCCACGCCGATCAGCGCGTAGAAGGCAACGTGGAACCCGTGCGTGAGCGCGGGGCCGCTGAGGGCGACCACCGCGTGGTTCTGGGCGTAATGTCCGGTCGCGGTGGCCGCGATCGTGGTCATCGCGGCCAGGCCGATCGAGCCGCCGATCTGCCGGCTGGTGTTGACAAGCCCGGAGGCGACGCCGGCATCGGCAGGTTGGACACCTGTGAGGCTGGCGATCGTAACCGGCGTGAACGAGAGCGCGAGACCGATGCCACTCAAGGTCAGGCCGGGGAAGACGTCCCAGAAGTAGTGTCCTCCGGCGGGCATCTGAGCGTAGAGCGCGCCGCCGGCGGCGGTGAGCAGCAAGCCGGCGCTCAGCACCGGGCGTGCCCCTAGCCGGGTGGTCAGACCTTGAGCGACGTTCGAGAAGACGACGATCGTGACGGTGATGGCGATGAAGGCGACGCCGGTCTTGATCGCCGAGTACCGCAAGACCTCCTGCAGGTACAGGGTGATCAGGAAGAACTGCGAGAACGCGGTCGCTCCGACCGTCAGCATCGCGACGTTGGCCGCCGAGAGCGTCCGCAGGCGGAAGATCCGCAGCGGCAAGAGCGGCGCCGGCGAGCGCGCCTCGATCACCAGAAACGCCGCGATCAACGCGACCGAGGCGGCAATCAGGCCGACCGTCATGCCGTCGCTCCAGCCGTGCGCGCTCGTCCGGGTAATCGCGTAGACGAGAACCATTAGGCCCGCGGTAATCGAGACGGCGCCGGCCACGTCGAAGTACCGCTGCGCGAGCTCGGCACGGCTCTCGCGGATCAGCCACGGGGTGACGGCGAGGATGGCCGCGCCGACCGGCAGGTTGACGAAGAAGATCCACGACCAGCTCAGATACGAGGTGAGCAACCCGCCGAGCAGCACACCGACGGCGCCGCCGACGCCTGAGGCAGCGCCCCACACGCCGAGAGCGACGTTCCGCTCACGCCCCTCGCGGAACGTGGTGACGACGATCGAGAGCGCAGCCGGCGCGAGCAGCGCGCCGCCAAGGCCCTGTAGCCCCCGGGTGACGATCAGCGCCCGATCCGACCAGGCGAGCCCGGACAGCAACGAGCCGACCGTGAACACCGCCACCCCCGCCATGAACAGCCGCCTGCGGCCGAGCAGGTCGGCAAGGCGGCCGCCCAGCAGCAGCATTCCGCCGAACAGAATCGAGTAGGCGGTGATCACCCACTGCAGGCTGTCCTGGGAGAAGTGGAGGTCGTGCTTGATCGCCGGCAGGGCGACGTTCACGACCGCGACGTCGACGATGACCATGAACTGCGCGGCAACGGTCACCGCAAGAACAAACCAGCGTCTGCGCTCCGAGTCGGTAGCCGTCTTGACGTTCATCAGTCCCTCCTTGACATTGGGTTCGTCAGGACGACGAACCGGCGACGCCTCAGGGGACGGCCGCGTCACAGGCTCAGGCGAGCCGGCGTGCGTCGCGGGCGCCGTGGTTCCCGCGCCACGCGCTGAAGTCGTCAGAGGCGACACTGCCAGCGAGGGTCGCCAGCACGGAAGGAGTCAGCTATCCGCCGACTTCTTTCAGGGACGAAAGCCGTCGGCTGAATGCGGGAGCCGCACGCCAGGCGTGTGGCGTGCGGCTCCCCCGCTTCACGGCCCCGCTTCGACCCACTCCTCAAATGTTGGGCCGACCAGCTTGGCGTGCGGGCCTGGAAGGAGAGCACCCTCTTCGTAGAGGTCCCCGTCGGGGTCGCCCAGGTTGGTCACACCCTCGATCCTGACCGGGTCTCCCCGTCGCTCGGCGAGCAGCGTCGCCATCTCGACGAGATTCTCGACCCTCGGACCGGCGATCTCGGGGATGGGGTCGTTCGACGGCTCGAGTCCACGGTGGATCGTCAGGTCAACGAGCTCCTGTGCGACTGCTCGTGCCGAGACGAGCTGCGTACGCATCTTCGGGACGGAACTCACGTCTCCCTGGCGGCCCCAGTCGATGAGCTGCGCGACCAGCTCGTGAAACTGCGCAGCGCGCACGATCTGCGCCGGGACGGGGCCAGAGAGCATTGCCTCCTCGTGTACGAGCTTCGCGGCGCCGTATCCGCCGCTGAAGCGATCGATCCCGATGATCGAGACGACGACGATCCGTTCCACGCCCGCCCGTGCACCTGCCTCTTGCAGGTTTCGGGCGGCGGCGGTGAAGAACTCCGTCGCCGCAGCCTGATCCGGTGAGTCACTGCTCGCAACGTCGATGATCGACCACACGCCTACCAGGGCCTGCGCAAGGCCCTGGCTGGTGACAACGTCCACGCCGTTCGACCGCGAGATCGCGACAACGTTGTGTCCTTCGCTCCTCAGGATGTCGACGACGTGGCGACCGGCCCGTCCGGTTGCGCCCGCGACGGCGATCGTTCCCGGTGTCTCCATGGTCTTCCTTTCTCTTGCTTTCGTCATGGCGACGAAGGCGAGACACCTGAGGGGACACCAACGAGGCTGCGGCGGAACGAGAGAGCTACGCGCCGACTTCGGCGACGCGGCGCTGCAGAAAGCGGCGCTCGGGCTCGGTGTGCGCGAGCTTGAGGGCGCGTTGGTACTCGATCCGCGCCTCGTCGGTCAGGCCCATGCGGCGCAGGAGGTCGGCGCGTGTCGAGTGGAAGTACTGGTACCCGTCGAGGTCGAGTCGGTCGACGAGGGTGAGCCCCGCTTCCGTGCTTGCCGCCTCGGCCACGGCGATCGCGCGGTTCAACTCGGCGACCGCTGAGCCCGTCAGCCCCACGAGCTCGCCGTAGAGTGCGGCGATCTGCGGCCAGTCGGGTGGCTCCTCCATGTGCAGCGACGCGATCGCCGCCTGGATGACGTACGACCCGCCACCCTGAAGCGCGACGGCGCGAACGAGCGCGTCGCGCCCGCGGGCGATCCGGGCGCTGTCCCAGAGTGAGCGGTCCTGGTCTGCGAGCAGGACGAGCTCGCCGTCGGCGAACCTGGCCGCTCGGCGGGCGTCGTTGAGCAGCATCAGCGCGTGGAGCCCGTGCACCTCGGGCTCGTCCGGCATCAGCTCGGCGACCGCGGCGCCGAGCCGAAGCGCCTCCGCGGCGAGGTCGACGCGGCCGTCGTAGCCCTCGTTGAAGATTAGGTAGACGACCGCGAGCACCGCACCCAGTCGCTCAGGGAACAAATGGTCGGCCGGCACTCGGAAAGGGATGCCTGCGTCCTTGATCTTTCGTTTCGCCCGTGAGAGACGCCGCTTCATCGTCTCGTCGGGAACGAGGAAGGCGCGGGCGATCTCTTCGGTGCGAAGCCCGCCGAGGGCGCGCAAAGTCAGCGCGACCTGCGCCTCGAGACCGAGCGAGGGATGGCAGCAGGTGAAGATCAGCTCGAGCCGCTCGTCAGGAAACGTCTTTTCGTCCATCTCGTCTTCCACGGGTTCGCTGGGCACTTCGAGCAGGCGCGTCTTCAGGGCGAGTGTGCGCTCGCGGCGCAGGCGGTCGATCGCGCGATTGCGGGCGGTGATCGTCAACCACGCGCCTGGATTGGGCGGCGTGCCGTCACGCGGCCAGCGTTCGGCAGCAGCCGCGAACGCCTCCTGGGTGGCTTCCTCAGCGAGATCGAAGTCGCCGAGGAAGCCGATCAGACTGGCGAGGACGCGGCCCCACTCGTCGCGGAAAACCTGCTCGAGCAGCGCCTACCGCTCCACCATGGGTCGCACCTCGACTGCGCCGCCCATCCGCGCGGCCGGCACTCGCGCGGCGAGCTCGAGCACCGTGTCGAGATCGTCCGCCTCGACCACGATGAAGCCGCCGACGTGCTCCTTTGCGTCGATAAACGGACCGTCCGTGAGCAGCGTCTCTCCGTTCTCGACGCGGACGGTCGTCGCGCTCTCGACCGGCTGCAGCTGCTCGCCGGTGACGATCCCGGGGAACTGCCGGAGTGCGAGATACTCGTCCACGATTGCCTGCTGCTCATCCGCCGGGAGTTGCTCGAACGACTCAACCGAGCTGCTCGGGTAGTTCTGGAGCAGGTACTTCATGCTGTCCTCCTTCGTCGCGCTTTTCTCCCCGTATAACGAATGCAAACGGCGAGAGGGGACAGCCCCAAAGTTGATCACGCTGCCACCTCCAATACGGTTGAGTTCACTAGGCGACGCTCGGCCACGGCGACTTCTCTGCAAGCTCACTCAGTTGAACGGAGTGAGCAGCTGCGAAGCGCACGAGCGCGACCTCGTTCGGAGTCAGTTCGGCCCCACTGCCGGCCCGGTCGATCTGTGAGCTCAGGTGCTCCCTGACCGCGAGAGCCGTGAAGTTTCGGAGTAGATAACGGAGCCCTCTCATGGGTTGCTCCTCCTTCCGTTGTATTCGAACGTCGTTCGAGCGGAGCGGCGTAGTCGTCGTCTCGGGAGCGTGCCTCGACGCACAGGCCTGGGGAATACGGGGAGCAGGCAAGTGAGAGTGCGGCTGTCCGTACACGCGGACAGGAATCCAGCCGGCGCCCGGAACTCCGCATCTTTGGCGAGTCGCGTTTATCCTCTGGACGGGGGGTGGGCAAAACCAGCGCAGCGACTATTCGCGAGGAGCGGCGCGCGCTTACCGAGCGTCTCGAGGCGTGGCGCCAGACGAAGCCGGGGCCGCTCACCCGCTACGGGATCGACGTAGGCCTCGTCGCCGGACTGTACTGCGCCACTGCTCGTCTCGGCCTTGGCCTCGGTTACGTCCACGGCAGCCTGACGGCGTTGTGGCCGCCGCTCAGCGTCGGAATCGCGCCACGCGACCCTGAGTTCGCTGTCCGCGGACGCTTCGGGCACGCGCGGGGCTTCACACTGAAGAGGCGAAGGCCCGCCGCGTGACCGCAAGGAGCGGCGAGGTCGGTCCCGGGCTCGAGCGCAGAGCGCTCGGTTTTGTCCCCGTTCTATTCCAGTCAATCGTGTTCGCCGGGCCCGCGGTGGGGGTGGCGCTGTCGCTGGTGTTTCTGGCGTCGTACGCGGGCGGCGCGACGCCGCTCGCGACAATTCTGACGACGCTTGCGATCTTGTTGATCGCGGTGAGCATCGGTGAGCTGGGGTCGAAGCTGCCGTCGGCGGGCGGCCTCTACACGTATGTCGCGGCGGGGATGGGTGACGCGTGGGGGTTCATGCTGTCGTGGCTGCTAGGCGCGCGTGATCCGATCATCGACGCCGGGTTGATCGCGCTGCTACTGGGTCTGATCGCGCAGGACAACCTCACCTCGCAGCTGGGCGCGCCGAACTGGCTGTGGGCGCCCATCGTGGTGTTCTGTATATGCGTCGCGACTGGACTGGTGATCTCGGGGATCAAGCCCTCGGCGAGGTCCAGGTCGTAATGGGGGTCTTCGAGATGGCGGTCTTCAGCGTGCTGGCGATCTGGCTGATCATCAAGGCTGGGAACCGCAATACGCTGTCGGCGTTCTCGCCAACAACGGCAACGCCAACGGCTGGGGGTCGATCTTCGCCGCAGTGACCGACGGGGTCCTGGCGTTCGCGGGTACGAGAGCGCGGCCTTCCGGCGGAGGAGGCGCGAGATCCGCCGCGTGCGGTCCGCCGTGCGGTGGTCGGATCGGTGGTGGTGATCGGGATCTTCTGGACGCTCGCGATGTACGCCGGTGTGGTGTATTGGGGGGCCCCACAACATCACCCTCGGCAGGTACCTGTTCGTCGCCTACAACAGCGGCGACCCCTGGGATGGAATCGCACACGTTGTGTGGGGCGGCGCGTGGGTGCTGGTGTTGATCGCGGTCCTCAACAGCACGTGGGCGAGTCTCATCGGCGAGGTCAACGCCGGGTCACGGCTGGCGTTCGCGCTGGGTCGGGTCAAGCTGCTGTCGCCGCACGCCGCGAATATTCACCGCAAACTTCGCACACCCTGGATCGCGGCCATCGGGCGGCCCTGATCGCGATCGCCGTATCCCTGATCTTCGGCTTCGCGATGAGTGGACCCAAGCCGCTGGGGGCCACGCTGTTTCTTGGAGCGCTGGTCACGCTCCTGTTTATCCCGATCTACATGTTGGTGGCGCTGAGCTGCCCCTTCTACTTCTGGCGGCACCACCGCGACGAGTTCAATCTGGTCAAGCACGGGGTCTGCCGGTGGTTGGCGTCGCGTTCTTCGTGCCGGTACTGATCGCCTCGCTGGAAATCAACTTCGTCGGCCTCGGGATCGCGCCCCTCCACGGCGCCGCGCGCTTCACCCCGTGGATTGTGCTCGTCTGGATCGGCGTCGGGATCGTCGTATACGGCTGGGTGCTGCTGCGGCGGCCGGGAACGATCAAACAGCTGGAACGGATATTCATCGCCGAGGAGCATGAGGCGCTACGGCGCGTGGCAACTCTTGCGGCTGAGGGCGCGGAGGCCGAATCGCTGTACGCCCTGGTCGCCGAGCAGGCCGGCGACGTCCTACGAGTCCCGCTCGGGGGCATCCTCCGCTACGAAGAGGACGGGACCGCGACCGAGCGCGCCAGCTTCTCCCGATCGGAGGGGCTCCGGCGCCCCGGGACCCGCTGGTCGCTCGAAGGCACCAGGTCGTCTCCGCGGTCCCTCCAATCCGGCCGGCCTGCCCGCATCGACGATTACGGCGGCCTCGCCGGAGAGATCGCCGAGACGGTACGGCGCGCTGGGATCCGATCGACGGTCGGCATCCCCATCGTCGTGGCGGGTCGCCTCTGGGGAGCGATGGTCGTCTCCTCGACCGAGCCGGACCCGCTCCCCGAGGAGACCGAAGCGCGGCTCAGCAACTTCACTGAGCTGGTCGCGACCGCCATCGCGAACGCCGAGGCCCGCGAGCGAGTCGAGCGCCTCGCGCAGGAGCAGGCGGCGCTGCGGAGGGTGGCTACGCTGATCGCCCGCGCCGCAAGCGCCGAGGCGGTGTTCTGGCCGTGGCCGAAGAGGTCGCGAGCGTGTTGAACCTCCAGGCCGTCACGGTTTCGCCGCTACCAGAAGGACGCGGTCGTGGTTCTCAGCTCACTTGGCATCTCCCGCGTTCCCGCAGGCAGCCGTTGGCCGCTGAAGAATCCCAGTCTCCCCGGGCTCGGTCGACTCGACCGGCGCGCCCGTCCGAGTGAATGATTTCCCAGAGATCTCACCGGTGCCTTCGGTATCTACGCCATGGCGCGCGATGGGAGCATCAAGTCCGGGTTGGGGTGCGCCGATTGTCGCTGACGGAGCCGTCTGGGGAGCGTCAATGCCGGTTCAACCGAGGAGCGAGCGTTCCCGGCCGAGGCCGAGGAGCGCCTGGCCCGCTTCACCGACCTGGTCGCCACCGCGGTTCAGAACGCGACGATGCGCGACCAGCTGGTCGCCTCCCGCGCTCGGGTATCGCCGCCGCGGATGAGAGCCGGCGGCAGATCGAAGCGACAACCTGCACGTCGGCGACAGCGTCCGTCTCGCTCTCCCTCTCACTCCGGCCTCGCGAGATCCCAGCACGTACCAGCCGGAGGGCGCCGGCCGAGATCCTCTCGGCGGCGAGCGAGGAGTTGACGCAGGCTCTCGCGGAGCTGCGCGAACTCGCCAGCGGAATACATCCGGCAGCAGGACCCCACGCTGGACGGCCTCCGCACGGCGCTCGTCGGGCTCACCGAGCGCGACCGATCGCACCGTCCAGATCGCGCGGATTCCGACAGAACGCCTGCCCGAAGCCGTGGAGGTCGCGATCTACTACCTCGTCGCGGAAGCGAGAACGAACGTCACGAAATACGCGCAAGCCACACGAACCACCATCGTCGTCGAGCGCCTGGGCGACGGCAACGTAGCCGTGACGGTTGAGGACGACGGCATCGGCGGTGCGGACCCTTCGAATGGAACTGGGCTCGTCGGTCTGACGGACCGCGTCGAGGCGCTTGGTGGCCGACTCGGAATCGAGAGCCCACGTGGTCGAGAGGCACAACGACGCCTACAGCCACCATTCCATGCTGCGACTGATTCGCTAGCGACCTTGCCGGCTCGCCGTCGGCGTCGTTCGGGTCGAGAGATGCCGAAGATCTGCGGCAAGGAGCGGGCGGCGCCGTCGAAGGAGGTTGCGGCACTGCCCGTCGGACGTCATGCGGCCATGCTCAGAGCCGGCTCCTCGTCCATGCCCTTCTCGGCGAGTGCCGGCTTGGACTCGACCGAGGACGGCAGCAGCAATTGCAGCGAGTGCGGCGACCCCGGCGAGCACGTAGAAGGCGACTGCGAAGCCGTGCGCAGCGTGGCGCCGTCGGTCGGCGCGGTGCCCGGACGTGAGTCGATCTAGGAACCGGCTCGGTAGGCGGCAGCGATCGTCGTGGCGACGGCGACGGCCGATTGCGCCTCCGACCTGTTCGGCTGGTGTTGATCAGCCCGGATGCGATCCCCGCGTCCCTCGCCGCCTCTATGTCGGCGCCCGCCTCATCGTGATCGGGATGAAGGAGAACCACATCCCGATCCCGCTCAGCAGAGCGGGAAGAGGTCCCGAGTAGTAGTGACCGTTCCGACCGGCAGGCGTGCAAACAAGAACCAGGCCGGTCGCCACCAGCAGAAGCCCGGATCGCAGAACCCGCCTGATCCCCACCCGGTAGCGGCGCGGCGCGTTCCGCGAGACGTTCGCGAAGATGACGATCGCGAGCGTCAGCGCGACATATGCCACGCCGGTCTGGAGCGCCGAGTAGTGCAGGACCTGCTGCATGTACAGGGTCAGCAGGAAGAACTGCTCGACAAGATCGGCGCCGCCCAGCAACAGCCCGGAGAGATTCGAGCCGGAGAAGCGCGCGCAGCCGGAACAGGCGCATCGGCAGGAGCGGTGCCTGGGAGCGCAGCTCGATGCTCGACGAACGCGAGGATCAGCGCCGCCGAGGCGATCAGCAGGTAGCGACCGTCTCCGCCGACGCCGAGCCGTGCTGGGCCGCTCGCGTCATCGCATACACGAGCATAGGCCGCCCGCGCGCGATCGACGCCGCGCCGGGGATGTCGAAGTGGCCGGCGGAAGACTGGTACGGCTCTCGTCCAGGAGCCGCGGCGCCAGCGCGAACACGAGCAGGCCCACGGGAAACGTCGAACACCAAGAGATCGATCCACCAGCTCAGGGCGCTCGTGAAGCGCGCCGCCGAGCAGCACGCCGGCAGCGGCACCGCTGCCCGAGACCGCACCCCCGTATGCCGAGCGGAAGGTGTCCCTGATCGCGCTCTTCCTCGAAGGTAGTGGTGGAGGATCGAGAGCGCTGCCGGCGATAGAAGAGAGGCCGACCCGAGCTGCAGCGCAGCGGAAACGCGATCAGCGAGCCTTCCGACCAGGCGAGCCGTCGAGCAACGAGAGCCTACCGTGGAACAGGCCATACCGACGATCAACATTCGCCGTCGTCCGAGCAGGTCGGCCATGCGGCCGCCGAGCAGGATAAGAACACCGCCGAAGAGGATCGAGAGGCCGTCACGACCCACTGGAGGCTGTCCTGGCTGAAGCGCAGTTGGGGTCGATGGTTCGGCAGAGCTGAACGCTCCATGATCGCCACGTCGAGCACCACCATGAACTGCGCGGCGATGATCACCGCGAGGCCGATCCAGCGCCGCCGATCCGGTGGGATCTCGACGGCAGGGGTCGCGAGCGCAGTCATCTCCTCATCTCCTCTCGTAGGCGGATTCCTTACTCCGAGGCTGCCTGCGGCCGGACGCGCGCGGCCCACGGCGACCTGGCTTTTGCGGGTGCGGGTGCAGCCGAACTCGTCCGGCGTCGTGGTTGCCGCAGCCCGTCGCTCATTGGCCGAGCTCGTTCGCGGGCTGTCCGAGCCGAGGGCCCGCACGAGGACGTGGCGCCTAGCGCCGTCATTCCGGTGGCGATGACGCCCACGGCCGCGCCGGCGGCGGCATCGAAGAAGAAGTGATTGCCGGTCGCGACGATCACGAACAGCACGAACACGGACAAGGCGCCCGCTACGCGCCACAGGGGGCGGCGCGCGAGTCGGACCACTGCGATACCGAGGATGAGCGAGAACCCGATGCGCATGCTCGGCACCGCCGCGTACGGGTTGTAAAGGCTCGAAGATCAGCGACTCAGTCGAGTTTCAAGGAGGTCGCAGCGCTGACGGTGTCAGTGCATGCCGAGGCCGGCGAGTCCGGCGGCGGCGCCGCCGGAGAACTACAGACGACCACTCCGAGTCCCAGTTGCGAGCGCGAGTGTGTTGCGCAGGTGGTGTATTCGTCGCGGCGTTGCCGGTAGACCCAGACGAGTACGGCCGCGGTTCCCGCCAGGTGCACGCTGACGTACGCGTAGCCGAAGAAATGTGGAGAGGCCGAGCGCTACGTGACCGGTGGCGCGCGGATCGTCGCCTGCTCCTCGCCAGACGTGCAGGCGGCGCTCGAGCTGCATGATGAAAGCGGCATGGGCCTCGGCACTCGGCTCGCCGCCGCGCGCGACGCCGCGCGCCGCCAGGTAGAGGCCACGGCAGCAGCATCGCCTCCAACGCCCATCGGGGAAGTCGCTGTGCGCCGTCGCGCGCCATCGCCGCCGGGACCGCAATGTGAAGATCCGTCATGCCGCGTCCTTCGGCCCTTGAAGAGGTCGAGGAGCGCGTGCAGGTCGGCGTTCAGCGCCGCGACCGCCTGCGGGTTGACTGCGCCGGTCGCGGCCGCCCGCGCGAGCTTCGGCAGCAGATCCTGCCGGCGATACCAGGCCTGCAGCTCGGCGCGCGCCTCGCGCGTGCTCTCGTTCGCCGTCGTGGCCACCCGGATCCCTTCTCTGCTCGCCAAATTCAGCGCAGCTCCGTCGGCTGCAGATGTTCTGGTTCAGCCGGAAGACGCTTCCTCGGGTCGTAGTGCCGCTTCACCTCGACGAGCCGGTCCCAGTGTCCAACCCGGTAGGCCGCCCGGACACGCTCCTCGCCCTCTATCGCCGAGGAAGTTGGCGTACGCGGCAACTTCACCCTGCCGAAGCGCGGCTGCGGCGTCCTCGGCCCATGCCCCGTGGACGGGCTCCTCCTCCGGCGAGGTACGGCGGCGACGTTCATCGAACCGTCGCTGCCGGTGCGCGAACGCGGTCCGCGTCCGCCGAGACACGGGCGACGGCGCCACCGAGCACCCGCAATCTGTGCGGCCGGGAGCTTCGCGGTCGACGCGCCGAAGGTGGTCGAGGAGCTCGCCTGCGGCAGCCTCATCGAGTGTGTCGGAGAAGAACGTGCGCACGACTGCGCGCGGCGGAGCAAGTTGCGCCTCCTCGCGGGGAACATCTCCGCGACGACCTGCCCGGACGAAGTCGGCGACAGGCGACGCGAGCGCGGCGGAGCGGCGCGACGGCGCGCGCTCGCTCTAGCGGTCCGGGCGTGCACGAGCATCAAGCAGCAGCGGGCTCCCGACGAGCTCCGGCGGAAGGA
>CAVSAK010000002.1:0-25557 GCA_963725965.1 uncultured Actinomycetes bacterium | reverse complement strand
CGCGCGAGCGCACGAAAGCGGCCTCCTACCAAGAGCATCCAAAGCAATCAGCACGAAGCCGCCGGGAGACCGCGCTCTCCCGGCGGCGGAGTTCCGTTACCCAGCGAGCGAAGCGTCAGCTTCGCGAGCTACCCGGGGGGACGTACCGGTAGCCGAAGCCGCGAACCGTCTCGATCGGCTCGAAGCCGTTCGCCTGCTGGCCGAGCTTCTTGCGCAGGTACGAGACGTAGAGCTTCACCTGGTCCCGCGAGACGCCGCCCGCATGTCCCCACACCTGCTCGACGAGCTGGTCGGCCGAGAGCACGTGCCCCGCATGCTCGACGAAGGTGGCGAGCAGGCGGAACTCGAGAGGAGTGAGGCGGATCGGCAGGCCCCGACAGACGACATGCCGCTGGCCGTAGTCGATCGAGAGCGCTCCGTCGTCATAGTGCTCGAGATGAGTCGGTTCGGGAGTCCGCCGCAGCAGTGCCTCGATCCGCGCGAGCAGCTCCTGGCGGCCGAACGGCTTCACGACGTAGTCGTCCGCGCCGGCGCGGAAGCCCCGCACCTTGTCGATCTCGCCGCCGCGCGCGGTGAGCAGGATCACGGGGGCATCGCTCAGGTCGCGGAGCCGCTCGAGCGTCTCAAAGCCGTCGAGCTCGGGCATCGAGAGGTCGAGGACCACGAGGTCGGCGCGGCTGTCGTGGAAGGTGCGGAGCGCCGCGCGTCCGTCCCTCGCCGTCGAGACCTCGTAGCCTGCGCCTCGCAGAAGCTCCTCGAGCAGAAGACGGATGTCGTCGTCGTCGTCGACGACGAGCACCCGCCGCAAAGGTGCCGTGACCACCGCGCTCAGTATGAGGAAGGCTCCGGCCGATAGGAGGGCGATGAAGCCCCTCGCGCTCGCAGCTTCCCTCGGGGCGCTGGCACTCCTGACCGGCGCGTCGGCGCACGCGTTGCGGCTGCCGGCCGCTCGGCACTGCCCGATCTTTCCGGGGAACAACCCGTGGAACCAGCGTGTCGACAAGCTCCCTGTATCGGCAGATTCCGCGCGGCTGATCAGTGCGATCGGCCTCGATGCGCCTGTTCATGCGGATTTCGGCTCCGGAACGTGGGGCGGCGGGCCGATCGGGATCCCGTTCGACGTCGTCTCGAAGAAGACGTCGCGTCACCGCGTCTCGTTCGAGTACGCCGCCGAGTCCGACCGCGTTCCCTACCCGATCCCGCCGCACGTCCACATCGAGGGCGGCGCGCACGCGACGGGCGACCGGCACGCGATCGTCGTCGACAAGAGCAGCTGCCGCCTCTACGAGTTGTACAACCTGCGCCACCAGGGCCACGGCTGGACGGCCGGCTCGGGCGCGGTCTGGAACCTCCGCTCGAACCATCTCCGGCCGGCGGGCTGGACGTCGGCTGACGCGGCCGGCCTGCCGATCTTCCCGGGGCTGGCCCGGTGGGACGAGGTCGCGCGCGGCCAGATCGACCACGCGCTCCGCTTCACGGCGCCGGAAACGCGCCGAGCCTACGTCTATCCCGCACGCCACTACGCCTCCGACTCGAGCGACCCGTCGCTGCCGCCGATGGGGTTGCGCGTGAGGCTGAAGACGAGCGTGAACATCGCCTCGTTCCCGAAGCAGGCGCGTGTCGTGCTCCGCGCGTTACAGCGCTACGGGATGATCCTCGCCGACAACGGCTCGCCCTGGTACGTCTCGGGGGCGCCGAACAGGCACTGGTCGAACGACCAGCTCCACTCGCTCGGACGCCTCACAGGTGCCGACTTCGAGGTCGTCGATACGAGCTCGCTGCCCAGACCCGGGAAGTAGCTAGGCGGCGACAACCGCGCGGAGCAGCGGGACCGCGTCGGGATCGATCCAGTGCCCACCGGTGGGCGATTCGCGGTAGACGACGTCCGCGCCGGACTCGTCCAGCGTCTCGCGCGCGGCCCGTCCCCACTGGACGGGGATCGTGTCGTCGAGAGCTCCGTGCACGATCGCGATGCGGGGAAACGGCGACGTGAGGTCCAGCTCGTAGCCGTCGACGCTTGGGATGAAGCCGCTCATCGCGAGCAGCGCGTCCGGCCGCGGCCGACCCCGAAAGAGCGCGAGCGCATAGGCCATCGCGCACCCCTGTGAGAAGCCGCCGAGCACGAGCCGCTCGAACGGCAGCCCGTCGAGGAACTCCGCCAGGGCCGAGTAGCTCGCCGCGAACGTCTCGCGTTCGGGCGTGCCGAGCCCCCCCAGCACGTACCAGTGGGCGCCTCCGGGCGGCAGCGAGAGCGGCCCGCGCGGCGTGTAGCCGTGTAGCTTGCGCTCGGGATCGAGGTCGTCCAGGAGCGGAAAGAGGTCGTTCTCGTCGGCGCCGCGTCCGTGCAGGAGCACGAGCGCCCCCGCCGCCTCGCCGGCGGCCGGGCGCTCCCGCGTCTGCAGGCTCACGCTGTCGACCAGTCCGCGCGCGGATCCGGCAGCGGGGTGAGCAGCGGCTCGACACGCTCGCGGAGGTGCTCGAAGTTCGGGGGCAGGATGAGCTTCTCGCCGAGGTGCGCGGGATCCTCGTCCGTGGCGAACCCCGGGCCGAGCGTCGCGATCTCGTACAAGACCCCGGCGGGCTCCCGGAAGTAGATCGAGCGGAACCAGAAGCGGTCGATGATCTGCGTCGGGTGGCCACCGGCTTTCTGGACGAGGTCGTGCCAGGCCTGGTGGTCGTCCATCGTCGAGGCCCAGGCGACGTGGTGGACGGTGCCCGCGCCGCCGAGCCCGGCCACGGATGGCGCCTCGCCGTACTCGATCCAACCGCCGCGCGTCTCGGCGCGCGTGTCCCAGCGGCCGTCCGCGAGCTCGAATCCCAACGTGGTGAGGAACTCGGCGTCGGGCCGACCGTACGCGCGCACGCCCTCGAAGCCCTGCAGCGCGACCTCGGCAGGAATCTCGGGATGGCGCGCCACGAGCGGCTCGTCCCCGACGTGCGAGACGACGAGCTCGTGCTCCAGCCCTTCGGGGTTGGCGAAGCGAAGCGACTCGCCGTCCGCCTCGACCTCGTGCCCCTCGGCGCTGAGCCGGCCCGCCCAGAACTCGAGCGCATCCGCCGAGCCGACCCGCCAGACGACGGTGTGCACCATCCCGTCGCCGGTCTGACCGGGGCCTGCGTGCGGGTACTCGAAGAACGTGATGTCGGAGCCCGCGTGTCCCTCCTCGTCGGCGTAGAAGAGGTGGTAGACGGTCGGGTCGTCCTGGTTGACGGACTTCTTCACGAGCCGCAGGCCGAGGACGCGCGTATAGAAGTCCACGTTCCGCGGCGCGTCGGCCGTGATGCACGTGACGTGGTGGATCCCGTCGAGACGCATCGCCGTCAGCCCTGCGCGTCCGCGAGGAGTTCCTTGGCAGCTTCCAGATCGGACTCGTGCACGACGACCTCTCGGGCACCTGCAGCCATGAAGTCCTCCAGCGACGAGTCGATCGCCTCGGTGTCCCGGTAGGCGCACTCGATGCCCGCCGACCGGAGCAACCCGCAGACGACGTCCGCCTCGGACTGCCCGGACACCACCTTCACGACGACTGTGTCGTCTGCCGCCACGGCGTGAAGGCTACTTGCGCGGTACCGTGGTCGTCATGCCGTGGCTCGTGAAAGGCCTCTTCGTCCTGGCCAAGAGCAGGAAGGCGCGTCAGCTTCTGTTCGTCGGTGGGCTCACGGCGATCGAGCTCGCTCAGGGCGAGCGGGCCCGGAAGTTCTATGCGAAGGCCGGGCGAAACGCGCGCAGAGCCGCGCAGGCGATTCGTTCGATCGCATGAAGAAGCTGCTCGAAGTCCTCGTCTGCTTCCTGCACCCGATTGCGGTAGTGCTCGCGTGGATCAATCTCGCCGGCCGGAACGACCTGAGCGGCCTCCAGAAGCTCGCCTGGGCGGTCTTCATGCTCATCCCGGTGGTGCCGTTCGTCTACGTCCTCACCGGCGGCGACCTCTGGTGAGCTAGGCAGGCAGGGAAGGCGCGCCCCACCACTGCCGTGTAGCGTCTCTTCATCAGACGGTTTTGGCTTTACATACTCGGCGCCGCCGCGGGTGCGTTTGTGATCGGCCACCGCCGCCGCCGGCAGAACTAAGTCTGGTGGAGATTGCCAAGGTCGACTCGGAGGTCGCTGCGTGAGCGAGGGGTCCGCATCGGCAAGCCAGGCGCTGACGCCGGAGCGTCAGCTCCTGTCCGCGCGGAGGTTGATCGCTCCGCTCGCGCTCGCGCAGTTCATCTGCAGCTTCGCGGGCTCGAACATGAACGTGATGATCAACGACATCAGCCGGGACCTCGACACGACGGTCAAGGGGGTGCAGACCACGATCACGTTGTTCCTGCTGATCATGGCGATCCTGATGATCCCGTGCTCCAAGCTGACGGACCGCTGGGGGCGGAAGCGGTGCTTCAACGGTGGCCTCGCGCTCTACGGGATCGGTGCGCTGCTCAGCGCGGCGGCTCCGAATCTCGGCGTGCTGATCCTCGGTAACTCCGTCTTCGAAGGTGTCGGTACAGCGTTTCTCATTCCACCCGTCTACATCCTCGCAACGCTCTGGTTCAGGGACGTGACACGACGCGCCTGGGCCTTCGGCGTGATCAGCGGGCTGGGCGGCATCGGCGCCGCGGCCGGTCCCTTGATCGGCGGCATCATCACCACGGCGATCAGCTGGCGCGCCGCGTTCGTCTTCCAGGCAGCGGTCATCGTCATCATCCTCTTGCTGAGCCGACGGCTCACCGACCCACTTCCGCCGGACCCGACGCGACCGTTCGATGCCGTTGGGGCGGTCCTCTCCGGTGCCGGGATGTTCTGCCTGGTCTTCGGGATCCTGCAGGCCGGCACCAACAACGTGCTCCTGACCGTGTTCCTGGCGACCGGACTCGTCCTGCTACTGGCGTTCTACGTCTACATCCGAGCCCAGGAACGGGCGGGCAAGGAGCCGCTGCTCTCCACGGGCTTGTTCAGAAACCGGACCTGCAACTTCGCGCTCGTGACCCAGAACATCCAGTGGCTGATCCTGATGGGGACGTCGTTCGTCGTCTCGGTGTACCTCCAGACGGTCCGCGAATACAGCGCGGTCAAGACGGGCGTGATCTTCACCGCGGCGACCGTGGGGCTCTTGATCTCGTCGCTGGCAGCCGAGCGTTTCGCCAAGAGGCGCGAACAGAAGACGCTGATCGTGTGGGGCTTCCTGATCACGCTCGCCGGGATCGGCTTGCTGATCGGTCTTGTCGTCGCGTGGTCGAGCATCGTCGCCTTCGTGCCGGGCCTGTTCCTCGTCGGCTTCGGCCTCGGGGGGATGCTCACCCCTTCGGTCAACGTCGTGCAGTCCAGCTTCCCCGAGGAGCAGCAGGGCGAGATCTCCGGTCTCTCGCGCAGCGTTTCCAACCTCGGCTCCTCCTTCGGCACTGCGATTGCCGGGACGATTCTGGTCGCGGCCGTAGCACGCGGGAACGGCGCCTACGCGTGGGCGATGGCTTCCGTCGCGCTCTTCGGGCTGATCGGCCTCGGGGCCGCACTGCTGCTTCCGGCAAGGGCCACGCCGCAGGCGATGCCCGAGTAGCTCAGGCGAGGCGATCGTCGCCTGGTCCAGTGTTCCGGAATGACCCCTGAGGCCGGACGCTAGGGTCCGGCGCATGGCGTCGGTGCGACCTGCCGATGCGGGCGAAGTTCCGGCCTTGTGCGCGGCGATGGCACGGGCGTTCGCAGACGATGCGGTGATGAATTGGCTGTTGCCGCAGCGCACGCGACGGGTGGCGCGCCGTGAGCTGATGTTCCGGCTGGAGCTGCAGACGTACGTGCTTCCGCAGAGCGGGATGGTGTTCACCGCCGACGACGGTGGTGGCGGCGGTCTGGTTGGCGGGTTCTTGGTGTTGCCGCCAGACCGGTGGCGGATGCCCGATGCAGTGGACGGGCGGACTGCGGTGAGGTGGCTGCGGAACAGGTCCAGGGACTCGGCAGCGCGTTGATGCGACCGGCGCTCGATCGCTGCGACGCCGACGGCGTATCGGCGTATCTGGAGGCCAGCAGCGAGCGCAGCGCAGCACTGTACGAGCGGCTCGGCTTCGTTCACCTGGGCGTGCTGGAGCTCCCGGATGAAGGCCCCTCGTTGTGGCCGATGCAACGGCAGCCCGGCGGCTAAGCCATCCGTTCGCGGGTCAAGCGCGAGAAGCTTGGCCTGGGCCAGCGTTCGGGAATGACCCCTGAGCGGTCGGGGCTCGCTCGGCACCCATGCTTACCTACTCGCGGTCCTTGTGCTCATCGCCTTGCTCGTCGGGCTGGAAGTGTTGCTGCGCGAACTCTTCTGGCGGAAATTGCTCGCGCGTGTTGTCCATGATGCGATCGGTCCCCGTGAATCGGCGATTGAAACGCCGCAGCGTCCGGTGGATGCTCTGAAGGATCTTCAACAAATCGAGGCTACCCGGGCTAGAGGCCTGTCGGCTGGGGCCAGTGTCCTCTCGCCGGGGTCGAGAGCGAGCGGTCCGCGAGCCGGCGCACGCTCACCTCACGCGCCGAAAGGGCCCATCGTCGGGAAGCGGTCATCGCCGTCGAGCAGATGGCGGAGGAAGAGGGCGACTCCGACGTCGCCCGTGAAGAGCGAATAGCGGCCGCGGCCGACCGCAGCCCGTTCCCGTTCGACCTGGTCGATCGCGTGCAGCCCGAAGGCACGTGCCCGCTCCAGCCAGAGCTCGTCGCCCGTCCGCCGGTGGAGGACGAGGAACGCGTGCGCGTTTCCGGCCGTGCCGTGGCAGAGGTTCGGCCCCTTGGCGAGTGGGCCCGCGCGCCACGTCAGCTCGCCGCCGGCGATGGCGAGCTCGAGGTCGAGCAGGTCGCCGAGCGTCGTGACCATCCCGGGAGCGCCGTGACACCACTGCACGCGGATCTCGTCCGGTCGGGATCCCTCGCGCGGCACCCAGTTTGCGAGCCCGCCCTCGCGCAGGAGGTACGGGGAGAGATCGGCAGGCGCCGGCGCTGCCCCCCGGTTGGCGAACGGACGCATGTTCCCGGCGTAGCCATGCGCCGGACCGAGGTGGCGGGCGCGCGGCCCGGAGAAGTGCTGCGTCCAGAGACCGTCGTCGTCGCGAGCAGCGAGCACGCGCTCGGCCACGTACCGCCATGCCTCGTCCCAGCGCTGCTCCCCCGTCCAGGCGAGCATCGCCTCGGCGACGAGAAGCGATCCCGGAGTCCCTGCCATCACCTCGTTCGTCTCAGAGGCGTGGACGGCCACGACGAGCTCGTGGATCCGGTCGGCAACTCCGGCGTCGCCGGTCACATGGAACGCGACGAGTGCGACCCCGAGCTCCCCGAAGGAGTAGCTCGTCTCGAGTGATTGTCCGTCGAAGAGAGGTTCGGTGCGACGGCGGTCGATGAACGACAGCGCCGGTTCCTGCCAGCCGGTCGACCCGAGCTCGTGGAGCGCCCAGATCATCCCCGCGCCGCCGAGGTAGATGCTCGAGGAGCCGTCGTCCTCGCCGTCGCGCGGATGCCACGGCCAGCGCGTGCCGTCGAAGGCGGCCTCCGCGTCGGCGACGATCGCGGCGATCGCGGCTTCGACGCGCTCCTCCTTCCACTCCGCCGCTGCAAGCGGCTCGTGCTCGGACGGGCGCCAGAGCTCAGCCAACGCCGGCCAGCAGGAACGCGCGTGACTCGCGGAGCATCTCGCGGGCGATCACGAGTCGCTGGATCTCCTGCGTTCCCTCGTAGATCTGCGTGATCTTCGCGTCGCGCATGAAGCGCTCGACCGGGTACTCCTTGATGTAGCCGTAGCCGCCAAGGATCTGCACCGCCTCGGTCGTCACGGCCATGGCGACGTCGCCGCACTTGAGCTTCGCCATCGCCGACGCCTTCGTCAGCTCCGGGCCCTCGACGCCGTCGTCGGCCATGCGCCCGAAGCGGTAGAGAAGGCCGCGCGCCGCCTCGCACTCCGTCTCCATGTCCGCGAGCTTCGCCTGGATCAGCTGGTGCTGGCCGATCGGCTTCCCCATCGTCTCGCGCGTCTTCGCATACTCGAGCGCATAGTCGGTCGCGCCCTGGGCGATCCCGAGCGCCTGCGCCGAGACTCCGGGGCGAGAGCGATCGAGGATGCGCATCGCGATGCGGAAGCCCTCGCCCTCCTCGCCGAGCAGGTTCGCGGCGGGGATGCGGCATCCGTCGAAGGTCAGCTCGCCGGTGGTGGAGCCGCAGATGCCCATCTTCGGTTCGAGCCGGGCGACGGCGAAACCGGGCGCGTCCGACTCGACGAGGAAGGCCGAGATGCCGTCGTGGCCGGCGTCCGGATCGGTCTTGGCGAAGACGGTGTAGAGGTTCGCGACGCCCGCGTTCGTGATGAAGCGCTTCGAGCCGTCGAGGACGTACTCGTCGCCCTCGCGGCGGGCCGTCGTCCGCATCGCAGCGGAGTCGGAGCCCGAGCCGGACTCCGTGAGCGCGTACGCCGGCAGCCACTCGCCCGAGGCCAGCTTCGGGAGGTACCGCTCCTTCTGCTCGTCGGTGCCGGCGAGCTTGAGGCCGAGCGAGCCGAGCTCCTGCACCGCGAGGATGAGCGCCGAGGTCGCGCAGACCTTCCCCACCTCCTCGATAGCGACCAGCGAGAGGAGCGTTCCGGTGCCGAGCCCGCCGTGCTCCTCGGCGAAGAAGAGGCCGAAGATGTCGTTCTCGCGGAAGAGCTCGACCACGTCCCAGGGGAACTCGTGGGAGGCGTCGATCTCGGCGGCCCGCGGCGCGATCCGCTCACGCGCAAGCTGCCGGACGAGGTCGCGCAGCTCCCGCTGCTCGTCGGTCAGGACGTCCCAGGGCACGCCTGAAACTCTATTCCGGCTGGTGGCAGACGGCCTCGACGTTGTTGCCGTCGGGGTCGAGGACGAAGGCGCCGTAATAGTTCTCGTGGTACCAGCGCAAGCCGGGAGCGCCGTTGTCAACGCCGCCGGCGACAAGCCCGGCGGCGTGGAAAGCATCTACCCTCGCGCGGTCGTCGCAGGTGAACGCGACGTGCAATCCCGTCGTGTAGGGCTCCCGTTGATGGAGCCAGAACACCGGCCTTCCCTGGTCCCCGAAGCCGGCGACTCCGTGATCGGGCCACTCCGCGAGGACGCTCCAGCCGAGCGGTGCCAGAGCCTGCTCGTAGAAGGCGCGGCTGCGCGCGCAGTCGCGCACATTCGGACCGACATGATCGAGCACGGGGTGACTCTATCCGGGGGCGCCGGCCCGAGCCGGCGCCCCCTTGGCTCGATCAGCCGCGCGGCACGCCGAACTGCGCGAGGAAGTCCTGCGCACTCTGCGTGTCCATGCGAAGGTCGACGTTCGTCGACCTGCACGCGGAGTCGCCCGAGATGGTGGTCGCCGCGATCGTGTTCGAGGTGCCGAGGAAGTTCGGCCCGCCCGAGTCGCCGAAGCAGGTGCCGCCCGCACCGACCGACGCGTTCTGCGTCAGGCGCAGCCAGCTCTTCGTCAGGGCGTTGAAGAACGACGTGGCGTTTCCGCGGAAGCCGTCGAAGGCGAAGGTCGGCTTGCCGCCACCCGTCTGCCGGTTACCGTCGCCGTACCCGACCGCGGTGAACGCCGACGACTGCGTCAGGGTCTTGTTCGCCTTCATCGAGTCGAGCAGCCCGACCGGCGGCAGGGTCGCCGGCGTAATTCCCTGCGGAGCGGTGTCGAGCAGGATCACCGCGATGTCGTTCCCGTTCTGTGCGGGCTTCCCGTTGTACGCCGGGTTCTGCACCATCGTCCCGTGGATGTAGGGGCCCTCCGCGCTGTTCGTGTTGAACGTGACGAAGACGTCGGTGGTGTGCAGGTCGTTGAGCAGGAAATCGGTGCAATGCGCCGCGGTGAGAAAAACCTTCGGAGCCACGAGCGTGCCGCTGCACAACTCCTGCAGCGTGTTCGGCTGCGACGGGTCGTCGAACGCCATCATGGCCCCGACGTTCGGATGCATGTTCCCGTCGTGCTGGCCGTTGGTGATCGCGAACGCCGAACCCGCCGTGACGAGCGCAGCCACGGCCACGGCGGCGATGATCAGCCTCTTGGACAAGGAAGCCCCCTTCTCTTCGTGATTACCTCTCCAGAATGATCCTCGAAAACGGCGTCATCCGCACGCTCGACCCGTCGCTCCCGACCGTTTCCTCGCTCTGGATCGCGGGAGAACGGATCGCCGGCGGTGTCGGCGTCCACGAGACGTCGCTGCCGAGCCCCGAGACGGTCGACCTCGGCGGCCGGTGCGTCCTCCCCGGCTTCACCGACTCGCATGTCCACTTCCCCACGTGGGCGCTGTCCCGGCACGACGTCCAGCTGCACGGCTGCGCTTCGCTTGCCGAAGCGCTCGACCGCGTGCGCGCGGCGCCGCGAACCGGAAGCTGGCTGCGGGGGCAGGGCTGGCGCGACGCCGACTGGCCCGACGGGCCGCCGACACGCCAGACGCTCGACGAGGTCGTGAGCGACCGCCCGGCGATGCTGATCTCGAAGGACTACCACGCACTCTGGCTCAACTCGACTGCGCTCGCGCTCGCCCGCGGCGACCTCGAGGTCGACGGCGGCGTGGTCGTGCGGGACGACCACGGCGAACCGACGGGCGTCCTCTACGAGGAAGCGGCATGGCGCTTCAAGGGGCGGTTCGTCCACGTGCGGGCCGAGGAGTACGTCGAGGCGATGCGCGAAGGCGTCAAGGTCGCAGCGTCGCGTGGCGTCACCGCGCTCCATGACAAGGACGGCTGGTTGGGCGCGATCGGGCTCTGGCAGCGGCTCGAGCAGCAAGGCTCTCTCCCGCTCCGCGTCTGGCAGTCGACCCCGGCGGAGCGACTGCCGGAGCTGCGCGAGATCGGCCTGAGCAGCGGTGTCGGCTCGCCGCTCCTGCGCCTCGGCTACCTGAAGACCTTCATGGACGGCACGCTCGGCTCCCAAACCGCATGGATGTCCGACGGGACCGGCGTCGTGATCACGACGAGCGAGGAGCTCGAGCAGATCGTGCGCGACGCAGCCGAGGCCGGGTGGCCGGTCGGCGTGCATGCGATCGGCGACGCTGCGAACCGGGCCGCCCTCGACGCCTTCGAGCGCTCGCGCGAGACATGGCAGCCGCGCGGCCTCCGCCAGCGGATCGAGCACGCGCAGTGCCTCGCGCCCGACGATGTCGGACGCTTCGCCGAGCTCGGCGTCGCCGTCTCACTCCAGTTCTCGCACGCGCCCTCCGACGAGGAGCTGGCCAAGCGCTACTGGGCCGACCGGCTCGACGGGACGTACTCGTTCCGCTCGCTCCTCGACTCCGGCGCGCTGCTCGCCAACGGCTCCGACGCGCCGGTCGAGGAGCTCAGGCCGTGGGCCGGCGTCATCGCGGCCGTCCTCGATCACTGGCGCGAGGACCAGAGGCTCACTCTCGAACAAGCCCTCCACGCGGTCTGCGTCGCACCCCCGTGGCTGTCGCACGACGAGCGCGTCCGCGGGACGCTCGTCCCCGGCCGCTACGCGGACCTGGTCGTGCTCGACCGCGACCCATTCGCTTGCGAGCCGGACGAACTGCGCGAGGTGAAGGTCGTGGCGACGATGCTGGGCGGCCGCTGGACGCACAACCCACCGCCTTGGGACTGAGCACCGAGATGGCGCACCACCGCATCCCAAATAGCGAGGTGATCTGGTCGTTCGGGCCCGACCTTCGGCCCGTGCTCGAGGTCGAGCCCGGCGATGTCGTCACCTTCGAGACGAACGACTGCTTCACCGGCCAGATCCGGAGCGAGGACGATCTCGTGACCGAGATCGACCTGTCGCGGATCAACAGTGCAACGGGCCCTGTCGCGGTCAAGGGAGCCGAGCCGGGCGACTCGCTCGTCGCGGAAATCCTGGACGTGCGGCCGATCGAGTGGGGCGTGGCGACGCTCATCCCCGGCTTCGGCCAGCTCATCGACCAGGTCCGGTCCCCGCTCACGCGGCTCTTCGAGGTCCGGGACGGCGTCGTGAAGATGAACGACCGCGTCTCGTTTCCGGCGATGCCGATGGTCGGTGTCGTCGGCGTGGCGACCGGCGGCGAGGAGCTCTCGAACGGGCTCGCCGGACGGCACGGCGGCAACCTCGACGACCACTGGCACGGCGCAGGCGCGCGCATCTTCTTCCCCGTCCGGCAGCCCGGTGGCATGTTCGCCGTCGGCGACATGCACGCGGCGATGGGAGACGGCGAGATCTGTTTCACGGGCGTCGAGATAGCCGGCGAGGTCGACATCCGCTTCGACGTCTTCGAGGGGAAGCAGGCGACCTGGCCCGTCACCGAGCTCGCGGACCGCTGGCTCCCGCACGCGACCGCGACCGAGTACGGCGAGGCTCTCGCGCTCGTGTCGGAGGAGGCGGCCCGCCTGCTCGTCGACGAGCACGGCTTCACGATCGAGGACGCGTTCATCTTCCTCTCAGTCGCATGCGACGCCGGAGTCGCGCAAGCCTGCAAGCCGTGTGAGGGCT
Organism: uncultured Actinomycetes bacterium; assembly: GCA_963725965.1. GTDB lineage: Bacteria > Actinomycetota > Thermoleophilia > Gaiellales > Gaiellaceae > Palsa-739. The sequence continues at coordinate 13,157 of CAVSAK010000002.1, read as the reverse complement.
TCGGAACGATCGCGCGCTTCTCGATCCCCAAGATCGACGCCTGTCCAGGTCCGTTTCGACCATCAGCCGGTGTCTGACACCGGCTGATGGCTCTTTTGACCCGCGGCGTACAATCGAGAGCATGGCCATCCGGACGATGAACCCGGTCCACGTCGCGGGCGAATGCGCAGTGGCGGCGACGGCCGAGATCATCGGCGCGAAGTGGACGGCGCTCCTCGTCCACGACCTCTCCGAGGGGCCGCGCCGCTTCTCGGAGCTCGAGCGCTCGTGCCAGGGCATCAGCCCGCGCACGCTCGCCGAGCGGCTGCGCGCCCTCGAGGCCGACGGAATCCTCGAGCGGCAGAGCTACGCGGAGACACCCCCCCGCGTCGAGTACCGGCTGACGCCGAAAGGCGAGGCGCTCCTGCCGATCATCGACGCGATGCGCGAGTTCGGCCACGAGTGGCTCCCCTGCGGGCGCGCGCACCCGCACGCGCTCTAGCTTTTCAGCCGGCCCAGCTGCGTGAAAAGCGCCGCCACCGTGTCGATCCCGGCCGCGAAATACGGGACGAGGAAGCGCTCGTTCGGCGAGTGGATGTTCGATTCCGGCAGTGCGAAGCCGCTGAGGATCGTGTCGATCCCCTTCTCGGTCAGCGCCGGCATGAGCGGGATCGAACCGCCCACGCGCGTCAGTAGCGGCCGCGTGCCGAGGGCCTGCTCGAACGCGTCGAGCGCGAGCTGGACAGCGGGTGCGTCCCCTCTGACCAGGCCCGGATTCGAGCCCTCCCAGCTGATCTCGAGACCGGCCCCGTCTGGAGCCGCCTCGCGCAGGAGCCGCTCGGCGGCAGGCCCGATCGTCTCGACGTCCTGACCGGGTGCGAGGCGGATCGAGAACTCCGCGGAAGCCGCGACGCTGAGCGTCGTGTTCCGGATGCCCGGCTTGCCGCCGACGATCCCGTTGACGTCTGCCGACGGCTCTGCCCAGGTGCGAAGGTAGAACTCCTCCGCCGCCCGCGCGTCAAGCGGTTGCGCGCCCGCGTCGGAGATCGCCTCGGCGCCCGGCGGCAGCTGCGACCACGCGTCGAGCTCCTCCGCGGTCGGTGTCGCGATCCCCGCGCGCAGCGCCTCGGGCAGACGGCCGTCCGGACCGGCGAGCACTGCGTCGAGGCAGCGCAGGAGAACGTGGATCGCGTTGAGCGCCGCGCCGCCGTACATCCCGGAGTGGAGGTCACGATCGCCGGTGCGCACCTCGACCTCGAAGCCAACGAGGCCGCGGGTCGCAAGCTCGATGGTGGGAACGTCGCGGCGCAGCATCCCGCCGTCGAAGATCACGCAGACGTCGGCGCCGCGCTCGTCCTCCGTGACGTAGTCGGCGATCGTATGCCCGCCGACTTCCTCCTCGCCGTCAAGCGCGAAGCGGAGATTGACCGGCAGCGCTCCCGCCTCGACGAGCCGCTGGGCCGCGCGCAGCACGAGCCATAGCTGGCCCTTGTCGTCGGCGACGCCTCGCCCGTACGCCCACTCGCCGCGGATGTCGAGCTCGAACGGGTCCGACTCCCAGAGCTCGAGCGGTGCGGGCGGCTGGACGTCGAAATGGTTGTAGACGAGGACGGTCGGCGCGTCGGCCGCGCCGTTCGACGCGGGGATCTCGCCGAGCGCGAGCTCTCGCTCGCCGAACGGCGTCAGCTCCGCGGTGCCCCCGATGCGCCGGATGAAGTCACAGACCCACTCGCCCGCGCGCTTGACGTCCTCCCGGTGGGCCGGGTCGGCGCTCACGCTCGGGATCGCGATCAGCTCCGCCAGCTCGGCGCGCCAGGCCTCATCCACGGGGGGAGACTTTACGGAGATAGTGCGCGCCTCCGCCGAGCGAACCCGCCTCGTCGTCCGGATTGAGCAGGGCGCAGGTACGGAGCGAGAGGCAGCCGCAGCCGATGCACGTGGTCAGCCGGCCGCGGATCGACTCGAGCGTCGCGATGCGCTCGTCGAGCTCCTGTCGCCAGCTGCGCGAGAGCCGCTCCCAGTCGCGCTTCGTCGGCGTCTTGCCGGCGGGCAGCTCGTCGAGCGCAGCCCGGATCCGCTCGAGCGGGACACCGGCCGCCTTCCCCGCCTGCACGAGCGCGACGCGCCGCAGGGTGACGCCGGCATAGCGCCGCTGGTTGCCGTCCGTTCGCCACGCCGAGATGAGCCCCTCACGCTCGTAGAACCGAAGCGCCGACTGCGAGACGCTGCTCCGCTCGGAGAGCTCGCCGATGGTGAGTTCTCTCGGCACTTGACTTCAACCATAGTTGAGGTTCTACGGTGCATGCATGGCCACGACGACGACGACACTCGGCTACGACGACCTGCCGGCGCTGCTCACGCGGCTGACCGGCGACGAGAAGCATGACCGGAGCTCGTTCTCGACCCTCGACGTCCTCTGGGTGCTCTACGACCGCGTCCTCGGCAGGGACGACCGCTTCATCCTTTCGAAGGGTCACGGCCCCACCGCCTACTACGCCGTGCTCGCCGCAAAGGGGTTGCTGCCCACCGAGCACCTCGACGCTTTCGGCGCCTTCGACTCGCGGCTCGGCCACCATCCGGACCGCAAGCTCGTATCCGGCGCCGTGTTCTCGAGCGGCTCGCTGGGCCACGGCCTCGCGGTCGCCGCGGGAAGCGCCCTCACCGGCCGCCGCGTCTTCTGCCTGCTCGGCGACGCCGAGCTCGACGAAGGCTCGAACTGGGAGGCGGTGCAGTACGCGGGCCGGATCGGGCTGTCGTCCCTCACGGCGATCGTGATCGACAACGACTCCTCGATGTATGGATGGCCGGAAGGCATCGAGCGCCGCTTCATGCTCGAGGGCTGGGCGACACTGCGGGTCGACGGGCGCGACCACGAGCAGCTCGAGGCAGCGCTCATGCCGGATTCCGGAGGAAGGCGGCCACGCTGCATCGTCGCGGAGGTGGAGAGGAAGTGACGACGATGCGCGAGCGCTTCTACGACCTCACCCGCGCGGCGCTCGACGAGGACGAGCGGGTCGCGGTCGTCACCGCACAGATCGGCACCGAGGCGATCGGCGAGCATCCGCGCCACTTCGACGTCGGCATCCGCGAGCAGCTCATGATCGGCGTCACCGCCGGCCTCGCGCTCGAGGGCTACCGCCCGATCGCGCACTCCTACACCCCGTTCCTCGTCGAGCGCCCCTACGAGATGCTCAAGCTCGACCTAGGTCACAACGACCTCGGCGCCGTCCTCGTCAGCATCGGCGCGTCATACGACGCGGCGCACGAGGGACGCACGCACCAGGCACCCGAGGACGTCGCGCTCGTATCCGCGCTTCCCGGCTGGACGATCCACGTCCCCGGGCACGTGGACGAAGCCGACCGGCTGTTTCGGCAGGCACTCGGGGGCGACGGTCGCACCTACCTCCGCCTGAGCGAGGAGACGAACCACGCCCGAGTCGACCCCGGCTGGCTCACGGTTCTCCGGCGCGGTTCTCCCCACGCGCCGCTCGTCGTCTCCGTAGGTCCGACCCTGAGCCCAGTCCTCGAGGCGACCTCCGACCTGGACGTGACGGTGGCGTACATCGCGACCGTGCGCCCGTTCCCATATGACGAGCTCCGTGACGCGCTCGCCACCGGGACGGACGTCGTCCTCGTCGAGCCGTACCTCGCAGGCACCTCGGCGCCCGAGATCGCCCTCGCGCTGCGCGACCGGCCGCACCGGCTGCTCGCCCTCGGCGTGCCGAACGCGGAGTTCCGCCACTACGGCACAGGAGCGGAGCACCGTGCCGCCCACGGGCTCGACGCGGCGGGGATCGCCCGCTCGGTCGACGACTTCCTCAGGTAACCGAGTCTACGACGACAGCGGCCGGATCTAGGCGACGTCTTTGAGCGAGTCCGTCGCGGCAAGAGCCCGCAGCTTCTTGAGGCTCTGGTTCTCGATCTGGCGGATCCGCTCACGCGTCACGTTGAACGCACGGCCGACCTCGTCGAGGGTGCGGGGCTGCTCGCCACCGAGCCCGTAGCGGAGCTCGAGCACGCGCCGCTCCCGGTGCGACAGCGTCTCGAGGATGTTGCGCAGCAGCTCCTGACGCAGCGTCGTGTCGGCCACGTCGTCGGGCAGCGGGACGTTCTCGTCGGTGAGGAAGTGCCCGAACTCCGACTCCTCCTCGTCGCCGACCGGCTTCTCGAGCGAGATCGGCGCCTGCGAGGTACGGAGGATCTGCTCGACTTCGTCGAGCGGAAGGTCGACGTCGATCGCGATCTCGGTCGCGAGAGGCTCGCGGCAGAGCTCGCCGCGAAGCTTCCGCTCGGAGCGGACGATCTTGTTGAGCTTCTCGACGACGTGGACGGGCATCCGGATCGTGCGACCCTTGTCCGCCAGCGCGCGGGCGACCGCCTGGCGGATCCACCACGTCGCGTACGTCGAAAACTTGTAGCCCTTGCGCCAGTCGAACTTCTCGGCAGCGCGGACGAGACCGATCGTCCCCTCCTGGATCAGGTCGAGGAACGGCAGGCCCTGGTTGCGGTAGCGCTTTGCGATCGAGACGACGAGGCGGAGGTTCGCCTCGACCATCTCCTGCTTCGCGCGATGGTCGCCGCGCTCGATCCGCTTCGCGAGCTCGACCTCCTCTGCGGCGGTCAGCAGCTCGACCTTGCCGATGTCCTTGAGGAACAGCTGGAGCGCGTCGGTCGAGACCTCGCGAACGGTCTGGTCGAGCCGCACTTCCGGCTTCGGATCGGGCTCGGTCTCCGGCGGGTCGACGATCTCGACCTGCAGCTCCTCGAGCGCGCGGTAGACATCCTCGAGCTGGGCGGGCTCGAGATCGAGCTCGTCGAGCGAAAGTGCGATCTCCTCGGAGCTCACGCGCCCGGCGGCCTGCGCCGCCTCGAGCAGGCTTCGCGCCTCCTCGGTTTCGAGAACGTCGCTAGGTGACGTTCCCCGTACTGCTGTCTCGGCCATATCCCCCTCCCCTGCGATGACGGAGGATGCCACGCGCCGAACCGCAACCGCCATAGGCCGTTCGGCTCATATTTCCTTTACTTAGACCTAGTGCGAGTAACGATCGCAAGGAGTGCTCTCGCGTCCTTCACATAGGGAGCATGCGGCCCGTCGGCGATGGAGGCTCGGAGTTGCTTCCCGGCCTTCCGGTACTGGCCGATGTAGATGAGTAGTGCACCGAGGTGGAACTCGATCGTCCCCGAGTGCGGGAAGACGCCGGTGAGGGGCCCGAGGTGCGCGAAGGCGCGGGTGGGGTTCGCCTTGGAGAAAAGACCGACGGCCGCCGCCGCGCGTGCGACGGGATCGTGCGGCGCGAGCTTCGCGGCCGCCGCGAACTGCCGCTCGGCCGAGATCGGCATGCGGAAGAACCAGAGGGCCGTGCCATAGAGGAGCCTGTCCGTCGCGGTGCCACCTGTTGCGGCGCGCTTCAATGCGGCCATCTGACCGGCTGCCGGGAGGTTCGCGATTCTCTCGGGCAGCGCGAGTCCCGTCACGATCGGGGGGAGTCCCTGCGGGCCGCCGTGGAGCGCGTCCTCGGCGTCGACACCGTAGGGAGAGTCGGCGAAGCGCGTTGCCACCCGGCGCCAGGCTGCTGCCGCGTCGGCGTTGCGGCCCGCCTGGTAGTCGGCCCAGCCGAGATTGAGGAGCGCCACCGGGTCATTCGCATGCTCGCCTGCGATCGTCTTCACCGTCTCGAGACTCGACGGCCCGTTCCAGCTCGTGAACGCCGTGCCCAGCTGCGCCTCGACCGAGTGGTAGCGGCGGAAGATCGCAGCCGCCTGCGCCGCCTGATGGTCCCGGTCGAAGAGGACCTCGGCTCGCGAGAGCGCCTGCGCCTCGGCGTCGCCTCGCAATCCGAACTCCAGCTGGAGCACCGGCGGGCCCGAACGGGCCTGCGTGACCGAACCTGGGACGGTGGTGCTCTCGCCGCGGGTCTGCAGCAGCGTAGCCCCTACGACCGCCGCCGCGGCGACGAGCGCGGCGAGGACGACGATGAGGACGACGCGCCGGCTTCGAGCTGCAAGCGGGCGTGCTGCTGTGGCCACGAGTTCGAGCGTAGCGGCGAAGCGGGTCGCTACATTTCCGAAAGCGATGCCGAACTATCGGGAACTTCTGCAGCAGATCAAGTCGGAGATCGACGAGGTCGACGTGACGCAGGCGCGCGAGCTGGTCGACGCGCCCGAGCGCCCGCTCGTCGTCGACGTTCGCGAGCTCGACGAATGGACCGAGGGACGGATTCCGGGCGCGATCCACATCCCGCGCGGCAACCTCGAGTCGCGAATCGAGCAGGCGGCCCCCGATCGCGCCCAACCGATCCTTCTCTACTGCGCCGCCGGCAACCGCTCGGCCTTCGCAGCGAAGTCGCTCGAGGACCTCGGCTACGAGAACGTCGTCTCGCTCGCCGGCGGGTACACCGACTGGAAGCGCAGCGGCCTCCCGACCGAGCTGCCGCGCACGCTCGACGGCGAGAAGCGACAGCGGTACAGCCGCCACGTCCTCATCCCCGAGGTCGGCGAGGAGGGCCAGCTCAAGCTGCTCGACTCGCGCGTGCTTCTGCTCGGCGCCGGCGGCCTCGGCTCGCCGTCTGCGCTCTACCTCGCGGCCGCGGGCGTCGGCAGGCTCGGGATCGTGGACGACGACCGGGTCGACGCGTCGAACCTGCAGCGCCAGGTGCTCCACTCGACCGGGCGCCTCGGCGACTGGAAGGCCGAGTCGGCCAAGCGCACGCTCTCCGAGCTCAACCCCGACGTCGAGGTCGTCCCTTACATCGAGCGACTCACGTCCGAGAACGTCGAGCGGATCCTGGCCGACGGCTGGGACGTGATCGTCGACGGCGCGGACAACTTCCCGACGCGCTACCTGATCAACGACGCGGCGGTCTGGCACGACATCCCGCTCGTCCACGGCTCGATCTACCGCTTCGAAGGCCAGGCGACCGTGTTCAAGCCCGGGCTCGGTCCTTGCTACCGCTGCCTCTTCCCGCAGCCGCCGCCGCCGGAGCTCGCACCGAGCTGCGCCGAGGGCGGCGTGCTCGGCGTCCTGCCGGGCATCATCGGCTCGCTGCAGGCGAGCGAGGCGCTCAAGCTCTGCCTCGACATCGGCGAGCCGCTCATCGGTCGGCTGCTCCTGTTCGATGCGCTCGCGACGGAGTTCAGCGAGGTCAGGCTCCGCCGCGACCCAAGCTGCCCCGTGTGCGGCGATTCCCCGACCATCACCGAGTACGTCGACTACGTCGAGTTCTGCAGCGGGAGACCGGCGCACGCATGAGCGTCGTCCGGATTCCACCCCAGCTGCGGAGCGAGGTCGGCGGCGTCCGCGAGGTGCCCGCCGAGGGCGGCACCGTGCGCGAGCTGCTCGACGACCTGATGGACCGTTTCCCGTCGCTGCGCCCGCAACTCGTGGAGGACGACGAGATCGCGCCGTTCGTGAACGTCTACGTCGAGGGAGAGGACGTCCGGACGCTCGACGGTCTCGATACGCAGGTCGAGCACGGGAACACCGTCATCCTCCTCCCCGCCATGGCCGGTGGGTTCTAGCGTCCGCACGGCCGGCTCCCTGCTCGAGCTCGTAGGCAACACCCCGCTCGTCGAGTTGCCGCGTCTCTCGCCGAAGAGCTCCGTGCGCCTGTACGCGAAGCTCGAGGGCCAGAACCCGACCGGCTCGATCAAGGACCGCGTCGCGCTGGCGATGATCGAGGCCGCCGAAGTGGCGGGCGATCTCGAGCCGGGTCGCGAGCTGCTCGAGCCGACCTCGGGCAACACCGGCATCGCCCTCGCCCTCGTCGCCAAGCTCAGGGGCTATTCGCTCACGTGCGTGCTCCCGGAGAACGCCACCGAGGAGCGCCGGCGGCTTCTGCGTCTCTACGGCGCGACGATCGTCGAGTCACCCGCTGAACAGGGGTCGAACGGCGCCGTCCGCCTGGCGCTCGAGCTCGCCGAGCGGGAGCCGCGCTACTTCATGCCGTTCCAGTACGCGAACGAGGCGAATCCACGCGCGCACTACGAGGGCACCGGCGCCGAGATCGTGGACGCGCTCGAGCGGGTCGACGTCCTCGTCGCGGGGCTCGGGACCGGCGGGACGCTCATGGGCGCGGGCGCGCGCGTACGGGAGAGCTTTCCCGACGTCGTCGTCGCCGCGGTCGAGCCGCTCCCCGGCGATCCGGTGATGGGGCTGCGCTCACTCGACGACGGCTACGTGCCGCCCATCCTCGACGTCGCCAAGCTCGATCGCAAGCTCCTGGTCTCGAACGACGAGGCGGTGGCGGGCGCCCGCGCGCTGCTCGAGCGCGAGGGCGTCTTCGCGGGAGTCTCGAGCGGCGCAGTCCTCCACGTCGCCCGCCGGCTCGCTCGCGAGCTCGACGAGGGAGTCGTCGTATGCGTCCTCGCCGACGGCGGCTGGAAGTACCTCTCCGCCGGCTTCTGGCAGGGCGAGGAGATCGACGAGAGCAAGCTGTGGTGGTAGTGCCGCCGGCGGTGCGCGAGGCGCTCGCCGAGCACGCGCGACAGGAGCTGCCGAACGAGAGCTGCGGCCTCCTCGTCTTGCGCGACCGCATCGCCGAGCGCTACGAGCCCGGCCGCAACGCCGCCGCGTCGCCCTACCGCTTCGAGCTGGAGGTCGCTCCCGAGCTCTGGTTCCTCGAGGACGACGGCTACGAGCTCGCAGTGGTCCACTCGCACGTCTCGGCGCCGCCTCGCCCGTCTCGTACCGACGTCGAGAACGTCGGCCTCTGGCAGGGACGGCCGTACCTCATCTACTCGGTGGCGCGCGACGAGCTGGCGGCGTGGACAATCGAGGAGGGCTCGATCGAACCGCTCGAACTCGGGTGACAGTTCGCTCGCCTGGCCCAGTCTTCGGGAATGACCCCGAGCGTGGCGACTTCTGCTTACTCCCCAACGCCCGGCACGAAAAACTCAACGTGGCCACACGACTCGCAGGCCCAGACCTCCAGTCGCGTACTGTCCTCGAAAAGCGCACCGAGACGCCCGAGAGCGAGAGTCCACCCGCCAGTGCCTTCACGGAAGTCCCGCTCGGCCACAAATGTAAGTGGCGTCTGACAACGCACACACGGCAGCGCGTCGTTGCCTTCGTCCTCACTCACGTCGCCGCGACCCTATGGGCTCTCGGTCTCGCGCACAAGCAGGCGACGCTCGGCTGGGCCGGCCTTCGGGAATGACCCTGAGCAGTAGCTCTTGACGCTGAACGCGAGGTGCGGAAGGTTCAGTTACCTCGCCGGACGAGCCGGTATAGGCTCGCACGCGTTAATCCCACCGACCGAGGAGGTTCGATGGCAGTCGCCTACATCCAGGAGTTCCCGATCGCGGATCGCTCGACGACGAACTACGACTTCGTGGCCGAGAAGGTCGGCGATGGGCCGTTCGACGGTCTGATCGCCCATACCGCCGGATTTGACGACGAGGCCGGCGTGTTCAGGATCTTGGACATCTGGGAGACGCGAGAACACGCGGAGCGGTTTCTCGCTGAGCACGTTCAGCCGCTAGTGGAGCAGGGCCCGGGTGCATTCCCGAGTCCGGACACCTTCACGCAACCGACCAGAGACGGCTTCTACGAACTACACCACGTCGTCGGGTCAGGCGGAAAGTAGCCGGGGACTAGGCGGCCGCGGTCGCCCCGCTCACATCCAGTCGCGAGCACCTGCCTTGTCGCCTGGGCCAGTGTTCCGCACTGACCCCTGAGGGTGTGGGCCGGGACTCAGTGCTTGCGGCCGGCCGGTACGAGGACTCCGGCTGCTCCGGCGAGTCCGAGCAAGGCGATGCCGGAGGCGGTCGGGGTGACCCAGCCAGGCCTCGGGTGATAGAAGCACTCGGATCGAGGCGCGGTAGGTGCGCAGGAGTGGTTCGCTCCCAGCACTCGATGGCCGTAAACGGTAACCGCCCCTGCGAGCGCCGCACCGAGTATGAGCGCGCCTACCGCGACGGCCGCAGCGAGTCTCAGACGGGGATGTCGCCAGGCGAGTGCCATCACCCGGCTTTGTAGTACCACAGCAATCAGGCGATTGTCACCCTCGCCTGGGCCAGTGTTCCGGAATGACCCCGGAATCGCTGGCCTCCCGCAAGCCCGTCCTTTAGGTTCGGAGGACATGGAAAGCCAGGTCATGCTGCTCAACGGCTCGCCGAGCGCAGGCAAGTCCACTGTCGCCGCAGCGGTTCAGGATGTCGCCGACAGGCCGATCTTCCACCGCTCGCTCGATCACTTCCTCGACGGTTACGAGCCCGGCTGGCGTTCGCAGGAACGTTCGCTGTTCGACAAGGTCATGACCGGCTACGTCTACTCGCTTGCTTCGCTCGCGCATGCGGGCTGCGATGTGGTTGCCGAGGCGGTGATCATCCCCGAGCGGCTGGCGCTCTACCGTGCTGCGTTCGCCGATGTGCCCGTCCTGCTCGTGGGCGTGCGCTGCTCCCTGGAGGTTGCGAAGGCCCGCGAGGAAGCGCGGACAGACCGCACACCCCTCGAACTCGATGTCCCGTGGTTCGAGACCGTTCATCACGTTCCGTACGACGCAGAGGTCGATACGACCGACGATCCATCCCCCGAAACGGTCGCCGAACAGATCGTTCGCCTGTTCGATACGCCGCCACAGGCCCGCGCATTCGCGCGGCTCTGACGAGAGAACTCTCCGCTGGGCCAGTGTTCCGGAATGACGCCTGACGTCGGCTAGGTCCGCATGCGCTCGCGCTCGTTCACGCGCCAAAGGAGATAGCTAAGGACCAGGAGGACGAGGAACGAGACCCAGCCGCCGAAGTACAGAACCTCGTTCAGAGTCGCATGTCACCCAGAGATTGGTGGCCCCGCGTCGTCGAGCGGACACGCCCCGCCAAACATCCAGTAGGCGAAGTCCGCTGCCAGGGCGAGCCATCCAATGCGGAGCCACGCGCTCAGGGACACGAGGCGATTCTCGCACTCAGCCGACAGCTCCTTCGCGAGTGTCCTCTCGCCCGAGCTCGCACGTCTCGGCGCCGCCTCGCCCGTCTCGCACCGACGTCGAGAACGTCGGCCTCTGGCAGCGACGGCCGCACCTCATCTACTCGGTGGCGCGCGACGAGCTCGCGGTGTGGACGATCGAGGCCGGCTCGATCGAGCCGCTTGTCTAGCGCTTTCCCTTGCTCACCAGCAGGCTGACCTTTGCGCCGTGTTGAAGCCGTCTGCCGTGCTTGGGCTTCTGCGAGATCACATGCCCTTTCTTGATCGTCCGCGAGGTTGCGTACTTGATCTTGCCCAGAGCGCAGTTGTGGGTCCTGATTGCGGTCTTCGCGGCTCTCAGGGGCTTGCGTTGCAGCTTGGGCACGACGCATTGCGGGAGGAGGCCGAAGGTCGCTGTCACGGTCTGTTTGCTGATGCCGGTGTTCGGCTGACAGGTGATTCCCGAACCGCAGCCGCCGCCCGACCAGCCGCTGAATCGAGAGTCACGGGAGGGGGTCGCGGTGAGTGTCGGCGAGCTTCCGGCGTCGAACGAGGCCGAGCAGGTCTGTCCGCAGTCGATCGCTGCGGGGGCGCTGGACACGGTCCCGCTGGACACGAAGCCGGAACCTGTGCCGTTCTTCGCGATGTTCAGCGTGACCAGGGCTGGATAACCACCGATCAGCAGGCCCCCCTCACGGCCCGCATTGTCCCCGTATTGGCCAACGGCGCTGCAGTTGCCGGCCGCGCCGCACGAGACCGAGTAGAGCAGACCCGCAGAGCCGGCTGCAGCATTAGCGGGCAGGGACGGCTCCATTCCGGTCGCCCAGCTACCTGCGGACTCGGTCAGAAGGTTCTCTCCCGTAACCAGAGCGCCGCAGTTCCCGGGCGAGGCACACGAAACCGAGTTGAGAAAGCCTGGACCCGGCACGCCGTTGCTCGGGGGGTTCGCGGGCAGGGCCTCGACTCCGGTCGCCCAGCTGGCTGCGGCCTCGGTCAACAGAAGGCCCTGCAGGCCCGTGCTGTTGTCGTAGTAGCTGCCGGCGGCGCTGCAGCTCCCGGCGGAGGGGCAGGAGACCGCCGGCGGGTACAGCTCATTCACGGCATCCTCCCCGTCGGCGTTGGCCGGGAGAGCCGCCTCGGCTCCGGTCGTCCAGCTGCCCCCCCGTCTCGGTCAGCAGCAGACCCTTCCCCCGTATCTCTGTTTCGGATTTGGGGCCGCCCACGGACGAAATGTCATACGAGCCGACCGCCGTGCAGTTCCCAGCCGAGGCACAGGAAACCGAGTCGAGCTCGGCGCCCTTGTTCGTGTTGTTCGCGGGCAGAGCCGCCTCCACTGCAGGCCCCCAGCTGCCCGCAGTCTCGGTCGACAGCAGGCCGTGCTCGACGAACGAGCTGTCGTCGTAGGCGCCGACGGCGGTGCAGTTTCCCGCCGACGCGCACGACACCGAATTGAGCCATCCGTTGGAGCCCGGCGCGGGCGGGACAGCGTCCACTCCGGCGGACCAGCTCCCGTCCGTCTCGGTCAGCAACAGTCCCTGAGTGGAGCCGAATCCGTTGTAGAGCCCCACGGCCGCACAGTTCCCGGCTGAAGCGCACGACAGGGAACCCCACTGCACGAATTGGTTCGAGGACACGGCGTTCGCGGGCAGAGCCGCCTCGACCCCGGCCGACCAACTACCTGCCGTCTCGGTCAGCAACAGCCCGTCCTGGTTGCCCGAAGTGTCGACATAGGTGCCGATCGCGCCGCAGTTCCCGGCCGAGACGCACGAGACCGATCGGACGAACACGCCCTGGTTCGCCAAGGAGGCGCTGGTGTCCGCGTTCGCAGGTAGGACCGCCTCGACTCCGGCCGCCCACCTACCCGCAGTTTCGGTCAAGAGCAGCCCCTCGAGGACGCCCGAGCTGTCGGTGTAGCTCCCCACGGCGCTGCAGTTTCCGGCCGAGGGACAGGAAACCGACTCGATGAAACTGCCGCCGTTCGTCTCCGCAGCGTTCGCGGGCAGGGCCGCCTCGCTCACAGCTCCCCAGCTCGCACTGGCCGCGGCAGCTTCGGAGGTCACGGAAGACATGGGCCGGCCGGCGGAGAAGGCCGGCTTCGCCGCCGACGCGCTCCCCGTAGCGAACACGATGAGTGCACACGCCGCAGCCGCCGACACGACGAGACGCGTTCCAGACCCGACTCCCACGGTCGAATGATTCTCCAGACCCGTGCGAGACGCAAGACGCTCCGCGCGGCCCTTACCGAGCCCTGACGAGAACCCGGGAGGCTTGCCGAGCG
>CAVSAK010000001.1:0-29285 GCA_963725965.1 uncultured Actinomycetes bacterium | reverse complement strand
CCAGGCGAGTGTCATTCACTCCCCCACACGCCACTTCACTTCACGAACTCCTTCTCGATGATCTGCCCGGTCGCGGGGTCTAGCGTGCAGACGAAGGACTTCACGGACAGGACGACCAGCGGCGTGCGCGATCTGACCCGGTAGTAGCAATCGGCGGTCTCCGTAGTTGGAAGCTCGGCGATCCACACCGGCTCTCCGCTCTCGCCGAGAGCGACGAGGTTGTTGAACTGCCCGACCTTGCCGCTCTCGCTTGATGGGACGTAAAGGACGACCAGTAGGCCGTCGAGCACGAAAGCGTCCTCAGCCGGGTGAGGCAGCCCAATCTGCCGGTCGCCCGCAACCACGAGGCCGTCGAGCAGGGTCACATCCTCGGTCATTGCCGGAAGGATGCTCCGGAGCCGTCCGTCATGCCTTCGAGTCTAGGTCGCCTCGGGGGTCATTCCCGAACACTGGCCCAGCCGAGTGCGCCGACGCCCGACCCCGAACTGTCGCCGTCTTTACGGGACGGCGGCGGGGAGTCAGATGACGGACGGGTCGATGGTTGTGGCGCGGTCGGGGAGCCGGGCGGCTGTGGTGGCGGCGAGGACTCCGGCGGCGGCAAGTCCGAGCAAGCCGGCGAGGGCATAGATCGCCCGGGGGGACAGTACGATCGCGACCGCGCCACCGAGCAACAGTGAGGTGCCCTGAGCGCCGCCGAAGATCGCGTTTGCGGCGGAGGACACTCGGCCGCGTGCGCTGTCGGTGGTGCGTGCCATGAGCAGTGTGGAGAGGCAGACTCCGGCGTAGCCGTTGCCGACACCGCCGAGCACCGAGAGGGGAACGAGGATTCCCACAGTGGGCGCGACAGCGAAACCGGCCAGTCCGGCGCAGGCGACGGCGGCTCCTGCGATCGTGGCCCATATCTGTCTGCGTTCGGTGCCGACGCGGCCTGCGCCGACCGATCCTGCGACCATGCCCGCCATCCACGACGCCTCGGCCACGCCGTACCAGACGCCCCCGGCGTGGAGTGTGTCGCGGACCAGGTAGACAAGCACGACGTCTACCATGCCGACCAGGAGGACGACGAGGGCCACGCCGGCGAGGAGGGGAGCGAGGACCCGATCGGCCCGGAGGATGGCGAATCCCCCCCGGACCCGGCCCGACTTATCGAGGCTAAGAGCCCGTTCGGGCACTCGACGGGTGCGGACGAGGGCGGCGGCGACAGTCACGACCACGAACGTGGCGGCGTCGACGGCCACCGGGACGCCTGTGCCGAATGCCCCGGCCAACAGCCCGGCGACAGCGGGGGCGCCGACGAGAGCCAGGACGTTCAGGGATTGCTGGGCCGAGACCGCCTGGGCCAGGCGGTCCTCGCCGACCACTCGTGGGACGAGGGCCGACCAGGTGGACCCGGTCATAGACGAAGCGCCGCCGAGCACGGCGACCAGGAGCACGATCGGAGCGACCGAGTGGATGAAGATGAGCGGGATCGTGGCCGCCACCTCGACCAGGCCGCCCCCGAGGAGGAGGCGCCGGGAGTCGTGGGCGTCGACCAGGCGTCCGATCGGCCGGGCCAGAAGTAGCTGCGGAATCACCCCGGCGGTCAGCAGCAAAGCCACCTCGTAGGGGTGGGCGCCGTCCGCCTGCAGGCGCAGGGTCAAGGCAATGAGCGCCACGCCGTCGCCGAACGTCGACACCGTGCGCCCGATGACGGCGATGACGAAGTCGCGGCGTCCGATGCCGACGTTAAGCATCTATTGAAGAATATTTCCTGAACATCTCGCTGTCAAGATCTATGCTTGAGTCGATGCCCACCGACCGATCGTCCGGCGACGCTCAGCCGCGATCCCGCCGGGGCCGGTCCCGGACCGGGCGCGACAAGGCGGCGTCCCAAGTCCTGACCCGTAAGGGGAGCACGCTGCAGCTGCACGATCCCCGGGACATCCGAGCGCTGGCTCATCCGGCCCGGATGGCCATCATCGACGCGCTCGCGCCGGGGGACGAGCTAACAGCGACCGAGTGCGCGGCGCTGACCGGGTTGAGCCCCAGCGCAACTGCGTATCACCTGAAGTTGTTGGAGCGCTACGGGTTCGCCGAGCCCGCCCCCGCCCGAAGCGATGGACGGGAAAGACCGTGGCGGGCGACAAACCGGACTCGGATCGACCTAGATGCGTCCACTCCGGCCGGGGCCGCGGCTACGGCCGCCGTCGGTCTTGCCTACTTCGACCGCACCCGGGCGATGGCGGAGGCGTTCGTGGCGAACGCGTACGAGGAACCCGAAGAATGGCGCGACGCCGCGTTCCTGACCAACACCGACCTCTGGCTGACCATCGAGGAAACCCGAGAGATGAGCGCCGCCCTCGGCGCCGTCCTCGAGCTCTACCAGGGCCGAACGGTCGCCGATCGCCCCGACGGCAGCCGGCGGGTGCGCGTCCTGAACCTGGCCATGCCCCACCGAACGCGGTAGCCGGACCGCTCGCAAGTCCCAGTCGTTCCGGGCAAGCGTCAGGGGTCATTCCGGAACACTGGCTCAGGCGAGCGGCGCCCCTCCGCCGGTACTGCCCGAGATGCGCCTGACAGGTGCCAAGGAAGCGACCCTAGGATCAAGAACAACGAGGCCAGAGTGTCGACCCGAGAACCAGGCGAACCCGCGACCGAGTTCGAGCATCGTCGCGCACAGCTGCACGGCGCCTTCGGCAACGACGCATTCGGGCAGATCGCGGAGAAGGCCGCACGATTCTTCGGCACCCCGCAATACATCGTCGGCCAGACCGTCGCCGTCATCGCCTGGGTGGTGCTGAACTCGACCCAGCTGCATCTCGGGTTCGCCTGGGACGTCTACCCCTTCATCGCTCTCAACCTGCTCTTCTCACTCCAGGCCGCCTACGCCGCCCCACTGATCCTGCTAGCCCAGACCCGACAGGCAGACCGCGACAAAATGCACTCCGAAAAAGTCGAGCAGAGCCACAGCCGACTCGAGCACGTGGCCAAGACGGAAACCGACAAGATCCTCGAACTGCTCCAGTCGAACACCGACCTCACCGCCCAAGACAAGGAACTGACCGAACAGGTCGCCCACCTCACCGAGCAGATCCACGCACTCCTCGTCAAACCCGCGCGCTGACGGGTAGTAGCGGTCGACCAAGACCCGGACAAACCCGCGGATGCCCTGGTCCTGGCCGGGTCGTGGCCGGGCTTGTCCCAGCTGTCCGCCAGGTTTCGGACCCACCGGCTTGGCCGGCGGATGCGAGCCAGATGCGCGACAATTCGGGTGTCGTGCCGGACTGGCTTCCTCCGTTTCTGGCCGGGATGCTGGCCATCCTGGTTCTCAACCTCGCTCTGTTCGAGCAGCGCCGGCGAGCTCGCCGCCATAGTTGGGACGGTCGGCTATTGCACGAACTCCGCGTCTGGGACGGCCGACTACCCGAGGAGTTCAACCGGCCGAGGAACCAGTCCCGCTGAACGGATGGCGAGCGCAACAGCGTGCGCCGCTGCCCGCGCCTCCGCTGCGCCTCCGCCATCAGCGGATCGAGTGAGAACGGCCCTCAGAAGGGGGTCGATGCGAACTCGGGGACGTCCGACTGGCCTGGGATGAGCTCCGGCCTGTTACCCACGACGGGAGGGTAAAGGGTGCCGCTGGCGAGCTCGAGGGCGCCCCAGTCCTCGTTCGAGTCCTGGTAAGTGAGGAAGCCTCGGCCGCCGACGAAGGAGACGGCGTCGACCTGGGCGGGTGTGGCGAGGTGATAGCGGAGGCTGCCGTCGAGGTTGTAGACATCGATGCCACTGCCGCTGTCGGGGACGATCATGCTGTCGCCGCTGACATAGCCGGTCTGACCCTGGAGCGGCACCGACCCCACTTGCTTCCAGGTTCGGGTGTCGTAGACGTAGAGGCCCGTAACGGAGGCCACGCCGAGCCGGCCGCCCGCGAGTAGGACGAGTCCCCGGTCGGGACTGACGAGCGCCGGGCCAGCGGCTAGTGCGTGGTACGCGGCTGGACCGTGTGCGAGCGGTACGACTGCTACACCCGGTGCAGCGCCGCGACCGCCGAGGACATACGCGCTGCCGGATCCGACGGCCAGCGCCGCTTCCGTCACCCTTAGACCGTTCTTCCCCAGCTTGGTGAAGCCGACTTTGAACCTCACGAGGGTGACCCGGCGGACCACACCGCTCCGGCTCACGAGCAGCAGGCGTGCCGAGGCGAGCTTGCCGTAGCCGCCGAGCAGGATCGCCAACCCTGTCGGTGTCGGCTTGGCTGCCATGACGAAAGCGCGCCGCAAATGGACGCTGCGCAGGATCCGCCGCTTCAGCGGATCGACCACGTACAACCTCCCATTCCGGCATACGCAGGAGGACGGACCCAACTGCTCGTGGCCTGCGAGCGCGAGCAGCCTGTGCGCCGTCGGCCAGGCGAGCGCGAGAACAGGTCCCGACCCGCGAGGGAGCAAGATCGGGTGCCCTGGCTTGCGGAGTGGCACGGCCGAAGCGACGCTGACAGCCGCCTCGCCACTGAGCGCGACCCGCCGTCCCCCGGACGAGAGAACCGGCGTGATGTCGCTGCCAAGTGGCAGTCCCACCCGCTTCCCTGCGGGTAACAGCGTCGCCGGATCAACGTGGCCCAGCGTGGAGGTAAACCCCGCTTGCCAGACGGCCAGCGGCCCAGAGACGGAAGATCTCGATGCGTCCGAGGGCACCGCTGACGAAGCCACAACCGCGGCCACCACGGCTCCAAGCACCGTCGAGCGGACTAACAGACTCACAACTGCATCGTAGACCCGTCTTTCGAGCGTCTCAAGGGTCATTCCGGAACACTGGCCCAGGCGAGCGGCCCTACCGCTCGACGCCCCCGATTTGGGGATTCGCGCGGGTCAGGGTGTTAGATGGAGCCATGACAGAGCCGCTCGGTTCGGAGCACACCGACACCGCGACGCCCCCGTCCGATCTCGACCAGGAGCGGCGGACTTCGATGGCTGCAGAGCGCACCTGGCTTGCGTGGTGGCGCACGGCGCTAGGCGCTACCGCCGGCGCGCTCGCCGTCGGTCGGTTCGCTCCGAAACTGCTCGACGTCGCTCCGTGGCCGTACATCCTGCTGGGCTGTGGCTACGCAGCTCTCGCGGTCGGACTCTCGATCGTCGGCGCACGACGCCAGCGCGAATTGGAGCTGGCGCTGCGAACCGGCGGCCACACACCGCTGGCGTTCCGCACCGTCGCGCTGTTCACCGTCGGTGGGGTCGCACTCAGCTTGCTGACGGTCGTGCTCGTGATCGCGCAGACCTGACGCTCGACGCCCCGTGCGCCTGCGGCACGCGCGTATGCTCGCCCCTGTGGGAGAACGGCTCCGCACACTCGAGACGCCGGACGGGCGGACGCTCGCGTACGCGACATGGGGCGATCCCGCCGGCTTTCCCATCCTGAGCCTGCACGGAACGCCGGGTTGCCGCCTCAACCGCTGGCCGAACGAGGACGTCTACACCGCGGCGGGCGCGAATTGGGTGACGCACGATCGGGCGGGCTACGGCGGGTCCGACCGCCACCACGGACGACGCGTTGTGGACGAGGTCGCCGACGTCGAGGCGCTCGCCGACGAGCTGGGTCTCGATCTCTTCGGGGTGACCGGAGGCTCGGGTGGCGGCCCGCACGTGCTCGCGTGCGCGGCGCTCCTGCCCGACCGTGTGGTGCGCGCGGTCTGCAGCGTCGGTGTTGCTCCTCTCGGCGGCCCCGGATTGACTGAGGACGAGTGGCTGGCGGGTATGGACCCTGAGAACGTGAAGGAGTTTCGGTGGGCGCAGGCGGGCGAGGACGTCCTCGTGCCCGAGCTCGAGAACCTGCAGAGGGAGGCGGAGGAACGGGTCGCCGTTGATCCCTCGAGCCTCCTCGACGACTTCGACCTGAGCGAGGCGGATCGTGCGGCGCTCGCGCGGCCGGAGGCGATGCAGGTCGCGCGCGAGGCCACGGCCGAGTACGCGGTGAACGGCGTCGGCGGTTGGGCGGACGACGACCTCGCGTTCCTGCAGCCGTGGGGCTTCGACCTCGCCTCGATCTCCGTGCCGGTGCTGATCCGCTACGGCCTGACGGATGTGCTCGTGCCACCCGCGCACGGCGAGTGGCTGACCGCGAACGTCCCCGGCTGCATCGTCGACGTCGAGGACACCGCCGGGCACCTGGGCGAGAACCCCGAGGAAGAGATCGCCGGCAACGTCCGCTGGCTCAGCGAGGGAGTCGCTCCGGCCGGAGCCGGCACGCCGTCACAGTCGGTTTAGCTCCCCTCTCTCACGAGCTCGACGAACGCACCGACAGGCCGGGCGCCAAAGCCGTCGAGCAGTCGTCGACACGCGACGTTCGTCTCGTCGACCTCTGTGCCGACGTCACGCGTGTCGCGCTCTCGCACGGCGGTCAGGACGGCGGCGAGCAGCGCACGGGCCACACCTCTCCGCCGCCAATCCGAGCGAACGGCGATCAGGCCGAGCCGCGGCCGGTCGGGTCGCATCCACACGCGGCCGATACCGATGCCGTCCTTGCCTTCGTCGAGCGCCACGAGATAGGTGGCCGGGTCGAAGTCGCGCGACTCGTAGGTCTCCTCGCGGAATCCCTCGGGGCCCCACCTCCAGCCGTCGGTCCCGGGAACGTCCTGGCGCAGCAGGTCGTCGAGCAGCCGCAGCTGCTCCTCCTCGACCCGGTCGGCCGGCACGAACGCGATCCCCTGCGGCGCGTCGGTCGCAGGGACGCTCCACGCGGCGGGATCGGTCGGAAACTCGACCACGATCTCTCTGCGCTCGATGCCGAAGCCAAGCCGTACCAGCGCTCCGACCCTCGCTTCGTCGGCCTCGTCCGCCTCCGCATGGACCCGGCCGGGCGGCAGATCGTCGTCCGGCTGGCCGAATACGAAGCATCGCCCATCGGGCCGTATCCACTGTTTCATCGCACTCTCCTCTTCTCCAGCGCGCTCTCGCGCGCGCGACGACGACTACGGATGAAGAGGCGTGCGACTCATGCCCGGAGTGTGGCAGGTCCAGGGCCGTACACTCGGGACACCGGGGTGTCGCGCCAGGGCGCGGCTGAGATCACACCCGTCGAACCTGATCCGGGTCATGCCGGCGAAGGGAGGACCGCTTGGAGAGAGCACCAGCCTGGGGCATCACACCGGTTCCCGAGCGGCTCCGGACCCTCGGCGGGCTCGAAAACGGGATGCTGTGGAGCAGCCTGGGACTCAGCCTGCTCGTGCTCGTCGCGGGCGCGTTCCTCGTCCCGGGCCTCTCGCTGCCTCAGGCGCTGCTCGCGATCCTCGTCGGCGGGATCTTCGGCAACGCGCTCCTCGGGTGCGCGGCCGGGATCGGCGCGGAGGCAGGGGTCCCGGCGATGGTGCTGTTGCGCGCGCCGCTCGGCCGCGCCGGCTCGTATCTCCCGACAGGGCTGAACATCGTCCAGAACCTCGGCTGGACGGTCTTCGAGGTGCTCGTCATCGCCACCGCGGCGCAGGCGCTCGTGCACGGACCACTCTGGGTGTGGAAGCTCGTGGCAGCCGCCGCGGCGACGGCTCTCGCGCTCATCGGACCGGTCGGCTTCGTGCGCGAGTGGGTGAAGCGCTTCGCGCTCTGGGTCGTGCTCGCCTCGCTCGCATATCTCACATGGTGGACGCTGCACGACGCGAACCTGGGGACGCTCTGGTCGCAGCCGGGGAAGGGCGGGCTCAGCTTCTGGCAGGGGGTCGACCTCGTGGTCGCGATGCCGGTCTCGTGGCTCCCGCTCGCCGCCGACTATACGCGCTTCTCGAAGGACGGCCGCGGCGCATTCTGGGGAGCGGCGGTCGGCTACTTCATCCCGAACGTCTGGCTCTACGCGCTCGGCGCGATCCTGCTGCTCTCACGCGGGCTCTCGGACGCGCCCTCGGTGATCACCGCGATCGCCGCCGGCGGCGCGGGCGCGGCGATCGCCCTCGTCGTCCTCGGCGTCGACGAGACGAAGGAGCCGTTCGCGAACGTCTACTCGGCCGCCGTCTCGCTGCAGAACGTCCTGCCGCGCGTGCCGCAGCGCGTGCTGATCCTCGCCGTCGCGGGGGTCGCCACCGCGGGGACGTTCGTCATAGACCTCGTCCACTACCAGGACTTCCTCTACCTGCTCGGCTCGTTCTTCGTGCCGCTCTTCGGCGTGCTGCTCGCACAGTGGATCGCCGGCGAGCGCGATCCCTTTGCTGCTCCCGAGTTTCGGCCGGGACAGGTCTTTGCGTGGCTCGCGGGTTTCTGTCTCTACCAGTGGCTCGCGCCGGTCGGCCCCAGCTCCTGGCTGCGCTTCGTCGAGCACACCCATCCCGGCCAGGGAGCGATCGGCGGCTCGCTGCCGAGCTTTGCCCTCGCCTTCCTCCTCTCGCTCGGCCTTACGCTTGCGGGTCGTGCGACCGCTCGCCGTGATCGGCCCGTTAACGCGTGACGTCGTGGACGGCGGCGTCGAGCGGATCGGCGGCGGGCCGTGGTACGCGGCACGCGCGCTGCGGGCGCTGCAGCAGGAGGCGATCGTGGCGGCGAAGTGCGGGGAGCCCGAGCGGCCCGCGTACCTGCGCCGCCTCGCGGCGCTCGGCCTGCCGGTGTCGTTGGCAGCAGCCGGCGAGACGACGTCCTTCTCGTTCCGCTACGACGCCGGCGGCCGTCGCACGATGCGCGTCGAGGCGCTCGGAGAGCCGTGGAGCGAGGGCGACGAGCCGGAGCGTCTGCTGCGGCGGGTCGAGTGGGTGCACGTCGCGCCGCTTCTGCGCGGTGACTTCCCGTCGGAGGCGCTCGAACGGATCGCACACCGGCGACGCGTGCTGCTCGACGCCCACGGACTCGTGCGTGCGCGCCGGGTGGGCCCGCTCGCGCTCGACGGGGACTTCGACCGCGCATTGCTGCGCCACGTCTCGATCCTCAAGGTCGCCGAGGAGGAAGCGCAGGCGATCCTTGGCGGCGGCGAGCTCGAGGAGCTTCGGGGGTTGGGCGTCCCGGAGGTCGTCGTGACGTTCGGGGCGGGCGGCTCGCTCGTCCTCACCCTCGACTCCGCAGTGCGCGTGGCGGCGCAAGCGGCCCGAGGCGAGCCGACCGGTGCGGGCGACGCGTTCTCGGTCGCGTATCTGAGCGCGCGCGCCGGCGGACATCGTCCGGCCTCCGCTGCCCGCCGCGCGAGTGCCCTCGTCTCCGCCCTGCTGTCGGTGCCCGCGCGATGATCGCTGCCGTCGGAACCGTCGCGGGTGTCTTCCTCGTCGACGTCGAGGCCGAGGCGCTGCTCGGCGAGGGACAGGAAGTGCCGGCAGCGGAGCGGCCCGAAGTTGCCCTGCCGCGCGTGGTCGCCGCCGCACGGGCCGGCTCGACCCTGGTCGCGGTCGTCGAGCGCAGGCCTCCGCTCATGCTCTCGAACGACGGCGGAGCGACCTGGCGGGAGGCGGGCGGCGGCCTGCCGCCGGGATTCGCCGTCGCGATCGCCGAAGACGATCCCGACCGGATGCTCTACGCCGCGCGGAACCGGCTCTACGTGTCGGCAAACGGAGGCATCTTCTGGAGCTCGCTCCCCTTCGAGCTGCCGGACATCGACTCGGTCGCCTGGATCGACTGAACGAACGCCTTGACCTCCGCGTCTGACCGCAGCCGGTCGATCTCGACGTGGCGGGCGTGCAGCGCTTCGGCGAGCCCGGCGGAGAGGCGCGTCTTGCCGCTGCCGCTCGGACCGATGACCACGACGCGCGTCACAGCCGGAACTCGCCGCGCGCGACGACGACCGCCGAACCGCCCACCTCGGCCTCCTCCTCCGAACGAGCGACTGCGTACAGCGTCGACGGCCGCCCGATCTCCTCTCCCTGGCGGATCTCGATCTCGTCGCCGAGGCCGATCCGGCCGTGCCGCGCTAGATGGAGCGCGAGCGGCCCCGCGGCCGAGCCGGTCGCGGGATCCTCGCCGACGCCGTGTGCAGGGACGAAGACGCGAGCCTTCCACCGCCCGCCGTCACGGGCAAAGCAGGCAGTGCCGTAGGGACTGAGCTCGAGGAGCGCAGCGAAGTCCGGGCGCAGCGCCGCGACCGCCTCCGGCGAGGCCAGCTCGACGTAGACGTGACCGGGCCCCTGCCGGTAGAGCTCGACCGGCAGCCCGCTCTGTTCCACGCCCAGCAGGGCAAGCAGCTCGTCGGCCTGCTCGTACGGCTCCGCGGTGACGGCCGGCTGTCGCATCCGGCCGAAGACGATCCGTGAGCCGTCGCGCTCGAGCCGCACGGGGATGACTCCCGCGCCGGTCTCGAGCCACAGCTCGTCGAGCTGCAGCGGGCCGGCCAGGACGAACGCCGTTCCGAGCACCGGATGTCCGGCAAACGGCAGCTCGAGCGCCGGAGTGAAGATCCGAATCCGCGCGTGCCCGTCGCCGGCCGCCGGGTAGACGAAGACGGTCTCGGAGAAGTTGATCTCGCGCGCGAGCGGCTGCAGCCGCTCCTCGGGGATCTCGCGTGCGTCGGTGAAGACGGCGAGCTGGTTCCCCGCGAACGAAACATCGGTGAAGACATCCGCGAAGACGAAGCGGAAGGTGCCCACGGAGCGTGACTGTACCGGCGAGTCCCGTCTACCCTTCTCCGCCGATGCCTGCAATCGAGGTCAGCGGCCTGCGCAAGGCCTACGGGAACCTCGAGGCGGTCCGCGGGGTCGATTTCTCGATCGAGGAGGGAGAGGTCTTCGGGCTGCTCGGGCCGAACGGCGCCGGCAAGACGACGACCGTCGAGATTCTCGAGGGGTACCGCAAGCGAGACGCCGGCGAGGTGCGCGTGCTCGGCAGCGACCCCGATCGGCCGGCGCGGGACTTCCGTGAGCGCATCGGCGTCGTCCTTCAGCAGTCGGAGCTGTGGCCGAACCTCACCGTGCGCGAGATCCACGCCATCTTCGCGGGCTACTACCGCGCGCCACGCGACGTCGACGAGGTGGTCGCGCTCGTCGGGCTCCAGGAGAAGGCAGACGCGCGCGTCAAGTCGCTGTCGGGCGGCCAGAAGCGGCGGCTCGACCTCGGCGTCGCCCTCGTCGGCGACCCCGACCTCGTCTTCCTCGACGAGCCGACCACCGGCTTCGACCCGGCGGCGCGGCGCGCGGCGTGGGAGATGATCCGCTCGCTTCGCTCGCTTGGCAAGACCGTCCTCCTCACCACGCACTACCTGGACGAGGCCGAGCAGCTCTCCGACCGTGTCGCGGTGATGCGGGAGGGGCAGATCGTGCGCATCGGGACGCCCCGCGAGCTGACGACCACGGACCTGGAGACGGAGATTCGTTACCGACAGAACGGCGAGGAGGTGGTCATGCGAACCGGCGAGCCGACTCGTGTGCTCGCCGAACTGACGTCCGCCGCCGTCGCGCGCGGCGAGGAGCTCGACGGCCTGCAGGTGAAGCGGCCCTCGCTCGAGGAGGTCTACCTCGCACTGACCGCCGAAGAGGACGAAGCGTGAGCGCAGAAGCGGTCCGCATCCCGGTCCGACGCCCCGCGCGGCGGCTCTTCCTGCACCAGCTGCGTACGGAGCAGCTCGTCTTCTGGCGGAGTCGGGAGGCCGCGTTCTTCATCTTCCTCTTTCCGCTGCTGCTCTTCACGCTGCTCGGCTCGGTCTACTCGGGGACATTCGAAGGCGAGCCGGTGGTCTGGGCAGTTCTCGCGGGATTGATCAGCTACGGGTGCGCGAACACCGCGTTCGCCGGGCTCGCGATCCAGATCGTCCTCCGCCGCGAAAGCGGGATCCTCAAGCGACTCCGCTCGACGCCGCTTCCGCCGGCGGCGTACATCTCGGCGCTACTCGTGTCGACGCTCATCGTGTTCGGGCTTCAGACGATTGCCCTCTTCGTGCTCGGGCGCGTCCTCTACGGAACCCCGTTCCCGTCCGACGTCGCCTCCTTCGTGGCAACAATCGTGATCGGCGCGGCTGTCTTCGCCGCACTCGGCACGGCGACTGCCTCGGTGATCCGTTCGGCTGAAGGCTCGTCAGCGGTCGTCAATTTCATTCTCCTGCCGATGGCGTTTCTGAGCGGAGCCTTCGGGCCAACGAAGGGCTATCCCGCCGTGCTGCGTGCGGTCGGCGACGTGCTTCCGCTCACGTACCTCGTCAAGCTCGTCAACGCCGTTTATCTGCACGGCCACGGCTTCTGGACCCAGCCCGAAGCACTCGCAATCCTCGGCGCCTGGGGAATTGCAGGTCTCGTATTCACCATCTTCCGCTTCCGGTGGGAGCCGCAAGAGAGTTAAGGAGTTCGATCGGCCGGATAAGGGTTCGACATGAACCCGCTGATAGATGAACCGGCAATCTCCGTGCTAGTACGTGAATGGGACGAGCCCGGCGTCGAGATTCGAGTCAACTTCGGAGTCTTCGCCGGGAGACACGCGACCCCGGCCGAGATCGACGAGCTCGCAGCGACTCTGAGGGACTTGGCGCCGTCGTTCGCGATCGTGTCGGAGGAGCGACACGAGTTCGGCAACGCCGTCGAAGCGTCGGTCCACCAGGTCGTGATCGAGGTCCATCAAGAGCACGGCGGTGTCGAGCCCGAGGTCCTAGGGGAACGGATCGTCCTCGTCGCGAACGGCTGGGCACTCGAGTGCATCGCCTCCCGCCAGGGAGCCGGGGACTTGTAATTAGCTCGCCATCCACGCTACTCTGCAACGCAGACTAGTGTGGATCAGGCGCAACTCCTCAAAGGCGTGCTCGAGCTGGCGGTGCTCGCGGTGATCGCGCGCGGCGAGACGTACGGCTACGAGATCCTCTCCACGCTCGAGAGCGCGGGGTTCGACGGCGTCGGCGACGCGTCGGTGTACGGGACGCTGCGCCGGCTCGAGCAGGCCGGACATCTCGAGTCACGGCTCGCCGCCTCTGACAGCGGGCCGGCGCGTAAGTACTACGCGGTGACCGCGAGCGGCGCCGAGCAGCTGCGAGCCGGGACCGAGAGCTGGTCACGTATCAATGCGGCGTTCCGTGTGCTGGTGGAGCCGTGACGCCCGACGACTACCTCCGCAACGTCGGCTTCTCGCTGCGCGATCTGCCGTGGGGCATGAGGCGAGATCTACTAGCCGAGCTCCGCGGCCATCTGGACGAGCTCCCACCCGGAACGGATCTCCGGACACAACTGGGGCCGCCGGAAGAGTACGCCGCCGACCTACGCTCGGCCGCCGGCCTCGAGCGACGCCGCGGATTGATCGCGTTCCTGCGAGCCCGCCGGCCCCGGAACCTGATGCTGACCGTCGTGGGCCTCTCGGTGATCGGGCTCGCGATCGGCGCTGTCGTCTGGATCGACAGCTACCAGCCGCTCGCGTTCGCTGGGGCTACTCAAGACCCGCCCGATTCGAGGCCATCCCTCGGACAGGCCGGCGTGACGGTCGTCTTCCGCAAGGGTCGCCCGTTCGAGTACGGCATCGCGATTGGGAACACCGGCCGCTACACGGTGCGAGTTCTCGGCATCCCCCATTCTGTGCTCGATTTCTATGTGGGTCATCTGCTGATGTCCAAGGATCAGACGGGCAGCTTCAACAGACCACTCGAGCGCTTCCATCCCTTTGACATGAAGCCCGGATCGTTCCGCTGGCTGATCATCAAGGGCGTCTACGCATGCACCACGGGGATGGAAAGGGGCCGTGGGGGCGTCATCCGGGAGGCTTTCCCAATCCGATTCAGCTTCCTCTGGAGAACCGTCACAGCATCGATCCCTCTCGACGATCCGCTGACGATCGACTTCCGTAACGAGGGCTGCCCGCCGCGGACGGGGAGTACCTCTACGCCGTAGCCGGCAAGTACGGCGTCCACCCAGAAGGGATCCGCGGCGCCGCGAGCTTGATGAACAGCGTCGGCGTCGGGGCGCGCGGCGAGGTGTGGAGCTGCATTCCGACCTGCTCCAGCGTCCGGTCGCCCTTGCGCAGGTTGCACGGCGCGCAGGCGGTGACGACGTTCTCCCAGATCGACTCGCCGCCCTTCGACCGGGGGACGATGTGGTCGAGCGTGAGGCGGCCGTTCGTCGTGCCGCAGTACGCGCAACGCCAGCCGTCGCGGGCGAAGAGCGCTCGGCGCGAGATCTTCCGCTGGATGGCGCGCGGCACGCGCACGTAATGGATCAGGCGGATCACGTGCGGCCAGATGAAGCTTCCGGTTGCGGAACGGAGCGGCTTGTCGAGCCGCTCGACCACCTCGGCCTTGCCCTTGTAGACCAACACGTGAGCGCGCCGCACCGTACACACGTTGAGCGGCTCATAACTTGCATTCAAGACAAGAACGTGCTGCAACCTGGGCGAAAAGTAGCAGGGGGAGAAGCGGCTACTGGTGGGACTTCATCGCGCGCTCGACGGCCTGCTGCTCCTCGGGAGAGAGCGAAACCGCGGCGCGGCCGTCGTCGAGCTCCTTGACGTAGATCCGCGCGTAGTCCCGTCCCTGGATGGCGGTCAGGACGACGCCGGTGCGCGACGCGTCGAGCAGCGCGACCGACGCTGACTGGTGTCCGCCCGTATTCTCGTACGCGTCGTAGCGGACGACGGCGAGCCGCGAGACGGTCGAGTCCACGCGACGCTCGAGCCGCCCGAGCGCACCTGTGACGTCGTCGATCGCGCGATGGAGCCCGTCGACCCGGCCCTGGAGCGAGACGGCGAAGTCGACGAGGTCGCCTCCGCCGCCCGCGAGCAAGGTGAGCTGTGCCGCGCGGACTCGACGGAGCCGCATGTGGAGCACGAGCGCGACGAGGAGAGCGAGGACGGCGACGCCCGCAGCTGCGATCGCGATCCAGCCTGCTACCGAGGAGCTCAACGGCTATCCCTACTTCGAGAGGCTGAAGAAGACCGGATACGAAGCTCGGTTGTTGGCGAGGTTCTTCTCCCCCCGCACCTTGCCGACCTCGACATGCACCGTCGCCTGCTTCGCGAATGCGTTCGTCGGCAGCTTGAGGTTCCCGAAGTCGACGGTCGCCGTCTGCCCCTTGTCGATGGAGGAGACGCGCTTCCTCTGGGTCAGAATCGTTTCCTGGAAGAGGGCGACCGTCAGCGTCACGGGGATGTTCACCTCCGGGAAGTTGCCCGCATTCTTGAACGCCACCCTGAAGACGAGGTTCGACGACACGCTCACCGTTGTGGGACTGGAGGGCGAGAGCTGCGTCGTGCTGCCGCCGCCGACAGCCGAGGTGCTGAGGAGCTCGCTCCCGTGCAGCCCGGTCACCTTCCCGGTTGGATTCGTCGCGTTCAGACGCAAGTAGACGGAATCGAACGAGTGCGGGGTGACGACCAGAGGATTCGCGATCATTTGCGACGCTGGCGCGATCACGCCCTTCACACCGGCTCTGGTCATCGTCTGCGTCGCCGGCAGCTTGAACAGATCGGTCCACACCAGGTCGCTCGCGCTCAGGAGCTTGGCCTGCTTCGCCAGAAGGTCAGCCACCTTGGCGGCGGGTTTCGACCCCGCCTCGGCGAGAGTGTTGGCGAGACCGGTGAGACCGATCGCCCGCAGCTGAAGGGTCGCCAGCACCTGCTGGTGCGCCGCCTGGAGCGCCGCCGGCGGCCGAAGACGTACGGCGGCGTTGTAGTTCTGCTGCTGCTGCGACGACCACTGTTCGAGCTTGGAGTGGAGCTGGTTCAGCGTCAGCTTCTGCGAGCTGAACGCGGTCGCCAGCGCTGCCGTGCCGCCCGCCTCTGCCGAGGTTTGCGCGATTGGCTGCACCTTGTCCATGTACGACTTGTACTCGTCGTGTGTGCTCTTGCCCTGGCAGGAGCCGACCCAGAAGACGAGGCCGACGACGACGGCGATCGCGAGGGCCACGAAGCCGGCGAGCCTCGCAAGCGCGACGGCTCCGGGAGGCGGCGGAGCGGGACGCCGCGGGCCGCCCGGGCGCTGCGGCCTCATCCGCCGGCGCGGCCTGTCCGGCGACTCGACCGTCTCCGGCTCCTCGAAGAACTCGAGCTCTTCTCCGTCGTCCAAGGTGCTCACTGGGTCGCAAGCCTAACCGTGTCGGGGAGGACAGTCCGACCGTGTCGCCAACCTCCACTCTTGCATGGGAGAGGCTGCCCCAGAGCTCACCGGCATCGAGCTCGTCCTCGACCGCTATCGGCCGCTCCGGCCGCTCGGCAGCGGCGGCTCCGGCTCGGTCTGGCTCGCCCGCGACGAGCGGACGGGGCTCGACGTCGCGCTCAAGATGGTCGCGCGCGAGGGGAAGTCGGCGATGCGGGCCGAGCGCGAGGCTGCCGCCGCCGCGCAGCTGCGCCATCCAGCGTGCCTTCGTGCACGGGGCTTCGGCCGCGACTCGCGTCATGTCTACATCGCCTACGAGTTCGTTCCCGGCTGCACGTATCGCGAGGCGCTGCGCGCCGGCGAGCTTCACGACGACGAGGCGATCGAGGCGTGTGCGCAAGTTTGCGACGGCCTCGCCCACGCGCATGCGGCAGGGATCCTTCACCGCGACATCAAGCCGTCGAACGTCCTCCTCGCGGACGGCGACCGTGTCTCGGCACGCGTGCTCGATTTCGGGCTTGCGCAGATGTCCGATGCCGAGACGCTGACCGAAGCGGGCGACGTGCCGGGCACGCTCGCGTACATCTCGCCGGAGCGCCTCGCAGGCGGCGAGGCAACGCCCGCCGCCGACGTGTGGGCGGTCGGCGTGATGCTGTGGGAGGCGCTCGTGGGACGGCATCCGTTCTGGCGCGGCTCGATGCTCGAGACGGCCCGTGCGATCGAGGCCGGCGCCCGGCCCCTCGGGGAGCTTCGACCCGACCTGCCGAAGCGGCTCCTGCGCCTCGTCGACAGCACGCTCGCGAAGAGCCCTGCAAGGCGGCCGACAGCCCGGGAGCTCGCCGACGCGCTGCGCGGTGCCGCCTCCGCCGCGGCCGTCCCGCGTCCCGGCTTCCGCCTTCCTCGTCGCATCGAGGCGCATCAGTCGGTCACCGCCGTCCTCGCGGCGATTCTCGCCGGCTGGACCTCGGCCGCGCTGCCCTTCTATCCGCACGGGTGGCCGATTGCGCTCGCGCTCGCCGCCGCCGGAGCGACGCTCTTCCGCGAGCGCCTGGGCATCGCCCTCACGCTGGCGGTGCCGGTGCTGCCGCTCGGCAACATCTCGCTCGGGCTTGCGCTCCTCTATGCGGCGTTCGCGGCCGGGTGGCTGCTCGTGACCTGGCGGGAGCCGCGGGCCGCGCTGCTGTTCGTGATCGGGCCGCTGCTCGCTCCGATTGCCGCGCTCGGCCTCCTCCCCCTCGTCGCCGTGCGCGTCCGCTCGGCGCCGCTCCGCGCTCTCACCGTCGCGCTCGGCGTGCTGACCGCGGCTCTCGCCGCCGGAATCCGCCACGTTGCGCTGCCGCTCGTGGGCGGACCCGCGCCGCTCGGGATCGGCGTCACCGGTGCCCGCGACCCGTTCGATGTCATCGGTTCGCTCGCGCGTGCCGCCGGCGCGCATCCGTCACTCCTGCTCGAGACGTGCGCGCTTGCGCTCGTCGCAGTGGCGCTGCCGTACGCACGGCCTCGCGGGCGCTGGGCTGCGGCCGGACTCGGAGCGGGGATGATCGTGCTCACCGTCGCCGCCGTCCCGAGTGCCGCCGCGCTGCCTCTTCTCCTCTCTGCGTGGGCGATCGCGGCGTTCACGGCGCTTCGCGCTCCTGCCCTGGGGGTACCCTCCGCGACGACCTGATGGTGCTGCGGGGAATCGAGCAGAGACTGGAGCGAGTCTTCGAAGGCGTCTTCGGCCGCGCCTTCCGCACGAATGTCCAGCCAGTCGAGCTCGCGCGGAAGCTCGCGAAGGAGATGGACGAGCACCGCTCGACGTCGGTGACGCGCGTCTACGTCCCGAACGAGTACACGATCTACCTCTCCCCCGGCGACCGCGAGCAGTTCGAGGGCTACGAGAACTCGCTCGTGTCGGAGCTCGAGGAGTACCTCTCCGAGCACGCCTCGCGTGAGAATTACGCGCTGCTCACACCGCCGCGAATCCTGTTCGAGACCGACGACGACCTCGGGGTGGGCGAGTTCGGCATCGCCACACGGATGGCGCAGTTCGGACGGCAGGCCGGCGATGAGGCGCTCGAGATCCCAGCTTCGGGCGCGACGATGGTCTACAAGCCGCGGACGCAGCCGACCGAGGCGGCCTCGCCGGTCGACCTCGGCGTCGAACGGGAGGTCGCGGTGCTGCAGTGGAGCGGCCAGCGGCGCGTCCTCGACAAGCGGCGCTCCGTCCTCGGCCGCTCCCGTGACGCCGACGTCAGGATCGAGGACCCGAACATCTCCCGCCGCCACGCCGAGATCGTGCAGGAGGGCTCGACGTACTGGCTCGTCGACCTCGGCTCGACGAACGGTACGGAGGTCGACGGGAAGCGCGTCCAGCGTGCGCGGCTGGGCGACGGCTCGAGTTTCACTGTCGGCGAGACCACGGTCACCTTCTCGACCGAACGGGAATAGGAGCATCGTGGCCATGCTCGCCTCGACACAGGTCGCGGACCTCCTACTCGTGCTCAAGATCGCATTCCTCGTGCTGCTCTACCTCTTCGTCATTCGCGTGATCCGCTCGGCCGGGCGCGAGAAGGAGGCTCCGAGCCAGGACAGCATGATCCTGACTCCGGCGGCCGCCGCGGCTGCGGGCCTCGGTCGCGGGGCCGCGAAGCGCCGGTCGGTGTGGCTCGTCGTCCAGCGCAGCCCGAGCCTCGAGGACGGAGGCGAGTTCCCGCTCAACTCCGCCCCGCTCACGGTCGGACGTGGCGGACAAAACGATCTCGTGCTCACCGGAGACGAGTTCGCATCGGCTCGCCACGCGAGGATCGAGGTCCGCGGCGACGGCGTCTGGGTGCAGGATCTCGAGTCGACGAACGGCACCTACGTCAACGGCTCCCGCATCGCGGGCGCGCAACGGCTCGACCCGGGCGACGTCCTGCGCGTCGGCGAGACCGACCTTCGCGTCGAGGAGGCCTAGGAGTGCCCGTCGGCGCATACGCGGTGGCGAGCGACACGGGGCGCCGGCGCCGCCGCAACGAGGACAACTACGTCGTCGCTCCGCCGCTCTTCGCCGTGGCCGACGGCATGGGCGGCGCGCAGGCCGGCGAGGTCGCGTCGCGGCTCGCGGCTTCGGCCCTCGAAGCCGGCGACTCCGACGGGCTCGGAGGGACGACGCGGATCGACTCGCTCATCCAGGAGGCGAACCGTCGCATCTACGACCGTGCCTCGACCGACCCGACGGCGTCCGGCATGGGCACGACGATGACGGTCGCGATCGTGGAGGGGATGACCGTCGCGATCGGCCACGTCGGCGACTCGCGCGCCTACCTCGTCCGCGGCGAGCAGATGGAGCAGCTGACCGAGGACCACTCGCTCGTGAACGAGCTGCTGAAGACTGGCAAGCTCTCGGAGGAAGAGGCGCAGGTGCATCCGCAGCGCAGCGTGATCACGCGGGCCGTAGGCACCGATCCCGACGTGGACGTCGACGGCTTCACGATCGAGGCCCAGGACGGCGACGTCTTCCTCATCTGCTCCGACGGGCTCTCGGACATGGTCTCCGACGAGGAGATCCTCGAGCTCCTCCATCAGAACCGCGACGACCTCGACAAGGCCGTCAAGGCGCTGGTGGCCGCCGCGAACCGTGGCGGCGGCGAGGACAACATCACGGCGGTCGCGTTCCGCATCTCGTCGGAGGCCGCGCCGAACCTCGAGGACACCGTCGCGATGCCGGCTATCACCTTCGACGGCGACGAGCCCGACGAGCAGACGCGCGAGTACGTGGAGACCGGCGGGGGCACGATGATCGTCGCGCCCGATGAGCAGCGGCGCGACGTGCCGGAGCTCACCGACGCTGCGGCTGAACCGGCGGAGCCGCGCGCGAAGCGCGTCTGGCTCGTCCTGATCGTGATCGTCCTGCTGCTGCTGGTAGCCGCGGCGATCGTCTGGTGGCTGCTGCGATGACGCTCCGCAACCGGGAGCTCGCGGCGCTTCTCACGGTCGGCGTCCTGACGGCGATCGGCTTCGCGACCGTCTACATCGCGCTCGAGTCGCAGATCTCGGGCGGCTCGCTCGGCTACGCCGTCTTCTTCTTCGGCCTCTACCTCGTCGCACACATCGTCGCGCGCATCACCGTGCCGCTCGCCGACCCGTACCTGCTCCCGATGGCCGCGCTCCTGACGGCGATCGGGGTGACCGAGATCTACCGTCTCGGGCCGCCGAGCAACGCCTTCCGGCAAGGGCTCTGGATCGTGATCGGCGTCGCGGTGTTCGCCGCGACGCTCTTCGCGTTGCACCGGGACTACCGCGTGCTCGAACGCTACAAATACGTCTTCGGGGTCTCGGCCCTCGTCCTTCTCTTCCTGCCGCTGGCGCCCGGGATCGGCGAGGAGATCAACGGCTCGCGGCTCTGGGTCCACGTCGGCTCGCTCCAGTTCCAGCCGGGAGAACTCGGGAAGATCGCGCTCATCGTCTTCCTCGCCGCCTACCTCCGCGAGAGGCGCGAGGTGCTCGCCCAGGGGAGCCTCAAGGACTGGGGACCGCTGCTCGTGATCTGGGGCGGGGCGATGCTCGTCCTCTTCGCGACCGACGACCTCGGCAGCGCGCTCCTCTACTACGGGATCTTCCTCGCGATGCTCTACGTCGCGACGGCGCGCCTCTCGTTCGTCGCCGGCGCTCTCGGCCTCTTTCTCGTCGGCGCTTTTGCGATCACACGGGTCACGCCGCACGTGCAGGAGCGGGTGGACGTCTGGCTCAATCCGTACCCGCACTCCCAGTCGACCGGCTACCAGATCCTGCAGTCGCTCTACTCGATCGCGCACGGCGGCTTCGGCGGCACCGGCCTCGGCCACGGCATCGTCACCGGGCCGACCGGACAGCAGGTCGTTCCGGACCTGAACACGGACTTCATCTACTCGGCGCTCGCCCAGGAGCTCGGACTCGTCGGCGCGGCCGCGATCCTCCTGCTCTACATGGCCTTCGTCCTGCGCGGCTTCCAGATCGCGCTCGCCGCGACCGACGGCTTCTCGAAGCTCCTCGCGGCCGGCCTCAGCTTCGGGTTCGCATTCCAGACGTTCGTCATCGTCGGCGGCATCACGCGGGTCATCCCGCTCACAGGTATCACGCTCCCCTTCGTCTCGTACGGAGGGTCGAGCGTCGTCGCCAACTTCCTGCTCGTCGCGGGATTGATGCTGATCTCGCACCGCGCGAACCGACAGGAGGCGGGTGGATGAACAAGCAGCTCCGGCAGGTCTCCGTCGTCGCGCTCGTCCTGCTCGCCGTCCTAATCGTCTCGACGACGTACTGGCAGACGTGGGCCAAGGCCGATCTCGCAAACCGGAAGAACAACTCGGTCACCAACATCGCGCGGCTGACGATCGACCGTGGCAAGTTCATCGCCGCCGGCGGCACCGTCCTCGCGACAAACCGCAGGCACCGCAAGCACGGCCTCACGACCTTCACGCGGCACTACCCGCAGAACGATCTGGTGCCGCAGGTGGTCGGCTACGCGACGAAGGCGGGGACGACGACCGGGCTCGAGCAGTCGCTCGACGACTACCTGACCGGCGCGAACACGAATCTCAGCAACACGTTCAAGCAGGAACTCGACAGGCTCGGCGGCCAGACCGTGAAGGGCAACAACGTGGTGCTCACGCTGCGTCCCGACATCCAGCGGCTCGCGCTCCAGCAACTCGCCGGCCGTTGCGGCGCGGTCGTGGTACTCGACGCGAAGACTGGCGCCGTCCTCACGATGGCGTCGTCGCCCACCTACAACGCGAACCTCATGGTGCAACCGAACGGCTACAACAAGGTCAAGAAGATCAAGGGCACCTGCGGCGATGCCTCGGCACTTGTCAACAACGCCGCGGCGGGCCTCTATCCGCCCGGCTCGACGTTCAAGATGGTGACCGCCGCGGCGGCGCTCGACTCCGGCGCCTACACGCCGAGCTCGCCGTTCGAGGATCCCGGCTACTGCACCGAGTACGGCCAGCGCGTCTCGAACGCCGGCAACCCCGACCAGAGCGGGCCGGAGGCTTTCGGGAGGGTCACGCTCGCCGAGGGCTTCGAGGACTCGATCAACTCCGTCTTCTGCAACATCGGCAAGAGCATCGGGGGCGAGAAGATCCTCGAGTACGCGAAGCGCTTCGGCTTCTACTCGGTGCCGCCGCTCGAAACGCCCGCCGGCGAGCGAGTGGCGTCGGGTCTCTACAAGACCACAAGGCGAGGCAGGAAGCTCTACGACCCGACGAGCGAGTCCGCGATCGATCCAGGGCGGCTCGCATTCGGCCAGTTCAACATGCTCGCCACGCCCCTGCAGATGGCGATGGTGGGGCAGGCGATCGCGAACAAGGGCGTGGAGCTCCAGCCGCACCTCGTCGATCGGATCGTCGCGCCCGACGGCAGCCTCGTCAGCAAGACGAAGCCGCAGGTACTCGGCCGGCCGATCAAGCCGCAGACTGCCGCGGAGCTGAACCAGATGATGCAGCTGGTCGTCCAGGGCGGGACGGCCGCGACCGTCGGGTTCCCCGCCGGCCTCAGGGTCGCCGGCAAGACCGGCACCGCCGAGCTCGGCCTCGGAACCGTCTACGACGCGTGGTTCGTCTGCTTCGCCCCCGCCGACAATCCGCGCTACGTCGTCGCGGTCGTCGTCGAGAAGCAGCCGAACGGCTTCGGCGCCTCGGTCTCGGCCCCGATCGCCAAGGCGATCCTCGAAAAACTCCTGGCTCGCTGACCATGTCTCTACCCTTTAGGCGGCCGTGGCGGTAAGCGACTCTCTCATCGACACCCTGTTCGACGGGCGCTACCGGATCCAGCGCAAACTCGGCGCCGGCGGGATGGCCGACGTCTACCTCGCCGAGGATCAGGAACTCGGTCGCCGCGTCGCGATCAAGATCCTCAACGGACGTCACGCGAACGACGACCAGTTCATCGAACGCTTCCGCCGCGAGGCGAAGAACGCCGCAGCGCTGAACCATCCGAACATCGTCTCGATCTACGACCGCGGCGAGGCGGAGGAGACCTACTACATCGCGATGGAGTTCCTCGACGGGCGCACGCTCAAGGAGCTGATCGTCGGCCGAGGCGCCGCGCCGGTCAACGTGGCGATCGAGTACGCGCGCCAGATCCTCTCGGCGCTCCGCTTCGCCCATCGGCACGGCATCGTCCACCGGGACATCAAGCCGCACAACGTCCTCGTCGACGGCGAGGGCCGCGTGAAGGTGACGGACTTCGGCATCGCGCGGGCCGGAACGAGCCAGATGACCGAGGCAGGCTCGATCGTCGGGACCGCGCAGTACCTCTCGCCCGAGCAGGCGCGCGGCGGGGAGGTCGACCCGCGCTCCGACCTCTACTCGCTCGGCATCGTCCTCTACGAGCTTCTGACCGGCAAGACGCCGTTCGACGGCGAGACGCCGGTCGAGATCGCGATGAAGCACCTCTCGACTGCGCCCAAGCCGCCGTCGAAGCTGCGACCTGACGTCCCGCCCGAGCTCGACATGGTCGTCATGCGGGCGCTCGCCAAGAATCCGGACGACCGCTACCAGAGCGCTGACGAGATGGAAGGAGACCTCGACCGGGTCGCGCGGGGTGTCCGCGTCTCGGCGACCACCATGGACACGGCGACCCAGGTGTTGCGCCGCCCCGGAACGGCAGCAGGCGCAGCTGCGGCGGCGACCGCGGCGACGATGATCGCGCCGCCCGCCTCGGCCGCTGCGGTGCCGCCGGCGGTGGTCGAGGAGGACGAGTTCGACGAGGGCGGCGCGGACCGGCCGCTCTGGCCGTGGCTCGTCGCCGCGGGTTTCGTCATTGCGGCGGTGGTCGCCGGCTTCTTCGTCTGGCACGAGCTGTCGGGCACGCCGCAGGTGCCTGTCGGGCTCTATCAGGGCCAGCCCGTGGCGCAGGCCGAGCAGCAGATCCGCAAGGCAAACCTCGTGCCCGACGTGAAGAAAGGGCCGAACACGAGGTTCAAGCAGGGGATCGTGTTCAAGCAGGATCCCAGCGCCGGCTCGAAGGTCGACAAGAACGGGACAGTCACGATCTTCGTCTCGACCGGACCGCCGAAGGTGAAGGTGCCGGCGGTCAAGGGCCAGCAGTGGGCGCAGGCGCAGCAGACGCTCCACGACGCGGGCCTGAAGCCCGTGGAGCACATCGTCCCGGGCAACACGAAGGGGCAGGTGACCGCGACCGATCCGCCGGCCGGCCAACGCGCGCCGAAGGGCTCGACGGTGCGGGTCAACGTGATGTCCGGCCCTGCTCTGGGGAATATCCCGAACGTCGTCGGCCAGAGCCTCGCCCAGGCACTCGAGATAATTCGCAACGCCGGTTTCAACCCGAGCCCGACCATCGTCTCGAGCGACGCGCCGCAAAACCAGGTCATCCACCAGAACCCGGCCCCCGGAACGTCTACGACCAAGGGCACGACCGTCGACCTCCAGGTCTCGAACGGCCCGCCGCAGGTGAGCATTCCGAGTGTCGTGGGCGAGACGGCACAGCAGGCGGTTGCCGACCTCCAGAGCGCAGGCTTCCAGGTCAACCAGCAGTTCGCGTCCGTCAGCGATCCGAGCGAGGACGGCATCGTCCAGTCACAGAACCCGGACGGCGGCTCCACGGCGACGAAGGGCTCGACGGTGACGATCGAGGTCGGCCAGCACTCGCCGGGCCCTCCACCACCACCGACGACCACCACCAGCACCAGCCCGGGGTGACCCCTGCTCGCCGTCTCCGCGTGGCCATCCTCGCGGGCGGACGCTCGAGCGAGCACGACGTCTCCCTGGCCTCCGCGCGATCGGTGGCCGGTGCGCTGGATCCCGCGCGGTACGAGATCGCCGAGATCGCGATCGGCCGGGACGGTCGCTGGGCCCTCGAAGCGGGTGGACCTGACCGTTCCGGCCACGTCTCGGTAACTGATACCGAGACGCGTCCCGCGGAGACGTTGCCCGTTCCGGCCAGTGGCGGGACGCTCGAGACGATCGGCGTCGTGGACGTCGTCCTCCCGATCCTGCACGGCCCGTTCGGAGAGGACGGCACGGTGCAGGGGCTGCTCGAGCTTGCCGACGTCGCGTATGTCGGCGCCGGCGTCGCAGCGTCCGCGCTCGCGATGGACAAGGACTTGTTCAAGAAGGTCATGCGTGACAGCGGCATCCCGGTTGCGGCTCACCATGCGATCCGGCTGGGCGACGAGATCGAGAACCCGTTCGGCTATCCGGTGTTCGTCAAGCCCGCGCGGCTCGGCTCCTCCGTCGGCATCAGCAAGGTGCACACGGAGGAGGAGCTACGGCCGGCGGTCGAGCTCGCTTTCCGGCACGACGAGAAAGTGCTCGTCGAGGAATTCGTCGCCGGCACCGAGGTCGAGGTCGGCGTGCTCGGCAACCGCGTGCCGCCGCCGGTCGCCTCGCTACCCGGCGAGATCGACACGCTGGGGCACGAGTGGTACGACTACGCGTCGAAGTACGACGAGGACGGGATGGAGCTGATCGTTCCGCCGCCCGGTCTGCCGCAGGAGACGATCGAGCTGCTGCAGCGGCGGGCCGTCGAGTCGTTCATCGCCTCCGAGTGCGAAGGCCTCGCGCGCGTCGACTTCTTCGTGCGCGAGTCCGACGGCGAGGTCGTCCTCAACGAGCTCAACACGATGCCCGGCTTCACCGCGACGAGCGTCTGGGCGCGCCTGTTCGAGGCCTCGGGCCTGGGCTACGCGGACGCGCTCTACCGGCTGATCGGGCTCGCGCTCGAGCGGCACGAACGGCGCTCGAAGCTGGTCTACTAGCTGCTTGCGGTGACCTCGGCGATGTCAGCACGGTCGCCCGACGGAAGCTCGGTCAAGAGCACGACGTAGTACCGCCCGCTCTTGCCGTCGAGCGTGAAGGTCGTCTTCTCTTCGACGGTCTGCGATGAAGAAGCGGGCGCGAACGGGCCGTTCTGCGAGTCGCCGACTTCGATCTGGGCCGTGAACCCAGGCGTCGTCGGGCTCTCCACCGTGACGTGCTTCAGAGTCACGGAGGTGCCCGCATCGAGGACGAGACCCAGCCCCGTCAGGAGCCCACCGAACTCCTGATCGCCGTACATCTGGGTCGTCCAGGAGGTCGATAGAGAACCGTCCGTCGCCAGCGGGGCGGTGTTGGCGTGCGAATCGGGATGTGTCGGGTCGGAGACGTAGTCGCCGACGCCTTGAAGCTGCACGGACGTGCCGGTCGAGCCGCCGCCACCCGAGCCGCCTCCATGATGGCTCGAGCCGCCGAGCAGGAGGACGGCCGTGAACGCGGCGCCGGCCACGACCAAGGCGAGAAGCCCGTAGAGGACCGTCCGCCGCCGGCGTCGGCGACGAGCTCGCCGACGGGCGGGCGGCGGAACCGGAGCGGGAGCGGGAGGCGTGACGCGCGTCAGCTCGAGATCGTCGACGACGGGCGGCGGCGGCGTCTCTCCGTCGGCCTCGGCGAGACAGGCGCGCAGCTCCTTCGCAAAAGCCGCCATCGAGGGGAAGCGGCGCGCCGGATCCTTCGCGAGCGCGCGCTCGATGGCCGCCTCCAGCCTCGGCGTCACGTCCGGCCGCCGCTGGCGCAGATCAGGCGGAGGCTCGTTGACGTGGCGCAACGCGACGGCGACGAAGTTCTCGCCGACGAACGGGACGTCGCCGGCCAGCAGCTCCCAGAGCACGACGCCCAGCGAGTAGACGTCGGTCGCGGGCGAGACCGGCTTCCCGCTCGCCTGCTCGGGCGCGAGGTACTCGCCGGTGCCGAGCACCGTGCCCGTCTGTGTGACGCCGTGCTCGACGTGGAGCGAGCGTGCGATGCCGAAGTCGGTCACCTTCACCTCGCCCTCCTGGTTGAGGAGGACGTTCTGCGGCTTCACGTCGCGATGGACGAGCCCGTGGTCGTGCGCGAACGAGAGCCCGTCCGCTATCGCAAGCGCAAGCTCGAGCGCACGCCGAACCGGCAGCCGGCCCGAACGAAGGACGAGCTCCTTCAGGTTCTCGCCGTCGACGTGCTCGAAGACGATGTACTGTCGGCCGCCGTCGTCGCCGCGGTCGATGACGGTCACGATGTTCGGGTGCGAGAGCCTCGCGACCGCGCGCGCCTCGCGGCGGAAGCGCTCGAGGTACTCCGGATCCTGGGCGTAGTGCTCGTGGAGGATCTTGATCGCGACGCGCCGCTCGAGCTGACG
Organism: uncultured Actinomycetes bacterium; assembly: GCA_963725965.1. Classification (GTDB taxonomy): domain Bacteria; phylum Actinomycetota; class Thermoleophilia; order Gaiellales; family Gaiellaceae; genus Palsa-739. The sequence continues at coordinate 2,255 of CAVSAK010000001.1, read as the reverse complement.
GTCGCGGGCGCGAAAGACAGTGGACATGCCGCCGGTCCCCACGAGCTCCTCGAGCTCGTAGCGGTCCGCGATCAGGTCGCCGGACTGCGGGGGCCGCGACACGGCACGGGTAGTCGACCTCGGTCCCGGCACACCGCTAGAACGCGCAGACGCGCGGCGCGGCTACGCAAGGACCGCTTCCAGAGCCTCCTCCCACGCCGCGAGCCCTTCCTCGAGCTCGGCGTCCGTGATGACGAGCGGACAGAGAACGCGGTTGCAGTTCGAATAGACGCCGGCCTTGAGAAGCAGCAGGCCGCGGACGGCTGCCTCCTCGGCGACGCGTGAGGCGATACCCGGCGCGGGCTCCTTCGTCCCGCGGTCCTCGACGTACTCCACCGCCATCATCGCGCCGAGGCCGCGGACGTCGCCGATCGCGGCGAAGCGCTCGTGCCACGCGAGCATGCGCGCCCGGACCGTCTCGCCGATCCGCTGCGCCCGCTCGACGAGCCCTTCCTCCTCGAACACGTCGAGGACGGCCACGGCGGCCGCGAGCGCGACGGGGTTCCCGACGTACGTGCCGCCCACGGCGTTGTCCCAGAGCGAGTCCATGATCTCGGCCTTGCCGACGACGCCCGAGAGCGGGAGCCCGCCGGCGATCGACTTGGCCAGCGTGATCAGGTCCGGCTCGACGTCGAAGTGCTCGACCGCGAACATGCGGCCGGTGCGGCCGAAACCCGTCTGCACCTCGTCGACGACGAGCAGGATTCCCTCGCGGTCGCAGATCGCGCGGAGGCCCTCCATGAACGCGGGCGGCGCGGGGATGAACCCCGCCTCGCCCTGCACCGGCTCGACGACGATCGCGGCGACCGTCTCGGCCGCCACCTGCGTCGAGAGCGCCCGCTCGAGCGCATCGAGCGCGTCGTGCGCGGTGATCCCGCGGTACTCGTCCGGGAACGGGACGCGGTAGACCTCCGGCGCGAACGGCCCGAGTCCCGCCTTGTACGGGTGCGTCTTCGACGTGAGCGTGAGCGAGAGGAGCGTGCGGCCGTGGAATCCGCCCTCGAAGCCGATCACGGCCGGGCGGCGCGTGTAGCCGCGCGCGAACTTGACGGCGTTCTCGACCGCCTCGGTACCGGCGTTGAAGAACGCGGCCTTGGCCGGGCCCGAGAACGGCGCGACGGCGACCAGCCGCTCGGCGTACTCGACGTAGATCTCGTACGGGACGATCGTGAAGTCGGTGTGGAGGAAGCGCGCGGCCTGCTCCTGCACGGCGGCGACGACGCGTGGGTGTGCGTGGCCGACATTGAGGCAGCCGACTCCACCCGTGAAGTCGACGAAGCTGTTGCCGTCGACGTCGGTGACCGTCGCGCCGCGGCCGTCGGCGATCACGATCGGCAGGTAGAGGCCGAGCGGGTCGGCGACCACCTGCTCCTTCCGCTCGGTGATCTCGCGGGAGCGAGGGCCGGGAATCTCCGTGCGGAGCTCGATCGCGCGCGTCACGGCCACGGGCCCAGGGTATCCGGTGCGCCTGCTACCCCGGACCGGTCGCCTCATCCCGGTGTCAGGGCCCGCACGGTCAAGCGGTAGCGGAACGCCTGGAAGCGCCTGCCGCCGAGCTTCTCGATCTGTTTGAGCCCTGGAAAGAAGCTCGCTGTCCACTCGGCGCGATCGACCCCGAATCCGCAGCTTTGCAGGATGTTCGTGAGCTCCTCGGCGGTCCGGAGACCGATATGGGTGGGATTCTGCGCCAGAATTATCTCGTGTTCCTTCAACTGTTCAATCAGATGAAGAGGGTTGGGCGTGTAGATGGAAAGGCTCCCTCCGGGAGTGAGTACGCGCTGCAACTCGTTCAGCATCGACCGGAAGGTCGAATCGTCGAGATGCTCGACGAGATCGCCGGCGACGGCCTTGTCGAATGAGTGCTCGTCGAACGGCAACGCCGCGACGTCGGCTTGTCTGAACTCCAGGCCCGGGAACAGCGACCGCGCCTTCTCGATCGCTTGCTCTGCTGAGTCGACTCCGACAACTCTGGCGCCGAACTCGGAGAAATAATGTGTCAGAGCGCCGGTGGCACAGCCCAGATCGATGATCCGGTCGACCGCTGCAGGCTCGACCAGCGCCTGCAACTCCTGGAGCCGTAGCTCGGTCCATGGCGTTCTCTTCAGATACTCGGTCGCCATCGTCTCCATGAACGTCTCGTCGTACTCGGATGGCGACTTCCGGAAGGTGGGGCGGCGCATGAGAACGACGCTAACCGGTTCCATAGAATCGCCGCG